>JAQVDP010000001.1 GCA_028698335.1 Nevskiales bacterium | reverse complement strand
CGTTACTGGGTTTGAGTAGCCGCGGAACCGATTTACGGTTATCGCTTTTATTTTCATCGTGCCCTCCCCCTCTGCCGCCAAACGGCATCTAACTAGATTTATACCGATACCGGAGAGCGTGCCTCAGCGCTGTTCAGAACACCACCTGCCTGATTGGACAGGGTCCTGGCATCGGAAGTCCGGTTGATGCCGGATAAAAATGCCGGATGACATGCCGCTCAGCAGCTCAGCACATGCGCGCCGAGCCAGCGCGCCCAGCGCGCGAGCAGGGGTTCGATGTTCAGCGGCAGGCCGTGCATCGATACCCATAACAGCAGCGGAACGGCGAGCAGGACGAGGGTCAGGTGCCGGGGCATGGGCGTGCGCGTGCGGCCGCAGGCGACGAACAGCGCCAACGCCGCGAGGCCGATGCCGGAGCCGAGCACGGCCTCGACCCAGCTGTGGGACCGCAGCGTGACCCGCGACCAGGCGATCAGGCCGATCAGCAGCGCGGCGGCGAGGCGCAGCGCCCAGTCGCTCCAGCGGACCTCGCGGACGGTGGCGCAGTAGACGAAGCCGCCGTAGACCAGCGCGCTGAATCCGGCATGCCCGCTGGGGCTGCGCAGCTGCCAGTCGCCGACCGGGCAGGCGCGGAAGTAGAGCTTGCTCAGCGCCAGCACCAGCGCGCAGGCGCCGACCACGAGCAGCCACGTCGCGGCCTCGCGCCGGCCGTGGGTGACGGCCAGCCACAGGCCGATCAGCAGGGACAGGACCAGCAGCAGGCCGCTGTTGCCGAAGTCGGTGATGGAACGTGCGAAGGCGTGCATGCGGGTGGGGCGGTGGGCGCGCGGGTTCGACCGCATCCGAAGCAAGGAGTTTGCCGGACCCGGATTGCAGGCGCGGTGACGCGGCTGGCAGGAATCATGCAAAGTGATCCGGACCGCATTTCCGGGGACCGGCTGCGTGGCCTACCAGAGCCGAATCGGCATCAGCGCCTACCGTTTCGAGGACCTCAGGTCGCTGCTGGCCTGCGCGTCGCCGCGCCGCTCGGGCGATGAACTCGCCGGCATCGCCGCGCCGTCCGACGAGGCGCGGGTGGCGGCGCGCTACGCGCTGGCGGAACTGCCGCTGCGGCATTTCCTCGAAGTGCCGCTGATCCCCTACGAGGACGACGAGGTCACGCGCCTGATCCTGGACGGCCACGATGCCGGCGCCTTCGCGCCGGTTGCGGACCTGAGCGTCGGCCAGTTCCGCGACTGGCTGCTGTCCTACGCGGCGACGCCGGAGGTGCTGGCGGCGCTGGCGCCGGGGCTCACGCCCGAGATGGTCGCGGCGGTGTCCAAGCTGATGCGCCACCAGGACCTGATCGCGGTCGCCGCCAAGTGCCGCACGGTCACGGCGTTCCGCAACACCCAGGGCCTGCCGGGGCGGCTCGGCAGCCGCCTGCAGCCGAACCATCCGACCGACGATCCGCTCGGCGTCGCCGCGTCGACCCTCGACGGCCTGCTGTTCGGCATCGGCGATGCGGTGATCGGGGTCAATCCGGTCAGCGACAGCCTGCCGGACACGATCCGCCTGCTGCAGGTGCTCGACGCCCTGCGGACGCGCCTCGACATCCCCACCCAGACCTGCGTGCTGGCGCACGTGACCACCAGCATCCAGGCGATCGAGCGCGGCGCGCCGCTGGATCTGGTGTTCCAGTCGATCGCCGGCACCGAGGCGGCCAACCGCGCCTTCGGCATCGATCTGGGCGTGCTCCACGAGGGTCTGGACGCGGCCCGCTCGCTGCGCCGCGGCAGCGTCGGCGACAATGTCATGTACTTCGAGACCGGGCAGGGCAGTGCGCTGTCCGCCGACGCCCACCACGGCGTCGACCAGCAGACCCTGGAGGCGCGCAGCTACGCGGTGGCACGGGCCTTCGAACCGCTGCTGGTCAATACCGTGGTCGGCTTCATCGGGCCGGAATACCTGTACGACGCCAAGCAGATCATCCGCGCCGGACTCGAGGACCATTTCTGCGGCAAGCTGCTCGGACTGCCGATGGGCGTGGACGTCTGCTACACCAATCACGCCGAGGCGGACCAGGACGACATGGACACGCTCGCGCTGCTGCTCGGCAACGCCGGGGTGAATTTCCTGATCGCGGTGCCGGGCGCGGACGACGTCATGCTCGGCTACCAGAGCCTGTCGTATCACGACGTGCTCGCGCTGCGGCACCTGCTGGGGCGCCGCCCCGCGCCCGAGTTCGAGGCCTGGCTGCAGCGCATGCAGCTGGCGGACGGCGCAGGCCGGCTGCCGCCGCCGGGCGCCGATCACCCGGCGTTGCAGCGCCTGCTCGCGGCCGGGCCGCAGACATGAGCGACGGCCCGAAGCCCGTCGCCGATCCCTTCGCACGCCTGCGGGCGGCGACACCGGCGCGCATCGGCGTCGGCCGCGCCGGCGACGCCCTGCCCACCGGCGCGCTGCTGGACTTCCAGGCCGCGCACAGCCGCGCGCGCGACGCCGTGCACGCCGCGCTGGACGTGGACGCGCTGAGCGCGGCGCTGGCGCCGCTGCCCTGCCTGCAGGTGCGCTCGCGGGTTCCGGATCGCGCGCGCTACCTGCGGCGCCCGGACCTCGGCCGCCGCGTCGCGCCGGAGGATCTGGCGGCGCTCGACGCCGCACGGGGCGACTGGGATCTGGCGCTGGTGATCGCCGACGGCCTGTCGCCGAACGCGGTGATGCGGACCGCGCCGGCGCTGGTCCACCGCCTGCTGCAGCGCCTGCCGAACTGGCGCGTCGCGCCGGTCGTCATCGCCACGCAGGCACGCGTCGCGCTCGGCGACGAGATCGGCCGGCAGCTCGGCGCGCGCATGGTCGCGGTGCTGATCGGCGAACGTCCGGGGCTGTCGGTGGCCGAGAGCCTCGGCATCTATTTGACCTGGCAGCCGCGCGTCGGCCGCGTCGACGCCGAGCGCAACTGCATCTCCAACATCCATGCCGACGGCATGGACACGGTCGAGGCCGCCGACACCCTGGTGTGGCTGCTCGGGCAGGCATCCGCGCATGCCCGCACCGGCGTGGCGCTGAAGCTCGACCGCACCGCGGCGTCCGCGCTGCAATCAGCGCCGCCACCGCTGCCCGGGCGCTGATCCTCCGGCCCGTTTGCGATGTTCAAACGGGCTTGAACATCGGCTGGCGGCATCGTCAGAATGGTCCCCATGCAGGGCCTCCTCGATCGCATCGGCCGCGGATTCGGGAAGGGGACGATCGAATTCGCCACAGCACGCGGATCGTCGTGGACGATCGGCAGCGGAGACCCTCACGTCCGGGTCCGGCTGCGCGGACGCCGCACGCTGCTGCGGATCCTGCGCAATCCCGCGCTGGGGTTCGGCGAGACCTATGTCGACGGCGAATGGGAGCCGGAGGACGGCGACCTGCGACAGGTCCTCGGCGTCGCCATCGGGCTGTCCACGCACATCGAGCATCACGCGCGCCTGCAGCGCCTGCAGCGGCTGGCCGGCTACCTGCGCGAATTCAACACACCGCGCAGCAGCGAGCGCCGTGCCGCGCATCACTACAACGTCGACTACGAACTGTACCGGCGTTTCCTCGATGCGGACCTGCATTACTCCTGCGCGTACTTCCGCGATCCGCACATGGACCTGGAGCAGGCGCAGCAGGCCAAGTGCGCGCTGATCGCCCGCAAGCTGGATCTGCGCAGCGGCGCGCGCGTGCTCGACATCGGCTGCGGCTGGGGCAGCCTGGCGATGTATCTGGCCGAGCATCATCACGCGCGGGTCACCGGCATCACGCTGTCGTCCGCCCAGCTCGAAGTGGCGCGCCGACGCGCGTGCGAGCGCGGGCTCGAAGACCGGGTCGAGTTCAGGCTCGAGGACTATCGCGACACGCGCGGGCGCTACGACGCGGTGGTCAGCGTCGGCATGTTCGAACACGTCGGGCGGCCACAGTATCCGACGTTCTTCGAACATCTGGCCGAGCGGCTCGCCGACGACGGCACCGCGCTGCTGCACACGATCGGCCGGCTGTCGCCGCCGGGCCGCTGCAATCCGTGGATCGACAAGTACATCTTTCCCGGCGGCTACATTCCGGCGGCGTCGGAGCTGACCACCGCGGCGGAGGCGACGCCGCTGTACCTGACCGACTTCGAGGTCTGGCGCCATCACTACGCGCACACGCTGGCCGAGTGGCACCGCCGTTTCGAGGCCGCGCGGGACACCCTGCCGGCGGGGCTGGACGCCCGCTTCGTGCGCATGTGGCGCTTCTATCTGCTCGCCAGCGAGGCCTGTTTCGTCGCCGGCGATCTGGTGGTGTTCCACGCCCAGTTCACGCGCCGGCTCGATCGCCTGCCGCTGACGCGGGACTATCTCTATCGCTGACGGCGGATGCGTCAGCTGGCGGCGGCCCGCGGCGCCGGCTACGATCCGCCCCCTGGTTTGATTTGGCGGCCGCCGCGGCAGGCGGCCGACCCCGCGGAGAGCCGACATGTCCGAACTGCTGCTGAGCCCCGAAGAGGCGCGCATCGTCGCCGCGCTGGTCGAGAAATCGATCACGACCCCGCAGTACTACCCGATGACCGCCAACGCGATCATGCTCGCGGCCAATCAGAAGACCTCGCGCAGTCCGGTGATGAGCCTGACCGAGGGCCAGACCGGCGGCGCCCTGAACCGGCTCGAGGAACTCAAGCTGATCACCCGCGACAGCTTCAGCGCCCGCGCGCAGAAGTGGCGCCACCAGTTCATGCACCAGATGCTGCTGAAGCCGGACACGATGGCGGTGCTGGTCACGCTGATGCTGCGCGGCCCGCAGACCATCGCCGAGCTGCGCGCCCACGCCGCGCCGCTGGGCGGCCCCGAGGACGCCGCCGGCGTCACCGACGCGCTGCAGGATCTGGCTGACCGCGCCCGCCCGCTCGCGGTGCAGCTGCCGCGCGCGCCGGGGCAGGCCGCCACGCGCTACGCGCACACGCTCTGCGGCGAACCCGAGTCGGTGCCGTTCGACCCGGCGCCGGCCGAAATCGCGGCCGGCGGCGGCGCGCCGCGTGCCGCCACCGCCGAGCTGCTGGCGCGGATCGAGGCGCTGGAAGCACGGGTCGGCGAACTCGAATCGCAGCTCGGGCTGGTGCCGGAGTCGCCGGTCGCCGACTGACCGCGTGGCGGCGGGTCGCGCCGGCGGTGAGGCCGGCGGGGCTTTCGGTATCATGTGCGGTTTCGCCGTACCGATTCCCTCGCGTTGACCGATCTTGGCTCTCTGCGCGCGCAGCTCGACAGCGCCGCCGAACACCTGCTGATCCGTGACCTGGCACGCCTGCGTCGCCAGCTCGCGTCGGCGCGCCCGCGCCGTTTCGACGGCCCGCGGTTCCTGCGCGATCTGGAGGCGGCCAGGCTGCGCGCCGAGAACCGCGCCCGCCTGAAACCGGCCGGGATCCGCTATCCGGAGGAGCTGCCGGTCGTCCAGGCGCGCGAGGAGCTGCTGGAACTGATCCGCGCGCACCAGGTGGTGGTGGTCTGCGGCGAGACCGGCTCGGGCAAGACCACGCAGCTGCCCAAACTGTGCCTGGAACTCGGCCGCGGCCAGCGCGGCCTGATCGGCCATACCCAGCCGCGCCGGCTCGCCGCGCGCAGCGTCGCCAACCGCATCGCGCAGGAACTCGACACCCGCATCGGCGAACTCGTCGGCTACGAAACGCGCTTCGACCGCCGCGTCTCGGAACGCTCGCTGGTCAAGCTGATGACCGACGGCATCCTGCTCGCCGAGCTCGGCCGCGACCATCTGCTCAGCGCCTACGACACGATCATCATCGACGAGGCCCACGAGCGCAGCCTCAACATCGACTTCCTGCTCGGCTGGCTCAAGCGCATCCTGCCGCAACGGCCGGACCTGAAGATCATCGTGACCTCGGCGACGCTCGATCCGGAGCGCCTGTCGAAGCACTTCGGCGATGCGCCGATCGTCGAGGTGTCCGGGCGCACCTATCCGGTCGAGACCCGCTACCGCCCGCCGGCCGACGACGTCGACCAGGAAGGCGCGATCGCCGACGCGGTCACCGAACTGTGGCGTCACGGCCCCGGCGACATCCTGGTGTTCCTGCCCGGCGAGCGTGAGATCCGCGACGCCGCGCGCGTGCTGTCCGGCCGCCATCCGCAGGCCGAGGTGCTGCCGCTGTATTCGCGCCTCGCCGCGACCGCCCAGGACCAGGTGTTCACGCGGGCGCGCAGGCCGCGCATCGTGCTGGCGACCAACGTCGCCGAGACCTCGCTGACGGTGCCGGGCATCCGCTACGTGATCGACACCGGCACCGCGCGCATCAACCGTTACGCGCCCCGCACCGGTGTGCAGCAGCTGCAGATCGAGCCGGTGTCACAGGCCGCCGCCAACCAGCGCGCCGGGCGCTGCGGGCGCCTCGGCCCCGGCGTCTGCATCCGCCTCTACGACGCCGACGACTTCGGCGGGCGCGCCGCGTTCACCGATCCGGAGATCAAGCGCGCGAACCTGGCCGGCGTGATCCTGCAGATGGCGGCGCTCGGGCTCGGCCGCGTCGACGACTTCCCGTGGGTCGACCCGCCCGAAGGCCGCCACGTCAACGAGGCCTACCGGGTGCTGCAGACGCTCGGCGCCTTCGACGAGGACGGGCGCCTGACCGATCGCGGGCGCGAGCTGGCGCGGCTGCCGCTGGACCCGCGCATCGCGCGCATCGCGCTGGCCGGGCGCGGCAGCGTCTGCGCCGAGGCGATCTACGTGCTCGCCGCGGCGCTGTCGGTGCAGGACCCGCACGAGGTCCCGGCCGAGGCGCAGGACGCGGCGCGCCAGAAGCACGCGCAGTGGCGCCACAAGCGCTCGGACTTCTTCACCCTGCTCAACCTGTGGCAGCGCTGGCGCGACTGGAGCGCGGAGTCGTCCAACCGCCAGCTGCGCAAGACCTGCCGCGAGCAGTTCGTCTCGTTCCTGCGCATGGAGGAATGGGAGGCGGTGTACCGCCAGATCCGCGACCTGCTCGGCGAACGCCGGCCGGACGAGGGCCGGCGCCCGGCGCCGCCGCGCTTCGAACCCGAGCAGCTCGACGCGCTGTACGCGCCGGTGCACCAGGCGCTGCTGGCCGGCCTGATCGACCACATCGGCCAGAAGCTGCCGGACAAGCCGGAGTTCCAGGGTCCGCGCGGCCGCCGCTTCCACCTGCATCCGTCGTCGGCGCTGTCGAAGAAGGCGCCGGCGTGGGTGATGAGCGCGCAGCTGGCGCAGACCTCGCGGCTGTTCGCGCGCACCAACGCCGCGATCGAGCCGGCCTGGCTCGAACATGTCGGCGCGCACCTGCTCAAGCGCACGCTGCTGCATCCGCAGTGGAATCCGCAGCGCGGCGAGGTCGGCGCCACGGAAAACATCAGCCTGCTCGGCCTGAGCCTGGGCTCGCGCACGCGCCACTACGGCTCCGAGTTTCCGGCCGAGGCGCGCGCGATCTTCATCCGCGAGGCCCTGATCGCGGGACATCTGCCGAAGAAGCCGGACTTCCTCGACCACAACTTCGCGCTGATCGAGCAGATCCGCGACAAGGAGATCCGCCTGCGGCGGCCCGACCTGCTCGCCGACGACGACCATTTCTTCGACTGGTACGACGCCCGGCTGCCGGCGGACATCTGCACCACCGCCGCGCTGAAGCGCTGGCTCAAGGCCGGTGCCGGCGACCACAGCGGACGGTCGCGCGCCGCGGCCCTGCGCATGACCGAGGCGGACGTGCTGCGGCCGGGCGCCCGGTCCGACGTCAGCGACCTGTTCCCGGATCACCTGGATGTCGGCAGCATCCGTATCGCGCTGAGCTACCACCACGATCCGGGCGCCGAGCACGACGGCGTCAGCTTCCACATCCCGCTGGCGCAGCTGCACGCGCTGCCGGAGGCGGTGTTCGAGTATCTGGTGCCGGGTCTGCTCGCCGACAAGATCGAGGCGCTGATCCGCACACTGCCCAACCGGCTGCGGCGCTCGTGCACACCGGCGGCCGAGTTCGCGACCGCGGTCGCGCAGCGCCTGGAACCCCCGCCCGGCGAACTGCCACAGGGCGAACTGCTCGACGGCGTCGCCCGCGCGCTGCACGACATGACCGGCGTCGAACTGAATGCCGACGACTTCGAGGCCGACAAGCTCGACACCCACCTGCGGCCGCGCTTCCTGCTCGAAAACGAAAAGGGCGTCGTGCTCGGCAGCGCCGACTCGCTGGCGGCACTGCGCGGCCGCTACAGCGGCGCGGCGCGCAGTGCGCTCAACACCGCGGCGGCCGGCAACGACGCGCTGCGGCAGTGGAGCCGCGACGATCTGTCCGACTGGGACTTCGACGATCTGCCGGCGTCGGTGACGCTCGCCACCGGCGCGCGCGCCTATCCCGGCCTGCATGCCGAAGGCGAGCGGATCGACCTGCGCCTGTTCGAATCCGCCGAGGTCGCCGCCCGTGCCCACGCGGCGGGGGTCCGGGCGCTGCTGCTCAAGCGCATGCCCGAACGCCGCAAGGATCTGCTCAAGAGCGCACGCGGCAAGCTCGGCCTGCTCGCGCCGGTGTTCGGCCTCGACGTCGGCGGGGTCGCCGACACCCTGGCGCAGCGCTGCGCCGATCACGTCCTACAGGGCCGCAAGGTCCGCAGCCGCGTGGACTTCCAGCAGGCGCTGGAACAGCGCGGCGCGTTCTCGATCGAGGCGCAGCGCCGCCTCGAACAGCTGGTGGACTGGCTCACGCTCGCCCGTGAACTCAAGGCGCGGGTCCGCAGCCTCGGCGAGCGCTGGCCTGCGTCGCTCGGTGATGCGCGCAGCCAGCTCGACGGTCTGTTCGCGGACGGCATTCTCGCCGCCATCCCGGAGGCGCAGTGGTCGCGCATCCCGATCTACCTGCGCGCCCTGCAGATCCGGCTCGAACGCCTGCCGAACAAGCCGGCCCGCGACGAGGACCTGACCCGCCAGATCGCACCGCTGGCGCAGCGCCTGCCGGGTCCGTTCCATCCGGCGCGCTGGATCATCGAGGAATGGCGCGTGGCGCTGTTCGCACAGGAACTGCGCGCGCAGGGCGCGCCGACCGCCGCGAAGGTGGAGGCCGCGCTGGCGGCCTGAACAGTTGCCGCCGGCCACAACCAGCGCCGACAATCCGAACCCTTGTGGCGGCAACCGGTCCAAAGCCGGTCGCCGCATGATTTCTTGAACGTTCCGTCAGGCTCTCATGATCGCAACCGAAGACCGTCTCATCGCCGCACTGGATTTCCCGACCGCCCCGCAGGCCCGTGAACTGGTGGTCCGCCTCGGCGGTACGGTGCAGTTCTACAAGATCGGTCTGGAGCTGCTGATGGCGCCGGGCTTCTTCGACCTGTTCGACTGGCTCAAGAGCGAACAGAAGAAGGTCTTCGTGGACCTGAAGTTCTTCGACATTCCGGAAACCGTCGCGCGCGCGGTGCGCAACCTCGCCGAGCGCGGTGCCGATTTCTGCACCGTGCACGGCAACCAGTCGATCATGGAAGCGGCAGCCGCTGCCAAGGCCGGTGACCTCAAGGTGCTGGCGGTCACGGCGCTGACCAGCCTCGACCAGGGCGACATCGAGGATCTGGGCTTCCAGTGCTCGATCGCCGATCTGGTGCTGTCGCGCGCGCGTCGCGCGCTCGCGGCGGGCTGCGACGGCGTGGTCTCGTCCGGGCTCGAAGTCGAGCGTCTGCGCGCCGAGGCGCCGCACGAGCTGGTCTGCGTGACCCCCGGCATCCGCCCGGTGGAGAACCGCGTCGAGGCGGACCAGAAACGCATCATGACCCCGGCCGCGGCGATTGCCGCCGGCGCCGATCACCTGGTCATCGGCCGGCCGATCCGCGACGCCGCCGATCCCTGCGCCGCGGCCGCGGCGATCCAGGCCGAAATTGCCGCCGCGTTCGCAGCACGCGACACCGCTTCGCGCTAAGGTGATCGCACCATGACCGAAACCCGCACCCTCGATAACGATCTGTTCCTGCGCGCGCTGAAGCGCGAGCCCGTCGACCGTACGCCGGTCTGGATGATGCGCCAGGCCGGGCGCTACCTGCCCGAGTACCGCGCCAGCCGCGCCAAGGCCGGCGACTTCATGAGCCTGTGCCGCAATCCGGAACTGTGCTGCGAAGTCACGATGCAGCCGCTGGAGCGCTACGGACTCGACGCGGCGATCCTGTTCTCGGACATCCTCACGATCCCGGACGCGATGGGCCTGGGCCTGGAGTTCAAGCAGGGCGAGGGCCCGGTGTTCGAACGGCCGCTGCGCGACGCGCGCGCGATCGAGAACCTCGGCATCCCCGATCCGGAAACCGACCTGCGCTACGTGATGGACGCGGTCCGCACCATCCGCGGCGCGCTCGGCAACCGCCTGCCGCTGATCGGCTTCTCCGGCAGCCCGTGGACGCTGGCGACCTACATGGTCGAAGGCGCGGGTGGCTCGGACTTTTCGCTGATCAAGCGCATGGCCTACGACTCGCCGGAAATGCTCGACACGCTGCTGGCGAAGCTGTCCGCGTCGGTCAGCCTGTACCTGGACGCCCAGGTCCGCGCCGGCGCAGACGCGCTGATGATCTTCGACACCTGGGGCGGCGTGCTCGCTCCGGCCGACTACCTGCAGTTCTCGCTCGAACCGATGGCGCGCATCGTCGAGCACCTCAAGCGCGTGGCGCCGCAGATTCCGGTGATCCTGTTCACCAAGAACGGCGGCCAGCATCTGGAGGTGATGGCGCAGACCGGCTGTGACGCGCTGGGCGTGGACTGGACCATCGATCTGGCGACGGCACGCGCCCGCGTCGGCGACCGCGTGGCCCTGCAGGGCAATCTGGATCCGACCGTGCTGCTGGCGCAGCCGGCGCGCATCGAAGCAGCCGTTGCGCGCGTACTGGAATCATACGGGCACGGCAACGGTCATATCTTCAACCTGGGGCACGGCATTCTGCAGCAGACCCCGCCGGAACATGCAGCAGCCATGGTGGAGGCCGTTCGAGCGCTGAGCCCGACGTATCACGCTCAGGAATAGCGAGGTCAGGCGATGTTCTCTGTGATTTTCCCACCGGTGGTGGTGGGATTGATGACGTCAACCGCGGTCCTGGCGATCACCGTCGCCGCGTTCATCGTGCTGCTGCCCGGCGTGCTGCTCAAGCCGATTCCGTACGAACCGCTGCGGCGCGGCTGCAGTCGCTACTGCGTGTGGGTCGCCCGCGGCTGGGTCGGCTACCTCAAGCTGACCTTCCGCCTGCTCCACGCGGTGCAGTGGGAGGTCGATTTCCGCACGCCGCTGCAGCCGGGGCGCAGCTACATGCTGATCGCCAATCACCAGTCCTGGGTCGACATCCCGCTGCTGTTCGACATCTTCCACAACCGCGTGCCGTTCCTGCGCTTCTTCCTCAAGCACGAGCTGATCTGGGTGCCGATCATCGGCCAGGCCTGCTGGGCGATGGACTTTCCGTTCATGCGCCGCCACAGCAAGGCCCAGCTCGCGGCCCATCCCGAACTGCGCCACCAGGACCTGGAAACCACGCGCCGCGCCTGCGAGCACTTCCGCACCGAGCCGGTCACGGTCGTCAATTTCCTCGAAGGCACGCGCTTCAGCGAGGCCAAGCGCATCGCCCGGCAGTCGCCGTACCGCCACCTGCTGCGGCCCAAGGCCGGCGGCATGAGCTTCGCCCTCAATGCGATGGGCGACCAGTTCGCCGGCGTCATCGACGTCACCATCGCCTACCGCCCGACCGGCAAGCCGCTGCTGTGGAGCTTCGCCTGCGGCGAACAGGACCAGCTCAGCGTGCACGTCGACGTGCTGCCGATCCCGCAGGAGCTGCTGGCGGGCAGCTACGAGGCCGATCCGGAGTACCGCAAACGCTTCCAGGACTGGGTCAATACGGTCTGGACGCGCAAGGACCAGCGCCTCGACCGGATGAGCAACAGCCGCCCGGCCTACCAGGCGCCGCGCCCGGCGCACTTCTGAGGCGGCGCCCTATTCGGGCACGCGGCGCGACCAGTACCACGCCAGCAGGCCGCCGCTGACCAGGTGCCAGATGCCCCACCACGCCACCACCAGCGCCATGCCGCCAAGGTGCTGGAAGTAGCTGAAGATCAGGGTCAGCCCCAGCGCGGTGTTGTGGATGCCGGTCTCGAAGGTCACGGCGCGACGGTCGCGCTCGTGCAGGCGCGTCAGTTTGCCGACGCCGGCGCCGGTCAGCAGCGCCAGCGCGTTGTGGACCAGCACCAGCACGAAGATCGCGCCGATCGCCTGCGCGAACAGCGTGTGGTTCGCCGCCAGCGCCAGCACCACGAACAGCAGGAACGCGAACAGCCCGAAACGCTTCAGCGGCCGCCGCAGGCGTGCCGCCAGCGCCGGTGAACGCTGCTTGAGCCCCATGCCGAGCAGCAGCGGCAGCAGCAACGCGAGGATGATCGTCGTCACCAGCTCGCTGTACGGCACCGCCACTTCGCGCAGCGCATCGCGCGTGGCCGGATGCAGGCCGCCGAGCAACCCGAACACCATCGGCGTGCTCAGCGGCGCGACCATGCTCGACAGCGTGGTCATCGCCATCGACAGCGCGGTCCGGCCGTGCGCCCAGTGCGTCAGGATGTTGGACATGTTCCCGCCCGGGCAGGCGGCGGTCATCATCAGACCCAGCGCGATGCTCGGCATCGGCTCGGCCACCAGCACCAGGGCGACGGTCAGCAGCGGCAGCAGCACCAGCTGCGCGCACAGACCGATCAGCACCGGCCGCGGCGCGTGCAGCAGGCGCCGGAAGTCGGCGAACGACAGTTCCAGCGCCACGCCGAAGATGATCACCGCGAGCACCCCCTGCAGCAGCATCGCCGCGGCGGGGCTGAACTGCAGCTGCATCTGGTCCAGGTCGCTCATGCGCCCAGGCCTCCGCAGCGCGACCGGCGCCGCGGGCCCGCCCCGATGCGGGTCCGGATCAACGAGTTGCGATTCATCAGCGTGCCTCCCCCTTGCCGCTGTGGTTCGGCCGGCTTCATTGCCGGCACTCGGATCAAGGATAATGCGTCCGAGCCGGGGCGTCCGGTCCGGAGACGCCCGCCCCAACATCCAATGCGTGCCCGAGTGTCCGATTCCTTCCTGAGCGCCACCGCCGCCGCGTCGCGCCCCTACCGCGTCCGCTACGCCGACCGGCTCCCGCAGCCGCTGCCGGAGCGCGTGCTGGCGTGCATCGTGCGCGATCCGGTCGCGCCGGACAGCGATGACCCGCGCGTGCTGCATCTGCCGGTGGAACGGCTCGCCGGCCCCGCGGTGGAGCTGTGGGAAAGCGTCGCGCCGGTTCGCAGTGGGCGCGACGCGGACATCGACTATGCCGAGAACGACGCGCTGCTGTTCGGCCAGGTGTGCCTGCCGCAATGCGCGCTGGACGCCGTCGCCGGGCAGACCCGGACGCTGTATCAGCGCATCGACGCCCTGATCCGCCGCCGCGGCTATCCGGGCCTGCTGCGGGTCTGGCATTTCCTCGAGGCCATCACCGAGGGCGAGGGCGACCAGGAGCGGTATCGCCAGTTCAGCCTCGGCCGCCACCAGGCGATCGCGCAGATGCCGGACTTCGAATCCTGCCTGCCGGCCGCGACCGCGATCGGCCTCAGCCGCGGCGGTCTGCGCGTCTGGTTCATGGCGACGCGCCAGCGCGCGCGTCAGGTGGAGAATCCACGGCAGGTCAGCGCCTTCCGCTATCCCCGCCAGTACGGGCCGCGCAGCCCGAGCTTCTCGCGCGCGGTGCTGATGCCCTGGGCGGACGGCGCCGATCTGATCGTCTCCGGTACCGCCAGCGTCGTCGGCCACGAGACGGTCCACGCCGGCGCGCCGGCGCAGCAGTGGCGGGAAATCGTCGAGAACCTCGCCAGCCTGCAGCGGCAGGGCGCCGAAGAAGCGACGGCGTGGTCGGCCGAATACGCCACCGTCTACCTGCGCGACGCCGCGCTGCTGCCGGCGCTGCTGCCGGCGATCCGCGACGCCTTCGGCCCCGACGTGCCGGTGACGATCCTGCGCGCGGACATCTGCCGCGACGATCTCGACGTCGAGGCCGAGGCGCTGTATCGCGCGGACACCGCATCTGAACCGCGTCCGTGACCGATCCTGACGTGCTGATTCTCGGCGGCGGTGCCGCCGGCCTGATGTGCGCGATCGTGGCCGGACGCCGCGGACGCCGCGTCGTCGTGCTCGACCACGCCAACCGGGTCGGCAAGAAGATCCTGATGTCGGGCGGCGGGCGCTGCAATTTCACCAACCTCGACGTCACGCCGGAGCATTACCTCTCGGCCAACCCGCATTTCTGCAAGTCCGCGCTGGCGCGCTACACGCAGTGGGACTTCATCGCGATGGTGCAGCAGCACCGCATCGCCTACCACGAGAAGGAACTCGGCCAGCTGTTCTGCGACGAGTCGTCGAAGCTGATTCTCAACATGCTGCTGCGCGAATGCGAGGACGCCGGGGTCGAGATCCGCACCGATTGCCGGATCGAACGCGTCGCCGCGGCCGAACGCGGCTTCGACGTGCTGACGCCGCACGATTCACTGCACTGCGAATCGCTGGTGGTCGCGACCGGCGGGTTGTCGATTCCGCGCATGGGCGCGACCGGGCTCGGCTACGCGCTGGCACGGCAGTTCGGCCACACGATCCGCCCGACGCGCGCGGGCCTGGTGCCGCTGACCCTGGGCGACGCCGATCTGCAGCGCTACGGCGATCTCAGCGGACTGGCGACGCCGGTCGAGGCGCACTGCCATGACGCGAGCTTCGGCGCCGGGCTGCTGTTCACCCACCGCGGACTCAGCGGCCCGGCGATCCTGCAGGTCTCGTCGTACTGGCAGCCCGGCGACACGGTGACGGTGAACTGGCTGCCCGGGACCGATGCGCTGGCATGGCTGCAGGCGCGCCAGCAGGAACGGCCGGCGGCGGAACTGCGCACGGTGCTCGCCGAGGTGCTGCCGAAGCGCCTGGCCCAGCGCCTGTGCGAACTCGGCCCGGACAGCCGGCCGCTGAAGCAGTATCCGCCGCGGCAGCTGCAGCAGGTCGCCGACGCGCTGCAGGCCTGGCGCTTCACGCCCGACGGCAGCGAGGGCTACCGCACCGCCGAGGTCACGCTGGGCGGGGTCGACACCGACGCGCTGTCGTCATCGACGATGGGCTCCAGGCATGTCGACGGCCTGTACTTCGTCGGCGAGGTCGTCGACGTCACCGGCCATCTCGGCGGCTACAACTTCCAGTGGGCCTGGGCCTCGGGCCACGCCGCCGGCCAGGTTGTCTGAAACGACCCGCTCAGGCGTGTCCGGTGCGCACCCGGGCGATCGCGTCCTGCCAGCCGGCATAGAGCGCATCGGCCCGATCGGTGGCCATTCCCGGCGAAAACTCGCGCTCCTGCTGCCAAAGCGCGGCAATTTCATCCAGAGACTGGTAGACACCGGCCTCCAGGCCGGCCAGATACGCCGCGCCCAGCGCGGTGGTCTCGACGATCCGCGGCCGCAGCACCTGCAATTGCAGGATGTCGGCCAGCGACTGGCTCAGCCAGTCGTTGACGACCATGCCGCCGTCGACACGCAGTTCCCTGGGCCGCACCGCGTCGTCGGACATCGCCTGCAGCAGGTCGCGGGTCTGGTAGCTGACCGACTCCAGCGCCGCCCGCACGATATGGGCGATGCCCGAATCGCGGGTCAGGCCGAAGATCGCGCCGCGCGCCTCGGGGTCCCAGTACGGGGCACCGAGGCCGGTGAAGGCGGGGACCAGGTACACGCCCTGGGTGTCCTCGATCGACTTGGCCAGCGCCTCGGTCTCGCCGGCGGCTTTGATCAGGTGCATGGCGTCGCGCAGCCACTGCACCGCCGCGCCGGCGACGAAGATGCTGCCTTCCAGGGCGAAGGTCGGCTTGCCCTTGAGGCGGTAGGCCACGGTCGTCAGCAGGCGGTTCTTCGACAGCTTGATCTCGTCGCCGGTGTTCAGAACCATGAAGCAGCCGGTGCCGTAGGTGGACTTGATCATGCCCGGCTGGAAGCAGGCCTGGCCGATGGTCGCGGCCTGCTGGTCGCCGGCGATGCCGCCGATCAGGATCTCGCCGCCGAACAGGCCGGCTTCAGTCCTGCCGAAGGCACAGGCCGAATCACGGATCCGGGGCATCAGCGCCCGTGGCACACCGAAGAACGCCAGCAGCTCGTCGTCCCAGTCCTGGGTTTCCAGATTGAACAGGGCGGTGCGGCAGGCATTGGTCGCGTCGGTGGCGTGCACGGTGCCGCCGGTGAGCTGCCACAGCAGCCAGCTGTCGATGGTGCCGAAGGCCAGCTCGCCGTTTTCGGCGCGTTCGCGGGCGCCCGGCACCGCGTCGAGGATCCAGGCGATCTTGGTTGCCGAGAAGTAGGGGTCGAGCAGCAGGCCGGTCTTGCGGTTGAGCCACTCACCGCGATCCTGATGCTGCTGGCAGAACGCGCTGGTGCGGCGATCCTGCCAGACGATCGCGCGATGGATCGGCTTGCCGGTGGCGCGGTCCCAGACCACCGTGGTCTCGCGCTGGTTGGTGATGCCGATCGCGGCGATGTCGGCAGCCTGCAGGCCGGCTTCGGCCATCGCGTCGCGCACGCAGGCGACGGTGTCGGTCCAGATGTGTTCGGCGTCGTGCTCGACCCAGCCCGGCTTCGGAAAATGCTGCGGCAGTTCGCGCTGCGCGGTGGCGCGCTTGTTGCCGCCGCGGTCGAAAACGATGGCACGGGTGCTGGTGGTGCCCTGGTCGATCGCCAGCAAGGCTGTCATCGGGTTCCCCTCGGTTGTATGCCACACTGCGCGGCGCCGGGCCGCGCGCGGGGCTTGGACCATTCAATTTCCCGGGGGACGTTACACGTGCTCAACCGTCAATTCCAGCATCGCTGGGGTTCGTCCGAATTCGCCCATGTGCTGGCGTGGCTGCCCGAATCGGCGCCGCGCGCCTGCGTGCAGATCGTCCACGGCATGGCCGAACACGCGGCGCGCTACGCGCGTCTCGGCGCGCAGCTGGCGGCACGAGGTTACGCGGTCTACGCCCAGGATCTGCCGGGTCACGGCCACAGCGTGACCGCGCCCGAACGGCTCGGCGAGATCGACGGCGCGGACGGCTGGACGACCAGCCTCGACGCGATCGACGCGGTGCGCCGCCACATCCGCGGCCTGCATCCGGGTGCGCCGCTGTTCCTGTTCGGCCATAGCCGCGGCTCCTTTCTCGCCCAGCACGACCTGTTCGGGCACGGCGGCGAACTGGCCGGCGTGATCCTGTCGGCCGGCACCGCCGATCTCGGACCGCTGCGCGTGATCGGCCTGAACCTGCTGCGCGTCGAGGCCCTGATCGCCGGGCGCCAGCATCGCAGCGCGCTGGCCGAGGCGCTGAGCTTCAAGGACTTCAACCGCCGCTTCCGCCCCGCGCGCACCGCCTTCGACTGGCTGTCGCGCGATCCGGACGAGGTCGACCGCTACGTGCAGGACCCGTTGTGCGGCTTCCGCTGCTCGGCGGCGATCTGGATCGAACTGCTGCGCGCCGGGGGGCAGCTGCGCGATCCGGCGCGGCTGGCCCGCATTCCGAAATCGCTGCCGGTGCTGACGATCAACGGCAGCGCCGATCCGGCCTGCCGGGGCGCGGTGGGCGCCCGTTCGCTGACCGACAACTACCGCAGCGCGGGCCTGACCGACGTCACCGCCAGGCTGTACGAGGACGGCCGGCACGAGCTGCTCAACGACATCTGCCGCGAGCAGGTCACCGCGGATCTGCTGGCCTGGCTGGACGCGCACAGCGCGCCCGCAGCGGCCTGAGAGGAGACCGCTAGCTGGCGCGCTGCGCCGGCGTGGCGAGGATCACCGGCCCGGTCGGCTGGCCGGTCGGCGAGCCGCCCGCCGGCTCACGACTGACCGCGAGCGTCGGCTTCTTCGGCATGCGCATGCCGCGCGGCATCGGCAGGTCGACCGCATCGCCGATCGGAAGGATGCCGAGCGAACGCGGCTTGCCGTCGTCGCCGATCACCCACAGCTCCAGCGATTCGGTCTTCCGGTTCAGCGGATAGTCGCCGCTGCCGGAGACCCGGATCAGCTTGCGCTCGGGCGACACCGTCACCAGCCACTGCGCGTCGACGTTCGACGGATGCAGCAGCGCCACGTACGGCAGCGGCTGCGGCACCGGCACCTCGACCCTTACGATCTGCGGCGCCGGCGGCGGCAGGCTCGCCTGCCGGAACAATGCGAACGCCAGCACCACCGACGCGGCGGTGGCGAGGCCCGACCAGGCCTGCCAGAAGCGCAGCCCCACCGGCGTCCGGGCGGCGGCGGCCGGAGTGCGCGCCGCCGCGATCGGCGTGACCTTCGGCGTCTCGATCTGCCGGGCGATCGACGCCCAGACCACATCGCGCGGGGCGACCGGATCGAAACCGTGGCGCAGCCCGGCGAGGCGGCGTTCCCAGTAGCGGACCTCGTCGCGCAGATCGGCACGGCCGGACAGCAGGCGCTCGAAACGCCGGCGCGCAGGCCCGCGCAGCGTACCGAGTGCGTACTCGGCCGCCAATGCCTGCTTCAGCGTGTCACTTTCATACTTCATTCGCCCAGGCACTCCCGCAACCGCTGCAATCCGCGCCGGACCCAACTCTTGACCGTCCCCAATGGCGCCTGCATCACGCTCGCCAGTTCCTGGTGGGTGTAGCCCTCGTAATAGGCCAGCAGGACGCTGCGGCGCTGCTCGTCCTGCAGTCCGTCCATGCATTCACCGAGCCGATCCAGCCCTTCGCCTTCCACGGCACGTGCCTCCGGGTTCACGCCACTTCCACCGTCGGCAAAGGTCATCGGCGGCGCCTCGCCTTCCTCCGGCATCTCCACTTCGGGCCGCTTCATCCGCAGCAGGTCCAGCGCCCGATAGCGCGCCACGGTGGTCAGCCACGCCAGCGGCGCGCCTTTTTCCGGAGCGTAGGTATCGGCCTTCTGCCAGATCTTCAGATAGCAGTCCTGGAGCGCCTCCTCTGCCCAATCCCGACGTTTCAACATACGCAGCAGCACCCCGAACAGATGCGGGCTGCTGGCGTCGTACAGGGACTTGAACGCGCGCTGGTCGCCGTCGGCGGTCGCGAGCAACAGTCGCAGCAATGGGTCGGCTTCGGCCATGCGGGTGGGGTGAAGGAAGACCGGCCCAGTCTAGCCCGAAACGTTTTCGGGTGAACGCAGCGGCTGGGTCAGCAGGCGGCCGATATGTTGCGCGTCCGGATCCCGGAATGCCTCGAGCCCGATCGCCATGCCGCCGTGGCCGTCGCGCGGCTGCGCCCGGTAGGTGCCGAACAGGCGGTCCCACCATGGCACGTTGAAGCCGAAGTTGGAGTCGGTCTCGTCGCGATGGACCGAGTGGTGCACGCGGTGCATGTCCGGCGTCACCACGATCCAGCGCAGGATGCGGTCGAGACCGCCCGGCAACGCCAGATTGGCGTGGTTGAACATCGCGGTGCCGTTGAGCACGGCCTCGAACGCGACCACCGCCCACACCGGCACCCCCAGCGCCGCGACCGCCGCCATCTTGATCAGCATCGACAGCAGGATCTCGACCGGATGGAAGCGCAGCGCGGTGGTGACGTCGAACTCGATGTCGCTGTGATGCACGCGATGCAGGCGCCACAGCAGCGGCACCGCGTGGAACACGCGGTGCTGGAAGTAGATCAGCAGGTCCAGCAGCAGCATGCCGGCGACCCCGGCCGCCAGCGGCGACCAGCCGAGCCGGTGAAACAGGCCGAGCTGTGCGGCGGTGGCCCACCACGCGACGCCGACGGCGCCGCTGCCGAGCAGCAGGCGCAGCAGCACCGCGTCGGTCACGACCAGCCCGAGGTTGGCCGGCCAGCGCAGCCGTCGCAGACGGTCACCGCCGCGCCGCGGCCAGCGCCATTCGGCCAGCAGCAGCAGGCCGACCAGGCCGAGAAAGATTCCGAGCCGGAGCAGGGTCTGGGGGTCGAGCGCGGTCATGCGACGCCCGCCGGCGCAGGTCCACGCTTGCCTCTGTCTGTAATCAACATGTCCTCCTCAAGTGTTGCCGGCGACGCCGGCAACCCGATGCGCCGCGCGCGACATCGCGGGCGCGGCGGCCGTCGCGCGGGGTGCGCGCCGTATAATGCCGCCGTTCCATCCGCATTGGCCAAATTCCCCGTGATCACCGGTCGCTATCCCAACACCCGTCTCCGCCGCACCCGTCAGTCCGCCTTCGTGCGCGGACTGGTCCGCGAAACGCATCTGCTGCCGGAACAGCTGATCCAGCCCCTGTTCGTCGCCGAGGGGCCGCGCAAGGGACCGGTGGCGTCGATGCCCGGCGTCGTGCGCCACGATCTGGACGAACTGGTCGCGGAGTGTCGTGAGCTGTACGCGGTCGGCGTGCAGACGGTTGCGCTGTTCCCGGTGACGCCGCCGGAGCTGAAGACGCCGGGCGGCGACGAGGCGCTCAATCCGGACAGCCTGATGGTGCGCTCGATCAAGGCGATCAAGAACGCGGTGCCGGAGATCGGCATCGTCGCCGACGTCGCGCTCGACCCCTACACCAGCCACGGCCAGGACGGCGTGCTCGACGAGCACGGTTACGTCGCCAACGACCCGACCTGCGAGATCCTGCGGCGCCAGGCCCTGCTCTACGCCCGCGCCGGCGCCGATGTGGTCGCCCCGTCGGACATGATGGACGGCCGCGTCGGTCACATCCGCCAGGTGCTTGAGCGCGACGGCTTCCGCAACACCCTGATCCTGTCCTACGCGGCCAAGTACGCCTCCGCGTTCTACGGCCCGTTCCGCGATGCGGTGGGCTCGTCCGGCAACCTCGGCAAGGGCGGAAAGGAGACCTACCAGATGGATCCGGCCAACACCGACGAGGCCCTGCGCGAGGTCGCGCTGGATCTCGACGAGGGCGCCGACATCGTCATGGTCAAGCCGGGCATGCCGTATCTGGACATCATCCGCCGGGTCAAGGACCGCTTCGGCGTGCCGGTGTCGGCGTACCACGTCAGCGGCGAGTACAGCATGATCAAGGCCGCGGCCCAGAACGGCTGGATCGACGAACGCAAGACCGTGCTCGAAGCGCTGCTGTGCTTCCGCCGCGCCGGCGCCGATTCGATCCTGACCTACTACGCCAAACAGGCGGCGATCTGGCTGGCCGAGTGAGGCGGGTGCCATCATGGATCGCTACGCCGTCATCGGCCATCCGGTCGCGCACAGCAAGTCGCCGCTGATCCACGCCGCGTTCGCCCGCCAGACCGGGCAGTCGCTCAGCTACGAGGCGATCGACGTCGCCCCGGACGCACTCGAGGCCTCGCTCGCGGCGCTCGCGGCGCAGGGGTTTCGCGGGCTCAACGTGACACTGCCGCACAAGGTCGAGGTGATGCGCCTGTGCGAGACGGTCAGCGACCGCGCGCGACGCGCCGGTGCGGTCAACACCCTGCTGCGCACCGACAACGGCTGGTCCGGTGACAACACCGACGGCGAGGGCTGCCTGCGCGACCTGCAGCGGCTCGGCTTCGGCCTGCGCGGCCGCCGGGTGCTGGTGCTCGGCGCCGGTGGCGCGGTGCGCGGCATCCTCGAACCGCTGCTGCGCGAACAGCCGGCGGAACTGGTCGTCTCCAATCGCAGTCCGGCCAAGCCCGAAGCCCTGGCCGAGGAATTCCGGGCGATCGGACCGATCCGGCCCTGCACCCATCGGGCGCTCAAGGGCGACCGCTTCGATCTGATCGTCCACGCCACCTCCGCCGGCCATGACGGCAGCTTCCCGCGCCTGCCCGGACAGCTGCTGGCGGCGGGCGGCCAGTGCTACGACCTGTCCTACGGCCATGCCTTCGCGCCGTTCCGCGCCTGGGCCGAATCCCAGGGCGCGGCCCAGGTTTCCGACGGCCTCGGCATGCTGGTCGAACAGGCCGCGGCCTCGTTCGAGCGCTGGCGCGGCCTGCGCCCCGACACCGCGCCAGTCATCGCCCAGCTGCGCGAAACGGCCTGAATCCGCGATCACGCGGCCGGTTTCCCGGCCACAGCGCCGCCAGGCGGAATCTGCGCGCCGCGCGGACGTTTCATGCTTGCGTCCACAACCCCGTGGGTCAATCATCCTGAGTCACGGCTGCGGCCTTCAGCGTCCGCTATGGCGGCCGTTAACCGTAGACGGGCACTGTTGCCCGATGCCGGGCCGACATGTCCTTCGCCACCCTCTCCAACCGTCCCGATTTCGAGCTGCTCAGACGGCTGCAGCGCGTCGAGCGGGGCGTGCTGGTCGTCGCCGCTGCGCTCGGACTGGCGGTGCTGGCGCTGTGGCTGATCCCGGCGCTGCGGTCGCTGGCGCCGGACGGCTGGTGGCTGATGAAGTTCAATACGGCGTTGAGCCTGCTGCTGGCGGTCGCCAGCTACGCGCTGCAACGCCCACGGGCCACCCCGAACCAGATCCGGCTGGGCCGCCTCGCGGCCGTCGCGATCCTGGGGCTCACGGTGGCGACATTAGCTGAATGGAATGTCGACCTCGGTCTCGGCGTCGACCGGTGGCTGGTCGACGATCCCTGGGGCGGCGCGTATCCGGGCCGGATGTCGCTGCAGACCTCGCTGGGCTACCTCTTCGCCGGAATCGGGCTGCTGTGCCTGCGCCAGGACAAGGGCGTCTGCGGCGTGGTGGCCGACGCTGCCGCGATCCTGCTCACCGGCTTGGTGATGATGGTCCTGGCCGGCTATCTGTTCGACGCAACCCATCTGTTCGGGACCGATGAGCTGACCCGCACGTCGCCACATACGCTGTTCGGCTTCGCCTGTCTGGCACTGGTCGCCGGTATCCGCCGCGCCCGCCAGGGCTATTCGGACGTGCTCGTTGGCATCGGCATCGGCAGCCGCATCGCGCGGACGATCATGCCGTTCGCGCTGGCCACGCCCTTCGCGCTGGCGCTGCTGCACCGGCTGGTGGTGGATCTCGGATGGCTGGACGCTTCCTACGCGGCCGCGCTGCGGGCGGCGACGCTCGCGCTACTGGTCCTGATCGTCGTGATCTGGATGGCCCAGCGCATCAACACGCTCGAAGCCGAACTGCGGATGATCTCGCTGACCGACGAGCTGACCGGCGTCAACAACCGCCGCGGCTTCACCTTCCTGGCGGAGCAGGCGGTGCGAACCGCGCAGCGTGAAGAGCTGCCGGCGGTGCTGTTCTTCTTCGACATCGACGGGCTCAAACAGGTCAACGACGAACTCGGTCACGAGGCCGGATCACAGCTGATCAGCACCGTCGCCGGACTGCTGGTCGACAACTTCCGCGGCAGCGACGTCATCGGCCGCGTCGGCGGCGATGAGTTCTGCGTGCTCGCGGCACGCCACCAGCCGGCACCCGAGGCCACGCTGCGCCGCCTGCAGGACGAGGTGGCGGCGTTCAACCGCCGCCGCGCGCTGCCGTTCGAGGTGCATTTCAGCGCCGGCCACGCGGCGGTGGACCTGACCCGGCCCGATCCACTCAAGACCGCGATGCACAACGCCGACCTGAAGATGTACCGCGCCAAGCAGCAGCGCAAACGGCGCCGCGTGGCGACCGCTGCACCCCTGCCTACGGCCAGCGCGGAAGGCTGAGCGTCAGCGCCGGCCGAGTTCGACGAACTTGCTGACCAGCTTCGGGTAGGACTCCGGCATCCAGCGCTGCACCTTGTCGAGCAGTTTGGCGTCGCCGCCGATCAGCACGCGCGGACGCTTGTGCTCGATGCCGTCGATGATCGCGGCGGCCGCCTGTTCCGGCGTGGTCCGCGCCAGCTTGTCGAAGTCCTGGTTGGTCTTCTCGCGGTCCTTGTCGCCGGTGGGGCTGACATAGAAGCGCGCGGAACGCGCGATGTTGGTCTTGATGCCGCCGGGATGGATGCTGACCGCGAACACGCCGGTGCCGGCCAGCTCCTGACGCAGGGTCTCGGTGAAGCCGCGGACCGCGAACTTGGCGGCGTGGTACGCGCCCTGCGTCGGCAGGGTGATGATGCCGAAGATGCTCGACAGATTGACGATGGCGCCGTCGTCCTGCGCACGCAGCATCGGCAGGAACGCCTTGGTCCCGTAGACCACGCCCCAGAAGTTGATCCCCATCAGCCACTCGAAATCGTCGTAGCTCATGTCCTCGATCGTCTGCGACAGCGCGACGCCGGCATTGTTGATCACGACGTGGGCGGTGCCGAACTCGCGCTGCACCGCGTCGGCGTGGGCATACACGGCCTCACGGTCGGCCACGTCGAGGCGCTGCGTGAACGGCGTCTGCGGGAGCATCGACGCGGTTTCGGCCAGGCCGTCCTCGTTGACGTCCGACAGCGCCAGACGGCAGCCCTTGTTCGCCAGCTGCAGCGCCAGCGCCCGGCCGATGCCGGAGCCCGCGCCGGTAATCACCGCAACCTTGTCCTTCAGCTTGTACATGCCCGCTCCCGTTGGAACCCGAATGGTGGCGCATGATAGGCCGATCGGGCCGGAACGCGGGCTTACCGTAACTGCGCCGGCAACGCCGGATCGCGGAACGCCTCCGGCACTTCGAACACCTGCTCCAGCACGCGGGCGTCGTCGAAGTGCTGGCGTCCGACGAAGGCCGTGGCCTGGCGTCCCCGGCGCCGCATCGCCCCCGGCTCGGGCACGCCGCTGACCCACAGCCACCAGCGCTCGCCCCGTTCGCTGCCGGCAACCAGGCCGTCACGACCGAACAGGCTGCGCAATCCGCCGCGGGGATCGGGCAGCCGTGTCAGTTCGGCGTATGGGCGCAGGCGGTAGTCGCGACGCTCGCCATCGATACCGTCCGCCGGCAGCACCCGGCGCAGCTGGTGGGTCGCGCTGGCCACCCGCAGCGCCCAGCGCCCACCGGCGGGGTTGGGCGGCAGCTGTCCCTGCGGGACCAGCGCCGGCTCCCGCCACAATGAATCGGCGTCACGGCGGGTCAGCGGCTGCGCCGGATACCAGTAGTGGAAACAACCGCAGGGGTGGATGCTGTCGTAGAGCAGGGGCCGGCCCTGCGGGTCGAGCACGACGCGCCACACCAGGCCGTCGAGGGCGCCGGCATACGGATCGTGGGCCGTCTGCGGCGGCCGCTCGGCGAACCAGATCGTGTACACCAGCACCGGCAGGACCTGTGCCCCGAAGCGGGTGAAGTCGTGGTGGACGTAGACGTCCGGTCGCGCCGGGTCGACCGTCGGCCGGGCGCCGGCCCAGGTCGGCGCACCGGGCAGGTCGTAGGGCCCGCCCTGTTCGACCCACCACACCGGCGCATGGGCCCGCGCCAGCGCCGCCCACTGCGCCGCGTCGAGCTGCGGAATGCCGAGCCGGTCGCGCGGCACCGCGGCCAGCGCGGGCACCGGCCCGGACGCCGCCGCCGGCCCCCAGGCGATGCGCCGCGCCGGCCCGTCGAGATCGGCCAGCGGACGCGCGTAGTCCGCGGCAACGCCGCGCTGGTAGTCGCCGATGCCGAGGCGCAGGAACGGCACGGCGAAGGGGTAGAAGCCGGCGATGCGCGCGACCCGCGCGTACTCGTCGGGGACCCGCACCGCCGCCCACAACCGGCGCCGCGCAGCGGCATCGCCCAGTTCGGCCGCTGCCCGCCGGCGACCGCAGCCGTCGAGGCGCGCGAGGCTCAGGCCGTCTGCCCGTGGCCCGAGCCGCGCCAGCTCGGCGGCCCGCCGCTGCAGATTGCGGCGGCGCAGATGCTCGACCCAGACATCGAAGGCGTCCGCATCCGTGGCCGCCCCGGCGAAGGACGCCAGGAAGCGGTCCGCGGTCAGGTACGGCAACCCGGGGACCGCGCGGACGTCGCCGCCCTGGACGCCGGCCTCGACCACGGCGCGATCCAGTGCCTCGAAAACCGTCGCGCACGGCAATGCGCCGGCCCCCGCCGGAACGGCGCCGACGTCGGTCCGCGGCGCGGCGCAGACGGCGGCGAGCAGCAGGGTCGCGGCCACCAGCCCGGCGGCGGCGTATCGCCGGCATGACCGCCCGTTTCCGCCCTGGCAGTGTTGACGCTGCACTGACATCGTCGGCCCTAGGGTGCTGTGTTCAGTGTTCGACGATAAGGCAACTCGGCCGAATTCGCGCAGGCCCGGAACGTTTCCCCATGCACCGCCCACCGCAAGCCCTCATCGATGCCCAGGGGCTGGACTTCAGCCCCGACGGCGGCCGTACCCTGCCGCTGCGTGGCTGCGGGCTGCGTGTCGATCCGGGCGAGTCGGTGGCACTGGTCGGCCCCAGCGGCAGCGGCAAGTCGATCCTGCTGCGCCTGCTTGCCGCGCTGGATCCACCATCTGCGGGACAGCTGCGCTTCGACGGGCGCCCGTACCCGCCCCCCGCGGCCGCTGCGGACTTTCGCCGCCACGAGATCGGACTGGTCTTCGAGGCCTACCGTCTGCTGCCGATGCTGACCGCGGCCGAGAACGTCGAGGTGGCAATGCTCGACAACGGCCAGCCGCGGCACGAACACCGCAAGCGGGCGCGCCTGCTGCTGGAGGAGGTCGGGCTGGGGCATCGCGCCGGGCACCTGCCCGCGGAGCTGTCCGGCGCCGAACGCCAGCGCGTCGGCATCGCCCGTGCGCTGGCCAATCGGCCCCGCTTGCTCCTGGCCGACGAACCGACCGGCCACCTCGACAGTCTGGACGCGCGCCGCATCATGCGCCTGCTCACGGATGTCCATGCCGTGTCCGGGATGACGCTGATCGTGGCGACCCATGACGCCCAGGTCGGCAGCCAGATGCAGCGCATCGTGCGCATGTCCGACGGCCGCGTGATCGACGCGGGAAGGGCGGCGGCGTGACCGTGTTCGGACTGGCGGTGCGCAACCTGCAATTTCACCACTGGCGCTATCTGCTGGCGCTGGTGATCGTCTGTCTCGCGGTCTGTGTCGGGGTCGCGTCGATGGCGATCGACTGGCACGGACACGCCGTCTGCCACGCCTGCCTGGCCGCCGCACCGGCCGGTGAGGTCATGACCGATGCGATCGGCTCGCATCTGCACGTCGGCTTCGGCCACAGCTGGGCCCTGAGCACCCTGATCGCATTGCCTGCGACCCTGCTCGGTGCCGCGGCGATCCTGATCGCGCTGCTGCTGAGCGTGCTCGAGCACGCCGAGGACTTCTCGGTGCTGCGCGCACTCGGCTGGCGGCGGCGCCGGATCGTGCAGATCGTCGCGATCGAAGCGGCCTGCCTGGCGATCGCCGGCAGTCTGCTCGGCCTGCTGCTGGGTCGCGCCGCGATCGCGATGCTGCAGGGCGACCCGGCCCTCGGCGCGACGGTGATGAGCCCGTCGGCGTCGGCGCTGCTCCTGCACGGCGTGATCATGGCCGCTGCGATCGGACTGATCGGCAGCGTCTACCCGGCGCTGCGGGCCTGCACGGCGCACCCGGCGCAGTCGCTGGAGACCTGATCTCAGCCCCGGCGGGCGCCGCCGCCCGGCGTCGCGCGCCGGAACTGCAATCGCGCGCGCACGCCGCTGCCCGGCGTCCGGTTCTCGAGGGTCAGTTCCCAGCCGAGCCGCTGGGCCAGGACCCGGGCGATGTAGAGCCCCATGCCGCTGCCACCGTCACGGCCGCGGAAGCGCGGCTCGAACACGTGCGGCAGTTCGCCGGGATCGATCCCCGGGCCCTCGTCGAGTACCTCGACGGCGGTGGCGTCGACGCGGACGGTCACCGGTCCGCCCTTGGCCGCGCGCAGGGCGTTGCGCAGCAGGTTGGTGAAGATGACCGCGATCGCCCCGGTGGGCAGTTCGATCCGGAACGCTTCGGGGGCGTCCCAGATCAGCTGCGTCTGCGTCGGCGCGTCGTGCAGGTAGGTTTCGGCCAGGATCCGCAGATCGCCGGGCATCTCCATCTGCTCCAGTGCCGGGGTCTCGTTGACACGGGACAGCGCCAGCAGCGCCTCGAGCTGGTGGCGGGCTTCGTTGACCGCGCGCGCGATGCGCGCGATCTGCGGCCGCGTGTCGGTCAGCGCCAGGGTTTCGGCGGCGCCCTGGATCACCGCCAGCGGCGTCCGCAGCTCGTGGCTGGCCGCCGCCGCGAACGCGCGCTCGCGTTCGACCATCGCGTCGAGTTCGGCCATGTAGCGGTTCATCGAACGGACGAACACGGTGAATTCACTGTGGGCCGAAGGCAGGCGCAACTGCTCGCCGCGACGCTCCGGATCCAGCCGTTCGAGCTGGCGCACCAGATCGTCGAGCGGGTGCAGCGCCTGGGTCGCGATCCACTGCGCGGTGAAGACCCCGGCGGTGGTCACCAGGAGCAGGATCACCACGGCGGCGAGGCCCAGCGCCAGCTCGCGGCGCTCGATGAACGAAACGTCGTAGGCGAGGTAGAGCCGCTCCTCCGCAGACGGCGTCTTCACCAGGACGTGATACTGGCGGTCGCCGATGAAGACGTGCGTGTTGAAGCCGTCGGGCAGATCGCGGATGGCATCGGGGACCGTCTGGCTGCGGTAGAAGCGCAGCGTGTGGTGACGTACGAACTCGTCCTCGCCGCTGCTGACGCCCGCGACCAGGGCGAGCTCGCGCTCCATCAGGTCGCGCACGGCGGCGTCCTCGAGCAGCACGTCGCTGCTCCAGATCGCCAGCCCGACCAGCAGCGCGGTCGCGGCGCTGAACGTCGCCAGCGCCCAGATCAGACGCTGGCGCAGGGTGCTCGGGACCCGGCTCACCCGCGCTCGCCGCCGTCGGCCGGCGCCAGCCGGTAGCCCGCGCCGCGCACCGTGTGCAACAGCTTGTCCTCGAACGGCCGGTCGACCGCGGCGCGCAGCACGTGCATGTGGGCGCGCAGCACGTCGCCGTCGGGCAGGTCGTCGCCCCACAACAGACGTTCGAGCTCCTCGCGGGTGACGACGCGATGGGTCTGTCGCATCAGGAACTCGAGGATCTTGCGCGTCGTCGGATTCAGCGCGATCGCCTGACCGGCGCGCTGCGCCTCACGGGTGCGGGGATCGTAGACCAGATCGCCGACCTGCAGTCGCTGGTTGGCGACGGTGCCGCTGGCGCGCCGGTGCATCGCCTGCAGGCGCGCCTCGAGTTCGGCCATCGCGAACGGCTTGACCAGATAGTCGTCGGCACCGGCGTCGAGGCCCTCGACACGATTGGTGACGGTGTCCAGCGCGGTCAGCATCAGGACCGGAGTGGCCACGCCGGCATCGCCGCGCAGCTGCCGGCAGAGTTCGGTGCCGTCCATCCCCGGCAGCATGCGGTCGAGGATGATGACATCGAAGATCGAATGGGTGGCGGACTGCAGGCCGCTGCGGCCGTCGTAGGCGAAGTCGACGGTATGGCCGCGCGCCTCCAGGTAATCCCCAATGGTCGCCGCCAAGTCGGCGTGATCTTCTACGAGCAGAACGTGCACCGGTTCGGATCTCCGTCACCATGAGCGGCCGATGGGCCGATTCGGGTCGCGCGCAGCCACGCGCAGGTCCGGTGCCGGATCAGCCTTCGCTTTCCTGCTGCTCGACCTCGCGGCTACCCGGCACCAGGATGCGCGCCGCGATGATGCCCACTTCATAGAGCAGGTAGACCGGAACCGCAAGCATGATCTGCGAAACGATGTCCGGCGGCGTGATCACGGCGGCCAGCACGAAGGCGCCGACGACGACGTATTCGCGCTTGGCGGCGAGCTTGGCCGGCGTGATGAAGCCGGTCTTGACCATCAGGACCATCGCCACCGGTGTCTCGAAGGCGACGCCGAAGGCCAGAAAGATCCCGAGGACGAAATCGAGATACTTGGCGATGTCGGTCATCACCTCGACGCCCTCGGGCGCGATGCCGATGATGAAACGGAACACCGTCGGCAGCACCAGGAAATAGGCGAAGGCGATGCCGCCGTAGAACAGCAGGGTGCTCGACGTCATCAACGGCACCACCAGACGCCGTTCGTTCTTGTACAGACCCGGCGCGACGAAGGCCCAGACCTGATACAGCACCCACGGCACGGCGATCACGAACGCCACCAGCGCGGCGAACTTGATCGGCGTGAAGAACGGCGAGGCGACCTCGGTCGCGATCATCGACGCGCCCGGTGGCAGCAGTTCCAGCAGCGGCTGCGCCAGCCACGCGTAGAGCTGCTTGGCGACGAAGGTCAGCGGCAGGAACACCAGCAGGACGCCCCAGACGATCTTCAGCAGCCGATCGCGCAGTTCCAGCAGGTGGGCGATCAGCGGCTGTTCGTTGGAAGTCTTATCGTCCTCGGACATGGATGCGGATCATGACTTGGGCGGAAGGTCCTTGTCGGCCTTCTGTTCGATGGTGTGTTCGGCCTGCTTCTCGGCCTCCGCGGCAAACTGGCGGACCGAGCTTTCCATCGACTGGGTTTCCGTCTGAACCGCTCGCTTGGCGTCATCGAGCTGTTTCTTCAGATCCGCCAGCTTGGCCTCGCGATCAAGCTCTGCGGTCAGATTGCGGACATAGCCGCGCGCCTGGCCGGACCATCGCCCGATGGTCCGCGCCAGACCCGGAAGCTTCTCGGGCCCGAGCACGACCAGGGCGATGATGAAGCAGATCAGCAGCTCGGTGAAACCGATGTCGAACATGGACGTGTGTGGTGTCTGGACCGGCGGATGGCCGCTGGGATCAGACCTTCTCGTTCTGCTTCTGTTCGGCGGTCTTCTGCTGCTGCGCCGCGTTCTCGTCGGCGGACAGCTGGCGCATCGACGCCTCGGCGTCCTGCTCGCCTTCCTTCATCGACTGCTTGAAGTTCTTGATCGCGCCGCCCAGATCACCGCCCAGGTTGCGGAGTTTCTTCGTGCCGAAGATCAGCAGCACGATGACCAGCACGATCAGCCAATGTCCAATACTCAGGGAACCCATGGTCTCTACCTCTCAATCGTTTGTGCGGGCCGCCTTCTCGGCGTGGCCCGAAGTACCGAAGCGGCGTGCCAGCTCGTCGGTCAGCCGGCTCAGCGGCAGATCGCGATGCGACAGCAGGACCAGCGTGTGAAACCACAGGTCCGCCAGCTCATGGACCAGCTCTTCGTCGTCGGGGTTCTTCGCGGCGATCAGTGTCTCGGCCGCCTCTTCCCCGATTTTCTTCAGAATCCGGTCCACGCCGCGGGCATACAGACTGGCAACGTACGACGTATCCGGATCGGCACCTTTGCGTGCTTCGAGGACGCGATACAGCTCGTCGAGGACGTCAGCCGGAAGTTTCGAGTCTGCCATAACCGTATGACCGTTCGGCATCATATTACGCCGCACGCCGCTCAGATGCGAACCCGGACGCCGCGGCCATCGAGAAACTCTTTGGCGGCACCGACCGTGTAGGTTCCCTGGTGAAAGATGCTGGCGGCCAGCACCGCGTCGGCCCGGCCCTCTTCGAGGCCTTCGTACAGATGATCCAGTGTGCCGACACCACCGGACGCAATCAGCGGAACCGCGACCGTGTCGGAGATCGCGCGCAGCAGCTCGTTGTCGTAGCCGGCCTTGGTCCCGTCCCGGTCCATGCTGGTCACGAGCAGTTCGCCGGCGCCGTGTTCGACCATCTTCTGCGCCCATTCGATCGCATCGATGCCGGTGGCGCGACGGCCGCCGTGGGTGAACACCTCCCAGCGCGGCGGTTCCTTCTTCTTGTTGACGCGCTTGGCGTCGATCGCCACGACGATGCACTGCACGCCGTAGCGGCCGCCGGCCTCGGTGACGAAGCCGGGGTTCTCGACCGCGGCGGTGTTGATGCTGACCTTGTCGGCGCCGGCCGAGAGCAGGGCGCGGACGTCGGCACAGGTGCGGACGCCGCCGCCGACCGTCAGCGGAATGTAGATCTCGCGGGCGACCTGCTCGACCGTCTGGAACAGGATCGGGCGGTCCTCGTGGCTGGCGGTGATGTCGAGGAACACCAGCTCGTCGGCCCCCTGGTAGTCGTACTTGCGCGCCACCTCGACCGGATCGCCGGCGTCCTGCACGTCCTGGAAGCGGACGCCCTTGACCACGCGGCCGCGGTCGATATCAAGGCAGGGGATGATGCGTTTGGCTAGCACGGGTCGAACCAGGAATCGAGAATCGGTGGGGGTTACGGCAACTTCTGAACGGACGTTACCCGGGCATCGGCCAGATCCGCGTCAGGCGCGGGCGATCTTGACCGCTTCCTTGAAGTCGAGGCTGCCCTCGTACAGGGCACGGCCGATCACGGCACCGCCGACCCCGTCGTTCTCGAGATCCTTCAGACGGCGGATGTCGTCGAGACTGCTGACGCCGCCGGAGGCGAGCACCGGGGTCTTCAGCGCCCGCGCCAGATTGCGGGTCGACTCGACGTTGAAGCCCTGCATCATGCCGTCGCGGGCGATGTCGGTGTAGATGATCGCCTCGACACCGTCGCGCTCGCAGTGCAGCGCGGTCTCGATCACGTCGTGACCGGTCAGCTTGGCCCAGCCGTTGAGCGCGACGCGGCCGTCCTTGGCATCGAGGCTGACGATGATGTGCCGCGGAAACTCCAGACACAGGTCGTGCAGGAAGTGCGGCGCATTGACCGCCTTGGTGCCGATGATGACGAACTGCACGCCGGCATTGAGGTAGTGCTGGACGGTCTCTTCCTCGCGCACGCCGCCACCGACCTGCACCGGCACGTCGACGGCCGCGGCGATGTCCTCGACGACCTTGATGTTGACCGGCTGGCCCTTGACCGCGCCGTCAAGGTCGACCACGTGGATGCGTTCCGCACCCTCGTCGGCCCAACGCTTGGCGATCGTCGCCGGATCGTCCGAAAAGACCGTCACGTCATCCATCCGGCCCTGGCGCAAACGCACGCATTGGCCGCCCTTCAAATCAATTGCGGGAATCAACAACATCGTTGGGGAATTGGTCAGGTGGGAAGCGGTCTGTTCGGTCTCGGCCTTGACTCAAGGCTTGGCGTAAGGGTTTGAAGTCCTGACTTTGTCCGAACTCTGCCCTAATTGGCGCGGCGCACGCAACCCTACCGAAAGGCGGGTTCGCGGCCGCTGGCGCATGCGTCGGTCGGTCTAGGGATCCCAGTGCGTGAAGTTGGCCAGCAGCATCATGCCCAGGTTCTGCGACTTTTCCGGATGAAACTGGAACGCCACGATATTGTCGCGCGCGACGGCGGCCGCGAAGTCGTTCGGATACTGACTCAGCCCGAGCACGTGATCCGGGTTGCTCGGCTGCGCGTGATAGCTGTGCACGAAGTAGAACCAGGAATCGTCGGGGACTCCGGACCAGATCGGATGATCCTGGGTCTGGCGCACGCGGTTCCAGCCCATGTGCGGCACCTTGAGCCGCTCGCCATCGCCGTCCGGCTTCGGATCGGGGAAACGCACGACCTTGCCCGGGAACAGTCCCAGCGCCGGAACGCCCTCGTTCTCGTCGCTCCACTCGAGCATCACCTGCATGCCGAGGCAGATGCCGAGGGTCGGCTTGTTGCGTGCCGCCTCGACCACCATTTCATTGAGTTCGAGGCGACGCAGCTCGTTCATGCACTCGCGCACGCCGCCGACGCCCGGCAGCACCAGGCGGTCGCAGTTCATCAGTTCCTCGGGGTCGTAGCTGATCACCAAGCGGCTGGACGCCGACACCCGCTCCAGCGCCTTGCCGAGCGAGTGGAGGTTGCCCATGCCGTAGTCGATAACGCCGATTGCTGCTGCCATAGTGAAGAATCGCTGAAGGATCGACGGGCGCGTCGCCTGCTGAGCTAGAGGCTGCCCTTGGTGGACGGCGTGATGTCGCCCATGCGCGGATCGGCGGTCACCGCCATGCGCAGCGCGCGGCCGAAGGCCTTGAACACCGTTTCGATGATGTGGTGCGCGTTGCGGCCGCGCAGGCTGTCGATATGCAGCGTGACCTTGGCGTGATTGACGAAGCCCTGGAAGAATTCGCGGAACAGGTCGACGTCGAAATCGCCGATGCGCGCGCGCGGAAACTCGACGTGGTATTCGAGACCGGGGCGCCCCGACAGATCCACGACGACGCGCGACAGCGCCTCGTCCAGCGGCACATAGCTGTGGCCGTAGCGGACGACGCCCTTCTTGTCGCCGACCGCGCGGTCGAAGGCCATGCCCAGGGTGATGCCGAGATCCTCGACGGTGTGGTGATCGTCGATGTGGCGGTCGCCATCGGCCTCGACCTTGAGGTCGATCAGCCCGTGCCGCGCCACCTGATCGAGCATGTGATCGAGGAACGGGATCCCCGTCGCGAAATGCGACTCGCCCGAACCGTCGAGGTTCAGTTCCACTCGAATCTGCGTCTCGCGGGTGTTGCGTTCGACGCTGGCGCTACGTGCTGACATCGCCGGGACCGGCCAAAAGGGGCGCCAATGGTACTCCCGGCCCTATCGAAAATGAACCATGGCGCGTCATTCGGTCGTTCCGGCCGGTTCCGGCGCCACCGCGCCGGGCGGACTCAGGCGGTTTCCAGCCAGAAGGTCACCGGGCCGTCGTTGACGAGGCTGACCTTCATGTCGGCGCCGAACCGCCCCGTTGCGACCAGCGGGTGCGCGGCCCGCGCCAGCCCGACGAGGTGCCCGAACAGCTCGCGGGCCCGCTCCGGCTCGGCCGCGGTCGAGAACCCCGCGCGCGTGCCCTTGCGGGTGTCGGCCGCGAGCGTGAACTGCGGCACCAGCAGCAGTCCGCCACCGGTGTCGCGCAGGCTGCGGTTCATGCGCCCGACCTCGTCCGCGAACACGCGATACCCCAGCAGGCGTTCGAGCAATCGCGCCGCCTGCGGCGGGCCGTCGTCGCGCTGGACCCCCACCAGGACCAGCAGGCCGACGCCGATTTCACCCACCAGTTCGCCGTCGACGCGAACCGCAGCTTCAGTGACACGCTGTAATAGACCGATCATTCAAGGTTCAGAATTTTCTTACACGGCGGCGAGGCGAACTCCCGACAGTCGCCCCCAGCGCCAACACCCAAACTGTCGTTGTGTTGCCGCAGCGCACCATTTTTGGCGGGCTGTGGTTCGCAACATGGTTTTTCCTCCTCCCTTGGACCCGACCTTCATCCGTCGGGTCTTTCTTTTTGCGCGCTGCCGCCGCCACAATCGCGCGCGATGAAAGCCTTCCTGCACCTCGCGCTGACCCTGATCGGCCGCCTGCCGCTGCGCCTGATCCACGCCGTGTCGGCCGGGATCGGTGCATTGTTGTGGCGCCTTCCGAACCGCCAGAAACAGCTTACCGAGCTGCACCTGCGACTGTGCCTGCCGGAGCTGTCGGCCGAACGCCGGCGCGAGGTCGCCCGGCGCAGTCTAGTGCATATGGTCTGCGCCATTCTCGAGGCACCGGCGCTGTGGTTCGGCCCCGAGGCGCGGCTGCGGCGCGCGCTGGAGGACGCCGCCGCCGCACGCCAGCTGCGCGAACTGGCCGCGCGCGGCCAGGGCGTGATCTGGCTGTGCCCGCATATCGGCGCCTGGGAGCTGGCCGGCCTGTTCTGCTCGGCGCACGGCGCCATGACCTCGCTGTACAAGCCGCAGAAAGGGCATTTCGAAGCCCTGGTGCTGGAAGGGCGGACCCGCCTCGGCGCCACGCTGGTGCCGACCACCGCCGGCGGCGTGAAGCATCTGCTGGCGGCCCTGCGGCGCCGGGAAATGATCGGCATCCTGCCGGATCACGATCCACCGCGCGGTTCCGGCGTGTTCGCGCCGCTGTTCGGCATCCCCGCGCATACCACCGAGCTGGTGACCAAGCTCGCCGCGCGCAGCGGCGCCCCGGTCTGGTACTGCATCGCCGAACGCCGGCCCGGCGGCCGTTTCAGGCTGCATCTGCTGCCGGCTCCGGAGCAGATCGCCGATCCGGACACCGGCGTCGCGGCGCTCAACCGCAGCATCGAGGACGTCATCCGCCGCTGGCCGGACCAGTACTGGTGGAGCTACAAGCGCTACCGCCGGCGCCCGCCCAGAGCCGAACGGATCTACTGAGCGCAACGGGGCTGCGGCGCCTTGCACCCCCACCGGCGCTCTCTAAAATCGAGCGCCTTCGGAACTCATCCGCGGCGCAGCCGGTCACAGGCTGCGCCTGTCCATTCCACAACCAACAAATACGGAACACATGGAAAGCGAAGTCCTGATCGAGGCGCGTGGACTGACGCGCCGCTACGGGCCGACCGTTGCCGTTGAGAATCTCAATCTCACGCTGCGGAAGGGGGAGATTCTCGGACTGCTCGGCCCCAACGGCGCCGGCAAGTCCACCACGATGAAGATGCTGACCGGCAATCTGTCGCCGAGCGCGGGCAGTGTCACCATCAGTGGCGTGGTCCTGCACGAGGACCCCAAGGCCGCCAAGCGCCACCTCGGCTACCTGCCGGAACAGCCGCCGGTCTACCCCGAACTGACCGTCGACGAATACCTGAGCTTCTGCGCCGGACTGCATGGCGTGGCCAAGCCCGAGCGCGCCGCGGCGGTCGCCGCCGCCAAGCGCGACTGCGGACTCGGTGACGTCGGCCCGCGCCTCGTCGGCAATCTGTCCAAGGGCTATCAGCAGCGCGTCGGCATCGCCCAGGCGATCATCCACCGTCCGCCGGTGGTGATCCTGGACGAACCCACCGTCGGCCTCGACCCGATCCAGATCCGCGAGATCCGCAATCTGATCGCCGAACTCGGGCGCAATCACAGCGTGATCCTGTCCAGCCACATCCTGCCGGAGATCCAGGCGGTCTGCGGCCGCGTGATGATCATCGCGCGCGGGCAGGTGGTCTATAACGACTCGATCGAGGCCACCCGCGCCGGCCACTTCAGCGCGGTGATCGTCGGCCTGCGACGCCCGCCGGACGCGGCCAAGCTCAAGGCGATCGACGGCGTGACCAGGGTCACGGCCCTGGACGACACCCGCTTCCGCATCGACTGCGCGAAGCAGGCCGATCCGCGCGACGCGATCGCCGCAGCGGCCGCGCAGCAGGACTGGGGCCTCTACGAGCTGGCGGCACAGACCCACACGCTGGAGGAGATCTTCGTCGAACTGACCTCGGGTGAAGACGTCAGGAGCGCAGCATGAGCAATATCTTCAATATCGCGCGCTACGAGCTGCGCCGGATCTTCCTGTCGCCGCTGGCCTGGGCGGTGCTCGCGATCGTGCAGTTCATCATGGGCTTCGTCTTCATCAACCTGCTGGTCGAGTACGTCAACAATCCGTACAGCGGCGACCAGTTCGGCGTGTCCGACTACATCGGCGGCTCGCTGTACGGCTTCGCCACGATCCTGCTGCTGCTGGTGATGCCGCTGATGACGATGCGGCTGTTCTCCGAAGAGCGCAAATCCGGCGCGATCACGCTGCTGTTCTCGGCGCCGGTGTCGCTCACCGAGATCGTGCTCGGCAAGTTCCTCGGCCTGCTCGGATTCGTCGCGGTGATCATCGTGCTGATGGCGGCGATGCCGGCGTCGCTGCACTGGTCGACCGATCTGGACTGGGGGCGCATCGCCGCCGGCCTGCTCGGACTGTTCCTGCTGATGACGGCGTTCGGCGCCGCCGGTCTGTTCGTGTCGTCGCTGACGCGCGAGCCGACGATCGCCGCGGTCGGCAGCTTCGGTCTGCTGCTGCTGGTCTGGCTGATCAACATCCTCGGCTACAACGACAACGTCCCGTTCAAGGAGCTGTTCGCGTACCTGTCGCTGATCGACCACTACGAAAGCCTGCGCCGCGGCGTCTTCGATACCGCCGACGCGATCTATTACGTCCTGTTCTCGTCGCTGTTCCTGTGGTTGACGGTGCTGCGGCTGGACATGGAACGCAACTGATCGGGGGCCTCGAACGATGAACAAGAAACAGACTCTGATCCAGCAGCTCGTCAACGGCGTGCTGATCGTCGCCGTGATCGTGCTGCTCGGCGTGCTTTCGGTCCGCTTCAAGTCGGAACTCGACTGGACCGCCAACAAGCGCAACACCCTGACCGAAGCGAGCGTCAAACTGCTCGACTCGATGTCCGATCCGATCGTGTTCCATGTGTTCGCGCCCAATGGCGCCGACAGCCGGCGCGCGGTCGAGGAGGATCTCCGCAAGTACGCGCGGGAGAAGGACAACATCGAGATCGACTTCATCGATCCAAGCGCCTCGCCGCAGAAGGTCCGCGACTACAACGTCAGCTTCGTCGGCGAGGTCGTGGTCGAGTACCAGGGCCGGCGCGAGAACCTGCGCGCGACCACCGAACAGGCCATCACCACCGCGCTGCAGCGCCTGGCCTATTCCGGCGAGCAGTACGTGGTGTTCCTGCAGGGCCACGGCGAACGCGCCACCAGCGGCGACACCCCGTCGAGCTTCGGGCTGTTCGCGCAGGCGCTGCGCGACAAGGGCCTGAAGGTGCAGGACCTGAACCTGGTCCAGACACCGAGCATCCCGGACAACACCAGCGTGCTGGTGATCGGCTCGCCGAGTTCGAAGCTGCTCGACGGCGAGGTCCAGATCGTCCGCGACTACGTCAGCAAGGGCGGCAATCTGCTGTGGCTGGCCGATCCGGACTATCCGACCGGACTCGACGCGCTGGCGAAGGACATCGGCATCCAGTGGCAGGACGGCTACGCGATCCTGCCGGAGTACCAGATCCTCGGCACCGGCCATCCCGGCTTCTTCGCCGCGGTCGGCTATCCGCCGAATCCGGTCACCCAGGGCCTCGATCTGGTCACGCTGTTCCCGCTGGTGCGCTCGCTGGTCAACACCGGCGAGGTCGCGGGCTGGGACGCCAAGCCGATGCTGCAGACCTCCGAGGCCGCGTGGCTGGAGACCGGCGACATCGAAAGCGGCAGCGTGTCGCTCGATCCGACCGACATTCCCGGCCCGCTCAACATCGGCATGACGCTGACGCGGACCTACACGCCGGCCAAGGCCGACGGCGGCGCGCCCGACGCCGCGGCTGGCGACAACGGCGGCTCGCATCCGCAGCGGATCGCCCTGATCGGCGACGCCGACTTCCTGTCCAACGCCTACGTCGGCGAGCTCGGCAACCAGCAGCTCGGCCTCAATGTCGTGCAGTGGCTCTCCAGCCGTGACGCGCAGCTGAACATCGACATCAAGAAGGCGCCGGACACGCAGCTGTTCCTGCCGGCCTGGGGCACCTATCTGGTGTCGGGCGGCTTCATCATCGTGCTGCCGCTGCTGCTGCTCGGCTTCGGCATCGGCCGCTGGATGGTCCGTCGGCGCAAGTAAGGGAGAGCTGCACGATGAAACGCATGCAGATGAACCTGGGCCTGGCCGCCGCGGTGGTCGCGCTGGCAGTCGCGGTCTACGTCGGCCGCGACCAGCCGGAGCCGAAGAAGCCGCTGACGCCGATCGCCGAGGACGCGGTGACCGACATCGTCATCGCGCATCCCGACAAGCCGGAAGTGAAGCTGCACAAGCAGGACGGCCAGTGGCGCATCGTGGCGCCGGTCGACGCGGCGACCGATCCGTTCGAGGTCAGCAGCCTGGTCAATCTGGCCGGCCTCGACGTCGAGCGCGAGATTCCGGTCAGCGAACTCGACCTGGCGGAACTCAAGCTCGACCCGCCGCAGTACCGCATCCGCCTCAACGAGACCGAGCTGGCCTTCGGCGACGCCGAGCCGATCACCTTCCGGCGTTACATCCGCGTCGGCGATCACGTTGCGCTGGTGGCCGATCCGCCCAGCGCCGCGCTGGACGCCGACTACTCGGATCTGGTCGCCAAGGAAGTCCTCCCGAAAGGCGCAAAGATCCTGCGGATCGAAGTGCCCGGTCTCACGGTCAGCCGCGACGGCGACGCCTGGGTCACCGAGGGCACCGCCGCGGCGAGCAGCGACCAGCTGGCGGCCTTCGTCGACCACTGGGCCTCGGCCCGTTCGATGTGGAACGCGGCGCGGCCGGCGGACGCCGGCGACGACGGCCAGACCATCCGCGTGGCGGTCGAGGGCGCGACGATCGATCTGCGCCTGGTCGAGACCGAACCGCAGCTGGTCATCGACCGGCCGGCGCTGGGCATCCGCTACACCCTGTCCAAGGCCGACGCCGATACGCTGCTGCGCCTGACACCGCCCAAGGCGGAGACGGACGCGGACACCGCCACCGGCCCCGAAGCAGCGGATGCGCCGGACGCGGGAACCCAGGGCGCTCCGTGACCGTCTGATATTCCAGACGTCGGCGCCGCATCGGCGACCGATGCCGTCTCCACCTTGCTGCAGCAATTCGGCCCGCCAATCGGTGGGCCGTTTTCTGTCTGCGGCACCGGGACGCGGCTCAGCGCCCGTCGAACAGCTGCGGCTGCGACTCGCCGGTCCAGCGGTGAAATTTGCGCATCACCGCCTCGAACAGGCCGCTGTCGGTCCACTCCGCGAGCCAGCGTCGCAACCGCGGGTACGGCGCCTGCGCCCACCACCGCGGGTCGACGCCGGCGAACTGGCGCACGAACGGGAACAGCGCGACGTCGGGCAGCCGCGGCCGCGCGTCGACCAGACCGCCACCGCTGTGCTGCAGGCGGCGCTCCCACCCGGCCAGCACCGCCTCGGCCTGCGCGCGCGCCAGCACCGGCGGGGATTCGGGATGGCGCTGGCTGTACTTGTAGCGATCCAGCCACGGCTTGAACGTCGCGTCGTTGGCCTGGACCAGCGCGGCGGCGGTCGCGGCATCGCCGCCGAGCCAGTCGTCCGGATCGGACTGGCGCAGGGCCCAGTGCATGATCGCGAGGCTTTCGTCGATCACCGCGCCGTCCGGCGTCTGCAGCACCGGGACCGTGCCCTTGGGCGAGATTGCCAGCAGCTGCGGCGGCTTGTCGCGCAACAGCACCTCGCGCAGTTCGACCGCAATCCCGGCGCGGGCCAGCGCCATGCGCGCGCGGATCGCATACGGACAGCGCCGGAACGAATACAGCACCGGCCGCGGGCCGACGCCGGCGCCTGTGGTCATGCCCCGGCGTCGCGGCGCGCGGCGCGGTGCTGGTCGCGCCGCATCTCCAGCATCGAGCGTCGTTCCGGCGTCAGAAGCGCGATGCAGTGCGGACAGCTCACCCCGGGATCGAACGCCGGCGCCGCCTGTTCCTCCGGCGTCAGCGGCTGACCGCAGGCGTCGCACTGGCGCGTGGCGCCCGGCACCAGCCCGTGACCGACGGCGACGCGCTCGTCGAAGACGTAGCACTCGCCGTCCCACAGGCTGTGCTCCGCCGGCACCTGCTCGAGATACTTCAGGACGCCGCCGCGAAGGTGGTAGACCTTTTCGAAGCCCTGCTCGCGCAGATAGGACGTCGCCTTCTCGCAACGGATGCCGCCGGTGCAGAACATCGCGATCGGCCGCTGCTCCTGCCCGCGCAGTTCGCGCTCGACGTAGGCGGGGAATTCGCGAAAGCTGTCGGTGTCCGGCGACACCGCGTTGCGGAACGTTCCGACCTTGACCTCGTAGGCGTTGCGCGTGTCCACCACCAGCACCTCGGGGTCGGCGATCAGCGCGTTCCAGTCCTGCGGGTCGACATAGGTTCCGACCAGCTGTTCCGGGTCCACACCGGGCACCCCCATCGTCACGATCTCGCGCTTGAGCTTGATCTTCAGCCGCGCGAACGGCATCCGCGGCGCGACCGACTCCTTGTGCTCCAGGGCCGCAAGGCGCGGATCGGCGCGCAGGTGCGCCAGCACCGTGTCGATCCCGGCGCGGCTGCCGGCGATGGTGCCGTTGATCCCCTCGCCGGCGAGCAGCAGCGATCCCTTGACGCCGGCCTGCTCGCAGACCGCGCGCAGCGGTTCCCGCAGCCCGGCGAAATCGGGCAGGCGGGCGAAGTGGTACAGCGCGGCGACGATATGAAGCGACATCAGCGGATACGGGAAAAACCTAAGGTGCGAATTGTAATCCCCCGGCCGGCGGGCAAGACTTCCGGCTGGCCTGACACCGACCACCCGATGCCGTCCAGCCGGTCCGCTGCCTCCGGCACCAGCCGCCACCGCCTTCCGCCGGGCGCATGGGACACCGTGCTCGACGGCCTGTGCGCGCAGTTTCCGGCGATCGATCGCGCGACCTGGCTCGACCGCTTCGCGCGCGGCAGGGTCCTCGACGCCGATGGCTTGGCGCTGGTGGCCGACGCGCCGTATGTCGCCGGCACGGTGGTGCGGTATTTCCGGGAGGTGCCGGACGAAGCGCGGATTCCGTTCGCCGAAACCCTGCTGCACGTCGACGACCATCTGGTGGTGGCGGACAAGCCGCACTTCCTGCCGGTGGTGCCGGCCGGCCGCTACGTCGAGCAGACGCTGCTGCGCCGCCTGATGCGGCGCCTCGACAACCCCGATCTGGTGCCGCTGCACCGGATCGACCGGCTCACTGCCGGGCTGGTGCTGTTCTCGTCGAACCCGCACACCCGCGGCCGCTATCAGCAGCTGTTCCACGCCCGCGCGATCCACAAGCGCTATCTGGCGGTGGCGCCGGAGCTGCCGGCGGTGCCGGCGCGCTACCACAGCCGGCTGGAGCGCGGCGAGCCGTTCTTCCGCATGCGCGAGGTGCCCGGCGAACCCAACGCGGAAACCCGGATCGAGCGCCTGGGCGGTGCCGGCGCGCACGCGGCCTACGCGCTGGAGCCGGTGACCGGCCGCAAGCACCAGTTGCGCGTGCAGATGGCGGCACTGGGGGCGCCGATCGTCGGCGATCCGCTGTATCCACAGCTGCGGACGGTGGCGGACGAGGACTACGACGCGCCGCTGCAGCTGCTGGCCGAATCCCTGTGCTTCATCGATCCGCTGGACGGCCGCGAACGGCGGTTTCACAGCCGCCTGCGCCTGCGGCACTGGCCCGGCGCGACCGGCTGATGCCGCCGGCCGCGGCACCGCGTTCGCCTAGGCCAGGCGCCGGTGGCCGCCGAGTTCGACGACGTCGGTGATCGCGTGGCCGTCGTAGACGTAGGCGTAGTGCCTGGACTGGCGCACGGGGCGGATCGCCGGGGGCCGGAACAGCGCCGCGCAGGTCCCGCCCGGTGCCCGCACCGACGGATACAGCAGGCCATAGGACTTCAGCCCGCGCAGCTCGATCGCCAGCGCCTGGCTGGCGCCGTAGTCATCCGGATCGAGCACCGCGTCGGGCAGGCGCTCGGCGCAGCCGTCGTGCAGTGGCTTGATCAGCTCGCCGACGTACAGGCGCATCTCGACCCGGCACGCCGGCTCCCGGGTATAGCGCAGGAAACGCTGCCGGTGGTGCGCGGTTTCGCGGATCGCGACGTCTTCGGCGTCGGCGCAGTAGTACACGCCGAAGCTGCCGTCCGAGAAGCGAGAGCCGTCCGGCGGCGGATGCGTGAACGCGGCCATGATCGGCGTGGTGCCGGGCCCGGTGATCCAGTCGTCGCGGTCGACCAGCTCGAGCGCGCCGAGGTCGTCGGCCAGGCGTTCGTTGGTGCGGCTCTCCAGTGCGTAGAGCGCCTCCAGCTCGTCCGCGTCGACGAGATCGTCGAACACACCGACCGGCGGAAAGCGCGAGGAGATGATGCGATAGGCCCGCCGGAACGGCGCGTCGTGCACCGGCAGACGCCGCGCCAATGGACTCAGCCGCGCCATGCGTCGAGATAGCGGCGCACCATACGCAGGTCGTCCATGCCGCCCCCGAGCATGCGCTCCAGGGCGCTGCCGCCGCCGAACGCGGGGGCGGTATTGGCGCGATGGATCCAGCCGTCGGCCTGTCCGGCATCGGGGAACAGGATGTGCAGGGCCTTGTAGATCCCGAGCAGGTAGCTGACGCGGTCGAGCTGGTCGCGGCTCAGTTCGGTGCGGATCCCACCGCTGTCACGCAGCTGGGCCTTCCAGCGACGCAGGCTCGGCTCCGGCACGCCACCGAGCAGGATCCCGAGTTGCGCGTCCCGCAGCCCCCAGCGCGCGGCGATGCTGAACGCCGCCTTGAGCGCGATGGCGGACTGGCGGCGATGGTCCGCCGATGCGACAGCGGCGGCGGACGACGGGGATGATGGCGGCGGCTTGCGCGGCACGGACCCTCGCGGGATGAAATACGATCACATGATCGTTGCATCCGACATTAATATCAAATGATCACTCTCGCCGCAGGCGCGCGATGAGCTCCGGCCGCAGCTGCGACCACAGGCGCAGACCCGCGCCGGTCGCGTCGGCGGTCAGCACGACGGCGCCGTAGTCGAGGCCCTGGTCGAGCCAGGACAGGCTGCCGAACAGGCCGGGATCGCTGTACTCCGGACCGGGACTGCCGGGATGCTCGAGCGGATCGCTGATCCAGAACCCGAGCGTGTATCCGGTCACGGCCACGCGCCGGCCCAGCAACTGCGGCGGCGCGAACGCGGCGAGCCCGGCGGTCTGGTCCTGCATCAGCAGCTGCACGCTGGCGGCGGACAGCACGCGGGTCTGATCGTAGACCCCGTCGTTCTTGAGCATCCGCATGATGCGGACGTAGTCGTCGAGCGTACTGATCGCCCCACCGGCGATGCGCGGATTGGAGGTCCGCTCGGCATCGCCGTAGCGAAACCGCGTCAAACCGAGCGGCTCGGCAATGGCGGCGCTGAAGAAGCGGTGCCAGTCGGTTTCCGCGATCAGGGTCGCGACATAGCCGGCAAGCTGATAGTCGGCACCGCCGTATCCGAAGGCGGTCCCCGGGGCGAAGCGCAGCGGCGCCAGCGCGATCAGCTGCGCGCACTGGCGCAGGCTCAGCCCGAGGCTGCTGTTGATGCACTTGGACTCGGCCTCGCCGTGTCCGGCCAGGCCGGAGGTATGCGACAGCAGCATGCGCATGGTGATGCGCTGCTTGTCGGCCGGCCACAGGATCGGCGTCCCGGCCTGGGCGATGTAGCGCCCGACCGGAACGTCGAGGTCGAGCCGTCCGGCGTCGACGAGCGTCAGGATCGCCGCCGCCGACGGCACCTTCGTCGCCGAGGCCAGCCACACTTCGGTATCGGCATCGTAGTCGCCGCCGTAGCGGCGGTGGACGACGCCGTCGCGGTCGAATACCGCGAACGCGTAGCCGACTAGCGGACCCCCCGCGGCGCGCAGGTAGGCATCCAGCGTCTGGTCCACCGCCACCCAGTCGGCGGGGCGCTTCGACACGGTGACGGATTCGGGGGGCGAGGCTTCGGGCGGTGCACACGCGCAGAGCGCGGACATCAGCAGAGCCGCCAGCAGGGACTTCATGGCAGGAGCATCCAACGGGAATAGCGGCCGGGTCGGCAGCGGCGCGCGAGTGTGCCGAGCGTGCGTTTAAGGCCGATGACACCGCTGGCCGTGCCGCGTCCGGACCGCTACAGTGGCGCGCCCCGGCCCATCGCCGTCGTCGTCCCGATCACATGCCGGAACTGCCCGAAGTCGAAACGGTCCGCCGCGGACTCGAACCCCACCTGCTGCATCACCGGATCCGCAACGTCGTCGTGCGCGAACCGCGGTTGCGCTGGCCGGTCCCGGCCGAGCTGCCGGCGCGGGCCCGGGGGCGCGTGGTGGTGGCGCTGGACCGGCGCGGCAAGTACCTGATCGCGACACTGGATTCCGGTGACCGGCTGATCCTGCACCTGGGCATGTCCGGACGGCTGTTCGTGCTCGACGAGGGCACGCCGCTGAAGAAGCACGACCACGTCGACCTGCAGCTCGACGACGGCAAGCTGATCCGGTTCCAGGATCCTCGGCGCTTCGGCGCGCTGCTGCTGTGGCCGGCGGCGGAGGCCACGCATCCGCTGCTGATGCACATGGGCCCCGAACCGTTCAGCGCGGATTTCGACGGCGACTACCTGTACGCGCTGTCACGCGGCCGGACGGCGCCGGTCAAGACCTTCATCATGGACGGCCACGTCGTCGTCGGTGCCGGCAACATCTACGCCGCCGAGAGCCTGTTCCGCGCCGGCATCCGGCCGGGCAAGGCCGCCGGCCGGGTCACGCGGCCGCAATACCGCGTTCTGGCGGAGAGGATCCGCGAGGTCCTCGCCGAAGCGGTCGAGCAGGGAGGTACGACCCTGCGCGACTTCGCGGGTGCCGACGGCGGCTCCGGCTATTTCCAGCAGCATCTGTTCGTCTACGGACGCGAAGGCCTGCCGTGCCGCGTCTGCGGCACCCCGATCCGGCGCACGGTGATCGGCCAGCGCGCATCCTGCTACTGCCCGCGCTGTCAGCGCTGAACCCCTTCGCGACCGGCGCGCAGGCGCGCCGCGACCAGCGGCGCCAGCAGCAGCACCAGCAGTCCCAGGCCCATGTAGCCGCCCCGGGACGGATCGTAGTCCGCCCACAGGCGCGAGCCGTCGTAACCGAGCGCAAGACCCAGAACCACTTCGAAGACGGCCATCAGCACGACCCACAGGGCTCCGGCCTGCAGCTGTGCCCGTGGCGTCCGCAGCGCCAGCCACGGCGCCGTGAACCAGGCCACGCCCAGGATCAGCAGCGAACCGACAACCACCCCGAGCTGGCGCGCCGGCAGATCCCCGATCAACGGAACCACCAGCAGTTGCCGCAACACGCCGTGCACGGTTTCGACGACGGCGATCAGCGCCCAGACCGCCAACGCACGAGGCCAGTTCATGTCGTTGCCCCCTCGACCATTCAATGCCGACACTGTAACGATCGGCAACCACGGCAACCGGACTCGTCTGCATTTGTCGTCGTCCATTCGATCATACATACTGACCGGTATGTAAACGGGGAGAATGCGATGACGGATGTACTGGCGCAGCCTTTCGCGCTGCCGTGTGGTGCCACCTTGCCGAACCGCCTGTGCAAGGCCGCGATGACCGAGGGCCTAGCCGATCCGTGGCTGCGGGCGACGCCGGAACTGCAGACGCTGTACCGGCGCTGGAGCGAGGGTGGCGCGGGCCTGCTGCTGACCGGCAACGTCCAGATCGACCGCAACGTGCTCGAACGTCCGGGCAACGTCGCGATCGACCGCAACGGCGGCTTCGAGCAGCTCAAGGCCTGGGCCGAGGCCGGCACCGTGGGCGGCAACCACCTGTGGATGCAGCTGTCGCACGCCGGCCGCCAGTCACCGCGCTACGTGACCAACCACACCCTGGCGCCGTCGTCGGTGCGCCTGCCGCTGCTGGGCAACTACGCCACGCCGCGCGAACTGCGCGAGGACGAGATCCTCGATTTCATCCAGCGCTTCGCCCATGCCGCGGTGACCGCGCGCGAGGCCGGTTTCACCGGCGTGCAGATCCACTCCGCGCACGGCTACCTGCTCAGCTCCTTCCTGTCGCCGGTGACGAACATGCGCACCGACGCCTGGGGCGGCAGCATCGAGAACCGCGCCCGCTTCCTGCTGGAGGCGTTCCGCGCCACCCGTAAGGCGGTGGGCACCGATTTCGCGATCGGCATCAAGCTCAACTCCGACGATTTCCGCAAGGGCGGCTTCTCCAACGAGGATTGCCTGCGCGTGGTCGAGCTGCTCAATGACGAGTCGGTGGACCTGCTGGAGATTTCCGGCGGCACCTACGAACAGCCGAAGCTGCTGGGCTTCGAGGGCCGCAGCTCGTCGGCCGAACCGACGCGCCAGAGCACGCGTCTGCGCGAAGCCTACTTCCTCGACTATGCGGAAAAGATCCGCAAGGTCGCGAAGATGCCGCTGATGGTCACCGGCGGCTTCCGCACCCGCGCCGGCATGGAAGACGCCCTCAACAGCGGCGCCTGCGACGTCATCGGGCTCGGCCGGCCGTTCTGCACCGACACCGATTTCGCCAAACGCCTGCTCGCGGGCGAGGTCGACGAGGCACCGCGCTTCGAGAAGCAGGTCAAGATCGGCGAAAGCCGCTGGCTGTCCGGTGCCTCGCCGATCTTCCTGCTCAAGATCATGAACCTGCTCGGCCAGCAGGGCTGGTACTACCAGCAGATCATGCGCCTCGGCCACGGCCTCGACGCCGACACCGGCCGCAGCGCGTTCAAGGCCCTGATGCTGTATTTCTGGGATGAGCTGACCACGGCGTCGCGCATGCGCAAGGCCCGCAGGCAGCTCGACGCCGGCGCTCAGCCGCCGGCCGCCTGACCCTCGACGTGACGCGCCGGCCCGGGACACAGGCGCCCGGGCCGGCGCGTCAGTTCAGGACGCCCGGAACCGCGAGCCGGAACGGCTCGATCGCGGCGTCGAAGGCTTCGGCGCTGTCCGGTACCACCATGTTGAACTCGCCGTGCATGGTGCCGACCGGTGTCGCCAGCGGGCAGCCGCTGGTGTACTGGAACTGCTCGCCGGGCTCGAGCACCGGCTGGTAGCCGACCACGCCCGGACCGCGCACGTCCTCGACATGGCCCTCGCCGTCGGTGATGACCCAGTGCCGCGACAGCAGCTGCACCGCACGCTCGCCCTCGTTGCGGATCGTGATGTGGTAGGCAAAGACATATTGCCCTTCGTCCGGATCGGACTGTTCGGGGACGTACTGCGGCTCGACGATCACGCGCACGCCTCGGGTCAGGGTGTTGGACATCGTCGGCGCCTGCGCGGGTTCAGAACATGCCGGTGGCCAGCTTGGCCGCGTCCGACATCATCGACTGGTTCCACGGCGGATCGAACACCAGCTCGACCTCGGCATCGGTGATCGGCGGCAGCGCCAGCACCTTGCTGCGCACGTCCTCGACGAGGATGTCGCCCATGCCGCATCCCGGCGCGGTCAGCGTCATCTTGACCACTGCGCGGCGCGAGCCGTCTTCGGTCGGCTCGACCCTGCACTCGTAGATCAGGCCCAGCTCGACGATGTCGACCGGGATCTCGGGGTCGTAGCAGGTCCGCAGCTGGTCCCAGACCGCCTTTTCGAGGGTGGCGTCGTCGGCGTCCTGCGGGATGTCGGGGCCGGTCTGGACTTCCTTGCCGATGGCGTCGGCGTCCTTGCCCTCGATCCGGAACAGGTGGCCTTCGACCTGCACGGTGAAGCTCCCGCCCAGCGCCTGCGTGATCGCCGCCTGCGCGCCTTCGGGCAGCTCGACTTTGGTGCCCTGGGGAATCAGGATGCCGATGACATCCCGGCTCAGGGTGACGGGTTCGTAGGTGGCACTCATGGGATTTCGATGGTGGTCGTCTGCGACGGTCTGGCGATCCGGCGCATCTATACAGGGGTCAAAGTTTAAACGTCCGGGGTTTGCGCCGCATCCAATCGAGTCCCGGTGCCGCGACAGGGCGGCGCCGGACTTTTCGTTTGCCGTGCCGACCGGCTGGGGGGAGCCCGCATGCGCATCACACAGTTTTCCCAATCGAATCCGCCGGCTATCGCCGCCGCGGCACTGATCATCGTGCTGTTCGGCGCGCTGTCGCTGGCGAAACTGCCGATCCAGCTGCTGCCGGACATGAAGCGCCCGCAGCTCTGGGTCAACGTCGGCTGGCGCGAGGCCGCGCCGTCCGAGATCGAGGAGGCGCTGATCGAGCCGGTCGAGGACGTCATGCGCGGCCTGCCGGGGCTGGTCGAGATGCGCTCGCAGTCGAACCGGGGCGGGGGCGGCGTCGGCCTGACCTTCGAGGTCGGCACCGACATGACCCGGGTGATGCTCGACGTGGTCTCGCGCCTCAACACGCTGCCGCCGCTGCCGCCTGACGCCGACGAGCCACAGGTGTTCGCCGGCGACAACTGGCAGGGCAGCAACGCCGGTTCGCTGCTGGTGCGGCCGCTGCCGGGCAACCCGGTGCGCGATCTCGCCGCGCGCTACCAGAAACTGATGGAAGAGGTGGTCGAACCGCGGCTGTCGCGGGTGCCCGGGGTGTCGCGGGTGAATCTCGAGGGCGGGCGGCCGCGCGAGGTGCAGATCCGCTTCGATGCGTACCGGCTGGCCGCGCTCGGACTGACCCCGCAGCAGCTCGCGCAGACGGTGATCGCGGCCAGGGACGCGTCCGCCGGCTTCGTCAACGTCGGCCGTCGCCAGTTCACCGTACGCCTGGCCGGTCGCGAGCCGGTCGAACAGCTCGGCGACCTGATCGTCGCCTGGAGCAACGACCGAGCGCTGCACCTGCGCGAGGTCGCCGACATCGACGTCGCGTTCCAGGACGCGCAGTGGTTCTCGTATCGCAACGGCGAGCCCGGCTACTACATCACCCTGCAGCGGACCACCGAATCGAACACCGTGGCGCTGATCGACGGCGTCAAACAGGCGATCGCGGAACTCAACGCCGGCGCGTTGCAGAAGGAACAGCTGTTCGCGGAGCTGTCCTGGGATGCGAGCGTCTACGTCAAGCGCGCGATCAGCTTCGTGCAGGAAAGCCTGGTAATCGGGGTGATGCTCGCGGTGCTGGGCCTGTGGTATTTCCTGCGCGGACCGCGCGCACTGCTGGTGCTCGGCATCTCGATCCCGCTGTCACTGTGCTTCGCGGTGATCGCGCTGCAACTGCTCGGCCGCACGCTCAACGTGATCTCGCTGGCCGGCCTGGCGTTCTCGACCGGCATCGTCATCGACGCCGCGCTGATCGTGCAGGGCAACATCATCCGCTACGTGCAGGAGGGCCGCAGCGCCTGGGACGCCACCCTGGAAGGGACCCGCGAGGTGATGCCGGCCCTGCTGGCGTCGATGCTGACCAGCATCGCGATCTTCCTGCCGGTGCTGTTCATGGAGGGCATCGAGGGACAGCTGTTCAAGGATCTGGCGATCACGATGTCGATCTCCTACGCCGCGTCGCTGCTGGTGGCGATGACCGTGATCCCGGCCGCAAACCGCTGGGCGCTGGCCCGCGGCATGCCGGGCGACCAGCACCAGCACTGGTGGACCGCGATGGCGGTATCGGCGATGCGCGTCACCGACCGTCCGGCGGCGCGCTGGGGCGTGATCGCGACCGCCGTCGGCGGCGCCTGCGCCCTGATCGCGCTGCTGGCGCCGAAGGTCGACTATCTGCCGGTGGCGCAGACCGACCTGATCTGGAACCAGTTCCGCCTGCCGCCGGGCGGCAACCTCGACACGCTGCGCGAGGAATTCGCGCCGACGGTGATCGATCGTCTGCGCCCGCACCTGGAAGGCAGCAAGACACCGGCGGTGAAGTACTACAACCTGTCGGCGTCATCGGCCGGCTGGGGCGTCGCGGTGGTGTACCCGAAGGACCCGCGTGACATCGAGGCGATGGTGCAGGTCCTGCGCGACGACATCATGGTCGGCTATCCCGACACGGCGGTGTTCGTACAGCGCGGATCGCTGCTCAGCGTCGACGGCAACAACCAGCGCGAGGTCCAGCTGTTCTTCCAGGGGCCCGACCTCGAGGCGCTGATGCGCACCGCCGAGGTCGCGATCGACGCGATCACCGAGGCGATTCCGGGCACCTTCCCGCAACCGTTCCCGGCGCTCGAACTCAACCAGCCGGAAATCCAGCTGATCCCGGACGAATGGCGCATCTCTCGCGCCGGGCTCGACCGCGGCGCGCTGGCGACCGCGCTGCGGGCGTATACCGGCGGTCTCTGGGCCGGCGAGTACTTCGACGGCAACGACCGGCTCGACATCATTCTCAAGGGCAACGACTGGCACACCCCGGAAGCCCTGGCCGAGCTACCGATCATGACTCCGGACGCCGGGGTGCAGACCATCGGCGACCTCGCGCAACTGAAGCTGACGGTGGGCCCGTCGCAACTGGCCCGCATCAACGGCCGCCGCACCGTCCAGGTGAACTTCGAACCACCGGCGGACATGTCGCTGGACGAGGCGATCGAGCGGGTCGAGACGGTGGTGGAACCGAAGGTCCGCGAGGTGCTGCCCGCGAACGCGCAGATGATCTACGCCGGCTCCGCCAACCAGCTGCACGAGGCGCTGGTGTCGATGGCGCAGAATTTCGCGCTGGCGCTGGTGATCCTGCTGGCGCTGATGGCGGCGCTGTTCCGCTCGATCTGGGACAGCTTCCTGGTGATGCTGGTGATTCCGGTGTCCGTCGCCGGCGGCATCGTCACGCTGCGCATCGTCGGGCTGTTCGGCTTCCAGGCGCTGGATCTGCTGACGATGATCGGCTTCATCATCCTGCTCGGCCTGGTGGTCAACGCGGCGATCCTGCTGGTCGACCAGACCCGTGCCCGCGAACGCGCCGGCGCCGCGCGCCACGAGGCCGTCCGCCAGGCACTGGAAACGCGGGCCCGGCCGATCGTGCTGTCGACGCTGACCGCTGTACTCGGGATGATGCCGCTGATCCTGATGCCGGGGCTCGGCGCGGAGATCTACCGTGGCCTCGCATCGGTCGTCGCCGGCGGCATGGCGCTGGGCACGCTGTTCACGTGGTTTCTGATGCCGGCACTGCTGCGCCTGGGCGAAACACGTGCGATCCGCCGCGACGCGCCGCTGAACGACGCCGCCCTCACCGAGTGACAGCATGCATCCTCAAACTCCGTCTTTCGAAATCCACCATGACGACACATCGGGGAACGCCATGACGACCCCTCGGCTTGCGACGCAGCGCCAGCGACGCCGCTGGCGGCCGATCGCAGTGGCCGCCACTTTTGCGATCACTGCGCTGATCGTGCCGGGCCCCACCACTGCGCAGGCCGGCCGGCCGAAGCCCGCCGTCGAAGTCAGCGCCGCGCAGATGCGCGAGCTGGCACCGACGATCACCGCGACGGGGCTGGTGCAGTCGCGCGCCGGTGCCGACGTCGCCGCGGCGGTCGCGGGGCAGTTGCAGTGGGTCGCGGACGCCGGAACCTGGGTCGAGCGGGGCGCGGTGATCGCGCGCATGGCCGTCGACGAACTGCGTCTGCGCCGGCTCGAGCAGGACGCCCGCGTGACCCGCAGCGCCGTTGCGCTCAAACAGGCCGAGCGCGAGCTTGCACGTCTGCAGGCCTCGGGCTCCGCCGTCAGCCGCTATGAGCTGGATCAGGCCCGCAACACGCGGGAGCTGGCGGCCGCCGATCTCAGCATCGCCCGCGCCGCGCTGCAGCAGACCGACGAGCGGCTGTCGAAGGCGGAGGTCACCGCGCCGTTTTCCGGCGTCGTGTTCGAGCGCGTGCGCAATGCCGGCGAGGAGCTGGCGCGCGGCGACGTCATCGCCCGACTGTTCGACCCGGACGATCTCGAGATCCGCCTGTTCCTGCCGCTGCGCCACATCCGCGCGATCCGGCCGGGCAGCCGGGTGACCGTGCGCAGCGATCACGACGTCGGCGCGGCCACGGTGCGCGCGATCGTGCCGGTCGGCGACCCGCGCTCGCAGTCCTTCGAAGCCCTGATCGCCGCGCCGGATCTGGCCACGCCGCTGGCCGCCGGCGACAGCGTGCAGGTGGTGGTGCCGCTGCAGTCACCGCGCCGGTCGCTGTCGGTCCCGCGCGACGCGGTGGTGATCCGCAGCGACGGCACCGCGGTCTTCAGGGTCCGCGACGACTCGGTCGCGGAGCGCGTACCGGTCAGGATGGGCATCGCCGACGGCGATTGGGTCGCGGTCGAAGGGGAATTGCGGGAGGACGATGCCGTGGTCGTGCGCGGCGCCGAAACCCTGCATCATGGGGACACTGTTACCGTCATCGGGAGCCGTTCGGTATGAAAGCTCAAGCCTTCTGGACCTTCGTCGCCGCCGTGATGCTGGGCGCCCACGGCATCGCCGCACAGGCCGGCACGCCAGCCCCGCGGGTGATCGCGGTCAACGGCAGTGGCGAGGTCCGTGTGCTGCCCGACCGCGCGCGTCTGAATCTGGCGGTCGATGCGCTCGACGATGACCTGAAGGTCGCCGAGGGCAAGGTCAACACGGTCGTGCGGGCCTATCTGGCCAAGGCCAAGGCCCTCGGCGCCAAGTCGGAGCAGATCGCGACCAGCGGCAGCTCGATCAACCCCGAGTACGTGTGGGACGACAAGACCCGTCAGCGCAAGCTCGTCGGCTATCGCGCCCGCCGCGAGATCGTGGTCGAAGTCGACGATCTCGAAAAGCTGGGTGACTTCATTCTCGGCGCGACCAAGGCCGGCGTGAACAACGTGTCGCCGCCGGTGCTGGAGTCGAGCCGGGCGCAGGCACTGGAACGCGAAGCGCTGGCCAAGGCCGCCGAGGACGCGCAGGCCCGCGCCCGGGTGCTGGCGCAGAGCGTCGGCGCCAGGCTCGGTCCGGCGCGCTCGATTCACGCCAGCGGATCGATGCCGCCGCCGGTGCCGATGAAGGTCATGGCGATGCGCGCCGAGGCGGCTTTCGACAGCGGCAACCAGGAGATGGGCGTCTCGACCGGCCAGATCAGCGTCAGCGCCACGGTGCAGGCTGAGTTCGATCTGATCGTGCCCTGACGCCATTTGATCGAACAATGTAACTTAGTCAAAAGTTATATAATTCGTCACAGTTTGACTGATCGAAACGGCCAAATCGCGGTCATTTCATGCGCAGGGCGCACGGCGATGAGATAATCCGCCGCTTTCCCCGGCACGTAGGGCTGTACATCGTGGCTAAGCAAGCTTCTCCTCTGGTGGGCGTGATCATGGGTTCCAAATCCGATTGGGACACGATGAGCCATGCCGTGCAGATGCTCGAGGATCTGGGCGTCCCCTATGAGGCCCGGGTGGTGTCCGCGCACCGCACCCCGGACCTGCTGTTCGAGTACGCCGCGACCGCTCAGAAACGCGGCCTCAAGGTGATCATCGCCGGCGCCGGTGGTGCCGCCCATCTGCCGGGCATGTGCGCCGCCAAGACCAATCTGCCGGTGCTCGGCGTCCCGGTGCAGTCCAAGGCGCTCAACGGCCTCGACTCGCTGCTGTCGATCGTGCAGATGCCGGCGGGGATTCCGGTCGGCACGCTGGCGATCGGCAAGGCCGGCGCGACCAACGCCGCGCTGATCGCAGCTTCGATCGTCGCGCTCGGCGAAGCCGCAATCGCGCGCAAGCTGGCCGCATTCCGGCGCAAACAGACCGACAAGGTCCTCAACGACGAACCGCTGAGCCTGAAATGAACATCGGTATTCTCGGCGCCGGCCAGCTCGGACGGATGCTGGCCCTGGCAGGCTATCCGCTCGATTTCGACTTCGTGTTCCTGGACCCGGCGACAGAGGCCTGCGCCGCGCCGCTGGGCGAACACATCCACGCGGATTACGACGACGAACACGCGCTCGCGGAATTCTGCGTCAGCGTCGACGTCGCGACCTACGAGTTCGAGAACGTTCCCGCGAAGACCGCGGAGTACGTGGCGTCGCGCATCCCGCTGCTGCCGGCACCGGTGGCGCTGACGGTCGGGCAGGACCGCCTGTCCGAGAAGTCGCTGTTCGACCGGCTCAGCATCCCGGTGCCACGCTACATGCCGGTGGCGACGCGCGAGGCCCTGGAGCTGGCGGTGCGCTCGATCGGCCTGCCGGCCGTGCTCAAGACCCGCCGCCTGGGTTACGACGGCAAGGGTCAGGCCGTGCTGCGCGCGCCGGAGGATCTCGACGCAGCATGGGCCAAGCTCGGTTCGCAACCGCTGATTCTCGAAGCCTTCGTTCCGTTCGAGACCGAACTGTCCTGCCTCGCCGTCCGTGGCCGGGAAGGGCAGATGGCATATTACCCGGTGGTCGAGAACGTGCATCGCGACGGCATCCTGCGGACGGCGACTCCGCGGCCTGAGCACCCGCTGCAGGCCGCAGCGGAGGAGTACGCGCGGCGCGTGACCGAGCACCTCGGCTATGTCGGCGTGCTGGCGTTCGAGTTCTTCGTCTCCGGCGGACGGCTGTTCGCCAACGAGATCGCACCGCGGGTGCACAACTCCGGACACTGGAGCATCGAAGGCGCGGAAACCTCGCAGTTCGAGAACCACCTGCGCGCGATCAGCGGTCTGCCGCTCGGGTCGACGGCGCTGCGCGGCCACAGCGCGATGGTCAACTTCATCGGCGATGCACCGGCCAACGCCGACATGGCGGCGATTCCGGGCGTGCACATCCATCACTACGGCAAGACGCCGAAGCCGCAGCGCAAGGTCGGTCACGCCACGGTGACCGCCGCCAGCGCCGACGAGCTGACGGACCGTCTGCAGCGCCTCGAGGCGCTGGTGCGCGCCGTCGAAGGCTGACCGGCCGACCCGGCGAATCCGGGTGAAGGACGGGATTACAGCTTCAGCGCCGCCTTGATCTCGAGCCACAGCTCGGCATAGGCGAGCAGGGCCGGGTCGTCGGACGGGGCGTAAGCCGCCATCGGCGCCCGATGCTGGCCCATGCGCTCGACCATCGACGAATACGGGATCGATGCCTGGAAGCCCCGCTGCATCGCCGGCGGGCGATGCTCGGTCAGCTCGCGGTGCAGGGATCGGCGCCGGTCGACCATCGAGTAGAACGGCCGGGCCTTCTTCGGGTCGAGTTTTTCGGCGCGCAGATAGTCCTGGACCTGTTCGAGCGCGCGCAGGGACAAAAAGGTCGGCACCACCGGCACCAGGATCATGTCCACCGCGTTGAAGACGTTGTCGGCCAGGTGCGACAGGCTCGGCGGGCAGTCCAGCACGGCCAGCGCGTACTGTTCGGAAAAGGGCTTGAGCAGGCGCGAGACGGTTTCCCGGGGCGGCTCGACCTTCTTGAGCATGATGTCGAGGTAGCGGTAGGTGAAGTCCGCCGGAATCAGGTCGAGATTGCGATAAGGCGAAGGCTTGACCAGGCGCCCCACGGGGGTCTGTCCGCTAAGCACGCTCTTGGTCTTCAGATCCTCGGGCTGGACCCGGAAATACCAGCTCGCGGCGCCCTGGGGATCAAGATCCCACAACAGGGTCGGGACGTCGTTGGCGGCCGCCAGATACGCGAGATTGACCGCTGCTGCCGACTTGCCGACGCCACCTTTGAGGTTATGGACTGCCAGTGCCTTCATCTTTGGACTCCCCGTCTCGCGCCCTTTGTAACGCGTCCGCGCCGGAAGTGCGAGTACGCAGGCCGGTTCCTCAGTCCCCGAAGGCCCGCAGTTCGCCGCCGTAGGCGACGGTGACACACTGCGCCCCGAGGCTGACGGCGGCGGTGGCCGACATCGTCGATCGCAGCACTTCGATGCCTCGTCCCCGCGCGGTTTCGGCCATTCTCGCGAAGCCAGGCAGGCTGGCGATGACGGCGCTGTCACCGCCGTAACTCACGCAGACGTGCCCGGTGTCGATGCCGATTTCGATCTGACGGGTCACGTGATCGAACAGCTTTTCGACCGCGCGCTCGTGGTTGCGGATCTTGGCGACCGGCTGGGTGTCGCCCTGGAAGCACAGGATCACCGGCTTGATGTCGAAGGCCGAGCCGAACGCGTAGGTCAGGAACCCGACGCTCTTCTCGCCCTTTTCCAGCCCGCGCTTGTGAATGTAATAAAGGTCGTTGGGAACCAGATAGCCGCAGATGTGCTCCCGCAGCGAGTCGATCCGGACACGGACTTCGTTGGGATTGACGCCGGCCCGTGCCAGCTTGGCCGCTTCCGCGACCAGCACGCCGGTCCCGCTGAACATGTTCTTGGAATCGACCACGCGCAAGGCGAAAGGAACATCGATGCCGTGTTCGGCGCGGATGGTCTTGTAGTCGCTGAGGATGGCGAACGAGGCCTTGCTGGCGTTGGCGAAGATATCGGTCCGGCTCGACATCGCGGTGATGCAGAACACGTAGTCGTATTCAAGCACGATGCGCTGCAGGAACTGGTGGCGGATATCCTCGGCTCGCGGCGCCTCGGTCTCGGCGTCGTGGCCGCGACCCGCCAGATGTTCGGCGTAGAAGCGCGCGGTCGCGGCCGGATCGCGCGCGTCCGTGAGCTGGCGCCCATCGAGACGGATCGGAATAGGCATGACTTCGATGCGATGCTCGCGCAGGAATGCGTCGGGCAGGTCGCAGGTCGCGTCGGTCACGACACCGATGCGCATTGATCACTCTCCAGGCGGTGAAAGGACCGCAGTTGTAACACGCCGATGCGACGGCAGGCGGAAGGATTCCGATCGGGGGATCAGCGGCGCAGACGGTCGAGACCGAAGCGCTTCGACAGCAGGCGATCGAGCAGGCTGCGCGGGATCCAGCGGCGCAGCGCGGGCAGCAGCGTGCTGCCGCTGCCGATCCGCAACTGCGCCGGCCGCCGATCCGCAAGCACGGCCCGGCACAGGCGATCCGCAAAGGCTTCCGCGCTCGTCGAATGCTGCTGCGAAGCGTTGGCCCGCGCGGCGATCGCGTCGGCGATCGGCGCGTAGGGCGAGGCGTCGTGGCCGCGGTCTTCGACACCGCGACTGGCCGTTGCGCCGAAGTCCGAACGGATCGCGCCGGGCTGCACCGTCATCACCTCGATGCCGAACGGCGCCAGCTCCAGGCGCATCGCGTCGGAGAGCGCATGCACGGCCGCCTTGCTGGCGCAGTAGGCCCCGGCAAAGGGCGTCACGAGCACACCGGACACACTGCCGATGTTCACGATGCAACCGCTGCGTCGCTGCCGCATGATCGGAATCACGGCATTGCTGACGCCGATCAGGCCGATCACGTTGGTGTCGAACTGACGCCGGAGTTCGTCCTCCGGCAGCTCGCTCAGTGGCCCCATGGCGCCGTAACCGGCATTGTTGACGAGGATGTCGACGGGGATGTTCTCGGCGGCCAGTCCGGCGCGCAGTGCGTCGATGCTGGCCGGATCGGTGACATCGAGCCGCAGCGGCCGGATTCCCTGCGCCGCGAGCGCGTCGAGCTGTTCCGGACGCCGGGCCGTCGCATAGACGGTGCATCCGCGTTCGCGGAACGCCAATGCCAGGGCGCGACCAATGCCGGTCGAGCATCCGGTGATCAATACGTGGGTCACGGACGGGTTCATCGGGTCATCAGGACAATGCAAGGGCGCCAAGGATACCGGTCCCGGCGCGCCAATCGTCCCCGGGAAATCGCCCGGTTCGGCGGATTGCGCACAAAAGAAAAGCCGCCCGGGGGAGGGCGGCCAAAGTGCGGTCCCGTTTTTGCGGGACTGGAGGAGACCGGTACAACGCTGGCCGTTGGGCCTTCGCGTTGCGAGGCGGGATGCTGCGGCGCCTCGTGTTGGTGATATTTATACGCGCCTTGTTGCATTGCAACAATTGAATTCTTTTCCAATGTTTGTTTATTAAAGCTAAACTGTTCCAATGCGCCTTCCCCCGCTGAACAGTCTGCGTGCCTTCGAAGCCGCCGCACGCCATTGCAGTGTCGGCAAGGCGGCGCGCGAGTTGCACGTGACGCCGGCCGCGATCAGCCACCAGATCAAGGCGCTGGAGGAACAGCTCGGCATGCAGGTGTTCAAGCGCCTGCCGCGCCGCATCGAGCTGACGGCCGCCGGGGAGGCCTTGTTACCGCAGTTGACCGAGGCGTTCGCGCTGATGCGGGATGCCGTGCTGTCGGTGCAGCAGCTCAAATCCGCCGGACGGGTCGTGGTATCGGTGCCGCCCGCGCTGGGGACCAAGTGGCTGGTCGGCAAACTGCCGGGTTTCACTGCGCAGTATCCGGACATCGACCTGAGCATCGCGGTGCGTCAGAGCATGGTCGATCAGGCGGTGGACGCCGAAGCGACGTCCGGCCGCGTGGTCGAGGATGTCGACATCGCGATCCGCCTGGGACACGGCGACTATCCCGGATACATCGTCCACAAGCTGTTCAGCCCGTACGCGATTCCCCTGTGCAGCCCGCGACTGCTCGAGGGTCAATACGCCCTCAGGCAACCGGACGACCTCCAGCACCATACCCTGCTGCACTATCAGAGCGATATCGCATCGCTCGACGTGGGCCGGCCGACATGGTCGAGCTGGCTCAAGGCGGCAGGCGTGCGCGACGTCATGAAAAACCGGGGAATCACGTTCAACAACGTGGTTCCGGCGATGGAAGCGGCGGTCGACGGCATGGGCGTGATTCTCGGCATTCCCATCGTCGCGGCGACCGACATCGAGGCCGGGCGTCTGGTGATGCCGTTCTCGCTCGGCCTGCGTATGGGAACCTCGTACTTCGCCGTCCATCGCAAGACCGCGGAGCGGAACCCGGCAATCGTCGCGTTCCGGGACTGGCTGGTCGGCGAGGCACGCAGCGAGCGTTGGGCGGAAGTCCACGATTCCGATACCGCCGACACCATCGTCGCCGAAGACTGAGCCACAGCCGACCGGTCCGGCAGCTTCGTCCGGCCGCCGGCGCAGTCTTCCCCCTCAGAGATCCAGATTGCCGACCAGCAGCGCGTTGCGCTCGATGAACTCGCGCCGCGGTTCGACATGCTCACCCATCAGCGTCGTGAAGATCTGATCGGCAGCAACGGCGTCCTCGATGTCGACCTTGACCAGGCGCCGGTTCTTCGGATCGAGCGTGGTCTCGCGCAGCTGGTCCGGATTCATCTCGCCGAGTCCCTTGTAGCGCTGGATATGCAGACCGCGGCGGGCCTCGTTCAGCAACCACTCGTAGGCGGCGTCGAAACTGTCAACGCTGTTCTCGCGCTCGCCGCGGCGGACCACGCAGCCGGCGGCCGTCTGCTGGTCGATCCGCACCCGCAGCTCGGCGATCTTCTGGTATTCCGGCGAACCAAAGAAATCCGCATTGAAATTAAACACTTGCGAATTTCCGTGGATGGTCCGAGTCACCTGCAGCAACGGCCCCTCGCTGCCCATGCGGGCTTCGACCGCATACCGGCCCCGCAGGCCTTCACCGTTGAGCGCGGCGCCGTAACGCTCGGCCCAGGCGGTCAGCGCGGTCTGGTCTTCGGCCGTCACCGGTGCCAACCTCGCGAGCGTACCGAGAATGTGCTGGTCGTAACGGCGGGCGAGGCGATCGATCAGATCCTGTACCGCCGCATACTGCCGCATCAGGCTGTCGAGCTCCTCGGCCGCCAGCGGCTCGCGGTCGGTACCGGGCACCATCGACGCGTTGTTCAGCGCCGATCCGATCAACCATTCGCGCAGTTCCTGGTCGTCCTTGACGTAGGTTTCCTGCTTGCCCGACTTGAGCTTGTACAGCGGCGGCTGGGCGATATAGACGTGGCCGCGCTCGATCAGCGTGTACATGTGCCGGTAGAAAAACGTCAGCAGCAGCGTCCGGATGTGCGCACCGTCGACATCGGCGTCGGTCATGATGATGATGCGGTGGTAGCGCAGCTTTTCAGGCTTGAATTCGTCCTTGCCGATACCGCAGCCCAGCGCCGTGATCAGGGTCGCGACTTCCTGCGACGACAGCATCTTTTCCAGACGCGCGCGCTCGACATTGAGGATCTTGCCCTTGAGCGGCAGGATCGCCTGGAAGTGGCGATCGCGGCCCTGCTTGGCGGAGCCGCCGGCCGAATCACCCTCGACCAGGAACAGTTCGGACTTCGACGGATCCTTTTCCTGGCAATCGGCCAGCTTGCCCGGCAGGCCGATGCCGTCGAGCACGCCCTTGCGTCGCGTCATCTCGCGGGCCTTGCGGGCCGCTTCGCGCGCGGTGGCGGCCTCGACGATCTTGCTGCAGATCGTCTTGGCCTCGTTCGGCCGTTCCAGCAGGAATTCGGAGAGCTTTTCGGCGACGACCTCCTCGACGGCCGGTCGCGCTTCGCTCGACACCAGCTTCATCTTGGTCTGTGACGAGAACTTCGGATCCGGCATTTTCACCGACAGCACGCAGGCCAGGCCCTCGCGCATGTCGTCACCGCCGATGTCGACCTTCGCCCGCTTCGCGATTTCGTTTTCCTCGATGTACTTGTTGATGATGCGGGTCATCGCCGCACGCAGACCGGTCAGGTGCGTGCCACCGTCGGCCTGCGGGATGTTATTGGTAAAGCAGAGCACCTGTTCCTGGTAGCTGTCGTTCCACTGCATCGCCACTTCCACCGTCACCGGCACCGGCTCCGGACCGCCCGTGTTGACGTGGGCAACGCCCGAGGCGTGGAAAACGGTCGGATGCAGCACCGACTTGGCGCGGTTGATGTATTCGACGAAGCCCTGGACACCGCCAGCAAACGCGAAGTCTTCCTCCTTGCCGGTCCGCTCGTCGATCAGACGGATCCGCACACCGTTGTTCAGAAACGACAGCTCACGCAGACGCTTGGCCAGGATGTCGTAGTGGTACTCGATGTTCTCGAAGATCTCGCCATCGGCCAGAAAATGGACTTCGGTTCCCCGCTTGTCGGTTTCGCCGACGACCTTGAGCGGCGAAACCTCGACCCCGTTCTGGATCTCGATCTGGCGATCCACCGGCTTGCCCTTGTGGAACTCCATGACGTGCTTCTTGCCGTCACGGCGAATCGTCAGCTTCAGCCAGTCCGACAGGGCATTGACGCAAGACACACCGACGCCGTGAAGACCGCCGGAAACCTTGTAGCTGTTCTGGTTGAACTTGCCGCCGGCATGCAGGACGCACATGACGATTTCCGCCGCCGTCCGCTTCGGTTCGTGCTTGTCGTCGAACTTGATGCCAACCGGGATGCCGCGGCCGTTGTCGCTCACCGAAATAGAGTTGTCGGTGTGAATGGTCACGACGATATCGTCGCAGTGGCCGGCCAGCGCCTCGTCGATCGCATTGTCGACGACCTCGAACACCATGTGATGCAGACCGGTGCCGTCAGAGGTATCGCCGATATACATTCCGGGCCGCTTGCGGACGGCTTCAAGTCCTTCGAGCTGCTGAATGCTGGATTCGTCGTAAGCCGCGGCTGGATTCTGTTCGGTCATGGTGAAAGCCTTTAATCAACGCGTGATTTTAACACTCTTGGGCGCAAGACCCATGTTCCACGTGGAACATCAGACCTCGGCTGCCGATCGCACCCGCCCACGTTCCACGTGGAACATCCCGCAATCCGGCAATGCCGCCAATACACCGCTGGGTCCGAACGCGGTCACGTGAACCTGCCCTGGATATGCCGCCAGCGCCGCCAGCAACGACTGCTGGTAGCGATCCGCCAGTTCGGCCGCGAAATCGTCGACCAGCAGCACCGGACTCCATCCGCAATGAGCCCGTATCACATCGCACTGCGACAACAACAAGGCAGCAATCAACAGCTTCTGCTGCCCCCGTGAGATCCGGTTCTTGACCCCGTGCTGTCCAGCCTTGATCCGCAGCTCGGCGCGATGCGGGCCGAACTGGGTCACGCCGCTGCGCCGGTCGCGCTCCCGATGCAGGGCCAGCGCCTCGGCGAGACTTTCCGACTCGCCCCAACCTGCGCGCAGATCGAGGCTCCACTCGCCCTCGTCCAGAAGCTGACTGAGCTGCGCCGGAAGCGCTGCCTGCAACGCGGCGACATGCCGGCTCCGCATCGCCTGCAACTGTTCTCCTGTCTCGGCAAGCTCGGGCTCCCACACCGCGATCTCCCGGCTCGAAGCCCCATTGCGCAGCGCGCTGTTGCGTTGTTGCAGCGCCCGGCGGTAGCGCTGCCAGACTCCGATGAAGGACTGTTCCACGTGGAACACTCCCCAATCCATGAACCCGCGTCGGTAGGTCGGTCCATCCTGCAGCACCCGGTGCATCCCCGGCTCCAGCACCTGTACCGGCATACGCCGGACAAACTCGACACCCTGAGCAGGTCGGCCGTCGACGCGTGCTCGCAACGCCGACTCCCGCCATTCGATCGCCTGTGTCCCGGTCACGCCGGCCTCGCGCTCGACACGGGCGAATACCGTCCAGTGGCGTCCGCCCGCACCGGCCAGCTCGGCCGAACTGCTACCGCGGAACGACTTGCCCCGTCCCAGCGCGAACATCGTTTCCAGCAACGTCGTCTTGCCGGCCGCATTCGGCCCGAAAAAGAAATTGAGCCTGTCATGCAATGACAGGCTCAATTCGCTGAACAGCCGGAAGTTGTCAGCCTTGAGCTGCAACAGCCGCATCTATCGACACCCTCGTTACAGCCGCATCGGCATGACGACGTAACGGCTGCTGGCATCTTCCGCGCCCTGGATCAGGCCGCTGGAATCCGGGTTCTTCAACAGCATGACGAAACGCTCGCCGTCCAGCGCGCCTAGGGCGTCCATCAGATAGTTGACATTGAATCCGATCTCCAACGCCTCGCCTTCATAGCTGACCTCGAGATCTTCCTCGGCTTCCTCGTGCTCAGGGTTGTGCGTCTGCAGCGTGAGCTTGCTGCCCTCGAGGACCAGCCGGACACCGCGGAACTTCTCGTTCGACAGAATCGCGGTCCGCGCCAGTGCCTTCTTGACCATCTCGCGATCGGCCTCGAGACGCTTGTCGCCGGAATCCGGCACCACGCGCTCGTAGTCCGGGAAACGGCCATCGATCAGCTTCGACGTCATCCGCACCACATCCAGCTCGACCTCGATCTGTCCCGGACCGAGCTTCACGGTGACGTTCTCCTCCCCGCCATCCAGCAGACGTTGCAGTTCAAGCACCGCCTTGCGCGGTACGATCACCTGCACCTGTTCCGACAGGCCTTCGCCCAGTTCGACCTCGCTCAGCGCGAGCCGGTGGCCATCGGTTGCAACCGTCCGTGCGCGCGTGTCGCCGACTTCGAGCAGCATGCCGTTCAGGTAATAGCGGACATCCTGCTGTGCCATCGCGAATTGCGTCTTCTCGATCAGCCGTTTCAGCTGGCCGTGCTGAATCACGAAGCTTTGCCCGCTGTCGACCCGACCCATCGCCGGAAACTCCTCGGCGCGCAGACAGGCCAGCGAATACCGGCTGCGACCCGACTTCAGCTGCGCCTTCTCGGCGCCGACCTCGAGGCTGATCTCGGCGCCCTCAGGCAGGCCTCGGCAGATATCGAACAACTTGCGGGCCGGAATCGTGGCGCGACCCGGTGCCAGGTTCTGCACCCGGGCCCGGGCCTCGAGTTCGATTTCCAGGTCCGTACCGGTGACGATCAACTCATCGTCCTTCAACTCCAGCAGAAAGTTGGACAGGACCGGAAGAGTCTGGCGCCGTTCGACCACGCCGATCACGGCGGACAGGGCGGACAGCAGTTCGTTTCTCCCCACTTGCAGTTTCATGACGTCACCCAATTTCAATACCTGTTCATATATTCAAGACTGTAACAGTAGTAATGCCCTGTCGTGAACTTGAATAAGTCCGGAATAACAATAAAAAACAAAAACTTAAACCAAAAAAACAGCTTATCTGGACACTGTGTGCGCCCACCAAACTCTTGTGGATAAGTTGAGGACCAATTTTGTCCACAACTTGCTCCAGTCTCGATTCACGCACCGATTCAACGATGCGCTGACAACTTTCCAGCGGCGACACCGGGTTGGTGGCGACGGGTGCTCACGCGCCCAGCTGCCGCTGCAGGTTTTCGTAGTCCTCCCGAATCTTCAGATCCTGCTCGCGCAGTTCGCTGATCTTGCGACAGGCGTGCAGCACCGTCGTATGGTCCTTGCCGAAGGCCTCGCCGATCTCCGGCAGGCTGTGCTGGGTCAGTTCCTTGGCCAGCGACATCGCCACCTGGCGGGGTCGCGCCAGCGACCGGGTCCGCCGCGGCGAATTCAGGTCGCCCACGCGGATGTTGTAGTAGTTGGCGACGGTGCGCTTGATGTTGTCGATCGTGATCAGACGCTCGTAGGCGGCCAGAAGGTCCTTGAGGGTGGTGCGGGCGAAATCCACCGACAAGGGCTCACCCTTGAGGCGGGAGCTGGCGGTCAGCCGCAGCAGCGCACCTTCGAGTTCGCGGACGTTGGAGCGCACGCGCTGTGCGACGAACAGCGCGACCTCCTTCGGCAGGCGGATATGGTTGCCTTCGGCCTTGGCGATCAGGATCGCCATCCGGGTTTCCAGATCCGGCGGTTCGACCGCGACCGAGAGTCCCCAGGTAAATCGTGATTTCAGACGCTCGTCGATGCCGTCGACTTCCTTCGGGTAGCGGTCCGAGGTCAGCACGATCTGTTTGCGGGCATCGATCAGCGCGTTGAAGGTGTGGAAGAACTCCTCCTGGGTCCGCTCCTTGTGCGCGAAGAAGTGGATGTCGTCGATCAGCAGGGCATCGACCGAGCGATAGAGGTTCTTGAACTCCTCGGTGCGGCCATGCCGGATCGCAGCGGTGAAGTGGTTCATCCACTGCTCCGCCCCCATGTACGCGATCCGCGCGCGCGGATTGGCGGACAGGATGGCGTTGCCGATGGCGTGCATCAGGTGGGTCTTACCCAGGCCCGAGCTGCCGTAGATCAGCAGCGGGTTGTACGCGCTGCCCGGCGTCTCCACGACGTGCTGGGCGGCTGCGCGGGCATGCGAATTGGACTTGCCTTCGATGAAGTTGACGAAGGTGTAGTCGGGGTTGAGCTTTCCGGAGACGACCGAGGCGACCTCTTCGGCCGGGGCCAAGGGCGCGATGCTCGCCGCAGCTGCCGGCGCCGGCGCGGTACGCAACTCGGCGGAGCCGACGCTCAGATCCACCTGCGCGGTCGCACCGCCACTGGCGGTACTGACCGCGCGCTCGATCAGCGGCAGGTAGTGCTCGCGAACACGATCGACGACGAGGCGGTTGGGCGCGAGCAGCAGCAGCCTGCCGTCGCTGACCACCGCATGCAGCGGCCGAATCCAGGTATTGATGTCCCGGTCCGACAGCTCGCCTTCCAGCCAGCGCACGGACAGGGTCCAGAGGTCCTCTTGATACATTGAATGGTTCTGCGTCTGCGTGAGGCGCGGCCGCTCGACCGCGCCGGCTCCGCAGTCTAAGACTTCGCGGCATACTTATCCACAGACCGGTGGCCGTGCACCTTGATCGAAAAACCGCCAGCCGCTAAACTCCGCGCCCTTTTTGTCCAACCCCTTGTTCGGGTGATTTATGTCGAAGCGTACCTACCAACCGAAGAAACTGCGCCGTAAGCGCACGCACGGCTTCCGCGCCCGTATGGCCACGCCGGGCGGCCGCAAGGTGCTCGCCCGCCGCCGTGCCAAGGGCCGCAAGCGCCTGTCGGCCTGACAGGACCTTGGCGTGAAGCATGGCGCGCTTCTCACGGCGCGCCCGCCTGCTCAAGCCGGGCGAGTTCCGGGCCGCATTCAAACAGGGCAAGCGAATCCACGGGCGCTGGCTGACAGCGGTCGCGGTCCCCAATGCGCTGGATTATCCGAGGCTGGGCCTGGCGATCGCGAAGAAGTCGGTCGCCAAGGCCACCCAGCGCAATATTCTCAAGCGACAGATTCGCGCCACCTTCCGCGAGGCCCAGCCGTGTCTGCGCCCTGTGGATGTGGTGATTCTGGCCAAGCCGGGTGCGGCGCAGGCGACCCGCCAGGAGATCCGCGCCAACCTCGATCAGATCTGGCGCCGGCTCGGCGCCTCGTCAGCGGACTCCTCATCGGCTTCGTCCGCGTCTACCAATACCTGATCAGCCCCCTGCTGGGTCCGCGCTGCCGCTTCTACCCCAGCTGTTCCCACTACGCCATCGATGCCCTGCGCCTGCACGGCCCCCTGCGTGGCCTGTATCTGGCGCTGCGGCGCATCCTGCGCTGTCATCCGATGAACCCGGGCGGTTATGATCCCGTGCCCGAACCCAGCCCGCCGCGGTCCGCTGACCTCCGTCGCGATCGGCTGCCATGAACAGACCCTTTGAAGAGCCATGGAAAACCGCCGCTTTTTTCTGATCGCGCTAATCGGCGTGCTGCTGTTTTTCATCTACCAGGCCTGGGAGGCCGACTACGCCCCGCAGAACCAGCCGGCGGCGCAGAACGCTTCGACCGCTGCGCTGGCGATCGAGCCGGGCGACGGCGCGGTGACGCCGAGCGACGTTCCGACCGCTTCACATCCGGCGGGTGACGCCAGCGCGGTCGGGGACGACGCTGCGGGCGCGGTGGCCGGAGCCGGTGGGCGCGTTCTGGTGGAGACCGATCTGGTGCGGGCGGAGATCAGCCTGACCGGTGGCGAACTGCGCCGGCTCGAGCTCAAGGACTACGCGGTCACCAAGGATGCGCCGGATCAGAAGATGGCGCTGCTCGACGACCGTGACGGCCGCTACTTCGTACTGCAGAGCGGCCTGGCCGGTACGCAGGCACCGCTGGTCACGCATCGTTCGGTATTCACCAGCGCGAAGACCGAATACCGGATGCAGCCGAACCAGAACCAGCTCGAGGTTGCGCTCGACTACGTCGATCCGAACGGTAACCGCGCACGCAAGATCTACCGTTTCGAGCGCGGTCACTACAAGGTCGAACTGGTCCAGCAGTACGACAACGTCAACACCGCCGACCTCGTCGCCAGCCCCTATGTTCGCCTGGTGCGGACCGCGTTCAAGGCAGGCGGCGAACCGCGCTTTGCCCACACCTTCACCGGTGTCGGTTTCTACGAGCAGAAGGATGGCGGCGACAGCTATCGCTTCAAGAAGACCAAGCTCGAGGATCTCGGCGACGACGGTTACCAGATCAAGCAGACCGGTGGCTGGATCGGCATGCTGCAGCACTACTTCGCCGCGGCGATCCTGCCGCCGATGGACCAGCAGGGGACGTTCACCGCCAAGCCGGCGCAGGGTCAGGGATACATGGCCCAGTACGTCGGCGCGACCGAGACGATCCCGGCCGGGCAGCAGGCGACGTTCAGCACCTCGCTGTTCCTCGGCCCGAAACTGCAGGACCGCCTCGACGACATCGCGCCGGGCTTCGAGCTGACCCTGGACTACGGCATCCTCACGCCGATCTCCGAGCCGCTGTTCTGGCTGCTGTCGCATCTGCACGGCCTGACCGGCAACTGGGGCGTCGCGATCATCCTGCTGACCCTGCTGGTCAAGGGCGCGATGTTCAAGCTGTCGGAAGCGCAGTACCGCTCGATGGCGAAGATGAAGAAGTTCGCGCCGAAGATCCAGGATCTCAAGGAGCGCTACGGCGACGACCGCGAACGCATGCAGAAGGCGATGATGGAGCTCTACAAGAAAGAGGGCTTCAACCCGCTGGCCGGGTGCTGGCCGCTGCTGGTGCAGTTTCCGGTATTCATCGCGCTGTACTGGGTGCTGCTCGAATCGGTCGAGCTGCGCCAGGCCTCGTTCGCGTTCTGGCTCACCGACCTGACCTCGCCCGACCCGTACTACGTGCTGCCGGTGCTGTTCGGCATCAGCATGTTCGCGCAGCAGAAGCTGTCCGGACAGCAGGTTGCCGATCCGACCCAGCAGAAGATCATGAACATCATGCCGGTGATGCTCACCGCGTTCTTCACGTTCTTCCAGTCGGGACTGGTGCTGTACTGGTTCGTCAGCAATCTGGTCGGCATCAGCCAGCAGTGGTTCATCACGCGCCGGCTGGAACGCGACGAGGCGGCCAAGGCCGCCGCGAAGCGCTAGCCCGGGCGCGCAGCGACACGACGTTGCGGGCGGGCTTCGCGTGAGCGGATCCGCGGTCACCGACACCATCGTCGCCGTCGCCACCGCGCCGGGTCGCGGCGCGGTCGGCATCGTGCGACTGTCGGGGCCGGACGCCGCCGTGATCGCCGAACGCATCGCCGGCAGTCTGCCTCCGCCGCGCCAGGCCGCCCTGCGCCACTTCTCCGATGCCGACGGCGAACGCGTCGACCACGGGCTGCTGCTGTACTTTCCGGGCCCGGCGTCGTTCACTGGCGAGGACGTGATCGAGCTGCAGGGTCACGGCGGTCCGATGGTGATGGACGTGCTGTTGCGCAGCTGCTGTCACCATGGCGCGCGCATCGCCCGGCCGGGTGAATTCTCCGAGCGAGCCTTCGTCAACGGACGGCTGGATCTGGCGCAGGCCGAAGCCATTGCCGACCTGATCGACGCCGGCACCCGCGACGCCGCGCGCGCCGCGCTGCGGTCCCTGGACGGTGAACTGTCGGGCCGTGTCGCCGCGCTGGCCGACGCACTCACCGCGGTGCGCGTCTTCGTCGAGGGTGCACTGGACTTCTCGGACGAGGAGATCGACTGGCTGGCCGACCGTGAGCTGCAGCAGCGTCTCGAACGGCTGCGGCGCGACCTCCATACCCTGCTGGCTGACGTCGGCCGTGGCCGACGCCTGCGCGAAGGGCTCACCGTCGCCCTGACCGGTCAGCCCAATGTCGGCAAGTCGACCCTGATGAACCGGCTCGCCGGCTCCGATGTGGCGATCGTCACCGAAATCGCAGGAACCACGCGCGATCCATTGCGGGAGAATCTCGATCTGGACGGCCTGCCGGTCACCATCGTCGACACCGCCGGCCTGCGCGACAGCGACGATCCGGTCGAACGCGAAGGGGTGCGCCGCGCGCGTGCCGCCCTGGCGCAGGCCGAGGTGGCGCTGTACCTGATCGACGATCGCCACGGCCGCAGCGCCGACGACGACCGGCTGCTTGCCGATCTGCCGGACGGACTCCGCCGCATCGTCGTCCACAACAAGTGCGATCTGAGCGGGCATGCCATCGAGCGCCGCGAACACCACGGCCAGCCGCATCTGTACCTGTCCGCCGCCGACGGCCGGGGCATCGAGCTGCTGGTGGCCGAGTTGCGGTCGCTGGCCGGTCTGGTCGGTGACAGCCACAGCCTGTTCTCGGCGCGCAGCCGCCATGTCCGCGCGCTGGAATTGACCCGGACCCATCTGGAAACCGCGATCGAACACCTGGGCACCGGCGCCATGGCCGAACTCGCCGCCGAGGAGCTGCGGCTGGCACAGGACGCGGTGGGTGAAATCACCGGCCGCGTCAGCAGCGACGACCTGCTCGGTCACATCTTCTCGAGCTTCTGCATCGGCAAGTAGCGCGCATCCGGCCACGCAGGGGGCCCCGTACTTTCTGCAGGGTCCGTCGCGACCACAGTCGCGCATCATGGACCTCTGTCCGCACGGGCGGACGACGGTGTCGTCGACGGCACCGCGATCCGCCCGGCGCCGACCGCCGAGGTGAGGAGAATGAACATGCGACTGCTGGCGCAGCTGATCGTCGTCCCTGTGGCCATTGTGGTCTCGGCCTGCGCGCCGCCACGGCCGGATCCGTTCACCGGGTGGTTCGAGCCATACCGGGACTGTCGCGAGCGGTATGCCGAAATCGATGCCCGCATCGATGCGGCCGGCGTCCGCGATGCGAGCTTCTACCGGGTGCCCGGTTATCCGTATCTGCGCACCGACCGTACGCTGGCTTCGTTTGCCGACGAAGTGCGGACCATCGACGAGGTCGGCGGTTGGCTGCGGCACATGCGCGAATATGACCAGGAATCGCGTGACTACGAACTGATCAATCTGGGACTGCCGCTGAGCGAGCGCGCCTGGTGGCGGGACAAGCTGCGTGACTGCGGTCGCGGCCTCGCCGCGATCGAGCTGTCGGAGCCGGAGCAGATCGACCGGTTGCGGACCGTTGTCGCTCCGCCCGATCTGTATGCGGGGGCGATCCGGGCGCTCGGCCTCGATCTGCTGATGCGCCCGTTTCTGGAGGCTGAGCTTGCTGCCCGCCGCGATCGCCTGCTGGCGGCCTTTGCCGGCGATGCCGGCGCTGGCCGCAGCGATGGAACGCTATGGACCGTCGATGCGCAGGAGGATCCGGCGAAGCTGGACGGCGGTTTCGCCGCGGCCGTGCCGGATGAACTCGGTTACCCCGGATTTCTGTTGTCGCACTGGCGTGCGCTCGCGGAGCGGTACGCGCCGGCGTTGCGGGTGGCGGTGGATTCGCCCATGGCCCATCCGGGCGCGCCCGTCTGGACCGAAGATGGCATCGCGGTCGATCCGCGCCGCGCCGAGGTGTACTACCGCATCACCTTCGCCCGCACCGGCGACGAGCGGCTGGTCCAGCTCAACTATTTCTTCTGGTTCCAGCGCCGGCAGGACGCCGGGGTCGCGCCGATCGACGGGTTCATCTGGCGGGTGACGCTCAACGCCAGCGGCGAACGACTGGCCTACGAGCGCCTGCACATGTCCGGGGGCGAGGTGCTGTGGTTTCCGGCACATCGCCTGCATGCGCGGCAGCCGGAGGCCCCGGTCCGGGCACCGCTGGTGCCGCAGCCGTGGACGCCGGAAGGCCCGATCGTGCTGGATCTCGCCGGCGACGGCCACGCGCTGCGGCACGTCGGTCCGCTGGACGAGACCGCAGCAAACCGCCCGCTCCGGCGCTACCGGCTGGTGGCCTACGAGGATCTGTATACCTTGCCGCTGCCCGGTGGCGGCAGCCGCAGCCTGTTCGGTCCCGACGGCATCGTGCCGGGAACCGAGTCGCGGTCGCCGTCCTGGCTGCTGACTCTCGCCGGCGTGCGTGCGCCGGGCGCCCTGAAGCAGATCGGTCACCATCCGGTCGCCTACCTGAGCCGGGCCCACTTCGATGACGTCGATCTGATCGACCACTACTTCCTGCGCAGCGACGATACGATGACGGCATCGCGGGATACCGGCGCGGCGGTGCCGCGCGCGCAAAGCCGGCCGGAGTGACCGGGCTCTAGAATGGCCGTCCCCGGGACGATGCGGACTGACGATGCAAGCCGAAGCCCTGACCGAATTCCTGCGCAGCGGGATCGCGCTGACCCGAGCGCTGGATCTGCGTGTCGAATCCTGTGACGGCGGCCGTGTGCGGATCCGGGCGCCGTTGGCGCCCAACCTCAACCATCACGGCACCGCCTTCGGCGGCAGCCTTGCGGCATTGGCGGTGGTCGGTGGCTGGGCGGCCGTCCACGTCGGGTTGGTCGACGCCGGGATCGACGCGGATCTGGTGGTGCGCTCGTCCTCGCTGGACTACCGCCGCGCGCTGCGTTCCGATCTGATCGTCGAGGCCACGATTCCCGCAGCGGCATGGTCGGTGTTCCGCGCCACGCTCGAAGCGGGCGAACGGGCGCGGATCAGTGTCGAATCGAGCGTATCCGAGGCGGGTCAGCCGCCGGCGCTGGTCGCACAGGCGACGTATGTCGCACTGCCCTCGGGGCTGCAGGCCTAGCTCCCCGCGTTGGCGCCGGCCGTTGCAGAATCCGGCTAGCATAGTTGTGAAACCGTTCCGCCGAAGAGGCCCCGCCGATGTCCGCGCCGTTCCGATATTGTCCGCAGTGCACCGAAGCGCTGGTCGAACGCGAGCACGGCGGCATGCTGCGGCAGGCCTGTCCCGATGCCGGCTGCGGTTACGTGTACTGGGACAATCCGACACCCGTGGTCGCGGCGGTGGTCGAACACGAGGGCGAGATCATCCTGGCGCGCAACGCCCTGTGGCCGCAGCGTTTCTTCGCTCTGGTCACCGGCTTTCTGGAGCGTAACGAGGATCCGGCCGAAGCGGTTCTGCGCGAGGTCGAGGAGGAGCTGGGGCTGCAGGGCAGCGACCCGGGTTTCATCGGCCACTATCGCTTCGAACGGATGAATCAGCTGATCATCGCCTATCACGTCGTTGCGCACGGCCGGATCGAACTCGGCGAGGAGCTCTCCGAATACATCCGGGTGCCTTTCGACAAAGTCCGCTACTGGCCCGCCGCGACCGGACTGGCCCTGCGCGACTGGTTGCGGTCACGCGGATACGATCCGCAGCAGATCGAGTTGCCGCGCCGCGGCTGAAGCCGGCTTCAGATTGCGCCGCCGCGTCGCAGTTCCTCGAGCAGCAACATCCGCGCGACCCGGTCCTGCATCGAGCCGGCGCGGTCCAGCCCCAGGCGCCGCAGATAGCCCTGGGCCGCGTCGGGGACCGGTTGCCGGCCGTGCCGCGCCAGATCCAGCAGCAGCTTCCATTTCGGCTCGGTGCCGGCGCGTGCCTTCACGGCCTTGAGCGCCTTGCCGAGCGTCAGTTCCTCGTCGGTGAAGTCGCAGCTCAGCGGAAACGGCTTGAACTTGTCGCCGGACTGATACGGCTGCAGGCGCTGTTCGAGCCGCTCCGGCGTGTTGTGGCGAAAGGCTTCGGGAATGCGGTAGTCGCGCTCGATCTTTCCGGCCTGCTGCGCCTGTGCGAGCAAGGCGTCCTGGAAGCGCGAATCGGAGATGTTGATCAGCGCCTTGGCGACCTCGCTGTCGGAGCGGGAACGAAGATCGGCAATGCCGTACTCGGTGATGACGATGTCGCGCAGGTGGCGTGGAATCGTCGTATGTCCGTAGTTGAAGATGATGTTGCTTGCCGGGCCGTGGGCGTTGTCCCTGACGGCGTGGAGCAGAATGATCGAACGGCCGGTCTTCAGCTTGTGCGCCATCGACACGAAGTTGTACTGGCCGCCGACGCCGGAGACGACACGCAGATCCTCGAGGCCGTCCGATACCACCGCGCCCGACAGCGTGGCCATCATCGCGGTGTTGATGAAGCGCGCGTCGCGCCGCTGCTGCTTGTACAGGCGCGGGTTGTGGTCGAGCTGGTTGACCTTGTAGACCCCGGTCATGCAGATCGACTCGCGAGTGTCCTCGTCGAGTGCGCGCATGCCTTCGTAGAATTCCTCGCAACCGAGGAAGAAGCCGCCGTGGATCACGATGCCGCGGCGCAGCGCCGTTCCCAGGCACTTGGCCATCACCCGACGTCCGTCCGGATCGGCGACATTGGCGATCGCGCGCTCGCCGTCGGGCGCGATGATGTGACCGTGGTCGTAGCGCGCGTCGTCGCGGAAGAAGCCGTGATGCTGCAGACGCTCGAAATCCTCGGTGCGCAATACGCGCACACCCAGCGACTCCAGGGACTCGAGCACGTCCGCCCGCAGATGTTCGGGATCGCAGCGGTCTTCGTTGATCAGCTGCTGCAGGGCCCAGAAATCGTACACCTTGCGTTTGAGGATGCCGGCCTTCATCAGATACCAGAATCCGTCGACGAACATCTCGGTCGATCCGTACAGCCCCTGCTCGAACGGATCGAGGCCGCCGATGCGATGGATCAGCGGCCCCGCCTGTTCGAGGATGCCCGCGTCCTGCAGCACGCTGCGGTAGACCGCGTTGTCGGCATGGCGCAGGCGCAGCGCCTCGACGATGGCGTCGCCCAGTGCGCCGATGCCGATCTGCAGGGTGCCGCCGTCGGCGACCAGCGCGCTGGCGTTGAGGCCGATGAAGTAGTCCGACGTGGTGACCGCCATCTTCGGCGTCGAGAACAGCCGGGTCGTGTATTCGGGATTGTCGATGACCAGGTCGAAGGTGTCGGCGTCGACCTCCGCGTCGTTGACCATGTACGGGAGGTTCTGGTTGACCTCGCCGACGACGATGTAGGGTCGCCCGCTTTCGCGCAGCAGCTCCAGCATCTCGGGTCCGGTGTCGGGATTGCTCGACAGGCTGTAGCGGGTCCGGCCGTCGGTCTCGCGCTTGCAGATCATCTGCGACAGCACGTTGCAGCCCTGTTCGAACACGTCGCGTGCGGCGAAGGTGTAGTTGGTGCTGATGTAGCGCTGCTGCGCGTAGGGGTTGTTGAGCTGACTGCCCGGGCGGAAGAAGAACTCGCAGACCTCGACGTTGGGCGGCAGCGTGCCGTCGCGCAGCGCCTGCATGTAGTCCAGATCCGGAACGCCACCGAACACCCGTTCGACGAACGGCGCCAGGAACGCGTTCTCGATCGCGCTGCTGCCGCTGGGCTTCTCCAGCGACAGCGCCGTCAGGATCCTGAGCTGGATCGAAGCGTCCTGACGGGCGCGCTTGTACAGGGCGTTGACCAGCTCGACCGGCTTGCCGAGACCGAGCGGCATGCCGAGCACGACGCGCTTGCCGACGCGCTGCAGGATCGTGTCGACCGCCTGCTCGACACTGTCCACCACCTGCGGCGGGGTGCCCTCCATTGTCGTCTCCTCCGTTCTTCGATTGTCCGAAGCTTAGCGCGCCGCGGGCCGCCGACCGCCTGAGCCAGATCAACAAAGTGTGCGGGAATGCGGCGGTGGCGCACACCGAAGCCGGCTAGAATGCGCCACGACCGAGAACCGACCATGAACCGCAAGAAAACGCCGCCGAAGTCCGCCGAAGCCTCCGTACCCCATACCGGCAAGGGGCCGTTCAAGCAGGCGCTGCAGAAGCCGGAGCCCTGGTCCTTCGGCGGCCGCGGCCCGCGCTCCGGCGCCGGCGGCTCCAACCGGCCCCAGCCCGACGCCGAGCGTCGGGCCGGCAAGAGCCGCAAGGTGCATTGATTCCGGGTAGCGGCGTCAGCCGGCGGGAAGCCCGACGTCGCCGAGTGCGGCGCAAAGCTGGGCCCAGCGCTGTTCGAGGCTGCCGGTCAGGCCGACCGACATCCTCACCAGGCCCGGGCTGATGCCGGCACGGTGCTGGTCGGCGTCTGACAGCTCGCTGGAGGTCGACGCGCCGGAGCAGGACATCAGCGTCTCGAAGTAACCCAGGCTGACCGCCATGAAGCCGAAACCGTAGCGGTTCTGCAGCAGCTCCATGAAGGTTTCGGCGCGCGCCCGCGTCGCCAGATCGATGCACAGCAGGCCGCCGTAGCCGTAGTCCGGGTTGCGCTGCGCGTCCAGCAGCGCGTGATCGGGGTGATCGGGCAGGCCCGGATAGATCACCGGCAGGCCGAGGGCGTGCATGCGTTCGGCGAAGGCCAGCGCGCGGCGGCCATGCTCGCGCATGCGCAGGCCCAGATGCGGCAGCCGCAGGCTGATCGCGAAGGCCTGGTTCGGATCCATGGTGGGCCCGAGCAGCATCAGCGAGCCCATGTGCAGGTCCATCAGCTGCTGTACGAACGCGGTGCGTCCGAGCACGGCACCGCCGACGATGTCGGACGCGCCGCTGATGAACTTGGTCAGGCTGTGCACGATGACATCGGCGCCGAGCAGGATCGGGCTGAGCAGCAGCGGGCTGAAGGTATTGTCGACCACCAGCTGCGCGCCGTGCCGGTGCGCAATCTCGGCGAGCCGTCGGATGTCGGCGACCTTGAGCGTGGGATTGGCGATGGCTTCGATGTAGAGCAGCCGGGTGTCGGCGGTGAAGGCCTGCTCGACCGCCGCCGGATCGCGGACGTCGACGAAGTCCGGGCGGATGCCGCTCTTCGCGGGCAGGTAGTCGTGGAACAGCGCGTAGCTGCCGCCGTAGATGGTGTCGCTGACGACGACGTGGTCGCCATGGTTGCAGAGCTGGGTGACGACCGCCGCGATCGCGCCCATGCCGCTGGCAGTGCAGTAGCCGGCTTCGGCGCCCTCCATCGCCGCCAGCTGATGGCCGAGCGCGTAGACCGTGGGGTTGAAGTGCCGGCCGTACAGATAGCAGCCGCCGCTGTCGGGACCGCGCCGCCCCTGGAAGATCTCCGGCATCACCTCGGCGTGCATCACCGTGAAGGTGGTGCTGGCCTCGATCGACATGTTGACGCCGCCGTGTTCGCCGAATTCGTGGCGCGCGCGGGCCATCGCCTCGATCGGATCGAATGTGTCCATGAGCCTTGTCCTCCTCGCCGTCAGCCTGACACGAAGCGCGCCGACCGACAGCCGGGAAACCGCCCAGATCCGGCCGCCGTTTGCCCTCAGCTGAACGCCCGCTGAAGCGCTCGACCCGCCCGGCGGTGTTCTCGTCCGGCCTGCGTTGTTAGACTCCGCCGGCCATGAAAACATCTTGCTCCAAATTCCTGCTTCTGGCGCTGCTGGCGATGCCGACGCTCGCCGCCGCCGAAAAGCTGCAGTACATCGACGACGAAATTTCGGTGACCGTGCGCGACGCTCCGCGCAACGACGCGACCTACCTCGGCGTGGTCAAGAGCGGCGATCGGGTCACCCTGATCGAATCGCTGGGCCCGCAGAGCTTTGCCAAGATCCGCACCGAGAACGGAACCGAGGGCTGGGTCACCGCCCGCTTCCTGACCGACGAACCGGCGGCCAAGGATGCGCTGATCAGCGTGCGCCGCGAGCTGTCGCAGGCGCAGTCGCGGATCCGCTCGCTGGAGACCGACCTCAAGACCGCGCAGAGCGAACTGCAGAAGGCGGGTCCGGCGCTGGAGCTGGCGACCGAGAACGATCGCCTGCGCGCGCAGATCACCGAGTTGCAGCGGGGCGCCGAGGAAGTCCGCCAGCGTTACAACGAACAGAAGGCACGGCGCCGGACGATGCTGACCGGCGCCGGTCTGGTCGGTGCCGGCATCCTCGGCGGTCTGATCCTGCCCTGGCTCGGACGCCACAGCCGCCGTCGTCGCTGGGGCGACTTCTAGGGGCTTGGCCGTCCCGTCCACGGGGAATCCACGATGACCTTCAAACGCATTCTGGCTTTCCTCGTGGTGGCAATCGTCATCGCCGCGGTCTGGCTGGTCGGCCTGCGGCCGCAGCGTGACGCCAGGCTGATCGCCCGGCACTGGACGCCGGAGCTGACCACCCTCGCGCCGGGGACGTTGTTTGCCCGCTGGCTGGGAACCTCCGCGGTCCTGCTCTCCGACGGACAGCATGCGGTGATGATCGACCCGTTCTTCACCCGGCCGGAGGGCCTGCTGCCGCTGGTCCTGAATCGACCGATCGAACCGGACGAGGCGCGAATCCGGGCGTGGCTGGAGCGGATCGGCGTCGATCGGCTCGATGCGGTGCTGGTGTCGCATTCGCACTACGACCACGCGATGGACGCCGGTGTCGTCGCGCGCCTCACCGGTGCCCGCCTGATCGGGACCCGGAGCACGCTGAACATCGGTCGTGGCGCCGGACTCGACCCGGCTCAGCTGCAGCTCGCGACGCCGCTCGAACCGTTGACCGCAGGGCCGTTCAGGATCGAATTCATCCCCAGCCGCCACGCCGGCGCCACCGGTGGCCGACCGCTGGGCAACATCGACGCACCGCTGGCGGTGCCGGCGCACTACATGGACTACCGGCAGGGCGGAACCTATTCGATCCTGATCCAGCATCCGCAGGCCAGCGTGCTGCACCACGGCAGCGCCGGCTTCGAGCCGGGCGCCCTGCGCGGTCGCCATGCCGATGTGGTGTTTCTGGGGGTCGCGCTGGTCGGGAATCTGCCGCGCTATCTCGACGAGGTCGTCGACGCCGTCGGTGCCCGTCGGGTGCTGCTGACCCACTGGGACAACTTCGTCCAGTCGCTGGAGCAGCCGCCGCAGCCGATGCCGGTGGTGGTGAATCTGAGTCCGCTGTTCGACTATGTCGAACGGCACCGGCCCGATCTCGACGTCAGTGTCCCGGTGCTGGCCGCGCCGATCGGGATCGGCGCCGGACCGCTGTCAGCCGAGATGCCGGCGTCCTGATCCGGAGCGCCGGCCCGGCGGGTCGGCCTGCGTCACGGCGGCGTTGCCGCCGCCGAGGGCCAGCGCCAGTCGCTGGTCGAGAAAATCGGCGAAAGCCTGGCGCTGGGCGGCGGCGCGTTCCCCGGACAGTTGCTCGGCGCGGGCGATGCTGCGCACTTCCTCGAACAGCCGGCGGCCCAAGGCATGGGGCTCGCGCACCCCGCAGGCGGTCAGTTCGCTGGCGATCATGCGCTCGAAGATGCGGGCCTGCTGGTCGAACACCGCCATCAGCTCGTCCGATGCGGCCGCCGCGTAGAGGCCGATCCGTTGTGCGCGGTGATCGAGGCAGGCCTCCCAGTAGCTCTCGATCGACAGCAGCAGGCGTTGCCGGCCCGCCGGCAGACCGGTGATCGCGCGGGTGACCCGGTCGAGCAGCGCACCCAGGTGGCTGCGGTAGCGTTGGCGGAGTTCGGCGTGGGCGTTCATCGGCAGTCGGCGTTCGGCGGCGTGCATCTACGCACCATACGCAGCCGGCGCCGCTGCGGACGCCGGGGCTCAGCCGGGAGGTCCGTCCGTGGCGGACGAATGGTCGATCCGCAGGACCGCGGCACCGTCGAAGCGGCCGGCGCGCAGGTCCGCCAGCGCGGCATTGGCCTGCTCCAGCGGATAGACCGTGACCTGGGTCCGGACCGGGACCTGCGGTGCCACTTCCAGAAACGTACGGCCGTCGTCTCGGGTCAGGTTGGCGACCGACTGCACACGGCGCTCGCCCCAGAGAATGCTGTACGGGAAGCTCGGGATATCGCTCATGTGGATGCCGCCGCAGATCACCGCGCCGCCCTTGCGCACCGCCCGCAGCGCTGCCGGAACCAGCTCGCCGGCCGCGGCGAAGATGATCGCCGCGTCGAGCGCCTGCGGCGGGCTGACGTCCGAATCGCCGGCCCAGACCGCACCGAGCGCGCGGGCGAAGTCTTGCGACGCGGTGTCGCCCGGCCGGGTGAACGCGTAGACCTCGCGACCTTCCCACTGCGCCACCTGCGCGATCACATGCGCGGCAGCGCCGAAGCCGTACAGACCGAGACGCCTGCCGGGGCCGCACATGCGCAGGCTGCGGTAGCCGATCAGACCGGCGCACAGCAGCGGCGCGACCGCCAGATCGTCATCGCCGTCCGGCAGCGGCAGGCAGAAGTCGGCGCGCGCAAGGCAGTGGCTGGCGTAGCCGCCGTCGCGCTGGTAGCCGGTGAACACGGCGTCGTCGCAGAGGTTTTCCTGATCGCGGCTGCAGTAGTCGCAATGTCCGCAGGTGCCGCCGAGCCAGGGCACGCCGACGCGCTGGCCGACCCGCAGCGTGTCGACGCCGTCGCCGCAGGCCAGCACGCGGCCGACGATCTGGTGGCCCGGCACGATCGGATACGGGATGTCGGGCAGTTCGGCGTCGAGCAGATGCAGATCGGTGCGGCAGACCCCGCAGGCATCGACGGCGAGCAGGACCTCGCCGCGCCCGCAGGCCGGCATCGGCCGTTCGCGCATGACCAGCGGGGTGCCGGGCGCCTCCAGCACCATCGCGCGCAGGGTCGACGGGATCATGGGGCTGGCGTCGCCACGGCGCGATCGAGGATCTTCTCCACCGCGTCGCGGGCGATCGGATGATAGCCGTCGCGGGCTCCGGCAAAGACCGCCTGCGCCAGCTCCAGACCTTCGGGAGTGGCGGCCAGCTCACGGTAGACCGGGTTGATCAGCAGCATGCGACCGACCGATTCGAGATGGCGCTGCATCGCCGGATAGGCCTTGCGGTACTGGTGTCGCGCGACCAGCCGGAACCAGCGGCTGGCGATGATCGCGTTGGGACTGTCGCTGAAGTCGAAGGCGGCATCGAGACGGGCCATCGCCGCATCGTCGAGGGTGTCGGGCATGCGGTCGAGAAAGTACTGCCACTGCCTTGTGCTCCACTGCGCGGTCTGCAGCGAGGCCGCCGTGGCGCCGCCGAGCCATTCGTCACGGCTGCGGTCGACGCGGTCGAACGCATCGGACTGCGGCCACACCGCATCGTCCGGAATCTCCGGTGAGTGGATCCATTCGTCGACCTTGGCGCGACTGACCACCCCTGGATGCCGTGCCAGCAGCTCGCGCTCCAGATACGCCAGGAAATCGCCGGTCCGCGCGCTGCGGAACGCGTGGCTGTCGAACCAGCCGCGCAGGAACGCATCGAATTCGGCGCGGCCGAACTTCGCCTCGAGGTAGGCGAGGAACAGCGCGCCCTTCTCGTAGGGCACGTCGGTGACGTTGTCGTCGGGATCGCGACCCGCCAGGTCGGGCGCCAGCGTCCGGTCCGACGGGATCTCCAGCAGTTCGAGGGTGTCCTTGAGGTCGTTGGCGCCGATCGCCCGCTCCTCGTTGCCACGCGCCGGTCCGTAGATCTCCTCCATGATCCGGTTGGTCAGATGGGTCGTGAAACCCTCGTTGAGCCAGAAGTCGTTCCAGGTCGCATTGGTCACCAGGTTGCCGGACCAGGAGTGCGCCAGCTCGTGCGCGACCAGCGACACCAGCGAGCGGTCGCCGGTGATCACGGTCGGCGACGCGAAGGTCAGGCGCGGGTTCTCCATGCCGCCATACGGGAAGCTCGGCGGGAGGATCAGCAGGTCGTAACGGCCCCAGCGATACGGGCCGAAGATCGCCTCGCAGCGTTCGAGCATGTTCTCGGTATCGGCGAACTCCCAGGCCGCCGCCTTGACGACCTCCGGTTCGGCGTAGACCCCGGTGCGCCTGCCGGTGGCCTGGAAACGCAGATTGCCGACCGCCAGCGCGATCAGGTACGAGGGGATCGGCTGCGGCATCGAGAACTGGTAGTCGCCGTCGCGCGTATCGGCGTCGGCGATGGCGTTCTCGGCGCTCATCACCGCGAGCAGACCTTTCGGCGTGCGAATCCGTGCCTGGTAAGCGGTTCGCACCAGCGGCGTGTCCTGCAGCGGGATCCAGCTGCGCGCATGAATCGCCTGCGACTGGGTGAACAGGAATGGATGCGCCTTGCCGGCCGTCTGCGACGGCGTCAGCCACTGCAGCCCGGACGCCTCGGGCGATGTCTGGTAGGTGATCCGGACGCGGGCCGCCGCCGCCGGCATGCGGATGCGCAGCGGGCTGCCGAGAACCGGGTCGGCTGCGCCCAGCTCGTAGTCGGTGGCGACGTAGGCGCCCTCGCGTTCGGCGACCTCGACGCGGTCGATGCGCAGATCCCGGGTATCGAGGACCAGCGTGTCGGCAGCGCCGTCGATACGGGCCAGATCGAGTTCGGCGGTGCCGCGCAGCCGGCGTGCGTCGAAGTCGACGGTCAGGTCGAGTCGCAACAGCTGGGTGCGGAACGCCTCGGTATTGGCATGGGAATGTGGATCCACGATCGGCTCCGCTGCGTGGGTTTCGGGGGGCGCGGCCGGGGTCGGAGCCGGTGCGGGCGTGCAGCACACCGACAACAGCCCCGCCGACATCAGGCTGGCGAGAAGGGCGGAACGGGAGAGCGCCATGTTCAGAGTCGGGGAGGAAGAATCTGCCCCGATTCTAACGGGGCGTGGGTCGGCGCTCCCAGCCGCTGCCGTGTCGATAGGCCCGCGGCGGTTGCGGATCGCCGATAATGCGCCGTCAATATCGCTCAACGACCGGAGGCCATCGCATGCGCAACCCGATTCACCGCTCGACCGGCGCAGGCGCGGTCCGCGCTGCGACGCGCGGCCTCGCCGGACTGTGCCTGCTGGCGACGCTGGCCGCGTGCCAGTATCTGCCGTTCCGACAGGAGCCCGAGATGACCCCGACGCCCGGGTACGTCACCGATCTGAACCGATTCGAGGCCTTCATTGCGCGACATCCGACGCCGGAGGCATTCCGGACCGCCTACCCGGACGTGTTGCTGGTCCTGCCCGGTGACATCGCGACCAAGGAGCTGCGTTTCAACAACAGCCGCTATTTCGCCGACATGGACGAGAAGGAGCGGCACATCGTCGGCGGCCGTTTCCGCTGATCAGGCGCCCGCCGGCCGCTCCTTCGCCGGCGTCGGCCGGACGACGACCTTGTCGATGCGGTTGCCGTCGATCACGCGGGCATCGATCGTCCAGCCCTGCAATTGCGCGCTGTCGCCGCGCTGCGGCAGGTGGCCAAGCAGGTCGAGCATCAATCCGGCAACCGTCTCGTAGTCGCGCGCGTTAGGCAGCTTGATCTGGAGCTGGTCGGCGAGTTCGCCGGCCGGCAGATCGCCATCGACCAGCCAGGACCCGTCGGCCTGTTCGATCATGCCCGGCGGCGGCGTGTCGAGTTCGAACTCGCCCGCGATCGCCGACAGGATGTCGGTGACCGTGACCAGGCCCTGCAGGCTGCCGAACTCGTCGACCAGGATGGCTGCATGCGAGATCGCGCGCTTGAGCTTGGCGATCGCATCGAGCGCATCGATGCTGTCCGGCAGTACCAGCGCGGCGTGCACGTGCGCAGCCGGTTCGATCGAGCCGGCGCCATCGAGCACCGCGTCGACCAGCGCCTTGGCCGAGATCAGCCCGACGAATTCGTCGACGTCGCCATGCGCGGCGATCAGCGTCGAGTGGCGGCTGGCGCGCAGCTGCGCGCGCTGGGTGCCGACGGGGGCGTCGAGGTCGATCCAGTCCAGCTCGATCCGCGGCGTCATCACTGCGCGGACGCTGCGGTCGGCCAGGCGCATCACCGCGGTGATCATGCGCCGCTCCTCCGGTTCGACGACGCCCGAAGACGCCGCTTCCGACACGATCGCGTGGATCTCCTCGTCGGTCACCCGCGGCGTGGGCCCGTGCGCCGGCAGCAACCGCAGCAGCAGCGCACTCGACCAGTCGAGCAGCCGGACCAGTGGATGGGTCAGACGGGACAGGCCGAGCATGGCCGGCGCCACCGCCGCGGCGATGCGTTCGGGGTTGCGCAGCGCGATCTGCTTCGGCACCAGCTCGCCGACGATCAGTGACAGATAGGTGATCGCGCCGACGACCACGGTCAACGCGAGTTCGTCGCTCCATTCGCCGCCCCAGCCGGCGGCGCGGAGGGTGCGGGCCAGGGGCTCCGCCAGCGTTGCGCCGCTGAATGCGCCGGCGAGGACGCCGACCAGGGTGATGCCGATCTGCACCGTGCTGAGAAAGCGTCCCGGCTCCTGTTTGAGGCGGGCGGCTGCACGCGCGCCGCGGACACCGCGCCGCTGCATCGCCTGCAGGCGGGCCTTGCGCGCCGACACCACGGCCAGCTCGGACATGGCGAGCAGCCCGTTGAACAGCATCAGCAGGGCGACGATGAGAAGATTGAACAGCATCGGGAATCGGGTTGCGGCGGAGCGGCGAGTATCGCCGATCACCCCGGCCGCTGCCGATCGCGGTGTCCCCGGCGCGCGATGCCGCTGCGGTTGATCGGTGTGACCGCCGTCGCGGCGACGGGCCCTACTGCCCGCCGGGTTCGGCGCCCGTGATCATGCGGTGCAGCGTGTCCGCCATCTCCGCGCCCTTGTATTCCTCGATGAAATGGCCGACGTCCGGAAAGCGGAACGTGGCCTCGCGCATCCGCGGCAGTGCCTGTTGCCACTGGGCGACGACCGCGTCCTTGCCACAGGGGTCCCAGCCACCGAAATAGCCGGCGGCGTCGATGTTGCGTCCGTTCTCACCCCAGGCCGCGGCGATGCGCGACTGGATCTTGGCGTAGAACGCGCGGTTGTCCTGCGGGCCGAGGGTCGCATCGGTGTAGCGATAGCCATGTCCCCAGACCGGTGTCTGACGGACGTTGCGCTGCGAGCTGAGCGCGTTGATGCGGGTCCCGAACTGCGCGCACCAGACCGATTCCGGCGTGTCCATCCGGCGGGTCAGGCTGCCGGTGATCGCGCGCGCGATACAGCCGGAGACCCCGGCCATGAACGGCAGGAATCCCTGCGGCGATGCATGCGAGACGACATAGGCGGCGACCGCGCCCCACAGCCGCGCCGGGATCAGGTCGGCGGTGCGGCACCACGGCAGGATCGGGAACGGATAGTTCTCGTAGGTCAGGCCGTCCGGCGGCATCGGAAACACGGTGCTGTTCATCACCAGCAGGCGCTCGACCCGATCGGGTTCATCGATGAAGGCGCCGATGCCGATCGGCCCGCCCCAGTCGTGCACCACCAGCGTCACCTTGCGCAGATCCAGATGACGGATCAGCTGCGACAGGTTCGCCGCATGGTGCATGTCCACCATCTCGTAGCTGGCCTGGTCGGACAGGCCGAAGCCGATGTGATCATTGGCGATGATCCGGCATGGCGTCGCGTTGCTGATCAGGCGGTCGCGGATATGGCGATAGGTATAGCTGCACTCGGGATTGCCGTGCACGAACACGACCGTGCTTTGCGCCGCCGCGGCACTGACGCTGTGGTCGCTGTAGAACAGCGTCTTGCCGGCATCGGGACCGCCGTGCAGCTTGAACCAGCGGGCCGATCCCGGCGGATGGTAGTCGGCGGGCACAGCGCGCAGCGGCGTGTTGGTCGGATACATGCGGGCGGCGGAGCGGGGCGAAGACGTTCGCATAGAGTAACACTGCGCACTTCGTGCCGGGGCGTTGCTCAGTCCCCGCGCGGCAGCGCCTGTCCGTCCGTGTCGAACAGGTAGGCGTCGCCGGGCTGCGCCGTGACCCTGAGCGTCTGTCCGTTGCGGATGTCGCCGGCGCCGGTGGTCTTGATCACCAGCGGGTCGCCGTCGGGACGCGACAGATAGACATACGATTCACCGCCGAGGTGCTCGACCGCGATGACCTCGCCGCCGATGCCGGATGTGCCGGCGTCCGCCGGCAGCAGATGCTCCGGTCGCAGGCCCAGCGTGACGTTCCGGCCGCTGCGCAGGCCTTCGGTATCGGCGACGGTGACGCTGATGCGGTCGCCGCCGGCGAGGTGCAGTTCGACGCTGTTGCCGGTACAGGCATCCACCGTCGCCGGCAGCAGATTCATGCGCGGCGAGCCGATGAATCCGGCGACGAACAGGTTGCGCGGATGCCGGTACAGCTCCAGCGGCCTGCCGAACTGCTCGACTCTGCCACCGTTGAGCACGACGATGCGGTCGGCCAGCGTCATCGCCTCGATCTGATCGTGGGTCACATAGATCATCGTCGTGCCGAGGTCGCGGTGCAGGCGCGCGATCTCGATGCGCATCTGCACGCGCAGCGCGGCGTCGAGGTTCGACAGCGGTTCGTCGAACAGGAACGCGCGCGGATTGCGTACGATCGCGCGCCCGATCGCGACGCGCTGGCGCTGGCCGCCCGAAAGCTCCTTGGGCTTGCGCGTCAGCAAGTGCTCGATCTGCAGCACCCGTGCGGCCTCGCGCACGCGTTCCTCGACGCCGGCCCGACCGACCTTGGCGAGCTTGAGTCCGAACGCCATGTTGTCGTAGACGTTCATGTGCGGATACAGCGCGTAGGACTGGAACACCATCGCGATGCCACGCTCCGACGGCGTCAGTTCGTCGACCGGTTCGCCGTCGAAGAGGATCTGTCCCTGACTGATGTCCTCGAGCCCCGCGATCAGGCGCAGCAGGGTCGACTTGCCGCAACCGGACGGGCCGACGAAAACGACGAACTCGCCGTCTTCGATGGCGAGGTCGACGTCCCGGATCACGTCGGTCCTGCCGAACGACTTGCTGACGGTGTTCAGCGCGATGGCGGCCATGGTCGCGTATGCCCTCCTCTCATCCCTTGACGGCGCCGGCGGTGAGGCCGGAAACGATGCGGCGCTGGAACACCAGCACCAGCGCGATCAGCGGTACGGTGACGATGACCGATGCCGCCATGATGTTGCCCCACGGCAGTTCGTGCGTGCTCGCGCCGGAGATCAGCGCGATGGCGACCGGCACCGTGCGCATCTCCGACGACAGGGTGAAGGTCAGCGCGAACAGGAACTCGTTCCACGCGGCGATGAACGCAAGCAGACCGGTGGTCACCAGCGCCGGCCCCATCAGCGGCATGAACACGTGGGTGACGATCGTCAGCGAGCCGGCGCCGTCGACGATCGCGGCCTCCTCTAGCTCCTTCGGCAGCTCGCGCATGAACGTGGTCAGCACCCAGACCGTGAACGGCAGGGTGAAGATCAGGTACGACAGCGTCAGCGCCAGCAGGTTGTTGTACAGACCGAGCCAGCGGATCAGCTCGAACATTCCGGTGAGGACCGCGATCTGCGGAAACATCGACACGCCGAGCACGACGAACAGCAGCGGCGTGCGGCCGCGGAACTGCACGCGGCCGAGCGCGTAGGCCGCGGCGACGGCGAGTGCCAGCGACAGCGCCACGGTCGACACCGAAACCGCCACCGAGTTGAGGATGTTGCGCCCGAACGGCTGTTCGCGGAACACCGCGATGTAGTTGTCCCACTGCGGCGCGGACGGCCACGCCTCGACGCTGAACAGCGCCGATCCCGACTTCAGCGACGACACGATCGCCCAGTAGAACGGGAACACCGTGTAGATCAGGATCACGCACAGCAGCGCGTAGAACGCACCGCGGCCGAGTCCCCGCTTCAGGCTGCGTCGCATCGGTTCAGGCCTCCCGCCCGACGCGGGCCAGTGTCAGGTACGCGGCGGTGAACAGCGCGATGATCATGAAGATCAGCGTTGCCGCGGCGGAGCCGTAACCGGCATCCTGGAAATCGATGATCTGCTGGCGCGCGTAGACCGACATCGACATCGTGTCGCGATTGTTGCCGCTCATCACGTAGACCAGATCGAAGATGCGCAGCGCGTCGAGCAGGCGGAAGATCACCGCGACCGTCAGCGCCGGCTTGAGCAACGGCAGGGTGACGCGGAAGAACACCCTGACCGGGTGCACGCCGTCGACGCGGGCGCTCTCGTAGCATTCCCGCGGCAGCATCTGCAGGCCGGCCAGCAGCAGCAGCGCCATGAACGGCGTGGTCTTCCAGACGTCGACGAGGATGATCGCCAGCAGCGCGGTGTCGGGCGAGGCGGTCCAGGCGATCGGCTGGTCGACCAGCCCGAGGCCGAGGAACACGTGGTTGATGACGCCGAACACGTCGTTGAACATCCAGCTCCACATCTGCGCGGAGACCACGGTCGGGATCGCCCACGGGATCAGGATCGCCGCCCGCAGCGCGCCGCGGCCACCGAAGCGGGCGTTGAGTGACAGCGCGATCGCCAGGCCGAGGACGGTCTCCAGCGCGACCGAGGCGCCGGCGAACAGCACCGTGTTCCAGACTGCGCCCCACCAGTCGGGGTCCTGCAGCAGATAGACGTAGTTGTTCAGGCCGACCCACTGGGCGCGGTCGGCGGCACCGAAGGTGGCATCGGTGAAGCCGAGCCAGACCGTGCGTGCCAGTGGCCAGCCGGCGACCATCGCCAGCACCACCAGCATCGGTGCGAGAAACAGCCAGGCCGAGCGGATCCGTTGCCGCCGCAGCCGCGATATCGGCGTCGCGCCGACGCCGGTCACCAGTGGCCTCCACGCGACAGCCGTTCCAGACGCCGGCGCAGCGTTTGCAATTGCGGCGTCACCGGATCGGGCTTGCTGAGGATGTCGTGCACGGTGTTGTAGAACGCCGCGCTGACGCGGTTGTAGCGGTTGCCGGTGGCGCGTGACGGCCGCGCCACCGCATGCGCGAAGCTGTCGTAGAGCTGGCCGAAGAACGGCACCGCCTCGAGCACGTCGGCATCCTTGTACAGCGCGACGATGGTCGGGTTGTAGGCGGCGCTGACGGCCCGCCGTTTCTGCTCGTCGTAGCGGGTCAGGAACGCGACCAGGTCGGCCGCCGCCGCCGGGTCGGACGAATAGCGCGATACCGCCAGCTGCCAGCCGCCGAGCGTGCCGCTGTGATGCCCGGCGTCGCCGCCGCGCGGCAGGGCGATCACGCCGACCTTGCCGCGGATCGGGCTGTCCTCGGCATTGGCCAGCGCCCACGCGTACGGCCAGTTGCGCATGAACACCGCGTTGCCGGACTGGAACACCCCGCGGCTCTCCTCCTCGTCGTAGTTGAGCACGCCGAGCGGGGCGATGTCGTCGATCCAGCTCGCCGCCAGTTCCAGCGCGGCGACTGCGTGCGGATTGTCGATGGTGATCCGGCCGTCGGCCGCGATCACGGTGCCGCCGCCGAAGCTGTCGATCCACTCCAGCGCATTGCAGGTCAGGCCTTCGTAACCCTTGGCCTGGAACACGAAGCCCTGCATGCGCGGATGCCCGGCTTCGCGCTCGCCGGCCTGGATGCGCCGTGCGATGCGGGTCAGCGCCTGCCAGGTCTGCGGTGGGGTCTCGCCGTACTTCTCAAGCAGATCCTTGCGGTAATAGAGAACGCCGGCGTCGGTGAACCACGGCATCGCCACCAGCGCGCCGTCGACGGTGTTGTTGGCGATCAGCGCCTCGAAGTGCTGGTCGACGACGGCCTGCGGGATGTAACGCGACAGATCGACCAGATGCGGGGCCAGCGTGCCCGGCCAGACCACGTCGATCTGCAGGACATCGATGTCCGGCGAATGCGCGGCGAGCAACTGCTGGTACAGCGCGAGGCGCTCGGACGCCGAGTTCGGCGTCGAGACGATGCGCACGGAGTGTCCGGTGCGCCTGGACCAGGCGTCGACCGCATCCTGGCAGAGCTGAAGCTCGCGGCCGAGTGCGCCGCAGGAGATCGACAGGGTCCCGGCCTGCGCCGGAGCGCTGACCGCAAGCGCGAGCGCAGCGGCAGCGGCCAGGCACGGCAGCACGCCGCGCAGACGCGCACGTAGCGGCGGTTCCGGGCGTGGCTGCACCGAACGATCGCGGTGGCCTGTCATGAATCCGGCTCCTTGTCGATGGGTGAGTCCCGCCCACTTCGGGGCAGTGCGCGCGGGCGGCGGCGATCATGATGGTTGCCGGCCCGCGAGCGGCGATCCATTTACATCCTACCGCAGCAGGCTCGATCGTCCAGACCGCGTTGCCCGTGACGGGGTGCGCGCGCCGGGGGATTTGCGTTCCGCGTCCGGCATAGGACAATCCCCGCCTTGGCGCCGGTGACGGGAACCCGAACATGCAGCTGCGGTATCACATCCTCGACGTATTTACCGATCAGGCCTTCAGCGGCAATCCGCTGGCGGTGGTGATGGATGCCGACGGTCTGAATCAGGGCCAGATGCAGAAGATCGCGCGCGAATTCAACCTGTCGGAGACCGTGTTCGTGCAGTCGCCGCAGTCGGAGACGGCGCTGGTGAGGGCGCGCATCTTCACGCCGGGGCGCGAAGTGCCCTTCGCCGGCCACCCGACGGTCGGAACCGCGTGCCTGTTGTCCGAGCTCGGAATCGCCGCGCCGGGCGAGGACCAGCGTTTCGTCCTCGACGAGGGCATCGGCCCGGTGCCAGTGCGCGTGCGCCGCGCCGAGGGGCGCCCCCCGTACGCCGAGCTGACCACCGCGCAGTTGCCCGAATACGGGCCGGACGCACCGGATGACGCGACCCTGGCGCGGATGCTGGGGATCGAGATCGACGACATCGGCAGCGAGGGCGAACGTCCGCGGACCGTGTCCTGCGGTCTGCCGTTTCTGCTGGTGCCGCTGCGCGCGCCGGAAGTGCTCGCGGGAATCGTCGTCGACCAGGGGCTCTGGCGCGCGGTGCTCGCCGGACACTGGGCGCAGGAGCTGTACGTCTACGCCCGGGGTTACGAGGGCGAGCTGCGCACGCGGATGTTCGCCCCGGCGATGGGCATCCTCGAGGATCCGGCAACCGGCTCGGCCGCGGCGGCGCTGGGCGGGGCGCTGGCCAGCGAATCGCCGATCGTCGAGGGGCGGCTGCAGTGGGTGGTGCACCAGGGCCTGGAGATGGGCCGGCCCAGCCAGCTCCACGTCTCGGCCGAACGCGCCGGTTCCGCGGTCCTGTGCGTGCGGGTCGGCGGTTATGCGGTCCGTGTGGCCGAGGGGCTGCTGAGCACGCCCTGACGGATCGCGGCTGCCTGTGCCCATCCGTTTCAGGGCAACTCCATGTATTGATTGGATAAAGAAGCAGGAGATCGCGCTCCGTGTAGGCGCGATCCCATTTCGTTTCAGGTGGAATTCCTACACGCGCAATCGAGATCGACCTTCTCAGAAGGCGGGTGCCGGGGCCGAAAACCCGGACATGAGCACGAAATCCTATCTTCCGGCGATGGCCTCCCATGCGGCGCTGACCGAGTGGATCGAGGACCACGAAACCCTTCTGGCCAGTTATCTGCTGACGCGGGACCGGCTGACCGGCCGTGGCGGCATGACCGCCCTGTTCGTGAGTCGCGACGAGCGTGGCGAATACCTGCTGCGGCTCTGCGAGGGTGCGGACGACGGCTGGATGGTCTGGGTCGATCAGCGCCGGACCCGTTCGCGTTTCGGGCGGGCCTACGCCGATGGCCTGGCCGGGGCCTGGCTGTCCCGGCTCGAGACCGCCGGTTGGCGGGTCGACTGGAGTGCAAGACACGAATGTCCGGCGCTGGATGCCGGCATCCACGCCGGGCCGGTGCCGGTCGCGGCCTGAGGCACGGCACCGCGCCGATCCAGCTGACTTCGGCTTCAGCCCGGTTCATCTCCCAGCCGGGCTGGGGTTGGGGGGTATAAGAAGGCGTGCCGGACATGCGGCGTCCGGCACGCCAATAATAATTTCCGCCGCGGATTTCGAAGGGGGCGTGCAATCGTGCATGCTTCCGCCATGCCCAGACCTCCTTCGCGTGATGCTGCGCCGTCGTCGGCCGGGCCGGCTTCGCCCGCGTTGAACGAAGCCGACGCCTGCGCGCGGATCTGGGCGGTGGTCGCCCGGATTCCACATGGCCGTGTCGCGACCTACGGTCAGATCGCGGCCGAGGCCGGCCTGCTGCGCCGTGCCCGCCTGGCGGGCTACGCCCTGCGGCACGCGCCCGAAGCGCTGGCGCTGCCCTGGCATCGCGTGCTCAACGCGCAGGGCCGGATCTCTCTGCCCGCCGGCAGCACGGCTGCGGCGCGGCAGCGCGAGCGGCTCCAGGCCGAGGGGGTCGAACTCGTCAACGGCCGCGTCGATCTCAAACGCTACCGCTGGCAGCCGCGCAGCGACGCCCCGTTGCTCGACTGACGCCGGCCCTGCCTTCCGTCCGGCCGCCGGCGACGCCGGTCCGCCACCCGCGGTCGGGCGCCGGCCGGCCCGGCACAGTGCCCGGGCATACATCTTCGGGGCGACCTGCATGCATCCCTACCACCTGAGTCTGCGCACCAAGGCACAGATGACCCGCACCAAGGCCTACGTCGAAGCCGATCCCCTGCATTTCAAGGATCTGGACGTACTGACCGTGCTCGGTGGAATCGGCTTCGGGCTGGTGCCCTATCTGCTCGACCCCGGCAACATGCCGTGGGTCCTGACCGGCCTGGCCGGCGGGACCGGTGCCGGCTACCTGGCGACGGTCTATCGCCGCCTGCGGGTGCGGGACCGACGGCGCGGGCTGCTGGGTCCGGCGCTGCAGGAGATCATCGAGGTCGAGCAGGAACATCCGCAGCTGCTGCGGACGATAGCCGAGCGCATCGGCATCCAGAACCTGACCGATCGGCGTCTGCAAGGCGCCCTGAAGCACTATCCCGAACTGCTGCGCGACCCCGATCGCTACTGGTACGTGCTCAACGGGCTGATCCAGCATCTGGAGCACGAAAAGCAGGGTCCGGTCGCGGCCACATAGGCGCGATTCCGCCGCTGCGGCGGGGGGCGTGACGCCCGGGTCAGTTGCGCTATGCTCGTCTCCCTGCGAATGGGGAGGAAGCCGTCATGCGCAAGCAAAGCGCGATCATCGTCGTGGGTCTGGCGGGACTGCTGGGTGCGTGCGGGGGCGGCTCAGGAGGGAGTGATCCCGGCGGGCCGACTCCGGAGGAGCTGGTCAAGACGCCGCCGGCCAAGCTTGCGCTGGAGACCTTCTCGGCCGATTGCGGCGATTTTCTCGACTACGCCGCCGATGCGCTCAGCGAGCAGTTCCTGACGCAGTACTACTGCTTCGCCGACGGACCCTGTCCGGTTTTCGCCGCGACGCCGGAGTTCACGGACGGTGACACGGCGGTGACGGGGGGCGCTGCCCCCGACCCGCAACCGGACCGGGTCTCGACCACCAATACCCAGGAGTCCGGCGTCGACGAGGCCGACGTGGTGCGCGCCGATGCCGCCGGGCGTCTCTACGTCTTGTCCGGGCGCCAGTTGCATGTGCTCGAGGCGTTTCCACCGCAGGGCCTGGAACAACGGGCGGTCACGTCGATCGACGTCGGCGGGGACGACCCGGCCTTCTACGCCACCGATTTCTACCTCGATCCGGAAGCCGGATCCCTCGTCGTGCTGGGCGGCAGCTACGCCGACAACCGGGCCCGGGCGGTGGCGGTGGTCTACGGTCTGCAGGATCCCCTGGCGCCGGTCGAGCAGGCGCGACTGTCAGTGGACGGCTATGCCCTGCAGACGCGGCGCATCGGCGCACGCATCCACCGGGTGAGCCGCTTCGACGTGCCGACGCCGGACTGGTTCTACGACGGCGGTGACGCCCTCGCCGACCTGCGGCAGCGCTATTTCGAGGTGCGCGGTGCTGGTGACGGCGCCGACGCCGACGCGCTCAAGGCCCAGGTGCGCGCCGAGATCGCGCGGCGGGTGCAGGCGGCGGGCGCGGCCCCGTTCCTGCCGACGCTGAGCCGGCAATTGGCCGGTCAGTCCGAGCAACGCCAGCAACTGGCCTGCGACGCGATCTCGCATCCCGAGGTCACGACCGCGATGGGGCTGGCGCTGGTCGACAGCTTCAATACCGACGCCAGCCAGCATGCGATCAGCGCCATCGTCAACAACGCCTATCAGGTCTACGCATCCGCCGCCAACCTGTACCTGATGCAATCGAGCTTCGGCTGGTTTTTCGCGCCGGAGCAGGCCGACCAGACCGCGATCTACCGCCTGGCGCTGAGCGCCGACGGGCCGGTGGCCTATCGCGCACTGGGCCTGGTCGACGGCTCGCTGGGCAACGCTTACCAGGCGTCCGAATACGCCGGGGCACTGCGCGTCGCGACCACCGAACGCGGTCGCGAAGGTGGCCCCTACAATCACGTGACGATTCTCGACGCCACCGGCGACGGCACCATGGCGCAGCTCGGTGCGGTGCGCGACCTGGCGCCGGGAGAGACCGTCCAGGGTGCCCGCTTCGTCGGCCCGCGGGGCTTCGTCGTCACCTACCGCCAGGTCGACCCGCTGTTCGCGCTGGATCTGTCCGATCCGCGCCAGCCGCGCGTCGCCGATACCCTCAAGATTCCGGGATTCTCCAGCTACCTGATGCCGCTCGGCGACGACTACCTGCTGACCATCGGGCGCGCCGGCACCGACGAGCAGCTGACCGGCGAGGTGGCGATCCAGCTGTTCGATGTCCGCAACCTGGACAGCATCCAGCAGCGGGCGGTCGTCACCCCGGGGACGGGCGACGCCGGATACAGCTACAGCGCCGCCGAATACGATCCGCACGCGTTCAGTTATTTCCCCGATGCCGCCGCCGCGGCGACGCCGGGCACGCTGGCGGTGCCGTTGCAGGCTTACGGCAAGGATGCCGCCGGCACCGATTTCGCCGGGTTCCTGGTCGTGCGCGTGGCGCCGGACAGCGGCAGTCCGCTGCTGGAAACCGGCCGCATCGACCACACCGCCCTGGCCGCCGGCACCGACGCCTGCGCGACACCCAACGGCGCCGAGCGCCCACCGTGTCGCGATCTGGTCTATGCCGCCCAGCCCCGGCGCAGCGTGTTCATGCAGGACGGTGCGGGCACCTATCTGTACACGATCTCCGCCGTCGGCGTCATCGCCAGCGATGCGCTGCAACCGGACGTCACGCTGGGGAGCCGTGGGCTGCCCTATGACCCGCCGTGCTGCTATCTGGCCACGGACGCGACGCCCGGCGGGAGTCCCTGACGACGGTCGGCGCGCCGGATCAACGGGCGTGCCGTAGGACGATTCCTACATTTCGTCGGAGCAGGGCGACCGCTCGCCGCCGATCCCGCAATTATCCACAACGCCCCGGACAGAATGCCCACCATCGAGTGGAGGTCGGGTGGGCGAAGGGATCGTTATCGTCGGAGCGATTGAGCCGGGGCGCGAGTGCGCCACGAGTGTCATCGCGCGTCTGCGGACCGGCGCGCCGGTCCGGCTGGACCACGACGGCGAATTCACCGGCCGACCGACGACCCACGTGCATGCGGACGACGAGTGGGTGCTCAAAGAGCGCGACTGCGCCGGCCCGGACGAGCCACAGGACGTCGAGACCCGGGCGCAGGACCAACTCGATCGCGAGCGTCTGTATCGCGTCCATCATCCGGCGAAGACCTGGTTCGTCATCCGCGATGCCGGAGGCACGCGGATCGGCAACATCACACCGCGTCTGACCCCGCTGCACCGTCCTGCCGCGGAGACCGATCCGGCGCGGTATTTCCGGCACCTGCGCACGATGTTCCAGGCGTACATCCGGATCGCCGCAAGTTTTCGCGTGCGCCTCGACGAAGGGCTGTCGAACTTCGCGTACGACGCCCAGGACCGCCTCTACTACGTCGATGATGACGTCTACGCCTGGGACGACTTCGCCAACTTCAGCCAGTCGATCGGGGTCACCATCCGCAAGGTGCGGACGCTGTCACCCAAGTTTGCGCAGGTGCTCGGGCAGTTCGTGCGCCAGGCCGTCATTGCCGGTTTCGGCGACGCCGCCTTCTGCGAACGCATCGCCGACAGCGTGCGTGGATCCTTCTTCGCTGGCGAGCTGCAGCAACACCGGCGCGACGGCTTCATCGAAGGTCTGCTCGGGATCAGCCCGCACAGCCGCAGCAGACGCTCGGTGCAGGCCCAGCGCCCGATCGCGCTGCTTGCCGACATCCACGCCAACCGGCCCGCGCTCGACGCGGTGATGACGGCGTTGCGTGACCGGGGGGTATCGCAGGGGATCGTCCTCGGCGACATCGTCGGCTACGGGCCGCATCCCCGCGAATGCGTGCGTCTGCTGCGTGACAGCGGGTTCGAGATCGTGCGTGGCAATCACGACCAAGCGGCCGCAACCGGCAACCGCCCGGCTGGTTTCAGTGAGACCGCGTTTCGCGTCATCGAATGGACCCGCCAGCACCTCGACGCCGAGGACCTCGAATGGCTGGGTCAGCTCCCGACGCGGATCGAGCGGGACGGCTGGCTGGCGCAGCATGGCGCGCCGATGGACCCGACGTTCTTCAACGCCTACGTCTACCGGCTGACCTACGAGGACAACCTGCGGTACCTGGCCGACCACGATTATCGCTGGGCCTTTCACGGCCATACCCATACCCCCGGTGTGTACTTCGCCACCGAAACGACGCTCGGACTCGACACGTCCATGCAGCAGTCGCTTGGCGACTACCGCCAGGCGCTGGTCTGTCCCGGCGCGGTCGGCCAGCCGCGTCGCGGCGGCATCGCCGCGCAGTTCGCGATTTTCGAACCGGGCAGCAGCCGCATCGAATTCCTGTCGGTGGCCTATGACGTCGAATCCACTGCGCGCGACATGGCTGCCGCCGAACTGCCCGACGCGCTGATCGAGCGGCTGCGTGCCGGAACCTGAGACCTTGCCGAGAACGAGCCCATGAATCGCACCGTCAATGCCCCAGGACTGACTGACAAGGAGGTCATGCTGATCAAGTCGTACCTGACCCTGCTGCCGGGCAAGACCCGGGATGACTGGACCTATCTCGACAGTGGCGTTGCCGACGCCGAGATCGTGCCCGCGGGCCGCGAGCCCCGACCCGGAACACGCGTCGTCATTGCCTATGGAGACGACAATGCGGCCGGTCCCACGCTGTGTCCGCCGCTGCGGATTGCCGGGGTCATCGGCGCCCTCGACCGGGCGTCGGCGCGTCTGCAGGGAGAAGCCGCGGAGGCCACGTCCCCAATGGTCGCCGAAGTCCGGGCCGCAATGCCGTCCGACCCAGCGACGCTGGCACGCCGGCTCCGTGCATGGCCGCAGGATCAGACCCGCCTCCTGTTGAGCGATGGCACGCTTCGGATCGAAGCGGATCGCCAGCTGCAGCGCTATCGCGCGAGCCAGCCGCTGTCGGCTGTGCCGCTGAGCCAGAGCGGCTGGACGGAGGCACGTTCCGCACCCGGAGAGCTGGCGCACGAAGGCGCGTTGACCGAGCTGCTGTGGCGGGCCGGTGTCGCCGACGCCCAAGTTGATCCGGGGTTTTACCGGTTACGGCGCTGGCCGGACTTCGGGCGCCTGCCGCACCGGCCGAGCTTCGTGAAACTGGCGGCGTATTTCGCGCGGCACGGCAGCTCGCCGTGGGCGGCGGCCAAGGCCGTGCTGGTGCCGCAGCCGGATGTTGATGCCTTTCTCGGTGGTTGCGTCATGGCCGGATTCGCAACCCGCCTCGATCAGCCACCGGCGCAGGTCGAGCCACGGCCGGCCCAAGGCGCCGACGCCGGATTGCGGAGACTGCTGACAACCGTGCGCCGGCGCCTCGGGTTGGCGGCGTGAGCAGCGAACACAAGATCCTGTTCACCGGCACCATGGGCGCCGGCAAGACCACCTCGATCGCCGCCCTGAGCGAAATTCCTCCGGTGGTGACCGAAGCGCTCAACAGTGACCGCCTTGCCTACGACAAGGCGACGACGACGGTGGCGCTGGACTACGGCGAGTTCACGCTCGAGGAGGGCGGCAAGATCCAACTCGTCGGCACGCCCGGACAGATGCGCTTCGATTTCATGTGGGGCGTGCTGGCGCGGGGCGCACTCGGGATCGTGCTGCTGATCGACAACTCCCGGCCGGATCCGCTCGCCGATCTGCGCACCTACGTCGGACACTTCGAGGCCTTCGCCCGCAACGGCCGCATGGTCGTCGCCGTCGGCCGGACCGAGACCCACATGCGTCCGGCGATCGACGACTTCGGCGACGTGCTCGCCAATGATGGAATCCTGCTCCCGGTCCTGTCTGCGGACGTCCGCCGGCGCGACGATGTGCTGATGCTGGTCAACGCCCTGCTCAGCCAGCTGGAGATGACGCTATGAGCAACGCCGACGCCCGCCGGCTCGCGCGCGAGCTGGCCGAACCGCATCTGCAGCGTCTGGCCGACGATCTGCCCGGCGTCCGAGCCGCGATCCTTGCCAGCAGCGACGGATTCGAACTGGTCAGTGTGACCGTCACCGAGCTGCCGCTCAGCCAGCTTTCCGCGATGGCCAGCGCGATGCAGGGGCTCGGCGACGCGCTCGCGCGCGAGACCGGCCTGGAGCGTTCGCGCGACATCATCGTCGACAGCGATCTCGGCAAGGTCGTGCTGATGTCGATTCCGGGAGGGCCGCCGCCGCTGGTGCTGATGGTGGTGGTCACCGACCAGAGTCCTTTCGGGCAGCTGTTGCTGCAGTGCCGGAACTGCTGCGTTGCGATCGGCAATGACCTGAAGAACCGGACGTCGATGCCGGCGTCCATTGCGTCATGAAATGCTTCGAATCAACCAAGGAGATGTGATGAAAAACCTCAACGAAATCTGCGATTCGGTCCTGCGGGACGTCAACGACTCTCTGGCGATGGCCGTCGTCGACCTGAGTTCCGGGCTGTTGCTGTCGGTGTCCCACAACGTGCCGTACTTCACCCAGAGCTATCTCGACGCGGTGGCGGCGGCGGCGGTCGACATGTTCCGCGGCAAGACCGTGACCACGGTCGAGAAACTGCTCAGCTCGCAGCGTGGCAAGGAAGTCGTCAACTCGATCAAGGAAGTGCAGATGAGCACCGAGGCGACCTTTCACTTCATGTCGATCGTGCCGGACAAGCCGAACGCCTTGGCGGTGCTGATCACCACCAAGCGTGCCAATCTGGGCATGGGCTGGGCAGCGCTGCGCGGGGTGCTGCCGCAGATCAAGAACCACTGCCCCTGAGTCTTCGCGTCTTCAAATGCGCGCGACCCCGGCACCCGGGAGACGTGCCGCCGCGCGCAGGCTGCCTTGCCGAAACCAAAGAGGCCGGAACGTTCCGGCCTCTTTGCGTGACTGCTGCGGACTTGAACTACCAGATCTTGACGCGCTGCTCCGGCGCCAGGAACAAGGCGTCTTCGGCACCGACGTCGAACGCGGTGTACCAGGCCGGAATGTTGCGGACGATGCCGTTGCAGCGGAATTCGGACGGCGAATGCGGATCCGACTTCAGGCGCTGCAGCAGGTTGGCGTCCTTGTAGTTGCGGCGCCAGATCTGCGCCCAGCCGATGAACAGGCGCTGGTCGCCGCTGAAGCCGTCGATCACCGGTGGCTCCGGGTTGGCCATGCGATAGGCCTTGTACGCGATCGACAGGCCGCCGAGGTCGCCGATGTTCTCGCCGATCGTGAAGGCACCGTTGACGTGCTCGCCGGGCAGCGCTTCGTAGCCGTCGTACTGCGCGATCAGGGCCTTGGTGCGTTCCTCGAAGCGTTTGCGGTCCTCGTCGGTCCACCACGACTTGAGGTTGCCGTCGCCATCGTACTTGGAGCCCTGGTCGTCGAAGCCGTGGCCGATCTCGTGGCCGATGACCGCGCCGATGCCGCCATAGTTGACCGCGTCGTCGGCGTTCATGTCGAAGAACGGCGGCTGCAGGATCGCGGCCGGGAACACGATCTCGTTCATGCCGGGGTTGTAGTAGGCATTCACTGTCTGCGGCGTCATGTGCCACTCGCCGCGGTCGATCGGGCCGCCGAGCTTGGCGACCTCGCGGTCGTGCTCGACCTGGTTGGAACGCATCACATTGCCGACCAGATCATCGGCCTTGACCGACAATCTGGAGTAGTCCTTCCACTTGTCCGGATAGCCGATCTTGGGCGTGAACTTGGACAGTTTCTCCAGCGCCCTGGTCTTGGTTTCCGCGCTCATCCAGTCGAGATCCTTGATGCTGACCTCGTAGGCCTTGACCAGATTGCCGACCAGTACCTGCATCCGCGCCTTGGCCTCTGGCGGAAAGTGCTCGGCCACGTAGAGCCGGCCGAGAACCTCGCCGAGGGCGTTCTCGGTGGCGTCGACGCCGCGCTTCCAGCGCGGCTTGAGCTCGGCGATGCCGTTGAGGGTGGTGCCGTAGAACGCGAAGTTCTCGTCGACGAAGGGCTTGGACAGGAACGGCGCATAGTCCGACAGCAGATTCCACTTCAGCCAGCCCTTGATCGTGGCCAGATCGGTGCTGTTCAGGATGGCGTCGTAGGCCTCGAAGAAGCTCGGCTGGCTGACGACGATCCCCGGCGATTTGCCGATGCCGGTGCCATCGATGAACGCCGGCCAGTCGAAGTTCGGCATCAGCCCGGCCAGCTCGTCGAAGCTGTACTTGTTGTAGGTCTTGTCGGCGTCGCGCGAGTCGACTTTCGTCCACTGCTTCTCGGCGAGCCGGGTTTCCAGCGCCATGATGTCGGCGGCCAGCGCTTCGGCGTTGTCGACCTTGGCCAGCGCGAGCATCTTGCCGATGTGGGCCTGGTACCGGGTCCGGATCTCGGCGAACTTGGGGTCGTCCTCGAGGTAGTAGTCACGGTCCGGCAGGCCGGTGCCGCCCTGGAACAGGTACACCATGTACTGCGTGGAGTCCTTGGCATCGTTGTCGATGTAGCCCGGCATCAGGTTGACGCCGATGCGGGACAGGTGGGCCAGCAGCGCGCCGAGCTGTGCACGGTCCTCGAGGGCATCGATCTTCGCCAGCTCGCCGGCCAGCGGTTCGAGGCCCAGCGCGTCGACGCGTTCCTCGTCCATGAACGCCGCGTAGTAGTCGCCGATCTTCTGCTCGTCGGAGCCGGCCTGCTTGTCGGCCTTGGTCGCGGACGCCTCGATGATGGCCTTGAGCTGTTGCTCGGCGTTGTCCGCGAGCTTGGTGAACGAACCGTAGTTCGACTTGTCCGAGGGAACCGGATGGTTCTTGAGCCACTTGCCGTTGATGTGGCGGTAGAAGTCGTCCTGGGCGCGGATCGAGTCGTCGAACTGTGCGGTATCGATGCCGGATACCACCTGATGGGACGCGGGTGCCGCCGTGGGCGCCGCGGTGGGCGTTTCAGCGGATTGACCGCAGGCCGCGAGTGCTACGGCGCTGACGGCGCCGAGAGCGAACTTGCGCATGGATGGACTCCTTGGTCGTTTGAAAACGGGAACGCCGGGTGGCGATGACGTTGCAGCTTAATGGTGCATGGACTTGCTGCGCGCCCGGAAATTCCCTCAAATTAAGACTGAAATCGAGCGGAGTTGTGATTATTGATGCAACTAAGCTTGATTTCCGTTGATTTCAGAACCGGCCGGATTCTGCATCGGCCTAGATGGAGTGCGCGATGTTTCAGATTCAGCCCAGTACGTCCGCGACCAAGGCGGAGTTCTATGCCGAGCTGGCGCTGCAGGCTGAAGCACTCATCGCCAACGAGCGCGACCGCGTCGCCAATGCGGCGAATCTGGCGGCGCTGATCTGGCATTCGGTGCCGGACCTGAACTGGGCCGGGTTCTATTTCTACGACGGTCGCGAGCTGGTGCTCGGACCGTTCCAGGGCAAGCCGGCGTGCGTGCGCATCGCGCTCAACCGCGGTGTCTGCGGGACGGCCGCGGCGACCCGGACGACGCAGGTGGTCGACGACGTCGACACGTTCGACGGCCACATCGCCTGCGACACGGCCTCCAAATCCGAGCTGGTGGTGCCGCTGCTGCACGATCAGCAACTGGTCGGGGTCCTCGACCTCGACAGCCCCCGGCCCGCGCGTTTCGACGCGGACGATCGCCGGGGCCTCGAACAACTGGCCGCGGTGTGGACGGCGACGCTGGCATGAAGCGCCAGCGTGGGTGCCACCGCGGCCGCTTCCATGTCGGCTGACGGGAATATGCAAGACAAATTGAATTGGCGGGACCGCGTGCTGCGGCACGCGGCGACGATCCTGGGGACCGCCGGCCTGGCGCTGCTGGCGCTGCCGGCACAGGCGGACTGGTCGAAGCTGCAGGCGCTGCAGGCGAAGAAGGGCGCCCAGATCACCGCGCTCGCGGTCGATCTCGACAGCGGCCAGACCCTGGCGTCGCTGCACGCGACGCAGCGGCTGACACCGGCATCGCTGACCAAGATCGTGATCGCCGCAGCGGCGCTGGAGACCTGGGACGTCGACAAGACCTTCCCGACGCGCGCGGTCGGCACCGGTCCGATCAGCGACGGCGATCTGTACGGCAACGTCGTCGTCTACAGCGAAGGCGACGCCACTTTCGACCATCAGTCGCTGTGGTATCTCGCGGCGCAGATCAAGCAGGCGGGCGTCCGCGCGATCAAGGGCAGCCTGGTGATCAACGCCGGTCCGTTCGCGTCGCTCGACTGCGAAACCAAGGACCGCTGCGATGCCCAGCGCCGCAGCCACACCGCCTACGACGCGCCGTTGGCGGCCTTCGGCGTCGATTACGGCACCTGGTGCGTCGACGTGCTGCCGGTCCAGGCCGACCAGCCCGCGCAGATCCAGAGCTGCGCGGCCGTCGACGTGCCGATTCCGCTGCAGGGATCGATCGAAACCCAGACCAAGCGTCGCCGGACCGGGATGTGGCTCGATCGCGTCACCCTCGGCGAGACCGAGATGCTGAGCATGGGCGGCGACATCCCGGTCGGCGCCGAACGCCGCCTGTACCGGTCGATGTCGGATCCTGCACTGGGTGCGGGTCTGCTGTTGCGCCAGGTGCTCGGCGAACTCGGCATCGAGGTCGAAGGCGCGGTCCGCGTCAGCGAGGACGCGATTCCGCGGGACGGCTACCCGCTGGCGTCCACCGACAGTCTGCCGCTGCGCGAGCAGATCGCGCGCATGCTGCGCTACTCCAACAACTACATCGCCGACGTGCTGACGGTGGACCTGGCCGCGGAACGCACGCCCGAGCCGATCAGCACGCTGGCCGCCGCTTCGCGCGGACTCGAGGATCTGGTCCAGCGGGCGCGGCAGGGCGCGGGCTACCCGGCCATCGAACCGCCGGTGCTGCACAGCGGCAGCGGCCTGACCCCGGAGAATCGCCTGTCGGCACAGGATCTGGTCGCGGTGCTGCGGCAGCAGTATCGGGACACCCGCAGCTTCCCGGTGTTCTATGGTGGCCTCGTCGTCCCCGGCGAGGCACCGCACCGTTATCTGCAGGCGGGCAATCGCGACTGGCAGGACCGCGTCGCGCTCAAGACCGGCACGCTCAGCGAGCCGCATACGGTGTTCGGCACCGCCGGCTATCTGCGCAAGCGCGACGGCGGATGGATCGCCTATGCCGCGCTGGTCAACGGCTCGCGAACCGGGCCGGTGCCGATGCGCACCTCGCTGGCGGCGATCCGCGCCGACGTCGAGCAGCTGCTCAGCCGCTACTGAGCCTGCGGTCTCAGGCGCTGGCGTGCGCCGACAGCGCCATCAGGCCGATCGCGCTCCAGTAGGTCGACAGGATCACGCCCTGGGCCCCGGTGTAGCGGCCGAGGAACTTGCGGGCGCCGAGCGCCGAGTCCGACAGCACGAACAGGCTGGCGCCGATCAGAACCAGGATGCCGCTGGCGTCGTCGACATTGACGTAACGGATCGACGCGGTGATCGCCATCCCCATCAGCGCCGCACCGTAGACCAGCACCGGAATCGCGAGGCTGCCGGCGCGCGGCAGCAGCACGAACGAGAAGGCGAGGCCGTAGAGCACGAAGACGCCGGCCCACAGTGGCACCGACTCGATGTCGACGCCGTGCAGGTAGGTCCAGCCGAACAGGAAATGGGCGATCAGGAAGCTCGACAGACCGCCCATGAATGGGCCGTTGCCTTCGAACATCAGGAAGACGTCGCCGAGCAGTGACAGAATCAGGCCGGCCAGGATCAGGTCCCGATAGGTCCCCGGCGGCGCCAGCAGCGCGATGCCGATGATCAGCAGCGTGGTCAGCGGCTTGAGCAGCAGGAAGATCCTGGGCTTGGTTTCGTTCCAGTCGGCGACGATCGCCAGCAGCGCCGAGACGGCCGCCGCGGCTCCGAGAGCGGGCAACATGCAGACATTCCTTGAGGGATTTTGCGTAGTATGCCGGGCAGCGCATGCCGTTGCCGCCAGCGGCCCGCGCCGGCCGATCCCCTCAGGACCCTCGCGCATGGACAAGATCATCAAGAGCGACGCCGAGTGGCGCGCACAGCTGACGCCGGAGCAGTACCGGGTGACCCGTGAGGGCGGCACCGAATGCGCGTTCACCGGGGCGCTCTGGGACGATCATCGCGACGGGATCTTCCACTGCGTCTGCTGTGATCTGCCGCTGTTCGATTCGCGCAGCAAGTTCGAATCCGGAACCGGCTGGCCAAGCTTTTTCGACCCCGCGCAGAACGACGCGGTCGCGACCCGCGAGGATCGCAGCCACGGCATGCGTCGCGTCGAGGTGCTGTGCGCGCGCTGCGACGCGCACCTGGGCCATGTCTTCGAGGACGGTCCGCGCCCCACCGGGCTGCGCTACTGCATCAATTCCGCGGCGCTGGAATTCAAGGCCCGCGCCTGAGCGCGGCGGGACAGCCGACACGAGGACGCGCCATGCGGATCCACTGGTTGCAGCATGTTCCTTTCGAGGACCTCGGCTGTATCGCTCCGATTCTGGTCGAGCAGGGGCACAGCCTGAGCGCCACGCCGTGGTACGCGGATGCTCCGGCGGTGCCGGCCCTGGATGCGTTCGACGCCCTGATCGTGATGGGTGGGCCGATGGGGGTTGCCGACGAGGCGCAATATCCATGGCTGCGCGGCGAGAAGCGGCTGATCCGTGCCGCGCTCGACGCGGGCAAGCCGGTGCTCGGAATCTGTCTCGGCGCCCAGCTCATCGCGCATGTGCTCGGGGCGCCGGTCACCCGCAATCCCGAGCCGGAGATCGGCTGGTTCGACGTCGAGCGGACCGATGCCGGTCGCGGCCACCCGCTGCTGGCGGGGATCCCGGAGCGGATGCGGGTGTTCCACTGGCACGGCGACACCTTCGCGATCCCCGCGGGCGGGCAATGCCTGATGCGCAGCGACGCCTGCGCGCACCAGGCGTTCGCGATCGGCAGCCGCGTGCTCGGCCTGCAGTTTCATCTCGAGGTCACCGCCGCGAACGTGCGCGAACTCTATGCTGCCGAGACGCCGCAGCCGGGTCCCTGCGTGCAGAGCGCCGCGCAGGTCCTGCCGGAGCTCGACACCTTCGCTCAGGGCAATCGCTGGATGGACATTCTGCTGCGTAACTGGCTGACCGCGGGCTGAGGGATCTGACGAGGCCCGAAGCAATGGGCCGAGACGCGTTCAGGTCGCGGCAAGCCGCCGCCGCGGGGCTTCACCTGTCAGCAAGCTTGACCACGCTACAACGGGATCGACCCTTACAGGAGAGCGATCATGTGGAAGCGACTGGTGGCGGCAGCGTGCCTGGCAGCCCCGATGCTGGCGTCCGCGGGCGTCGGCCGAATGGCCGATATCGAAGTCGTCGACCGCGGCAGTGGGCGCAGCCTGCCGGTCTACCGGCATGACGGCCGCTGGTACGTCGCCGGCGAGCCGGGGCGCGAGTACTCGATCCGGATCCGCAACCGCGACGGCGGGCGGCTGCTGGCGGTGACCAGCGTCGACGGCGTCAACGTCATCAGCGGCCGCACCGCCAATCCGCGTCAGGCCGGATATGTCCTGAACCACCATGCGGACCTCGTCGTCGACGGCTGGCGCAAGAGCCTGGACCGCGTCGCCCGCTTCTACTTCACCGATCTGCGCGACGCCTACGCCACCCGCACCGGTCGTCCCGATGACGTCGGCGTCATCGGTGTGGCGCTGTTCCGCGAGCGGCCGTACCGGGACCGGGACGACCGTCGCCAGCCGTACGCCAAGGATGGTCGCGCGCCCGAGGCGAAGTCGCAGCGCGGCGATGACGGACTGGGGACCGGCCACGGACGCTCCGAATGGTCGCCGGCCGAGTACAGCCACTTCGAGCGTGCCTCGAACCGCCCGGACGAGGTGATCACGATCTACTACGACAGTCGTCGCAATCTCGCCGCGCGCGGCATCGTCGAGCCACCGCGCCGTCGCAGCGCCTGGCATCGCCCGGATCCGTTCCCGGGACAGTTCGTCGCGGACCCCTGGGATTGACCGCGGGAACCGGTCAGGCGCTGGTCAGCGGCAGCCACCGCACGGTGGTGCCGGCGGCCCAGCCGCCCTCGCGCGCCGGCAGCAGCGCCAGGCAGTCGGCGTCGGACAGATTGCTGAGCATGTGTGATGCCTGGCGGCCGAGCGGATGCAACAGCACGCGGCCGTCGCCATCGATGCTGCGCCGTGCCCGCAGCCAGCTGTCGCGGAAGCGGTCGCCGCGCACGTCCGCCGCTAGGCACCCCGCCGCCATCGGCGGGCCGGCGTCGGCGACGCCCTCCATCAGGTCCAGCGCGAGCCGGACGAAGACCGCCAGATTGATCAGGACCGCGCCGGGATTGCCGGGCAGGCCGAGAAACAGGCTGTTGTCGCGGATCGCGGCGTACAGGGGCTTGCCGGGTTTCTGCGAGACCTTCCAGAACAGCTGTCGTGCGCCCAGCGCGGCGGCGGTCGGCGGCAGCAGGTCGCGGTCGCCGACCGAGACGCCGCCGGTGCTGATCACCAGATCGGCCTCCCGGAAGCCGGATTCGAGTGCCGCCCGGACGGCGCCCTCATCGTCGGGAACCGAACGCAGGCTGACGTCGGCGTAGCCGGCGGCCGACAGCCATGCCGAGACCAGCGGGCCGTTGGAATCGAAGATCTGCCCCCGCCCGGCTTCGCCACCGAGTGGCACCAGTTCGTCGCCGGTGACCAGGACACGGATGCGCGGGCTGCGGCGGACGCTGACGATGGCCACGCCCGCGGCGGCGAGCGCGCCGATGATGCCGGCATGGAGGCGCCGGCCGGGTTCGATGATCGCGGTTCCGGCCGAGAGTTCCTCGCCGCGGCGCCGCAGATCGACGCCGGGCTCGAGCGGCCGCTGCACGCGCACCGCGCCGTCCGCGGCCTCGGTCAGCTCCTGACGCACCACGGTATCGGTGCCGTCCGGCAGCAGGCCGCCGGTGAAGATCCGCACCGCGTGTCCCGGCGGCAGTTGCGGCATCGTCGCCTGTGGTGCGGCGGCAACGGTTCCGGCCAGCGGTAGCGTGCACGGTGCGGCGGCGATGTCGGCGGCGCGCACGGCGTAGCCGTCGACCGCCGACTGGTCGAAGGGCGGCAGATCGGTCTGCGCGCGCAGCGTGGCGGCGCTGACGCGATGCAGGGCCGCGGTGACCGGCAGGGGCACCGGTTCCAGGGCGCGGACCGTGTCGCGCAGGATCTGCTGCGCGGCTGAGATCGAGAGATTGCCGCTTTCGTGGCAACCGGGATCGGTCGGCGTCATGCGTAGCCGCCCTCGTGCGGCCGCAGGCTGCGGCTGACCTCGAGCAGGTGCACCAGGCCCGGCAGGACCGCTGCCAGCGTTTCCTCGGCACCGCGGCGGCTGCCCGGGAACGTTGCGACGAAGCTGCTGCCGATCATGCCGGCGACGCCGCGCGACAGCATCGCGAACGGCGTGCGTTGCTGGCCGAAGTTGCGCGCCGCCTCCATGAAGCCGGGCAGCGGCGTGGTCAGCATCGGCGCCACCGTGTCGACGGTCAGGTCGCGCGGGCCGAGGCCGGTCCCCCCGACCGTGATCACGCATTCGGTCCCGGCGTCGAGATAGCCTTGCAGGCAGTCGCGCAGCGCGTCGGCGTCGTCGGCGAGCACCTCGTAGCCGGCGATCTCGAAGCCCGCGTCGGCCAGCGCGTCGCGGACGCTGGCGCCCGCCGTGTCCGGCTTGCGGCCGGACGCCACGGAGTCGGACAGCACGATCACGGCGGCGCGCATGCCCTGCAACTGCCGGCGGTACTGGGTCTTGCCGCCGCGCTTCTCGAGCAGACGGATCTCGCCGATCGCCAGCGCTTCCGGTGGTGCGTGCGGCTTGAGCATGTCGTAGACGGTCAGCGCCGCGACCGAGACCGCGGTCAGCGCCTCCATCTCCACACCGGTCGACGCGATCGTCCGCACCCGCGCTTCGATGCGGATGCCGCCGTCCTCGGTGTTCACGTCGAGGTCGGCGTCGAGCACTGCCAGCGGGTGACAGTGCGGCAGCAGGTCCGGGGTGCGCTTGATCGCCATCAGGCCCGACAGGCGCGCGGCTTCGGCGACGTCGCCCTTGGTGACGCCCCTGGCGCGGACCAGCGCCACGGTGTCCGGCGGCAGACTGACGAATCCGGTGGCGCGTGCGCTGCGCAGGGTGCTCGGCTTGAGGGTGATATCGCGCATGGCGGGTTCAGGAATGGGAGGCGGTGGAGGAATGCGCGTGATCGTGGTCATGCGCGTGGGGGTGCGGATCGGCGCCGTCCTCGTCCTCGGCGATGCAACAGCCGGTGACGAATGCGCTGCTGCCGTCGGCGTAGAACTCCTCCTTCCAGATCGGCACGCGGTGCTTGACCTTGTCGACCAGGTAGCGGAGGGCCTCGAAGGCCTCGGCGCGATGTCCGGAGCGGACGATGGCGAGGATGGCCGATTCGCCGATCGCCAGATCGCCGATCCGGTGGACCACGCGGCACAGCGGCACGTCGAAGCGTGCGCAGGTCTCGGCTTCGATCTCGCGGATCATGCGCTCGGCCAGCGGTACGTGGGAGGTGTATCTCAGGCGCAGCACCTGCCGGCCTTCGTGATGATTCCGGACGGTGCCGGAAAAAACCGTCAGCGCGCCGCAGTCGGGGCGCTCGCTACCGGCGAGCAGTGCGTCCAGCGACAGCGCGCGGTCCTGGATGCGGGGATAGTCGTGTTCGGTCATTGCCTTGGTCCGTGATCCGTGTGCGTCGATGTGGCGGGACGGGGGCCGCTCAGCCGCCCGCGACCGGCGGCAGCAGGGCCAGCTCGTCGCCGGCCCGCAGCGGATGGTTGCGGCGCACCAGCTCGTCGCCGATCGCGACCGCGCACTGCGTGAGCACGGTGGCCATCTCGCCGCTGCGGGACGCCAGTTGCGCCAGCGCGTCGGCGACCGTCGCCGGCTCGTCGAGATCGATGCCGATCACGTCGGACTCGACGTAGCGGCGGGTCACGCCGAAACACTGCACCTGGATTCTCACGGTCTAGCCCCCCAATACATGCATGGTGATCGGTCTTTCGACGTAACCGGGCCGCTGCGCGTATCCGGCTTCCTTGTTCCAGATATGCCCGCGCACGAGCCGGATCAGCGCGTCGTCGTCGGCGCCCGCGCGCAGCGGCGCGCGCAGGTCGGCGCCGCCGGCCGAGAACAGGCAGGCGTACAGCGTGCCGGTCGACGACAGTCGCACCCGGTCGCAGCGCTTGCAGAACGGCTTGGAGATCGTCGAGATGATGCCGAAGCGCTGGTCGCCGTCCACCGTGAAGTAGCGTGCCGGATCGTCGGTCTGCGGCAGGGCCGACACCGCGTGGCGGGTGCGCAGCGCATCCAGGATCTCGTTCTCGCCAACGACGCGTTCGGCGTTCCAGTAGCCGCGCCCGTCGAGCGGCATGAACTCGATGAAGCGCAGCGTCATCCGTTCGCTCAGCGCCCAGTCCAGCAGCGGCAGGACCTCGTGCTCGTTGTGATCGCGGATCACCACGCTGTTGATCTTCACCGGCAGGCCGGCGTCGCGCGCCGCGCGGATGCCGTCCAGCACCGGCTCGACCTCGCCGCCGGTCAGCGCATGGAAGACCTCGGGGGTGCGCGCGTCGAGGCTGACGTTGAGGTCGTCGAGCCCGGCGGCGCGCAGGGCTGCGGCGTGTCGCGTCAGGCGCACGCCGTTGCTGGTCATCGCGACGCGCTCCAGCCCCAACGGCCGCAACGTATTGAGTGCGTCGACGATCTCGACGGCGTCGGCCCGCAGCAGGGGCTCGCCACCGGTCAGGCGGATGTCGGTGATGCCCAGCTCGGTGACGAACAGCCGCGCCAGGCGCAGCAGCTCCTCGCGGCGGAGAATCTGCTCGCGCGGCAGCCACTGCGGGGTTTCCGGCATGCAGTAGACGCAGCGGAAGTTGCAGCGGTCGGTCAGCGAGATGCGCAGCTTGCGCTTGGTGCGGCCACGCGCGTCCCGCAACGGCGCGCGCGCGTCGGCCGGCGCCACGGTGCCGGACACCGTCGCCGGAACGAACGTCACGTCGCGCGGATTGAGCACGGCATCGCCTCCGGTGTGTTCAGATTGCTGAAGCGGCAATCGGGGAATTCGACCCGGATCGCCGACTGCGCGGAGAGAAAACGGCGTACCGCGCGCTGTTCGGCGTCCAGTGCCGCATCCAGGGCATCGGCCAGCGTGCTGCGCAGCGCGCACAGGGCATATTGCGGACCGTCCGGATCGGCCGCGTAGGCGGCGCTTGCGTTCTCCTCCTCGGCCGCGCGCAGCAATCGCTCGACTCCGTCGCGCGGCAGCCCGAGTGTATCGCAAGGCAGGCATACCACCCAGGGTGTGTGCGCGGCACGCAGCGCGGCCGCGATTCCGGCCAGCGGACCCGGGAATCCGGGGCGCGCGTCGGTGACCACTTCGGCGCCGAGGCTGCGGTAGCGATCCAGGTTGCGGTTGGCGCTGACCAGGCAGCGGTCGACCTGTCCGCGCAGCAGCAGCAGCTGCCGCTCGGCCAGACTGCGGCCGTCGATTTCCAGCAGGCCCTTGTCGCGGCCGCCGAAGCGCATGCCGCGGCCGCCGGCCAGCACGACGCCGGTCACGCCGCTGCGCGGCGGCGCGGAATCGTCCCGGGACGGATGTGAGATGCGCTCGGCCATTGTCGGATGGGGTGGTTGAGTCGCGCGCCGGTTCGATGCCGGTGCGTTATTCCCGAGTATACATAACGCCCGGTTGTGCGTAGCATCCCGGCAGCCCTGTCCACCGGTTTGGGAATCAGAAAGATGAGCGCTGATCACCTGTCCGTCCGTGCCCATGTCTGGCTGATGGCCGGAGACGAAAGCCTGGTCGGTCCCGGCCGCATCGAACTGCTGGAGGCGATCGCCGATACCGGCTCGATCCGGCAGGCGGCGCTGCGCATGGGGATGAGCTATCGCGCCGCGTGGAATGCGGTCGACGCGATCAACCGGCGCATGAACGCGGTCATGGTGACGCGCCTTGCGGGCGGTCGCCGGGGTGGTGGCGCCACGCTGACCGACGACGCCAGACGGCTGATCCGCACGTTCCGCGAGATCGAGCGCCGCCACGCCGGCTACGTCGAGGCACTCAACAACGCTCTCGGCGATCTGCTGTCACCCGGCTCCGGCTGAGTCGGTGTCCCGTCCCGCCGTCAGGCGGGAACCTCGGCGCCGGAGAGCAGCTTGCGCAGTTCGGGGATGCAGCTGCCGCAATTGGTGCCGCACTTGAGTGCCGCCCCCAGTGCTTCGACGCTGTCGCAGCCGCGGTTGCGGATCGCATCGACGATCGCGGTCTGCCCGACGCCGAAGCAGGAGCAGACTGTCGGCCCGGCATCGCTGGTGCGATCGAGCGGTTCGCCGACCAGGAGTCCGATGCGGTCGACGTTGTCGATCCGGTCCTTCTGGAACAGGCTCGACAGCCAGGCCCGCGACGGCAGATCGGGACGCCCCGACACGAACAGGCAGACCTCGATGCGGTCGTCGACAACCAGTGCCGCGCGGTAGACGCCGGACGCGGAATCGACGTACTCGATCCAGTCGGTGTCCTCCGAGCGGACCCCCAGCGCCCGCCGGGCCATCGCCGGCCAGTTGTCGATGCGCTGGCGACCGGCGACCTCGTAGCGGGTGAACTGCGCCCCGGTCATCCGCGTCCACCAGCTGATGCCGTCCATCGGCAGCCGCTGCCTGGACAGCACGAAGCCATGCCAGTCGACCGCGAACGGCTCGGCGCGGACCGGCGTGTGCTTGAACTCGGGTTCGCCCGAGACCGGGTCGACCACCGGATTGACGAGGCGTCCGACGCGTGCGTCCGACGAGAACTGGGCGTTCCAGTGAATCGGGACGAACAGCGTCCCCCGGGGCATCTCGCCGCTGCTGCGGGCGCGCACGACGAGCGAGCCCCAGCGGCTGGAAATCCTGGCGAGTTCGCCGGCGCGGATGCCGGCCTCGCGCGCGTCTTCCGGATGCAAGTCGACGAAGGGCTCCGGGGTATGCGACGCCAGCCGCGGTGCCAGGCCGGTGCGCGTCATCGTGTGCCATTGATCGCGCACGCGGCCGGTATTCAGGATCAGCGGATAGTCGTCCGCCGGTGAGTGCCCGGGGGCGCGCGGTGGCGTCGCGACGAAGCGCGCGCGGCCGTCCGGGTGGAAATAGCGGCCATCCGAGAATGGCGCGTGCCGGGCCGGATCGGTCGCGGCGGCGCCGTCGGGCGGCACCGGCCAGCGGACCGGCTCCAGTGCGTCGAAAGCGGCACGATCCATGCCGGTCAGACCGCCCAGATTCAGGTAGCGGAACGGTCCGCTGGCATCGCTGCCGGGCGTCGGGTTCGCGGTCGCCGTCAGGCGTGCGTGCTCGTCGAAGATCTCGTGAGCACCGCTGTACGCGAACGCATCGCCATGGCCCCAGCGCCGGGCGACCTCGCACAGCGCCCACCAGTCCGGGCGGGCTTCGCCGGCGGGTTCGACGAACGGACGCTGTCGCGAGATGCGCCGCTCGGAGTTGGTGACCGTGCCGTCCTTCTCGCCCCAGGCATGTGCCGGCAGCAGCACGTCGGCGAACGGCGTCGTGTCGGTGTTCTCGATCACGTCGGAGACGACGACCAGCTCGCAGCGCTCCAGCGCGCGCTTGATCTGATCCGCGTTCGGCAGGCTCACCACGGGGTTGGTCGCCATGATCCAGACCGCCTTGATCCGTCCCTGCTCGATCGCCTCGAACAGCTCGACGGCGCGCAGGCCCGGGCGCTCCGCGATCCGGGGGCTGTTCCAGAAGCCCTGGACGATGGCGCGGTGTTCCGGGTTCTCGAGATCCATGTGCGCCGCGAGCATGTTCGCAAGCCCGCCGACCTCGCGTCCGCCCATCGCATTGGGCTGGCCGGTGAGCGAGAACGGACCCATCCCCTGCGCGCCGATCCGGCCCGTCAGCAGGTGGCAGTTGATGATGCTGTTGACCTTGTCGGTGCCGGTGGAGGCCTGGTTGACGCCCATCGAGAAGCAGGTGATGACCTTCCGGGTCTCGCCGAACAGCTTGTAGAAGGACTCCAGCAGTTCCGGATCGAGGCCGCAGTGCGCGGCGACCCCGGCGACCGACCCGGCGTGCTCGGCGGCGCAGCTCAATGCGCCCTGGAAGCCGTGGGTGTGGTGGTCGACGAAGTTCACGTCGGTATGGCCGCCGGTATGCAGCGCGTGGAGCAGGCCGTTGAACAGCATGACGTCGGTTCCCGGGCGCAGCGGCAGATGCAGATCCGCAAGCTCGGTGGTCGCGGTGCGGCGCGGGTCGATGACGACGATCTTCATCTGCGGGCGTCGCTGCTTGGCCTTGACGATGCGCTGGAACAGCACCGGGTGGCACCACGCGGTGTTGGAGCCGACCAGCACGATCAGATCGGCGTGATCGAGGTCCTCGTAGGACACCGGCACCACGTCCTCGCCGAACGCGCGCTTGTGTCCGGCGACCGCCGACGACATGCACAGGCGCGAGTTGGTGTCGATGTTCGCCGAGCCGATGTAGCCCTTCATCAGCTTGTTGGCGACGTAGTAGTCCTCGGTCAGCACCTGGCCGGAGACGTAGAACGCGACGGCGTCGGGCCCGTGCGCGTCGATGATGCGGGCGAAGCCGTCGGCGACGCGGTCCATCGCCTCGTCCCAGCTTGCCCGCCGCGTGTCGCGCTCACCGCGTTCGTCGCGGATCCGGGGGTACAGCAGGCGGCCTTCAGGGACCACCGTCTCGTTCAGGGCCGAACCCTTGACGCAGAGGCGCCCGAAGTTGGCCGGGTGTCCGCTGTCGCCGGCGATGTCGACGCCGTTGGGCGTGACGCGCGCCTCGACTCCGCAGCCGGTGCCGCAATATGGACACGTCGTCTTGATCGTGCTCATGGCCTATCCCTGTCCCTGTTCCATTCTTATGTGGACTCCCGCAGGTCTTCGCTGCTGGGGTGTTCGTCGCAGTACGCGCGCCCGAACAGCAGGCGGCTGCGCAGGGCGCGGACGTCCTGCCGTGACTGCATCAATTCGTAGTACCACGGGCCGTCGCCGACGTCGCCGTAGAGGACGATGCCGACGATCCGCGCGTCGCGCAGCACCAGACGCTTGTAGGCGCCCCGGCGCGGATCGCGGAACACCAGGTCCTCGGTGTCGGGCCCGCCGACGATCTCGCCGGCGGAAAACAGATCGATGCCGGTGACCTTCAGCTTCGTCGACGTGGCCTGTTGCACGTAGTGACGGTGTCCGGCGCCGGCGAGGTGCGCCGCGCAGACCTTGGCCTGTTCCCAGATCGGCGCGACCAGCCCGAACGTCGCGCGCCGGTGCTGCACGCATTCGCCGACGGCATAGATGCGGGGATCCGACAGCGTCTGCAGGGTGTCGTCGACGACGATCGCGCGCTCGCAGTGCAGACCCGCCGCCTGCGCCAGCGTGATGTTCGGGCGAATCCCGACCGCCATGACCACGAGCCCGGCCTCGATCTCGGTGCCGTCGGCGAAGCGCAGACCGGTGACGTGATCGGTGCCGATGATCGACTCGGTCCTGGCCTCGAGCAGCACGCGGATGCCGCGGCGTTCGAGCGCTTTCCGGAGCAGCGCGCCCGACGGTTTGTCGAGCTGCCGCTCCATCAGGCTGTCCATGACGTGGACGACCGTCACGTCCATGCCGCGCCGCATCAGGCCGTTGGCAGCCTCGAGTCCGAGCAGGCCGCCGCCGATGACCACCGCCTTGCCGCCGTCGCGTGATGCGGCCAGCATGGTTTCGACGTCGCCGATCTCGCGGAACGACACCACGCCCGGCAGGTCGGCACCCGGCAACGGCAGGATGAACGGACTGGAGCCGGTTGCCAGCAGCAGCCGGTCGTACGGGACCTCAAGCCCGCTGGCCGAGCGCACCGTCCGCCGCTGGCGGTCGATCGCAACGACCGGGTCGCCGGCATGCAGGGTGATGCCCTGATCGGCATACCACTGCGGCGGGTTGAGCATGATGTCCTCGACGCTCATCTCGCCGGCGAGCATCGGCGACAGCAGAATGCGGTTGTAGTTGCCGTGCGGTTCGGCGCCGAACACGGTGATGCGGTAGCGGGTCGGATCGAGCGCCAGCAGCTCCTCGACGGTGCGCATACCGGCCATGCCGTTGCCGACCACCACCAGGCGCGCCGGCGGCGGCCCGAAGGTATCGGTGGACACGGGGGTACGCGCAACACTCATGCGCCGATCCAGACCCGGCCGTCGCGCACGCGCGCACCGAACGTGTGGATCGACACGTTCGGATCCTCGACGCACTCGCCGGTGCGCAGGTCGTAGTGATGCTTGTAGATCGGCGACGCCACCACCAGCCGTTCGCCGAGATTCCCGATCAGTCCGCGCGACAGCACGTTGGCGCCGGACATCGGATCGTGATTGTCGATCGCGAAGAACTCGCCGGGCGTCTCGCTGGCGCTGAGCCGGAACACCGCAATCTGGCGTCCGTCGATCAGTGCGCAGATCCCGGTGTCGGGCCAGATTTCGTCAACCCCGCAGACCTCGTGCCATGCAACGTCCATTCTGTCGCCGTCCATCTCAGCACTCCACTTCAGGTCGCTTCCGCGACGATCTCGATATCCTTGAACCGGGTCTGCTTCTCGGCGTCGGTCGCCGGCCGGATCTGGCCGCGCTCCTCGACGAACACGACGCCGCTGTCGTCCGCATCGCTGTTGACGAAGGTGCGGAAGCGCTTGAGCGTGTCGGGGTCGTTGATCGCCTTCTTCCACTCGCACTCGTAGGTGTCGACGACATGGCGCATCTCCGCCTCGAGTTCGGCGCCGAGTCCCAGCGAATCGTCGACGATCACCTGCCGGAGGTAGTCGAGTCCGCCTTCGAGGTTGTCGCGCCAGACACTGGTGCGCTGCAGGCGGTCCGCCGTGCGGATGTAGAACATCAGGAAGCGGTCGATGTAGCGGATCAGCGTCGCGTCATCCAGATCCGACGCAAGCAGCTCGGCGTGACGGGGTTTCATCCCGCCGTTGCCGCAGACGTACAGGTTCCAGCCCTTTTCGGTGGCGATGACGCCGACGTCCTTGCTCTGCGCCTCGGCGCATTCGCGGGTGCAGCCCGATACCGCGAACTTGATCTTGTGCGGCGCGCGCAGGCCCTTGTAGCGGTTCTCCACCAGCAGTGCCATGCCGACCGAATCCTGCACGCCGTAGCGGCACCAGGTGCTGCCGACGCAGGACTTCACCGTGCGCACGGCCTTGCCGTAGGCGTGGCCGGACTCGAAGCCGGCGGCGACGAGCTCGCCCCAGATTGCCGGCAGCTGATGCACCTGCGCGCCGAACAGGTCGATGCGCTGACCGCCGGTGATCTTGGTATAGAGGCCGTACTTCTTGGCAACCTGTCCGATGACGATCAGCTTGTCCGGCGTGATCTCGCCGCCGGCGATCCGCGGCACGACCGAGTACGAGCCGTTCTTCTGGATATTGGCCAGGTAGTAGTCGTTGGAGTCCTGCAGCGCCGCCTTGTCCCTGGTCAGGACGAACTCGTTCCAGCAGGACGCGAAGATGCTCGCCGCCGTCGGCTTGCAGATGTCGCAGCCGAGGCCGCTGCCGTGCTTCGCCAGCAGCTCATCGAAATTCCGGATGCCGCCGACGCGGATCAGGTGATACAACTCCTGGCGCGAATACGGGAAGTGTTCGCACAGGTGATTGTTGACGCTGTGGCCGAGCCGTTTGAGTTCGGCCTTGAGAACCTGTGTCACCAGCGGCGCGCAGCCGCCGCAGGTGGTCGCCGCCTTGGTGCATTTCTTCAATCCGCCGAGCGTCGTCTCTCCGGCCCCGATCGCCTCGCAGAGCTGCAGCTTGGACACGTTGTTGCAGGAGCAGATCTGCGCGGACGCCGGCAACGCGTCGACGCCGAGCCCGGTCGTGACGGTGCCGTCGCTGCTCGGCAGAATCAGGAACTCCGGGGATTCCGGCAGCTCGATGTGATTGAGCGCCATCTGCAGCAGTGAACCGTACTCGTTGGCGTCGCCGACCAGCACCGCGCCGAGCAACAGCTTGCCGTCTTCCGAGGTCACCAGCTTTTTGTAGATCTGCTTGCGCTCGTCGGTGTAGATGAACGCGCGGCTACCTTCGGTGCGGCCGTGGGCGTCGCCGATGCTGGCGACGTCGACGCCCATCAGCTTGAGCTTGGTCGACATGTCGGCGCCGAGGAATTCAGCGGCCGGACCGGCGGTGGCATCCACGGCGGACAGGATGTCGCTGGCGACGACGCGGGCCATCTCGTATCCCGGCGCGACCAGACCGAAGATGCGGCCGTCCCACAGCGCGCATTCGCCGATGGCGTAGATGTCCGGGTCGAGCGTGCGGCAGCGGTTGTCGACGACGATGCCACCGCGCGGGCCCACCCCGAGATCGGACGCCCGCGCCAGTTCGTCGCGCGGGCGGATGCCGGCGGAGAACACGATCATGTCGGTCTCCAGCTCGCTGCCGTCGGCAAAGCGCATCCGGTGCCGGCACTGCTCGCCGTCGACGATCTCGACGGTGTTCTTCTCGGTATGCACGCTGACGCCGAGATCCTCGATCTTGCGGCGCAGCACGCGGCCGCCGCCCTCGTCGACCTGCACCGCCATCAGGCGCGGTGCGAATTCGACGACGTGGGTCGTCAGGCCCATGTCGCGCAGGGCCTTGGCGCATTCAAGTCCGAGCAGGCCGCCGCCGACGACGACACCGACCTTCGACTGCGCGCCGCAGGCGGTCATCGCCTCGAGATCCTCGATCCTGCGATAGACGAAGCAGCCGTCGCGATCCTTGCCGGGAATCGGCGGCACGAACGGATAAGAGCCGGTTGCCAGCACCAGCTTGTCGTAGGCAATGACTTCGCCGTCGGCGGTCGTCACCGTCTTCAGGCTGCGGTCCAGTGATGCCGCCTGGGCGCCCAGGCGCAGGTCGATGCGCGGGTTGTCGAAGAAGCCGGGTTCGACCAGCGACAGGTCGTCGGCACTCTTGCCGGAAAAGAACTCGGACAGGTGTACCCGATCGTAGGCCGGCCGCGGCTCCTCGCACAGGACGGTGACCTGCAGGTTCTCGGCAGCGCCCAGCGACTCGAGCAGCTTGTGCCCGACCATTCCGTTTCCGATGACGACCAGTTTCATGGTGACCTCCGATATGTGCGGCGAGCGGACGGCGAGGCGGTCCGCATCAGACCGTCACGGCGCCGCGTTGACGCAGCGCCTGATGAATTTGGATGTGTTCGCGCGCGAGCTGGCGCGCGCCGAAGCGCAGCGCGACCGCCGACAGCGACGCGATGGTGACGCTGCTGCCGACGAGCAGCAGACCGCCGTGCGGATCACCGGCTGTCGTTGCCAGCAGCGTCGCGGCCACCGCGCCGAGCAGGCCGCCGGCGACGGTGATCGACAGCACGCTGCCGAGCGCGCGGCGATCGACGAATGGCGCCAGCGCGAACGCGGCCGCGGCGGCGGCGGTCGCCAGCACGATCGCGCCGATCACGAGCAGGGCCGACAGCGCGGTGCCCTGTGCCTGCGACAGCAGCAGCAGATCGATGCCTTCGCCGAACAGCAGCGCGAACAGGAGCAGGCCCCTGCCGTCGAGTCCGCTGACGCGGGCGAGCCGGTCCGATGCGGTTCCGCCGAGGACGCGGGCCAGGACGATCGCCGCCGCGAAGCCGGAGGCGGCGATGCCGACGCTGCCGAAGGAGACGCCGAACTGGCCGCTCCAGGTCCGCGCGGTCAGGGCGTGGACGTAGACCTCGATGCCGAAGCTCGCCGCACAGGCGATGGCCAGCATCCAGCTGCGGTAATTGAGCGCTGCGCGCAGCAGGTTGCGGCGGGCGGCGCCGGAGCGGCAGGCCCGCGGGGTCCGTCGCGCCGTGGTGCCGGGACAGGCCGGCGCGGCGACCGCGCAGACCAGGCCCAGCAGCGCCGTCAGCGCCGCGGGGACCAGCAGCGCGCTGCGGCCGCCCAGCAGGTCCGTGGCGGCAAGCGCGGGCAGCAGCAGCCAGGCCGTCGCCACGCCGAGGCTGCCGAGTCCGGTGACCGTGGCCAGCGCGAGTCCGAGCACGTTCGGCGCATAGGCCGCGGCGACGTAGCCCAGGCTCACGACCCAGCCGGCGGCCGCGAAGCCCAGCATGATCCGGGCGGTCATCAGCGCGGTGGCGTCGGCCGCCGCCGCCATGCCGAGCAGCCCGAGGCAGCTCAGCAGCAGCAGTGCCGCCAGGGTCCGCCCGGGGCCGAGCCGCGCGCAGATCGGACCGGCCGCAAAGGCGGCGGCGATGGCGGCGGCCACCGCGACGTGGTCGATCCGCGTCAGCTGCGCCGGCATCAGCGCCAGATGTTCGGCGAACCGTGGCTTCAGCGGGGCGTATGCGAACCACGCCAGACCACAGGCGAACTGGACCATCCAGCTCAGGTGGAAGATCCGCGTCGCCGGGTCGCGTACCTGCAGTGCGCGCAGGGCTGTCGCCTGTGAGGGGCCGGACATGACCTGGTCCCGTCAGTGCCGGTCGCACTCGGCGAGGAACTGCAGCAGCTCCTCGCGCAGGCGGTAGTAGTCGGGGTGCTCGAGCAGAGCCTTGCGCGAGCGCGGGCGCGGCAGGGTGACGTCGAGGATCTTGCCGACCCGGGCGTTCGGACCGTTGGTCATCATCACCACGCGATCGGCGAGCAGCAGCGCCTCGTCGACGTCGTGGGTCACCATCATCGCCGTGAGCTTGGTCCTGGCCCAGACCTCCATCAGCACTTCCTGCAGGTCCCAGCGCGTCAGCGAATCGAGCATGCCGAACGGTTCGTCGAGCAGGAGCAGCTTCGGCGACAGCGCGAACGCGCGGGCGATGCCGACACGCTGCTTCATGCCGTTGGACAGTTCCGCCGCCCGCTTGTGCAGGTCGCCGGACAGGCCGACGCGTTGCAGGTAGTGTTCGGCGATCTGGGCGCGTTCCTCGGCGGTGGCCTTCGGGAACACCTGGTTGACGCCGAGCATCACGTTCTCGAACGCCGTCAGCCACGGCACCAGGCTCGGGGCCTGGAACACGATGCCGCGGTCCGGTCCGGCGCCGTCGATCTCCTTGCCGTCGAGGACGATCACGCCCTCGCTGATCGCGTTGAGCCCGGCCATCATCGACAGCACCGTCGACTTGCCGCAGCCGGAATGGCCGATGACCGAGATGAACTCGCCCTGGTGGATCTTCAGATCGAAGCCGTCGACGACCTTCACCGGACCCTTGCGGGTCGGGTAGATCTTCGAGATCTGCGAGAACTCGACGTAGCGTTCCGGCTGCACCGGCGGGCGCGTTTGCGCCGACGGCAGCGTTTCGACCGCGTCCTCGCGCGTGTTCGGGACCAGGCCCTTGAGCGGCACGACCTTGCCGGTGTCGGCTGCGCTGCGACGCGCGCTGGCCGCCATCAGGTATTCGGTCACTTCCTTGCGGATGTGGATGAACGCGGGGTCATGGTTCATCGCACGGCGGTCGCGCGGCCGCGGCAGGTCGACGACGAACTCCGGACCGAAGGTCGAACCGCTGACGCCGGGCTGCCCCGGATTCAGCGGGATGATGCGGTCCGCCATGATGATGCCTTCGTCGACATCGTTGGTGATCAGGACGACGGTCTTCTTCTCGCGCTCCCAGATCTGCACGATCTCGTCCTGCAGCTTGGCGCGGGTCAGGGCATCGAGCGCCGACAGCGGTTCGTCGAGCAGCAGGATGTCCGGGCTCGCCGCCAGTGCGCGGGCGACCGAGACGCGCTGGCGCATGCCGCCCGAGAGTTCGGCCGGCCGTTTGCCCATCGCCGGGGTCAGCCCGACCATGTCGACGTACTTCTCGACGCGGGCGCGGCGCTCGGCCCTGGGGTGGTCGCGGAACACCTGATCGACCGCGAGCGCGACGTTCTCGCGCACGGTCATCCACGGCATCAGCGAATAGCTCTGGAACACCACGCCGCGATCGGCCCCTGGCCCGGTGACCGGCTGGCCGTTGGCCATGACGCTGCCGCTGTCGGCCTGGATCAGCCCGGCGATCAGCGAGATCAGCGTGGTCTTGCCGGTTCCGGAGAAACCGACGATCGCGACGAACTCGCCGTCGGCGATGCGCAGATCGGCGTTCTCCAGCACCGGCGCGCGGTGGGCGCCCTCGCCATAGCTCTTGCTGACCTTGCGCAGCTCGACGCGGGCGCTGGCATCGGCCGGGATCAATGGCGAGTCGCCGGCCGCCAGCACGGCGGCGTCCTGCGGGGCGAGGGTTTTTCTCATCGGTGCGGCCATGGTTCGCCCCGGCTCAGTGGGCCGGCTCGCCGAAGCTGGCGAGCTGCTGCAGCGTCGCCATCACCCGATCGAGCAGGAAGCCGACGAAGCCGATCGTGAACACGGCCACCATGATCCGGGCGAGCGACTGCGAACTGCCGTTCTGGAATTCGTCCCAGACGAATTTGCCCAGTCCCGGGTTCTGCGCCAGCATCTCGGCCGCGATCAGGACCATCCAGCCCACGCCCAGGCTCAGGCGCAGACCGGTGAAGATCAGCTTCAGCGACGACGGCAGCACGATCTTGCGGACCTTGGCGAACCACGACAGCTGCAGGACTTTCGAGACGTTGATCAGATCCTTGTCGACCGACGCCACGCCGACCGCGGTGTTGATCAGCGTCGGCCACAGCGAGCACAGCGTCACCGTGATGCCGGAGACGAGGAAGGATTTCTCGAACAGCGGGTCGGTGCTGACGTAGACCGCGCTGACCACCAGCGTCACGATCGGCAGCCACGCCAGTGGCGAAACCGGCTTGAACAGCTGGATCATCGGATTGAGCGCGGCCTGAACCGTCGGCGACAGTCCGCAGACGATCCCCAGCGGCACCGCGACGATCGTCGCCAGCACGAAGCCGGTGAACACCGTCAGCAGGCTGGTCGCGATCTGGTCGAGATAGGTCGGCTTGCCGGTCCAGTCGCGGATGCGGACTTCGGCGTCGGGGTCCTCCGCGAGAATCCTGGCGTTGCGTTCGACCTGGCGCTCGTAGAAGGCCTGCGCCTTCTCGCGCTCGGCGAAGTGCTCGTCGAGCAGACCGATCCCGGCGTCCCAGACCTGGCCCGGACCCGGCAGGGTGCCGAGGCTGGTCTGGATGCCCTTGGCGACGCCACCCCACATCATCAGGAACACGATGAAGGCGACGACCGGGATCCCGATCGTGCGCAGGATCTCGCGGAACTGTTCGCGCGGATCCTCGCCGGCGGCGAGGCGCGCGAACGGCACGAACCAGGTCAGGCCGGCCTTGCCGAGAAAGTTGACGGTTTGATTGAGCATGACTGCACTCCTGTCCGATCGTTGTGGTGCCGGGTCGCGTCGTCAGTCGACGCTGTCCTGCCCCTTGAGGCCGATCGGAAGACTGTCGATATAGGCATTGGGTTTGCGGCCGTCGTAGCTGATGCCGTCGATGAAGGCGTCAGTCGCGGGCTTGAAGCCGGTCTCGGTCGCGAAATCCGGGAAATCGGACGCCTTGAGCTTGCCCTCGGCGATCAGTTCCTTCGCGGCGGCGGCGTAGAGGTCCGGGCGATAGACCTTCCTGGCCACGTCCATGTACCAGCTGTCCGGCTTGTGTTCGGCGATCTGGCCCCAGCGCCGCATCTGCGTCAGATACCAGATCGCATCGGAGTAGTACGGGTAGGTCGCGTTGTAGCGGAAGAAGACGTTGAAGTCGGGGACTTCGCGCTTGTCGCCCTTCTCGTACTCGAAGGTGCCGGTCATCGAGTTGGCGATCACCTTGGCGTCGGCGCCGACGTATTCGGATTTCGAGAGGATCTTCACCGCTTCGGCGCGGTTGGCGTTGTTGTTCTGGTCGAGCCAGTACGCCGCGCGGATCATCGCCTTGACCAGCGCCTTGGTGGTGTTCGGATACTTCTCGGCGAAGTCGGCGCGGATGCCGAAGACCTTCTCCGGATTGTCCTTCCAGATCTCGTAGTCGGTGATCACCGGCACACCGATGTCCTTGAACACCGCCTGCTGGTTCCACGGCTCGCCGACGCAGTAGCCGTAGATGGTTCCGGCTTCCAGGGTCGCCGGCATCTGCGGCGGCGGCGTCACCGACAGCAGCACGTCGGCGTTGATCTGGCCGGTCACGTCACCGGTCTGCGGTGCGTAGTAGCCGGGATGCAGGCCGCCGGCGGCGAGCCAGTAGCGCAGTTCGTAGTTGTGGGTGGACACCGGGAAGACCATGCCCATGTTGAAGGGCTTGCCGTCGGCGCGGTACCGCTGGACCACCGGCTTGAGCGCGGACGCGCTGATCGGATGCACCGGCTTGCCGTTCTTGACCGGGATATTGGCCTTCATCTGTTCCCAGACCGCCTTCGACACGGTGATGCCGTTGCCGTTGAGGTCCATCGAGAACGGCGTGATGATGTCGGCCTTGGTGCCGAAGCCGATCGTCGCGGCCAGCGGCTGTCCGGCGAGCATGTGGGCACCGTCGAGTTCGCCGGAGATCACCCGGTCGAGCAGCACCTTCCAGTTGGCCTGGGCTTCGAGCGTGACGTAGAGGCCCTCGTCCTCGAAGTAGCGCTTCTCGTAGGCGATCGCCAGCGGCGCCATGTCGGTCAGCTTGATGAAGCCGAACTTCAGATCCTCTTTTTCAGGGAGGGTCATGGCGCCGGCGGCGCTGCTCAGGCCGATCCCGGCACAAGTCAGGAGCGCAGCCGCGCGGCGCAGGACGCTGCGGCGGGTGACGTGGCGGTTGACCGTGGTGTGGCGTGAAGTCATCAAGTTTCCCCAAGGCAAAAAAAAACGCCCATGACGCGGTTTTGAGAAACCGCTTCATGGACGTCGTTGTCCGTTTATGCGTCGTGATCGCCTAATGGCGGACGGCGTCTGCTTCGAGCCGGGTGGGCCACCGTTGGCTTACTGCACCCGCGCTACTCGGGGGTGATATCGCAAGGGTCGTGCCATGCCCTGAGGCGCGCATCCGGGCGGATCGGGTCCGCCAAACCCTGTATTCGCGCGGCGGATGCACCAGCGTGGCGCGATGCCCTGCACGCGCGCAGTGCAGTCCGCACAGCCGCTGGGAGCTGGCTCCCCGCGGCGCGGCAACGATCAGTGATAGGTCTGCATCGTCGTCGCCAGCACCATATAGGCCTCGGTCCAGGCATTGCGGACCTCGGCGGTGAACGCCTCGCCGAGCCCCTGCTCGAGGGTCCACAGCAGCGCCACGGCGACGGTGCCGTAGTCATCCATCGTCACGCCGTAGCCGGCATGACGGCGGCCCAGATCGACCAGTGCCGGACGCAGGGCGTCGAGATGGTCGAGGCCGTTGACGGCGATGCCGAGCATGCGCATCAGCTTGCGGCCCTGTTCGGTGATGTCGCCCTTGAACATCGGCCGGAGTTTCGGGTCGAGCTCGAACAGCTTGTTGTAGAACAGCTCGGCGGCGGTTTCCTGGATCGGCTGAACCTGTTTCCAGGTGGTCCTCACCAGTTCGATTTGGATCGGGGTCATGGATGCTTACGGTGTATGGAGTCGAGGATCGAAACAAAAAGGATCCGGCAGCCGCATCGCTGCCGGATACGGAAACGGTGCGCCGGAACCCGCGTGAAAGAGGCCGTGAACACGCGGATTCCGGGCGCCGCCCCAACGCTGAAGACCGGCTCGAGGACGCAGCCATCGCGACGCGCCGGTGCCCGAACGCAAAAAAGCCCATTCCCGCGCCGGCGGTGAATGGACTTCGTTATCCGTAGGGGCGGCCCGTCGTTGGGCTGCTGTGTGCCGATTGATACGCACGGGATGTGCCACCACCCCGGCATCACGCGGGCTGGCCGCCTCCGAGTGTGAACACCGCGTCGTCGAAGAAGCGGTCGGAGCCCATTGCCAGGGTGCCGCCGCTGCAGGACAGCGACCAGTCCTGGGCATGGACGCCCTCGTCCTTGTGATCGGTGTCGGGCAGCGGAATCCCGAGCGGACCCGCGGCGTCACGGTAGATGTCGGCACGGTAGACCTCGGCCGCGACGGCGGCCGCGTCGACGGATTCCGCGACCTGGCCCCAGCGCTGCATCTGGCGGATGAACCAGATCGCATGCGACACCCACGGGAAGGTTGCGGCGTTCCGGTAGAACACCAGGCCCGGACCGAAGAACGGATCGCCCGGGACCGGCATGTCCAGCGCGGTGCGGATCGTCGCCGGCGGTGCGTCGAGTGCACCGGCATCGATCAGCAGCTGCGCCGCTTCGGGGCGGTGCTCGGCTTCGTCCAGCCAGCGGCAGGCCTCGATCAGCGCCGCGACCAGCGCGCGGTGGGTCCGCGGATGCGCGTCGGCCCATTCGCGGGTGACGCCGAAGACCTTCTCCGGGCTGTTGTTCCAGATCTGATGGGTGTTGACGATGCGCTGGCCGACGCCGGCCAGTTCCGCAACGGCGCCCCACGGCGCGCCCGCGCAGAACCCGTCGATGCGGCCGTCGCGCAGGTGCTGGACCACCAGCTGCGGCGGCACGACCTCGAGGCGCAGGTCGCGATCGGGATCGATGCCGCTGGCCGCAAGCCAGTAGCGCAGTTCGTAGTGGTGCGTCGAAAACGGAAACACGTGTGCGAACACGCGCGGCTTGCGGCCGTCGATGCGGTCGTGCTCGAGCAGCGCCTTGAGCGCGCGGCCCGCGCTGACCGGCTCGCGCCGCGTCAGCCTCATCGCGCGGTAGACGCCTTCCGAAACCGCAATGGAGTTGCCGTTGAGATTCAGGGACAGCGCCGTGAGCATCGGCGTACCGATGCCGTCGACGCCCAGCGTCGCCGCCAGCGGCATCGGCGCGAGCATCTGCGCGCCGTCGAGCATGCCGGCGACGACCTTGTCGCGGATGCTGGCCCACGAGGCTTCGACACTGATGTCGACGTGCAGCCCGTGGCGTTCGAAGAAGCCCTTGTCGCGCGCAACGATGATCGGTGCGGCGTCGACCAGCGGAATGATGCCGATCTGGAGCCGCTTCTTCTCCAGCCCTGCGCTCGTCGTGTTCACGTTCACAGCAACTCCGCGGCGGCCAGCAGCGAACGCGCGGCATCGCCGATCTTGACGTTTCGGTCCATGGCCATCTTACGCAACAGCTCATAGGCCTCGGTTTCGGTCAGCTTGCGGCGCTGCATGAGCACGCCCTTGGCGCGATCGACATCGCGGCGATCGGCAAGCCGGGTTTTGGTTTCAGCCAGTTCCTTGCGCAGTGCCTGATGTTCGTCGAAGCGCGCGATCGCAACGTCGATCACCGACTTCAGGCGCGACGACGACATGCCGTCGACCACATAGGCACTGACACCCGCGCGCATGGCACGGCGTGCGGTGTCCGCGTCGCTCTGCGACGCGAACAGCACGATCGGACGGGGCCGATCGCGGTTGATCTGGCCCAGCGATTCGAGCGTGTCGCGGCTGGGCGAGTCGACTTCGATCAGGATCACATCGGGCTGGCACTGCGAGACCGCGTGCAGCAGGTCGTCGGCCGGAGACAGCTGCGCAACGACTTCGTTGCCGCCGGACAGCAGCGCCTGGCGCAACAGCGCCATCCGGCCGTAGTCATCATCGACGAGCATCACACGCATAGGTTCAGCGGCTACCGTTGGATCGGGAAGTGCTTGGTTTGCCGCTACGCAAATACTGTGCCCTGCACGTCGTGACCGGCCGCCGCCGCCGCCGCGACAACGCGCTGCATGCCCCTCCGCCATATACCCATTGGGGTATAAGTCCCGAATTCCATGCGGGAAAATGCGGGGGTGCCGGGCTCCCGTTGGCACGGGCATTGCGTGATGTCCGGCGGGCTGCGCGCCACGCCACCGTGACGGTGGGACTCAATGGCGAGACCGCGCCGCCGCCCGCAAACGATCCATCAATCGAATCTGGGACAAAGGCGTCCACCTGACCGTGCAAACGGTTCGGCGACGCCTTTTTCGTGCCCGCAAAACGAGAGCCGTCCGCCGAGCCTGCGCGCTTGGGCGGACTTTTTTTTGGCCCGTGGTTCGGCTTCATCACCCATCAAACGTATGAGGAGTTCCGATCCATGAAGCTGTATTTGCCGAGTCGTCGCGGCAGCCGTCGCCTGGTGGCGGCAGTGCTGGCGTTGTCCAGCCTGGGCGTCAGTCTCGCCGCGCCCGCCGCGCCCGCCGGACAGGCCGCGCTGAATCTGCGCCTGCGCTACGAGACGGTGGACCAGGACAACACGCTCGATGCGGCCGAGGCGCTGACGCTGAGGACGCGGCTGGGATATCGCAGCCCGAGCTGGCGACACCTCAGCGGCTTCGTCGAGTTCGAATCCGTCGCGGCGCTGACCGACGACTACGCACCCGAAACCGCGGGGGCCTCCGTCGTCGCCGACCCGACCGGAAGCGAGGTCAACCAGTTCGGGCTGAGCGCCACGCGCAGCGGCTGGCGCGCGACGATCGGACGCCAGCGCCTGATCCTCGACAACGCACGCTGGGTCGGCAACGTCGGCTGGCGCCAGAACGAGCAGACCTTCGACGGCCTGTTCCTGCGGTATGCCGGTGCACCGGCCTGGTCGTTCGACAGCGCCTATCTGAGTCGTGTGCAGACCATCAAGGGCGATACCGTCGAGCTGCGCGGCTGGCTCAATCACCTGCGCTGGCAGCCGCACCCGGCGCTGAGCTTTGTCGCTTACGCGGACGATCTGGATTTCGACGCGGCCGGTGCCACCGATCTGCTCACCACCGGCCTGCGGGCGAGCGGTACGGCGGATTTCGGTCCGGGTCTGCGCCTGGGCTGGACCGGGGAATACGCCAGGCAGTCGGCGCGCACCGCCGCGGCGGACCACTCGGCGTCCTATCGCCTGATCGAGCTGAGTGCCGTGCTGCGGCCGCTGACGCTGCGTCTCGGGGGCGAACGCCTCGGCAGCGATGCCGGCGCGTTTTCGGTGCAGACGCCACTGGCGACCAAGCATGCGTTCCAGGGCTGGGCCGACGTATTCCTGAACACCCCTGCCGACGGCGTCAACGACCGGTACCTGGCGGCTGACGCAAAGTTCGGGGCGGTCAAGCTCGGTGCGACGTATCATGTGTTCGAGGCCGCCCGGTCGCGGGCAGCGGGCAACGACTACGGATCGGAAATCGACGTCTGTATCGGTGCCCCGCTGATGCGTGGTCTGGCGGGCCTGATCAAGGCGGCGCGCTACGACGCCGACGGGTTTGGTGTCGATACCGACAAGGTCTGGCTCCAGCTCGAATATCAACTTTGAAGGAGGAGCGGTGCGATGCGTGAGAGTCGTGCCGCCGGAACACCCACAGGCAATGCCACGCACCCCCGTGAAAGACGGTCCTGACGAGGACGACGCCCGCCGGCGTGGCGTCGTGTCCCACGACGGCCGCGCCGCCGCGGGGCCGCGGCGCCAGCGCCCGGCCAAGGCGCTGCGGGTGATGATCGTGGACGAGGGGATGCGCGATCTCGGCGAGCTGCAGCTGGCGCTGGAGGGTGCCGGCCACTGTGTCGCCGCGCGCATTTCCGGCTGCGCCGACCTGCTGCTTGCGGTCGCGCGCCACAAGCCCGACGTGATCCTGATCGACGTCGACGCGCCGAGTCGCGACACGCTCGAGTCGATCGGCCAGATCAATCGCGATCGCCCGCGCCCGGTGGTGCTGTCGGCGCTGCAGAGTGATCCCGACACCATCCGGCGATCGATCGCGGCCGGCGTCAGCGCCTATGTGGTCGACGGGCTGCAGCCGACGCGCCTCAAATCGCTGCTCGAGGTCGCGATCGTGCACTTCGAGGAACATCAGGCCCTGAAGCAGGAGTTGCGCAAGACCCGGGCGCAACTCGCCGATCGTTGCGATGTCGATCGCGCCAAACTGATGCTGATGGAGCGTCGCGGACTCGACGAACAGCAGGCCTTCGAGTTGCTGCGCAAGATCGCGATGGATCGCAAGATCCGCATCGGCGATGCCGCGCGCGCGGTGATCGATATCGGCCAGATTCTGTAGGGCCCGGTTTGCACCGATTGCGGGCAGCGCCGCAGACAATCCGGCAACAGACTGCCCCGTGCGTGTGCGCACGCGCGCGCGCATCGGGCGGCGGGCGCCGGAATGCGTGGTGTGAATCGCCGCTGCGGCGGACCGCAAGCGGTCCGGCGATACGACCTATAGATATAAGGAACAGTCGCGATCCGGATCCCGGATTGCCGCAGTCCGGCGGCGGAGACTCCGTCTTGACCCCGCCCGACTTGGCACATGGTTTGCTGATGTAAGGGGGCGTGTCTAGACAGGCACGTACTGACAAGAGGGTCCGGCAAAGAAGTCGGACCGTACGGATACAGACGTCCACAACTCTGGCGAGAGCCGGGTGTGGGCGTTTTTTTTGGCCTGACGCTTGGAAGTAAGCGTTGCGAGGGGCTGAGCTGACAAGTAAGGAGTTGGGGCTATGACAGGGTTTCGAGAGGGCAGTCTGCGTCGGTGGTTGGGCGGCGCTGCGGTGTCTGCGGCATTGCTCGCCAGCACAAGCGCTTCGGCCGAGTGGTTCAACAGCGACAAGGTGTTTCTGACCGGCGGCGTGGTCACGACGGACGGTTCGGGCGGTGGCGGCATCACGCCGTGGGCGACGATCTCGGGTTACGGCACGCGTGACGGCATCAACGGCGGTCTGCATTACACATGGGTGTACCTGCCGGACTACACGCTCAATTCATACGGCGTGACGGTGGGGTTCTTCGACCGTCTGGAACTGTCGTACACCAACTCGGTGCTGCCGACCGGCGGCACGTTCGACACGGTGGGTCTTGCGGTGTCGGCGCTGGGCGGCGCGGGCACGGGGATCGAACCGTGGAACACGACGATCAAGATGGACGTGTTCGGCGCCAAGCTGCGGCTGTTCGGTGACGCGGTCTACAACTCGCACAGCCTGATCCCGCAGGTGGCGATCGGCGGTTTCTACAAGAAGAACCGCAACGCCGCGCTGCTGGAGACGCTGCAGGCGGCGGACGATACGGACTGGGAAGCGTACGTCAGCGCAACCAAGATCTTCTTCCCGGTGAGCACGCTGATCAACGTCACCGCGCGCTACACCAGCGCCAACCAGATCGGTCTGACCGGTTTCGGCGGACCTGACGGCAACGACAAGGAAGTGCGTCTGGAAGGCTCGATCGCCTACCTGCTCAACAAGCAGTTCGCGATCGGCGGCGAATACCAGCAGCACGGCGACAACCTGGACAACAAGAGCGTCAAGCTCGGCGCGCTGGACCTGACCGGACTGACCGGCCTGCTGGGCGGTCTGGGCAATTCGCTGACCCAGCTTGAAGAGAGCGACTGGTACGACCTGTTCTTCGCGTATGCACCGAGCAAGAACTTCTCGATGACGTTCGCCTACGCCATGTTGGGGAACATCACGCTGACGCCGGACCAGAGCGGCTTCTACCTGTCGCTGCACGCGACGTTCTAGGCGATCGGTCCACCAGTGGACCGGCACGACACGTTCAGGAGAAATTGAGATGACACAGACGAGCAAGAGCAGCAAGGCCAAGCGGGGCCTGAGCCTGCTGGCGGGACTGGGTCTGGCCCTCGCGGCCAGCCAGCCGGCGCTGGCGCAGACGGGCAAGACCTACGCGTTCCCGGGCATTCCGGACAACTCGGTGGAGAAGTTCGGCGGCCCGCAGGGCGTGCACAACTGGGTGGAAAGCCTGTTCTACTACATCATGCTGGACAACCGGATCAACTGGATTTTCAGTGAATTCGGCAACGTCGAGCGTCAGATCATGTTGAACACGCAACTCGAGCAGATGGTGCTGGGCGGCAACGTCGAGTACCAGGGTGCGAGCATGGCGGCGGCGCATGCGGACCTGGGGATCACGATGGGTCAGTTCAACGCGGTGGTCGAGGCGGCGTACAGCGCCTGCGAGCGTGTCCACACCCCCTACCACACCTGCAACCAGCTCATCGCTGCGCTTGCACCCTTCACCTTCGACATCGTTACGCGGTAAGGCTCAACCTGCCGCGCAACATAACCAGCGATCGTCGATGGCACGACCATCGCATGCAGGGATCGTCCGGATCTAGCGACGGGCGATCCCTGCCCACGGGGAAATAGCGAGTTTTCAATGTCACACGCCAAGCTTCAGATGCACCGGCGCAGCCTGCGCCGTCTCGGATTCATCGTCGCGGTGCTGAGCGCACCGCTGTTGTCGGTTCCCGAATCCGCCCACGCGGCGGGTGGCGGCAGCTGCACCAAGCCGCTGTGCATCGAGTTCCAGGCCCCCGAGGCCTTCCTGTCCGAAGCCTTCGGTGGTCAGGTGCCGGCACCGCAGGTGCTCAACCTCGACGATGCCGCGCAGGCCAAGATCAGCGCCGTGTTCAATCGCAGCTTCCCGCAGGCGCGCGTGCGCTACTGGCAGCAGGGCGACCGCACCGCGTGGATCTTCGACGACATCGGCAAGAAGGGCTATGTGCCGACGACCGCCGGATTCGTGGTCCGCGCCGGCGGTCAGCTCGACTACGCGCGTGTACTGCAGTATCGCGAGTCCCGCGGCGAACAGGTCGGCGAGCCGTCGTTCCTGACACAGCTGTCCGGTGCGCGTGACACCGGCAGCGGCCTCGACGTCCAGGTCGACAACATCTCCGGCGCGACCCTGTCGGTGCAGATGATGCAGCGCATGGTCCGGACCGCGCTGGTACTGGACAGTCTGGTTCGCTGAGACGAGGAGCTTTGACATGAGCAAACCCCTCGCCGTCCCCGAGTCGTCGGGCATGGCCGCAGCGGCATCGCCGCATCCCAAGTCACGCCTGCCGTGGCGCAAACCGGCCGGGAAGGCGCAGCCGGCAGCGCGCCCGAAACAGAACCTGCTTGCGCGTCTGCGCGACTGGCACAAGCGCGCGGGTCTGTTCGCGTTCGTGTTCATGGGCTGGCTCGGCGCGACCGGCATCCTGCTGAACTCCAGCGTGACGCTCGGACTCGATGCCAAGCGGCTCGACTGGGGCTGGCTGATGGGCATGTACGGCCTGCATGCGCAGGCGCCCGAAACGGGCTTCGACGCGGCCGGTCACTGGCTGGCGACGACGAACGAATACAGCGTGCTCGACGGCCACCCGCTGGCGCAGCAGATCCCGCATCCGCTGGGCTTCGTGGTCGGCGGCACCGAGTCGGCGCCGCTGCTGTTCATCGCGACCACCGACCGGCTGGTGCTGCTGACGCCGGATGGCGAGCGGGTCGACGAGCTCAGCGGGTACACGCTGCCGGTCGACGCGATCCGCCGCATCGGCGTGGTCGAAGCCACCGGTGCGGTCGCGATCCAGGATCTGGATATCTACGTGACGCAGGACGGACTGGGCTGGGACGAACTGGCCGCCGGCACCAAGGTGCGGTGGTCGCAGCCGCAGGCGCTGTCGTCGGAGCTGAAGGCCAAGACCCTGCCCTTCGCGCGTCCGAGCATGCCGATCGAGCAGATCCTGATCGACGTCCACAGCGGCCGTCTGTTCGGACGCTTCGGCGTCTACGTGATCAACCTCGTCGGCCTTGCGGCGCTGGCGCTGTCGATCACCGGCATCTGGATGTGGTACCGCATCAATCAGAGCCGCAAGAAGCGCAAGACCGCCTGAGTCCGCCCGCGGTCGGGGGCTTTCGAACGCCGCCGGATCCGCCATATCGATCTTCGGCGCCAAGCGGCGCCCGAACCAAGCGCCTCCCGGAGATTCCGTCTCCGGGAGGTTTTTGTTGGTGCCGATGAAGGCCCGGCGTCGCGGGGGCGACCGCCGGCTGCAGCGGGCGGGCGCGTCCGACCGATCGCGACGAGCCCCGCGTCGGGCGGCACGGTCCGATCACGAAGCGCGTCCCGCCCCAACGGCGTGAGCAGGGCGGCGCAGGGCGGCGCCGTCGGATGGCCCCGTCTTCGCCGTGCGCCGTCCATAAAAAAACCCCGCCGATGCGCCTCGGCGGGGAAGGGGGAAGACGGTTGCTTGTTGGGTGTGCGCTGACGCAGCCGGATCAGGGTGCGGTGACGATGACCTTGCCCGACATGCGCTTGCCGTGGATCGCGCACTGGTAGCTGTATTCGCCGGGCTGGTCGAAGCTGCGGCTGTACTGCTCCTCTTCGCGCAGGCGCGGACTCTTCTGACCCGGGAACTGGACGACATGGTTGGACCCGTCGTGATTGGTCCAGGTCACGGTCGTGCCGGCGGGGATCGTCAGTACTTCCGGCTCAAAGGTCATGAACCCGATCGACACCGCCGCCGGACCGCTGCTGGCCGCAGCCGGTTCCGCAGGTGCCGGTGCGGGATCCGCCATCGGTGCCGGCGCGCTGGCCGGTTCCGGCGGCGGCGCGGCGGTCTTGGCCGGGGCCACGGTCACCGCGACCTCCCCGCCCGACAGGATCTTGAGTTCGACCCGGCGGTTCAGTTCCCGCCCTTCGTCGGTCTGGTTGTCGGCCACCGGCATCGACTCGCCGTAGCCCTTGCTGCTCATGCGCGAGGCCGCGACGCCGCGCTCGTTGAGGTAGGCCATCACCGATTCGGCACGGGCTTCGGACAGCTTCAGGTTGTAGCTTTCGCTGCCCATGCTGTCGGTGTGTCCGTCGATCTCGACGATGATGTCCGGGTTCGCCGCCAGCGCGTCGGCGACCTGATCGAGCAGGGTCTTGGCGTTGACGGTGAGCGTGGACTTGTCGAACTCGAAGTTGACCCCGTGCAACACGATGGTGTCGCCGGTCTTGCAGCCGTCGAGACTGACCGGCTGCCCGGGCGCGGGAGCCTCGCAGGGCGCCGGATTCCATTCGTCGGCATCGCTGATGCTGTCGCAGCCGCTGTCGGAGGGGTAGTCGATCAGGCCGTCGCCGTCGTTGTCGACGCCGTCCGAGCAGGCCGGAGGTGGCGGCGGCGGAGGCGGCGGCACCGGGACCACCGCAACCGGCTGGGGTCGCGGCTTCGGTGCGGGCCTGGCGCCGATCGGTATGCGCAGGCCGAGATTGAACTGGGTTTCCTGGAAGTCCGAATCGTCGTCGTGATACAGCGCCTCGAAGCGCAGCGCGACGTTCTCGCCGCCGATGTCGAAGCCGACGCCGGCGTTGAGCAGCGTGCTGTCGCCCGTCATCGCATCGACGTGCAGGAACAGGCCGCGACCCGATTCCGACAGGAACAGATTGGCGCCGATGCCGCCGGCGTACAGCTCGGTGTCCTCGGGTTCGGGGCCGATCGGAATACCGAGCAGGCGCGGACGCGGGTCGTTGGCGTCGTACTTCAGATAGTTGCCGCGCAGTTCCAGTTCGAAGTGCGGCGACAGACGCTTGCCGATCGCCAGCACCCCGCCCCAGCCGTCGTCGCTTTCGCGGGCGTCGTCCGCAAGGACATAGGACGCCATCGGTGCGACATAGAAGCGGTCATCGAAGTCGGCCGCCATTGCCGCGCCGCTGCCGAAAAGGGCTGCGATCGCGACGGGGATCGAGCGCATTCGAAAGTGTTTCATCGTCTTCCCTGAGCGGCCTGGCCGACAGCGGCCGCCGCACGATTGGCCAAAAAAAACCACCTGCACCCGGGCGGGTGAGGTGGACGTCTTCATCCGGACGGACCGTCGTTGGTCCTTGAGTTCGCGCCGCGAAACGGCGGCGCAATCACGCAATCATTGCGAAGCATGAATCCGCAAACATCGTGCCACGCGCAACAGGCATTCGCGCCGCGTGTGCGAACGCCTTTGCCTGCTGGCTTTCCGGGCGCCGGTGGCTCATGCGCGCGCCGCCGCCGGCGTCGGCGGGGCCTGGACGATGACTCCCGTCGCCGGGCTGCGGGCCCAGTCGTGGTGCAGTCACTGCATCAGCATCGCGCAAAGCCCGGCCGGTGCGCCGCGTCGGGCGTGGAGCGGACGGCGGGCGCGGCGCCGCCGCGTGGCACGATGGTTGCGTGATTCCATTCCAGCACGATGGTCGCGGGTCTCGGTCGAGTCCCCGTCCACAGGGCCAAAGGCGGTCCTCGTGAACTGGATAACGACGTCCACCCTCGCCCTCACGGGCGGCGGTGGACATTTTTTTGCCGTGGGCACAGACACAGCGGAGAGGCCAGGATGTCGAACCCCAACATGCACAGCGCCGGATCGGTCGGCCGCGCCGTGACCGGACCCGGTCACTGAGTGCCCCGCGCCATGCGCAGCTCATCAATCTGTCGACGGCTGTCCGGTGTGGCGTTGCTGGCGCTGGCGCTCCATGGCGGCGTCGCCAGCGCCGCCGCGCCGCCGGTGGTTGCCGCGGCGCTGGAGGTCGATCGCGCCGTGCGCCGGGCCGATCCGGTGCCGGACGCAGTGCCGGTCTACCTGAGCATGCAGGCGGAAGACCTGACGCTGCGCGAGGTCAGCATCAGCGTCGACGCGCAGCCGTTCCGTCAATACCGCTACAGCGATGCGCAGTCGGCGGCGCTGCAGGCCGGCGCCTCGCATCGGCTGGGGGCGCTGCCGAACGTGCCGGGGACGCACGCGGTATCGGTCGAGCTGGTTGCCCGCAAGGTCGGTGCGTCGGCGGTGGCGCCGCGGGTGGTCCAGCGCTTCAAGGCCGACATCAGCTACACCGGTACGGCCCCGGCGGTTCTGATCGAGTGGAGCGGCGGCGGCATGTTCTCCGGCGCCGACACCCAGTTGCGGGTGGTCGCGGCCGACGCAAGCTACCGGGCCCGGCACGCGCGTTTCCTCCAGGCCAGCGGCTGGCCGTTGCTGGCCGTTTTCGAATACGACGCCGCCCGGCCGCTGGCCGCGGCGGACGCACTGGCGGCGGCGGAGCTGATGCAGTCGTTCGGCCTGGCGGGCGCGGCGCCGCTTCCGGCCGCGGCAGATCCGGCGGCTGCCGGAGCCGCCGCCGTACCGGCCACCGGACGCGCCAGCGTGCAGCGCTACAACGCCGCGCTGGCGATGCTGGCCGCCGGCGACACCGGGCAGGGCATGGCGGAGCTCGAAGCGCTTGCCGGAACCGAGTGGACCGATGCCGCGAGCATGGCGCTCAGGGATCTGTGCAACCTCACGCTCGGCTATCGCTATCTGCATCAGCGCGAAGCCGAGGCCGCGGTCGAGGCGTTCCGGCGCGTCCGCAGTCCCGGGCCGTACTCGGATCGCGCCTTGCTGGGTCTGGGCTGGGCCTATGTGCTGCCGGTCGGCGCGGGTGCGGAGCGCGAGGTCGACGACTCGCTCTGGGTCGGTCGCGGCGAGGACGGTGTGCAGGCGCGGCGCCGCATGCCGTTCCGCTATGCGTGGTCGGTCGCCGGCGGCGAACGTGCCGAGGATCTGCGCCAGGCCCTGGTGCCCTGGACCGAACTGATCGGCGGCGACCCGCTGAGCGTCGCGGTACAGGAGGGGATGCTGGCGCTGCCCTACCTGATGTGGCATCTCGGCGCGCACGAACAGGCCCAGCGCTATGCCCTGCGCGCCGTCGACGCGCTCGAACAGACCCATGCCCAGCTGGACCAGGCGTCGACGCATGTCCGCTCCGGCGCGCTGCTGGCGGCGCTGTTCGACGCGCCGGCGTCGGCGCCGGCCGATGACTGGTCCTGGCATCTGGCCCGCCTGCAGTACGACGACGACACCGCCTATCTTCAGGCCCTGCTGACCGACACCGCGTTCACCGCCGCACTCGATCGACTGCGGCAGCTGCACGCGGTGCGCAGCGTGCTGACCGCCGACCGCGTGCGCGCAGGCCGGGCGGCCGCAGCGGATGCCGGTCTGCAGCGCTCACTCGATCATGCCGAGGCCGAACTCGCCCGCAGTGCCGACGCGGCCGCACAGCAGTTGCAGCAGGCCGCGCTGTCCGTGTTGACGCGCCTGCAGCAGCGCGCGACGGCCTATCTGGTCGAAGCGCATTTCGCGCTGGCCAGCCGCTACGACCTCGGACCGGACCCGCAACTGGCCGCGGCCGAGCCGTCGGCGGAGATGCAGCCATGAGGCGCAATACCATTGCCGTCGCCGTGAGCGTGATGCTGGCCGGATGCGCGTTGAGCCCGGCCAAGCCGCCCCCGCCGTCGACCGTCGCGCGCGTCACCGAACATGGTGGACCGGGTGACAACTGGGTGCTCAACAAGGTCATCGTCAACGTCCCCAGCCTGGTCAGGCTGCAGCCGTCCGAGCCGATCCCGGCCGACGCCGACGGCGCCATCGAGCACTACGACCGCGTCCTGCAGTGGACGGACGATCCGATGCTGCGCGCCGAAGCGCAGCGCCGCGCCGCCGATCTGCGCCTGCGCCGGGCCGATGCCGGCGAGGCCGGTCCGGACGCTCTGGCCAGGGCGATCGCCGCCTACGAAAACATTATCGCCGAGGTCCCCGACTATCCGCGCATGGACCGCGTGCGCTATCAGCTCGCCCGCGCCTATCAGCTCGCCGGCGACAACGACCGCAGCATCGAACAGCTGCTGCGCCTCGGCGCCGAACGGCCGGATTCCGAGCGCGCCGCCGACGGTCTGTTCCGTGCCGCCGAGCTGCTCTACGCCCAGAACCGCTACGACGAGGCCGAGCCGGCCTATCGCAAGGTCGTCGCGCTCGGCGAGCAGACGCCGTTCTTCACCATCGCCCAGTACAAGCACGGATGGACCCTGTTCCATCAGGCCGACTACGACGGCGCGGTCGCGGAGTTCTTCGCGCTGCTGGAGCGGACGTTGCCGAGCCGGACCGATGTCGACGTCGCGGCCGCGATCGCCGGTGCGCAGGGGCCTGGTGCGGAATTCACCGCCGACGCGCTGCGGGTGGTCGGGCTGTCGTTTGCGGTGCTCGGCGGCGGTCAGGCGATCAACCGGCGATTCGAGCGCGACGGCGATCCGCGCTTCGCCACGCTGATCTATCTGGCGCTGGGGGATCTGCTGCTCGACAAGCACCGGTTCACCGACGCCGCCCAGACCTACGAGGCCTACACCGCGCGCTATCCCGAAGATCCCCGCGCGCCGACGTTCCAGCGCAAGGTGATTGCGGCGTACGACGAAGGCGGATTCGGCGAGCTGGCGCTGGCCGCCCGTGAAGACTACGCCGAGCGGTACGCGCCGGACCGGCCGTACTGGCGCAGCGCGGACGGCACACGCACGCCGCCGGACGAGCTGCTGGCCGATCTGCGCCAGACCTTCGGCGAACTCGGCCGCCACTACCAGGCCCAGGGCCAGGCGATGCGGTCCCCGGAGTCCGACGCCACGGCGGCTGTCGATGCCGCGCAACGCGAGAAGCTGTTGCTGAAGGCGGCCTACTGGTACGAGCGTCAGCTTGCGGTGTTCCCGGAGGCGGACACACTTGCGGCCACCCACGTCCTGGCCGGAGATGCGCTGTTCGACGCCGGGCGCTATCAGCGTGCCGCGGATCACTACGCGCACGCCGGCTACGACGATCCCGCCGCGGCGCCGGCGGCCGATGCCGCCTATGCGGCGATCCAGGCGCATCAGCGGCTGGCGCAGGCGGCAACGACGGACGACGCGCGCCGTGCCGCGCGCACGCGGTCGGTCGAGTGGGCGCTGAAGTTCGCGGAGGTGCATGCGAGCGATGCCCGCGCGCCGAAGGCGATGGCCCGCGCCGCCGTCGAGCTGTACGAACTGCAGGACTATCCCCAGGCGATCGCCGTGGCCGAGCGGGTGATCCAGCTCGAGCCGGAGGCGTCGCTGCGCCAGGCAGCGGTCGGCGTCATCGCCGAGTCGCAGTTCGCCGCGGGCAACTTCGTCGAGGCCGAGGCCGCGTACGTCGCGTTGCTGGAGATGCTGCCGCCGTCGGCCGAGGACCGGCCGCAGCTGAGCGAGCGTCTCGCCGCGTCGATATACCGGCAGGCGGAGACCGCGCGCGAGCGCGGCGACACGCTGGCCGCCGCCGCGCTGTTCGAGCGCGTCGGGCAGCGGGCACCGGGCGCGAGCATCCGCGCCACCGCCGACTACGATGCGGCGGCGGCGCTGATCGCCGCCGAACAGTGGGCGCATGCCGCCGAGGTGCTCGAGGGCTTCCGGCAGCGCTATCCCCGCCATGAGCTGATCGCCGAGGTCGACAAGAAGCTCGCCGTGACCTACGACAAGCGCGAGATGCCGGAGCAGGCCGCGGCGGTCTATGCGCGCATCGCCCGGCGCGACGGCGAGGACGCCGACGTCCGCCGTTCGGCGGCGTGGCTGACCGCGGAGCTGTACGACGGCGCCGGCCGGACCGACTATGCCGCCGACGCGTATGCGTACTACGTCGACGTCTATGCCGAGCCGCTGGAACGCGCCCAGCGCGCGCGCCGCCGGCTCGCCGACATCGCCGAGGAGCGTCGCGACGAGGCGCAGCGCCTGCGCTGGCTCGATGCGATCGTCGTCGCCGATCAGCGCGACGCCGGGCGTGCCGATGCCGATGCGCGCAAGATGTCCAAGGCGATGACCGCGCAGGCGCGACTCGAGATCGGCCGGGTATACGCGGCGTCCGCCCAGCGGGTCGCCCTCACCGCGCCGATCCAGAAGAGCCTTCCGCGCCGCAAGGCCGCCACCGAGCAGGCGATCGACGCGTTCGAGAAGGCCGCCGCCGCCGGCTACGCCGAAATCACCACGGCCGCGACCTACGAACTGGCGAGCCTGTATCGCGATCTGGGGCAGGCCCTGCTCAAGTCGGAGCGTCCCCGCGGACTCGACGCGCTCGCGCTCGAACAATACGAACTGCTGCTCGAGGAGCAGGCGTTCCCGTTCGAGGAACAGGCCATCGACGTCTACGGCGCCAACGTCGAGCGCATCCGCCAGGGCCTGTGGAACGACTGGATCCTGCGCAGCGTGCACGCGCTGGCCGAGATCGCGCCGGCGCAGTACGGCAAGAACGAACATCGGGAGGTGATCTATGAATCGCCGTTGTAACCGTCGCGCCGCGATGATGCTGGTTGCCGGCGTCGTCGGCGGCCTGCTCACGGGCTGCGGTACGGCGCCGCAGCGGCCCATGCCCGCGCCGCCCAACGCCGCAACCGCGGTGCCGGCCTTGCCGGGCCGGCTCAGCGACGACGCCGACGAACGCTTCAAGCTGGCCCTGGAGCTGATGCAGGACCTGCAGATCGAGGACGCGCGGGCCGCGTTCACCGGGCTGGCGATCGACTATCCGCAGCTCTCCGGTCCGCTGACCAATCTCGGCATCCTCGACGCACAGGGCAGTGATCCCGACGCCGCCGTCCGCAGCTTCTCCATGGCGGTCGAGGCCAACCCCGGCAATGCCGTCGCGTGCAACTGGCTCGGCATCCTGTATCGGCAGAAGGGCGACTACGCCCGCGCCGAGGCGGCGTACCGGCAGGCGCTCACGGCGCAGCCCGAGTATGCGTCGGCACATCTGAATCTCGCGATCCTCTATGACGTGTCGCTGCACCAGCCGGCCGAAGCGCTGGCGCACTATCGCGAGTACCAGCGCCTGACCGGCGGTGAGGATCTGATCGTCACCGCGTGGATCCGTGAGCTCGAGACCCTGACCGCGCGCACCGTCGCCGGCGGGGCGGCGCCATGAGCGGCCGGTCCGGACCCGTGCGGGCCTGCGGTGCGGGCGTGCTGCTGCTGCTGCTCGCGAGCCTGGCGGTGGCCCAGGCCGCAGACGGCGGTGCCGCGCAGGATGGCACGACGATCGTCGGCGAGCGCGACGCGGCGGTCGGGCTGTATCTGATGCCGTGGCAGGAGGAAAGCGCGCTGGACGTGGACCGGCCGCCGGGCATGTTCGACGTGTCGCTGCAGCCGATCGATGTCGATGGCTTCGGCCGCTGGGTCGAGTACGAGGATGCGCGCGCGCGCTACCGTCGCGAGCGCCTGCACCGGACCAAGTGATTGCGCCGGCAGGCGCCGTGCGCAGCGATGAGGCATGCACGTTCCTGATTTGTGCGTTGCACCACAAAGGCTGCGGGATCCGGCGGCTGTCGCGCCGCGTATGGGCGCGCGCCGCCACGCGGGTCGCTGTCAAAACTTGGTTTTTGGGGATTGTCGCGTCGGAAAAGCCTTTTCAGGGCGGATTTCCGCCGAAAAGTGGGGCGATCCCTGTGTCGTGCGCCCCACCGATGACGATTCCGCCGACTTGGCACATGGTTTGCTGATGTAAGGGGGCGTGTCTAGACAGGCACGTACTGACAAGAGGGTCCGGCAAAGAAGTCGGACCGTACGGATACAGACGTCCACAACTCTGGCGAGAGCCGGGTGTGGGCGTTTTTTTTGGCCTGACGCTTGGAAGTAAGCGTTGCGAGGGGCTGAGCTGACAAGTAAGGAGTTGGGGCTATGACAGGGTTTCGAGAGGGCAGTCTGCGTCGGTGGTTGGGCGGCGCTGCGGTGTCTGCGGCATTGCTCGCCAGCACAAGCGCTTCGGCCGAGTGGTTCAACAGCGACAAGGTGTTTCTGACCGGCGGCGTGGTCACGACGGACGGTTCGGGCGGTGGCGGCATCACGCCGTGGGCGACGATCTCGGGTTACGGCACGCGTGACGGCATCAACGGCGGTCTGCATTACACATGGGTGTACCTGCCGGACTACACGCTCAATTCATACGGCGTGACGGTGGGGTTCTTCGACCGTCTGGAACTGTCGTACACCAACTCGGTGCTGCCGACCGGCGGCACGTTCGACACGGTGGGTCTTGCGGTGTCGGCGCTGGGCGGCGCGGGCACGGGGATCGAACCGTGGAACACGACGATCAAGATGGACGTGTTCGGCGCCAAGCTGCGGCTGTTCGGTGACGCGGTCTACAACTCGCACAGCCTGATCCCGCAGGTGGCGATCGGCGGTTTCTACAAGAAGAACCGCAACGCCGCGCTGCTGGAGACGCTGCAGGCGGCGGACGATACGGACTGGGAAGCGTACGTCAGCGCAACCAAGATCTTCTTCCCGGTGAGCACGCTGATCAACGTCACCGCGCGCTACACCAGCGCCAACCAGATCGGTCTGACCGGTTTCGGCGGACCTGACGGCAACGACAAGGAAGTGCGTCTGGAAGGCTCGATCGCCTACCTGCTCAACAAGCAGTTCGCGATCGGCGGCGAATACCAGCAGCACGGCGACAACCTGGACAACAAGAGCGTCAAGCTCGGCGCGCTGGACCTGACCGGACTGACCGGCCTGCTGGGCGGTCTGGGCAATTCGCTGACCCAGCTTGAAGAGAGCGACTGGTACGACCTGTTCTTCGCGTATGCACCGAGCAAGAACTTCTCGATGACGTTCGCCTACGCCATGTTGGGGAACATCACGCTGACGCCGGACCAGAGCGGCTTCTACCTGTCGCTGCACGCGACGTTCTAGGCGATCGGTCCACCAGTGGACCGGCACGACACGTTCAGGAGAAATTGAGATGACACAGACGAGCAAGAGCAGCAAGGCCAAGCGGGGCCTGAGCCTGCTGGCGGGACTGGGTCTGGCCCTCGCGGCCAGCCAGCCGGCGCTGGCGCAGACGGGCAAGACCTACGCGTTCCCGGGCATTCCGGACAACTCGGTGGAGAAGTTCGGCGGCCCGCAGGGCGTGCACAACTGGGTGGAAAGCCTGTTCTACTACATCATGCTGGACAACCGGATCAACTGGATTTTCAGTGAATTCGGCAACGTCGAGCGTCAGATCATGTTGAACACGCAACTCGAGCAGATGGTGCTGGGCGGCAACGTCGAGTACCAGGGTGCGAGCATGGCGGCGGCGCATGCGGACCTGGGGATCACGATGGGTCAGTTCAACGCGGTGGTCGAGGCGGCGTACAGCGCCTGCGAGCGTGTCCACACCCCCTACCACACCTGCAACCAGCTCATCGCTGCGCTTGCACCCTTCACCTTCGACATCGTTACGCGGTAAGGCATCGCCGGGCACGCCCGTTACCCGCGGGCGTGCCCTCTTGTCGGGACGCGCGGGGATCGGCACGATACCGCGCCTCCAACAGCGGCCGCGTCGACGCGGTCGTCTCTGGCGCATGCGGTGCGGCGTCGAATTGCGCACTGCCGTTTCCGGTCGCGACGAGGATGGCGTCGCGAAGCGGATCTGTATCCGGGTGCCGGCTTGCACCCCCTGGATCCATCCGGCGGTAACCGTGCGTCGCGTCCAGGCGGTGCACAGCGGCGCGACCCTCGCGCCCGGTCCGGGTCCGGACCGGCCGGGAAGTCTTCACAAGCATTTGGATCTCGAGCCCACGCGTGGCGCTCGCGGCCTTTCGTTTGCCCTGAGGATTTCCCGACATGAACGACCATCCCCGCATTGCGATCTTTCTCGCGACGTCCGGCCAGAGCGGCGTCGACCGCGCGGCGCGCAATCTGATCCCGGCGCTGGCGCGTCGCGGCTACCGGGTCGACCTGCTGAAGGTCCGCGGCCACGGCCCCGATCTGGACGAACTCCCCCCCGGCGTGCGCGTCGTCGATCTCGGTCACGATCACGTCTATCCCTGTGCCCTCGCCGTCGCACGCTATCTGCGCCGCGAGCGCCCCCGCGTGCTGCTCAGCGACAAGGATCGCGTCAACCGCACGGCGCTGCTCGCGCGCTGGCTGTCCGGCACCCGGATTCCGGTCGTGTGCTACGTCGGCACGCCGGTCTCGCTGGAACACGCCCATCGCAGCGCCGCCCGCCAGCGCCGCCACCGCAACTGGATGCGCCGGCTGTATCCGGCCGCCGACGGCTTTCTCGCCGATTCGCCGGGGGTCAAGGACGATCTGATCGCCTACACCGGCCTGCCGCGTGAGCGCGTGATCGTCGTGCCGCGACCGGTGGTGCCGGCGGCGCTGTTCGAGGACCGGGCCGTTCCCCCGCCGCATCCGTGGCTGGCCCCGGGAATGCCGCCGGTCGTGCTCGGGGTCGGCGAGCTGTCGGCCGGAAAGGACTTCGCGACCCTGCTGCGGGCGTTCGCGCAGCTGCGCGAACACCAGGTGTGCCGTCTGATGATCCTGGGCAAGGGCAAGCAGCACGACGCCCTGCTGGCGCAGGCCGAGGCGCTCGGCGTCCGGGACGACGTGGCCCTGCTCGGCTTCCGCCGCGACGTGCCCGCGTTCATGCGCCACGCCGCCGTGCTCGGGCTGGCGTCGCTGCGCGAAGGCCTGAGCTTCGTGCTGATCGAGGCCCTGGCCTGCGGGACGCCGGTGGTCTCGACCGACTGTCCGCACGGTCCGCGCGCGGTGCTGCAGGACGGCCGCTACGGCGCGCTGGTACCGGTCGGTGATGCCGGCGCGATGGCGGCGGCGCTGGCCGAGAGCCTCGGCGCGCGCCGGTCACCCGAGGCGCTGCGCGCCGCCGCGCGCCCGTACGAGATCGAATCCGCGACCGACGCCGCGCTGCTGGCCCTCGGTCTGCCGCTGCGGGTCGATGCCGCGGTCGCCATCGGGCCGGCGCCGCAGCCGCAGCCGGAAGCGCTCGCGGCAAGCTGATCCGGCGCGCGGCGCCCGCTCAGTCGGCGAGCAGGCGGCCGCGCGTCTCGATCACCAGCGGCATCAGGGCGATGCCGACCAGCGGCACCAGGCCCACCCAGAACAGGATCTGCACCGCCGAGCTCGCGCCCTGGGCCGCGATCGCGCCGACCAGGAAGGGGCCGGTGGCGGCGAGGATGCGGCCGACGTTGTAGCAGAAGCCAGAACCGGTCGCGCGCAGGCGCGTCGGGAACAGTTCCGGCAGGTAGTAGGTGAAACTGCCGAACACGCCGAAGACCGAAACCCCGATGGCCGCGTACAGGTACAGGCGCATCTCGGCCGGCAGCGCATCGCTGAAGGTCAGGAAGATCGACAGCGCCGATGCGCCGAAGTACAGCGCGAACATCGCCTTGCGGCCGACGTGCTGGGCGATCGGGATCGTCAGCAGGGTGCCGGCCAGGCCGCCGAGGTTGAAGCAGGCGGTGGCGATGAACTTCCAGTGCTCGACCAGCGCCAGCGTCGCGCTGCGATCCAGGCCGCGCGTGGCCGCCTCGGTCTGCGCCAGATGTGACACCACGACCGGCAGGAAGGCATTGCAGCTCCACCAGGTCAGCAGCGCGATCACCGCCATCAGGAAGCCGCTGACGGTGTAGCGCCGGAACGCCGGGCTGAACAGTTCGCTCAGGCGCGGCGGCGCCGTGGCCCCAGCCGAACGCGTCCAGCGCTCCGGTTCCTTGAGGAACACCCGCACGATCGACGCGACGGCGACCGGGATCAGGCCGAACAGGAACACGTAGCGCCACGACACTTCCGGCTGGTCGGCGAACCAGTTGCCGGCGACCTGCAGGTTGACGAAGGTGGCCAGGAACAGCCCCATCGGAGCCGAGGTGTACAGCAGCGCGCCGGCGGTGACGCGCTTGTTCTCGGGCACCACCTCGGCGACCATCGACGCGCCGGCCGCCCACTCGCCGCCGATCCCCAGCGACGCGATGATGCGGCAGGCCAGCAGCACCCAGATGTTCGGCGCGAAGGCACAGGCGGCGGTCCCGACGGCATACATCGTCATGGTCAGCAGCAGCGTGCGCTTGCGGCCGATGCGGTCGCAGACCAGCCCGAAGAAGATGCCGCCGACCGCCCAGCCCAGCAGCAGCACCGACGTCAGCAGGCCGGTCCAGAACAGGGTGGCGTGCTTGGCTTCCGGCGAGCCGATCTCCAGTCCCAGCAGCGTCGGCACGCAGTTCGGTGCCACATAGTTGAACAGCAGGCCGTCGAACACGTCGAAGCCCCATCCCAGCCATGCTGCGAACAGAACGGTCCACTGATAGCGGCTCAACCCGAGCATGCTTCTCCCCTTATCATCGTGTGCAAGCCGGCGAATTGTAGCCGGTGTCCGACACGGTGACGGTGGAGACAGACCGATGCGTATTGTTCAGATGTGGTGTTCGCTGGTGTTCGCCGCTGCGCTGCTCAGCGCCTGCGGCGGGAAGGATCCGGAACCGCAGGCCGGCAAGGCCGAGGGGCGCGAGGAGACCCGCTCGATCCGCAACACCGAGGCGATCGGCTATTCCGGCGACGCGATCGCCGACAAGGTCGATGCGGCACTCGACGCCAACGACCAGCGCAAGGACGAACTCGACGAGGCGATCGACGAAGCCAGCGAGTAGGCGGCGGCGCGCCTCAGTCCAGCGGCGGCGGTGCGTGTTCGCGATGCCGCAGCAGGATCGCGCGGTAATGCGCAGGATCCTTCACGTGGACGACGTCGCCCTCACGCGGGAACATCCAGTCGTATAGGCGTGACAGCCAGAAGCGCAGCGCCGCGGCGCGCAGCACCATCGGCCAGGCCGCGCGTTCGGCGGGTTCGAACTCGCGGCGCGAGCGGTAGGCACCGACCAGCGCCTGCCAGCGTGCCGGATTCAGGGTGCCGTCGGTTTCGCAGCACCAGTCGTTGACCGTGACCGCGAGGTCGTAGAGCAGCGCGTCGTTGCAGGCGTAGTAGAAGTCGATGACGCCGGTCAGGCGCTCCTCGACGAAGAGGACGTTGTCCCGGAACAGGTCGGCGTGGATCACGCCCTGCGGCAGCGCCGACAGATCCAGCCGCGACTGCGCGTCGAGTTCGTCCTCGATCAGCGCGCGGATCGAGTCGTCGTCGGTCTGCGCCGCAAGCATGCGGCCGGTGTCGGTCCGCCACGCGGCGCCGCGCGAGTTCTCGCAGCACCCCGCGTAGGACTGGCCGACCACGTGCATGTCGGCAAGCGCGCGCCCCACCTGCTCGCACTGCTCCCGGTCCGGGAACAGCACGCTCTGTCCGGTCAGGCGCCGGACCAGTGCGGCCGGTTTGCCGTTGAGCATGGTCAGCGACTCGCCCTGGCGGGTATGCAGCGGCATCGCGCAGGGCTGGCCGTGTGACGCCAGGTGTTCCATCAGGCCGAGAAAGAACGGCAGGTCGTCGTAGTTGAGGCGCTCGAACAGCGTCAGCACCCAGCGTCCGTCGCGGGTGTCGACGAAATAGTTGGTGTTCTCGACGCCCTCGCCGATGCCCTGATAGCCGATCAGCGGGCCGACGGCGTACTGCTGCAGAAAGACGGTCAGCTCGGCGTGGGACACCTTGGTGAAGACGGACATGAGGCTCGGCGGCGATGGGTCGGGTTGCGGATTACAGCAAACCCGCCCGCGCGGGCCAAGCCGGGGCGTCCGCAGCCGGCCCCGGATCCGGGGCTCAACGGCGCCAGAATGCCGGCGTGAAGATGATCAGGAAGGTGAAGATCTCGAGGCGGCCCATCAGCATCGTCGCGATCAGGACCCACTTGCCGACGTCGCTGACACTGGCCATCGTCGCGCTGACCTCGCCGAGGCCGGGCCCCTCGTTGTTGATGCACGCCGCCACCGCGGAAAAGGCGGTGACCGGATCCAGGCCGGTGCCGATCATCACGAAGGTCAGGATCACCGTCAGGCCGACGTAGACCGAGAAGAACGCGCCGATCGCGTAGACCACGTCGTCCGGCAGGCTCTTGCCGCCGAGCTTGATCGGGATCGTCGCGCTCGGGTGCAGCAGCCGGTACAGCTCGCGCAGCACCTGCTTCATGAACACCACCAGCCGCATCGCCTTGATGCCGCCGGAGGTCGAGCCGGCGCAGCCGACGGTGAACCCCGCGAGCATCAGCAGCATCGGCGTGTAGACCGGCCACGCACTGGGGTCGGCCGTCGCGAATCCCGAGGTCGTGCCGTAGGAGATCACGTGGAACAGCGCCTTGCGCAAGGCGGTGCCGAAGCCTTCGTAGGTGCCGAAGTACAACAGCGGAATCGTCACCAGCACGGTGATCACACCGATCGCGATCAGATAGGTGCGGAACTCGACGTCACGCAGGTAGGCCAGCGGCGAGCGCCCGCGGAAGGCGATGAAATGCAGCGCGAAGTTCACGCCGCCGACGAGCATGAAGAACATCACCGCCAGTTCGATCGGCACGCTGTTGAAATGGCCGATGCTGGCGTCGTGGGTCGAGAATCCGCCGGTCGAGATCGTCGACATCGCGTGGCAGATCGCGTCGAAGAAGCTCATGCCGAGCAGCCAGTAGGTCAGCGCGCACAGCAGCGTCAGCGTCAGATAGACGAACCACAGCGCGCGAGCGGTGCTGGCGATGCGGGGCGTCAGCTTGGAGTCCTTCATCGGCCCCGGTGTTTCGGCGCGGAACAGCTGCATGCCGCCGATGCCCAGCATCGGCAGCAGTGCGACCGCCAGCACGATCACGCCCATGCCGCCGAGCCAGTGCAGCTGGACGCGGTAGAACAGGATCGACGCCGGCATCGTGTCCAGACCGGTGGCGACGGTCGCACCCGTGGTCGTGAGGCCGGAGGTGGATTCGAACATCGCGTCGGTGAAGCTGTCCCAGCCGACATCGGCGCCGAACAGCGGGATCGCACCGAAGGTCGACAGCACCACCCAGAACAGCACGACGACGAGAAATCCGTCGCGGATCTTGAGTTCGGCGTCGATGCGCCGCACCGGCCACCACACCAGCGCGCCGGTGGTCAGCGTCAGCCACATGCTTTCGAGGAAGGCCTGCGACACGCCCTCGGCCTTGGTCGAGCTGATCAGCAGCGGCGGCAGCATGGTCGTCGAGAACAGCATCAACAGGATGCCGGTGACCCGCTGAACCGCGGCGAAGCGTCGCGAATAGGGAAGCCGGCTGATGCGGACCGCGGACGACATGGCCTTCGGGATCAGAAGAAGTTCAGGCCGACCTGAAACAGCTTCTCGACGTCCTTCACGCGGCGCTTGTCGACGATGAACAGGATCACGTGGTCCTCCGCCTCGATGAGGGTGTCATGGTGGGCGATGATGACCTCGTCGCCGCGGACGATCGCGCCGATCGTCGTGCCCGGCGGCAGCTTGATTTCCTCGAGCTTGCGGCCGACCACGCGCGAGTTGTAGCGGTCGCCGTGCGCCACCGCCTCGATCGCCTCGGCGGCGCCGCGGCGCAGCGAGTGGACCTTGACCACGTCGCCGCGGCGCACGCGGGCCAGCAGCGCCGAGACCGTCGACGACTGCGGCGAGATGGCGATGTCGATGCTGCCGCCTTCGACCAGATCGACATAGGAGACCCGGTTGATCAGGCACAGTGCCTTGCGCGCGCCCAGCCGCTTGGCCAGCATCGCCGACAGGATGTTGGCCTCGTCGTCGTTGGTGATGGCGCAGAAGACGTCGACGTCCTCGATGTTCTCCTCGCGCAGCAGTGACTCGTCGGCACCGTCGCCGCCGAGGACGATCGTGTGTTCGAGCTGCTCGGACAGCAGGCGTGCACGGGCGCGGTCGCGTTCGATCAGCTTGACCTGGATCTTGCTGCTCTCGAGCGCGCGGGCGAGGCGCAGGCCGATGTTGCCGCCGCCGGCGAGCATCACGCGCCGCACCGGTTTGTCGAGGCGCCGCAGCTCGGCGATGATCCGCGGGATGTGGTCGCGCGCGGCGACGAAGAACACCTCGTCCTCGGCCTCGATGACGGTGTCGCCCTCGGGAATGATCGGGCGGCCGCGCCGGTAGATCGCGGCGACGCGCGCGTCGATGCCGGGCAGATGCTCGGGCAGCTCGCGCAGCTGCCGCGACACCAGCGGACCGCCGTAGTAGGCCTTGACGCCGACCAGGCGCACCTTGCCGTCGGCGAAGTCGACCACCTGCAGCGCGCCCGGGTACTCGATCAGGCGCCGGATCAGGTCGGTGACCAGCTGCTCGGGCGAGATGTGCAGGTCCACCGGCAGCGCATCGGCACCGAACAGCGCGTCCTCCTTCAGATAGTCGGTCGCGCGGACACGGGCGATCTTGGTCGGAGTATGAAACAGGGTGTTGGCGATCTTGCACGCCAGCATGTTGGTCTCGTCGCTGTCGGTGACGGCGATGATCATGTCGGCGTCGTCGGCGCCGGCCTGGCGCAACACGCTCGGATGCGAGGCGTGACCGTGCACCGTGCGAATGTCCAGCCGTTCCTGCAGCTCGTTGAGCGCGCCCGGCTTGGTGTCCACCACGGTGACATCGTTCTGCTCGCTGGCCAGATTCTCCGCCAGCGTTGAGCCCACCTGGCCCGCGCCGAGAATGATGATTTTCATGCGGCGCGCACCTTACGCCTGCTGATGTTGCAGCGCAAGATTGGTTCAGGCGCCGGTTTCGACCGCGGATCCCGGCCCGCTGCGGGTGCCGTCACGGGCTCCGCGGCAAGGTCCCGACCGGCGCACCGCCGTGGTGCGGGCTCAGGGTTCGAGCTGGCGCTTGCGGTAGGCACCGGGCGAGCAGTTCAGCCAGCGGCGGAAGGCATTGTGGAAGGTGCTCTGCTCGGTATAGCCGAGCAGGAACGCGACCTGGGTCAGCGACACGCCGGGGTCGCGCAGCAGGGCCTGGGCCTGGGCCTGCCGGACCTGTTCCAGCGCGGCGCGGAACGACAGGCCGATTTCCCCGAGGCGCCGCTGCAGCGTGCGGGGCGACATCTTCAGGCTCGCCGCCGACTCGTCGATCGAGACGCGGCCGTTGGCCAGGTTCCGCATCAGTACGCGCTTGAGTTCCCGCAGCAGCGCCGACTCGCCGGACAGCTGTTGCAAGGCGCGCTCGGCCTCGACCTCGAACTGCAGGCGCAGATCCTCGTCCGCCGACACCACCGGCAGGTGCAGGTAGTCGGCCGAGAACAGCATCTTGCTGTGCGCCTGGGCGAAACGCAGCTCGCCGCCGAAGATGCGTTCGTAGGCGCCCAGGTCCGCCGGCCGCGGAAAATGCAGGTGCGCGTCGAAGCGCAGGTCGGGCCGGTTCGCCAGCCAGCGCATGAAGTTGGCACGCGCGCCGAGCATGAACTGGGCGACGGCGGGATCGGGTGCGGTGTCGAAGGGCCAGTTCCAGAGCAGCTCGACACGGGTGCCGGTCACGCTGACGGTCGGCTCGCCGATCTGGCCGAGCAGGCGGATGTAGCGGGCCAGCTGTGCGGCGACTTCCTGCAGGGTCGCGCTGTTCATCAGCACATGGCCGAGGACGCCGAGGTGGCGCATGCGCAGGCTCGCGCCGGCCTTGAGCGGCAGGGCCGGGTCGTCCAGTGCGTCGATCGCGGTCTCGAACATCCCGATCCACTCGCCCAGCGGAATCTCGACGTGGCCCTGGGCCTGATCGAGTTCGGTCACCCGTGCCGCGGGGTACAGCCGGGCCGGATCGACGCCGCGTTCACGCAGGTGGTCGAGCAGGCCCCGTGCGTAGAGGCCGGCGATCACCCCTGTCACCGGAATATTGCGATTCGATGTCACGATGGCGTGATTTCCTAATAGAACGGCGGGCTTCGTCAAGACCCCTGCCGGGTCCGGTTCGACAATCCACGCAGATCAGACCAAGACCAAGGAGAGGAGGTCCGCCCCGGGAGCCGGCCGGCAGGGGCGGCGGCAACGACCGCAAGCGTCGCTGCCGGGATGTCGCTTCCGGCCGGATCAGCAGCACCCGCCCGCCGCCGCAGCGCGGGCCGGTGATACGGGGCCGGGCCGATCCCCCCGGGTCGGCCGGAGCCCCCATACAAATCAATAGAGGCGACCCGCCGGGCGAGCGTCACGCAGTTGTGGCTGCCGTCCGCGCCGTGCGGGATCGACCTTGCAGGAGGAGAAGCGCCAGGCCCGGGATCGAGGCCAGCGTGCGTGTGGACTCCGCCTGCGACTGGAAGGAGAAACACCACGATGCGTGCGTCACTTGCCCGCCCCACGACCCGTTTCCGCAACATCCTCGCGTGTGCCGCACTGGGCCTGCTCAGCGCCTGCGGCGGCTCGTCCGCGCCGTCTTCTCCGGATCCCGACCCGTCCGGGTCGAAGGAGCTGACCGCCGTCGCCGGACCGGACCGCCGCGTCGCCGAGGGCGCCGAGGCCGTTCTCGACGGCAGCGCCAGTCGCGCCGCGGACGGCGGAGCGCTGCACTATCTCTGGCGCCAGACCGCCGGCCTGCCGGTCGAGCTGCGGGATGCCGACCGCGCCAGCGCGCATTTCACCGCGCCGCAGGTCAATGCCGATACCGGGCTGCGGTTCAGGCTCACGGTGACCGATGCGCACGGTGACCAGGCCAGCGACGATGTCGTGCTGACCGTCGCCAATCGGCCGCAGGGCAACGCGGCGCCCGAAGTGGACGCCGGGTCCGACCAGTCGGTGAGTCCGGGTGCAGAGGTCGTCCTCGCCGGCAGCGCGGCGGACGCGGACGGCAGCATCACCGAGTATCGGTGGACCCAGCTGTCCGGACCGGCGGTGACGCTGGCGGGCGCGCAAACACCGACCGCGCGGTTCACCGCGCCGGCGGTGACGACGGCGACGACACTGACGTTCCGCCTGCAGGCGAGCGACGATCGCGGCGCCTACGGCAGCGACGACGTCAACGTCGTGGTGACGCCGGCCAATGCCAACCGGATTCCCGTGGCCGATGCCGGCGCCGACCAGCAGGCCGGCGAAGGGACGCGGGTGACGCTCGACGGCAGTGCCAGCCACGATCCGGACGGCAGTGTTTCCGGGTATGCCTGGACCCAGGTCGCCGGGCCGCAGGTTGCGCTCGACGGCGCGGATACGGCGCGGCCGCAGTTCACCGCGCCGGGCGTCGACGCCGATACCGAGCTGCGGTTCAGCCTGCGCGTGACCGACGATGCCGGGGCCGAGTCGCCGCCCGACGAGGTTGCCGTCATCGTGCGCAACGCCGGGACCGCCAATCAGGCGCCGGTCGCCGACGCCGGCGACGATATTGCGGTCGCGTCCGGTGCCAGCGTGAGTCTCGACGGCAGCGGCAGTTTCGATCCGGACGGCGACATCAGCCACTACGCCTGGCAGCAGGACGCGGGGCCGGCGGTGACGCTGGAAGGCGCCGATACCGCCGCGCCGGGCTTCACCGCGCCGACGGTCGACAGCGATACGGTGCTCGGCTTCGAGCTGCGTGTCACCGACGCGCAGGGCGCCGCCGACACCGACCGCGTCGAAGTGACCGTGCAGGCAGCGTCAGCAACCGACCCGACGTTGAGCATCGAGGGCGGCAGCGTCGCCGAGGGCAACTTCCTCGATACGCGCCTGCAGTTCACGGTGCGCCTGTCGGCGCCGTCGAACCGCGAGGTCAGCGTCGCGCTGCAGACCGCCGACGTCGAAGCCGAGGCGGGCACGGACTACGCTGCCGCCAGCGCGACGCTCAGCTTCAGTCCCGGCCAGACCGAGCAGAGTTTCGAGGTGACGGTCCATGGCGATGTCGCCGACGAGAGCGATGAACACTTCGCCGTGGTGATGTCGGCGCCGGTCAACGCGGTGCTGCAGAACACCCGCGCCCTCGGTCTGATCATAAACGACGATGCGGTCAAGGCGCCGGCCTGCGCCGCCGACGGCTTCTGCGTCGGCGCGGCGCGCCAGAGCGTGACGCCGACGCAGCAGCAGATCGACGGCATCGAGGAGACCCGCCTGTACGTCGGGGCCAAGACCCAGAAATTCAATCTGGGCGGCTACGGCATCGACCCGATCCAGAACTTCCCCGAGCCGTTCGCCGCGTACAGCGACGATCTGACCCAGCCGGCCGAAGCGCCGGTCCATCACAGCGACGTGCATGGCGACGACGAGGACATCTACGTCCGTGTCATGGCGCTGGCGCAGGGCGGCCAGCGCGTGCTGTTCGTGATGCTCGACGCCATCGGTGCCGGCAACGTGATCCAGCGCGACTTGCGGGCGCTGCTGGTCGAGGCCAGCTGCGCCGTCGACGCCTGCGTCGAGGCTGACAACATCGTGTTCGGCCAGACCCACAGCCATGCCGGCCCCGACCTGCAGGGCCTGTGGGGCGGCGTGCCGCAGCAATGGATCCGCGAGCGCCTGTACGCGCAGGCCGGCGAGGCGACGCTCGCCGCGCTGCGCGGCCTGCAGCCGGCGACGCTGCAGGTGGCGCAGGGACACAGCAGCGACTTCAACAACTACCGGCGTCCGCGGGTCGATCCCGCCGATGATGCCGACGACGCGGTGACCCTGCTGCGCGCGGTCGACGCCAACGGCGGCGTGATCGCGCAGGTGCTGCAGTACGCCGCGCATCCGACCAGCATCGACGAGGATCCGCGGGTGCCGCACGCCGACTACGTGCTCGGCGCGATGAAGCGGCTGGAGCAGGACGGCGGCGTCGGCCTCTATTACAACGGGCCGATCGCCGATGCTTCGCCGTCCGGCGGTCAGTGCACGACGCCGGATCCCGATGCCTACGAGCGCGTGCGCTGTCGCGGCAACGACCTGGCGGCGTTCGCCAGCGCGCTGAGCTTCCGCGACCTCGATCCGGCGCTGACGGTGCGGCATCAGACCGTGATCCTGCCGGTCACCAATCCGCTGTTCGTCGGCGCCGGGCTGATCGGTTCGTTCAACCGCTACTACGACTTCACGCCGCGGGAGGTCGCGTCGATCCCGGTCCTCGGCGACGCACTCGGCGAGGTCAGCACCGAACTCGGGCAGGTGGCGCCGACCGCCGAGACCCTGGTCTCGCGCATCAGCATCGGCGGCGCCGGCGGTCTGGAGATCGCGACGATTCCGGGCGAGGCGACCAATACCTACGGCCAGTTCATCCGGCAGCTCGCCGCCGCCGCCAATCCGGGCGCCGACCTGATGCTGCTGGGCCTGACCCAGAACTCGTTCGGCTACATCATCCCCGAGGAAGAGTTCAGCTACGTCGATCCGACCGGCGACGCCGGTTTCATCGTGCCGTTCACCGGCTATGAGGAGTTCGTCTCGCTCGGACCGCTGACCGCACCGCTGCTGCGCATGGAAGGCTACATCCCGCTGTTCGACGCCGATCCGAGCGCCTATCTGCCGGACTATCTGGCGGCGTGCGCCGATCCGGCGGCGCACGACTGCCTGCTGACCGACATCGCCTTGCGGATCGACTCGATCCAGAGCGCCTACGCGCAGACCTGCCGGGACGCCGGCGCGCCGGCCGAGTTCTGCGACCTCATCGATCCGCAGACGCCGCTGGCCCAGCCCTGCGCCGACCTCGGCCTGCCCGAGGCATTGTGCGGCCTGCTCGGGGACACCGGCGGTGGCGGCGGCGATGCCGATCTGGCCGACGACGCGGCGCTGGCGCTGCTGGCCGGTTGCGACATGCTCGATCCGGCGCACTGCCTGTTCCCGTTCCCGAACGATCACTTCACCACGGCGGCGCCGGACGGCAGTCCGCAGTCGCAGGCGGCCGGCGGCACCGGGCTGCGCATCGACTTCAATCCGCTGGCGATGCCACGCAACATCGCCGGCAAGCCGATCGATCCGACCGAGTGGAACCGCAACGACGGCTTTTCGCCCGGACAGATGATCCTGACCTACGTGCCCGGACTCGGCACGGTCAAGGATGCCGAAGGCCAGCCGCTGGGGCCGGTCGCCGGCGCGGTGCCGCTGACCGATCTGAGCCGCTACGCGGATCCGGACGCGCCGGTAATCGTGCTCGACACCGGGCCGATCGACGCGCCGTACCCGGTGCCGGTGCGGCATCTGGTCTGGGCCGAGATCGACCTCAACGCCGGCAAGCTGATTCCGGGCTTCAGCGACCAGCCGACGCTGTCGCCGAACGGCAAGCGTCCGGCGCTGATCGTCCGCCCGGCCCGGAACTTCGACGAGGCGCACCGCTACGTGGTGGTGCTGCAGCATCTGCGCGACGACAACGGCCAGCCGATCGAGGCCGGCGCCGCGTTCGGCGTCTGCCGCGACCAGCGCTCGACGCTGTTGCCGCCACTGGCCGAGCGCTGTTCCGAGCTGCAGCAGAAGGTGTTTCCGGTCCTCGAGGCCGCCGGCATCGCCGTACGCGAGAATGCAGGGCTGTACCTGGCCTGGGACTTCACCACCGCCAGCAGCCGCAACAATGTGGCCCGGCTCAAGGCGATCCGCGACGATGCCTTCGCGGCGCTGGGTGACGCCCTCGGCAGCGCGCCGGGCGACGCCGACTACCCCGCCGGTCAGGCGCCCGGCTACCGGATCAGCAAGGTGACGCCGAACCCGGACGGCCCGAGCGGACGCACCGTGCGCCGCATCGAGGGCACGATCACGGTGCCGAGCTACGTGGTGCCGGCCGACCCGTCGCCGCTCGACAGCCAGCCGGAGCTGCAGGCCCAGCTCGACGCGGTGCTCGAGCAGTTCCCGGACGTCGCCGGCGAACTCGTCGGCGCCTGCCGCGACGCCGGTGTTCCGGTGCTGTGCGACGTGCTGGGACTCGGCGGCGATCTCGTCGACATCGTCGGTTCCGCCAGCCTGCCGCCGAACCGCCTGTTCTACGATCCCACCGATGCGCCGAATCCGGCCGATCCGCTCGGCAGCCTCTATGGCGACGGACTGCCGGACCGCAACCCGCTTGGGGATCTGACCTTCACCTTCACCTGTGACATTCCGCGGGCCGCGGTGGCCGGTGCGGCGAGCATGGAACTGGCGACCGAGGTCGTCCCGGTGCGTCCGACCCTGTACGGGCACGGTCTGCTCGGCGGCCAGGGCGAGGTCAACGGCCAGGCCAGCGATTTCGGCAACGTCTATGGCTTCCTCAACTGTGCGGCCGACTGGTTCGGCTTCGCCAGCGGTGACCTGGCCAACGTCGCCAGCGTGCTGCTCGACCTCTCGAACTTCCCGGTGATTCCGGACGGCTCGCAGCAGGGCATGCTCAACCAGATGTTCCTGGCGCGCCTGCTGACCCACCCGCAGGGGTTTGCGGCCGATCCGCTGTTCCAGGTCGGCGGCCAGCCGGTGTTCGACCGCCGCGAGGTGTTCTATCACGGCAACTCGCAGGGCGGCATTCTCGGCGGCGCGCTGGTTGCCATGTCCAAGGACGTCAACCGCGGGGTGCTCGGCGTGCCGGGCATGAACTACTCGACGCTGCTGACGCGCAGCACCGATTTCGCGACCTACTCGGTGCCACTGTATCTGGCGTATCCGGACGATCTGGACCGCGACCTCGGCTTCGCGCTGATGCAGATGCTGTGGGACCGCTCCGAGAACAACGGTTACGTCGCCCACCTGCGTGACAACGCCGTCCTCGACGGGCCGGACAACGAGGTGCTGCTGCACCCGGCCTTCGGCGACCATCAGGTGTCGATGTGGACCGCCGACGTGATGGCACGCAGCATCGGCGCGCCGGTCGACCGCCGTCGCGTGATCGGTGCGGACCGGCATCCGGACGACGTCGAGTTCTATGCGCTGGCGCCGATCGACTACGGCAACGCCGCGCAGGCGGCCGGGTCGGCGCTGGTGTACTGGGACGAGCCCTGGAACAGCCAGCTCGCGACCCGCTGCGATGGCGCGCATACCGCGGCGCCGCCGATCGGCAACCTGCCGCCGGGTGACGCCGCCGGCGACGACCCGCACGAATGTCCGCGCCGGGACGCGCAGGCGCGCTGCCAGATGTCGCACTTCCTGCTGCGCGCGAGCGCGGCGCCGGGCGACAGCACCGCGCGCCTGATCGATCCGGCGACGATCACCTTCGGCACCGACGACGCCGGCAACTGTCCGGGCGTGATCATCAGCGACGTCCCGGGCGTCAGCGCCGGTGGCGGCGTCACCGAGGGGTACGGTGAGGGGGTGACCGCGCTGGTCGCGCAGTTGTCCGCCAATGCCCACGACGTCATCGACGCGACCCTGGCCGGCGACGTCGACGCGGCGCAGCAGGCGTTGCAGACGTCGATCGAGGACCTCGCTGCCGACACGCTCGCGCTCGGCGACGCGGCCTCGCCGGAGGCCCTGCTCGGCCTGGCCCGGGACATTCCCGGCACCGTGCTACAGGCGCTGTCGGCCCGCCGCGACGTCGAGGCGGTGGTGCTGACCGGGGCGCAGCTGTCGGCGTGGTCGGTGCCGGCCGCGTTCGGGACGCCCGACCCGTATCCGTCCGGTGCCCTGCTCGACCAGTGCCCGGATCCGTTCGACGCCGCCTGCGATCCGATCCTCGAACAGCTGCGCAACCTCGTTCCCAACAGCGAGCCGGTCCGCGACGCGCACAACGGCACCCTGCTCTATCCGCTGGCGGGCCTGCCGGCGCCGGGCGGCACGCCGGTCGACGAGATCGCCGCCTACGCGTGGTCCGGCGGCGCCTGGCATGAGATCCCGGTGCAGGTCGACGAGCGCATGCCCTACTTCCTCGCCAACGGCAACAGCACCTTCTCGATCTATTCCGGGACCGATTCCGAGCTGTCGTACGTCTGGGACACCGAGGCCTGGGGCATGACCCAGGGCACCTGCAGCAAGGCCTACGACGGCGACCCGCTGGACAACGGCGTCAACGAGGGCGTGGCCGCGCCGACACCGGATCCGATCGCCGGCCTCGATGCCGACGACGAGATCGTGTTCATGGCCGCGGACGCCGGCGAACTCGCGCCGGTGGGCTCCACCCCGGACGGGGTCGACGGCGCCGGCCAGCAGGTCGCGCTGCTGGACCCGCTGGACCCGTCGACCCAGCGCTTCGTCTATCTGTTCCGCAAGGCCGGCGGTTCGAGCTTCCGCGATCATCAGACCTACGTCCGCTACGCACGCGCGGCCGATGCCGACGAATGGATCGACCGTCGCCGCTTTGCCGACGACGATCCAGAGAAGCTCGGCACCTCCAATACCAACTACGGCGCCAACCTCACCGGCACGGTCTGCGTCGACAGCCTCGCGCAGTATCACGGCGACGCCGCCGCCTGCAGCTTCGACGTCGCCAGCGGTCGCTATCAGTGTCCGTCCAGCGACCGGTTCCCACGGGATGCGGTCACCGTCAGCACCGACCAGTATCGCTGGCAGTCCAGCGGCCGCTGGATGGTGCGCGACCTGCGCATCCGCGCACCGGGCGAGACCGCGGGCGGCGACGCCTACTGGCAGGGCCGGCCCGACCTGATCGACCGCTGGAAGGGGCGTGCCTTCCAGCAGTCGCCGGACTCGGTGATCTCGCTGGTCGGCTTCGAGGACGAACAGGTCAACTGGGAGGGCAACGCCAGCCTGCTCGGCGAGCGTTGCGGACCGGTGCGCTGCATCCGCGAGACCTGGGGCGCGGATTCCGGCACCAACGTCACCAAGACCGAGACCTTCTATCGGGACGCGATCGCCTACCGCTACCGCGTGCGCGTTCACCCGATTCCACCGGACGGCCTGTACACGTCCTGGGACTACAACCGTTCGGCGATGGTGCCGACCGCGGAGGAAGCCTCGGCAGGTGTCGCCGGTGGGCGCTACTACACCCTGCTGCGACCACAGGGCGTGCCGATCGACGGGATCAACGACGACGTCGGCAACGTCGACGGTTTCGTACCGCTGTTCGGCTTCTGCCCGTCTTCCGACGGCGTGGTGCCGCCGAACGCGGACGGCCGCTGCCCGGCCTTCGTCGACGTGCCGGACCCGACCTTCAATCCGCCGCTGGCCTTCGACAACTGGGAACAGGTCTCGGCCAAGGGTGACGGCGGTTCGCTGGTCTACACCTTCCTGCTGCGCGGCGCGACCACGCTGCTCAATCCGCTGGTGGTGCCGTACTACCGCGACGACGCCTGCCTCGACGACGGCACCGGCGATGATCCGGTGCCGCGCCCGTATCCCGGCGACGACTCGGGCAGCGACAAGGTGCGCAACGCCTATGTCGCGCTGGCGCGGGACGCCGGTGCCGCGCCCGATCTGAGCTACGACGATCTGCGCTGCGACCAGCGCCAGGGCGCGCACGCGGCGCACGGGCTGCACTTCTTCGTGACCCACGACTCCGACAACGCGTTCACGCCGCTGACCGCGACCGAGATCGACGGCGAGCAGTGGCAGTTCATCGCGCCGACGGCGCAGCCGCAGAACGTCGCTGAACCGTATGCCAACGTCGCGCGCTTCCCGCTGCAGGCGGTGGTGACGCCGCTGCCGTGATGCGCCGCGAACTCGCGCTGGTCCTGCTGCTGTCGCTGGCCGGCTGCGGCAGATCGACGCCACCGCAGGTCGAAGACGGCGTCGCCGGCACGCCCGAGGCCAGCAGCGCGGTGCGCGTCGGTGTCGGTATCGTCGACATGACGCCGGACGTCGGCTACTGCGCCGGCCAGTACTGCGACTACGCGACCGACACCTTCGGCGCCGTTGCCGGCAACGACGTCGACCCGTTCCTGACGCACAAGCTCAAGCACGCCAGCTACGGGGTGCAGTCGCGGCTGAGCGCGCGCGCGATCGTCATCGAGGGCAACACCGGTCAACGCGTCGCACTGCTGAAGACCGACAACTATCTGGCGCAGGACATGCTGCTGCGCCGAGTCGGCCAGCTGCTCGACCAGGGTGACTCCGGCGTCGGCTACGAGCAGATTCTCTATCACGTCACCCACAACCACAGCTCGGCCTATGCCTCGACCCTGGCGGTCGGTCTGTTCCTGTTCCAGGATGTGTTCGATGCGCGCTTCTTCGAGAACCAGGCACGCAGGATGGCCGAGGCGATCGAGATCGCGGCGGCCAACCTGAAGCCGGCACGCATGGGCGCGACGCAGGTCCGACACCGCGCCTACAAGGGCAACATCGTCCGCACGGCGACGGCCGACGACGGTACCCCGGCCGGCTATCCGCTCGAATACAACGACCACGGTCTGGTCGTGCTGCGCTTCGATGACCTCAGCGATCCGGCGCACCCGCAGCCGCTGGCAACCTGGATCAACTGGGGCGAGCATCCGGAGAGTCTGGATCCGCACGACCTGCACAGCGCCGATTTCCTCGGGCCGCTGGAGCGCATGGTCGAGCGCGAGACCGGTGCGCCGCTGGTGTTCAGTCAAGGGGATGTCGGCAGTGCCGAGAGCAGCGGCGACGACGCCGAACTGCTGGCCGACGATGCCAGCGTCTGCGGGCGCTGGCCGTCCGACGCCGAAGCGCCGGAATCCGACGACTGCGCCTTCGGCGAAGGCGTGCTGCGCGACTGGGCGCACGAGGGTTACGTGCAGACCGAGCGCAACGTGCGCTTTCTGGCCGACGACATCGTCAGGGCCTGGACCGCGATCGGCGCCGGCGACGCGCTGATCCCGTACACCGCGGACTTCGACGTCGACATGCTGACGGTGTGGACGCCGGGCCCGGTCTCGCACCCGTATCCGAGCGTTTCCAACTGCGTGACCGCAACCACGGTCGGCGGTGATCCCGGCGTCCCGGCGCTGGGCCTGCCGGACTGCTATCGCCTCGGCTTCCCAGGCGACAACGAACTGACCGGCGTCACCGCGCGGCTGTTCACGACCCTGCAGGCCGAGGGCATACCGCTGCCGGATCACTACGATGCGCCGGCGGTCGGCGTGGTCGAGGAGAACCTGCGGCTGAAGCTGCAGGCGCTGCGCATCGGCGACATCCTGCTGGCGTCCTGCGCCTGCGAGGCGCAATCGGACCTGATCCTGAATCTGGAATCGCGGCTCAACGACACCGCCGGCGACATCTACGACGGTTTCGACTGGGCCTGTCTGCTGCCGGACTATCGCGACGACCCGGCCTACGCGCCGGCCTGCGCGCTGCAGGCCACCTACTTCGATCCCAATGATCCGGAAAACAACGCCGACCGGATTCCCGGCGACAACTTCGACCCGGACGCGATCGCACATATGCGCGCGCAGGTGCACAACGACGCACGCGGCTGGGACGCGCCCGAGAACGCGCTGGCCGCCAATACCGAGAGCGACGACCTCGCCGCGCTGTGGGGCAACTTCACCAAGGAAGAGATCCAGGACCTCGGGGTGCCTGGCTACAAGCTTGCCGTCGGCGTCGGCCACGCCGGCGATTACAACGGCTACACCGTCAGCTATCGCGAGTACATGAGCCGCGACAGCTACCGCAAGGCACTGACCAGCTACGGCGCGCACACGGCGGACTACATGGTCACGCGCCTGGTGCGCATGGCCGCGAACCTGCAGGGCGGTCCGGCACTGTCCGGTGAACTGCTCGATCCGCTGGCGGCCGTCGACGAGCTGCGCCAGCAGACCGTGTCGATGACGATCGGCGCGACCAGCGGCGCGGCCTACGAAACGTGGCAGTCGGCGATGCCCAACGATGCCGGTGATGCCGAGCCGATCACGCAGCCGCAGGACATCACGCGCTTTGCGGCCGCGCACTTCGTCTGGCGTGGCGGTTCGACCGCGGCCGACAACCCGCGTGTGCGCGTCGAGCGCCAGGATGAATCCGGGCAGTGGCAGCCCTACGCCGACCAGAGCGGCGAGGTGCCGGTGCGCGTCGAGTTCCCGGACGGCGTGCCCGGCGTGCTGCGCACCTATGTCGGTCTGCAGGAATGGATCTGGACCGCGCGCTTCGAGGCCTACAGCGCGTTTCCGTCGCGCCTCGCCAGCACCCCGCCGGGGACCTACCGGTTCTGCGTGGAGGGGCGCATCCGCCAGTCCTTGGACTTCACGCCGTATGCGTTCTGCTCCGATCCGTTCGCGGTGTCGGTGTGGGACGGCATTGCGATCGACGCCGCCAGCGTCAGCGGCGACACGGTGAGCTTCACGGTGCCGGCGATCGCCTATCCGCGCAGCGAGAACGACAGTCCGTTCCCGTTCGTGTCCGACAACGAAGACCCGCGCATCTGCGATACCTGCAGCTTCCGGCCGTGGGCGCAGCATGGGCGTCTGGCGCGCGCCGAAGTCGTTGTCACCGACGGCGACGGCAACGCACGCATCGTCGCGGCGCAGTGCACCGAGGACGGTAGCGCCTGCAGCGCGAACTTGAGTGAAAGCAGTCAGAACCTGGGGGCGGGGGAGACCGCCGAAATCCGCGTCTACGACCAGGACGGCAATCTGGGGCGGGCTTCGGTGCCATAGCGCGCGCCTTCCGGCCGTGGGGGCGACCGGAAGGCGCGTGCTTTTTTTACCCCCGGCAGCGCGTGGCGCGTTGCGGTTGCGGTCAGGACGCCTGGTCCGTCACGGGGTGGCTGTGCACAATGCGCGCCGGACCATTCGGAGCGCGGCATGGAGACGATCGCCTGGAACGACTTCGCGAAGGTTGAACTGCGTGTCGGGCGCGTGCTCGATGCGCGCGTGTTCGCCGAGGCGCGCAAACCGGCGTATGTGCTGAAAGTGGATTTCGGTCCCGAAGTCGGCACGCGGCAATCCAGCGCGCAGATCACCGGGCACTACACGCCGGAACAGCTGGTCGGGCGTCTGGTCGTTGCCGTCGTCAATTTTCCGAAGAAGCAGATCGGGCCGCTGATGTCCGAGTGCCTCGTGACCGGTTTTCACGACGCCGAGGGCAAGGTGGTGCTGTGCGTGCCGGACGGTGAGGTGCCGCTGGGCACGCGCCTGGCCTGACAAGACAAGGGCCGGGTCCCGAGGACCCGGCCCCCATCCCTCCCGAATGCCCCCCCGGGCATCCTCCTGGAAGTCGACCCGCCGGCCGTGGTCTCTCAGGCGGTCGTCGTCGGTTCGGCCGGAGTCGGCGCCTTGCTGCCGAAGCGGTTGCCGGCGAACGCCATCGCCTTGTCGCCGAGTTCCTTGAACTTGCCCGATGCCGAATTCAGCTTGTCCGCCCAGTCCTCGCGCGGTGTCTGCCCTTCGGTCGCCTTGAAGTAGGCCTGCATCAGGCAGGTCATCGCGATCGGATCGATCAGCGCGGCCTTGAACGCATACGCGGTGATCGCGGTGATCGCGAAGGTCCAGAAACCGGCCGTGCCGGGGAACAGCGCGACCAGCGCCGCGACCGGCGCGAAGATCACGATGAAGATCAGCAGCGTCAGCAGCCACACGAACACGGTCAGCCACAGCGCGTTCTTCAGCAGGTTCTTGTAATTCTGCGCGTAGAGCACGACGCCGTCGCGCGCGCCGGCCCAGGGATTCTCCTGCCGGGTGCGGATGTTGTACGCGAGGATCACTTCGTCGACGTAGGTCAGCGACATGTTGATCACCGCGGTGACGAACTTCATCACGTTCTGCAGCGCCGGGATCGGCAGGAAGCTGCTGATCGTCAGCACCGTACGATTGAACGCGCGCAGGATGCCCTTGATCAGCTGGTCGACGCCGAACAGGACCGAGGACTCGACGAAGCGTGTCTTCACCACCTGGGTCGCGTGGCTGATCTGGTTGCGGCCCTCCGGAATCGGCTGGCCGTCGAGCAGCGGCACCAGCACCGCGATGTGTCCGGCCTTGACCATGTACAGCAGGTATTCGCGGGCGAAGTACAGGACGCCGGATACCAGCGCGAAGCCGCTGGTGGCGCCCCAGAATGCACCGTTGGCGGCCGATTCGGCATCGCCGGTGCTGCCGATCATGTAGCCGATGCCGCCGCCGCCGCCGGTGACGACGACGTAGGCCAGGGTGATGCCGAAATAGATCACGAGCCGCAGGCCGATGAAGGGTGCCGTGCGTCCCATCAGGCCGATGGCCTTGCCAAGTTCAAAATCCCACATGCGTGTTGTCCTGCCGTCTGCAAAGGCGTTGCCGCCGGATCGGGAGCATGACGATCCCCGGGCCCGGGGTGTCATGCCGTCCCTGCTAACAACGGGAACGGCAGGCAGAGTGCGACAGAACCGGCGCCGTGTCCGCGGGCTGCGTCACAGATGCGGCGTCGATACAGGGCATCGATCGCCGCTCAGGGTGCGGACAGCACGACCGGATGGCGGGCGATCACCGCATTGTCGACCACGAACACCAGATCCCAGGCGCCCGCGGTATCCGGGGTCTGCAGCTCGACTGCGTCGCCCTCGGCCGGGACGTAGCTCCAGCCCGCGTACTCGCTGCCGTCGCCGCCGGCCGGGACGAAGCCGATCCAGTTGCCGTCGCCATGCGGGCCTTCGAAGGTCACGGTGATGGCCTGCGAGATGCCAATCGCCGCCGGCGGCTGCAGCGTCGCCGTTGCCGGGATCACGGTGACCGGCTGCGACGCGGCGATGCTGACGCCCTCGTCGAGCACGTAGCGGTATTCGTAGGCGCCCGGCGTCTTCGGCGTGCCGATGCGCAGGGTTGACCGGGCGCCGCCCGGGCGGTCGTAGGCACCGCCGACGTAGGCGCCGGCGCCGCTGCCGGCCGGCGCGAAGCCGATCCAGTGCCGGTCGCTGCTGGGCCCGCTGGCGGTGATGGTGACGCGGTCTCCGGCCATCACCGTGGCCGGTCCCTGCACGGTCGTCTGCGCCGCGACCACGGTGATCGGCTTGCTGCCGAGCACCCGCTCGCCTTCGTTGAGGACGTAGCGCAGCTCGTACGGCCCCGGCTCGGCCGGGACCGCCAGATCGAGCGTCGATACCGGAGTGTTCGGGCGGGCATAGTGGCCGGCGAGGTAGGTGCCGGGTGCGCTGCCGGCGGGTGCGAAGCCGATCCAGTGACGGTCGCCGACCGGGCCGCGCGCGGTGACGGCGATGTTGCCACCGGCCGTCGCCGTGTCCGGCGCTTCGATCACCGCCGCATCGTCACCCACTTCGACCAGGGTTTTCGCGAGCACCGACGGTTCGCGCGTGGCGCTGACGTAGCGCAGCTCGTAGGTCCCCGGGTGGGCCGGCGCGTCGAGTTTCAGCACGCCCGACGGGCCGTCTTCGCCGGCGCCGTCCTTGGACGCAGGGATGCGCACCATGGTTTCGCCCCAGGCGTTGGCGCCTGCCTTCTGCGGATCGGCGAAGGCGAGGTAATCGCCGGTCTCGCCGGGGCCGGTCCAGTGCACCTCGACCGGTTTGGCGATCACTGCCGGGCCTTCGGTCCGGACGCTGGCCGGCGCCGGTCCCGGCGTGGTGCTGGCGCTGACGGCTTCGCTGATCGCCTTGGTCAGTTCACCGGCATCGCGGGCTTCGAAATATTCGCCGCCGGTGTTCTTCGCCAGGCACTGCAGCTGTTCGCGCGCCTTGCCCTCGGGGAGGTCGAAACCGATGACGTGGGTGGTGAAGTCGACGCCGAGTTTCTCCAGCTCGGTGCCGAGCGCGCAGGGATCGGCGTCGCAGGTTTCCTCGCCGTCGCTGACCAGAATGACGGTGGCCTTGTGCTCGGTGTACTTGAGCTGCCCGGCGGCCAGGCGGACCGCGGCGCTGATCGGTGTCATGCCCTTCGGCGTCAGCGCCCCGACCTGCTGCCGGATCGCCGCGGCGTCGAAGCCGTCGGCCGGCCGCAGTACTTCGATGTCCTCGCAGTCGCCCTTGCGGCGATGGCCGTAGGCGATCAGGCCCAGCGCCTGCGTCGCCGGCCATTGCTCCAACATGCCGTCGACCGCCTTGCGCGCCAGCTCGATCTTGGTCCTGCCCTGCAGTTGCCCCCACATCGAGCCGGAGGCATCCAGGACCAGAATCGCGGATCCGTCATCGGCCGCTGTCACCGCCTGCGGCGCACACAGGGACAGGGCGATCAGGCCCGGGATCAGCTTGGGCATCCACTTCAGCGGCTTCATGTCGGGGGCGGCTCCGGAGTCGGGACGGCTCGCGCGCTTGCGCGAGGCTGCCCTTATACAACGGCCTTGGGGGCGCGAATGCGACATGCCGCAAGTTTCAGCGCGCGGGGAGCCGGTGCCGGCGGGGCGTGCAGCCAGCGGGTGTCCGGGGCCGTCTAGCGCTTGCCCAGTACCGCGTAATAGAAGCCGTCGTGAGCGCCGCCCGGCGCCAGGCGGCGCCCGTGATCGGTGGCCTCGCCCCAGTCGGCGTCGATGCGCTGCTGCTGCGCATCGGCATGCAGCAACCTGAATCGCTTGACGACCTCGTCGCCCTCGTCGCGCAGGATCGAGCAGGTCGCGTAGACCAGGCGGCCGCCGGGTTTGAGCAACGGCCACAACGCCTTGAGCAGGCGCAGCTGCTGGCGCTGGAGGTTCTCGATGTCGCTGTCGCGGCGCAGCCACTTGATGTCCGGATGACGCCGGATCACGCCGGTGCCGGAGCAGGGCGCATCGAGCAGGATGCGATCGTACTTGTGTCGGTCCCACCAGCGTGCCGGCTCGCCGGCATCACCGACGACGACGCGGGCCTTGAGCTTCAGGCGTTGCAGATTCTCGTCGATGCGCAGCAGGCGGGTGCTGTCGACGTCGAGCGCGGTGACGTCGACATCGGCGCGCTCGAGCATGTGCGCGGTCTTGCCGCCCGGCGCCGCGCAGGCGTCGAGGACGCGCAGGCCGTCCTTCAGGTCCATCAGATCGGCGGCGAGTTGCGCCGAGGCGTCCTGCACCGAGACCTGGCCGCTGTTGAAGCCCGGGATGCGCGCCACCGCACGCGGTTCGGCCAGCGTCACCGCGTCGGGCGCGGCGGCCACCGGCGTTGCGCCAATGGTCATTTCCTGCAGGCGCTTCAGATACTCGTCGCGCGGCATGCGCCGGCGATTGACGCGCAGCGTCAGCGGGCCGGGTTCGTTGTTGGCGAGCAGGATCGCTTCCCACCGGGTCGGCCAGTCGGCCTTGATCCGCTCGACCAGCCACGCCGGATGCGAGCAGCGTGTCGCCGGCGCCTTCGGCAGCGCGGCTTCGAGCTTGGCCGCCTCGCGGGTGTAGCGGCGCAGGATCGCATTGACCACGCCGCGCATCTGCGGCTTGCGCAGGCGCTCCAGCGCATCGACCGTTTCGTTGATCGCGGCATGCGGCGGCGTCTTCAGGGTGCGCAGCTGGTACAGGCCGACCAGGATCAGGGTCAGGACGTTGTCCTCGGCGGCCAGCGGCTTGTCGAGAAGACGGCCGGCAAGCCACTGCAGTGCGCTCAGATCGCGCAGGACGCCGTAGGCGAGCAGGCGGGCCATTGCCGCGTCGGCCGGAATCTTCAGGCGTTCCGCGGGGCGCAGGGCCTCATCCAGGTTGCGGCCCTGCAGCACGTGGCTGACGGCGACGGCGGCGATCGAACGGACGTTGGTCGGATGGCGGGCGGTGGTGGGCGTGGGCACGGGATCTCCCCTGCTGATTGCGGCGTCGGGGTGCGAAGGGCGCGCATGATCGCAGGCCGCCGCTGCCCTGCCTAGGCCTGTGCGCCCTCGGGGTCGGCACTGCGCGGCAGCCGGATGCGGAAATGCGAGCCCGTGGCGGCCGGCAGCAGCGCGATGTCGCCGCGGTGGGTCTGCAGCAGGGTGCGGATGATCGCCAGGCCCATGCCGGTGTTGCCTCGCGCGCGGGCGGTGGTGAAGAACGGTTCGAAGATGCGCTGACGATTGGCGGTGGAGATGCCGGCGCCGTCGTCGATCACGTGCAGTTCGGCGGTTCCGGTCGTGTCGCCCGGCAGATGGCGGAGTTCGACCTTCACGCCGTCGCCGCCGTGCTGGCGGACGTTGTCGAGCAGGCTGCTGAGGATCGAGTCGAGCAGCTCGTCGCCGATGGCGACGGCGAGGCCGGGGGCGCCGACCACTTCGACCGGCAGGCCGAGCGCCCGGTAGCGCTGTGCCACCCGCGCGGCGACTGCGGCGAGGTCGGAACGTTCGGCGCCCGCCTGCATCATGTCGGCGCGCGCGAGTTCGAGCAGGCGCCGGACCAGCCGCTCCAGGCGCGTCGTGTCGGCGGCGAGGATGTCGAGAAAGCGGATGCGCTCGTCCGCGGACATCGTGTCGCCATGGTCGCGCAGCAGTTCGACCGCACCCTGAATCGCGGTCAGCGGGGTCTTGAATTCGTGCGAGACGTGGGCGGCGAAGTCGCGGATGTACTGCGCGCGGGACTCGAGGGTCTGCGCCATCGCCGCGACATTGTCGGACAGCTCGGCGATCTCGCGGGTGCCGGGGTGCCGCAGCGGCGTGATGGCGCCGCGCTCACCGCGCGCCGCACGCCGGGTCTGCTCGATCAGGCGGCGCACCGGACGGCTGATCGTCAGCGAGCTGAGCAGGGTCAGCACCACCACCAGCGCGACCAGCCCGATCCCGGCGCGCAGCAGCGGCTCGCGCTTGCCGTAGATCGCCTGCTTGATGTTGGCGGGCGTACGGATCAGCAGCGTCGCGCCGAGCACGCGGCCGTTGCGCTCGATCGGTTCGGCGACATAGACCCGGATCCGGGTGCCGCGCGAGATCGAATCCAGCGGCGGCGGCGGCGCGTCGGACTGGCGCCAGCGCATGCGGCTGACCGAGGCGCCGGTGAGTGCGGTACGGATCTCCTCGAGCTGCCCCAGCGACAGCCCGATGTCGTCGCGCGTGCCGTCGCCGGTGGACGCAACGATGGTGCCGTTGATGTCGACGACCCGCATGCCGGCGAGGGTGATGTGCTGGGCGGCGCGCAACACCGGCGTCAGTTCGGCGCCGATGCGCCGGGCGATCGGATCGGCGGCCCGTGCGCTCGCTGCGGCGTCGTCCGGCCGTGGCCAGACCGGATCGGTCGCCAGATCGAGCACCGGCCAGCGCGGGCGCCAGCGGCCCTGCGGGTCGCGCGGCGGGGGCGGTGCGGTTGCGGGCACGCCGTAGCGGTCCCGGGCCGTGCGCGGCGCGAGGCGCTCGAAGGCACTGAGGTAGGCCGCTTCGATGAACGCGCTCTGCGCGATCAGTTCGGACTCGGTCTGGCGGATCAGCGCGCTTTCGTACAGGCGCAACCAGGTGATGCCGCCCAGCGGCAACAGCAGGATCACCAGGTTGATCAGCAGCAGGACCGTGCGCAGACGCACGCGCGGCGCTTTCACGTGCACGGTCCCAGCTTGTAGCCGATGCCATGCACGGTCTCGATCGCGTCGCCGCTGTCGCCGGCGTCGACCAGCTTGGCGCGGACCCGGCGCAGGTGGCTGTCGATGGTGCGGTCGCTGACGATGCGGTTGAGTTCGTAGGCCTCGTTCATCAGGTGATCGCGGGTGCAGACCTTGCCGGGCCGGGCCAGCAGGGTGCGCAGGATGCCGAATTCGGTCGGAGTCAGCTCCAGTGCCTGCCGGTCCCACCAGGCCTGGTAGCGCTCAGGGTCCAGCGCCAGCCGGCCATGCTGCAGCCGCTGCGGCAGCGCCGCGTTGCCGGCCTGCAACGCGCGCAGGCGCGCGCGGACCCGCGCAACCAGTTCGCGTGGCGAGAACGGCTTGGCGAGATAGTCGTCGCCGCCGAGTTCGAGGCCGACGACCCGGTCGATCTCGTCGTCCTTGGAGCTGAGGAAGATGATCGGCACCGCCGCATTGCGCGGGTCGGCGCGCAGCCGCCGGCAGACTTCGGTGCCGTCGAGTTCGGGCATCAGGATATCGAGCACGAGCAGATCCGGGGCCTCGCTGGCGAAACGCTGCAGCGCCTGTTCGCCGTTGTCGGCGACGCAGGTCGAATAGCCGGCCTTGTGCAACGCGAAGCACACCACCTCGCGGATGTTGGCGTCGTCGTCCACCACCAGAATCTTGGCCACGCAAGCGTCCTCCTGAATGCCGGATCAGCTTAGCAGCGCCGGTCGTCGCGGCGCGGATCTGCACCGAATCTGCACGACATTCCGCGGAAGCTGCACAGCCTTGCCGTCGCCACTGCACCGTGGGGGCCGAGACTGGCGTCATCGTCATCGTTCCGGAGCCGGCCGTGGGGACCCCCGTTCAACGTCTCGTTCAGCACCTTCCGCTGCTGTTGCTGGTCACCGGTGCGGGGGTGCTCGCCGCCGCGCCGCTGTTGTGGCTGATCGCGAGCTGGACCGACGCCGCGTACAACCCGCAGGGGCTGTGGGTGGCGCTGGCGGTGCTGGGGCTGGGGCTGTGGTCGTACAGCAGCGAGCAGCAGCCGGGCAGCGACCAGAACCGTCGCTACGCCTACGCGCTGCTGATTCTCAGCGCCCTGATCCGGTTGCTCGGCCAGCTGTTGCGGGTCAACGTGATCGGGGCCCTGACCCTGACACTGGACGTCTACGCGCTGGCGACGCTGGCGGGCCTGCGGCAGCGCCGGCGCGCGGTTTCGCCGCTGTGGCTGTCGCTGCTGTTCGCGTTCTCGCTGCCGCTGGAGCGGGTGGTGCAGCGTCTGGTCGGATTCGGCTTGCAGCAGCTGTCGGCAGACGGCGCCTGCGCGGTGCTCGGCCGTGTCGCCGCCGACGTCCACTGCGCCGGCACGCGCATCCTGATCGCCGGTCAGGATGTGCTCGTCGACCTGCCGTGTTCGGGCGCGCGCGGCCTGACCCTGGTGCTCACGGTCTTCATCGGACTCGCCGCGCTGGTCCGCCCGGACTGGCGCCAGACCGCGACCGGCGTGACGCTGGCGCTCGGTGGCGCGCTGCTCGCCAACATGCTGAGGATCGCCGTGCTGGCGCTGGGCCTGGCGTACTGGCCGGCGGTCGACTGGATGTCGGGGCCCTGGCATGCGCTGCCGGGCCTGGCGACGCAGGCGCTGGCGCTGCTGCCGCTGCTGGCGTGGGCGCGGCAGGTCGGCAGCCGCGCCGCTCTCCCGGAACGAGTGCAGCGATCGCCGCCGGACCGCGATCCGGCGACCGCTGCTCAGGGGCGGCCCACGGTATTCGCCTCGATCGGCTTCCTGCTGGTCGCGCTCGGCGCGGTGTCCGCGCCGGCCCGGCCGGTTGACGTCTCGCGTGCGGTCGATGCGATCGCCCTGCCGGCGCGCATCGGCGCCTATCCCGCCGAGGCCCAGGCGTTGTCCGCGGTCGAGCGGCGCTACTTCGCGCAATACGGCGGTGCCGCCGCCAAGGCCGGATACGGCCCGTTCGGCCTGCTTGCGGTCACGACCGCCGCGCCGCTGCGTCATCTGCACGCGCCGGACGAATGTCTGCACGGTGCCGGCCATCGCGTCGACTACGTCGGCCTGGACTTCGCCGGCGGTGCCGGCCTGCCCACCGCGCTGTACCGCAGCGTCGATCCGCAGGGGCGGGTATGGCGGGTTGCGGTCTCGTACGTGTCAGACCGCGGCGAGGTCGCCGCCAGCGTCGCGGAGGCGGTGTGGCGCTGGCTGCGGGCCCCCGGCGCGACCTGGACCCAGTTGCAGCGGGTGACGCCATGGGCGCTGGACGCAGACGTTCGCGCCGACTGGGACAGCGCCCTGCTGCGTGCCTACGACCTGCCGGCGGCGGCGCCGGGCCACGCCCGCTTCCGGGTCGCGGCTGCGCGCTGATAGTTCCCATGCGCTTCTCTTTGCCGATCACCGGAGTTCCGACATGACCCATTCCCTGCTCAATCGCACGCTGTTCTTCGGCGGCTTCGTCCTGCTGCTGTTCCTGTTGCCGTTGGCGCTGGCCCGTGCCGGCGAGCCGCCGGCCCTGGCCGGCAGCATCGAGGCCGAGATCGACGGTCGCAGCGTCGTGTTGCCCAGCCTCAGGAGCGACATCCACGCCGACATTCGCGGGGACCTCGCGACGGTGACGGTGGTGCAGACCTTCGCCAATCCCGCCGGGCAGGCGCTGCACGCGCGCTATCTGTTTCCGCTCAACGCCGGAGCGGCGGTGTACGAGATGTGGATGGACGTCGGCGGCGAACGCGTCCGCGCGCAGATCCAGGAGATCGAGCAGGCGCAGCGGACGTTCGAGCGGGCCAAGTCGGAAGGTCGCGCGGCCGCGCTGCTCAAACAGCAGCGCCCCAACATGTTCACCCAGCAGATCGCGAATCTGATGCCGGGCCTGCCGGTCACCGTGACCCTGCGCTATGTGCAGACCGTGCCGAAGGTCGACGGCGAGTACGAGCTGGTGCTGCCGCTGGTGGTCGGGCCGCGCTTCAATCCGCGCGATGACGCCGCGCCGCCGCCGGACGCCGCTCCGGCAGTCGGGGAGTCGATCCCGGGTCGCTGGCAGCTCGACGCGCCGATGCCCTATCCGCCGGTGTTCGGTCTGGAGCTGCCGCCCCGGATCGATGAGGATCGGGTTTCCGTGCAGGTGGATCTGCATTCGGCCCTGCCGATCCGCGCGGTGTCGAGCCGGACCCATGCGCTGGCGACGACGGTCGACAGCGCCGGCCTCTGGCACATCGGTCTGGACGCCGGGCGGACCATCGACAACCGCGATTTCGTGCTGCGCTATGCCCTGTCCGGTGCCGCCAACGCCGCGGGTCTGCTGGTGCAGCGAGATGCGCGCGGCGGATTCTTCTCGTTGCTGATCGAGCCGCCGGCGGCACCGGACGACGCCGACATCAGTCCGCGCGAGATGGTGTTCCTGCTCGACTGCTCGGGGTCGATGTCGGGGTTGCCGATGGACGCGAGCAAGGCGTTCATGCGTCAGGCGCTGCGCAAGCTGCGGCCCACCGACAGCTTCCGCATCATCCGCTTCAGCGACCGCGCGACCGAATTCAGCCGCACGCCGCGGGCGGCGACACCCGACAACATCGCCGCGGGGCTGCGCTACGTCGACGCGCTGCGCGGCATGGGCGGCACGATGATGGCGTCCGGCATCCACCAGGCCCTGGAGACGCCGCCGGCGCCGGGGGTCAAACGCATCGTCACCTTTCTGACCGACGGCTACATCGGCAACGACTACGAGATCCTGTCGCTGGTCGGCGAGCTGCTGGGCGACGCCCGGGTCTATGTGTTCGGTGTCGGCGCCGGGGTCAACCGCTTCCTGCTCGACGAAGTCGGCCGCGTCGGGCGTGGCTTCACCCGCTATATGGACCCGACCGAGGACGTCGCCGCGGTGGCCGCCGAACTCAGCGACCGCCTGCAGTCGCCGGTGCTGACCGACATCGAGATCGACTGGGGCGGACTGCCGGTGACGTCGGTGCTGCCGCAGCAGATCCCGGATCTGTTCGCCGGGCAGTCGATCCGGATCCAGGGCCGGTTCGCCGAAGCGGCTACAGGCAGCATCCGCGTCCACGGTCGCGCGGGCGCGCGCGCCGCGACCCTGGTGCTGCCGGTCGATCTTGCCGCCGGGCCCGCCGACGGCGAGGCCGTCGGGCTGGTGTGGGCGCGTGCGGCGATCGCCCAGAAGATGCGCGAGCTGAGTCTGCCGCCGCGCTGGTTCGAGCAGCGTGGCGAGACGCCGCCGCAGCTTGCCACGGTGCGGCGGCAGGTGACGCAGCTGGGTCTCGATTTCAAGCTGGTGACACGCTGGACCGCTTTCGTCGCGGTATCCGAGCAGATCGTCAACGCCGCGCCGGACGCTGCGAGCGAGGTCGACGTTGCGCTGCCGCCGGTCGCCGGGGTGACGCCGGCCGCCTATGGCAGCAGCGCGCCGGCCTTCACCGGAGCGGCCGGTCCGGAACCGGCGACCTGGGCTTCGCTGGTCCTGGTCGCGGTGCTCGTGTTCGGTGCGACGCTGCGGCGCCGGGCGGTGGCGGCATGATCGGACGGTCCCGTTCAAGACTGTCGTTGCCTGCCCGCAGCATGTGATCTTCCGCCTACAGTCCGTGTCGACGCCGCCGGCCCGTCAACTGGCGCTGCGGCCAATGAGACACGCCGGTCCCGTTGCTACGGTCCGCGGCTTGCGGTTCGTGCGATAAGACTGGAGAGAGAAAGATGGCGAGCGTACTGCGGCCCCTGCTGTGGCCGTTGATGATTCTGTCATGGGCGATCGCGGGTGTGGCCTGCACCAGCGGCGATACGCCGGACGACGCGGCGGGCACGGGTTCGGCGGGCAGCGGCGGTGCCGCGGCCAAGTGGATCGACTACCAGCGCGACGACGACTACCCGAACACGGTCCGCCTGCCGGCCGAATACATTCCGATGAGCGACGGCGTGCTGCTGTCGGCACAGGTGATGCTGCCGGCGGATGCCGACGGCAACGCGGTCGAAGGCCCGCTGCCGGTCGTCCTGACCCAGACTGGCTACAACAAGAGTGCGTCGGGCTACGTCGACGGATTCGCGTTCAACAGCGATCTGGTCCGGCACGGCTATGCGCATGTCGCGGTCGACGTGCGCGGAACCGGCACCTCGGGCGGGACCTGGGAGATCTTCAGCGAGCGCGAGCAGCTCGACTACAAGGAGGTCATGGACTGGGTCGCGGCGCAGCCCTGGAGCAACGGCAAGGTCGGCACCTGGGGGCCGTCGTTCATGGGCATCACCCAGATCTTCACCGGTGCCTGGCGGCATCCGGCGCACAAGGCGATCTTCGCGCTGGTGCCGATGGGCGACGCCTATCGCGACATCGTGTTCACCGGCGGGCAGGTCAATGCCGGCTTCATTCCGCTGTGGCTGGGCCTGGTGACCGGCCTCGGGCTGGTGCCGGCGCAGCCGTCGCCGGAGGTGGTCCCGGCCCTCATCGATCACCTGCTGGGCACGCTCACCTATGACGTGCCGGTGATCCTGCAGGCGATCCTCGGGTCCGGCGGGCAGAACTACGACAGCGCGTTCTGGCGCACGCGCTCGCCGATCGAGGTTGCGGACCGGATCCGGGTGCCGACCTTCATCGTCGGCGGCCTGCACGACATCTTCCAGCGCGGTGAGCCGATGCTGTACGAGGTGATCAAGAAGAACACGACGGCCAAGCTGCTGATCGGTCCCTGGACGCACGTCGATGCCTCATTCGGCGCCGGCCTGCCGGCCGATGGCGTTCCGAGCACCAATCAGATCGCACTGATGTGGTTCGACCGCTATCTGCGCGGCATGGACAACGGAGCCGAGTCGGTGCCGAACGTGACCCAGTACGTCTTCGGTGAGGAGCGCTATGTGGTGTCGCCGGACTGGCCGCATCCGCAGGCGCGGGCCGAGCGCTGGTATCTGCATGGCGACCACAGCCTGAGCGCCGAGCCGCCGGGTGCCGACGAGCCGTCGCGCTACACGCTGCAGATTCCGGTCCAGGGTCTGTGCTCGGTGAGCTCGGCGCAGTGGACCGCCGGGGTACTGGGACTGGTGCCGCTGCCCTGCTTCGACGGCGCCAACAACATCAACGAGCTGCCGCTGCTCGGTGCGGTGACCTACACGACGCCGCCGATGGACGAGGACTACTACGTCAACGGTCCGATCCAGGCGGATCTGTGGGTGTCGCGCGCCCTGGCCACCGATGCCAGCGTCGCCGTGCGCATTACCGACGTCGATCCGGATGGCGGCTCGACAGAGCTGACCAATGGGACCCTGACCGTTTCGCTGCGGGCGGTGGATGCGGGCCGGTCCCGCATGCTGAGCGGGGACATGATCCAGCCCTGGCATCCGTTCACCGAGGATGTGAAGGCGCCGTTCGCGCCGGGCGAGTCGACCCTCGTCAACATCGAGGTTTTCCCGTCGAGCTTCGTGATCAAGGCCGGTCACAGCCTGCGCATCGCGGTCGGCAGCAGCGACTTTCCGCACGGGCTGCCGCCGGTGACCGACCTGCTGGATCAGGTTCTGGGGGTGCTGCGTATCGACAGCAATGCCGAGCATCCGTCCTCTTTCGTCGTCCCGGTGGTGCCGGTGTCGGCCCTGAACTGAGGGCGACCGGACGACGGCGCCGTCGGATTGGGCCGGATTTACCCGCGAGGGGGCTGGTTGTCTGGCACTTTTTCTGCTTAGTATCGGGACATCAGATATAGGCGGTTGATTCAAATTCGGGTTGGTCTGGGGAGACCTTTCTCATGAAAGTCGCAGCGGGACTTCTGTCCTGCGCGGCGATGCTGTCGGGTGTGGCATGGGCGCAGGAGGCGCCCATGCCGCCTGACGGGCTCGTCGCGTTCCTAGAATCGGTACGCACCGGTCCGATGCGTGTGCCGCAGGGTTTCGGTGTGGATCTGCCGGCGGTGTCGACCAGCGGCGGTGGCCGCCGGGTCGAGCCGAGCCTGGATGTCGTTGCCGGCCGCGTTTCCGCGGACCAGTGTGTCTACCAGATGCGGATCGAACTGCGCTGGTCGGGCAGTGCCGTCAAGCAGGGGGCCGAGGATACCGGCGGGCGTTCGGTGTTGCAGCGTGCGCCCTGCGAAACGCTGACCCGGGAAGTGCTCGCGATCGCCTCCTACGAACACTCGGCGCTGGTGCGCCGGCTGCAGGATGGCGGGCGCCTGGCGTCGAATCAGGAGCGTGAGCAGATCGTCCAGGCGGTGCGCAACCAGCCGCCGCTGCAGATCGACGCCTCCCCGCTGCTGGCCGCACGGACCATCGACAGCCGCGTCAATCTGCGCGTCGCGCCGTCCTTGCGGGCGCCGGTCCTGGCGAAGGTGGCGGCGCGGTCGGACGTCCGCCTGCTGCCGACGGCCAGCCAGGACTGGTTTCAGCTCGACGGGCAGCCGGGCTACCTGCATGCCAGCGCGATTACCGGCCTGAAGCGGCTGGCGCCGGCGGTTCAGAAGGCGCCGCGTCCGGCTGCGGCCGACGTCGTCGCGGTGGTGGGCAGCGCGTATCTGCCGCTGCGGTCCGCGCCGGCCTACAGCGGTTTCGTGGTCGGCCGGCTCAAGCCCGGGACGTCGCTCGAGCTGGAGGCGATCAGCACCCCGGGCTGGTTCAAGCTGCGCGACGGGTCCGGATATGTGCCGGAAGCCGGGCTGGAGCAGCTCAGCCGCCCCGGGCGCCTGGCGGGGAGCCAGCAGACCGAGGTCGCAACGGCCTCCTGAGGCGGACGGGGTTCGCGGTTCGGGTCCGGCGATTGCCGCTGATCGGGCCTCGGCGCGCCGTTGGTCGGCGCGACCGCCTGGGTAGGGATCTTATCCACACAGTGGGCTGCCGAGATGCCGATATCTGGCAGCGATGAACCCGAATGCCAAGAACCCCTTGCTTGCCGACGCAGCCGCGGACAACGCCCCGCGCCTGGTCGGCAGGGCCGCCTGGCTGCGCCCCGCGCGGTCTGCAGCGGGATGGTGGCTGCGGGTCGCAGCGCTTGCAGTAGCCTATTGCGCAGCCGGCCTGGCCGGATTGCAGCTGGCGTTGCCTCCCGGTTACGCGAGTGCCGTCTGGCCGCCGTCGGGCATCATGCTGGCGTTCCTGCTGCTGTGGGGATCACGGGTCTGGCCCGGTGTCTGGCTGGGTTCGTTTGTACTCAATGCCTGGGTCGGGGGTGTGTCTTCCGACCCGGCGGCGCTCGATGCGTGGTGGATCGCCGCTGCGATCAGCACCGGATCGACGATCCAGGGCATCGTCGGGCGCGGGCTGGTGCTGCGCTTCGTCGATGCGCAGCTGCGGCTTGAGCGCGGGCTCGACGTCGTCCGTTTCATTCTGCTCGGCGGGCCGCTGGCCTGCGTGATCGCGGCCAGTGTCGGCAGTGCCGCGCTGTTGCTGGGCCATCGCCTGCCGATGGCGGAACTGGGCGTCAACTGGCTGACCTGGTGGGTCGGCGATTCGATGGGCGTGTTCCTGGTGGCGCCGATCCTGCTCGTCTGGGCCAGCGAGCCGGCACCGACCCGGATGAAACGGCTGCGGCCGGTCGGCGTGACGGTGCTGCTGTCGCTGCTGATCGGCGCATTGGTGGTGCACAACAGCAATCGCGAGGAGAACGAGCGGATCGACCGTCAGTTCCGGCAGATCGCGGAGCAGCTCGACGGGCGCCTCGACGAGGCGTTGGCGCGGCTGACGGGTACGGTTGCCAATCTGGTTTCGTACTACGAGGCGTCGGAACACGTCGACGAACGGGAGTTCCGACAGCTCGCCGACGGTCTGCTCAGCCGGGCCCCCGGTGTCGTCGCGCTCGAATGGGTTCGGCGCGTCGAAGCGCCGGCGCTCACCGCATACGGCCGCGAGGACGGCGGCGCCGCCGGGGATCCGGTGTTCGAGTTCGATGCCGACGGGCGTCGGCGCGCGGTCGGCGTGCGGCCGGTCTATTACCCGGTTCGCCACGTCTGGCCCCCGTTCGACGACCGCGGGGTGGTCGGGTACGACCTGGGGTCGGATCCACTGAGGGCGGCGCTGCTGCATGTGGCGGAGCGCGACCGCGGCATCCGCTATTCCGGCGCGCTTTCGCTGATCCATACCGGTGCGGCGGGGGTACTCGTCGTCGAGCCGGTCGGCGGTTCCGGTCCGCCGCTGGGGTTTGCGACAGCGGTCGTCGGCATGCGCGAGCTGATGGACTATGTGCTGGATGGCATCGATGTCAGGGACCTGTCGGTCGCCCTGGTCGGTGTCGACGCCCATACCGTCGAGCAGGTGCTGTTCGCGAGCGGGGACCCGCATGCCGAACCCAAGCTGAGCTGGCAGGATGCGCACACGCTCGGTGAGCGCCAGTGGCAGCTGCGGGTCACGGCCGGCGACGCATTCCTGCTGGCGAACCGCTCGCAGCAGTCGTGGCTGACCCAGCTTCTGGTGCTGGCCTTCTCGGCGTTGCTGGGTGGATTTCTGCTGGTCATCACCGGGCGCGCGGCCCGGATCGAGCAGGTGGTGTCCGAGCGGACGCTGGAGCTCGAGTGCAAGAACGCCGCGCTGTCGCGCGAAATCGCCGAGCGGCACCACGGCGAGGTCGCACTGGCGCGTAGCGAGGCCCGCTTCCGCGGCGTCTTCGAGAGCGTCGGAACCGCGATCGCGTTCGCCGACAGCGAGGGCCGGATCACCGGAGCAAATGCCGCGTTCCAGCAGATGCTCGGTTACGCCGATGGCGAGCTGATCGGGATGAACTTCAGCCAGCTGACGCATCCGGATGATTTGCCGCGCGAGGTCCAGCTTTACGTCGAGGTCGCATCTGGCCGCCGCCACGAGTACCGGATCGAGAAGCGCTACGTCCATCGCAACGGCCGGGTCTTCTGGGTCGATCTCGCCGTGTCGGTGGTGCGTGACGCCGACGGCAAGCCGGAGTACTTCGTCGGCATCGTTCAGGACATCGACGAGCGCAAGCGTGCCGAGGCGCGCCTGAGGCTGTCTGCGGAAGTGTTCGAGCACCTCGGTGAGGCCATCATGATCACCGACGCCGACAACCGCATCGTCTCGGTCAACCGCGCGTTCAGCGCGATCACCGGATACAGCCTCGACGAGGTGCTCGGGCGCAACCCGAGCGTGCTGGCGTCCGGGCGGCACGACAAGGACTTCTATCGCCAGATGTGGCGGACCCTGCAGCTGGAAGGCGTGTGGAAGGGCGAGGTCTGGGACCGGCGCAAGTCAGGGGAGCTGTATCCGGAATGGCTGACCATTTCGCTGGTCCGGGATGCGGCGGGCAGAGTCGTGCATCACGTCGCGGTATTCTCGGATATTTCCGAGCGCAAGGCCTCCGAGGAGCGGATCCGCTATCTGGCCGAGGTGGACGCGCTGACCAATCTGCCCAACCGCATCGTCCTGGCCGACCGGCTGACGCTGGCGCTGTCGTCGTCGCAGCGCAGCGGCCGTCCGTTCGCGGTGATGTTCATCGACATCGATCGATTCAAGAACATCAACGACTCGCTGGGGCACAGCATCGGCGATGCGCTGTTGCGGGAGATGGCGTCGCGTCTGCACGCCGTGGTGCGCGTGACCGACACCGTTGCGCGACAGGGCGGCGACGAGTTCGTCATCCTCGTGACTCATGTCGTCGATGCGGAGCATCTGGCGCATATGGCCAGCAAGATTCTCGACGCGGTGAGCAAGCCGTTCGTGATCGAGCAGCATGTTCTCAGTACCACCGCGAGCATCGGCATCGCGATGTATCCGGACGACGGTGTCGATGTCGACACGTTGCTGAAGAATGCCGACGCGGCGATGTATGTCGCGAAGAATTCGGGCCGCGCGAGCTTCCGGTTCTTCACCAAGGACATGAATGCGCGTGTCCACGAATTCCTGAGGATCGAAACCGATCTGCGCAAGGCGCTCGAGACCGACGAGCTGCGGCTGTACTACCAGCCGCAGATCGATGTCGCCAGCGGCGAAGTTGTCGGGGTCGAGGCGCTGGTGCGCTGGCAGCACCCGGAACGCGGTCTGGTGATGCCGGACCAGTTCATCCCGGTTGCGGAGGAGAGCGGACTGATCAGTCAGATCAGCGACTGGGTGTTGCGGGAAGCCTGCCGCCAGAACCGCGAATGGCAACGCCGCGGACTCAAGGCGGTGCCGGTCTCGGTCAACCTGTCGGCACTGGAGTTGCATCGCGACGATACCGTCGAACGAATCACCCGCGTGCTGGACGAGCATGGCCTGCATCCGCGCTGGCTCGAGTTGGAAGTCACCGAGTCGATGCTGATGCAGGACGTCGAGAGCGTCACCGAGACCCTGCGGCGTCTGCGCGAGCTCGGCGTGCTCATCGCGCTCGACGATTTCGGCACCGGATATTCGTCGCTGGCCTATCTGCAGCGCTTCCCGCTCAGTACGCTCAAGGTCGATCGCAGCTTCGTGCGCGATATTCTCGACGACAGCGACGACGCCGCGATCTGCCGGGCGGTGATCGCCCTGGGCCGCAGCCTCGGGCTGCGCATCGTCGCCGAAGGCGTCGAATCCGAGGCGCAGTTGTCGTTTCTGCGCCGCAACGGCTGCGATCGCGCCCAGGGCGCGCTGTTCAGCTGGGGCGTGCCGCCCGAGGATGTCGAGCCGTTCCTGCAGCCGGGGCGCGCGCGAGTGCATGCTCCGGTGGAGACGGTGTTCTGATGGCGCGAACGATGCCGGATGTCCGGCCGGACTCAGCTCAGGCGACGTCCCGGCAGCGCGCGCCCGCTGCGCGCGTCGCGAGCGGACATCGGTCGCCCGCCCGCCCATTGCAGACGCTCGATCAGCAGCGTACCGCCGCCGCAGGCGACCGCGAGGGTGTCGTCGGCGGGGCGGTCGACGATGGTTCCCGGCGGCAGCCCGGCGTCGGCATCGGTGGCGTGCGCCATCAGGATGCGGACACGCTCGCCGTCCAACTCGCACCAGGCGCCAGGCGCCGGATTGAACGCCCTGACGCGGCGCGCGGTGACGTCGGCCGGCAGTGCCCAGTCGATCCTCGCTTCGGCCTTGTCCAGCTTGCGGGCGTAGGTGGCGCCCTCGGCCGGTTGGGGCTGCTCCGGCAGCTCTCCGGTGCCGAGCCGCCGCAGCGCTTCGACGATCAGGTCCGCGCCGAGCGCGGCCAGGCGGTCGTGCAGATCCGCCGCGGTCATCGACGCGTCGATCGCAACGGCCTCGCGCAGCAGCATCGGTCCGGTATCCAGGCCGGCGTCCATGCGCATGATGGTGATGCCGGTCTCGGGGTCGCCGGCCTCGATGGCACGCTGGATCGGCGCCGCGCCGCGCCAGCGTGGCAGCAGCGAAGCGTGGATGTTGAGGCAGCCGTGCGCGGGAATGTCGAGGACGGCCTGCGGCAGGATCAACCCGTAGGCGACGACCACCATCACGTCCGGCGCCAGGTCGCGCAGCTCCGCCTGGGCCGTGGCATCCAGCTTCTCGGGCTTGTGGACGGCAAGCCCGCGTTCGGCCGCACGGGCCGCGACAGGGGACGGGCTCAGCTTGCGACCGCGGCCCGCGGGGCGATCCGGCTGGGTGTAGACGCCGACGATTTCATGCCCGGCATTGCACAGCGCGTCGAGCGCCGCGACCGCGAAGTCCGGCGTGCCGGCGAAAACGACGCGCATCAGCGTGCGGCGACCGCGGGCTGGCCACGCGCCGCGTCGCGCGCTTCCTTCTCGAGTTTCTTGCGAATGCGCTCGCGCTTCAGGCTGGAGAGGTAATCGATGTACAGCTTGCCGTCGAGGTGGTCGATCTCGTGCTGAATGGCCTGCGCCAGGAGGCCTTCGGCTTCGATTTCGAAGCTGTTCCCGTTGCGGTCCAGCGCGCGCATCTTCAGGTGATTGAAACGTTTGACCTTGTCGGCGATGCCCGGGACCGACAGGCAGCCCTCCTCCATCACTTCGAGATCGCTGGTGTCGAAGATTTCAGGGTTGATGATGACCATCGGTTCCGGGGCGGCCTTGTCGCCGCTGCAGTCCATCACCGCGAGGCGCTTGGCGACGCCGACCTGGTTGGCGGCAAGGCCGACGCCCGGGGCGTCATACATGGTCTCGAACATGTCGTCGATCAGGGTCTGCAGGGCGTCGTCGAACACACGGACCGGCTCGGCCTTCTGCCGCAGGCGCGGGTCCGGGTGGTGGAGGATGGTCAGCAGCGCCATGATGATTCCGTAGAGATGAGGATTGGTTTTTTCGAAATGAATTTAGAAATGACTGCCAAAGTTGACGGCAAACAATTGAGCCGTCTAGAGTTTGATCAATTGGGCGTAACCCTCTGCCAAGGTGCCGCCATGGCCAAGTATAACGATTCGAGCCGTATGACAGGATTGACGTCTCGCCTGGCGGTAGGTATCGCGGTGACAAGCATCGCGCTGCTCACGGCATGCGCGCAAACCCCTCCGCAACCGGCTCCCGAAGCGCCGCCGGTGGTCGAAGCCGCGCCGGCGCCGGTTGCCGCGCCGTTGCCGGAACCGCCGCCGCCCACGCCGGTCCGGCGTGACGCACCGCTGCGCTACGTCGTCAAGAAGGGCGACACCCTCTGGGACATCGCGGCGCATTTTCTGCACGAACCCTGGCAGTGGCCGGAAATCTGGAGCGTCAACGATCAGGTCCGCAATCCGCATCTGATCTACCCCGGCGACGTGCTGACGCTGATCTGGCGCGACGGTCGACCGCTGGTCGTGGCCGACGTGCAGCGGACCGATCAGCTGCATCCGCAGGTGCGCGAGTATCCGCTGGCCGAGGCGATTCCGACGATTCCGCTCGATGCGATCCGCGATTTCCTGCGCAGCCCGCGTCTGGTCGATGCCGACACGCTCAAGGACGCGCCCTACGTGCTGGCGTTCTCGCACCCGTTCCTGATGGAGGGCGCCGGCGGCAACGATATCTACGCCAAGAAGGTGCCGGCGACGGACCGGGTGGCCTACCAGGCCGTGAGAATCGGTGACAAATACGTCGATCCGGAGTCTGGCGAGCTGCTGGGTTGGGAGGCGACGCCGGTCGCCGAGCTGGATCTGCAGCGCCAGGACGAGATTTCGGTTCTGCGGATCACGCGCAGCTATCGCGAGACCCGTCCGGGAGACCGTCTGCTGCCGCCGCCGCTGGAACAGTTCGATTCGAATTTCTACCCGCACGCTCCCGACAGCGATCCGGGTGCCTACATCATTTCAGTGTTCGACGGCGTGTCCCAGATCGGGCAATACCACGTGATCACGCTCAACAAGGGCGCGGACGACGGCGTCGAGGTCGGTCATGTGCTGCGCGTGGTCCAGGCCGGCCGCAAGGCGCGCGATCCCCAGACCGGCAAGATGGAAACCCTCCCCGAGCTCGATGCCGGGACGGTGATGGTGTTCAAGGTCGAAAGGCGGGTCAGCTATGCGCTGGTGATGGACGCCGCGCGCGAGATCCATCTGCTGGACCGTGCCCGCAAGCCCGAGGCCGGCGGCCTGTACTGAAGCAGAGGCATAGAGGCCGCTCACGCGCTTGCGGAGCGGCCGCTTTCTAAGCCACCCTAGCCGGGTGGATGCGCTATCACTGAGGCCGTGGCTGGTCCTGTGTCGTGCGCCGGGCATCGGCGCGGCGGCTGTGCACAAGCTCCTCGAAACCTTTCCGGATCCGGCCCAGGCACTGGCGGCGAGCCCGGCGACGCTGGCTGCCGCCGGACTGAGCCAGGCCCAGATTACGGCCCTCCGGCAATGCGACGAGGCTGCCGTCGAGCGCGATCTCGAATGGCTGTCCCGGCCCGGACGCGCGTTGATCCACTGGCAGGATCCCCGTTTTCCCGAGACGCTGCGCCGGATCGCGCAGCCGCCGCTGGCGCTGTTCGTGCACGGCGACGCCGATCTGCTGGCGATGCCGCAGATCGCGATCGTCGGCGCGCGGCATGCATCGGCCCAGGGCATCGAGAATGCCCGTGCCTTTGCCGCCGAACTGGCCGCGCGGGGCTTTGTCGTCACCAGCGGCCTGGCACTGGGCATCGATGGTGCCGCGCATCTCGGCGCGCTCGAAACCGGATATACCGTTGCGGTCTGCGGAACCGGGCTGGATCGGGTGTATCCTGCCCGGCATCAGGCGCTGGCGCGCGAGATCGCACAGCGCGGGGCGCTGATTTCCGAATATCCGCTCGGTGTCGCCGCTCTGGCGGAGAATTTTCCGCGGCGGAACCGCCTCATCAGCGGCCTGTCGATGGGCGTGCTGGTGGTCGAGGCGGCCCGTGAGTCGGGATCGCTGATTTCGGCGCGGTACGCGCTCGAGCAGGGGCGAGAGGTCTTCGCAATCCCGGGGTCGATCCACAATCCGATGGCGCGGGGTTGCCACGCGTTGATTCGTCAGGGGGCGAAGCTGGTCGAAACCGTCGACGACATCTTCGAGGAAATCGGGCCGTTGCTTGGCACGCGGCATGCTAGCCAAGAAGCTGGAGGTGTCGATCGGGCGCATGCCCCGGCGCAGCAGGATCCGGCCAGTGCAATCGAGCGGGAGGTGCTGGATGCCCTGAGCGATGCCCCCGTGGTTTTCGATCAGCTGGCCGAGCGCGTGCGCTGCCCGGTCGACGAGTTGCAGGCGGTTCTGACGGCACTGGAGCTCGACGGACGGATCGCGATGACCGCCGCTGGCGGATATCAGCGTCTGGTGCGAAGCTGACTAGGTGGCGCACGGAGTCCGTGCGCCGTTCGATTCGAGCCGCCACGCGCGGTGAGGAATGGGGACCATGAAAGAAACCGCCCTGGATGTACTGATGTATCTGTTCGAGAACTATCAGGAAGGCGAGTTCTCGGATGCGGACAACCAAGACGCGCTGCGCGAGGAACTCGTCGCGGCAGGATTCCCCGATGATGAAGTTCGCCACGCGTTCTCGTGGCTGGACGGCCTGGCGGCACAGCGCCAGTTGCCGATCGTGTTCGGCCCCAGTGGCGCGCTGCGTATGTACGCCCGCGAGGAGCAGGCCAAGATTTCGGCCGAATGCCGGGGCTTCCTGATGTACCTCGAACAGCTGGGCATTCTCGATGCCAACCTGCGCGAACTGGTGATCGATCGTCTGATGGCGCTGGTCGAGGAGGTCGATCTGGAGCGGGTCAAGTGGGTCTGCCTGCTGGTGCTGATGAACCAGCCGGATGCCGAGGAAGCCTTCGGCCATCTCGAGGAGATGGTGTACTACCACGGCGAGTTCAAGCACTGATCCGCCGGGATCGGGGGTGCATGCCGCGCCCGGCATTTTCGTTGAATGCACCGCAAACGGCGTTCTTGTCGGGCGTAAAAGCCCCGAATTGCGCCGATCCTTCCACGCGCCGGGCAGGGGTTCCGACGCTGCTCCGGTCCGGGTGGCGCCCCCGTGCGCCGACCCGGCCACAGGGATACCGGACATCATCGTGGCGGGTTGCCGCGTCAGACCCGGCGGCGTCCGCGCGCGTACACGCGCGCGCGCGTTTGGCCTAGACAGTTCCTCCGGCTTCCGCTAATAAGGCGCGCACCGCAGCCATTTGGCCGTGGACCACCAATGCCGAGCTACATGAGCAAGAATCTGGTCATCGTCGAGTCGCCCGCCAAGGCCAAGACGATCAAGAAATACCTGGGCAAGGACTTCGAAGTCCTCGCGTCGTACGGTCACGTCCGCGACCTCGTGCCCAAGGACGGCGCGGTCGATGTCGAGCACGGCTTCGAGATGAAGTACCGGGTCATCGACAAGAACGAAAAGCACGTCAAGGCCATCATCTCCGCGCTCAAGGATGCCGACGAACTCTGGCTCGCGACCGACCCTGATCGCGAAGGGGAGGCGATCTCCTGGCACCTGGCCGAGCTGCTGCAGGAGAAGAACGCGCTCAAGGGCAAGCCGGTCAAGCGCGTGGTGTTCTACGAGATCACCCAGCGCGAGGTGCAGAACGCGATCCAGCATCCGCGTGAGATCTCCGACGCACTGGTCAACGCCCAACAGGCGCGCCGCGCGCTGGACTATCTGGTGGGCTTCAATCTGTCGCCGCTGTTGTGGCGCAAGGTCCAGCCGGGCCTGTCCGCCGGGCGCGTGCAGTCGCCCGCGCTGCGCCTGATCTGCGAGCGCGAGGAAGAGATCAAGGCTTTCGTGCCGCGCGAGTACTGGACGCTCGAAGCGCGGGCCGAGAAGGATCAGCAGGTCTTCAGTGCCAAGCTGATCGAACTCAGCGGGCGCAAGGTCGAGCAGTTCACACTGAGCAACACGGTCGGCGCGCTGGCCGCCAAGAACATCGTCGAGAAGGCGGCCCAGGGCGAACTGCTCGTCGCCGCGGTCGACAAGAAGCAGCGTCGCCGCAACCCGGCGCCGCCGTTCACGACGTCGACGCTGCAGCAGGAGGCGAACCGCAAGCTCGGCTTTGCCGCGAGCCGGACCATGCGCGCCGCGCAGCAGCTGTACGAAGGGATCGACATCGGCGGTGAAACCGTCGGTCTGATCACCTATATGCGTACGGACTCGGTCAGCCTGTCGCAGGACGCGCTGGCGGATCTGCGCAAGACCATTGCGGAGCAGTTCGGGGCGGATGCGGTTCCGGCCGAGCCGCGCTTCTACAAGACCAAGTCGAAGAACGCGCAGGAGGCCCACGAGGCGGTGCGCCCGACGGCGGCGGCACGCCTGCCGAAGCAGATGGCCGCGCACCTGACGCCGGACCAGGCCAAGCTCTACGAACTGATCTGGAAGCGCACGGTGGCCTGCCAGATGCAGCAGGCCCTGTTCGACACGGTGTCGGTCGAGCTGCGTGCCGGCCAGGACAATGCTTTCCGCGCCAGCGGCTCGACCCTGGTCGAGCCGGGATTCATCGCGGTCTACAGCCAGAGTTTCGATACGCCGAGTGGCAAGGAAAACGACGACGACGACAAGGACAAGCGCCTGCCGCCGCTCAACGTCGGCGATCGCGTGCGGCTGGCCGATCTGGTCGCCGACCAGCATTTCACCGAGCCGCCGCCGCGCTACACCGAAGCCAGTCTGGTCAAGACGCTGGAGGAGTACGACATCGGCCGTCCGTCGACCTATGCCAGCATCATCTCGACGCTGCTGGCGCGCGACTACGTCCGCCTCGACGGCAAGGCGTTCACCCCGACCGACGTCGGCATGATCGTCAACCGTTTCCTCACCGAGCATTTCACCCGCTACGTCGACTACGAGTTCACCGCGCATCTCGAGGACGATCTCGATGCGGTGTCGCGCGGCGAGAAGCAGTGGAAGCCGCTGCTGGCCGACTTCTGGACAGCGTTCAAACAGCGCGTCGACGAAAAGCAGGAACTGAGCCGTTCCGAGGTCTCGGAGGCGCGCCAGCTCGGCACCGACCCGGTGTCCGGCAAGCCGGTGTCCGCGCGCCTGGGCCGGTTCGGTCCGTTCGTGCAGATCGGCACCAAGGAAGATCCGGACAAGCCGCGCTTTGCCAGTCTGCGCGCCAACCAGCGGATCGACACGATCACCCTCGACGACGCGCTGGCGCTGTTCTCGCTGCCGCGCACGCTCGGCCAGCTGCCCAGCGGTGAGGACGTGCAGGTCAACATCGGCCGTTTCGGCCCCTATGTGCGTTACGGCTCGACCTTCGTGTCGCTGAAGAAGGACGACGACCCGTACACGATCGAGCTGCCGCGCGCGATCGAGCTGATCGAGCAGAAGAAAGCGGCGCTGGAAGCGGCGACCCTCAAGACCTTCGGCGATACCGGCATCAAGATCATCAAGGGCCGTTTCGGCCCCTACATCACCGACGGCAAGCGGCGCGCCCGGATTCCGAAGGGCAAGACCGCGGAAGATTTGAGCGTGTTCGAGTGCGAGGCCTATCTGGCCGAAGCCGAAAAGGCCGCGCCGAAGAAGGGCGCGACCAAGAAGGCTGCGGCGAAGAAGGCGACCAAGAAAGCCGCCACCAAGAAAGCCGCGACCAAAAAGGCGACCGCGAAGAAGGCTGCGCCGAAGACCGCGTCTCCCGAATGAAGCGGACGGCGGATACGGCGCGATCGCGGACGAGGGAGTGTCGCTGAGCCGATGAACACGTTGCCATCCTGGCGTCGGCGCCAGGCCGTGCAGGCCCTGTCCGACGGCGATATCGTCGCCTGCCCCACCGAAGCCGTGTGGGGCCTGTCCTGCGATCCGCTGGATCGCGGCGCGTGCCTGCACCTGATGGATCTCAAGCGCCGGGACTGGCGCAAGGGACTGATCCTCGTCGCCGCCGAGTTCGAGCAGCTGCCGCTGTTCGTGGAACTGCCGTCGAACAACGCGATGCGGCGTGCCACCGCGACCTGGCCGGGCCCGGCAACCTGGGTGTTCCCGGCGGCTCCGGATGCCCCCTGGTGGCTGACCGGTGATCACGACGGCATCGCGGTGCGCGTCACCGCGCATCCGGTGCTGCGCGAGCTGTGCCAGGCCTTCGGCCCGCTGGTGTCCACCAGTGCCAATCGCAGCGGACGACCGCCCGCGCGCCGGATCTCCGAGGTGCGTCTGCAGTTCGGCCGCGAACTCGGTGCCATCGTGCCCGGCGCATTGGGCGGGCTTGCGAAACCGACTACGATCCGGGATGTCATGACCGGGCACATCCTGAGACGCTGACGAGACGCCACATGGACATCGCAACCGTCGAAAGCTACCTGTGCGATCTGCAGGACCGCCTGTGTGCCGGGTTCGAGCAGGCCGACGGCGAGGCCCGCTTCCACGTCGACCGCTGGGAACGCCCCGAGGGCGGTGGCGGTGAAACGCGGGTGCTGCGTGACGGCGCGGTGTTCGAGTCGGCCGGCGTCAACTTCTCGCTGGTGCACGGGACGCGATTGCCGCCCAGCGCCACCGCGCACCGCCCGCAGCTGGCAGGCCGCCATTGGCGCGCGATGGGCGTGTCGGTGGTGCTGCATCCGCGCAATCCCTACGTGCCGACCTGCCACGCCAATGTGCGCTTTTTCGTGGCCGAGCAGGACGGCGAGCCGCCGGTGTGGTGGTTTGGCGGCGGGTTCGACCTGACGCCCTACTACGGCTTCGACGAAGACGCCCGGCATTTCCATCGCGTCGCCCGGTCGGCCTGTGCGCCGTTCGGGGATGACCTGTATCCGCGGCTGAAGACCTGGTGCGACGAGTATTTCTTCCTCAAGCACCGCAATGAGCCGCGGGGCATCGGCGGGCTGTTCTTCGACGACTGGACCGAGGGCGGCTTCGAGCAGTCGTTCAGTCTGATGCGCAGCGTCGGCGATCACTACGCGCAGGCCTATCTGCCGATCGTCGAACGCCGCAAGCACACGCCCTTCGGCGAGCGCGAGCGGGCCTGGCAGCTCTACCGGCGCGGCCGCTACGTCGAGTTCAACCTGGTGTGGGATCGCGGCACGCTGTTCGGGCTGCAGTCCGGCGGCCGCACCGAGTCGATCCTGATGTCGATGCCGCCGCTGGCGGCGTGGCGCTACGACTACGCCGCCGAGCCCGGTTCGCCGGAGGCCGAGCTGACCGAGCGCTTCCTCAAGCCGCAGGACTGGGTCTGAATCCGCCGCGGCTGCGATCCGCTATCCTTGCCGCATGACGCTGACGGAACTGCGGTACCTGGTGAATCTCGACAAGGAGCGCCATTTCGGCCGGGCGGCCGAGCGCTCGTTCGTGTCGCAGCCGACCCTTTCGGTGGCGCTGAAGAAGCTCGAGGACGAACTGGGCGTGACCCTGTTCGAGCGCAATCGCGGTGAAGCGCGGCCGACGCCGGTCGGCGAGCGCATCATTGCCCAGGCACGGCGCGTGCTGCTGGAAGCCAACCTGATCCAGGACCTCGCCCGCAGCGGGCAGGACGAACTGTCGGGCCCCCTGCGGATCGGCGCGATCTACACGGTTGGTCCGTATCTGCTGCCGGGGCTGGTGCCGAAGCTGCGTCAGCGCAGCCCGCAGATGCCGCTGGTGATCGAGGAGAACTTCACCGCGAGACTGCTCGAACAGCTGCGCGACAACGAACTCGACGTGATCATCGTGGCCCTGCCGGTGGAGCTCAACGGCTTGCAGGCATGGCCGCTGTACGACGAGGAATTCGTCGTACTGGTGCCGCCCGAGCATCACTGGGCCGGCGCCGAGCAGGTCGCCGCCAAGCAGCTCGCCGGCGAGAAGCTGCTGCTGCTGGGGGCCGGGCACTGCTTCCGCGAACAGGTGATCGAGGCCTGTCCCAAATGCGTCGAACCGGACGGAGACGGTCCACGCCCCCAGACCGGAAGTTCGCTGGAAACGATCCGCCACATGGTCGTCAGCGGCCTGGGGATCACCGTGCTGCCCCGCTCCTCGGTCGACAACCGGCCCGAGGATTCGCTGTTGCTGGCCAAGCCGTTCCTGCCGCCCGCACCGCAGCGCCGCATCGCGCTGGTGTGGCGCAAGACCTTTCCGCGGCGCAAGGCGATCGCGGAACTGCGCACGGCGATCCTCGAGTCCGGGATGAAAGGGGTCACCTATCTTCCGGACGAGCCGGAGCCCGCCGAGTAGAGCCTGTTGCCTACGGCCGGCACTCAGGCCAGCAGCATCCGCAGCCCGACGCCGGCCAGGAGCAGCGCGAACAGCTGTTTGAGAACGCGCGGCGACAGTCGGTGTGCCAGGTGCGCGCCCAGCGGCGCACAGCTGACGCTGGCCACGGCGATGCCCAGGAACGCCGCCAGACTGATATAGCCGAGATGCGGTGCCGGGATGCCGGATGCGTCGAGGCCCGAAACGACGAAGCCGGCGGCGCCGGCCCAGGCGATCGGCACGCCACAGGCGGCGGCGGTACCGACGGCGCGCTGCACCGGCAGGCCGCGCCAGCTCAGGTAAGGGACCGTCAGCGAGCCGCCGCCGATGCCGACGACTGCCGACAGCAGACCGATCACCCCGCCGACGCCGGCCAGTTCGCCGGCATGCGGACGCGTGCCGTGGGCGGGTTCGGTGCCGGCGTGGGCAAAGCTCTTGATCGCCATCTGGACCGATACCAGGCACGCGCCGATGCCGACGATGCGCTTCAGGGTCGGGCCGCTGAGCATGTCGGCGACGAAGGCGCCGAGCACGGCGCCGACCGCGAGTCCGGGCGCGAAGCGCGCGAATACCCGCCACTCCACGCCGCTGCGCCGGTGGTGCGCCAGTGTCGAAGAGATCGACGTGACCGCGATGACCGCCAGCGAGGTGCCGATGGCGACCTGCATGTAGACCGATTTCGGAACATCGAGCCCGGGCAGCACGAAGGCCAGAGCCGGGACCATGATCAGGCCGCCGCCGACGCCGAACAGTCCGGCCAGAATGCCGGCGACCGCGCCCGTGATCAGGAAGATCAGAATCTGCTCCATGGTCCCGCCCGTAAGTTCTCTACAATGGGTCGCGGGCATGCTACAGGATGAGGATTCCGGAACCGATGCGAATGCGCTGGAAACTGCTGCCGATCCTGCTGGGACTTTGGTCCGGCGTGGGGCTTGCGCAGGATGACGCGCTGCGCGAACGCTTCCGCGAGGCGCTCGACCGGGCCGAGCAATCGGCCGATGCGTCGGCGGACGACGACGCGCTGCGGGCATACATCCTCTACCCGTACCTCCAGGGCCAGCGCCTGCTGACGCGGATCGACGCCACCGACGATCGCGACGACGCGGCCCTCGATCGTGCCGTCATCGCGTTCCTCGGCGCCGCACCGCCGGAGCCGATCGAGCGGGGGGTGCACCGTGCCTGGTTGCTGGATCTGGCGCGCCGCGAGCAATGGCGGTCGTTCCGCAGCCATTTTGTCGACGACCTGGGGGAGCCGGCGCTGGTCTGCCACGAATTCCAGGCGCTGATCGAGGACGGCGAGGCCACGCGGATCGGCCCCGCGCTGCAGCGGTTCTGGGCCGAGGCGCCGCAGATGCCGCAGGCCTGCGTGCCGCCGTTCGACTGGCTCAAGGCACAGGGGCTGTTGACTCCGGATATTGTCGGGAAACGGATCCGCAAGGCGCTGGACGACGGCAATACCGAGCTGGCCGAATGGCTGCTGCGGATGCGGACGGATCCCGCAGCCGAACCGATGCGGGTATGGCTGCGCCTGCTCAAGGATCCCGAGCGCGAGCTGCGGGCCGTCGCCCGCGATCCGCAACGCGGGGTCGAGCCCGAGGCGCTGTTGGCCGGTTACAAGAAGCTGGTGCGTCGCAACCCCGACGCGGCAGTCGAGCTGTACGCCAAGCTGGCGCAGGGGTCGCGCTTGAGTGCCGACGTGCTCGCCGAGATGCGCCGATTGACCGCGCTCGGGTTGGCCTGGGACCGCCGGGACGAGGCGGTCGGTTGGTTCAAGCGCGTACCGGAGGCGTTGGTGGACGCCGATGTGCACGAGTGGCGCATCCGGGCCGCGCTGTGGGCGCATGACCTCGAGCAGGCATCGGAGTGGCTGCACGCATTGCCGCCCGACATGGCCGCCGAAGCGCGCTGGTCGTACTGGCGGGCGCGCACTCTCGAGCAGCTTGGCCGTGAACGCCAGGCACAGCGCATCTACGAGACCCTGGCGGGGCAGAACGGGTACTACAGCGTGCTCGCCGCCTGGCGCCTGGGCCAGCCGTACCGCCCCCGTTCGCGCGGCTTCACCGAGGATCTGATCGTGCAGAGCGAGCTGCTCGAACAGCCGGATGTCATCCGGGCGCGCGAGCTGCACTTCGCGCAGCGGCCATTGTGGGCCAATGCCGAATGGCGCAAGGCGACGCGTGATCTGGACCGGGCGCAGCAGTTGCAGGCCGCGCGTCTGGCGTCGCACTGGGGCTGGCATGTCCAGGCCGTGTCGATGCTCAACGCGCTGGATTCCCTGGACATGCTCGACCTGAGCTATCCCGATCCCTATGCCCCGCAGATCGCCGAGACCGCGCAGGATCTCAATCTGCCTGCGGACTGGATCTATGGCCTGATGCGGCAGGAGAGCCTGTTCAATCCGAGGGCGACTTCGCCGTCGAACGCCTACGGCCTGATGCAGCTGTTGCTGCCGACGGCGCGGGAAGTCGCGCGCCGCCTCGGTCAGCCCCGACCGAGCAGCGACGATCTGTACCGGCCCGAGGTCAACATTCCGCTGGGGGCGACGTACCTGAGCCGCATGCGGCAGCGTTTCGACGGCCAGTTCGCGCCCGCGGTCGCCGCCTACAACGCCGGTCCGAACGCGGTCGCGCGCTGGCTGCCGGAACAGCCGATGGCGGCCGACGCCTGGATCGAGAACGTCCCGTACAACCAGACCCGTGGCTACGTGCAGAAGGTGGTCTGGCACATCGCGGCGCATCGCTGGCAGACGACCGGGGAGCCGCAGGCGCTGGGGCCGCTGCTGACACCGGTGCGCCAGACCGATCAATGAAGTGTTATCTCGTCGGCGGCGCCGTTCGCGACCGCCTCCTGGGTCTGGCGGTGGGCGAGCGCGACTGGGTCGTGGTCGGCGCCACCCCCGAGCAGATGCGAGCGGCGGGGTATCGCCCGGTCGGCAAGGACTTTCCGGTGTTCCTGCATCCGCAGACCGCTGAGGAGTACGCCCTGGCCCGGACCGAGCGCAAGTCCGGCCGGGGCTATCACGGCTTCCAGTTCCACGCCGGCCCGGAGGTCACGCTGGAAGAGGATCTGCGCCGCCGCGATCTGACCGTCAACGCGATGGCGGAGGACGATGACGGCAACCTGGTCGATCCCTACGGCGGCGCCGCGGACCTTCAGGCCCGGGTGTTGCGGCACGTTTCGGATGCCTTCGTCGAGGATCCGGTGCGGGTGCTGCGCATCGCGCGCTTCGCCGCGCGCTTCGCGCCGCTGGGCTTCACCGTGGCCGGGGAGACGCTGGCGTTGATGCGCCGCATGGTCGAGGACGGCGAGGTCGATCACCTGGTGCCGGAGCGGGTCTGGAAGGAAATGGGGCGGGCGCTGATGCTGCCGCAACCCAGCCGTTTCTTCGAGGTGTTGCGTGCATGCGGCGCGCTGGCGCGCATCCTGCCCGAGGTCGATGCGCTGTTCGGCGTGCCCCAGCGTGCCGACTATCACCCCGAGGTGGATAGCGGCGTGCACACGCTGATGTGTGTCGACGCCGCTGCGCGGGCCGGCTCCGAGCTGCCGGTGCGCTATGCCGCGCTCGTGCACGATCTGGGCAAGGCGCTGACGCCGCGCAACGAGTGGCCGTCACACCGCATGCACGAGCAGCGCGGGGTGTCCCTGGTGCGCGCGGTTTCAGAGCGCCTGCGCGTCCCGGCCGTCTGCCGCGATCTGGCGCTGGTTGTCACCGCCGAACATCTGAACGTACACCGTGCCCGCCAGCTGCGCCCGGCGACCCTGCACGATCTGGTCGACCGTCTCGGCGGTTTTCGCGCGCCGGAGCGTTTCGAGCAGGCGCTGCAGGCCTGCGAGGCGGATGCGCGCGGGCGCCTGGGACAGGAGCGCTGTGCGTATCCGCAGACCGACTGGCTGCGCGCGGCGCAGCGCGCAGCGGCCGCGATCGTGGCCGGCCCGATCGTGCAGGCCGGTTACCGCGGCCCGGCGGTCGGCGTCGAGCTGCGACGGCGGCGGATCAAGGCGCTCCGCGAGCTGTACGTCGCGCAGACCGGGGCCGATCCGGACGCGGGTTCAGAGCAGGACCACCAGTAGCACGACGCCGAGCGCGATGCGGTACCACGCGAACGGGACGAAGCTGTGTCCGGAGATGTAGCGCAGCAGCCATTTGACGGCGGCGAAGCCGACCACGGCCGAGACGACGAATGCGACCAGCAGTTCGGTCCATGCCTCGGCGGCCCAGGCATCGGGGTCGCCCGCGGTCTTGAGCAGTTCGTAGCCGGTGGCGGCGAACATCGTGGGGATGCCGACGATGAACGCGAACTCGGCCGCGCGGGCGCGATGGCGCAGGCCGAACAGCAGTGCGGCGAAGATCGCCGCAGCCGAGCGCGAGGTTCCGGGGAACACGCCCGCCAGCACCTGGGCGACGCCGACCGCGATGGCCACGCCCCAGCCAAGGTGGTCGCGCGGCTCCTGCCCCTTGAGCCAGTGCTCGACCGCGAAGATCACGAAGCCGCCGATGATCAGGGCGATCGCCACCGGCACGGCGGTCTCCGGCAGTTCCACGCCGAGCTTCTTGGCGGTCAGGCCCAGCACCGCGGTGACCAGGAACGACACGCTGATCTTGAACAGGTCGTCGCGCGCCGCGAGGTTGCGCGGCCACTGCGTCAGCAGTCCGATCAGGCGCTGGCGATACACTAGCGAGACCGCCAGGATCGCGCCGGCCTGGATCGCGATGTTGAACAGGTCCGAGCGGCGTTCCAGCCAGGTCTGGACGATCAGCAGATGGCCGGTGCTGGAAATCGGCAGAAACTCGGTCAAGCCTTCGATGACGCCGAGCAGGATGGCTTGCAGCAGGCTGTCCACGATGATGGATTCACAATTGAAGCGACGCGCAAGGATATAGGACGACGCATGACGATGCCCCCGGTAGTGCTGATCACGGGCGCCGCACGGCGCATCGGCGCGGCGACGGCGCGGATGCTCCACGCCGACGGCTGGCGCGTGGTGGTTCATGCCCATCGCTCGATCGACGTGGCGCGCGAGCTGGTCGCGGAGCTGTGCGCGCGGCGCGCCGATTCGGCGACGGCGCTGGCGGCCGACCTCAACGACCCCGCGCAGATCGACGCGTTGGCGCAGGCCGCGCAGGCGCGCTGGGGGCGGCTCGATGCGCTGGTCAACAACGCGTCGACCTATTACCCGACACCCCTCGGCACGATCACTGCCGCGCAGATCGACGATCTCGTCGCCAGCAATCTGCGTGCGCCGCTGCTGCTGACCCAGGCCTGCGCGGCGTTGATGGGTGAAGGCGCGCAGGTGATCAACATCATCGACGTGCATGCGCGCCGCCCGTTGCCGGGCTATGCGGCGTATTGCGCGGCGAAGGCCGGTCTGTGGGCCCTGACCGAATCACTGGCGCAGGAACTCGCGCCGCGCGTCCGCGTCAACGCGGTGGCGCCGGGGCACATGATCTGGGCGACGAACAGCAGCATGAGTGCCGAGCAGCAGGCGGCCGAAGTCGCACGCATTCCGGTACAGCGCCTTGGCGGCAGGGAGGAGATCGCCCGTGCCGTCCGCTTCCTGCTGTCGGACGGCGGGAGCTACCTCAACGGCGCGGTCATCCCGGTCGACGGCGGGCTGCGCCTGAGCTGAGGCTCTTAGTCACTGCTATTGCCAATATCGGTTCCGGACCTGCCTCGAAAGGGCATTGCCTCGCCTGCGCGGCCCTAGCCGAGCTGCAGGGTCTCGACGGTTTCGCCCTGCTCCTGGCCGAGCGGTCCGAAGCGGCGCTCGTGGAAGCGCGCGACCCCGTCGCGGGTGACCGCGATGATGGTGCTGGCGCGGGTCCCGTATTCGCCACCGCGGATGAACGTCGGCGACAGGAAGCGCTCCAGCTCCAGGCCGACACCGGTGTCGGGCAGCTCGGCGTCGGTGGCCGCGGCGGTGTCGGCCAGGGCCTCGAACAGCGGCAGTACGGAATGGTCGGCGCGTTCGCACCACTGCGTGAGCGTCCGGCGGAGGCGGACGAGCTTCGGCCACGGCGTGTCCAGCGTGGCGTTGCTGACGGCGTGCACGCCGGGGCTGAGAACCTGACTGCGATAGCCGCCCGGCTGGTTGGTCACGTAGGTCACCCGCTGTGTATCACCGACCAGCAGGTTGAAGCCCGCATAGTGGCTGGCGCGGACGGCGAGGTCGGCGGCGTAGTCGTGGGCGCCGGTGTCGCCGCGCACGAATTCGGCAACCAGGCCGCCGCGGCTGGGCGCCTCCGGATTCGCCGGCACCATGCGCCGGACGTTGGTCACCGCCGCCCAGCGGCCGCCGGTATCGAGCGCGAGCCAGCTGCCATGCTGGCGCAGGTCGCGGCCACCGAACACGCGCGGTGCATCGTCCCAGTAGCTGGCGGGCGCGGTCGGGCGTTCGTGAAACTCGTCGCGGTTGGCCGCGAGAACGAGACGGTAGCGGGGGTGCGCGTCCAGCGCGAGGGCAATCAGGCACATGGCAAAAGCATGCTGATCCGGTCAGACTTCCGTCAACCATGAATACCGCCGGCACCTCCACCGATCTCGTTCCCGTCTCGCGCCTGAGCGCCTATGAACTGGATCGCCTCAGCGAGATCTATGCGTGGCAGTCCGCGCCTCCCGACTGGGGCACCCGGGTGATGGCGCAGCCCGGCCGCGTGGCCGCGATGGCGGCGCAGCGGCTGGTGCCGGTCGGGGTCCTGCGCGCCAGCCTGCGCGCGCTCGATCAGGTGGCCGGCCGTCTGTCCGGGCAGCGGGAGGTGTTGCGCGCCGCCGGGCTGGATGCGCTCGCCGACGTCGGGCGCCTGCCGCTGGAGGATTGCGACCGGCTGGCCGGGCGCGTCGAGCGGCGCGCCATGGCCATGGCCGGTGCCGGTGGCGCGGTGTTCGGCGTCGGCGGTGCCGCGTCGATGATGGTCGACATTCCCACCCTGCTGACCATGGCGCTGCGCGCGATCCACCGGACCGCCTATTGCTATGGCGAGGACTGGACGCAGCCTGGAGCGCGCGCGCTGTCCCTGGGGGTGTTCGCGCTGGCCTCGGCCAACAGTGCCGGCGAGAAGCAGGACGCGCTGCTGGCGATCCGCCAGCGTCATGATCTGCTCGACGCGGCATGGCGCGACGGCGTCGAGCGCGTGGCCGAGCGGGAGCTGGCCAAGGATGCGACCCAGTTCAGTCTGCAGACCCTGGCCGGCCGTATCGGCGGCCATCTGGGGCTGCGCAAGAGCCGCGGTCTCGCGCCGCTGCTCGGAGCCGTCATCGGCGGCGCGGTCAACGCCGGCTACGTCCACGATGTCGCCCGGATCACCCGCTACGTCCTGCAGGAGCGCTGGTTGCGGCGGCGCTATCCCGGACTCGATCTGGATGCCATGTAAGCTTCTGAAAAACATGACCTAACAGGTGCCTGTGATTGTGGTCCCGGCGGCTCCCGGATAGGCTTTGCCGCACTGCAACATAATTTCGGGACGGATTGGATTTGGAGTCACAACACCATGTCGTGATCGTCGGCGGCGGTTTCGGCGGGCTGCATGCCGCCAAGGCGCTGGGCCGTGCGAACTGCCGCGTGACGCTGCTCGACAAGCGGAACTTCCAGCTGTTTCAGCCCTTGCTGTATCAGGTGGCGACCGGTGCGATTCCGCCCGGGGACATCGCAATTCCGCACCGGGTGGTGCTGCGCAAGTACCGCAACGTCGAGTGCCTGGCCTCGACGGTCTACGAGCTCGACCCCGAGCGCCGCGTGGTGCGCCATGAGCACGGCGAGACCCGTTACGACACGTTGATCGTGTCCACCGGCGTCAAGCACCACTATTTCGGCAATGACGCGTGGCGTGCGTACGCACCGGGGCTGAAGACGGTGGAACACGCGCTGGAGATCCGCCGCAAGCTGTTCCAGGCCTTCGAGCTGGCCGAGGCCTGTGAAGACCCGGCCGAGCGCCGCCGCCTGATGACCTTCGTCGTGGTCGGCGCCGGTCCGACCGGGGTCGAGCTGGCCGGTGCCATCGGCGAACTGGCGCACAAGACGATGGTCAAGGATTTCCGCCGCATCGATCCGCGCGATGCACGGATCGTGCTGGTCGAGGGCGCGCCCCATGTGCTGCCGCCCTATCGCGACTCGTTGCGCACTGCGGCCCACCGCCATCTCGAGGAGCTGGGCGTGGAGGTGCGGACGTCGACGATGGTCGAGGAGGTCGGTCCGGATTTCGTGCGCATGCGCAGCGGCGAGGCGGTGGAGCGCATCCGCACCGCGACGATTCTGTGGGCGGCCGGCGTGCGCGCGTCGTATTTCGGCGAGATTCTGGCCGAGCGCACCGGTGCCGAGCTCGATCGCGGCGGGCGGGTGCGGGTCAATCCGGACTGCTCGCTGCCGCAGCACCCCGAGATCTTCGTGATCGGTGATCTGGCGCGCCTGACCGACGCCCGCGGCCGCGACGTGCCGGGGCTGGCCCAGGCCGCGATCCAGGAGGGGCGGTACGTGGCGCGCCTGCTCAAGCGCCGCTTCGCCGGTCGCAGCGCGCCGGCGCCGTTCCGCTATCGCGACTACGGCAGCATGGCGGTGATCGGTATGAACCGCGCGATCGGCGATCTGCGCATCGTCCGCGTCAGCGGCATCTTCGCGTGGCTGGTCTGGGCGTTCATTCACGTGATGTCGCTGATCGACGCCGAGCAGCGGGTGCGCGTGTTCCTGCAGTGGAGCTGGAAGTACTTCACGCGCAAGGAAGGCGATCGTCTGATCACCGGCAGTCCCCCGCAGACACGGGATCTGCGCCGGGCCCATCAGGCCGCGCAGTCCGGGACGGCTGACGCCGGGGCGGGCTGAGCGCTGTCACCCGCGGGACATCGGTCTGGCATAGACTGGTCAACCGACCGGTGACCGGAAGATCAAGATGAGCAACAAACCCCCGGAGCTGGAGCTGCCGCAGGCAGATCTGTTCCTGAACCGGGAGCTTTCGCTGCTGGAGTTCAATCGGCGCGTGCTGGAACAGGCCAAGGATGCATCGGTGCCGCTGCTCGAGCGGCTCAAGTTCCTGTGCATCTCCAGCTCGAACCTCGACGAATTTTTCGAGATCCGCGTCGCCGGCCTGCAACAGATGGCCGAGCTCAACCCGATGCAGCGAGGCGCCGACGGCATGACGCCGGGCGAGACGCTCGCCGCGATCAGCAAGCGCACGCACGAGCTGGTCGAGGAGCAGTACCGGGTGTTCAACGACGAGGTCATCCCGGCGCTCGAACAGGAGCGCATCCGCTTCCTGCGTCGCTCGGAATGGACACCCGACCAGGATGCATGGCTCAAGACCTATTTCCAGAACGAGCTGATGCCGGTGCTGTCGCCGATCGGGCTCGATCCGGCGCATCCGTTCCCGCGGATCCTCAACAAGTCCCTGAACTTCATCGTGCAGCTCTCGGGCAAGGACGCGTTCGGCCGCAACACCGGCTTTGCGATCGTGCAGGCGCCGCGCGCCCTGCCGCGGCTGATCCAGATCCCGTCCGAGGTCGCCGGCACCGGCCCGCACGATTTCGTGTTCCTGTCGTCGGTGATCCATGCCTATGTCGACGACCTGTTCCCGGGCATGGAGGCGCGTGGCTGCTACCAGTTCCGGTTGACCCGCAACTCCGACCTGCTGGTCGACGAGGAAGAGGTCAAGGACCTGATGGAGGCGCTCGAGGGCGAACTGTCGCAGCGCCAGTGGGGCGACATCGTCCGCCTCGAGGTGGCGCACAACTGTCCGGAAGGGCTGTGGCAGTACCTGATGGACGTGGCGCAGCTGACGCCGGCCGACGTCTACCAGGTCAACGGTCCGGTCAATCTGCATCGCCTGATGGCGATTCCGGACATGGTCGACCGGCCCGAGCTGAAATACGCGCCGTATACGCCGCGGGTCCCGAAGGCGCTGTCCGGGACCGACGTGTTCGCCGCGATCCGCGAGCGCGACCATCTTCTGCACCATCCCTATGATTCGTTCATGCCGGTGGTGGATTTCCTGCGGCATGCGGCGCGCGATCCGAAGGTGCTGGCGATCAAGCAGACGCTGTACCGGACCGGTGACAAGTCGGCGGTGGTCGAGGCGCTGATCGAGGCGGCGCGCAACGGCAAGGAGGTCACCGTCGTCGTCGAGCTGCGTGCGCGCTTCGACGAGGAGGCCAACATCGATCTGGCCGAGCAGTTGCAGGACGTCGGCGCGCATGTGGTCTATGGCGTCGTCGGCTACAAGACCCACGCCAAGATGTCGCTGGTGGTGCGGCGCGAGGACACGGCACCGTCAGCGCCCGGCGCTGCCGCCGGCGCCGGCTTGCGCCACTACGCGCACCTCGGGACCGGCAACTACCACCCACGGACTGCGCGTCTGTATACCGACTACGGTCTGTTCACCGCCGATCCGCAGATCTGCAAGGACGTTCACGCGGTCTTCCTGCAGCTGACCAGCCTCGGCAAGGTCACCAAGCTGCACCGCCTGCTGCAGTCGCCCTTCACCCTGGCCAAGGCGATGCACGCCAAGATCGACCGCGAGATCGCCAACGCCAGGGCCGGCAAGCCGGCGCGGATCATCGCCAAGATGAACGCGTTGGTGGAGCCGGAAATCATCCAGGCGCTGTATCGGGCGTCGCAGGCCGGCGTGCGCGTCGACCTGATCATCCGCGGCATGTGCTGCCTGCGTCCGGGTGTGCCGGGCTTGTCGGAGCAGATTCATGTCCGCTCGATCGTCGGCCGCTTTCTCGAGCACCACCGGGTGAACTATTTCGAGAACGGCGGCGATCCGGAGCTGTATCTGTCCAGCGCGGACTGGATGGAGCGCAATCTGTTCCGTCGCGTCGAAGTCGCGTTCCCGGTGCTCGACAAGAAACTGCGCGAGCGCGTGATGGCGCACCTCGACGCATATCTGGCGGGCACCGCCCAGAGCTGGGTCCTGCAGCCGGATGGGTCCTACCAGCGCCCGGCCGCGGCCGGAGGTGATCGCAAGCCGGTGCAGCTGCAGTTCATGGAGGACGGCTGAGGCGCGGCGGGCAGCCGCGCGCCGCTACAGCTTGAGCTTGAGGCCCGCCGCCGCGAGGTATTCGGCTTCGCGTTCGAGATCGGCCTGCGTCAGCGGGTGGCGCGCCAGCCAGGTCTTCTGGGTGAAGGTCAGTTCGTATCCGCGCCGGCTGACGCCGATCCGGATCGGCGGTTTCAGATCGGGCGTGCGGGCCCGGTGCAGCAGATAGGACAGGCGCAGGATCATCGCCATGCGCTTGATCGGTTCGACCCAGATCGTCGGCAGGTCGTCGAGCATCTCCAGCGCGAACCGACCCCGATGCAGGCGCACCAGCGCCGCCAGCAGCTTCTGGTCCGTTTGCGAAAAACCCTGCAGGTCGCTGTGCCGCAGGATATAGCCGCTGTGCTTGTGATAGCCGTTGTGCGTGATGACCAGCCCGACCTCGTGGAGCTGGGCCGCCCACCTCAGAAACTGTCGGGCGCCCTGCGGGTCCAGGTTCCAGGGCTTGGCGACCTGATCGAGGATGCGCTCGGCGGTGCGCGCGATGTCAGCGGCGTGCCTGGCGTCGATGGCATACCGCTGGGCCATGGATGCGACGGCGTCGTCGCGGACGTCGTGATTCGACAGGCGCCCGAGCAGGTCGAAGAGCAGGCCCTCGCGCAGCGCGCGGTCGGACGTCTCGAGCACCTTGAGATCGAGGGAGTCGAAAATGCCGGCGAGCACCGCGAGGCCGCCGGCGAATACCGGTCGCCGGTCCTCGCGCAGGCCCTCGAAGTCGATGTCCTCGATGCGCCGGCACGAGGTGACCAGATCGACGACTTTTTCCAGGCCGCTGCGGGTGATGTGCTGGTCGCTCCAGCCACGCGCCATCATGACCCGCCAGATGCCGCGGATGGTGCCCGACGATCCGATCGCGCGGTCCCAGCCGGCCTTGCGGTATCGGCGCTCAAGGAACTCCAGCTCGACGCGCGCCGCAAGGCGCGCACGCTTGAAGCGCGACGGCGAGATCTCGCCGTCCTCGAAGAAGCGCTGTGTATGCACCACGCAGCCGAGCGAGACCGACTCCATGATGCGCGGCTGGGTGCCACGGCCGATGATCAGCTCGGTGCTGCCGCCGCCGATGTCGATGACCAGACGCCGGGGTTGCTGCAGGCCCATGCCGTGGGTGACGCCGCCGTAGACCAGGCGCGCCTCTTCCATTCCGGCGATGACCTCGATCGGATGGCCCAGCGCCGCCTCGGCGGCGGCATGGAAGTCGCTGCTGCGGCGCAGCCTGCGCATGGTGTTGGTGCCGACCGCACGGACGCGATGCGGTGGAATGCCGCGCAGGCGCTGGCCGAAACGCTGCAGGCATTCCAGCGCGCGCAGTGCGGCGTCCGGTTCGAGGCGCTTGTCGGCGTCCAGGCCCGCGGCGAGCCGGACCGGTTCCCGCAATCGATCCATGATCTGCAGGTTGGCGCCATCGGCGCGGGCGACCAGCATGTGAAAGCTGTTGGAGCCGAGATCGACCGCTGCAATCTCGTTGGCGCGCGGCGCGTTTTCGGGCGGGATGACGGCGCTCATGGGGCGAATGGCCGGATGAAGGTGCGGTGCGAGGTCGCCGCCGGGGAGGCTCTTTCCGGCGCGCGGCGGTGCGCGAAGACTATCAGGTCGATCGAGGTGCGCCCAGCGCCGAATCGCGCCGGTGTGCGCACGCGTTGACCAGCGGCGTGAATTCTCGGAACATATCGCGCCTTTGTTTGAGCATTTTTGCCAGCTTTTCTGGCCTTTTCGGGGAGTCCCAGATATGAAGAATGCGCGTTGGGGCGTTGTCGCCCTCGCCGCTGCGCTGACCGCGCCCGCCGCGTTTGCGCAAGGTGATGCCGCTGCGGGTCGCGTCAAAGCCAACACCTGCATGGGGTGCCACGGCATTCCGAAGTACAACAATGCGTATCCGACCTATCGCGTGCCGATGCTCGGCGGACAGTCCGCCGGCTACATCGAGGCGGCGCTGAAGGGCTATCGCTCGGGTGAGCGCAGCCATCCGACGATGGCGGCGCAGGCGTCGACGCTGTCGGATGCCGATATCGCCGACATTGCGGCGTTTCTGTCCACCGCTCCGGCGAAGTGAGGCCAACGATGAAGCGAATTGCCACCATTGTGTTGCTGGGCCTTGCCCCGATCGCAGCTTTCGCGCAGAGCGCCGTGCCCGAGAAGGCGGCGGCCTGCGCCGCATGCCACGGCGAGGGCGGTGCCAAGCCGATTGCGCCGAACTACCCGATCCTGGCCGGCCAGTACGCGAACTACCTCGCGCAGGCCCTGAACGAGTACCGCTCCGGCGGGCGCAAGAATCCGGTCATGGCGGCACAGGCCGCAACCCTGACCGACGCGGATATCCAGGTCCTGGCGCAGTACTTCTCCGAGCAGGAGGGACCGCTGTACACGCCGTCGCTGGGTGATGCCGCGGCGCAGAACTGAAGCGTAACGATCCGACTGTGATCGATCGCGCGGCGCCCCACGGCGCCGCGTTTTTTTTGGGGGCGCAGCGGTGTCGGCATCGCTATACTTGCCGGCATAAGACAACGCGTTGCTGCGGCTGTGCGGGCCGCGAGGCGCGACAAAGCATTGGAGAGCACAATGAACAGGATTCGGATGGGGGCGGCGCTGGCCGGGGCCTGGATGGTGGCCGGACCGCTGACGGCGCACGCGGGCAGCTTCGATTTTCTCGACGGTTATTACGTCCCGGACAGCAGCATGGAGCTGCAGGGGCCGGTTGTCGGCAGCGTCGACTCCGACGGCGGTGACGGCTTCGGGCTGAGGCTATCCGCCATGCTCGGCGACAATGTCTTCCTGGCGGGCGAATATCAGTCGAACAATTACGACGGCTTCGACGGCGCCGATCTCAATACCGATCTCGACGAGACGCGCATCGGCCTCGGGTACGCCGGGCAGACCGTTCCGGTCTACCTGCAGATCCAGTACGTGCGCAGCGAACTGCAGATCCCGAACGACTCGGCGACCGACTCCGGTTACGCCGCGCATCTGGGCTTCCGGCACGATCTCGGCGAGCTGTTCACGGTCGAGGCCAACGTCGGCTATCTCGATATCGGCGATGCCGGCAGCGGCCTGGAGTATCTGGTGGGCGCGGGGATTCGCCTCGATCAGAATTTCGGCATCTTCGCCGACTACCGCGTGACCGACCTGGAAAACGACGACGACCAGTCGGTCAAGGTCAGCGACATCCGCGCCGGATTGCGTTTCCGGTTCTGACGCCCGCGCCCGCCGGAGCTGCAGCGCGCGTGTGTTTTTCAGGCGACATTCAGGCGCGCGCGGCAAGCTAGGTTCGTCTGTCTCAGTTCAACCACAAACCCATCGCGATGCCGTATCCGCGGCGTTGCGGTGGAATAACAAGCCCACAGGAGATCCTCATGCATAGCTTCAAGCGCATCATCGTTGCCGGACTGCTGAGTGCGCCGCTCGCTGCGTACGCGCTCGGCCCGAATTCGGTCGACCTGTACTACGTGCCGGTCGCCGACCTCGACATCGAGGACGCGTCGTTCGACGATGGCGACGGATACGGCATCCGCGCCCAGTTCGACGTTGCGCCCAACGTATTCCTGTCCGGGGAATACCAGCAGAACGAGTACGACAATCTCGAGGGGTCGATCATCGACGGCAGCCTCGACTGGCTGCGCCTCGGCGCCGGCCTGCGTTTCGACAACACGCCGTTCTACGGACGGGTGGAATACGTCGACGCGCAGTTCGAGCTCAAGGCCAACGGGGTGTCCGATGACACCGACGACTCCGGATTCGGCGTCCATGTCGGCGCAGCGGCGCCGGTCAGCGACGTCCTGCATCTGCGTGGTGAAGTGGGCTATCTCGACGTCGGTGACTTCGGCGACGGCTTCGAGCTGCAGTTCGGCGCGCTCTTTGCGCTCGGCGAGTCGGTCGGTCTGTTCGCCGACTATCGTTACACGCAGCTTGAGGACGGTGGGGACGAAGCCGACCTCGGGGACTTCCTCACCGGCGTGCGGTTCTCGTTCTGATTGCTGCGCGGCACCGCTCAAAAAGAAACCCCGCCTTGATGGCGGGGTTTCTTTTTTGCATCGTTGCAGCGGGCTTGCGACTTACTCGTCGAGGAAGCTGCGCAGATAATTCGCCCGGCTCGGGTGGCGCAGCTTGCGCAGCGCCTTGGCCTCGATCTGACGGATGCGCTCGCGGGTGACGTCGAACTGCTTGCCGACCTCTTCAAGCGTATGGTCGGTAGTCATGTCGATGCCGAAGCGCATGCGCAGCACCTTGGCCTCGCGCGGAGTCAGCGACGCCAGGATCTGGTAGGTCGCCTCGGCCAGCGACTGGGAAGTCGCGGATTCGACCGGCGAGACGGCGTTGCCGTCCTCGATGAAGTCGCCCAGATGTGAATCCTCGTCGTCGCCGATCGGGGTTTCCATCGAGATCGGTTCCTTGGCGATCTTGAGCACCTTGCGGATCTTGTCCTCCGGCATCTCCATCTTCTTCGCCAGCTCTTCGGGCGTCGCCTCGCGGCCCATCTCCTGCAGCATCTGCCGGCTGATCCGGTTGAGCTTGTTGATGGTCTCGATCATGTGCACCGGGATACGGATGGTGCGGGCCTGATCGGCGATCGAACGGGTGATCGCCTGACGGATCCACCATGTCGCGTAGGTCGAGAACTTGTAGCCGCGACGGTATTCGAACTTGTCGACCGCCTTCATCAGGCCGATGTTGCCTTCCTGGATCAGGTCGAGGAACTGCAGGCCGCGGTTGGTGTACTTCTTGGCGATCGAGATCACCAGACGCAGGTTGGCCTCGACCATTTCCTTCTTCGCGCGACGGGCCTTGGCCTCGCCGACGTTCATGCGCCGGTTGATGTCCTTGATCTCGTCGAGCGTCAGGAGGTTGTCCCCCTCCATCTTGCGCAGGACTTCCTGCAGCTCGAAGATCTCGTCCTTGCGCGCATTGAGCTCGGACGAATACTTGCGCTTGGCGCGGATCAGCTTGTGCACCCAGTCGGCGCTGGTGGCGCCGCCGGCCTCGCGGTAGACCTTGAGGAATTCCTCGCGGGTCATGCCGGCGTCGGACACGCAGATGCGCATGATCTGGCGCTCGGTGCGGCGGACCAGGTCGATCTTGTTGCGCAGGTTCTGGGTGACCTCGTCGACGATCTTCGGCGACAGCTTGAAGCCCATGATGTGGTTGGCCACGGCTTCACGCTTGGCCTGCGTCTTCGGATGGCCGCTGCCGGTCTTGAGCAGCGCGTCCCAGGCCTGGTCGTACAGCTTCTGCAGTTCGTCGAACTTTTCGGCGGTCATCACCGGATCGGGACCGGTATCGACGGCTTCTTCCTCGTCGTCGTCCGAATCGTCGTCGTCGTCGTCGTCCGAGTCGTTGTTGGCGGCGTTGGCTGCCGGCGCCGGCGACGGAATCTCTTCCTCGGCGTTCGGATCGAAGAAGCCGGTGACGATCTCGTTGAGACGCTTGTTGCCCTGCTTGTAGGCCTCGAAGGCCTCGAGCAGGATCGCGACCGTCTCCGGATACTGCGCCATCGCGAACATCGCCTCGTTGAGGCCTTCCTCGATGCGCTTGGCGATGCGGATCTCACCCTCGCGGTCGAGCAGCTCGACCGAGCCCATTTCGCGCATGTACATGCGGACCGGGTCGGTGGTGCGGCCGAACTGGTCGTCGAGCGCCGCGATCACCGCGGCGGCTTCCTCGGCGGCCTCTTCCTCTTCCTCGTTGGAAGCGACGACGCTGGGTTCCGAGAACAGCTGCTGATCCTCTTCCGGGGCTTCCTCGTGGACCGGGATGCCCATCGCCTGGATCATCGTGATGATGTCTTCGATCTGCTCGGTGTCGACGATTTCCGGCAGATGATCGGCAACTTCGGCGTAGGTCAGGTAACCTTTTTCCTTGCCGAGTGCGATCAGAACCTTGATCTGGGATTGCTTCTGGGCCTGCTGCTCGATCGCTTGGGCCTTGTCGGCTTTCTCAGTGTTGCTCATGCAGTGATTCTCGGGGCGGGCCCTTCACGGAAGGGCCAAGAGGAGGTAAGAGAACTGGTCATTATACGCTCAACCGCCGCCGGCGGTCGAGCGTGTGGCCAGTTGCCGGGTGATCGCTTCGGCCTCGCGCATCTCCGATTCGGTGAGATCGCGCTCACGGGCCTGTGCCATGAGGTATTGGACCCGCCGGCGCAGGCCGCGTTCACTCAGGTGCGACATGACCTGCCCGAATTCGCGGGCGAGATCCTCGTCTTCCAGGGGAGGCAAGGCCTCGGCGGCGAGCCGGCCGATCGCTTCGCCCTTCTTGGTTCCCTGCCAGGCCGCCATAAGGTGGGCGGCGGACGCCCCGGGGCGTTCCTGGAAGAAGTCGAGCGCTTCGACCAGGACGTCGCAACCCGGCAGGCCGGCCTCGAGCAGGAGCTGCACGTTGTGCACCGTGTCGGCAAGGCGCGGATGTTCGAGCAGCAGGCGCATCGCCCGCCGCACCGCCCGCGTCTGCGGCGGACCGGAGCCCTCGTCGTGCATGCGCGCGGTCGGCGGCAGCGCGGCGACGTCGGCGACGCTGCGCTGGAACTGGTCGTGGGAGATGCCGGACAGGCGGTGCAGTCGCTCCAGCGTCGACGCCAGGACCGGACCTTCGCGCAGGCGTGCCAGATGCGGGCGTGCCAGCTCCACCAGCTTGCCGCGGCCGGCGTAGGTCGTCAGGTCCACTTCGCGCGCGAGCTGTTCGACGAGGTAGTCGGTCACCGGAATGGCCTTGCCGATCAGCTCGCGGAACGCGGCCTCGCCGATCTCCTGTACGAGGCTGTCGGGGTCGTGCCCCTCGGGCAGGAACATGAACACGCACTCCCGATCCTCGTACAGCTCGGGCAGGATCTGGTCCAGTGCGCGCCAGGCCGCGGCACGGCCGGCGCGGTCGCCGTCGAAGCAGAACACGATCTTGCGGGTCGATTTGAAGATCAGCTGCAGGTGATCGCGCGTCGTTGCGGTGCCGAGCGTGGCGACCGCTTCGCGGATGCCGTGCTCGGCCAGCATCACCACGTCCATATAACCCTCGACGACGATCAGGTACGGCAACGCCGCCGCGGTGCTGGCCAGGCGTGCTTCGTAAAGCCCGTAGAGATTGCGGCCCTTGTGGAACAGCGCCGTTTCCGGCGAGTTCAGGTACTTGGCCGGATCGTTGCCGAGGGTGCGCCCGCCGAAGCCGATGACCCGCCCGCGCGGGTCGCGGATCGGGAACATCACGCGATTGCGGAAACGGTCGTAGACGCGGGTGCCGGCCTGCCCGGGTTCCTTTTCGATCAGCAGGCCGGCATCGATCGCGTGGCGCGTCTGCTGCAGGAAGCCGGTCAGCGCGTTCCAGCTGTCGGGCGCGTAGCCAACGCCGAACTGCCTGGCGGTCTCGCCGCTGACGCCGCGCTTTTTCAGGTAGTCGATTGCGGTCGGGGATTTGCGCAGCTGCTCGGCGAAGAAGCGCTGCGCGGCGGCCAGCGCGTCGAGCGGTCCGTCCATCACCACGCGGTGTTCGTGGCCGCCGCCTTCGCGCGGCACCTCGAGGCCATGGCGGCGCGCCAGCTCCTCGACCGCTTCGACGAAGCTGAGCCGTTCGTATTCCATCAGGAAGCCGATGGCGTTGCCGTTCTTGCCGGAGCTGAAGTCGAAGAACATCTGCTTGGCCGGCGAGACGAAGAACGACGGGCTCTTCTCGGCGGTGAACGGCGACAGGCCCTTGAGTTCCTTGCCGGCGCGCTTGAGCTCGACGCGCGCGCCGATCAGCTCGACGATATCCGTGCGTGCGAGCAGATCGTGGATGAAGGCGTCGGGGATGCGTCCGGCCATGGTTGCCGGAGTTTAGACGCTTGCGCGGGGCGGGCGGGGTGTCAGGACAGGCGGGCCTTGATCAGGCCGGACAGCTTGCCCATGTCGGTGCGCCCCTGTGCCTTGGGCTTGATCCACCCCATCACCTTGCCCATGTCCTTGGGGCCGGCGGCGCCGGTCTCCGCAATGGCCTGAGCGATCAGCGCGCCGACCTCGTCGTCGGTCATCTGCGCCGGCAGATAACCCATCAGCACGGTGATTTCGTCGGCTTCCTTGTCGGCCAGGTCCGGGCGCTGTCCGGCGCGGAACTGCTGCTCCGCGTCGCGGCGCTGCTTGACCATCTTCTCGACGACGGCCTGGACCACGGCGTCGGTCAGCTCGGTCGATTCGACGACCTCGCGCTGCTTGAGTTCGGCCTGGAGCATGCGCAGGACCGACAGTCGCGGCTTGTCGCCCGCGCGCATGGCGGCTTTGACGTCTTCGGCAATGCGGGAACTCAGATCGGACACGGTGGCTGCCTGTTTACAAAGATCGGACCAACACGACCAGCGCGACCGATCAGGGCCGCGCCGGGGTGTTACCTACTGCTGAAAACGCCTCTTAGAAGAGGCGAATACGGCGATTCGACTCGCGCTGGACCTTCTTCGCCTGGCGCTTCACGGCCGCAGCGCGCTTGCGCTTGCGCTCCTGGCTCGGCTTCTCGAAGTACTCGTGCTTGCGCACGTCGGTCAGCACACCGGCTTTTTCACAGGTGCGCTTGAAGCGGCGGATGGCGACCTCGAAGGGCTCGTTCTCGCGAACGCGTACAGAAGGCATAGAGACTCACTCTCTTATTGGCGGTTCGGGACGGCGTCCTTCAAACGTCCGGCCCACAAAAAGGGCGAGGATTCTATCCGGACTGGTCCGAGTGCGCAAATCCCCCATCGCTCGCCGCTACAATACCGCCATGTTCCCCCGCGAAGCTGATGCCCGACCGATCCTCGGGATCGAGACCTCCTGCGACGAAACCGCCGCGGCCGTATACGACGGTGCGCGCGGCCTGGCCGCGCACGCCTTGCACAGCCAGATCCGCCTGCACGCCGAGTACGGCGGTGTCGTCCCCGAACTGGCGTCGCGCGATCACGTGCGCCGGATCAACGATCTGGTCCGAGCCGCCCTCGACCAGGCGGGCGTCGTGCCGGCTCAGCTCGGCGGGATCGCCTACACCGCCGGCCCCGGACTCATCGGTGCATTGATGGTCGGAGCGTCGGTCGCGGCCGGACTGGCGACGGCGCTGGATGTGCCGCTGATTCCGGTTCATCACATGGAGGCGCATCTGCTGGCGCCGATGCTCGAATCGCCGGCGCCGACGTTTCCGTTTCTGGCGCTGCTGGTGTCCGGCGGGCATACCCTGCTGGTCGCGGTGCGGGGGCTCGGTCGTTACGAACTGCTCGGTGAGAGCCTCGACGACGCCGTCGGCGAGGCTTTCGACAAGACCGCCAAGATGCTGGGCCTGCCGTACCCCGGCGGCCCGGAGCTGGCACGCCTGGCCGACTCGGGTCGGGCTGGATGCTTCCGCCTGCCGCGACCGATGACCGACCGTCCCGGTCTGGAGTTCAGCTTCAGCGGGCTGAAGACCGCGGTGCTGACGGCGTTGCCGCAGGCCGGGGACGAGCAGGGTCGTGCCGATCTGGCGCATGCCTTCCAGGAGGCGGTGACCGAGACCCTGGCGATCAAGGTGCAGCGGGCGGTCGACGCGACCGGCTTCGAGCGTCTGGTCGTCGCCGGTGGCGTCGGCGCCAACCGGCGCCTGCGTGAGCGCCTCGGCGAACTGGCGTCACGTCGCGGGCTGCAGTTGTTCTTTCCCCGCCAGGCGTTCTGTACCGACAACGCCGCGATGGTCGCCTATGCCGGCTGGGCGCGCCGCGCCGAGGGCGTGGCGCCGGGCGGCAAGCTGTTCGTCACGCCGCGCTGGCCGCTCACCGAGCTGCAGCCGCCGCGGCACCAAGGGAACTGAGGCAATGGACACGGTTTTTCTGCAGGGTCTGGAAGTCGAGGCGATCATCGGCATCCACGGGTGGGAGCGGCAGTTGCCGCGGCCGCTGATCTTCGACCTGGAGCTGGGGGTGGACACGCGCGAGGCCGCCAGCAGCGACCGGGTCCGCGACGCGGTCGACTACGCGGCGGTGGCCGAGCGCGTGACCGCGATCGCGCGCGAGCTGCAACCGGGTCTGCTCGAGACGCTGGCAGAGACGGTCGCGCGGCGGCTGTTCGAGGAGTTTCCGGTTCAGCAGCTGCGGATCCGCATCAACAAGCCGGGCGCGGTGGCCAAGGTCAAGGCGGTCGGGGTCCAGATCGAGCGCCGGCGCGAAGACTACGCGGCCTGCGGACAATGAACGCATTCCGGATCAGCACCGATCCGGCCGAACTCGACGTCGGGCTGATTCACCGTTTCCTGAGCGAGCACTCGGCCTGGGCGCGGGGAATCGACCGCGTGCGCGTGGAGCGGTCGTTGCGGCATTCGCTGTGCTTCGGCGGCTATCTGGATGGCCGGCAGATCGCGTTTGCCCGCGTGATTTCGGACTACGCGACCTTCGCCAATCTGGTCGACGTGTTCGTGCTGCCGCCACAGCGCGGCCGTGGCTACGCCAGGGATCTGATGGCGGCGGTGATGGCGCACCCGCAGTTGCAGGGGCTGCGCCGCTTCACGCTGGCGACGGCCGATGCCCATGGCCTGTATGCGCAGTTCGGGTTCACTGCGCCGCTGCGGCCGCAGACGCTGATGGAGCGCTACGTTCCGGACCTCTACCAGCGCGGCTGAGCGGCCGGTTCAGGCCTGTACCGGCGGCAGCGCCTGCTGGGCCGCGATCAGGGCATTGGCGAAGGCCGCCAGATCGTCGTAGACGACGACGTCACGCAGTTCGTCGGCGTGTTCGGTCTCGGTCTTGCGGCCGTTGCCGGTGCGCACCAGGACCGGCCGGGCCTTGGCGGCGCGCGCGGCCTCGATGTCGCGCCAGGAGTCGCCCACCACCGGGATCAGTTCGGCGGACACGTTGAGTCGCCGCGCGAGGTCCAGCAGCATGCCCGGCGCCGGTTTGCGCTGGTCGGTGGCCCGGTCCGGATGATCCGGCGCGAAGGCGATGCCGTCGATGCGACCGCCGAGTTCGGCGAGTCGCTGCTGCATGTGGTCGTTCATCGCGGAGAACGCATCGTAGTCGAACAGTCCGCGGCCGAGGCCGGACTGATTGCTGGCGACGAAGACCCTAAAGCCGGCCTGACACAGCCGCGCGATCGCCTCGAGGCTGCCGGGCACCGGCTTCCATTCCGCGACCGACTTGATGTACGCGGCGGAGTCCTCGTTGATCACGCCATCGCGATCCAGGATCACATTCTTCATCATCGAATTTTACGTGGCGGGCGGTCGTCGACGACTCTAGCGCGTTTGCGCGCGGCGGGTCCGGTCGGGGGCGATCAGCCCGGCAGCTGCGACAGATCGACCACGGAGCGGCACAGGCGGTCGAGCTGGCCCAGCAGCGCCAGACGGTTGTGACGCACCGCGGGGTCCTCGGCGTTGACCATCACCGCATCGAAGAAGGCGTCGACCGGATCGGCGAGTTCCGCGAGCTGGGTCAGGCGGCTGCGGAAATCGGCGGTCTCCGCGGCGCGGGCTTCCAGCGCGAGCAGGTCGGCGTGCAGCTTGCGTTCGGCGGCATCCTCGAAGCGGTCCGGATCGACCGCGCCGGACCCGTCCCCGCCGGCCTGGCGCAGGATGTTGCGGATGCGCTTGTTGGCGCCGGCGAGGCGCGCGGCGGCCGGGTCCTCGACGAAGGCATGCACCGCGTGCAGGCGCTGCACGAACTCCAGCGGGCGGGTGACGCCGAGCGCAGCGACGGATTCGAACATCTCCGCGCTGATCGCGCGGCCGTCGACGACCTCGCCGACCAGATGGGCGCGCAGGCGCTCGATCGCGAAGTCCAGCAGCTCGCGCAGCATCGCATCGTCGCGGGTGCCGGCCGGCTGCTGCATCAGCGCCGTCTCCAGCAGATCCCTCAGGTCCAGCGGCAGCTCCGCTTCCAGGCAGATGCGCAGGACGCCCAACGCCGCGCGCCGCAGCGCGAAGGGGTCCTTGCTGGCGCTCGGCTTCTGGCCGATCGCGAAGATGCCCGTGAGGGTGTCGAGTTTGTCGGCCAGGGCGACGCAGCGTCCTTCCGGTGTCGACGGAATCGGCGTGCCATGCTGGGTCGGGAGATAGTGCTCGGCGATTGCTGCGCCGACCGCGGCCGGCTCGCCCGATCGGGCCGCGTAATAGCCGCCCATCAGGCCCTGCAGCTCCGGGAACTCGAACACCATCCGCGTGACCAGATCGTTCTTGCACAGCGCGGCGGTGCGCTCGGCCAGATCGACGTCCGCGTCGGTCTGGCGGGCGACGTGCTCGGCGAGCTTGCGGATGCGCGCGACCTTGTCGGCGATGCTGCCGAGCGCCTTCTGGAAGGTCACGTCGGCGAGCTTGATGCCATAGGCCTCGAGTGGTTGCTTGAGATCCTGCTCCCAGAAGAACAGTGCGTCGCTCAGCCGCGGGCGCACCACGCGCTCGTTGCCGGCGACGACCTGCGCCGGATCCTTCGACTCGATGTTGGCGAGGGTGATGAAGTTCGGCAGCAGCTCGCGGTAGCCGGCGTCGGTGAAGACGGTGAAGTAGCGCTGGTTGATTTCGACGGTCGAGACGATCACTTCCGGTGGCAACTGCATGAAGCGATCCTCCATGCGGCCGGTGATCGCGACCGGCCACTCGACCAGCGCGGCGACTTCCTCGAGCAGATCGTCCGAGATGCGCGCGGTGCCGCCGAGCCTGGACGCCTCGCGCTCCACCTGCTCGCGGATCTCCGCCTTGCGGCTGTCGAAGTCGGCCCAGACCCTGGCGGCGCGCAGAGCGTCCTCGTAGTCGCCCGGTTGCTGCAGTTCGATGGCGTCCGGCGCATGGAAGCGGTGGCCGTAGGTCCTGCGGCCGGCGCCGAGGCCGAAGTGTTCGATGTCGATCACGTCGTGGCCGAACAGGCACAGCAGCCATTGCACCGGGCGGACGAAGGTCGCTTCGCCGTCGCCCCAGCGCATGCGCTTGGGCACCAGCGTGTCCATCTGCTTGAGCGTGTCGGCAAAGATCTCCGGCAGCAGTTCGGTGGTGTCCCGTCCCGGCGCGGTCCTGACGAAGTGCAGCTTGCCGTCCTGTTCGCCCAGCTCGGCGAAATCGACGCCGCAGGAGCGGGCGAAGCCCAGGCCGGCCGGGGTCGGCTGGCCGTCCTTGAGTGCGACGGTCAGCGCCGGGCCGAGCCGCTCCAGCGTCTGGTCCGGCTGATGTTCGGCAACCTGCTCGACGCGGACCGCGATCCGGCGCGGCGTCGCGAAGACGCGGGTCGCGGCAAAGGTGATGCCGCGCTTCTCCAGGCCGCCGCCGATCCCTTCGCTGAGCGCATCGGCCAACGGGCGCACGTAGCGCGCCGGCAGGTCTTCGGTTCCAATTTCGAGCAACAGATCGCGGGACATGCGGTTCACGGCAACTGAAAAAGAGCGCGCAATTGTCCGGGATCGTGGGGGTTTCGCCAACTCTCCGCGTGCGATCGGGGGCGTTTGCGGCGCATCATCGGGGCTTGGCCCGTCGTTGCCGGCGGATGGTGGACCAGCGGTGGAGGCGCAACCGGTGCGGATTCTGGGGATCGATCATGTCGTCCTGCGCGTGGCTGAACTGCAGCGCGCGCTGGATTTCTATTGCGGCGCGCTGGGCTGCGCCGTCGAGCGCCGCCGGGACGACATCGGGTTGCTGCAGCTGCGCGCCGGCAGCGCCCTGATCGACCTGGTGCCGGTGGACGGCGCCCTGGGGCGCAGTGGCGGTCCGCCACCGGGGGAGTCCGGGCGCAACGTCGACCACGTCTGTCTGCTGGTCGAGCCTTTCGATGTGGCTGCGATCGCCGCGCGCCTGCGTGCCGCGGGCGCGCCGGTCGGCGAGGTGGCGCGGCGCTACGGCGCGGTGGGCGAGAGCGACTCGCTGTATACCCGCGATCCGGACGGCAACACGATCGAACTCAAGGCGCCGCGCTGACGTCGGGGGCGCCTTCAGGCGGCCTGCGCCTGCCGCAGCATCGGAAAGCCGAGGGCCTCGCGCGCCTTGTAGTACGCCTCGGCGCAGCCGCGCGCCATGGTCCGCACCCGCAGGATATAGGCCTGGCGCTCGGTGACTGAGATCGCGCCGCGCGCGTCGAGCAGGTTGAACGCGTGCGAGGCCTGCACGGCGCGTTCGTAGGCCGGCAGCGGCAGCGGCGTCTCCAGGCCGAGCAGGTGCGTGCATTCGGCCTCGGCTTTGTTGAAGCGTTCGAACAGCGCCGCGGTGTCGGCGTGCTCGAAGTTATAGGTGCTCTGCTCGACCTCGTTCTGGTGGTAGACGTCGCCGTAGGTCACCACGCGCTCGCCACCGCCGGGCAGCGGGGTGCGCGACCACACCAGATCGTAGACGCTCTCGACGCCCTGGATGTACATCGCCAGGCGTTCGAGGCCATAGGTGATCTCGCCCGACACCGGCCGGCATTCGAGTCCGCCGACCTGCTGGAAGTAAGTGAACTGGGTGACTTCCATGCCGTTGAGCCAGACTTCCCAGCCGAGTCCCCAGGCGCCGAGCGTCGGCGACTCCCAGTTGTCCTCGACGAAGCGGATGTCGTGGACCAGCGGGTCGAAGCCGAGCATCTTCAGCGACTCCAGGTACAGCTCCTGGATGTTCGGCGGGCTCGGCTTCATCAGGACCTGGAACTGGTAGTAGTGCTGCAGGCGGTTGGGATTGTCGCCATAGCGGCCGTCGGTGGGGCGGCGGCTGGGCTGCACGTACGCGGTGTTCCAGGGTTCCGGGCCGATCGCGCGCAGGAAGGTCGACCAGTGGAAGGTGCCGGCACCCATTTCCATATCCATCGGCTGGACCAGCACGCAGCCGTGCCCGGCCCAGAAGGACTGGAGCTTCAGAATGAGTTCCTGGAAAGTCATTAGCGCGTCGCCAAGGCGGTGAGAATCGGGCGGCGAGTATAGCAATGCCCCCGCGCGGGGCTTCCGGTGGATTGCCGAGCAAGGCTATATTCCCAAGGCTATGAGAACCCTCAAACACCTCTTCGAACAGAACCGGGCCTGGGCCGACGCCCAGGTCGAGGCCGACCCCGAGTACTTCGAGCGCCTGACCCACGGCCAGAAGCCCGAGTATCTGTGGATCGGCTGTGCCGACTCGCGCGTGCCGGCCAACCAGATCCTGGGGCTGCCGCCGGGCGAGGTCTTCGTCCACCGCAACATCGCCAATGTCGTCGTCCATACCGACTTCAACTGCCTGTCGGTGATGCAGTTCGCGGTCGACATGCTGCAGGTCAAGCACATCATGGTCGTGGGCCACCTCGGGTGCTCCGGCGTCGAAGCGGCGATGAACGGCGCCCGCATCGGCATCGCCGACAACTGGCTGCGACACATCCGCGACGTGCACGACCTGCATGCCGAGCGCCTGGAAGCGGTGACCGATCCGCACGAGCGCCACGACCGGTTGTGTCTGCTCAACGTGATCGAGCAGGCGGCCAACGTCTGCCATTCGACCGTGATCGATGCCGCGTGGCGCCGGGGCCAGACTCTGAGCGTGCACGGCTGGGTCTACGACCTGCACGACGGGCGGCTGCGCGATCTGGGCATGACCATCAACGGGCCCGACGAAATCAGCTCCGTATATCGCAGCGCAATCAACGGCGTATTTGCGCCGGCGGCCTGAAGGACTGCCGTGGTGCACGGCAAGGGGCTAGGATAGCCTCCGGCCACACCGGCTGATCCGAATGCGCGGCGTGGCATGGTTCATGCTTCATTTCGGGGCACGCGATGCGGGACGGCCCGCAGCGAACCCAGTCAAAGTCCCACCAAGGAGAGACCCATGTCGGGTAGCGATGTACTCAAGATGATCAAGGAGAAGGAAGTTCATTTCGTTGACTTCCGCTTCTGCGATACGCGCGGCAAAGAGCAGCACGTCACCGTTCCGGCCCACACGATCGAAGAAGACACCTTCACCGACGGCAAGATGTTCGATGGCTCGTCGATCGCCGGCTGGAAGGGCATCAACGAGTCCGACATGATCCTGATGCCGGAGCCGGGTTCGGCTTTCATCGACCCGTTCTTCGAGGACACCACGCTGGCCCTGACCTGCGACGTCATCGAGCCGGCCACCGGCGAAGGCTACGGCCGTGACCCGCGCTCGCTGGCCAAGCGCGCCGAAGCCTATCTGAAGTCGACCGGTGTCGCCGACACCGCGTTCTTCGGCCCGGAGAACGAGTTCTTCGTGTTCGATTCGGTGCGCTGGGGCGCCGACATGTCCGGCAGCTTCGCGCACGTCGATTCGACCGAGGCGAGCTGGAACACCGGGCGCGACTACGCTGAGGGCAACATGGGTCATCGCCCGGGCGTCAAGGGCGGTTACTTCCCGGTGCCGCCGGTCGACAGCCTGCAGGACGTGCGTTCGGCCATGTGCGCCACGCTCGAAGCCTGTGGCATGCCGACCGAAGTGCATCACCACGAGGTCGCCACCGCCGGCCAGTGCGAGATCGGCGTCAAGTTCGGCACCCTGACCAAGAAGGCCGACGAGGTTCTGAAGCTCAAGTACGTCGTGCAGAACGTCGCGCATTCCTACGGCAAGACCGCGACCTTCATGCCCAAGCCGCTGGTCGGCGACAACGGCAGCGGCATGCACGTCCACCAGTCGCTGGCCAAGGACGGCGTCAACCTGTTCGCCGGCGACAAGTACGGCGGCCTGTCCGAGACCGCGCTGTACTACATCGGCGGCATCATCAAGCACGCGCAGGTCATCAACGCCTTCACCAACCCGTCGACCAACAGCTACAAGCGTCTGGTGCCGGGCTTCGAGGCGCCGGTGCTGCTGGCCTACTCGGCCCGCAACCGCTCCGCGTCGATCCGCATCCCGCACGTGTCCAACCCGAAGGGCCGCCGCATCGAAGTGCGCTTCCCGGACTCGATGGCCAACCCGTACTTCGCCTTCGCCGCGATGATGATGGCCGGCCTCGACGGCATCCAGAACAAGATCCACCCCGGCGATCCGGGCGACAAGGATCTGTACCACCTGCCGCCGGAAGAGGACGCCAAGATCCCGCGCGTCTGCCACAGCCTCGACATGGCGCTCGAAGCCCTGGACAAGGGCCGCGAGTTCCTGACCCGTGGCGGTGTCTTCACCGACGACATGATCGACGCCTACATCGCGCTGAAGATGGAAGAGGTCACGCGGTTCCGCATGACCACCCATCCGATCGAGTTCGACATGTACTACTCGCTGTAAGGCATTCCGATGCAAAAAGAACCCCGCTCCGGCGGGGTTCTTTTTTGCTTCCCGGAGCGGCCGTTCGCCGGATGCGACAGGTGCGCCGGCGGTCCTGCCGCTATGCTGCCGCGATGATGCCCAGGAAACGGATGATGGTGGTGCCGGTGCTCGCGTGCGGGATCGCGGCGGCCGCGATGGCGGCCGACGAGGTCTACCGCTATGTCGCGCCGGACGGCAGCGTGCACTACACCGACCAGCCGCCCGATCCGCGCGCCAGGCCGCTCAAGCTCGAGCCCCTGTCCGGCGCGACCCCGCCGGCGCGGCGCCCCTTCTATTCGCTGGCGGCGCTGCAGGCCGCCGCGCGCTTTGCGGTGAGCATCGAGTCGCCGACACCCGGCCAGCAGTTCGACGCGGCGCAGTTGCCGGTGGTGGCCGCGGCCAGCGTGATGCCGGGGCTGGTGACCGGATTCGGGCTGTCGTACCGGGTCGACGGTGCCGCCGTCACGGCGACGCCGGTCGACGATCTGAGCATCGAACTGTCCGGGCTGGCGCCCGGCGCGCACGAGCTGGTCGTCGCCCTGATCGGGGCCGATGGCCGCGAGCGCGCCCGCTCCGCCGGCGTCGTGTTCCACGTGCGCGCACCTGCACCAAATTAGACTTGCGCACCAACATTGTGCGCACCAAGATAGTGCTTTCGGTGCGGGGATCGGCCTCGGTGGCCTTCCGCCCGCTGGCCTGCATCTTGCGTTTGGGAGGTCATGAAACTTGTGCCCAGAAGTCGCGTTACGGCGGATGACGTCCTCGACGGACTGACCAACGCGGTTCTGGCGGTCGACGACGGTCTGCGCGTATCGACCATCAATTCGGCTTTCGAGAGTCTGTTCGGGGTGTCCCGGCGCATGGCGGTCGGCATGCCGCTGATCGAGGCGATCCCGCATTTCAAACCCTACGAGCCGCGGCTGCGCACCGCGCTGGAAACCGCAACCGGCTTCATCGAGCGCGAACTCGATCTGCAGCGCAACGGCGATCCGCCGATTCCGGTGGACTGGACCGTCACCCCCTTCGTCATCGGCGGCAAGAAGCCGGGCCTGCTGATGGAGATCCTGCCGCTGCAGCGGCATCTGCGGATCTCGCGCGATGAGCAGCTCCAGGCCCACTTCGACGCCAGCCGCGAGCTGATCCGTGGCCTCGCGCACGAGATCAAGAATCCGCTCGGCGGTATCCGCGGCGCGGCGCAGCTGCTCGAACGCGAGTATCCGGACGAAAGCCACCGCGAGTACACCCGGGTCATCATCCGCGAGGCCGACCGGCTGCAGAATCTCGTCAACCGTCTGCTCGGGCCCAACCGGGCGCCGCAGAAGAGCCTGCTCAACGTTCATGAAGTGCTGGAGCACGTGCGTCGCCTGGTTCAGGCCGAGGCGCCCGAAGGCATCAGCGTGCTGCGCGACTACGACCCCAGCATTCCGGAGCTGACGGCCGACCGCGAACAGCTGATCCAGGCGGTCCTGAACCTGCTGCGCAACGCGCTGCAGGCGGTCGGCGAGCAGGGCACGATCCTGCTGCGCACGCGCACCCGGCGCCAGTTCACGATCGGCGCGAAGCGGCACAAGCTGGTGGTGCAGATCGATATCGAGGACAGCGGCGCGGGGATCGAGCCGGCGATGCTGGAGAAGATCTTCTTCCCGATGGTGACGACGCGGGCGCAGGGCAGCGGGCTTGGCCTGCCAATTGCACAGTACCTCATCCACAGCCACGGCGGACTGATCGAGTGCCGGAGCCGGCCGGGCTGCACGATATTCACAATCCTACTGCCGCTGGAAACGCTATGAGTCCGCTCAAGGTCTGGGTCGTGGACGACGATGAGTCGATCCGCTGGGTGCTGGAGAAGTCGCTCGTTCGCGAGGGCATGACCGTCACCAGCTTCCCGGGCGCAGCCGAATTGCTCGACGCGATCGCCGACGATGCCCCGGACGTCCTGATCTCCGACATCCGCATGCCGGGCGTCGACGGCCTGACCCTGATGGGCCGGGTTCACGCCGCCAAGCCGGATCTGCCGGTCATCATCATGACCGCGCATTCCGATCTCGACGCAGCGGTCGCGGCCTACAAGGGTGGCGCCTTCGAATACCTGCCCAAGCCTTTCGACGTCGACGGCGTCGCCGAACTGGTGCGCCGTGCGGCGAAGAAGCGCGAGGCGGCCGAGGACCTGCCGTCCGAGGAAGGGGCCGCCATCATCGGCGAGGCGCCGGCGATGCAGGACGTGTTCCGTGCGATCGGACGCTTGAGCCACTCGCACATCACCGTGCTGATCACCGGCGAGTCCGGGACCGGCAAGGAGCTCGTCGCCCGCGCGTTGCACGTCAACAGCCCGCGGGCGAACAAGCCGTTCATCGCGATCAACACCGCGGCGATCCCGAAGGATCTGCTCGAAAGCGAGTTCTTCGGCCACGAACGTGGGTCGTTCACCGGTGCGGCGGCGCAGCGCAAGGGGCGCTTCGAACAGGCCGATGGCGGCACGCTGTTCCTCGATGAAATCGGTGACATGCCGGCCGACCTGCAGACGCGACTGCTGCGCGTGCTGCAGAACGGCGAGTTCTACCGCGTCGGTGGCGTCTCGCCGATCAAGGTCGACGTCCGCGTCATCGCGGCGACGCACCAGAACCTGGACAAGCTCGTCTCCGAAGGGCGTTTCCGCGAGGATCTGTACCACCGCCTCAACGTCATTCGCGTGCGCATTCCCTCGCTGCGCGAACGCCCGGAGGACGTTCCGCAGCTGGCGCGTCATTTCCTGGCGCGCGCCGCAACCGAACTCAACGCCGAACCCAAGCGCCTGCTGCCGGAAGTGCTGACCCGGTTCAAGCAGTTCCCGTGGCCCGGCAACGTCCGGCAGCTGGAGAACATCTGCCGCTGGCTGACCGTCATGGCGCCGGGGCAGGACGTGCATGTCGAGGATCTCCCGCCCGAGCTGGATGCGACCGAGGCCGCGCCGCCGCCGGTTGCGCCGGCATCGACTGCGGAGCAGACGGCCGTCGGCGGACCCGGTGAACAGGTCGGGGCAGCGCCCGCGGCGGCGGTGGTCCAGAGTGCCGCTCCGGCGGCGCTGTCGTGGAACGAATGCCTGCGGCAGTGGGCCAAGGCCGAGCTGGCGTCAGGACACAGCGGACTGCTGGACGACGCCGTCCCGATGTTCGAGCGCACCATGATCGAGACCGCGCTGGAGGCGACCCGCGGGCAGCGCCAGGAGGCGGCGAAGCGTTTGGGCTGGGGGCGCAATACGCTGACGCGCAAGATCAAAGAACTGGGCATGGACGACTAGGTCCGGCGCGTTCGGATCGCCCACGCCCCGCGTCCACGGCGTCAGCGTATTCGATGGTCTGAACCGCGCCGCAAGCGACGCGGCGGGCTGACGCGCAAGATCAAAGAACTGGGCATGGACGACTAGGTCCGGCGCGTTCGGATCGCCCACACCCCACGTCCACGGCGCCAGCGTATTCGACCATCTGAACCGCGCCGCAAGCGGCACGGCGGGCTGACCCGCAAGATCAAAGAACTGGGCATGGACGACTCGATCCGGCGCGTTCGGATCGCCCACACCCCGCGTCCACGGCGCCAGCGTATTCGACCGTTGAACCGCGCCGCGAGCGACGCGGCGGGCCGACGCGCAAGATCAAAGAACCGGGTATGGACGACTCGATCCGGCGCGTTCGGATCGCCCACACCCCGCGTCCACGGCGCCAGCGTATTCGACCGTTGAACCGCGCCGCGAGCGACGCGGCGGGCTGACGCGCAAGATCAAAGAACTGGGCATGGACGACTCGATCCGGCGCGTTCGGATCGCCCACACTCCGCGTCCACGGCGCCAGCGTATTCGACCGTCTGAACCGCGCCGCGAGCGGCGCGGCGGGCCGATCCCGAGGTCTAGGCGGGGAGTGTCTGCAGGATCACGCCGCTGATGCCGAACAGCGTGCCGATGGCGATCAGGTAGCTGATCGTGCGCCACGGCTGCAGTCCGAGCAGGTAGCAGAGCGAGTGTGCGATGCGGGCGGCGACGAAGCCGCCGAACAGCCACTGCGCGGGTGTCGCCGGTGCATCCAGCAGCACGTAGGCGGCGCCGAGGCCGAAAAAGACCGGGATGCTTTCCAGGTCGTTGCGCCACGCTCGGGCGGCGCGCTGGACCTGCGGCAGTTCCTCGGGTGCCGGCGCCCTGCCGACGAGGCGGGCGTCCTCCGGTACCTGGAACTGCAGGCGGCTGATCCGGTAGTAGCCCTGATACAGCGACAGCGCGAACATCTTCGCGAACAGCGCGACACAGCACAGGGCGTAGCAGGCGGCGGTCGTCATGGAGGGCTCCGGTGGTGATCCCGCACGCTGCGACGTCCGCCGTGCCTAGTTGCTGCCGGCGAGCGAACGCAGCAGTCGATCGCTGGCGGCATCGGCGGGAAAGAAACTCTCGACGCGCAGTTCGTCGGTGGTCAGATCCTGCGGCGTGCCAAAGGTCGTGACCATCGAAAACAGATGCAGGTCGACCCCGTGCACACGGAAGTGCGTCGGCAGGACCGGCGGCGCGCGATGATCGAGGTCGATCCTGCGCAGGTCGGCGGGCAGGTCGGGGTAGCGCAGGATCTCGTCGAGGACATCCTGCACGCGCGGATGCGTCAGCGCCTCACGGGCGGTATGGGCCAGCAGGGCCCGGGCGACCTCGTCGAAGTTGACGATGTACGGCCGCATCCCCTTCTCGTGAAACGTCAGCTTGAGCAGATTGCGCGGCGCTTCGCCGCAGACCGCGTCCCAGATCGCGTCGAGCTCGCCGAGCAGTCCGAATACGCGTCCGACCGCATCGTTGGCCATGAACAGGTTCCAGGCCCGGTCGCAGACCACGGCCGGCAACGGCTCGTGGTGCCGAAGCATCAGTTCCAGCGCGGCGCGCACCGGTTCCATGTCGGCGGCGTCGAGCGGTCGCTGCGGGTAGATGCCGGCGTAGCCGGCGCTCTGCAGCCAGTGGTTGCGGTCGCGCATCGGCAGGTCGAGGCTCGCCGCGAGCTGCAACACCATCTCGCGACTGGGCCGGGCGCGCCCCGATTCGAGAAAGCTCACGTGACGTTGCGACACCTCTGCCTGCAGCGACAGGTCGAGCTGCGACAGCCGCAGGGCCCGCCGGCGATCCCGCAGCAGGCGGCCGAACGGCGCGTGGTCGGAATGCGTGTGCATGGCGGCATTGTGGCACGCGGTTTCGCGGGGTCGATTACCTCGCGCGTAATTGAATCGGGTCCGGTGCGGCCGCAGTCTGCGACTGCCGCGCGTTGGCGTCGCGGCGCTGCTCATCCCAACAGGAGTCGCACGATGAACTGGAGAATGATTGCATTGGGCCTGGTGCTGGTCGACTTCGGCGCGTTGACCGCCTACGCGCTGCTCGAACACGGTTACCTGGGGTTTTTCTCGTTTCTGCTCGGCAGCAGCGCCGGCTGGCAGATCGGCGTCGATCTGGTCATCGCCTGCAGTCTGGCGATGATCTGGATGGTCGCCGATGCCCGTCGCAGCGGACGCAGTGCCTGGCCGTATCTGCTGATCACGCTGGTCCTGGGATCATTCGGACCCCTGCTGTACCTGTTCGTCGGCACCCTGCAGCCGACGCCATCGCGGCGGGCGCTGGTCGCCTGACTCCGCGATGGCCCTGTTCGATACGGCCGTCCTGACCGCGGCCGGCATCCTCCATCTGCTGCCGGTTGCGGGAATGGCGGGACGGATGCGTCTGCGGCGGCTGTACGGGATCGATCTGAGCGATGCCGACACCCTGCTGCTGATGCGTCACCGCGCGGCGATGTTCGCCGCACTCGGTCTGCTGCTGCTGGCCGCGGCGGCCGTGCCCCAGTGGCGCCTGCCGGGCGCGGTCGCCGGCCTGATCAGCACCGCGGCCTACTGCGGCCTGGCCGGTCGTCCGGGTTCGCTCAGCCCGCCGTTGCGGCGCCTGTGGTGGATCGATTTGATCCTTGCCCTGGGGTTGGCGGCCGTGGCGATGCGGGCGGTGTCGGGTGGCGCTTAGCGGGCTGGCCTCTCAGCGCTGCAGCATCGACTGCGCCATCGTCACCACGTCCGCCGCCGGCACGTCGCCCGGCACCGCAAGGCCGCGCTGCACCGCGGGGCGCTGGCGGATGCGCTCGCGCCACGCCGACAGATGCGGCAGGTCGTCGATGTCCACGCCGGCCCAGCCGTGGATGTTGACCCAGGTGAAATGCGCGATGTCGGCGATCGAGTAGGCGTCGCACAGGAACTCGCGATCCTTCAGGCGCGCGTCGAGCACGCCGTACAGGCGCTTGGTCTCGTGCTGATAGCGCTCGATCACCGCCGGAATCTTCTCGGGGAAATAGCGGAAGAAGACATTGGCCTGTCCCTGCATCGGGCCGACGCCGCCCATCTGGAACATCAGCCACTGCAGGACCTGCGAGCGGGCCTTGGCCTCTGTCGGCAGCAGCTGGCCGTACTTCTCGGCCAGATAGATCATGATCGCGCCGGATTCGAACACCGCGAAGTTGTCGGCGCTCAGGTCGACGATGGTCGGGATGCGGCCGTTCGGATTCAGGGCGATGTACTCGGGCCGTTTCTGGTCACCCGCGCCGAGATTGACCGGAATCACCTGATACGGCACGCCCAGTTCCTCGAGCATGACCGAGACCTTGTGGCCGTTGGGGGTCGGGGCGGTATAGAGCGCGATCTGCGGCTGGGCCATGGGACACCTGTCACTGTAGTGCAAAGGACAAGCTGCATCCTTGCAGGGATTTGCCGAACTTGCTGGAGAGGGACCGATGTACAAGATGTTGCGTATCGGCGCGATTGCAGTCGCGATGGTGGCGACCACCGGCTGTGCTGTCAAAGGCGGCTGGATGGGAACGGACGCCGAGCGGACCTACGAACAACAGCTCGCCGCCGCGCGTCTGGACGAGCAGCTCGTGCACGACCGCTACTGGGAAATCCATCGCGACGGCCGCATTCAGGTGATCGCCGACGCCGAGGATTACGAGCTGTTCCGCCAGACCGGCGAGATCCCGCTGGTGGTCACCCGGATCGGCGGCGGCCCCAACGGCGAGACGCTGCGTTTCGGGCTCACCAGGAAGGAAGCCAAGACGATGGCCAAGATCGTCGGCTACAAGGGCAGCGCCCAGCGACTGTACGAGGGCGACGTCGAGGGCGACGCCAACGACTTCTACGGCGAGATCCATCGCGACGGCCGCATCTACGTGTTCAACGACTGGGCCGACCTGCAGGCGTACAAGCAGACCCACGAGGCCGCCTACGCGGTGACGCGGATCGGCGCCGGCCCGGAGCGCGAGACGGTGGTGTTCGTCCTCAACAAGTCCAGCGCCAGCACCGTGCCGGCGCAGACCATCGGCAACTTCAAGACGATCTACGCGCTGAACTGATCTTCGGCTGCGGCGCAGACGAACAGGCCGCCATCCGGCGGCCTGTTGCGTTTGAACGGGCAGCGGCCTGCGTCAGAGCACGTCGTACAGGCGCATGCGGTAGTCGCGGGTGCGCTCGTCGGCGGAGCCGAGCCAGTCGAACAGGTCGACCAGACGCTTGCGCGCGGCGTCGTCCTCGAACTTGCGGTCCAGGCGCACCGACTCGATCAGCTGGTCCATCGCCGGCTCGATCTGCCCGGCGGCGAGCAGCCGCGCGGCTTCCAGGTACGGCGCCCGCGCCGGCGACGCCGCCAGCTCGGTCGATCCGGCCTCCGCGGCGAAGCTCAGCACGCGCAGCATCGCGGCCGCGTCGTCGGCCTCGCGGGCGTCCGGCGGAATATGCTGCAGCATCTGGCGCGCCGCCTGCGGGTCCTCGAACAGCTTGAGCCGTGCCAGGCGCAGCCAGACGCCCGGCGGTGCCTGCGGATCGGCGGCGGCGCGCATCAGCAGTGCGGCGGCGTCCGCGCTGTGGCCTTCTGCGATCAGACGGTCGATGTCCTCGAGCACGTCGCCCATCGACGCCGGCAGCGCCCGCTCCAGCCACTGTTCGATCGCCGATTGCGGCAGCGCGCCGGTGAATTCGTCGACGATGCTGCCGTCGATGAACAGCTTCACGTTGGGGATGCCGCGCACGCCGCAGCGCTGCGCCCACTCCGGCTGTTCGTCGCTGTTGACCTTGGCCAGCACGACGCGGCCGGCGAAGCGCCGCACCGCGGCCTCGATCGCCGGCGTCAGCGCCTTGCACGGTCCGCACCACGGCGCCCAGAAGTCGACCAGCACCGGGATCTGCTGCGAGCGTTCGAGGACTTCCCGCGGGAAGTCGACGACGTCGACAATCTCGGCCGTGGCCAGTAGCGAGTCCGGGCTGCTGCTCATCGCGTGGGTCTCCTGATCTGCGTGGAATCCAGGGCGCGAGGGTGCCGCATTCGTCGCGTGGCCGCCAGCCTCAGGTCTTGCGGCGTCCGCCGAGCTGGTCGAGCGGGATCTTCAGATAGCGAATGCCATTGGCCGCCGGCTCCGGCAGCGCGCCGGCGCGGATGTTGACCTGCAGCGACGGCAGGATCAGCACCGGTGCCGCGAGTCTGGCGTCGCGCTCCTTGCGGGCGGCGGTGTAGGCGGCCTCGTCGATGCCGTCGCGGATCATCACGTTGCCGGCACGTTCGGCGGCGACGCTGGTCTCCCACAGCACTTCGCGCCCGCCCGGCTGGTAGTCGTGGCACATGAACAGTCGCGTCTCGGGCGGCAGATCGAGAATGCGCCGGATCGAGCGGTACAGGGTCTGCGCGTCGCCGCCCGGGAAATCCGCGCGCGCCGTGCCGTAGTCCGGCATGAACAGCGTGTCGCCGACGAACGCGGCGTCGCCGATCACATAGGTGATGCAGGCCGGCGTGTGGCCGGGCGTGTGCATCACGCTGCACTTGAGCGCGCCGATGTCGAAGCTGTCGTTGTCGGCGAACAGGCGGTCGAACTGCGAGCCGTCGGTGGCAAAGTCCTCGCCCATGTCGAACAGCGGGGCGAAGGTCTTCTGCACCGTGCGGATGTGCTCGCCGATCGCGACGGTGCCGCCGACGCGTTCCTTCAGATAATGCGCGCCGGTGAGATGGTCGGCATGGGCGTGGGTCTCCAGGATCCACTGCACGCGCAGGCCCTTGGTCTCGACGAATTCGATCAGCGCGTCGGCGGACGCGGTGCCGGTACGGCCGGATTTCGGATCGTAGTCCAGCACCGGGTCGACGATGGCGCAGGCGTCGCCGCTGGGGTCGCGCACCACATAGCTGACGGTGTAGGTGGCGGGGTCGTAGAACGCGGTAACCTCGGGTTTCATCAGTGAATCCTCCGACAGGATGGAATGCTCGATCACGCCCGCTGTTATTGTGTCCCTATACTGCGGGCGGTATATTAGATAGGTCTAAATAAACAATTCCCGGCAGTTTGCCAATGACATGCGTCAATGGCCGGCTTCGCCGGGTTCCGGCTGTTCGGAGTGGTGAAGGTGGTCGAATCCGCAATCGCAGTGGTACTTGGCGGCATCGTCGGGCTGGTGCTCGGGCTCACCGGCGCCGGCGGATCGGTGCTCGCGGTGCCGATGCTGATGTGGGGTCTGGGCTGGACGCTGCCGCAGGCCGCGCCGGTGGCGCTGATCGCGGTGGCGATGTCGGCCGGCATCGGCACCGTCGCCGCCTGGGACGTCGCCGTCGTGCGCTACCGCGCCGCGATGCTGATGTCGGGCATCGGCCTGCTGTTCGCCCCGCTGGGACTGATGGCGGCGGACCGGCTCCCGGTGCAGTGGCTCAGCGGCTTGTTCGCCGCGGTGCTGGTGATCGTCGCGCTGCGCATGTACGGCCGCGCGCGGCAGAACCCGGACGAGGCCTCGGTGGTGCGCGCCAACGTCGGCGGCACCCCGGCCGGCGACGCCGGCGCGGTCTGCCGCATCCGCGAGGACACCGGCCGCATCTCGTGGACGCGCAACTGCATCGCCGCGGTCAGCGGCACCGGCGCGATGACCGGCTTCCTGTCCGGCATGCTCGGCGTCGGCGGCGGCTTCGTCATCGTGCCGGCGCTGCGCGCGATCAGCGACATGAGCATGCATGCCGCCGTCGCCACCTCGCTGATGACGATCAGCCTGACCAGCGCCGGCACCGTCGTCATCGCGCTGCTGCACGGCCGCGAACTGCCGCTGGTGGTGGCGCTGCCGTTCGTGATCGGCGCGGTCGTCGGCATGCTCGCCGGCCGGCGCTTCGCCGCGCGCGTGGCCGGCGCGCGCCTGCAACAGGGCTTCGCGATGATCATGGGCATCATCGCCGTGCTGATGCTCGGCCAGGTGCTGTGGGAAACCTTCGGAGCCGGCGCATGAGCGCGGTGACGCTGCCCATTCGCCGCAAGCTGCCGGCGCGCTACTTCCACCTGGTGTTCTCGGGGCTGATGGCGGCGCTGATGGTGTTCATCATGACCGGCGTCATCACCTTCGTGAACGTCGGCTTCACCGAAGACTTCCTCGCGCTGTGGCGACACGCCTTCGCCGTCGCCTACGTCATCGCCGCGCCGCTGATCTTCTTCCTGGTGCCGCAGGTGCGCCGCCTTGTCGCGCGCTGGGTGCACCTGCCCTGAGCGTCCGACAGCGCCCGCTGGGCGTTGCGCCGGATGGTGTCCGCACGAAGGGGAATCTCGGCTTGCCCGCAGATCCGGTTGATGTGCGTCAGTGCTGACAGAACCGTCCGGCGCCGACAATCATATCTGCGGCCATAGCGATATTCCGTATTGTGCAATCCCCTTCGCAAGTGGTCAGCTGCGAAACGGCTCATTGACGAATGCAAGGAGTGGGATGTGGTCTCGAATCCTCGCGATATCGTGGTAGTCGGCGCCGGGTTTGCGGCATTGACTGCCATCCGTGTCCTGCGCAAACAAGGGGCCGCGCATCGCATCACGATGGTCGCCCCACGTCAGGACTTCGTCTATTTGCCGAGTCTGATCTGGGTGCCGACCGGCCTGCGGGAGGGGCGCGACCTGGTCGTGCCCCTGTGGAATTTTCTGCAGCGGCACAACGTACAACTCAAGCTCGCGAGCGTTGTAGGGCTGGACGCTGCTGCACGGACCCTGAAAACCGATCAGGGTGATGTCGCCTACGATGCGTTGCTGATCGCAAGCGGTGGACGCTTTCTCAAAGGCTTGCCCGGTGCCGACAAGGTGATGACGGTGTGCGAGGGCGTCGGCGCGGCGCAGCGGATTCGTGAACGTCTGGAGAGGCTCGACGGCGGCAGCATCGCCTTCGGCTTCGGCGCCAATCCCAAGGAGCCGGCGGCGATGCGCGGCGGGCCGATGTTCGAGCTGAGCTTCGGCATCGATACATGGCTGCGCCGACGCGGTGTGCGCGATCGGTTCAAGCTGCATTTCGTCAGTGCCGCGGCCGAGCCGGGCAAGCGCCTCGGTCCCAAGGCAGTCGTCGGGCTGGTTGGCGAGATGAAGCGGCGGGGCATCGAACTGCATCTGGGACATCCGATCACTGCGTTCACCGACGATGGTGTCGAGACGGCCAACGGCCGGGTCGAGGCGGATCTGACCCTGTTCATGCCGGGCATGACGGGGCCGGCGTGGGCCGAAGCCAGCGGCTTGCCGTTGTCGCCGGGCGGTTTCTTTCAGGCGGATGCCCACTGCCGGGTGCAGGGGGCCGAGGCCGTGTTCGTCGCAGGTGATTCGGGGAGTTTTCCGGGGCCGGACTGGGCGCCCAAGCAGGCGCACATGGCCGACCTGCAGGCCAAGGCCGCGGCCGTCAACATCCTGGATATGCTCGACGGCAAGACACCACAGGCGACATTTCGCAACGAACTGGTCTGCATCGTCGACACGCTGGACGGTGGCATTCTGGTCTATCGCGATTCGAAGCGCGCCTGGGTCATCCCGCGCCTGCGCATCCTGCACTGGCTCAAACGCCTGTTTGAATGGTGGTATCTGCGGCCGTATCGGGCCTAGTCCGATGCGTCGCCGCAGCAAATATCCCGTCTGTCGGCAGGGCCGGCCATGCTGATGCTCTGGGTCGCCGGATTCGCGATTCTGGGCAGCATCGGCGCCATCGTCGGCGCCGCTCTGATCCTGATCGCGCCGCCCGGCCTGCGCCGCAGGCTGGTGCCGGAACTCGTGAGCTATTCCGCCGGCACGTTGCTGGGTGCCGCATTTCTCGGCATGTTGCCCGCAGGGCTGGCCCAGGCGCCGGCATCGGCGCTGATGCCGGCGGTGCTCGCCGGGCTGGTGCTGTTCTTCCTGTTGGAGAAATGGGCATTGTGGCGCCATTGCCACGAGGAACACTGCCAGGTCCACGGACGTCCGGCGCCGGTCATCCTGATCGGCGACGCGTTCCACAATTTCGTCGACGGTGTCGTCATCGCCGCCGCGTTTCTGGTATCCGTGCCGCTGGGAGTGGCGACCGCAATTGCGGTCATTGCCCATGAACTGCCGCAGGAGATCGGCGACTTCGCAATCCTGCTCGAGAGCGGCTACAGCCGCATGAGGGCCCTGCTGCTCAACGGCCTGTCGTCCGCCGCGACCCTGCCGGGCGCGTTGATGGGCTATCTCTGGCTGGAGCGGACGCGCGAGGCGGTGCCGTACATGCTGGCGCTATCGGCCGCGAGCTTCATCTACGTCGCAGTCGCCGATCTGATCCCTCACCTGCACCGCACGACGCGGCCGGCTGCATCGCTGCGACAGGTGCTGCTGATGCTGGCCGGAATAGCCACCATCGCCGTGGTTCGACGTCTGCACCACAGCTGAAGCCGAACGGGTCAGTCCGCCCGGCGGGTTCGGCTCGGGGTATCGCTTCCGGAATTGATGACGATCAATGCTGGAAAAGAGGGCAGCGTCTAGGCTCTGAATGTTTCAGTGCTTTTCCACATGGAAAAGGTGTGCCTGTCATCCGGAGTTCCGTCATGAAGATTGCCGTCACCAGCCAGAACCGCCGCGAAGTTACCGACCATGCCGGCCGCTGTCGCCGCTTCTGGATCTACGATGTCGACGCTGATCGCAAGGTGTCCGGCAAGACAATGCTGGAACTACCCAAAGAGCAGTCCATGCATGAGACCGCGCCCACCGTCGCGCATCCGCTGGACGGTGTCGACGTGCTCATCAGCGGCAGCATGGGCGACGGCGTGCGCCGCAAGCTCGCCGGCCGCGGCATCCGGGCCGTGACCACCGCCTGCGCCGATCCGGACGCGGCCGTCGCAGGCTGGCTCGACGGTACCTTGGCGCCCCCTGCCCAAGCAGACCGGGGTGCTGATGCGCGGTCCGGGTGTAACTGTGGGCATTGAGCCCATCGCGATGCGGCCATGGCGACGGCAAGGGTCATGGCTTGCGGTAGCGGTGGCGGCGGCTTTGTTCTGGGGGACTGCGGGATACGCGTCCCCTGCGGCCGGGACGGCCGCGGACGATGTCGACATGAACTTCCGCCTCGAGCCGGGGGTTGCGCCGAGCGCTCGCACCGACAGTGACTCCACCGCCGATCACAGCAAGTACGAGATTCTGCGCGGGCCGTTCAGCAGCGGCCCGGAAGTGACGCAGGCCTGCCTGAGCTGCCACACCGAAGCCGGCAAGCAGTTCATGCACTCGATCCACTGGACATGGGAATACGTTCATCCGGAAACGGGGCAGACGCTTGGCAAGAAAACGCTGATCAACAACTACTGCACCAATGCCCGGGGCAACGAAGGCATGTGCGCGCAATGCCATGCCGGTTACGGCTGGAAGGACAATAGTTTCGACTTCGGTGATCAGGCCAATATCGATTGCCTCGTCTGCCACGATCGGACTGGGACCTACTACAAGACCCCGAACTCGGAAGGCAACGAGGCGTGCACGATCATGTTCGAGGGTCGTGATCCGATCGACTGGGCCGGCGTCGCGCAGAGCGTCGGGCTGCCCGGTCGCGAGAACTGCGGAAGCTGTCATTTCTTCGGTGGTGGCGGTGACGGCGTCAAGCACGGAGATCTGGACTCCTCGCTCACGCATGCGAGCCGGGCGCTCGACGTGCACATGGACGAGGACGGCCTGAACTTCAGCTGTACCGAGTGTCATGTCAGCCATCAGCATCAGTGGGCCGGCAGCCGCTACAACGTCGTCGCCCACGACACCGAGGGTACCGGCCTGCCCGGACAGCGGCGCGATGTCGCGACCTGCGAGTCCTGCCATGGCATCGCACCGCATCCTAAGGATCGCCTGACCGGCATCAAGCTGAACAATCACGTCGATCGGGTTGCCTGCCAGACCTGCCATATTCCCAGCATGGCCCGGGGCGGAGTCGCCACGATGGTCGATTGGGATTGGCGCACGGCGGGCAAGACCCGCGATGGCGAAGGATACAAGGAGAAAAACTATACGCAGGGCAACGGCGAGCACCGTGCGACGTACAAGTCGATCAAGGGAGACTTCAAGTACGCCGAGGACCTGCCCCCGTCCTACGCATGGTTCGACGGACAGATGGTCTACACCACGATCGAGACCCAGTTCGATCCGTCCAAGGCGCCGATCGAGATCAACCACTTCAAGGGCTCGCGTGACGACCCGAATTCCAGGATCTGGCCGTTCAAGCGCATGCACACGATCCAGCCCTACGACAAGGGTCGGAACACGCTGGTCTACATGCACCTGTGGGGCGACGACAACGACGCGTTCTGGGGCAACTACGATTTCGCCAACGCGATCGAGACGGGAATGACGAACAATGGCATCGAGTACAGCGGCCAATATGGATTCATCGAAACCCGCTCGTACTGGCCGATCACGCACATGGTGGCGCCGGCTGAGCAGGCACTCGACTGCGCCGAGTGCCATCGGCCGCAAGGCCGCCTCGCCGAACTGAACGGGTTCTACATGCCCGGCCGCGACCGTAACCGCTGGGTCGACGGACTCGGCCTGCTGATGCTGGTCGGCTCGATCGGTGGTGTGGCGGGCCACGGCGCACTCAGGGCGATTTCGCGCCGCCGGAGGAAGCAGGCATGAGCGTTCGTCAGGTGATGCTGTATACCCGCTTCGAGCGATTCTGGCACTGGACACAGATGCTGCTGATCGTGGCCCTGCTGTTTTCGGGTTTCGCGGTGCACGGATTCAATCCGGCGCTCGATTTTTACAACGCCGTGGTGCTGCATACCGCCGGCGCGCTCGCGTTGATCGTGCTGTGGATTTTTGCGATCTTCTGGCACCTGACCACCGGCAACTGGCGGCACTACGTGCCCACGGCCAATGGCCTGTGGCAGGTCGCCCGCTTCTATGCATGGGGGATCTTCCACGGAGAACGCCATCCCTACCGCAAGGCCTACTGGCGCAAGCACAATCCGCTGCAGGCGCTGAGCTATCTTGCACTCAAGCTGATGCTGTTCCCGCTGATCTGGGCGACGGGGCTGGCCTACCTGTTCTACTCGCTCTGGTCCGCGATTCCCGGTGCCTCCACAATGCTCGAAGGGGTCGCGCTGGCGCATACGTTGGTGGCGTTCGCAATCCTCGCGTTCATCATCATCCACGTCTATCTGCTGACGACGGGGCATTCCTTTGCTGAGCACGTCAAGCCGATGATCACCGGGTTCGATACGGTGGACCTGACGCCGGAAGAAGAGGCCTATCTGGAGCGCGACGAGCCCCGCCACATCCGTTGAGCGCAAGCCGCAACGGCGATGCCGGCGCGCCGGCGCCTATCCGGTGGGATGGCGGCTTTGCATCGAATCGTTCGGAGCTCTGAGCCGGTAGCGCAGGAAACGTTTGTCCGCAATCTGCAGCTCGCCGTCGGGCTCGAAGCCCAGGCGCAGCATGCCGCTGGTGCGGACGCGGCTCGGCGGCAGCAATGCCGTCACTGATTCCAGGCCCATGTCGTCGAAGGCGATCCGGATGATCTCGCGGCAGATCGCCTGACCGTGGCCCCAGTATCCGGGCGACAGCACCAGCGCCAGATCGGCATCGCCGGCCTCCAGCTGCAGGCCGCCCCATCCGGCGAAGGCGCCGTCGATCAGGATCGCCCAGGGGCCGTAGCCGTTCTGCGCCCACTGCTGTTCCTTGTCGGTAACCCATTGCGCGCACTGCGTCGCGTCGAAGTGGCCGGGCGCCAGCGGCATATGACGGATGACCCTGGGGTCGTTGTGCAGCGCGACGATGTCGGCGGGGTCGACTTCGCTGAGATGGGTCAGCTTCAGGTCCATGTGCGTTCCGATGCGGCCAGTGCCGGGCAGACCCATCAGACCTGCTGGGGATGCGAATCGTTCCCAGGGAGGCTCATGTCCGCATTTAACGCCCGGTATCGCTGTCGCGCAATCTCGAAACGACGACGCCCCGCGATGCGGGGTGTCTGATAAGCATGATTTTCCTTCGGTCCGGGGTCAGGGGCGCCGGGTCAGCCGGTAGCCGAGTTCGGTGCCGCCGTTGGGATGCTCGACGGTGAGGCGGTCGGCGTCGTCGCGCCATTGCCAGTGTTCGGGATCGAACAGTTCGTGCATGCGGGCCATGCGGCAGTGGAACGGTGGGCCGCCTTCGCGACCGGTCTGCATGAACAGGATCGCGAGGACGCCGCCGGGGCGCAGCCATTGCGCCAGCTGCGCGGTGTAGGCCGGCCACAGCCCGGGATTGAGGGCGCACAGGCAGGTCTGTTCGTAGATCAGATCGAATGGCTGCGCCGGCATCCATTCGAGCAGGTCGGCCTGGATCAGCTCGGCTGTGAGGCCGTGGGCGTCGAGCTGGGCGCCGGCGGCTTCGAGCGCGCTGGGTGCGAGGTCGACGGCGGTGACGGCGTAGCCGGCCTGCGCCAGCGCCAGGACTTCATGGCCGCGGCCGCAGCCGGGCACGAGCGCGCGGCCCTGGGGCAGGGCCTGTTGTTCGAGCCACTGGCGCAGCGCCGGGCTGGCGTCGCCGCGGTCCCAGCCGGTCTGGCCGGACTGGTAGCGGCCTTCCCAGAATTCGCGGCCCAGGGCGGGGGTGTCGGTGGTGCTCATCGGGATCTTGGCGGGGCAGTCAGCGGGTGGCGCCAGTGGGCGCCATCAGCGGGTGAGGGGATAGCCGGCGCGGGCCAGGTTGCCGATGCCGCCGCGCATCGCCACGGCCTGGCTGTAGCCGAGCTGTTTGAGGATGCGCTCGGCGCTGACCGAGCGCGAGCCGGACTGGCAGTAGATCACGATTTTCTGGTCGCGGTCCGGTAGCACGCGTGCGGCCTGGGCCTGGATCTGGTCGAGCGGCAGGTGCCTGGCGCGCTGCAGGTGGCCGGAGCGCCATTCGCCGGCCGAGCGCACGTCGAGGAACAGGGTGCCTTGTTCGTAGAGGGGCTTGACCGCCTCGGCGGTGGGGCGGTCGCTGAAGACGCCGCTCTTCCAGACGTACAGGGCGACGAGGGCGACGGCGATCAGGCCGTACTGCAGCATGGGTGAGCTCATGAGGGTCGATGCGTGGGGGTGGGGGTGAAGGGAGTCGAAGCCGGGCCGGGCGCGCGGTTCAGGCCGCGCGCGGCTGGCCGCAGGAGAGGTTGGCCGGTACCGCGATGTCCATCAGCTTGGGGTTGGGCAGGTTCAGGTTCCGCATGATCTGCACGTACTCCTCGCGGGTCTTGCCGGCCAGGCGCGGGTTGTACTGGCGCTCCTCGCCGATGGAGGAGACGGTCCAGCCCTTGTAGTCGTGGCCGGGGTAGAGCAGCGTGTCGTCGGGCAGCCTGAACAGCTTGTTGACGATCGAGTCCCAGGACTTTTCCGGATCGCCGGCCTGGAAGTCGGTGCGGCCGGTGCCGCGGATCAGCAGCACGTCGCCGGTGAACACGGCTTCCGGCTTGTCCGGGTTGAGCACGAAGCTGAACGATTCGTCGGTGTGGCCCGGCGTGTACAGCGCCTTGAGCTTCACGCCGTCGACGTCGACGATCTCGCCCTCGCGCAGCTGCGCGGAGACGCATTCGGCCTTGGTGTATTCGCCCATCAGCGTCACGCAGCCGGTCTCGTCGCGCAGGTCGCCGAGCGCGGTGACGTGGTCGGCGTGGGTGTGGGTGTCGATCGCCTTGACCAGCTTCACGTCGAGCTGTTCGATCAGCTGCAGGTATTGCGGCAGCTTCTCCTTGACCGGGTCGATGATCAGCGCCTCGCCGCCGCGGCGCGCGGCCAGCAGGTAGGTGTAGGTGCTCGAAGTCGAGTCGATCAATTGTCGGAACATCATGGTTCGGGCTCCTGTGTCGGTGGGGGTGGGGGTATGGCCCGGTGCGGCCGTGCGACCGCACCGGGCATCCCTCTTTGCGCCTGACGTCGGGCGTCAGCGGTTATGGGGTGTGATTACAGCGCCTTCTTGCAGAAGTACCAGTCGACGCATTCGTAACCTTCGTTCATGCGCTGCTCGGCTTCGGCCACCGTCTTCGGCGGCGGCACGATGACCTTGTCGCCGGGCTTCCAGCCTTCCGGCGTGGCGACGCCGTTGCCGTCCGAGGTCTGCAGCGCGGTGACGAGGCGCAGCACTTCGTCGATCGAACGGCCGTTGGACATCGGATAGTAGATCATCGCGCGGAGGATGCCCTTGTCGTCGATGATGAAGGTCGCGCGCACCGCGGAGGTGTCCGAGGCGCCCGGCTGGATCATGCCGTAGGCCGTGGCGACGTTCATCGACAGGTCGGCGATGATCGGAAAGCCGATCTCGACGCCGAACTTCTCCTTGATGTTGCGCGTCCACGCGACGTGCGAGTGGGTGGAGTCGATCGACAGGCCGAGCAGCTCGCAGTTGATCCTGGCGAACTCGTCCTGACGCTGGGCGAAGGCCATGAATTCGGTGGTGCACACCGGCGTGAAGTCGGCCGGGTGCGAGAACAGCACCAGCCACTTGCCCTTGTAGTCGGCGAGCGTCTTCTCGCCGTGGGTGGTCGGCGCCTTGAAGTCGGGGGCGGGCTGGTTCAGGCCGGGCATGCGCGGGGCGGTTGCATCGTTCATCTGTGGGTCACTCCATCTGTTGGGTCGGGGGTGTGTCCTGTCGGCCACATGAGAACGATACGCAACAACTCTTATATATGTCCAATGACTAATTTAGAATAGCCTAATGTAATTTCCCTATCAAACCCCGGGCCTGTTCCGCCGGTCCGGGCGCCGGACGCTGGCCACAAAAAAAGGGCCGCCCGCCGCGAACGGCGGGTGGCCCCTGGGGCCTGCGGAATGCCGGCGATCAGCGGGCGTCGGAGCCCGCGTCCCCGCTCTCGGCGCTCAGCGCCGCGTTTTCGTCCTGGCAGGCCTGCACTTCCAGCCACATCGCGTTGAGGATCGCGAAGGTGGCGGCGAGGCCGAGGCCGAGAATCCACGAGAAGTACCACATGGCATCGTCTCCTTCAGATCAGTAGTGCGAGCTGTTGCGCACGTGTTCGAGGGTCACGCGGCCGCGCAGCACGCGGAACACCCAGGCGGTGTAGGCGAGGATGATCGGCACGAAGATCAGCGCCATCGCCAGCATGATGCCCAGCGTCAGCTTGCTGCTCGATGCGTCCCACACGGTCAGGCCGTGGCCGGGCTCGGTGGACGACGGCATCAGGAACGGGAACAGGCTCAGGCCCGCGGTCAGGATCACCGAGGCCACGCTGAGGCTGCTGGTGATGAAGGCCAGGCCGTCGCGCCTGGCGCGCAGCAGCACGATCGTCAGCAGCGCGGCGGCATAGGCCGCCACCGGCGCCAGCCAGATCAGCGGCCACTGCGACGCGTTCTGCATCCAGCCGCCGCTGACGACCTCGACGCTCTTGCGCAGCGGGTTCGACGGGCCGTTCGGGTCCAGCTCGCCGACGATGCGGTGGCCGTCGATGCCGAACACCAGCCACAGCCCGGCGACGCTGAACAGCACCATGAACAGCAGCGCGGCGAGCTGGCCGGCGCCGCGGGCGCGCTGCGCCATCGGCTCACCGGCCTTCAGCGCGGCGTAGCTGCCGCCGTGCATCAGCAGCATCGACAGGCTGACCAGCCCGGCGACCAGCGCGAACGGATGCAGCAGGCCGAAGAAGCTGCCGGTGTAGACCGGGCGCGCCATTTCGTCGATGTGGAACGGCAGGCCGAGGAACAGGTTGCCGAAGGCCACGCCGAACAGCAGCGACGGCACCGCGCCGCCGACGAACAGCGCCCAGTCCCAGAGATTGCGCCAGCGCGGATCGCTGAGCTTGTTGCGGAACACGAAGCCGACCGGCCGCAGGATCAGCGCGACCAGGATCAGCAGCATCGCGAAGTACAGGCCGGAGAACGACGCGGCGTAGAGCAGCGGCCACGCCGCGAAGATCGCGCCGCCGCCGAGGATGAACCAGACCTGGTTGCCGTCCCAGACCGGCTCGATCGTCTCGAGCAGCGCGCGGCGCTCCTCGTCGGTCTTGCCGATGAAGCGGAACAGGGCGCCGACGCCCAGATCGAAACCGTCCATCACGGCAAAGCCGATCAGCAGCACGCCGAGCAGCAGCCACCAGATCACCCGCAGAGCTTCATAGTCGAACATGGCCGGTCTCCTCAGTGGGCCGCCGCAGGCGCGGCGGGCGTGACGGGTCGGGATTCGGGCCAGTAGCCGAGCCCCTCGGGGCCGCGCCGGACCGAGCGCGCCATCAGGAACACATCGACGACCGCCAGCGTCGAATAGAACAGTACGAAGCCGCCCAGGCTCAGCGAGATGCTGGTCACCGAGTGGGTCGAGACGCCGAGGAAGGTCGGCAGGATGCCCTCGATCGCCCACGGCTGGCGGCCGTATTCGGCGACGATCCAGCCCAGCTCCGCGGCGATCCACGGCAGCGGCAGGGTCAGCAGCGCCGCCTTCAGGAACCAGCGGTACTTCTGCAGGCGGTGGGTCGAGGCCAGCCAGAACGCCACGCCGAACAGGGCGATGAAGTAGAAGCCCAGCGCGACCATGACGCGGAAGGCCCAGAACAGGACCGGCACGTTCGGCACGGTGGACCATGCCGCCTGCTCGATCTGCTCCGGCGTCGCGTTGGCCGGATTGTCGGTGTAGCGCAGCAGCAGCAGGCCGTGGCCGAGGTCGGCCTCGTGCGCCTTGAAGCGCTCGCGGGCCGCGGCGTCGTCGGGATTGGCGCGCAGCGCCTGCAGCGCGGCGTGGGCCTGGATGCCGGACTCGATGCGCGTCTCGGCATGCTCGACCAGATCGAGGATGCCGGGGACCTCGGTGTCGATCGAACGCGTGGCGATCAGGCCCAGCGCGTAGGGGATCTGCACCTCGTAGTGGGTCTTGCGGTCGCCCAGGTCGGGGATGCCGAACAGGGTGAACGCGGCCGGCGGTTCCTCGGTCTCCCACGCCGCCTCGATCGCGGCGATCTTCATCTTCTGGTGCTCGGTTGCGGTGTAGCCGGATTCATCCCCCAGCACCACCACCGACAGCGCCGAGGCCAGGCCGAAGGATGCGGCGACGGTCATCGAGCGCTTGGCGAACTCGACGTTGCGGCCCTTGAGCAGGTACCAGGCGCTGATCGCGAGCACGAACACCGATCCGGTCACGTAACCGGCCGAAACCGTGTGCACGAACTTGGACTGCGCGACCGGGTTGAAGATGACCTCGCCGAACGAGGTCAGCTCCATGCGCATCGTCTCGAAGTTGAACTCGGAGCCGACCGGGTTCTGCATCCAGGCGTTGGCGATCAGGATCCACAGCGCCGACAGGTTCGAGCCGATCGCGACCAGCCAGGTCACCACCAGATGGCCGACCTTGGACAGCCGGTCCCAGCCGAAGAAGAACAGGCCGACGAAGGTCGATTCGAGGAAGAAGGCCATCAGGCCCTCGATCGCCAGCGGCGCGCCGAAGATGTCGCCAACGTAGTGCGAGTAGTACGCCCAGTTGGTGCCGAACTGGAACTCCATCGTGATGCCGGTGGCGACGCCCATCGCGAAGTTGATGCCGAACAGCACGCCCCAGAACTTGGTCATCTGGCGCCAGATCTCGCGCCCGGTCATCACGTAGACGCTTTCCATGATCGCCAGCAGCAGCGACAGGCCCAGCGTCAGCGGAACGAACAGGAAGTGATACAACGCGGTCAGCGCGAACTGTAGCCGCGACAGATCGACGACGGTCAGATCGGTCATGGAGCAACTCCGGGAGGGGAAGACGGGGGAATGAGCTGGTCCTGCACGCGCTCGGGGGTCACCTCGACGCGGTGCTCCGGCGAGAAGAACAGCGCCCACAGCGCGATCAGCGCCAGCAGCTTGACCAGCAGGGTCCAGGCGATCTGGCGGCGCACCCTGGGCCGCCATTCGCCGGACGGCGGCAGTGACGTGGGCGCGCTCATGGCGTGCCCGGCTCGGCTCCGGACCAGTCGACGACGAAGGCGCCGCGCAGGCTGCCGGCCTCGAAGCCGGTGGCGGCGTCGTCCGGGTAGCGCTCGCGGATCGCCGCGGCGATATCGGGCGCCAGCGACGGGCCGTGGCAGGCCAGGCACATCGGCTGGGTGACGATCGCCTTCATGTAGCGGGCGCCGCCGCGGTAGGTGTGGTCGAACTGCTCGATCCGGGCGCCGGGCTCGCCGTCGGCGAGGCGCTGCTCGAAGGATTCGAGGACGCGCCGCTGTTCGGAGTCGGCACTGTTGAGCGGATTGCGGACCTTCAGCGCGGTGCGGCCGACGCGGACGTTCCGGTCGCTAAGGCCGGCGGCGATCTTCGGGGCCTCGACGCGGCAGACGTCGATGGCCGCAACCGGGCCGCCTTCGGCCATCGCCGCCATCAGCGCCTGCTTGAGGCCCTTGCCGAGCTGCATCGACAGCGCGCGGCTCTGCACCAGGCGGACGTCTTCGGATGCGAGTGCCGGTGCGGCGTCGGCCGTCGGCGGGCCGGCCGCATGCGCCGCGGCGCCGGACGTGCAGGTCAGCACGATTGCGAGGACGCGGCTGAACCGCCGCGCAGCGTTCCTGGGCATCTTCGTCCCCTTTTTCCTGACGGAGCGGCGGGCCTGACTCGCCGCTCCCGCCTTCAGAATATCAGCCGCCCCCGTGGGGAGGGCGGCTTCTGAGTGTCAGTGTTTGTCGGTCAAGCGCACGATGCCGAGCGCCTTGAGGATGTACTTCTCGTACAGCGGCTCGGTGTTGCCGGACTTCATCTTGCTGATGAAGTACTTCTCGAACGCGATCTTGGCCCAATGCACCCATTTGCCGTGCTTGGCCCAGGTGGTGTTGCGGGGCGGAATCTGCGGCAGCGCCACGAAGGCCATGCCGGTGTCGCCCATGTCGGCGAGGCACAGCGCGTTCCACGTGGCCTTGGCCTGCGCCGGGGTTTTCTCGATGTCGGCCTTGATGTTCTCGACGATCGCCGTGACCATCGACTCGATCATGTAGCCGGTCTTCGGCGCGCCGGTCGGCACCGGGGTCGGCTCCACCGGCGGAATCGCGACGCAGACGCCGGCCGAATAGATGTTCGGATACTTCGGGTTGCGCTGGTGTTCGTCGATCATCACGAAGCCGCGCGGATTGCACATCTCCTTGACCGCGGCGACGGCGTCGACACCCTTGAACGCCGGAATCACCATGCTGTAGGCGAACGGCAGTTCGTGGGTTTCGGTCTGCTGGCCCTTGGCGTCGTGCTCGGCGACGGTCATCTTGCCGGCCTCGACGTTGAGGATCTTGGAGTTGGCGATCCACTTGATGTGGCGCTGGCGCATCTCCGACTCGAGCATGCCCTTGGAGTCGCCGACGCCGCCGAGGCCCATGTGGCCGATGTACGGCTCGCTGGTGACGAAGGTCATCGGCACCTTGTGGCGGATCTTGCGCTTGCGCAGGTCGGCATCGATGATCAGCGCGGTCTCGTAGGCCGGACCGAAGCAGCTCGCGCCCTGCGCGGCGCCGATGATCACCGGGCCCGGATTCTCGAGGAACTGCTGGTAGGCGATCCACGCGTCCTCGGCGTGCGGCGTGGTGCAGACCGACTGGGTGAACCCGCCGTGCGGACCGAGTCCCGGGATCTCGTCGAAGGCCAGCTTCGGGCCGGTGGTGATGACGAGGTAGTCGTAGTCCACCGTGCTGTCGTCGGCAAGGACGAGCTTGTTGTTGTCGGCGTCGATCCGGGTGACCGCCTGGGGCAGGAAATCGATGCCCTTGCGCTTCATCGGCTCGGCCAGCGGAACGACGATCTGCGACGGCGTCCGCCAACCCACCGCGACCCAGGGGTTCGACGGCGTGAACTGGAAGTGGTCCTGGCTGCTGACCAGGGTGATCTTGTGCTCGGGGCCCAGCTCCTTGCGCAGGTCGTAGGCGGCGGGGGTTCCGCCGAGACCCGCACCCATCACGACGACGTGTGCCATTTCGTTCCACTCCTGATTGTGTTTATCAGCCCTGAGCGGGCCATGCGCCCATCAGAGCATGGCAGTGATCCGGGCCACTCACGATGATGCAGATCAATCGCGGCATTGCGCGGATCGCGCATGCTTGCAAACGAATGATCGGCTCCTATATATTAGCAATAGCTAATTTAGGCAATATTCATTTATAGTGCGATCAATGTCAAGGCAGAACGAAACCGCGATGCAGCCCCTGGACGTGGACGAGATGGCGCGCCACGCCGGCGAGGCCGCGCATCTGCTCAAGACGCTGGGCAACGAGCACCGGTTGATGATCCTGTGCGCGCTGTCGGAGGGCGAAAGCTCGGTGCGCGCGCTCAACGAGCGGGTGCCGCTGTCGCAGTCCGCGCTGTCGCAGCATCTGGCGGTGCTGCGCGAGGACGGTCTGGTGCAGACGCGCCGCGAGGCGCAGACGATTTACTACAGCGTCGTCGAAGGGCCCGCGTTGCGGATCGTCCGGCTGATGCACGACATGTACTGCTGCAATTTCCGCCGATAGCCTCGGCCTCACAACCACAACTGTCAGGAGCACCCCACCGATGACCGATAGCAAGGACCTCTGGCTCGATATCCCCAACTGCTGTACACCGGCCACCGGCCTGTGCACCGGCGGCCATCCGCAGCCGGAACACCTGATGCAGGCCAAGGAAAAGGGCGTGCGCAAGGTGGTGAATCTGTGCCCGCCGGCGGAAACGCCGGGGTACGACGAGGCGGCGATCGTCAAGCAGCTCGGCATGGAGTACGTGAACATCCCGATCGCGGGGCCGGCGGATCTGACGCAGGACAACGCCAGGGCACTGGCCGAGGCCGTCGCCGACACCTGCTGTGGCCCGATCCTGGTGCACTGCGCCAGCGGCAACCGCGTCGGCGCGCTGTTCGCGCTCAAGGCGCATTTCATCGAGGGCAAGCCGGTCGAGGACTCGATCGTCGACGGGCGTGAGCACGGCCTCAAGGCGATGGAGCCGGTCGTGCGGCAGCTGCTCGGCGCCTGATTCAACTGCGCGGAGAGGCGATGGTCCACCCGGCCATCGCTTCTCCGCCCGCGCCCGCGCGGCGTGTTTTTTTGTGAGGTGAAGTGATGACGACCAACATCGACAAGCTGGTTTTCCGCATCGGCGGACTGTTCGTGGTGCTGTCCGTGGCGCTGTCGCAGCTGCACAGCGTCAACTGGCTGTGGTTCACCGCCTTCGTCGGCGCCAATATGTTCCAGGCATCGTTCACGGGCTTCTGTCCGATGGCGACGATCCTGGGCAAGCTCGGCGTGCGTTCGGGCGCGGCGTTCTGCAACGCGGCGCCGAAGGCCGGCTGAGGAGCGTTCAGATGGCCTTGCGTACGATGACCTCGATTGCACAGCTGCGTGCCGCCGCACTGGCCGCGGCGCTGGGAACGGCCCTGCTCGCGGCCTGCTCGCAGGATCACTCCGCGGCGCCGGCGCAAGCGCGCAGCGCCGATCTGAAGGCCATCGTGGTGACGGCGGAGTCGGTGGCCGACGAGGTGCGCTTCGACGCCACGCTCGAGGCGGTCTATCAGGCCACCGTCGCGGCACAGACCAACGCCCGTGTCGAGGAAGTGCTGTTCGACGTGGGCGACTACGTCGAGAAGGGCCAGCTCATCGTCCGCTTCCGCGCCACCGAGCAGCAGGCGCGCGAGTCCAGCGCCCAGGCCGCGGTGCGCGAGGCCGAGGCGCGGCTGGTCGATGCGCGTTCCGAATACAACAGAACCAAGGATCTGGCCGCGCGCGGCGTGCTGTCGAAGGCCGCGCTGGACAAGGCGACCGCGGCGCTGAAATCGGTGCAGGCCCAGGTCGAGTCGGCCAAGGCGGCCCTGCGCGAGGCCAGCGAGCAGCTCGCGCACACCGAGGTCCGTGCGCCGTACGCCGGCATCGTGGTGCAGCGCCACATCGAGCCGGGCGAGACCGCCACGGTCGGCAAGCCGTTGATGACCGGGCTGTCGCTGGAACACCTGCGGGCCGTGGTCGAGGTGCCGCAGCAGGCCATCGGCGCGGTGCATTCGCGGCGCCAGGCGCGGGTGATCCTGCCGGACGGCAAGAGTGTCGACGCCAGCGAACTGCGGATCCCGCCGTCCGCCGATGCCAACACCCATACCTTCCGCGTACTGGTGACGCTGCCGGAGGGCGAGTACGGCGTCTATCCGGGCACGCTGGTGAAGGTCGCGTTCGTGCGCGACGAACGTCAGGCATTGCTGCTGCCGTCGTCGGCGGTGATCCATCGCAGCGAGCTGACCGCGGTGTACGTGCTCGATGCCGACGGCTGGCCGACCCTGCGCTACGTGCGCGTCGGCAGCCCGATGCAGGACGGGCGGATTCCGGTGCTGTCCGGTCTCGATGAGGGCGATCGCGTCGCCGCCGACCCGATCGCCGCGGCGCAGACCCTCAAGAACGCCGCGACGGCCGAATCCGACGCGCGGAGCGGCGCATGAACCCGAGCGACGCCGACAGGACGCCGCGTCTGGGCATCTCCGGCGCGATCGCGCGGTCGTTCCTGACCACCGAGATCACGCCGCTGCTGGCGCTGGTGGCACTGCTGATGGGCTTCTTCGCGGTGCTGATCACGCCGCGCGAGGAAGAACCTCAGATCGACGTGACCTTCGCCAACGTCTTCATTCCGTTCCCGGGCGCGACCGCGAAGGAAGTCGAGACGCTGGTGTCGTCGCGCGCCGAGCAGATCTTCGCCGAGATCGAGGGCGTCGAGCACATCTATTCGGCGTCGCGTCCCGGCATGAGCGTGCTGACCGTGCAGTTCGAGGTCGGCGAGCCGCGCACCGAGGCGATCGTGCGGCTGTACAACGCGATGTACTCGAACCAGGACTGGCTGCCGTCGAACCTCGGCGTCGGTCAGGCGCTGATCAAGCCCAAGGGCATCGACGACGTGCCGATCGTCTCGCTGACCCTGTGGAGCGAGGACGAAAGCCTCAACGGCAACGAGCTGCTGCGCGTGGCGCATGCGCTCGAAACCGAGCTGCAGCGCGTGCCCGGCACGCGCGACATCGAGACGCTGGGCGGGCCCGATCGAGTCGTCCACGTGCTGCTCGACCCGCAACGGCTGGCCGGATACGGCCTCGACATCAACGACCTCAGCGCTGCGCTCGCGGCCGCCAACGCCTCGCGCGACGCCGGCGGCTACGCCACCAACAATCACGAGATCCTGGTCCAGGCCGGCGACTTCCTGACCCGTCCCGAAGAGGTCGCCGACCTCGTCGTCGGCATGCGCGAGGGCGCACCGGTGTTCCTGCGCGACGTCGCCGACGTGCGCCTGGGACCGGATGTGCCGCAGCAGTACGTGCGCATGGGCGTGACGCCGGTCGGTGCCGACGCCGGCATCGGCGCGCCCGGGCGTCATCCCGCCGTGACCGTCGCGATCTCGAAGAAGCCGGGCACCAACGCCGTGCAGGTGGCCGACCAGGTGCTCGAGCGCGCAGATGCGCTCGAGGGCGTGGTGATTCCGGACGGCGTGCACGTCACGGTGACCCGCAACTACGGCGAAACCGCCAACGACAAGGCGCAGACGCTGATCAAGAAGCTGATCTTCGCGACCGCGTCGGTGGTGATCCTGGTGCTGCTGACGCTGGGCCGCCGCGAGGCCTTCGTCGTCGGCGCCGCGGTGATCGTGACCCTGGCGGCGACGCTGTTCGCGTCCTGGGCCTGGGGCTTCACGCTCAACCGCGTGTCGCTGTTCGCGCTGATCTTCTCGATCGGCATCCTCGTCGACGACGCGATCGTCGTCGTCGAGAACATCCATCGCCACATGCATCTCGGCGGCAAGTCGCTGACCGAGGCGATACCGATCGCGGTCGACGAGGTCGGCGGGCCGACCATTCTGGCGACGTTCACGGTGATCGCGGCGTTGCTGCCGATGGCCTTCGTTACCGGCCTGATGGGGCCGTACATGGCGCCGATCCCGATCAACGCCAGCATGGGCATGGTGATCTCGCTGGCGGTCGCCTTCGTGTTCACGCCGTGGCTGTACCGGCGCGTGTTCCTCAGGCACAGCACCGACGCGGCGCACGAGTCGCTGGGCGACGATGCCGACGAAAGCCGCCTGATCAAGCTGTTCCGCCGCGCGATGACGCCGTTCCTCAAGGGCCGCGAGGGCCGCGGCATGCGCGTCGGCCTGCTCGTCGGCATCCTGGTGCTGATCACCGCGTCGATGGGGCTGGCGGTCGCCAAGCTGGTGGTGCTGAAGATGCTGCCGCTGGACAACAAGTCCGAGTTCCAGGTGGTCGTCGACATGCCGGAGGGCGCGACGCTGGAACAGACCCAGGCGGTGCTGGACGCGCTGGGCAGCGAGCTGGACAAGGTTCCGGAAGTGCTGCACTGGCAGAGCTACGCCGGCGCGGCGAGCCCGATCAACTTCAACGGCCTGGTGCGGCAGTACTACCTGCGGTCGTATCCGAACCAGGGCGACATCCAGGTCACGCTGCTCGACAAGCACGACCGCTCGCGCAAGTCGCACGAGGTGGCGCTGGCGGTGCGGCCGCCGCTGCAGGCGATCGGCGAGGCGATGGGTGCCAACGTCAAGATCGTCGAGGTGCCGCCGGGACCGCCGGTGATCTCGCCGATCGTCGCCGAGATCTACGGTCTCGACCACGACCGCCAGGCTGAGGTCGCGCGCCGGGTGCGCGAGGTGTTCGCGTCGACGCCGGACATCGTCGACATCGACGACACCCTCGAAGCGCCGCAGGACAAATGGATCGTCGCGGTCGACCGCTCGCGTGCGGCCAAGCTCGGCGTGGCCCAGACCACGGTCGCCGATGCGCTGGCGGCGGTGCTCGGCGGCAGCGACGTGTCCTACCTGCACGACGCCAACAGCCGTTACCCGGTGCCGGTGCGGCTGGAGTACGCGCCGGGCGACAAGGCCGACCTGAACACGCTCAAGAGTCTGCGTGTGCGCTCCAGCAGCGGCAGCCTGGTGCCGATCTCGGAGGTCGCGAGCTTCGTGCCGGCGACGCGCGAGACCACGATCTACCACAAGGATCTGCTGCCGATGGTGATGGTCACCGGCGATCTCGCCGGCGCCCTCGACTCGCCGCTGTACGGCATGGCCGACATCGCGTCGCGCCTGTCGGAGCTGCGCATCGACGGCCGTCCGATCGAGACCTACCTGACCTCGCAGCCGGACCTGCCGGTGAACTGGAGTCTGAAGTGGGACGGCGAATGGCAGATCACCTACGAGACCTTCCGCGACATGGGCGCCGCCTATGCGGTCGGACTGGTGCTGATCTACCTGCTGGTGGTCGCGCAGTTCCGCTCGTACTCGATCCCGCTGATCATCATGGCGCCGATTCCGCTGACGATGATCGGCATCATGCCGGGTCACGCGCTGCTGGGTAAGCAGTTCACCGCGACTTCGATGATCGGCATGATCGCGCTGGCCGGCATCATCGTGCGCAACTCGATCCTGCTGGTCGACTTCATCCAGCAGGAGGTCGCGCAGGGCCGTGCGCTGCAGGATGCGGTGATCCGGGCCGGTGCGATCCGCGCCCGTCCGATCGCGCTGACCGGCCTGGCGGCGATGCTCGGCGCCTTCTTCATTCTCGACGACCCCATCTTCAGCGGTCTGGCGGTGGCGCTGATCTTCGGAATCTTCGTCTCGACGCTGCTGACGCTGTTCGTGATTCCGGTCGTCTACTACGCGTATCGCTATCGGACATCTTCGGGAACGTCTCCGGAATCACCTTCCGGGTGATCCCGTCGACGCGGCTCCCACACGGGAGCCAGGGTTTCAGGTGCCGCCGCGACTCCCCCCCGCTCCCGCGGTCGGCACCCGAAGGAGGCCCGCGCCTGCAAAGGCGCGGGCTTTTTTACGGGTCTACCAGCTGTAGCGCAGGCGGGCGTAGACGCTGCGGCCGAAGCCCGGCACGCGCTCGCCGACGGCGACGTCGCTGCCGATCACGCGGTTGATGCCGGAGGTGTGGTCGCGGTACAGCGTGTCGAACAGGTTCGAGACGCCGGCGCTGAAGGCCAGATTGCCGGGCAGCGTGGCGTTGCCGAACAGGTCGAACACCGCGTAGCCGGCGGTCTCGGTCTCGCTGTTGGTGGCGGAGACCTTGTCCTGGCGGGCGGCGAAGCGGCTCTGCGCGGTGACCGACCAGCGGCCGCGGTCGTGGGTCAGGCCGAGCGTGCCGTGCAGCGGGAACACGCGATACAGGTTGTCGTCGATGTCATCGCGTTCGCCGCGGACGTAGCTCAGCACGCCGTCGACGCTCCAGTGCTCGCCGAAGCGCAGGCCGGCGGTGGTGTCGATACCGTACAGCCTGGCGTCGACGTTGCTGAACTGCAGCGGATCCGGATCGCCGTTGGCGGTCGACACCATGACCACGGTCGGGTCGGTCGCCGGGGTGCCCTGGATGTAGTCGCTGACCTCGCGGTAGAACAGCCGCGGCGCGGCGTAGGCCCGCTGCGCGGTCCAGTCCAGGCCCAGCTCGATCTGGTGCGAGACTTCCGGGTTCAGCCCGATGTCGCCGACATAGTTGTGGCCGTCGGCGAGGCCGGCGGTGGCCTGCATCGGCAGCCACAGATAGCGTTCCTGGTACGACGGCGAACGCGTCTTGCGGGCGATGCCGGCGACGAACGCGGTCTGCTGCGTCAGCGGCCGGCCGAACTGCAGGACCCAGTCGACGTTGTTGTCGGTCTGGCTGCGATCGGCGCCGTTGAAACGGTCCTGCAGGGCCATGATCGCCGGGTTCATCATGTACATGAAGTGGCGGACCTCGCCGGCGTCCATCTGCACCTGGGTGTAGCGCAGCCCCAGTTCCATCGTCCACAGCTCGCCGACCAGGCCGCTCCACTCGCTGAACAGGCCGTAGCGGTCGCGGCTGATGTCGTTGAAGTTGTCGACGTAGAAGTTCGGATTGTTGACCGGGTCGTGGATCGTCGCGTTGTGCGATGCCATGTGGCCGTCGAGACCGAGCTTCAGGTCGCCGTCGAAGGCCTTGAAGGTCGTCTCGAACTTGTAGCCGAGTCCGCTGGAGTCGGTGACCGACAGCCGCGTCGCGTTGTTCGGCGGCGTGCGCAGCGTGTAGTTGTCCATCTCGTGGTCGATCTGCGAATAGCCGACCGACGCGTGCAGCTGGTATTCGCCGAACACGCCGCGCCAGTCGACCTTGGCCAGATGGGTGTCGGCGAAGGTGATGTCCATCGGCAGCGACGGCGTGCCGGACTTGCCGGTGTCGTTGCGGCCGACGTCGACGGCCAGCTCCTGGGTGCCGAAGCGTACCGCGTAGCCAAGCGAATAGCGGTTGCGGACGTACTCGGTCGGAGTGATCTTGCCGTCGGCGAAGCGGGCGTCGCTGCCGACCTCGCGGCTCGCGGCGCCGTAGAGCTTGTGGTTGCGGTTGGCGACCCAGCCGAGCCCGGACAGGTCATAGGCGTCGTTGACGCTGGCGCCGCCCATGCTCAGTTCACCGTGCTGCTCGAACGCATCGCTGTCGCCGAAATCGCCGTTGCGCGACTCGGCGATGATCGTGCCGCCCATCGTCTCCAGACCGGAGCTGACCGGCGCGATGCCGCGGATCACGGTGAGCTTTTCGAGCTGGGCGCCGGGGATGTGCGACAGCGGCGGGTCCATCGAATTGGTGCAGGCGGCATTGATATTCATGCCGTCGACGACGACGTTGACGCGATCGCCGTACAGGCCGCGGTACTGCGCGATGCCGGTCAGCGAGCCGTTGCGGTTGACCTGGGCGCCGGGCGCGCGGTTGAGCAGGGCGCCGACGTCCGGGGACGGTTCGGCCTGATGCGTGGGGTCGATCGTGTAGGCGTCGGAGGCTTCGGCCTCGACGGTGACGTCGGACAGCCGGGCCGGCTCTTCGGCGAATGCCGGAGCGGTGGCCAGGGTCAGCGGAAGAATCGCACGCGCGAAGGGGCGCAGGTGCCGATGGGACATGTTCACGTCTCCTGAGGGGCGTGTTGATCAATGAGGGGGTTGCGGGACCGGAAGCGCCACTGCCGGACAAGGCTGTGCGGGAGGCGCATGCACGCCCACCCGCGCACTCGGGAAGCGCGGGCGGGCGGTACAGAGCGTGGGCTCAGCTCAGGCTGGGGGTCCGCGGACGGGCGGTCGCAGTGCCGTCCGCGTGACCGGCGCGCCGATGGCGATCGGGGCCGGCGTTGTCGGCGTGGACGCGGACGGCTGGTACGCCGTCTCGGGAGTGCTCGGAACCACCGGGCTGCACAGCGGGCAGCACAGTTCGCAGTCCTCGGGAACGAGCTGCGCGAAGTCGGTGGCGATGCGCAGTTCGGGCGGCAACTGGGCGCGCAGCGCGGCGCCGCGGTCGCTGTAGCCGTCGCCGCAGAACGGGCCGCCCTCGAATCCCGTGGCCATGCCGCCCTGGGCGACGGCCACCCACAGCTGCATCAGCGCCGCGAGCAGCGCGATCAGGTGCAGACGTGCGGGTCGGAAAGTCGAGTACATGACATCCGCATTATGGCCGATCGCCGCGGTTGAGGCGATGCGCTTGCGGGGATCCGCAGCGGCCGCGCGCTCAGAGCGCCAGAACGCGATCGGGGAAGTCGCTGAACACGCCGTCGACCCCCATTGCCGCGAGCCGTTCGAGATCGTCGACGCGGTTGACGGTGTAGACGTTGAGCTGCAGATCGCGCTCGTGGGCGTCGGCGATCAGTTTGGTGTCGACGAACTCGGCCGAGACGTTGAGGCAGCGGGCGCCGATCTCGGCGGCCAGGCCGGCCCATTCCAGCGGCACCCCGCAATACAGCACGCCGAGGGGCACTTCCGGCAGCAGCTGCTTGAACTCCCACAGCTCCGGCAGGTGGAACGAGGACACCAGCAGGCGTTCGGCGGGCCAGCCGTCGGCGAGGTAGTCGCGCAGACACGCCGCGACCGCGGCGGCGCAGCCGTTCCAGGACTTCAGTTCGATGTTCACGCCGATGCGCTGCTCGATCAGGTCCAGCGCATCGACCAGCGTCGGGATCGGCTCGCCCTGGCCGGCGTCGAGCCGGCGCAGCTCCGCGGCCGGGTGCGCGGTGAGCAGGCCGCTGCCGTTGGTGGTGCGGTCCAGATGCAGGTCGTGCATCAGCCACAGTTCGCCGTCGTGATGCTGGACGTCGAACTCGACCCACTGCGCGCCGAGCCGGATCGCGGTGTCGATCGACAGCAGCGTGTTCTCGGGGGCGTGTCCGGCCGCCCCGCGATGTCCGATCGCGGTCAGGCGGCGCGGGATCCCGGATGCGGAATCGTCGTTCATGGGGCCTCCACGTGTGGCCGGGGCCTTGTGGCCTACGGGCCAAGCCTACTCCGCTTCGAGGCGCGGCTCACCTGCCGCCGGCGCGGACGTTCAGCTGCCGTCGCCGCCCGGATCGCCGACGCGAATGATCTTCATCGAGTTGGTGCCACCCGAGCCGCTGCCGTCGCCCTTGGTCAGCAGTACGCGGTCGCCGTCGCACAGCGCGCCGCGGTACTTCAGACCGTCGATGGCCTCGCGCGTCTGCACCAGGCTTTCGAGCGTGCTCGGCATGAACGGCACCGGATAGACGCCGCGGCACAGCGCCATGCGGCGCCGGGTCTTCTCGTGGCGGGTCAGCGCGTAGATCGGAATCCGGGTCTCGCTGCGCGACATCATCTGCGCGGTGGCTCCGGATTCGGTCAGCGCGACGATCGCGGTGGCGTGCATGTTGCGGGCGGTCCAGGCCGTCGCCATCGCGATCGCCTCGTCGGTCCGTTCGAAGTGCACGTCGATCGGCTTGAGCGTGCGCTGCGGCGGTTCGACCATGCTGGCCTCGGCGCCGACGCAGACGCGCGCCATCGCCTGCACCACCTTGACCGGATACCTGCCGGCGGCGGTTTCGGCCGACAGCATCACCGCGTCGGTGCCGTCCATGACCGCGTTGGCGACGTCGAGCACCTCGGCGCGGGTCGGGATCGGACTCTGGATCATCGATTCCATCATCTGCGTCGCGGTGATCACCATTTTGTTCTGCTCGCGCGCCTCGGCGATGATGCGCTTCTGCCAGCCGGGGAGTTCGGCGTCGCCGATCTCCACGCCCAGATCGCCGCGTGCGACCATCACCACGTCGCTGGCGGCGACCAGGTCGCGCAGGCCGGTCAGCGCCTCGGCGCGCTCGATCTTGGCGACCAGCGCCGCATTGCTGCCGGCGTCGCGCGCCAGTTCGCGGGCCTGCTGCATGTCCGCCGCCGAACGCGGAAACGACACCGCGATGAAGTCGACGTCGAGCGCCGCGGCGGTGCGGATGTCCTCCTTGTCCTTGTCGGTCAGTGCCGCCGCCGACAGGCCGCCGCCCTGCTTGTTGATGCCCTTGCGGTTGGACAGGGTGCCGGCGTTGAGCACGGTGCAGACGATCCGGGTGTCGACGACCTCGTCGACCCGCATCGAGATCGCGCCATCGTTGAGCAGCAGCACGTCGCCGGGTTCGACGTCGCGTGGCAGTTCGGCGTAAGCGCAGCCGACCACGGTCTCGTCGCCGGCGTGGGTCCCCAGCGCGGTGTCGAGGGTGAAGGTCTGCCCTTCCTTGAGGTCGACCGTGCCGTTGACGAAGGATTCGATGCGGATCTTCGGACCCTGTAGATCGGCGAGGATGCCGACGTCGACGCCCAGATGCTGCGCGACCGTGCGCACCTGCCGCGCCCGCTGCATGTGATCCTCGGCGCTGCCATGCGAGAAGTTCAGACGGACGACATCGACGCCGGCGCCGATGACTTTTTCGAGCACCGACGGATCGTCGGTGGCGGGACCCAGGGTGGCGACGATCTTCGTTCTGCGGTGCATGTGTTCGTATGGTGGAGCCGGGGGGGACGGTTCGCCGGGGCGGGCCGTTACGCAGTAGCTTACTCCCGCCGTGTGACGCCGGGGGACGTGAAAACACCCAGGGCACCGTTAGAATGCCGACCCTGTCCCCGCCACCGGAAATCCCCATGACCTGTTTCGGAACGCCGCTGTCGCCCCAGGCCACGCGCATGCTCATGCTCGGCAGTGGCGAGCTGGGCAAGGAAGTCGTGATCGAGGCGCAGCGCTACGGGATCGAATGCATCGCCGTGGATCGCTATGCCGACGCGCCGGCGATGCAGGTTGCGCATCGCAGCCATGTGATCCCGATGCTCGACGGCGCCGAGCTGCGCCGGGTGGTCGAGCTGGAGCGCCCGGATTTCATCGTGCCCGAGATCGAGGCGATCCATACGCCGACGCTGCTGGATCTCGAGGCCGAGGGCTATACCGTGATCCCGACCGCGCGTGCCGCGCGCCTGACGATGGACCGCGAGGGCATCCGCCGCCTCGCCGCCGAGGAACTGGGCCTGCCGACCTCGCCGTACCGCTTCGCCGACAGTTTCGAGGACTACAGCGCCGCCGTCGCGCAGATCGGACTGCCCTGCGTGGTCAAGCCGGTGATGTCCTCGTCCGGCAAGGGCCAGTCGACCCTGCGCACGCAGGACGACGTGCAGCGCGCCTGGGACTACGCCCAGGCCGGTGGGCGCGCCGGCGCCGGCCGTGTCATCGTCGAGGGCTTCGTCGACTTCGACTACGAGATCACCCTGCTGACCGTGCGCCACGGCGGATCGACGTCGTTCTGCGCGCCGATCGGGCATCTGCAGGTCGACGGCGACTACCGCGAGTCGTGGCAGCCGCATCCGATGAGCGCGACGGCGCTGGAGCGCGCGCAGCACATCGCCGCGGCGATCACCGGCGCGCTCGGCGGGCACGGCCTGTTCGGCGTCGAGCTGTTCGTCAAGGGCGACGCGGTGATCTTCTCGGAGGTGTCGCCGCGTCCGCACGACACCGGGCTGGTGACGCTGATCTCGCAGGATCTTTCGGAGTTCGCGCTGCACGTCCGCGCGATCCTCGGCCTGCCGATTCCGGCGATCCGCCAGCACGGCGCGTCGGCGTCCTGCGCGATCGTCTGCGAAGGCGACATCAAGGCGCCGCGTTTCCTCGGCGCCGCTGCGGCGCTGGCCGAGCCCGACACCCAGCTGCGCCTGTTCGGCAAGCCGGAGATCGGCGGCAAGCGGCGCATGGGCGTGGCGCTGGCGCGCGCGGATTCGATCGATGCGGCGCGCGACAAGGCGCGGCGCGCGGCGGCGGCGGTTTCGGTCGAGTCCTGAGGCGGCCGGCCGCAAGGGATTCAAGCCGGCGTCATCTGCATCCGGCAGGCTCGACGGCATGACCCACGATCCGCGCCGCCGCCGTTTCCTGCTCGCCGCCGCCGGGCTGTGCGGGCTGGGCCTGAGCGGCGGCGTTGCCGCGCGGCCGCAACGCTACGCCGGCCGCGCCGATCCGTTCACGCTCGGCGTCGCATCCGGCGAGCCCGCCGCCGACGGCTTCGTGATCTGGACGCGGCTGCTGCCGGAGGATGGCGCCCCGCTGCCGCCGGTGCCGATCGAGGTCGACTGGGAGGTCGCCGGCGACGATCACTTCCGGCGGGTCCTCCGGCGTGGGACCGCCCACGCCCTGCCCGAATGGGGGCATTCGGTCCACGTCGAAGTCTCCGGTCTGCCGCCGGGGCGGTCGTATGCCTATCGCTTCAGTGCCGGCGCGATGCGCAGCCGCAGCGGCTGGTCGCGGACCCTGCCGGTCACCGGCGGCGAGCGCCTGCGCCTGGCCCTGGCCAGCTGCCAGCACTACGAGGACGGCTACTACGCCGCGTACCGCCACATGGCCGGGCAGGATCTGGATCTGGTCCTGCATCTGGGCGACTACCTCTACGAGTCCAATCTCAAGGCGCCGGTGCGCGCGCACGGGCATCCGGAGCCGGTGGATCTGGACGGGTACCGCCGACGGCATGCGGTCTACAAGCGCGATCCGGACCTGCAGCGCGCGCATGCGCGGCATCCCTGGATGGGCGTCTGGGACGACCACGACGTCACCAACGACTATGCCGGCCTGTGGCCGCCGACCGCGTTCGGGGCGACGCCGCCGGAGCGTTTCGCGCTGCGCCGGGCCGCCGCCTACCAGGCCTGGTACGAACACATGCCGCTGCGCCGCGGCGCGCGTCCGGTAGCCGGCGGCATGCCGCTGTTCCGCAGCTGCCGCGTCGGCGATCTGGCGACGCTCCATCTGCTCGATACCCGCCAGTATCGGGACCGCCAGCCCTGTGCGACCGAAACCTGGGGCGGTGGCCGCAACGCGGCCTGCCGCGAACGCACGCGCGCCGGGCGCACGATGCTCGGCGCGGTGCAGGAGCGGTGGCTGGCCGGGCGCCTGCGGGAAGACAGCGGGGTGTGGCCGCTGCTGGTGCAGTCGCTGATGCTGGCGCCGTTCGAGCGCCGTCAGGACGGCGAGGCCCGCTGGTGGACCGACGGCTGGGACGGCTACCCGGCCGCGCGCGGCCGCCTGCTGGCCGACATCGCCACCAGCGGCGTCGGCGCGCCGCTGGTCTTCGGCGGCGACATCCATTCCTGGTGGGCCAGCGAACTGCGCGACGGGCCGGAGGGACGGGCGCTGGCGACCGAGATCGTGACCACCTCGATCAGCTCGCGCGGCGTGCCGTACGCGGCGTTCGCGGCGGATCTGCCGCACAACCCGCACGTCCACGCGTTCGAGTCGCGCCAGCGCGGCTATACCTGCTGCACGCTGACGCGGCGCGAGGGGCGGGTCGAATGGTTCGGGGTCGCCGACGTCAGGGATCCGGCCAGCCCGGTCGTGCGGGTGCGGAGCTTCGCCCTGGAAGCCGGGCGCGCCGGGGTGACGGACGCCTGAGCCCGGGGGTCAGGCGCTGGGCTGGGTGTGGCTGCGCGCGGCCCGGGCGGCGGGGCGCAGCGGCACCACCTTGTCGCTGTGGGGCGCCGCCGCCGCGTTGTCGGCCGCAAGCACGCGGTCGGCGTGCGCGCTGGCGATCGAGTGCACGGTCTCCAGGTGCGCGCGCTGGCGTTCACTGTGCTGGATCAGCGAGTGCAGATCGGCCATCAGCTCGCCGCAGTCGTCGTCGATCTCGCGCGGCAGATTGAGCAGTCCGCGTTCGTCGCGGTAGCGGCTGAGGGTGTGCCGGACCTGACGCAGCGGGGTCAGCAGCTGGGTGACGATCCACATCGACGTGCCGAGGGCGACGACCGTTCCGGTCAGCACCGTGGCCACCAGGCTGCCCAGGCTCCAGTTGCCGGGGCTGAAGATCAGGAAGCAGGACAGCGTCACCAGCGGCGCGCAGACGCCGAACACCAGCACACCATAGAGTCGGTCCTCCAGGGTGAAGAACGGCAACCAGCCGGCGATGCGGCGGTAACGCGTGTATGAGGGGTCGGGCATGGGGGTCTCCATTCGATGCCGCAACCCTAGCCGCAACGGTCGCGCGGGAGCCGGATACGGCGTCAAACGGCCGCCTCGCGCCCGCTGGACGGCCGGGTCAGCGCGAAATCCGATGCTTTGTCAAGCACTCTCGCGTACAATCGCGCGTCTTTTTGCCGCTCCGGGCCGGTCCGACGGTGTTCGCCGTCATCCGATCGACGTGTTTTGCCGGGGCTGCGCCTCCCAGCCTGCAGGGTGTTCCCTTGATTCAGAATCTTCGCAACATCGCCATCATCGCCCACGTCGACCACGGCAAGACCACGCTCGTCGACAAGCTGCTGCGCCAGTCCGACACGCTCGACAAGCGTGAGGACCTCGGCGAGCGCATCATGGACTCCAACGATCTGGAGCGTGAGCGCGGCATCACGATCCTGTCCAAGAACACGGCGATCCGCTGGAACGACGCCCGCAACGGCCAGGAATACCGCATCAACATCGTCGACACCCCGGGACACGCCGACTTCGGCGGCGAGGTCGAGCGTGTGCTGTCGATGGTCGACTCGGTGCTGCTGCTCGTCGACGCCGTCGACGGCCCGATGCCGCAGACCCGCTTCGTGACGCAGAAGGCGTTCGCGATGGGGCTCAAGCCGATCGTCGTGGTCAACAAGATCGACCGCCCGGGCTCGCGTCCGGACTGGGTCATCGACCAGGTCTTCGACCTGTTCGACAAGCTCGGCGCCACCGACGAGCAGCTCGACTTCCCGTTCATCTACGCCAGCGCCCTCAACGGCTACGCCGGCGACAGCCCGGACGTGCGCGAAGGCGACATGACCCCGCTGTTCCAGGCGATCATCGACAAGGTGCCGGCGCCGGACGTCGACGTCGACGGGCCGTTCCAGATGCAGGTGATCTCGCTGGCGTACTCGAGCTATGTCGGCGTCATCGGCACCGGCCGCATCAAGCGCGGCAGGATCAAGACCAACACGTCGGTCACGGTGATCGGCCGTGACGGCGACACCCGCCAGGGCCGTGTCCTGCAGGTGCTGGGCTTCATGGGCCTGGACAAGGTCGAGGTGCCCGAGGCGCAGGCCGGCGACATCATCGCGATCACCGGCGTCGAGGACCTGGGCATCTCCGAGACGATCTGCGACCCCAAGGGCGCCGAGGCGCTGCCGACGCTGACCGTCGACGAGCCGACGATGAGCATGATCTTCGAGGTCAACAAGTCGCCGTTCGCGGGCAAGGAAGGCAAGTTCGTCACCTCGCGCCAGATCGGCGACCGCCTGCAGCGCGAACTCAAGACCAACGTCGCGCTGCGCGTCGAGCCGATGGAGTCGGGCGACCAGTTCCGCGTCTCCGGCCGCGGCCTGCTGCACCTGGGCATCCTGCTCGAGAACATGCGCCGTGAGGGCTACGAGGTTGCGGTTTCGCGCCCGCAGGTGATCCTCAAGGAGATCGACGGCGAGGTCTGCGAGCCGTACGAAACCCTGGTCGCCGACGTCGAGGAAGCCCACCAGGGCGGCGTCATCCAGGGCCTCGCCGAGCGCGGCGGCAAGATGCAGAACATGGTGCCGGACGGCAAGGGCCGCGTGCGTCTGGAGTACGAGATTCCGTCGCGCGGCCTGATCGGCTTCCAGACCCAGTTCCTGACGATGACGTCGGGGACCGGACTGCTGTTCCACAACTTCGACCACTTCGGTCCCAAGGCCGAGGCCGCCGACATCGGCGAGCGCCACAACGGCGTGATGATCGCCAACGAGCAGGGCAAGGTGCTGGCGTACGCGCTGTTCAACCTGCAGGATCGCGGCCGCATGATGGTCGAGCCGGGTGACGAGGTCTACGAAGGCCAGGTCGTCGGCATCCATTCGCGCGACAACGATCTGGTCGTCAACGTGCTCAAGGGCAAGAAGCTGACCAACATGCGCGCATCGGGCTCGGACGAGAACGTGATCCTGACGCCGGCGGTCAAGCTGTCGCTCGAACAGTCGCTGGAGTTCATCAACAACGACGAGCTGGTCGAGCTGACGCCGGAGTCGATCCGTATCCGCAAGAAGTTCCTGAAGGAGCACGAGCGCAAGCGCGCCGGTCGCGACGACTGATCCGCAGCTGCGACGCCGGTCGACCGGCCCGCATCCGCCAAAGCGGATGCGGGCCGTTTCGTTTTCGCGATCCGCTCAGTCGGTCGGCGTGTGGCGGATCGGATCGGTGCGCAGGAAGTCGTGCATGACTTCGGCGCACAGCTCCGGCTGCAGGGACAGGAACAGGTGGCCGCCGCCGCGGATCACGTGCAGGCGGCCGCGCGGCAGCAGTCCGGCGAGGATGTAGGCGTTGACCGGGCGTACCAGCGGATCGTCGTCGCCGGTCATGACCAGCGCCGGACATTCGACGCGGTGCAGCCACGGCAGGCTGGAGAAGGTCGCGATCGCGGTCAGCTGCTGCAGGTAGGTGCGCGTGCTCGGCGGGCGCGTCATCCCGGCGAATTCGATCGCGTGGTCCGGGCGGCCACGCATCTCGCCGCCGTAGATCGTCGCCGCGTGCCGCGCCATGTAGGTGCGCGACAGGTAGCGCTGCGGCGTGGTCATGCGGATCAGCGCCGACATCTTGCCGGGCACCATCACCGCGCCGGCGCTGGTCGCCATCAGGATCAGGCGGCGGACGCGGTAGGCGTGGTCGTAGGCCACACGCTGCGCCAGGCCGCCGCCCCAGGACACGCCGGCGACGTCGAACTTGCCGTGCTGGCCGACGGCGTCGAGCAGGCCGACGGCGAGGTGGGCGTAGCGCTTCAGGCTCGGCCAGAACCAGGCCGGCGGCGAGCCGCCGGTCCCCGGCACGTCGAACAGCAGCACCGGGACGTCCTTCAGCGCCCGGACCAGCGGCAGCACCAGCTCGAAGTTGGCGCCGATGCCGTTGCAGAACAGCAGCGGCGTGCCGGTGCCGGGACGCCAGGCATAGCGCAGCTGGATGCCGTGCACCGTCGCGTGATCGATCCGGACGCCGGCTTCGTCCAGGGCCGAACGCTGACGCTCGCGGGACGAGCCCCACGCGCGGGCCTCGTCGAGGCGACGACTCAGACTCATGCGGAAAGGATCAGTTGCGGACGTACTGGCCCGGTGCGTCCATCAGCACCGGATAATCCTTGCTGCCGAGTTTGGCCGGCGCATCCTTCAACGCGCCGCCGTGCTTCTTCAGCCAGGCGTGCCAGTGCGGCCACCAGCTGCCGGGGCGCCGCCGCGCGGTTTCGCGCCAGGCCTCCGGATCCTCGCCGATGCGACCGCCGCTCCAGAACTCCGCCTTCTTGTTGCCGGGCGGGTTGAGGATGGTCTGCACGTGGCCGCTGTTGGCGAGCACGAAGGTGCTCTTGCCGCCGAACAGCTGGGTGCTGCGGTAACAGGTCTGCCATGGCGTGATGTGATCGTTGAGGCCGGCGATCAGGTAGTTGTCGCATTTCACCCGGCCCAGGTCCACCGGCACGCCGTGCAGCCGCAAGGTGCCGGGATTGGCCAGCGCATTGCCCCGGTAGATGTCGAGGAACTCGCCGTGCAGCCGCGCCGGCAGGCGCGTGCTGTCGTTGTTCCAGTACAGCACGTCGAAGGCCGGCGGCTTGCGGCCGAGCAGCACGTTGTTGACCCAGTAGTTCCAGATCAGATCGTTGGGGCGCAGCCACGCGAAGGCGCTGCTCATGTCCTTGCCGTCGAGCACGCCCTTGGACTGCGAGTACTGCTTGGCCGCGCGGATCGCGGTCGGCGTCGCGAACAGCCCCAGCGGCGTTTCACCCGACGATGACAGATCCAGGGCGTTGACCATCAGCGACAGGGAATTCACGCGCGGATCGCCGGCGGCAGCGCGGGTGGCGACGTAGCTGGCCAGCGTCACGCCGCCGGCGCAGGCGCCGACCAGATTGAGCCTGGGTGCCTCGGTCAGCGCGCAGATCGCCGACACCGCCATGTCGATCGCCGCGGCGTATTCGGCCAGGCCCCAGTCGCGCTGCGCGGCCTCGGGATTGCGCCAGCTGAGCACGAACACCTGCAGGCCCTGTTCGACCAGCGCCTTGACCACGCTCTTCTGGGGCGACAGGTCGAACACGTAGAACTTGTTGATCTGCGGCGGCACGATCAGCACCGGCAGCTCGTGGACCTGTGCGGTCACCGGCGTGTACTGGATCAGCTCGATCAGTTCGGTGCGCAGGACCACCGCTCCGGGGGTCGTCGCCAGATTGCGGCCGACCTCGAACTGGTCCTTGTCGACCTGCGCCGGCAGGCCGCGATTGTCGCGGACGTCGCGCAGCAGGTTGTTGAGGCCGTCGACGGCGCTGCGGCCGCCGGTCTCGCGGAAGCGCTTGACCGCTTCGGGCTGCAGCGGCGAGTTCGACGGTGCCAGCGCGTCGAGCACCAGCGAGGTCATGAACTGCAGACGCGCGCGGCTGTGCGGCGCCAGATTCTGGGATTCCACCCAGTCGCGGCTGGTCTGGTTCAGGGCCAGCCAAGCCTGCAGCCACTTGCGGTAGCGGGGGTCCCGCATCCAGTCCTCGGCGCCGAAACGCCGGTCGCGCGGGGCCGGCGCCAGTTCGGATTCGTCGCTGAGCACCTTGCGCAGCTCCTGTCCGAGCTGCAGCGTCGTCTGTGCGGTGAGGCGTGGTTGCAGCACCGCGAGCTTGGCGGCGCGGATGACTTCGCGCGCGATGTCGCGGGCGCGGAAGCCGATGAAGGGATTCGGGCCGAGTATGACTTCGGCGCTGTGGCTGGCGATCGGTTCGTCCTGCGGCTTGCCCATGAGCGCCTCCCTCAGCGGAACAGCATGACGGTGACCTTCGCGGTCAGCGCCGGATCCTGTTCGTCCTCGACCTCCAGCGCGGCGGCGGCGACGACGAGCATGCGGGCGTCGCCCTTGGGCTCGGCGCGCTCGATCGTCACCCGGGCGCGGACCCGGGCGCCGGCGCGTACCGGGGCCTTGAAGCGGACCGCGTCGACACCGGCGTTGATCGCGCGCGACGCGTCCTTCGGCACGATGCCCAGATCCATCAGCAGCTTGGCCAGCAGCGACAGGGTCAGGAAGCCGTGCGCGACCGGGGCCTTGAACGGACTCTCGCGCGCACAGCGCTCCGGATCGACGTGAATCCACTGATGGTCGCCGGTGCAGTCGGCGAACTGGTCGATCTGCGTCTGGGTGACCGCCTGCCATGGCGTCACACCCAGCTCCTTGCCGACGAACTCGGCGACGGTGTCGAAGCGGTATCCCTCAAGCATGCCCTTGCTCTGGTCGGAAACGCCGGCACGATCCGGCAGTTCACATCATCCGGGCCGCCCGTGCCAGGCGGGCCTAACCGAAGTTCGGGATTGCCCGCGGCCGCGGCGGCGGGGGTTGGGGCAAAGGTTGGGTTTGACCGGAGACGGTCCGGATCATCCGCGTGATCGGGCCGTTCCGTCCGCCCGGGGCGGGGTCACGCCGCTGGATCGTGCGGCTCCGGCCACCCGTCGCGCGGACCCGCTGCGCCGGGGCGCGTACGCGTATGGTGAGCTTCAGGGTGCCGGATGGCACCGTTGCCGAGCAGAGGATGCCTTGCCGACCGAGATGATGCCGACGCCACAGATCAGCCCGCCCCCCGCCGCCCCCGTTCCGGCAGACGGGCGCGGCGGGATGGCGCGCACCGGGGCGCGCCGGTCGCCCGCGGCGCCGCTTGCGCCCGGCGCCCGTGCGTCCGCCAGGCGGCGCGGTGTCGGCGGCAGTGCCGCCGAGCTGCACCGGATCGTGCGGATCAACGAGGAGATCAAGGCGGTGGTCCACCCCGCCTTCCAGATCAACATGATGGCGCTCAACGCGATCCTGCTGGCGCGTCGCGCCGGCGACGCCGCGCGCGGCTTCGGCGTGCTGTCCGGGGAGCTGCGCGGGTTCGCCGTGGAGCTGTCGCAGAAGATGGAGGCGCTGCGGCAGCAGACGTCGACCTCGGTCGCGGCCGTCACCGCGCTGGTCCGCCAGGGACGCTACGTGGCGATTTTGCGGCGGGTGCCGCCACAGACCGCGGCCATCGACGCGCAGGTCGAGCGGGTGCGGCGCCGGCAGCAGCAGAGCGCCGACGCCCATCTGGCCGGGATCGCGCAGATGCGTGCGGCGCTGGCGAACTGGGTGGGCGAGTTGCGGCCGCTGGTCCAGCTCGGCATCGTGCTGGCGCGCCTGGCGCGGGTCGAAGCCGCCTACGGTGGCGAGTTCGCCCAGGCATTGACCCAGGTTTCGGCGGAGTTCAGCCGGACCATCGATCAGATCGAGTCCGCGTTGGGCGACCTCGCCAAGGCCACCGAGGAGAGCGGCCGATGAAAGTGGCGCAGAAGATCTTCGAAGCGGGAAGCCGGCGCTGGTATGCGATCGCGCGCGATCCCGACCGGCCGGACTATCTGATCGACACCAACGAGTATCTGGTCGTCGACGGAGCCGACGCGATGCTGTGCGATCCCGGCGGCATGGAGATCTTTCCGGCGGTGTTCTCGGCGATCAGCGCCGAATACGATCCGGCGCATATCGGCGGGATCTTCGCTTCGCACCAGGATCCGGACATCGTGTCGTCGCTGAGCCTGTGGCTGGAATTCAATCCGGCGCTGAAGTGCTACTGCAGCTGGCTGTGGGCGGGGTTCATTCCGCACTTCGGCGGCACCGCCGAGACCTTCGTGTCGATCCCCGACGAGGGCATGGAGATCGTCCAGGGCCGGCTCAGGCTGCGTGCCGTGCCCGCCCACTACCTGCATTCCTCCGGCAATTTCCACCTGTACGATCCGGCGGCGAAGCTGCTGTTCTCCGGCGACGTCGGCGCCGCGCTGCTGCCGCCCGGCCAGGGCGGCCTGTTCGTCGAGGACTTCGACGCGCATATCCGCCACGCCAAGGGTTTCCACCAGCGCTGGATGGGGTCGGACGCGGCCAAGCGCGACTGGTGCGAGCGCGTCGCCAAGCTTGACCTCGACCTGCTGTGCCCGCAGCACGGCGCGATCTACCGCGGCGCCGATATCGAACGCTTCATCAACTGGTTCGCCGAGCTCGAGGTCGGCATCGTCAACGCCGCCCCCGCGTCCTGACAGCGGTCAGGGGGATGCGGGCAGGGTCTTCAGGAAGGCCCAGATCGCACGCGCTTCGGTATCGGTCAGCGTGGTGAAGGCGGGCCACGGCATCACCGACGGATCCATGATGCTGCCGTCCGGGCGCCGGCCGTGGCGCAACGCCATCAGGAACTGCTCCTCGTCCCAGCCCGACAGCGGGCCGCCCGGGCGCAGGTCGATCGACGGCGGCGTGCCGGGCGGGCCGTGGACCAGTCCGCCGCTGTAGTCCGGGCCATGGCAGCCGACGCACATGCTGGCGACGTAGGCGCCGTATTCGGCGGTCACCGCCTCCGGGGGCTCCGGCGCGCGCACCGCTTCGTGGTCGACGATCTCGGCGGTCAGCAGCGGGGCCTTGTTCAGTGCGATCAGCATCCGCGCGCCCGGTCCGACCCGCGTGGCCGGCAACGCGCGCTCGACCGGCGGGACGCTGCGCAGATACGCGATCAGCGCACCGACGTCGGCGTCGCTGAGGGCGTGATAGCTCTCCGACGGCATCACCACCAGGCTGCGGTCGTTGCTGCCGACGCCGTGGCGGATGGCCCGGACCAGGCGGGCGTCGTCATAGCGCAGCAGCGCGCTGCCGGGGCCCGTGGTCAGGTTGCCGGCGACGACGCGTCCCATGAACCCATCGTCCGTCAGGATCTGGCCGCCGAGGTCGGCGGCGTGGCAGAAGGTACAGCCCCGCGTCACCGCCAGATGCTCGCCGCGCTCGAGCGCGGCCGGGTCGGCCGGGATCGCGAGCCCCGCCGCGTCGATCGGCCACGGCCGCTCGATCCGCGTCTGTGATTCGAACCAGACGTAGCCGGCGCCCGTCGCCACGATCAACACGAGCAGCAGCAGCGCCCATCCCCCCAGGCGGCGTAGCATCATCCGTACAGTCCCCAACCATGCCTCGGCCCCAACGGCCGACCCCGTATTCATCATACCGATGGCGGCGCCGGCGTGGATGCGATAATGCGCGCCGGTTTGAACGAGTCCCCGATCGATGCGCGACCTGATCCTGCACAATCCCCGCTGTTCCAAGAGCCGTGAGACGCTGAAACTGTTGCAGGACCGCGGCGTCGATCTCGAGGTCGTCGAATACCTCAAGCAGCCGTTGTCGAAGAAGGAACTGACCGAGCTGTGCGCGCTGCTCGGGCTCAAGCCGCTGCAGATCGTCCGGACCAAGGAAGCCCTGTTCGGTGAACTGGGGCTGTCGGCCGACAGCGGGTACAGCGATGCGCAGTGGATCGACGTGCTGGCCAGCCATCCGAAACTGATGGAGCGGCCGATCGTGGTCTATCGCGGCAAGGCGGCGGTCGGCCGTCCGCCGGAGAACGTGCTGACGCTGCTGTAGGACAGCGGCGCGGTGCTTTGCCAGACCCGCGCCGTCCATGATCCTGCAACAGGCTCGCCGTAAGGTCGCCGCTTTTCCCGTTCCGGACCCCCGGAACCCGAACCCGGAAGACCCTCATCATGGCGAACCCCTACAGGGCGCCGGCGCTCGCGCTGGCGGCATCGGCGGTGGCGTTGCTCGTCGGCGCCTGCGGCTCATCGGAGCCGGTCGAATCCAGCGTTGGCCCGGCGCCGGTTCCGGACGGTGTGCACTGCGCGCCGGATCCGGCGGCGATCGCGCCGCTGGACGCGCACGGAGCCGTGGCCAAGGCGGGCGATTGTGCCGCGCCGCCGCAGGAGGGGTCCGATGGCGCGCGTTGACCGGCGGCGTTTCCTCAAGCTGGCAGGGGGTGCCGCGACGGCGGGCCTGATGCCCGCGAGCATCCGCAAGGCGCTGGCGATCCCGGCGCATCACAAGACCGGAACGCTCGCGGACGTCGAGCATGTCGTGATCCTGATCCAGGAGAACCGCAGCTTCGACCATTACTTCGGCACCCTGCCCGGCGTGCGCGGGTTCGGCGACCGCATCACCATTCCGTTGCCGGACGGGCGCAGCGTCTGGGAGCAGCGCTACGTCAGCGGGGAGGCGACGCGCATCATCATGCCGTACCACCTCGACAGCACGCAGGGCAACGCGCAGCGCGTCTCCGGCACACCGCATGGCTGGGACAACGCGATCCCGGCATGGCACAACGGCCGCATCGACGACTGGCCGACCTACAAGGAGCCGCAGTCGATGGGCTACTACCGGGAGGCCGAACTCGAATACCAGTTCGCGCTGGCCAATGCGTTCACGCTCTGCGATGCCTATCACTGCGCGTTCCACGGCGGCACCAATACCAACCGCCTGTTCTACTGGAGCGGTACCAACGACCCGGCTGCCGCCGACGGCGGCCCGGCGATCAGCAACGCCTACGACAGCCTCGGTCCTTCGAGCGAGGGCTACACCTGGACGACCTATCCGGAGCGCCTGCAGCAGGCCGGCGTGAGCTGGAAGCTGTACCAGAACCTGCCGGACAACTTCACCGACAATCCGCTGGCCGGCTTCCGCCAGTACCGCAGTGCCAACGAGGCCGCCGGCAACGACAGCGACGGTTCGCCGTATCCGGCCTACCGGGACGCTGACGATGTCGGCAATCCGCTGTACAAGGGGGTCGCCAACACCATGCCCCGGGGCAACATCGCCAACCCGGACATGCTGCGGGACTTCGCCGCCGACATCGCCGCCGGCAAGCTGCCGCAGGTGTCGTGGGTCGTGGCACCGGCGAGCTATTCCGAGCACCCGGGGCCGTCGAGCCCGGTGCAGGGCGGCTGGTACATCCAGGAGGTGCTCAACGCGCTGACCGAACATCCCGAGGTGTTCGGCAAGACCGTGCTGCTGATCGGCTTCGACGAGAACGACGGATTCTTCGATCACGTGCCGCCGCATGCGGCGCCGTCGAAGAACGCCGACGGCAGCCTCGCCGGCAAGTCCACCGTCGCCGATCTCGACAGCGAGTACTACGGCGGCGAGACCTTCCACGACCACGTGTTCGGCCCCGGCCCGCGCGTGCCGTTCTATGTGGTGTCGCCATGGAGCCGCGGCGGCTGGGTCTGCTCCCAGGCCTTCGATCACACGTCGGTCATCCGCTTCCTCGAACAGCGTTTCGGCGTCGCCGAGCCCAACATTTCTGACTGGCGCCGCGCGTTTTCGGGCGACCTGATGAGCTGCTTCAACTTCGTCTCGCCGAACGACGACGCGATCGAGTCCCTGCCGACGCGCAGCAAGGCCGCCGCCGACCTGATCCGCATCGGCCAGGAATTCCGTTCGCAGGTTGCGGTGCCGGACGAGTCGGTGCAGCAACCGCCGGGGCAGCTGGCCGGGGTCAAGGCATCGCGGGCCCTGCCGTATGAACTGCACGCGACCGCGCAGCTCGACGCGCGGCAGCGGCAACTGCGGCTGCTGTTCGGCAATACCGGCGCCGCCGGCGCGGTGTTCCATGTCTATGACCGGCTGCACCTGGACCGCGACCCGCGGCGCTACGGCGTCGAGGCCGGCCGGCTGCTCGACGACGTCTGGAATCTGGACGGGGACGACGGCCGCTACGACCTGTGGGTGCTCGGGCCCAACGGCTGGCACCGGCACTTCACCGGCGATCCGGCGGCGCAGGGCAGGGCCGAGCCGGAGCTGCGCGTGTGCTACGCATTGCCGGACGGCGACCTGCTGCTGCAGATGAGCAACGGCGGCACGCAGCCGTGCACACTGGTGGTCGCCGACCGGGCCTACGGACTGGGCGGGCCCTGGCAGTTCGTGCTCGGCGCCGGCGAGTCGACCGAGTATCGCTGGTCGCTGGCGGCGACCCGGCGCTGGTACGACTTCCAGGTGACGCTGCAGGACGACGCCAGCGGCTACAGCCGCCGCTTCGCCGGCCGGATCGAGAACGGCGTCGCGTCGATCAGCGATCCGGCGATGGGGACGTAGCGCGCGGAATCAGTCCGCGGTCGCGCGGGCCGGCAGGCGCTGCAGCACAGGGTGCAGCAGCAGGTACAGCAGGATCGCGGCGACCGGCGCCACCAGTGCCCAGACCGTGACGCCGTAGACGCCGACCATGCCGTAGTCGAGCACGAACTGCAGCGGACTGGCCTCGAAGCGCGCGATCAGGTCGCCGACCGAGAAGATCGGAACCGGCGGCTGCCCGAACAGGGCTTCACCGGCGCGATAGAACGGCAGCAGCAGTGCCACGTGCACCGGGGTCAGCAGATAATTCAGAGCCTGGATCAGCGGCTGGTTGAGACGCAGCCAGACGCCGACGACGCCGCACAGCAGCGTGGTCGCACCGAACACCGGGAACACGCTGATCACCGCCCCGAGCGCCAGGGTCAGCGCGATCTTCTGCGGGGTGATGCCCTGGCTGAGCTGGGCCATGATCGGACCCAGCAGGTAGCGGTGCCAGAACCCCTCGGGCTGGGCGGGAGCGGTCGTGTTCATGTGCGGCGGAGCAGAAAGTCCTCGATGCGCGCGTCCGGCGGCAGTTTGCGGAGCTGGATCAGCGCATAGAGTGCCATGGCGATGTTGCCGGTGGCCATGATCAGGACGAACCAGGGCGCCCGGGCGACGAACGAGCGCTCCTTGTACGCAATCCACAGCCAGAAGCACAGGAAGGCCAGGTAGGTGTCGGTCAGCGTGGCGATGAACCACGGATGCAGCACCAGCTCGCGCGGCGTGTCCCATAGCGCGACCTGCGAACCGGCCCAGCCGGTGACGCCGACGATGGTCAGCAGGAAGACGACGAAAACGGCTTTCAGCGCCACGGTCACGGCCGGTTCCCGGACGTCGCTCAGCGCGCCGGGCGCTGCAGGGTGATGTGCATCAGATCGATGCTGCCGGTGCGGAATCCGCACTCGCAGTACGCGAGGTAGTAGCGCCACATGCGCAGGAAGCGGTGATCGAACTGGTCGACGATGGCGTCGCGCTGCGCCAGCACGCCGCGATGCCAATGCGCCAGCGTGTCGGCGTAGTCGCTGCCGTAGAAGCTCGGCTGCTCCGGCTGCAGGCCGGCGGCGTAGGCCAGATCCTGGAAGCGTCCGGGCGGACACAGCATGCCGCCGGGGAAGATGTACTTCTGGATGAAGTCGCGCTTGCCGCGGTAGGTCTCGAAGATCGCGGGGTTGATCGTGATGCCCTGGATCGCGGCGCGCCCGCCCGGCTTCAGGGTCCGGTGGATCGTTTCGAAATAGCCGGGCCAGAAGCGTTCGCCGACCGCTTCGTACATCTCGATCGAGACGACACGGTCATAGCGCTGATCGATGTCGCGGTAGTCGCGCAGTTCGAACTGCACGCGGTCGGCGACGCCGGCCGCGGCGGCGCGGTGCCGCGCCTCGGCCAGCTGTTCGCTCGACAGCGTCACGCTGGTGACGCGGCATCCGGTCTGCTGCGCGGCGTAGATCGCGAAGCCGCCCCAGCCGGAACCGATCTCGAGCAGGTGGTGTTCCGCGCGCAGGTCGAGGCGTTCGAGCATCAGGCGGAACTTCTCCAGCTGCGCCGCGTGCAGCGACTGCTCGGACGGCATCGGGGCGCCGGCGCGGCGGTCGAACATCGCCGACGAGTACGCCATGCTGTCGTCGAGCCAGAGCTTGTAGAAGGCGTTGCCGAGGTCGTAGTGGTACTCGATGTTCTCGCGCGAGCCGCTGCGGGTGTTGGCGCGGCGCTGGTGGCCGAGCCAGCCGATGAAGCGGCCGAGGATGTTCTTCTCGTAGGGGCCGCGCAGGTGCGGTTCGTTGAGATACAGCACCATCAGCAGTCGGGTCAGGTCCGGCGAGTCCCAGCAGCCGGCCATGTAGGCCTCGCCGAACCCGACTTCGCCCCCGCGCAGCACATGACCGGCCAGCCGCTTGCTGCGGACCTCGAGCACGCCGTGCGGACCCGGCTCGCTGCCGCGGAACTGGCGCGAATGCCCGCCCGGCAGGATCACGTCGAGGCTGCCGACCCGCAGGCCGCCGAGCATGTACAGCAGCCCGCGCAGGCTCAGCGGGATCCGGCCGCTCGGCGCCAGCACCGCCGGCAGCTCGGGCGAAAAGCCGTCCCGCGACAGGATCCGGTCGACGCCGTCGGAATTGGCCAGCTCGCGTTCCCTCATGGTGTCCTCTCCTTCGTCTGCCCGGTTCGGGCGGTTGTCGATGTGTTCAGCTCACGCGTGGCCGCAGCGGTGCCGGCTTGCGATGGAAGCGCGCGCCGCGCAGCCACAGCTTCAGGGCCTGCCAGTGGATGCCGGCCACGACCTTCAGGGTCATCCACGGCATCCGCGCGACCTGGCCGAGGATCGCGCCGTCGGTCAGCGCCTGGCGCCGGCCGAGCAGGCTTGCGTTCATCACCGGCGCGCCGTCGCGGAACTCGCGGATCAGCACGCGCAGGCCGGCAGCGGGCCGGGTCAGGTCGAAGCGGTAATGCCCCCGGCGTGGCAGGAACGGCGACACGTGAAAGATCTTCGGCTTGTCCACTGCCTGCAGATACGGCGTGGAGCCGTCATCGGATGAGCCTGCGGCGGGATTCGGCCGCAGCAGGTAGCAGTGTTTCTCGCCGAAGGTGTTGTTGACCTCGGCGATCACCGCCAGCGCCGCGCCGTCCGCGCGTTCGCAGTACCAGAGGTTGATCGGGTTGAACGCGAAACCCAGCACCCGTGGGAGCGTGAGCAACCGGATCCGGTCCGGGCAGGCGTCGACCCCGTTGTCCCGCAGCAGCGCCTCGGCCCAGGCCCGCAACCCGCGGCCGTCGCCGTAGTCGCGGGTCCGCAGCGACAGCAGATTGAAGCGGTCCACCGAGAACAGGCGCAGGCGGCGGTCGAGCCCCTCGATGCGGTCGACATCGACGAACAGATAGAACACCCGGTAGACGAAGCGGTACCGCGGTGCGCCGAGGCGCCGGTGCATGACCTTGGCGCGATACAGGCTGGCGGCGTCGTCGCTCACAGGCGGCTCCATTGCGGCAGCGCCTGCGGATCGATCGCGCGGACACAGCGCAGTCCGGATTTCAGGCCGTCCTCGTGGAAGCCGTAGCCGGTCCACGCCCCGGCCCAGTGGATGCCGCGTCGGCCCTGGATGTCGGCCAGCCGTTCCTGGGCGCGGATGGTCTTCGGCAGGTATTGCGGATGCTGGTAGCGGGTGCGGTAGACGATGCTGTCCTCGCGCGGGGGCGTCGGCGGATTCAGCGACACGATGTAGTCCACCGGCACGTCGAGGTTCTGCAACTGGTTCATCCAGTAGCTGACGCCGATCGGGGTGTCGCTGAGCCGGTCCTCCGGCAGGATCGCGTTCCAGCTCGACCACGCGCGGCGCCGCTTCGGCATCAGCGCCGGATCGGTGTGCAGGTAGGCCTCGTTGTCGGCGTAGGGGACGTTGCCCAGCACGTCGATCTCCGTGCGGCTCGGGTCGTCCAGCAGGGCCAGCGCCTGGTCGCTGTGCGTCGCGCAGACCACGCGGTCGAAGCGTTCCTGCTGGACGTCGAGGCGGTCGGCGCCGGCGAAGCTCAGCTCGATCGCGCCATCGTCGGCATAGCGGATCCGGGTCACCGGTGTGCTCAGGCGCAGCGTGCCCGCGTAGCGCTTCAGCAGTGCGTCGACGTAGCTGCGCGAGCCGCCGACCACGGTCTGCCATTGCGGCCGTTCGTGGACGTTGAGCAGGCCGTGGGATTCGAAGAAGCGCGCGAACGCGGGGAACGGAAACGCCATCACGCCCCGGGTCGAGGTGCTCCAGATCGGTCCCGCCATCGCCGCGACGTAGCGCAGGCGCAGCGCCATCGGATAGCCGTTGCGTTCGAGGAACTCGCCGAGCGTGATGTCCGGCAGGCGGTCCTCGGCGAGCAGCTGTTTGACCTGCTTGTTGAAGCGCAGCACCGCCATCAGCATGCGCAGGTGCGTCGGCGAGAACACCAGACTCGGTTGCGCGAAGACCTTCAGCAGGTTTTCGTCACCGGCCCATTCGACCCGTCCGCCCTCGACCGAGACGCCCAGCGACATGTCGGTGTCCTGGCGGCGGACGCCGAGTTCGTCGAGCAGCGGATAGAAATTCGGGTAGTTGACCGGATTGCAGACGATGAAGCCGGTGTCGATCGACAGCCGCCCGTGGGGACTGTCGACCTCGACGGTGTTGGTGTGGCCGCCCGGACGGCTGCCCTGCTCGAACAGCACGACCTCATGGCGCTGCGCCAGGCAGTACGCGGCGGACAGCCCGGAAATGCCCGAGCCGATGACGGCAATCTTCATGTTCCCTCAGCAATCGAATGCGGCTCTGAACCGCGGTCCTGCTGAGGGATACGGCGCAAGCCCGGATCGGGATGCGCCGGATGACGCGGAGGCCTACGGGGTCAGCGCGGCCTCGACGCTGGGCCACACCGCTTCGAGCAGCCGGGGCTGCGCCGCCGCGTTCGGGTGGATGCCGTCGTCCTGGAACGCGGACGGATCGGTGGCGATCGCGCCCATGAAGAACGGCACCAGCGGGATGTCCAGCTCGCTGGCGACGGCACCGAAGCTGGCGCGGAATCCATCCGCGTACTCCGGCCCGTAATTGATGGGGATGCGCATCTCGAACAGGACGGCCCGCGCACCGGCGTCCCGGATCAGGATGCACATCTGCCGCAGGTTGGCGCGCAGGCGTTCGAGCGGCAGACCGCGCAGGCCGTCGTTGGCGCCCAGTTCGATCAGCACGATCGACGGCCGATGCCGCTGCAGCAGCGCCGGCAGCCGGGTCAGGCCGCCGGCACTGGTTTCGCCGCTGACACTGGCGTTGACGATGCGCTGCGGATAGCCTCGGTCGCTCAGGCGCGCCTGCAGCAGCGCAACCCAGCCCTGGTCCAGACCGATGCCGTAGGCGGCACTGAGACTGTCGCCGAGCACCAGCATCACCGGTGCCGACTCGGCCGCCGCCGGATCGTCGGCGTACGCAGGATGCCAGGGTGTGGCCAGCACCAGGGCGCCCAACAACAGAATGGAACGCAAACAGGATCGGAACATGAGTCGAAGTGCAGTCGTCGCGCGTGACGTGTGCAAGGAGGTTAGCAGCGGGGGCGCGTCGCTGACGATCCTGTCGGGCGTGGACCTCGACGTGGCCGCCGGCGAGTCGGTCGCGATCGTCGGTGCCAGCGGATCGGGCAAGACCACGCTGCTGTCGCTGCTCGCCGGACTGGATCTGCCGAGCCGCGGCGAGATCGTGCTCGACGGCCAGAGCCTGTCGCCGCTGAACGAGGACGCGCGCGCGTCGCTGCGCGCCGGCCGCGTCGGCTTCGTGTTCCAGTCGTTCCAGCTGCTGGCGGGCTTCACCGCGCTGGAGAACGTGATGCTGCCGGCCGAACTCGCCGGCCTCGCCGACGCCCGTGCCCGTGCGCTCGACGCGCTGGAGCGTGTCGGCCTCGCCGCCCGCGTCTCGCACTACCCGCACCAGTTGTCCGGCGGCGAGCAGCAGCGCGTGGCGATTGCGCGCGCCTACTGCGGGCAGCCGCGCATCCTGTTCGCCGACGAACCCACCGGCAATCTCGACACCGCCACCGGCGCACGCATCATCGAGCTGCTGTTCGAGATGAACGCGGCCGAGGGCACGACCCTGGTGCTGGTGACGCACGACGCCGGGCTGGCCCGGCGCTGCGGGCGCACCGTGACCCTGCGCGAGGGTCGCCTCGAATGAGCGCGTCCGCGGGGATGTATGCGCTGCGGCGGTTGCGCCGCGGCTGGCGTTCCGGGGAACTGCTGGTGCTGACGCTGGCGCTGGCGGTCGCGGTCGCAGCGGTCGGCGCGGTCGATCTGTTCACCGAGCGCGTCCGCGCCGCGCTGGCGCAGCAGACCGGCGAGACGCTCGGCGGTGACCTGCTCTACAGCGCGCGCCAGGCGTTGCCGGACGCGCTGCGCAGCCAGATCGATGCAAGCGGCGTGCGCAGCCTCGACGTCGTGCAGTTTCCCAGCGTCGTGTTCTCGGATGCCGCCAGCGAACTGGCGTCGGTCAAGGCCGTCGCCGACGGCTATCCGCTGCGCGGCGAACTGCGCACGGCGCCGGACCTGTTCGCGCCGGAACAGCGGGCGGCGGGGGTGCCGGCGCCGGGGCAGGCCTGGGCCGACACCCGCCTGTGGCAGGCGCTGCGCCTGCAGCCCGGCCAGCGCGTGCGCCTCGGCGCGATCGAGGTCGAGATCGCCGCCGTCATCACCCACGAGCCCGATCGCGGCACCGGCTTCACCGATCTGGCGCCGCGCCTGCTGATCAACCGCGCCGATGCGCAGGCCAGCGGCCTGCTCGGTCCCGGCAGCCGTGCCCAGTACAGCCTGCTGGTCGCGGGGGCGCGTGATGCCGTCGCCGCGCTCGCGGCGATGCCGCTGCCGGAAGGCGTGCGCCGGTTCAGCCCGCAGGACGCGCGGCCGGAGATCCGCAGCGCGCTGCAGCGCGCCGGACGTTTCCTCGACGTCGCGATCCTGGCGGCGACGCTGCTCGCCGCCGCCGCGGTGGCGCTGTCGGCGCGCCAGTACGGCGATCGCCTCAAGGACGAGATCGCGCTGCTCAAGTGTCTGGGCGCGCGCCAGGGCTTTCTGGCGCGGGCGATGGTTGCGCAGCTCGCGGTGCTGGCACTGGCGGGCTGCGGTGCCGGCGGCGCGGTGGCCTATCTGGCGCAGGGGGCGCTGGCCGGCCTGCTCGGTTCGTTGCTGCAGCTCGAGCTGCCGGCGGCGCCGCTGTGGCCGCTGGCGAGCGCCGCGGCGCTCGGGTTCCTCATGCTGCTGGGTTTCGCCGCGCCGCCGATGCTCGACGCGCGGCGCACACCGCCGTTGCGGGTGTTCCAGCGCGCCACCGTCGCCGGCGGGCTGTCGCACGGCGTCTGGCTCGCGGCCGTGGCCAGCGCCGCCGGACTGCTGTGGCTGGCGACCGGCGATCCGAAGCTGGCCGGGACCGTGCTGGTCGGGGCCGGCGCCAGCCTGCTGGTCCTCGCGTTGCTGGCCGCGCTGCTGGTGCGCATGCTCGCGCCGCTGCGCAGCCGCGTCGGCGTGAGCTGGCGCTTCGGCCTCGGCAACGTCGCGCGGCGCAAGCGCGCAACCATCGTCCAGGTCACCGCGCTGGGTCTGGCGTTGCTGGCGCTGCTGCTGGTCTCGGTGGTACGCCAGGACCTGCTGCGCACCTGGCAGAACCGTCTGCCGCCGGAGACGCCGAACCAGTTCCTGATCAACATCCAGCAGGCGCAGGTCGAACCGCTGCGCGCCTTCTTCGCCGAGCGCGGTCAGCCGGACATCCAGTTCTGGCCGATGGCGCGCGGCCGCCTCGTTGCGCTCAACGACGAGCCGGTCACGGTCGATTCCTTCGACGACCCCGAGACCCAGCGCTGGATCAACCGCGACTTCAACCTGTCGTGGACCGCCACGCTGAACCCGGACAACCGCATCGTCGAGGGCCAGTGGTGGGGCGAGGCCGGGCGCGGCGAGCCGCTGCTGTCGGCGGACGAGTACGCGATCGAGCGCCTGAACCTGAAGCTCGGCGACCGCATGACCCTGGACTTCGCCGGCGAGCGCATCAGCTTCACCGTCAGCAACTTCCGCACGGTCGAGTGGGACAGCTTCCGCCCCAACTTCTTCCTGCTCGCGCCGCCCGGCGCGGTGCCGGACACGGTGCCGCGCCAGTATCTGACCAGCTTCTATCTGCCGCAGGCGCAGCGCGCGCTGTTGCGGGATCTGGTCGCGCAGTTTCCCAACGTCACCGCGCTGGACATCGGGGCGCTGATGAATCAGGTGCGCGGCATCGTCGACCGCATCGTCGCCGCGCTGGAGTTCATCTTCCTGTTCACCCTGGCGGCGGGACTGACGGTGCTGCTGGCGGCGATCGAGGGCACCCGCGCCGAACGGGTGCGCGAGACCGCGCTGCTGCGCGCGCTGGGCGCGCGCTCGACCCTGATCGCGCGCGGGCTGGTCGCCGAGTACGCGGTCCTCGGCGCGCTGGCCGGACTGGTCGCGGCGGTGGCGGCGCAGACCGTGGCCTGGGTGCTGGCCGCGCAGGTGTTCGAGATCCCCTACGGGCCGCGGCCGAGCCTGTGGCTGATCGGCGCGCTCAGCGGTGCCGCGCTGGTCGCCGGACTGGGCTGGCTGTCGCTGCGGCGGGTGTTGCGCACCCCGCCGCGGCTGGTCCTGCAGCAGGGGATGTGAGGGGGCGGGCCCCGACTTTGGGCGTAGACGGCAGGCCGGTCCCGACAGACGGTGGCGAAATGGTTAAAATTGCGCCCCCCTTCAATGCCTGTGACCAGGATCACCCCCCGTCACCGATTCACTGGGAGTTAATTGGACATGAAAAAGCCCGTCAAGGTCGCCATCACCGGCGGCGCCGGCCAGATCGCCTACTCGCTCATCTTCCGCATCGCCAGCGGCTCGATGCTGGGCCCCGACCAGCCGGTCATCCTGCAGCTGCTCGAAGTGCCGGTGCCGGAAGTGCTGGAGAAGCTCAAGGGCACGGTGATGGAGGTCGACGATTGCGCGTTCCCGCTGGTCGCCGGCATCGAGATGCACTCCGATCCGATGGAAGGCTTTGAAGGCACCGACTACGCGCTGCTCGTCGGCGCGCGTCCGCGCGGTCCGGGCATGGAGCGCAAGGACCTGCTGACCGCCAACGGCGGCATCTTCGGACCGCAGGGCGCGGCCATCGCCGCCAAGGCCAGCAAGGACGTGCGCGTGCTGGTCGTCGGCAACCCGGCCAACACCAACGCGCTGATCGCCGCGACCGCTGCCAAGGGCCTGGACCCGAAGCAGTTCCACGCGATGGTGCGTCTGGACCACAACCGTGCGCTGTCGCAGCTGGCGGCCAAGACCGGATCGCATCACACCGACATCGACAACATGATCATCTGGGGCAACCACAGCTCCACGCAGTACCCGGACATCAGCCACTGCACCGTCAAGGGTCAGCCGGCCAAGAGCCTGGTCGATCAGGACTGGGTCGAGAAGGACTTCATCCCGACCGTGCAGCAGCGCGGCGCCGCGATCATCAAGGCCCGTGGCCTGTCGTCCGCCGCCTCCGCCGCCTCGGCCGCCGTCGACCACATGCGCGACTGGGCGCTGGGCACCAACGGCAAGTGGGTCAGCATGGGCGTGCCGTCCGACGGTAGCTACGGCATCAAGCCGGGCGTCGTCTACGGCTACCCCTGCATCTGCAAGGACGGCCAGTACGAGATCGTGCAGGGCCTGTCGGTCGACGAGTTCTCGCGCGCCCGCATGGACGCGACCGAGACCGAGCTGCGTGAAGAGCGCGCCGCGGTCGAGGAGCTGCTGCAGGGCTGAGCCCCGCCGCAACGCCTGTATCGAAAAACCGCCGGCAGCCGCCGGCGGTTTTTTTTGGCGCCGGGTGCGTGACTGTGTGTGGGCTAGTCCGCCGCCAGCCACGCGGCGACGCGCGGCCAGATCTCGGTCGGCGCGGCGCTGCCGCTGACGATGCTCATGTGCCCGCCCGGAACCTCGATCATCTCGCAGTCGGCGTGCGCCATCAGCTCGATCAGGCGCCGGCTCGCCTGCGGGGTGATGATCGGATCCTTGTCGCCGATCACCATCAGCACGCGGGTGCGGATGTCGGCGAGCCGCGCCGGGCTGCCGTGGATCGGCAGGCGACCGTGCGCGAGCACGTTATCGGTGACCAGGTACTGCACGATGTCCTGCATCACGCCGCCGGGGTAGGCGACCATGTCGTCGAGGAACGCGGCATTGGTGGCGTGTGCGGCGACGAACTCGCGGTCGTCCAGGCGCCGCAGCAGCTGGGTATAGCCGCGCAGCGTCGTGCCCGGACTCATCAGTTTGAACCCCAGTGCGTTGGCCCAGCCGGGCACATGCCACAGCACCCGTGGCGAGCGGTGCACGCCCCAGCCGGTCGTGTTCTGCAGCGTCTTGAGCGGCGCGGCGAGGCGGCGGTTCTGCATGCCCTTGGCGTGGTAGTCGCAGGGCGGCCCGAGCAGCACCAGCCGATCGATGTCCGGATCGCCCAGCGCCGTGTACGCATAGCTCAGCATCGCACCGAGGCTCCAGCCGTGCAGGGTCAGGCGCCGGTGACCGCTGTGTGCCCGCACCTTGCGCAGCATCTCCGGCATGAAGCGGGTCAGATAGGTCGCCAGGCGGTAGTGCGCGTGGCGCCGCGTCGGCCGGCCCCAGTCGATCAGATACAGCGGGTATCCCTGGTCGCGCAGGAATGTGACCAGGCTGCGCTCCGGGAACAGGTCGTAGATCAGCATGTTCACCGCCAGCGGCGGCACGATCACGATCGGCTGCCGGTCGGCGCGTACCGGTCCGGCGGGTGGGTAGTGACGCAGGCTGACGATCTCGTCCTCGGCGATTACCTCGAACGGGGTCTGTCCGGCGCGGCTCAGCTGCTGCGGTATCCGGATGCGGTCGTGCAGGTTGCGCAGCACGCGGGAGGGCGTGCGACGGACGGAGTGGGTGGTCATCGTGGCGGTTCCGTTGAACGAGGAGAGCCGTGCGGCGCAGGGCCGCGCGCCGTTCATTCGAGTGACCGCCATTATCCGGCCGCGAAAGCGGCGGGACATTTGCGGACGCGCCAGCGCGGCGGGGCGCTGACGCGTCCGGCGACTCAGGGCTCGCCGATCAGGCGATCAGTTCCGGCCAGTTGCTGAGGTGGTTGGCGCTGCGGGCCAGTTGCTGTTCGTCCGCCGACGCGTAGTACCGGTCCCACTGGATCAGCTTCGGCGTGATCCGCCGTCGCCACAACGGCGGAATGAAACTGCTGACGTAGGCGGCCATGAAGCCGCCCGGCATTTCCGGTTGCTCCGGATAGGCGCGCAGGTCCTGGAACGGCACCTGCGCGTCGGCGTGGTGATGGCTGTGCCGCGTGAGGTTGTAGGTGAAGATGGTGCTGATGGCGTGATTGCAGTTCCACGAATGGCGGGGCTGAACCGGCTCGCCGGGCACGCGCAGCATGCCGTAGTGCTCGACGTAGTTCAGGATCTCCAGCACGACCTTGGTCAGCACGCAGATGCACAGGTGGAAGATCACGCCGAGCCAGCCGGACATCAGATACGCCAGCAGCGTGAACGACGCCGCGAACAGACCCATGCGCAGCAGCGCGTTGGACGGGGACCACGGCCGCTTGCCCAGCTTGTCGAGCCGCGCCAGTTCGATCTCCCACGCGTTCACGATGGTCCGGTACATGGCCTTGGGGATATGGGCGTAGATGCTGTCGCCGCGCGCGGCGGTGGCCGGATCCTTCGGCGTGCCGACGTAGGAGTGGTGCCCGTAGACATGTTCGATCGGGAACGCGATTCCCCAGTTCAGCGCCATGGTCAGGCGGCCGAGCCACAGGTCGAACGGGCGCCAGGTGCGATGGGTCAGCTCGTGTCCCGCCAGTCCGCCGGCACCGGTGATGGGAATGGCGATGATGAGCAGCATCAGGACGTCGTCGTACCAGGGCGTCGCGTTGCGCCGGGCGATGACGTCGACGCCGGTGAGCCGTTCGATCCACGCGCCGAGTCCGAGTCCGTCCTGCGCGCCGCTGCCGGCGACCCAGAACAGCGCCACGAAGATGGCGACGGCGGCGGGCGTCGACGCGTACAGGGCCAGATCCAGAACCCATGGATGGCGGTAGGGCGCGTCCTTGCTGTCCTGCGCGAAGAACTGGTCGAGCAGGGCGATGCCGAAGACGAACGTCAGCGCCGGCAGCCACAGCCAGAAGCCGCCGGCGAACAGGCCGGCCGCCATCAGCAGCATCGTTGCGGGGGTGATGAAGAAGCGAAGATATCGGAACATGGGATTCTCCGGGTTCTCGGGCGGGAAGGATTTCAGCGGTTGGCGCGGGACTGGTCGGCAAAGCGGTCGAAGTGAATCCGCTGGGGCGGCATGCCGGCGTCGAGCATGACCTTCATGGCGGTGTCGACCATCGCCGGGGGGCCGCACAGATAGGCGCTGGCGGCGGCGCAGTCCGCCGTCCGGATTGCGTCGCTGACGAAGCCGCGGGCGCCGCGCCAATCGCTGTCCTCCGGCTCGGACGACAGGACCGGAACGATCCCGAACGCCGCGCGCCACTGTCCGGCGATGCGCGCCAGTGCGTTCCCGTAGTAGAGATCGCGCTGGGTACGCATGCCCAGCAGCAGCGTCATCGGTTGGTCGAGGATCGCCGCGTTGTCCGCGATCGCGGCCTCGAGCAGGGCGTTGATCGGCGCCAGGCCGCTGCCGCCGGCAACGGCATCACCGGTCGGCTCGCGTCGCGCAGGTGGAAGTCGCCCTGCGGGCCGGTCAGCCGGATCCGGCGCCCCGGCGCCCGCGCGTCGAGCAGCCAGTTGGACATGCGCCCCTGCTCGACCGCGCGGACGATGAATGCCACATCGCGGGTGCCGGCTGCGTCGCAGCGATGGGCGAACGAATAGCTGCGTTCGGGAATGTCGGTCCCGCTGGCCTTGAGCCGCGCGGACTGCCCGGCGCGATAGTGCAGCGGTTGTTCGAGTCGGATCCGGATTTCGGCGATGTCCCGGGTCAGCGGGTCGACCGCGGTGATCCTGCCGTCGATTGCCCGGATGTCCCCGCTCCATCCGGGAAACTCCACCGCGACGTCGCTCCGTGGGGCGCTCTGGCACGCCAGGATCATGTTGGCGGCGATGTCCTCCTTGCTGAGTAGGTAGGACTTGTCGGTGAATTCCCGGACCCGGCCCTCCAGCAGGCGGCACTTGCAGCTGCCGCAGCCCCCGACCTTGCAGCTGTGGGGAATCTGCAGGCCGCCGCGCAGCGCGCCGTTGAGAATGGTCTCGTTGCGGGTGAGCGTCAGCGCCGGCCGGCCGTTGATCACGACGCGGTGCGCCCGTTTGGAAAACAGGCCGAACATGCTCGAGATCTCCTCTTGGATGTGCGCGCGCGGGATATCGAGCCGTTGCCCCGCGCGGGTCTGGACAACATTATGAGTTCAAGCTCACATTCCGGAACTCACATTCCGGAGCCGCGGGAGGGCACCGTTGGATGCGCGCAAGAAACTGAAAAGAAAGCCGAAACAGTCACGTTCCACGGCGACGGTGACGGCCATCGTGGACGCGGCTGCTCAGCTTTTGCTACGAACCGACTACCAGTCGACCTCGACCAACCGGATCGCGGAACTCGCCGGGGTGAGCATCGGCAGCGTCTACCAGTACTTCGCGGACAAGAACGAAATCTATGACGCGGTGCTGGACAGCTACTCGAGCCGGCTGGTGACCGGCCTGCGCGCGGTGACGCCCGATCCGGCGATGGGGCTGCAGGAAACCCTCGAGGCATTGGTGTTCAGCGTCTACTCCGCCGATCCCGACGGCCCGCTGCTGCTGCGCCGGATCCGGCAGGCGCCGGATGCGCACTTCCAGGAGAAGCTGCAGAACGCCAAGGCCCAGATCGCCGAGTTCCTGCGCGGGGTGCTGATCCGGCGGCCCGAGAGTCTGGACGTGTCGGACCTGAATCTGTCGCTGCGGATCCTGATCGACGCGGTGGAGGGCATCTTCATCAACGCGCCGGTCGGTCAGGATCCCAGGGTGCTGGCCCGTGAGCTGGCGCGGCTCATCGCCCGCTACCTGTTGGCGCCCGGGCCGGCGCGGCCGCGGACGGCGGGCTGATATCCCCGGACGCGGGCGCGGCCGTTGCCGGGGCGGCAGGACGGATTCAGCGCCGGAACCGCACCGCCTCAGGCGGGTCGTGGCGGATGTCCGCGCCAGTGTTCGTGCAGGGCGCCAACCAGGAACAGCCCGAGCAGCAGCGCGAGCAGCAGCCAGTGCCGCGGCTCCGGTTCGGTCTCGGTCGATGCGGTGCGTTCCAGGCGGATGCCCTCGACCGTCCGGGTCGATTCGGGCGCCGCTTCGGCGCTGGACTGCGGATCGCGCCGGGCGGGGCTGGGGTCGAGGCCGAAGCCCGCGGCGGTGGCGGCGACGTAGTCCTTGAACACCTGATTCTCGGTGTAGAGATCGCGGTTCTCGGCGATCTCCAGCCAGACCTCGGTCAGGCGCCGGACGACTGCGTCCGGTGCGTCCCAGTAGCCCTTGCGCACGGCCTCAAGCATGCGTTCGGCGATCTGTGCGCGGGCGGCGGGATGCACCTGCTTGAACCATTCGTCGACGCCGAGCTCGAGCCGGTCCTCGACGTAGATCTCGTAGAGCGCCTGCCACTGGTCGGCGCGAACGCTGTCGCGATCCATGACGTTCCAGCCCCAGAAGTTGTTGACCACGTCGAGGATCTCGTTGGCGCCGGAGTAGCCGTCGGCCATCATCTCGGCGACCCAGCGCGGATGGTAGTAGCGCGTGCGCAGCTCCTTGCTGATGAAGTCGGCGACGGTGTCGTTGCGGAAGTCGCGGCTGTTGCGCAGGTCGGAGATGTACATGTCCGGAGTGCTGCCGTCGAGGTGGCGGACCGCGAGGCCGATGCCGCCGAGATACTCGAAGGGATGGTCGATCGACAGGATGCCGTGCAGGTTGGACGAGCGTGAGAACACCGCGGCCTTGGTGCCGCGCAGGTTCTCGGCATACAGGTCGATGTCGTCGAGCTTGACGTTGCGGGTGCCGTCCTCGGCGCCGTACAGGTAGCCCATGCGCGACAGGTAGGTCTGCGCCAGCGGCGCTTCGTCCTCCCAGGTGTCCGACGCCAGGGTCGCGTCGGGCAGCTGGGTGCCGTAGACCCCGGACTGGTTGGCGAACATGCGCACGCGCGACAGGCGCCCGGCCTGTTCGGGCGCGATCCCCCGTTCGATCAGTTGCTGGCGCAGCGCCTCGGCGTTGGCGTGCAGGGGATTGTCCGGCTCGGCCAGCGCGGCGACCTTGAGCACCGCGCGCGACAGCCGGTCCATGACCGGCGAGAGATTGTCCCGATAGAGGCCGGTGGCCGACAGCACCACATCGACGCGCGGGCGTTTGAGCTCGCTCATCGGAATCACCTCGACGTCGACCACGTCGTCGCGCCGGTTCCACACCGGACGCACACCGAGCAGGTACAGAACCTCGGCTTCGAGCACGCCGTAATGCTTCAGCGTCTCGGTGGACCACAGCGAAAACGCGAGCTTGTCCGGATAGACGCCGTGTTTGGCCTTGTAGGTGTCGATCAGATCCTGCGCGAGGGTCTGGCCCGCTTCCCATGCGGCCCGGGTCGGGATCTTGTCGGGATCGAACGCGAAGACGTTGCGTCCGGTCGGAACCGCGTCGGGATTGCGTAGCGGGTCGTTGCCGGTGCCGGTGGGGATGTAGCGCGCCTCGAGTGCCGCCAGCAGATGTTCCATCTCGCGCTCGCCGAGGAAGTTGGCGTAATGGCGCCGCCCCTCGGCAAGCTGATCGCGGATCGCCGGATCGAAGGCATCCAGCGATTCGTCGCCGGTCAGCGCGCGCTTGAGCAACCGGAAGCTCGCGGTTTCCAGGATCTCGGCATACGGACGCGTGAAGAAGCCGTCGCTGCCGGCGGTGACGCCGGCGCTGCGCTCGGCGGCGGCGATGTAGTCGGGGCCCAGGATCTGCAGGATCGTCAGCAGGACGTGGTCGGTCTCGGCGACTTCGCCATAGGTGTGCATGCCCAGCGGCTGCGCCATGCCGGCGATCTGCTCCAGATAGGCGTGCACGCGCTCGAACACCGGCTGGAAATCGGCCAGCAGGGCCTCGCGCTCGCGTGCGACGTCCAGCGTCAGATCCTGGTCCAGTTCGAGCTCGACCAGCTTGTCGAGGATCTCGCCGGCGGTGTTCTGCCGGACCCGGCCGTCTTCGAGCAGACGGTAGTTGTGGGTCAGTTCGTGCAGCACGGTGAGCTCGTCGTAGAGACCGGCCGGCGCGAACGGCGGGGTGTTGTGCGAGATCACGACCGCGCGGCCGCGGCGCTTGGCGATCTGGGCCTCGCCGACGTTCTGCACGTTGTACGGGTAGATCACCGGGACGTCGCCGACCGTGGTCTGCGTGTCGTCGTACTTCCAGGTCCCGAGCTCCTTGCCGGGCAGCCACTCCTGGGTGCCGTGCGTGCCGAGGTGAATGATCGCGTCGGCGCGGAAGTGGTGGACCAGATAGTGATAGACCGCGCGGTAGGCGTGGTGCACCGGCACGCGTTTGTCGTGGAGGATGTCCTTCTCGCGGTCGCGCTTGTCGCCGCGCAGCGGCTGCGGCAGCAGCAGCAGATTGCCGAGCTTCAGTCGTGGGATCACGAACACCCGCTCGCCGTCGAGATCGAGGTTCAGATAGGTCTGCGCGGGGTCGCCCCAGGCGGCCATGGTTTCGGTGCGGACTGTCTCGGGCAGCGACTCGAACCATGCCCGGTATGCGGCGACCGGCACGGCCTCGGCCAGATCCTGCGCCAGCAGTTCGCGCATTGCGGTCTCGCTGTGCACGCGGTAGTACGGCCGCATCATCGACTGCAGGGCCTGGACGATCTGCTCGCCGTCGCGCGGTTCGATGCGGTAGCCGGCCTGCCGCAGCGCGGTCTCGATGCCGACGATCGACTCCGGCAGGTTGAGGAACGAGGCGCTGAAGTTCCCCTCGCCCTCCGGGGAGTTCCATACCAGCATCGCCAGGCGCTTGTCGGCGTTGGGCGTGCGCCGCAGCTTGATGTAGTTGAGGCTGCGCTGCACCAGCGACTCGAGATGTCCGGGCACCAGTACATGGCCGTCGTCGAGGGTGCGGGTCGAGATCACCGTCGGGTCGATCATGCCGGCCATCTCGGCCTGGACGAACCATGGCCCCATCGCGAACATGGGGAAGCCCTGATCGTCCGCCATCCACTTCTCCAGCGAATCCATGCGCACGTCCAGGGCATCGAGCATCGGCACGTCGAGTTCGGCGAGTTCGGCGGCGCGCAGGTCCGGGCTGGTCATGATGCCGCGGAAGCTGATCAGCAGGTCGGGAAAGACGGCGCCGTCGCGCCGCATCATCGGCGCCATCGGCTGGGTGGTGTCGTGGTAGTAGCCGAAGGCATAGACACCTCTGGCTTCGAGCCCGTGGATCACGGCATCGACGCTCATCGTGGTGTCGGCCGCCAGCACCGTGCGGTGCAGGCCGACGCCGATCACCGGCTGGCCGCCGGCGGGCGCGCGCCACGTCAGCAACGCCTCCAGACTCGCGAAGACGCGCTGCGGATAGTCCGGGTGGTAGTAGCCGGCGTCCGGATAGACGATCGGCGGCGCCGCCGGGTCGCCCTGTCCGAACAGCGTGTGCCGCATCCAGGCATACATGCGACGGTAGTTTTCGCGGCCGCCATTGTCGTAGTACGCGAACAGCGTCCGCGCCCGCTCCGGCGACAGTCCGCGGACCAGGCTGGGGTCGCGCCACATCAGGCCGGGAAAGACCACGCCGGGATGCCGCGCCAGCACGCCGCGATAGCTGTTGATCACCGGCATCAGCGCGCCCATGTAGACGTAATCCAGCAGCACGGCGTCGTAGCCGAGCATGCGCTGGCCGAGACGTTCGGGATCCTGGCCGGCGGTGTTGACGGTGTCGACTCGCAGGCCGGCGTCGCGGCCCAGCTCGAGCAGCATGCGCAGCTTCGCCGGCTCGCTGGCCGATCCGGCGACGATCAGCACGCTGGGTGGTTCGGCGCCCCAGGTGAGCAGTGGCAGGCACAGGCAGGCCAGGGCGAACAGAAGACGCATGGAAGAACCTCGATATCGGTCAATGTTCAAACGACTGCGTCCGGCCCGTCCGCGGTCGGACGGGCCGGAGGGCTCATTGCTCGGGAACGTAGATGAAGGACCCGTCCTTCAGCCGGTAGGCGACGCCGGCACGGCTGCCCTCGCCCTGGCCGATCGCCTCGCTGGCGGTATAGCGCTCGATCTTCTCGCCCTTCTTGACCAGCATCTCCATCTGCGGGGTGTTCGGGTTCTTGATCACCGTCACGTCGTCGCTGCTGAAGGGGTTCAGCGGATTGCGGGCGATGATGATCAGCAGTGCAGCCACCAGCACCAGAAAGACATCGATGAGATTGACCACCGAGAGGATCGGATTGAGCTCCTCGTCCTCGTCGAGAATGCGCAGGGCCATCAGGCGGCCTCCCTGTGCGGGTGCCGCCCTTCGGGTGCGGTCCTTGCGGGCGTGTTCCCGGTGCGTGCGATCAGCGGTTCCAGCGCGACGATCTCCTCGGCGTACCAGCGCTTGCGCACGCTGGCGATCCAGAAGGTGATCACCGAGGTGGCCAGCCCCAGGATCACCGCGGTGAACGCCGTGCGCATGTGTTCGCCCATCGCATAGACGTTGTTCTCGCTCAGCGCGATCAGCGCGGGGCCCATCGGAATCAGCGTGGCGACCAGCCCGAGCATCGGTGTGACGCGGGTGACGACGCGGACTGCTTCGAGTCGCTTGAGCGCGAAGACCTCGGCCTGGTGCAGGCGCAGGCCGGTATCGGATGCGAACAGGGCGGCGACGGGATAGCCGCGGGTGGGGATGTCGCCGGGGCCGCCGGTGTCGACGAAACGCTGCCAGTCGGTGCGGGCGCGACGGCGTTGGACGTTCTGCACGGCGAAGCGTCCCGCCTCGACCAGGGCGTACGCGAACAGCACGTCGATCGCCAGCAGCGTCGGCCACAGCAGGATTTGCGCGGTTTGGTGAGCCAACTCGAACATGACCGGCCTCAGAACTGGTAGCGGTAGCTGATCAGGAGCGAGCGCGGCGCTCCCGGGGTGTACGCGAGCTCGCGCGACTTGGTGACGCGGACCGCGTAGCGCTCGTCGAACAGGTTCTGCGCATGCGCCGACACCTTGTGCGGTCCGGTCTCGTAGGCCAGGTCCAGGCTGGTGATCCAGTCGTAGCCGTCGAAGGTCTCGCTGTTGGCGTTGTCGACCTCGTATTCGCCCCAGGTATCCGTCTGGACGCGCGCGCTGACGCCGACCGGGTGCCGGTAGCTGGCGAACACGCTGTACTGGTGGCGCGGAATCTGCGGCAGGCGGTTGCCGGAGCGGTCGAACTCGGTGCCGCCGACGACTTCGACGAACTCGTCGTAGCGGAAGTCGCTGTAGGTGTAGTTGAACCCGGCCCAGAGTCCGTCGGTCAGCTCGAAGTTGCTGGCCAGCTCGACGCCGGATTTGTCGGTGCGTCCGGCATTCTGAAAGCTGGTGTCGTTGACGTCCTCGAGGACCTGGATGATCTCGTCCTCGACCTTCATCCGGAATACCGAGACGTCGAAGGCCCAGTGCCGGGCGCGTCCCTTCAGGCCGACCTCGACGTTGCGCACCGTAGCCGGTTTGAGTGCCGGGTTGTCCGCCAGTTCGTTGGAGAACGGCACCTGCTCGCCCTGGGCGACGACGCCGAACAGGTTGAGGGTCTCGCTCAGCGCGTAGTTCGCGCCGAGGCGGGCGTTGAACAGGTCGAAGGCCTGATTCAGCCGGGTGACGCCGGCGCCGTCGACATAGGTTCCGGAAGCGAAGTCGTAGGTCGAGCGCTCGTTGCCATCCTCGTTGATGCTGATGCGGTCCAGCCGGAAGCCCAGGTCGATCAGCCAGCCGTCGGCGGGGCGCAGCGTTTCCTGGGCAAAGATGCCGCGAACGTCGTTGGTGGTCTGGCTGGTGCCGGCGAGGTCGCCCTTGCGGTCGGAGCGCGTCGCGACGATGCGGCCCGACGGGATGGTCTGGACGTCGCCGTACTCGTAGCTGCGACTGTCGCCGTCATCGCGTCGCAGCGTGACGCCGGCGACGAGTTCGGACGGACCGAGGAGCTGGTGGCGGTACGCGAATTCCAGATCGGTGCCGAGCATCAGGTTGCGCGGCACCTCGCTGATCTGGCCGGTGATCGGATGCAGATGCTGCCAGTAGGTGGCGTACACGCGCGGTCTGAACACGAGCGCCGCGCCGACCGGCTTCAGGTAACGGCTGTTGAACGACCACGTCTCGGAGTAGCGCCCGCTGTCGTCGAACGCGGTGTTGTTGTCGGTCTGCTCGCCGGTCCGCCGATATTCGTCGTACTGGGCCTGGTTCATCGAGCCGGGCAGTTCGAGGCTGGCGTCGTTGTAGGCAAGTTCGGATTCGAGCACCGCGCCATCGTCGAAGGTGATCCCGTGCTTGAGCGCGGCGTTGACCGTCTCGAACGCATTCTGCGGACGCCAGTCGTTGTTCTTTTCCCGGTAGGACAGCGTGAACGACATCGCCTGCCGCGATCCGATGTCGCGGCCGATGCGGGTGTGCAGGTTGCGTGCGCCGTAGTTGCCGATGCCGAGCTTGATCTGGTCGGCGCCGCGGTCGAAGACGGAGCGGCTGATCAGGTGGATGACGCCGCCGGCCGAGCCGGTGGCGTAGATGTTGCCCGGCCCCTTGACCACCTCGATGCGCTGGATGTCCTGGGTGTCGACGAAGTCGAGCCGCGTGAAGCTGTCCGGATCGGTCACCGGCACGCCGTCGCGCAGCAGCATCAGCTCGCGCACGCCGTAGTTCGCCTTGAGACCGGCGCCGCGGATGAAGATGCGCGCGTCGTAGCCGCCGTTCATCGATTCGATCAGCACGCCGGGGGTGCCGCGCAACGCGTCGGAGACGTTGAACATCGGCGCCGCCTCGATGCGCGCTTCGTCGATCACCGCGATCGACTCGGTGACCTCGCGACTGTAGCGCTCGCTGCGCGTGGCGGTGACGGTGATGGTGTCGAGGGCCGTGGCCGCCGTGTCCGCCGCCTCGGTGTCGGCGGGCGGTTCCTGGCCATGCGCCAGCCCGGCGGTGAGCGCGAGGGTGGCCGCGCCCATCCAGGGCGAGAGCCGAGAGATACCGGCGCGCCGGGGGTGCCCGGCACGGTGTTTGGAAGATTGGGTGTTCACTGGGTTGTTATGCGTCGGATCGATCGGTGAGCCAAAATCTGCTGGCACCGGTGCCCATTCGAGCTCCCCCAACGTCCGGCCGCCGCAGCCCCGGGGCGCAACAGCGCACCCTGTTTCGGAATGGCGGACCGGGTCCCCCGCGACGCATGCGCCGACCGCCGTCGAAATCGGGGACCTATGCTGGCAGCCCGGGTTCCCGTTCGGAATGCGACAAATTGTCGCAGCGCCCTAGCGCTGGACCGGGCGTTTGGCCAGCCGGCGCTGCAGGCTGCGGCGGTGCATGCCCATCGCACGCGCCGCCGCGGAGATGTTGCCGTCGTGTTCGGCGAGCACGCGCTGGATGTGTTCCCACATCAGGCGGCGTGGCGACAGTGCGCTCTGTTCGTCCGCCTCGGGATCGGTCTGCTCGGTGCCGGTGAGTGCGGCAATCACCGCGTCGGCGCCGGCGGGTTTGGGCAGGTAGTCGAATGCCCCTTTCTTGATCGCGCAGACGGCAGTCGCGATGCTGGCGTAGCCGGTCAGCATCAGGATACGGGTCTGCGGTGCCAGTGCCTGCAGCTGCGGGATCAGCGCGAGTCCGGAATTCTCGCCGAGTTTCAGGTCGACGACCGCCGCGCGCGGTGGCGTTTCGCGCACGATCGCCAGGGCCTGTGCGGCATCGGTGGCGATGTTGACGGTGTAGCCGCGGCGACGCAGCGCGCGCGCCAGGACCGATGCGAACACCGGGTCGTCCTCGATCAGCAGAATGGGATCGATCTGCGGCTTCATCCCGGTGCCTGCTGCAAGGCCGAGAGCGGAACCCGGACCTGCGTGCGCAGGCCGCCCTCCGGCCGGCTGAACAACTGCACCTCGCCGCCGAGCCGGGCGATGCTGGTGTTGGACAGCACCAGGCCGAGCCCGAAACCGTCCGGTTTGGTCGATGCCAGGCCTCGCGCCGCGGATTCGAGTTGATGTTCCGGAAGGCCGGGGCCGTCGTCGTCGATGATCACGCTGAGCCAGTCGCGGGTCGCCCGGCAACGCACGCCGACGTGGTCGCTGTCGCGAGCGGCCGACGCATCGGCCGCGTTGTTGAGCAGGTTCGTCAACGCCTGCGCCAGCGTCGGTTGCGGGATCACGCGCGGATCGTGGAAGCCGTCCTCGAAGATCACGTCGACGTCCGGCTCGGGCCGGATCAGGCGCCAGCGATCGAAGGTCGCGTGCAGAAACTCGCGCAGGGACTTCGCCGCTTCCGGGCCGTGCCGCGCCGGGTCGGCGGCGGACAGCATGTTGCGCAGGCTGCGCCGGCAATGCTCGATCTGATCGGCAAGCAGTCCGAGGTCGTCCTGCAGGTCGGTGTCCTGCTGCTGGGTCTGTCGCAGCTCCTCGATCAGGACCGCCATCGTCGACAGCGGCGTGTTGAGCTCGTGAGCCGTGCCCGCGGCCAGCGCGCCGGTGGCGAGGATGCGTTCGTCCTGCAGGGCGGATTCGCGTGCGGTGGCCAGATCCGCCTCGCGCCGCCGCAGCGCCGCCGCCAGCGCGCCCAGCGTGCCGGTCAGCAGCGCCGCGCCGAGCACGAAATTGACCCACATGCCGACGACATGCCAGTGGAAGAATTCGCCTCCCGGCAGATCCATCGGGCGGATATGGGCCCACAGCATGCCCGTATACGCACCGGTGCACAGCGCCATGACGGTCCACGCGTAGGGCGACGACAGGCTGGCCGCCGCCAGTGCGATCGGCAGCAGGTACAGAGAAACGAAGGGGTTGCCGGGCCCGCCGGACAGCCACAGCAGTGCCGTCAGCGCGGCGATATCCACCGCCAGATGGCTCACGACCTCGATCTGCGCGGCGTAGCGCCAACGCCCCAGGCGCCACCACACCAGCAGATTCCACCCGAGCAGGCTCGCCGGGACCGACAGCATCGCCGTCACCGGAATATCGCCGTCGAAGTAGCGGCCGACCGCCACGATGGTCGCGGCCTGCAGCAGTGCCACCGCGAGGCGCAGCCGCGCTAGAACGCGGAGGATGCGGTAACTGTTCGGTTCGCTGCTGCCAAACATGGGTGCGACATCGGCGGCGCGGCAGGCGCGCGGTGTGGGGTCCGGTCGCGAAGCATACGTCGGTCCGTGTGCATGGCACATCAACGCGCGGGTGCACGGTCTCCTGGCGTCCGCGTCCCCGCGCGGCGATCCATGACGGCTCGCGCCGGACGCATCGACGATGCCGCGGACATGCCATGGGACCCGCCGGCCAACCGGCGGGCCCCATGACGGTGGGCGGAAGACCCGTCGTGCCGGACGTCGAGATGCCGCTCCGGCGCGACGGGGTGGCGTCGGCTACGCCAGATCGAAACGATCCAGGTTCATGACCTTGTCCCAGGCCGCGACGAAGTCCCGCACGAACTTGTCGCCGGCGTCGTCGCAGGCGTAGACCTCGGCGAGCGCGCGCAGCTGCGAGTTGGAGCCGAACACGAGGTCGACGCGGGTGGCGGTCCATTTGACGGCGCCGCTCGCGCGGTCGCGGATCTCGTAGACCCCGTCGTTCTGCGCCGGCTTCCATTCGGCACCCATGTCGAGCAGGTTGACGAAGAAGTCGTTGCTGAGCACGCCCGGACGCCGGGTCAGCACGCCGTGCGCGGAGGCGCCGGCGTTGGCGCCGAGGACGCGCAGGCCGCCGACCAGGACCGTCATCTCCGGTGCGGTCAGGGTCAGCAGCTGCGCCTTGTCCACCAGGGCTTCCTCCGGGCGCGCCGGATAGCCTTCGCGCAGGTAGTTGCGGAAGCCGTCCGCCATCGGCTCGAGTACCGCGAAGGATTCGACGTCGGTCTGTTCCTGCGACGCGTCGGTACGGCCCGGCGAGAACGGGACCGTCACGTCATGCCCGGCCTTCTGCGCCGCGGCCTCGACCGCGGCGCAGCCGCCGAGCACGATCAGGTCGGCCAGCGAGACCTGCTTGCCGCCGGCGTTGAACGCGTCCTGGATCTGCTCGAGCGTGCCGATCACCTTCGCCAGCTCGGCCGGCTGATTGACGGCCCAGTCCTTCTGCGGCGCCAGGCGGATGCGCGCGCCGTTGGCGCCGCCGCGCTTGTCCGATCCGCGGAAGGTCGACGCCGCGGCCCAGGCCGTCGCCACCAGCTGCGGAATGCTCAGACCGGAGGCGAGGATCTTCGTCTTCAGCGCGGCGATGTCCTGCGCGTCGATCAAGGGGTGATCGGCCGCCGGCACCGGGTCCTGCCAGATCAGTTCCTCCTTCGGCACCAGCGGGCCGAGATAGCGCGAGACCGGGCCCATGTCGCGGTGGGTCAGTTTGAACCAGGCGCGCGCGAAGGCATCGGCGAAGGCCTGCGGATCGTCCTTGAAGCGGCGCGAGATCTTCTCGTAGGCGGGGTCCATGCGCATCGCCATGTCGGCGGTGGTCATGATGATCGGCACGCGTTTGGAGGCGTCGTGCGCCGCCGGTGCCATGTTGGCGTCGGTCGGCGTCTTCGGCGTCCATTGATGCGCGCCGGCGGGGCTCTTGACCAGCTCCCATTCGTTGCCGAACAGCACGTCGAAGTAGCCCGTGTCCCAGCGGATCGGATTCGGCGTCCACGAGCCCTCGATGCCGCTGGTGATGGTGTCGCCGCCCTTGCCGCTGCCGTGGCGGCTGACCCAGCCCAGACCCTGGGCGTCGACGTCCGCCGCTTCCGGTTCGGGGCCGACCAGCGCCGCGTCGCCGGCGCCGTGGCACTTGCCGAAGGTGTGGCCGCCGGCGGTCAGCGCGACGGTTTCCTCGTCGTTCATCGCCATGCGCGCGAAGGTCTCGCGGATGTCGCGTCCCGCGGCGACCGGGTCGGGATTGCCGTTGGGGCCTTCCGGGTTCACGTAGATCAGGCCCATCTGCACCGCGGCCAGCGGATTCTCCAGCTCGCGCTCGCCGCTGTAGCGCTTGTCGCCCAGCCACTCGGCCTCGGAGCCCCAGTAGATGTCCTCGCTCGGTTCCCAGACATCGGCGCGGCCGCCGGCAAAGCCGAAGGTCTTCAGCCCCATCGACTCGAGCGCGACGTTGCCGGTCAGGATCATCAGGTCCGCCCAGGAGATCTTGTTGCCGTACTTCTGCTTGATCGGCCACAGCAGGCGGCGGGCCTTGTCGAGATTGGCGTTGTCCGGCCAGCTGTTGAGCGGGGCGAAGCGCTGCTCGCCGGAGCCGGCGCCGCCGCGGCCGTCGAAGGTGCGGTAGGTGCCGGCACTGTGCCAGGCCATGCGGATGAAGAAGGGGCCGTAGTGGCCGTAGTCGGCCGGCCACCAGTCCTGCGAATCCGTCATCAGCGCGTGGAGATCCTTGATCACGGCGTCGAGGTCGAGCGACTTGAAAGCCTCGGCATAGTCGAACGCGGAATCCATCGGATCGGACTTGGCCGAATGCTGGCGCAGGATCTTCAGGTTGAGCTGGTTGGGCCACCAGTCGGCGTTGGCGCGGGCGCTGGCCGAGGTGTTGCTGCCGGTGCCGTGGCCCATGACCGGGCATTTGCTCTGAGTCGACATCTTGTTTCTCCGTTCGTGCGAGGGCGTGCTGCGTGGGATCGACAGTAATGTCTGCCAATCAATTAATAAAATTGATTGTTCAAAACGAATGGATAAATTTCCGCAATGTAACGGACCCTGGCAGGTCCGGATCGGCCATGGCGCGGATGTCCCGTGATACGCCCCCAGCGGCGATTCCGAAGCGGATGCGGGGCGTCTCCGGCGCGCGGCCGGCGGCAACGGCTGCGGCGGCGCTGTCGCCGCCCGCCCCGGCACTGCTATGGTTTCCGTCATGAAGCTCTATCACTTTGCCGAGCGGCAGCGTCCGGTTGCGACCGGCCCGCAAGGTCCACTGCCCGAGGATGGATTCCTGTGGCTGGATCTGGAGCGCGATGACGCGGCGGGCTGGCCGGAACGGGTGTCCGCGATCGTGTCGGCGCCGATCGATCCGCAGCATCTGGAGGACAGTCTCAATCCGGCGCATCCGTCGTTCTTCGACGGCACCTCGGATTACGACATGGTGGTGTTCCAGGGACTGGGACCGGACGACCGGCCGCTCCCGATCGAGCCGCGCTCGGCGGCCTTCTTCGTGTTCGACCGCTTGTTGGTCACCGTGCGTGCGGTCGACAGCGTCAGCATCGGGCGGGTGCGCCAGCGCCTGCTCGACGGGCGCCTGAAGTCGCCCGGTTCGGCGTTTCGTCTCGCGCAGCTGATGCTGGATGCGATGGTCGATCGCTATCTGGCGATCCGGGAGCCGATCGACGCGGCCCTGTCGGAGATGCAGGACGGCCTGCTCGATCCGGGATCGGCGATGGACGACTGGCGCTGCCTGCTCGATGCGCGGCGACAGGTGCGGCGCCTGCAGTCCGTGGCGGAAACGCAATTCGACGCGCTGGAGGCCTGGCACCGCGACAGCCGCTTCGAGTGGGAGCAATCCGACGAGGTGCGTTACCGCGATCTGACCGGCCATGTCGACCGCGTGCTCAACCATGCGACCAGCCTTGAGCGCGATCTCGAATCGGCGGTGCAGCTGCACTTCGCCGCGGTGGCGCATCGCACCAACCGGGTGATGCAGGCACTGACGGTGCTGTCGGCGGTGTTCTTTCCGCTGACCCTGATCGTCGGCATCTACGGCATGAACTTCGACAACATGCCGGAGTTGCACTGGCGCTACGGCTACTTCATCGTGCTCGGCGTGCTCGCCGGGATCGGCGCGACCCTGCTGCTGCTGTTCAGGCGCAGAGGCCTGTTCTGACGCGCGGCGCTATCGGTCCTTCGACACCCAGGCCCAGGTCAGCGCGTCGCCGTTCCGGCGTCGTCTCCGCACGCCGTGGGATCACAATCCGAAGATGCGCAGCCCGATCTGCGGCACCGCGGTGTCCGGTCCGCGGCCGCTGAGGGCCTGCCAGGGGGCGTACTCGACGGTGAGTTCGGCGCGGCCCTGCCACGCGAACATCCGGTCCAGATGCAGGCGCAATTGCGGGGCCACGGCGACGGTGTCCCGCCCGCGCATGCGTTCGACCGGCGCGCAATAGACGCCGAAGGACCAGCGGTTGTCGCCGGCATCGACATCGTCGCCGGCGGCGAGCTGATAGTGGGGACCTTCCTTGATGCGGTTGTTGCGGGTGTAGAGCGTCGCGTGCAGTTCGCCCGCGCCGGGCAGGTCGACGCCGACGCCGAGGCCGTAGCGCCACTGTCGCAGCACGCGTTCCGCGTCGAGACGGCTGTCGGCCTGCAGGCGCAGGCGCGGGCCGAAACTGAGGGTGGACCAGTCGAGCAGCTGGATCGTCGAGCGCACGATGGTTTCGTCCGGTTGCCCGGCCGGGGCCAGCAGGCTCAGCGTCGATCTCGGCATTGGGTCCGGCAGGACGGCCGTTGGCGGGGGCATGCAGACCTTGAACGGGCACAGCGCCAGGGCCTGTGCCGACGGCGCCATCAGCAACGCGAGCAGGCAGGCCTTGGCTGCGCCGAACCAGGTGCATCCGGTCCATCCGGTGTGTCGATGCATCGTCCACTCCTCCGAAGTCGGGCTTCCGTGCCCATGCCGTGCGGTCGATCCTGATGAGCGGATCATCCGGCGGGTGGATGCCGATGCGGTGGCCGTTGGTCGAGGGGAGGTGACCGCTGGGGCGGTTCTGCGATCGCGCCCGAAACGAACGGTGGGACGTGCGGGACGGACGGCAGGGGCTGTTGCGCCGCAGCACGGCGCCGGCGCGCGCTCAGTGGTCGCGGCGCAGGGGCAGCAGCAGATACAGCCAGATCGCCAGCAGCGCGGCAGTGATCGCATCGGCGGGCCGGTGGTCGATCAGCGGCGCGAGGTAACGGTCGTAGCGGCGCAGGCAGCGGTCGTCGCCGTCGTCGCGCCGCACGTCGCGCAGCAGCGCGAGCTGCCAGGCGTTCTGGCGCACGAAGCGTCCGGCGCGCAGCAGGATGCCGAGGCGCTCGCGCCACGGCCGCCGCCCCAGCAGTCGCATCAGCACCGCGCGGAACGGTTCGATCCGCAGATGCCGGGTGCGGGACTGTTCGGCATAGACCTGCGGGGCTTCGGTGAAGAACTCGTCGAGGCCGGCGACGTACGCACCCATGATCAGCGCCATCAGCAGATACCGCTGGCGGTGGCCTTCGGTCTCGAAGCGGCGTGCCGAGGTGCGCAGGTGTCCCGGCAGCACGATCCAGTGCCCGCGGTCGCGCACGCGGGCGGCGAGACGCTGATCCTCCAGGAACGGCAGGCGCTCGTCGTAGCCGCCGAGCATGTGGAAGTGTCGGCGATGGATCAGCACGCCCTGGTCGCCGTTGATCGTGTAGGGACGATTGCAGGCGGTCTTGCGTTCCATGAAGCGGAAGAGCAGATCGTGATGTTCGTCGCGGCGCTCGAAGCGCAGCGGGAAATGACCGGCCGTGACCGTCCGGCCGTCCTGTGCGGCACCGAGCAGCTTCGCCGCTGCACGCGCGAGCAGGTCGGTCTGCGGCAGGCGCGTGTCGGCGTGCAGGAACAGCAGCAGGTCGAAGCCGGCGGCGCGCGCGCCGGCGTTCATCTGGCGCGCGCGGCCCTTCGGCGCGAGGACGATCTGCGCGTCATGCGCGGCGGCGACGTCGAGGGTGGCGTCGGTGGAGCCGCCGTCGGCGACGACGATGTCGAGCACGATGCCGCGCTGCGCGCGCAGATCCGCGAGCAGCTGCGGCAGGGTGCGGGCCTCGTTGAGCGTCGGGACGATGACCGAGAGCCGGACCGCCCCTCGGCTCATGGACGCACGGCGACCCAGGCTGCGCCGAGACCGCGCAGGCCGCGGATGCGGTCGCGTTCGTTCGACGCCTGCTGCTTGGTGGCGTATCGCCCGGCGATCACGCGATACACGATCTTGCCGCTGGCCAGCGGCATCGCGACGACTTCGGTGTCCAGTTCCAGCTGCCGCAGGCGCGCGGCCTCGGTTTCGGCGCGTGCGCGCTCCGGCAGCGATGCGAGCACCACCGTCCAGACCGGCGCGCCGGCGGCGGCCTGGTCCTGCCGGGCCTGATTCGTCCGGTCCTGTTTCGGCCGGGGCTTGCCGGCCGCGGTCGTCGGCGCAGCCTGCTGGGGCGCCGGTGTGGCTGCCTGCGGCCCCGGCGCATGGCCCGCGGGCGGTAAGGTCGAGGGTGTCGCCGACAGGAAGGCGGTGCGCGCCAGGCGCGGGGCGAGCGACCCGGCCTGCCGGGGCTCCAGTCGCCGGACTTCGCCGTCCATCCACTGCAGGCAGCTGCCGGGCTGGTCGAGCCGCTGCGGGCCGGACGGCGTCTGCAGCTCGACGGCGCCGCCGATCAGGCAGACCTCGTCGGCGAGGGTGCCGCGTTCGGCCCAGACGTGGGCCCCGAAGATCCGCAGCTTGAGCGGGCCGACGTTGAGGCGCACGTCGGCCGGCGGCAGCTCGGCCTTGGGCCGCGTGTCGACCCGGATCGCGCCGGCGTCGAGCACCAGCAGGGCGAGGTTCATGCGTGCCGGCGGGCTGATCGGCTTGATCTGGTGCACTCTCAGCGCGGTGTCGCCGCCGAGTGTCAGCAGCCCGACCGCGCTCATCTGCAGGCCGACGCGGGCATTGATTCCGGTGCGCAGGACGTCGCCGCTTTCGACCGCATCGGCGATCTTCAGCGGCATGCTGATGCCATTGCGTTCGCGCCGCGCGTCGAGGTGGATGCGGGCGACGTCCATTGCGGCGTACGGACCCGGCGGCGGTTCGGATCGCGCCGGCGGGGCAGCGGCCAGCAGCAGCGCCAGGGCTGCGGCGGCGGGGGAAGCTGGAATGAGTCGACGGCGCATGGCCGAAGGTCTCCGTCGGGCGGCTGGAACCCAAGAATAGGTTTTGGCCGCGACGATGTCGAAATGGCCCGGACACTCTCGTGCGCATTCGGGCTCGGTGCTACGATGCCGCCGCGGTATTCCACAATGACAGCCCCGCAACCCAATGCCCGACGAACCCCCCCAAGCACCGCGCGCCACGTGCGCGCCTGATGCCGCATGAGCGGCATTGTCGTCGTCGACCAGCTGCGGGACTGGCCGGTCGAGCTGCCCGGAATCGAGGTCGTCACCGCCTGGGACTACCTGACCGACGAGCGTCACACCCGCTCCCGCCGCGTGCGCGTCTACAACCTGTGCCGGTCTTTCGAATATCAGGCGACCGGGTACTACGTGTCGCTGCTGGCCGAGGCGCGGGGCCATCGGCCGCTGCCCGAGATCACCACGATCCAGGATCTCAAGCTGGCGGAGTCGCCGCGCATCATCACCGACGAGATCGAAAAGCTGATGGCGCGTTCGCTGGCGCGGATCGAGTCGTCGACCTACGTGATGCACGTGTACTTCGGCCTGAGTCCGATCAAGCGCCACGAGCGCCTCGCCCGTGCCCTGTTCAACCACTTTCCGGCGCCGCTGCTGGAGGTCAGGTTCCGCCTGCGCGGCAGGGAATGGCGGGTCGAATCGGTCGGGCCGATTGCGCTCGGTGAAGTGCCGGTGAGCCATCACGAGGCGCTCTACGACGCGGCAAGGGCCTACTTCGAGCGCCGCCGCAGCCCCCGGGTGCGCCGCGCGCCGGCCCGCTACGATCTGGCGATCCTGGTCAACGACGAGGAAAAGGAGCCGCCGTCGAATGCCCGCGCGCTGAAGCTGTTCGAAAAGGCCGCAGAGGACCTGGGCTTCGACGTCGAATTCCTCGACAAGAGCGACTACGGCCACGTCGCCGAATTCGACGCGCTGTTCATCCGCGAGACCACGGCGGTCAACCATCACACCTACCGCTTTGCGCGCCGCGCCGCGCGCGAGGGGCTGGTCGTCGTCGACGATCCGCTGTCGATCCTGCGCGCGACCAACAAGGTGTTCCTCGCGCAGCTGATGGACCGCCACCGCATTCCGCAACCGCGAACGATGCTGATCCACAGCCGCAACCTCCGGCAGGTGCCTGCGGAGCTGGGCTTTCCCTGTGTGCTCAAGCAGCCCGACTCGCAGTTCTCCAGGGGCGTGATCAAGGTCGACGATCCGGCGCAGCTCAAGCGCGTCGCCGCGGAGATGCTGGAACGGTCGGATCTGATCATCGGTCAGGGCTTCGAACCGACCGAGTACGACTGGCGCATCGGGGTGCTCGACGGGCGGCCGCTGTACGCCTGCCGCTACTTCATGGCCAAGGATCACTGGCAGGTCGTCAAGCGTGGCAGTTCGGGGCGCAAGATCGAAGGCAGTCACGAGACGCTGGCGGTCGAGGATGTGCCCGGGAAGGTCCTCGACATTGCCGTGCGGGCCGCGCGCACGATCGGCAGCGGGCTCTACGGCGTCGATCTCAAGCAGTTCGGCAAGGTCGTCAAGGTCATCGAGGTCAACGACAACCCCAGCATCGATGCCGGTGTCGAGGATCTGGTGCTCGGCAACGGGCTGTACCGCGAGATCATGACCTACTTCCTGCAGCGCCTGGAAGCGCGGACCCGGCAGTGAGCGCGACATCGCTGCAGCCGCGTCTGGCGACCCCGGCGGATGCGGTCGCGATTCACGCGCTGGAGCGCCATTTCCCCGGAGATCGCATGCAGTTGCGTGCCATTCGTCGCCTGTTGCGGGTGCCGTCCGCACGGATCTGGGTGCTCGGGCGGGGCAATGAGCTGGTCGCCGCGCTGGTGCTTCTGTTGCGCCGCAACAGCCGCCATGCGCGCATCTATTCGCTGGTGGTCGCGCCCGAGGCGCGGGGGCGCGGACTGGCGCAGCGTCTGCTCGATACGGCCGAGACCTTCGCGCGAACTACCCGATTGAGTAGCTTGACGCTGGAGGTACGGGCTGATAATCAGCCTGCTCGAAATCTGTACCGGCAGCGCGGCTATTCGATCGAATCCGAGCTGCCCGACTACTACGACGACGGCGCGCCCGCTTTGCGGCTGCGTCTGCGTTTCGAGGAGGCGGCACCCCCGGACAACCGATCGGGCACCTGAAGACAAGACCCCGCGCAACGGACGCCGGGGGTCGAACCCAGCGAGGAGAGCCGGGTTGATGCGCTTGGAGAGCACAGCCAGCGGCATGGCCCCAGTCGAGGTCTATCCGCACAAGTTCTTCGCGCCGCCCCCGTATGAGGGCGCGGTGGAGCGCAGCGCGTTGATCGCGCGTGTGCACGCCGAACCGACGCTGCGGGTCATCGTCGTGCAGGCGCCAGCGGGTTACGGCAAGTCGACGCTGCTGCAGCAGATCATGACCGCGGCCGGCGAGCGCGGCGAGCTGACCGGATGGCTCAGTTTCGACGAGGCCGACAACGATTCGCGGCGTCTGACCGGGCACCTGCAGGCGCTGGTCGCCGGACTCAACGGCAGTGATGCCGCGACGCTGTCGGGCGGCATCGCCGACGAGCAGGGGCGGCGGCGCCTGACCGACTGGCTGCTGAGCCGCCTGGTGCAACTCGAGCGCCCCGTCAGCCTGTTCCTCGACGAGTTCCAGTCGCTGACGCGCAAGCCGGCGCTGGCGGTGTTCAAGGATCTGCTGCAGCGTCTGCCGGAGAACGTGACGATCTACATCGGTTCGCGTTCGGTGCCGGAGATCGGACTGGCGCGGCTCGTCGTCAACCACCAGGCGCTGGTCCTGCGCGCCGAGGACCTGCGCTTCAACGCAGCCGAGGTGCAGCACTTCTTCTCGTTCAGCCGCGACGCCGTGGTCAATGCCGACGAGCTCGACGCGATTCTGCGCCGCACCGAGGGCTGGCCGGCGGCGATCCAGCTGTTCCGCCTGAGCCTGGCGAGTCCCTCGGTCCGGCGCTCCCTCGGCGAGGGGACGGCGGGACGTCCGCGCGAGCTGGCCGACTATCTGGCCGACAACGTGCTGGAACTGCAGCCGCCGCGTATCCAGGAATTCCTGCTGCGCACGTCGGTGCTCAGCCGTCTGTCGGCGGAGCTCTGCGACGAGATCAACGGCTGGCAGGATTCGCAGAGCATCCTGCTGTTCCTCGAGCGCTCGGGCCTGTTCCTGCGCAGCCTCGATTCGGAACTGCGCTGGTTCAAGTACCACACCCTGTTTTCGACGTTCCTGTCCGAGCAGTTGCGCGAGCAGGCGCCCGAGGAGGTGATCGAGATCCATCGGCGCGCGGCGCGCTGGTTCGAGGCGCACGAGCAGTACGAGGAGGCGATGCAACACGCGGTGGCCGCGCGCGACCATGGCTACGCCGCGGACATCATGAACCGCTGGGCGTCGGGCCTGATCCCGGACGCGCGCCTGACCACGGTGGAACGCTGGTCGGACCGCCTGCCGCTGGCAGAGATCGAAAAGCGCCCCGATCTGGCGGTCAAGACCGCCTGGGCGCTGACCTTCATGCGGCGCAACCAGAAGCTGCAGCCGATCATCGACATCCCCGAGCGTCTCGGGGGCGGCGACATCCGCCGGACGACCAGCAGCGACGTGGTCAACATCATGCTCGCGGTGGCCCGCGACGACCTGCCGCTCACCTTCGAGTACCTGGACCGGGTGCCGCTGGAGGACCAGCGGCCCGAGGGGTTCTGGGCCTTCGAGCTCGGCGCCGCCGCCAACGTCGCCGCGTTCCGCGCCCAGATCCGGGGCGACTACGATGCGGCGCGTGATTTCATCGCGATGGCGCGCGCGTATGGCGACAAGGGCAGTTCCGCATTCAGCGGCGGCTACACGGTTGCGTTGTCGGCGATCAACTGTCTGGCGCAGGGCCGCCTCGGCGACGCCCTGAAGCGTTTCGCCGAGGGGCTGTCGGCGCAGCGTCCCGATCTGGACGAATCGCTGGCGTCGGGCTCGCTGGTGTCCTGTTACGTGTGGGCGCTGTACGAGGCCAACCGGCTCGACGAGGCGGCGTCGCTGTTCAAGCAGTTCCACGATGTGATCAGCGACGCCGTGCTGCCCGATTTCGTCGCCGTCGCCTACGTTTCGATGGCACGGGCGCAGGCGGCGGCCGGGCGCGATACACGCGCGCAGCAGGTGCTCGAGGAGCTCGAGGAGATCGGCCACGCGGCCGCGTGGCCGCGACTGGTCCGCATCGCCGGATGGGAACGCGTGCGCCTGGCCCTGCTCGACGGCGACGTCGATCGTGCCCGTACCGTCGCCGGACGTCTGCCCCAGGCCGGCGTGGCCGAGTTGCCCGAGGGCTGGATGACCTTCTCCGAAAGCATCGAAGCCGATCAGATCGGGGCCTGCCGGCTGGCCATCCACGAGGGCCGTCTCGACGAGGCGTTGCAGACTTTGTCGCGGGAGGAGGCGCGCGCGCAGACCCAGGGGCGCGTCCATCGCCAGATCAAGCTGCTGCTGCTCGAGGCCTGCGCGCATACCCGGCGCGGTGCCGACAACCTGGCGTTGCGCAGTCTCAGTCGCGCCGTGCAGCTGGCTCGCGCAGGGGGGTACGTCCGCAGTTTCATCGACGAAGGTGCCCCCGTCGTCGCGCTGCTCAGGCAGATCCTGCCGACGCTCGACGGCACCGACGCCGATACCCGCGATGCGCGCGCCTTCGTCGAATCGCTGCTCGCGGCGGCGGGCGTGGCGGTGGCGCCAGGTCGCGCGGCCGCCAACACGGTCGACAGCGGGTTCCAGCCGCTGGAGCCGCTGACCGAGCGCGAGAAGGAGATGCTGGTGTTCCTCGGCAACGGTGTCTCCAACAAGGAGATGGCCAAGAAGCTGTTCGTCTCCGAGAACACGGTGAAGTTCCACCTCAAGAACATCTACTCGAAGCTCGCGGTCGGCAGCCGGCTGCAGGCGATCAACGCGGCGCGGCAGCTGGGCCTGCTCTGAAAACCCCGTGTCCGCGGTGGGGCCCTATCCACCTCTACCGTCAAGGGGCGGATCGCATCGTCCTGCTGTCGGTAGGCGATCGCCTTTTCCGCGCCGCGATCAAGGTCGACAAGGAGCGGAAGCGGCTCTACCTCGTGACGCTGTTCGAAACGTCAGAGGAAGCCGCGGACCGGCAGGTGCGGCGGAGATATGAGCGAATCAGGTAAACCCGGCACGAGGGAGGCGCCCTCGCTAGCCCTCATCATGCGGTTAACGCAGGGGGTCGGAAGCCTTCCGACGCCGGGCGATATGAGGTTACCACATGGCCAAGACTGAATTTGAAATCCGGGTATTGGACGCGGAGGCTCGGGCTTTTTTTTGCTGAGCTGGAACGCAGGGGCGCCGATCAGTCCCCTGCGATGGCTGAAATCGCCGGTGCACTGTTTTTCGGCGTCGAAGAGGCATTCGAACGGGAAGAAGACCCCAACACCGGGACTCCCTGGGCCGACCTGTCCGACTTCACCAAGGCGAGACGCAAGAAACAGGGTCATTGGCCTGGCAAGAAACTTCAGGTTTCCCAGGCTGGCCTCGCCAGCAGCATCAACTCGGACTCCGGGCAGGACTTTGCCCAGGTTGGCACCAATAAGGTTTACGCCCCCACGCACCAGCGCGGAGCCAAGAAGGGAGAGTTCGGTACCGGAAGCTACAAGACACGGCAAGGCACGTTCCCGATACCGTGGGCAGACATTCCGGCAAGGCCTTTCTTGGGCCTATCAGAGACCACCGCCGAGGAAGTCCGCACCATCATGGCCCGATACATCTCCGGCAGCTGAGTCGGCGGTGGTCACACATTAACTGGCAAACGCTGGAGAATTTCCCGGCATTTTTTTCCTGACTAACTGCACTCAAATGCAGATTTCAGCGTGTCAGAGCCAGTTTCCGCGCTCGATTTTTTTGTTCTCCAAGTCCCTGAGCGCTTTATTTTTATTCGGCGGCTGCTGTTTTTTTCGCTGTCTCATTCCTAACAGCTCCCCGCACCACCCCCCCAACCTTTTCCGGTAGTCCCCCTATCTTCGCCCCTCCCAAAAACTACCCGCACGGGTAGCGGCACCCTTTCGGACCCGCCCTAATCTGGCCCTGAAGCGCGAGGTCCGCAGCGGCCACCGCAGCCGCCGCGCCACCGCAGATCCCGATGCGGGGCGCGAGTGCATAACAGGAGGAGTAGGGATGTTCTCAGTCTGCGCGCCAGCGCGAGGAGACGATTGCGCGCGTCGACGGCGGTGCCGAGTCGCGCCGGTGTCCGCGTGCCGCTTTCTTGATCCGATTCCAGCGATGCCGCCCCTCCGGCGCGGCGCATCGCGCCTGCAACCGTAGGGAGTTCACCATGTCTGTCCCCGTTCCTGCAGCGGCCGCCAACGCCGTGCCCGAATCCGCCACCGCCACCGGCAAGCTGATCAACATCGACAACGGTGGCACGTTGACGGATATCTGCGTGATCGACGGCGAGCGCGTCTATCGCACCAAGACCGTCACCACGCCCTACGATCTGTCGAAGTGCCTGTTCGAGGGCCTCAAGAAGGTTTCGCGCGTCGTCTACGGCGAAGAGGACCTGCAGCGCCTGCTGCTGTCGACCGAGTACATCCGCTATTCGACGACCCAGGGCACCAACGCGCTGGTCGAGCGCAAGGGGCCGCGCCTCGGCGTGATTCTCGGCGGCGGGCTCGATCCGGCATCGCTCAGGGCCGATCCGCAGGCCAATACGCTGTTCGACGCGCTGGTCGGCGGTCGGGTGCAGACGCTTGCGCCGGGGCTCGACGGGGACGATCTCGATGTCGCCGCGACGCGGGCCGTCACCGCCCTGGCGGCGGCGGGCGCGAACCGGATCGTCGTCGCCTGCGGTGGCGAGCAGCGCAAGGATGGCGAGGTCCGGCTCAAGCGCATCCTGCTGCGCCGCTTCCCGCCGCACATGCTCGGCGCGTTGCCGGTGCTGTACTCGCACGAACTGGTCGACGACGCCAACGACGTCCGCCGCACCTGGACGTCGCTGTTCAATGCCTTTCTGCACCCGGCGATGGAGCGCTTCCTCTACAGCGCCGAGCATCGCCTGCGGGACTACAAGACCAAGAACCCGCTGCTGATCTTCCGCAACGACGGCAACGCCGCGCGGGTCGCCCGGACCTCCGCGATCAAGACCTACAGCTCCGGTCCGCGCGGCGGCGCTGAGGGCGTCAAGGCGCTGGCGGCGCACTACGGCTTGAAGCACCTGCTGTCGATGGACGTCGGCGGCACCACCACCGACATCGGCGAGGTCGACGACGGCGCGGTGCGCCTCGACGCCCGCGGCAAGATCGAGGGTGTCGAGTCGTCGTTCCCGCTGTGCGACGTGGTCAGCGTCGGTGTCGGCGGCAGCTCGATCATCCGCGCCCGGGGCAAGTCCATCGAGGTCGGCCCGGAAAGCGTCGGTGGTGCGCCGGGACCGGCGTGCTTCGGCCTCGGCGGCAAGGAGGCGACGATCACCGATGCCTTCCTGGTCCAGGGCCTGCTCGATCCGGCGTCGTACTTCGGCGGCGAACTCAAGATCGACGTCGAACGCGCCCGTGCGGCGATCGCGGACAAGGTCGGCGGTCCACTCGGCGTGTCCGAGGAGCAGGCCGCACAGGACATGGAGGCCGCGTGGGTCGCCAAGGTGGCCGACAGCCTCAAGGCCTATACCCATATCCATGCCGACACCACGCTGGCGGCGTTCGGCGGTGCCGGGCCGTTCGTGGCCTGCAAGGTCGCCGAGGCGGCCGGTGTGTCGCGCGTGATCATTCCCGGTCTGGCCGCGGTGTTCTCCGCGTTCGGCATCGGGTTTTCGGACATCGGCCACACCTACGAGCATGCGCTGGCCGCGGCCGACGATGCCGCGCTCGGCGCCGCGTACGAAGCCCTGCTGCAGCAGGCGCAGCGCGGCATGTTCGCCGAGGGTGTGCGGCTCGAGGACTGCACGCAGCGGCTCGGCCTGATGGTCACCGCCGCCGACGGCGAACGCCGCCGGGACCTCGACGCCCCGACGCTGCCGAAGGATCTGCCGGCGGGGGCGCACCTGGTGCTGCAGCTCGAGGTGGTCAAGCCGATCGCGCATGCCGATATCGCCGGTCGCTTCGGCGCCGCGACCAAACCGGCGGCGGCGTCGGGCAAACGGCGCGCGATCAGCGGCGGGCAGTGGCAGGAGCTGCCGCTGTATCGCATCGAGGAGCAGCCTCCGGGCGTGCAGGCGGCGGGCCCGTGTGTGCTCGAGGAGGCGTTCTTCACCTGCCGGGTCGAAGCCGGCTGGCGGTTCGAGATCAACGAGGCCGGCGACGTTCTGTTGTCGCGGGCCGGATAAGGAGTGAGTGCGATGAAGGTTCTGGTCACCGAATACCTGCGGATCAACCTGGATACCGAGATGTGGGAGTGCCGCCGCTGCGATCGCGAGCACGTCTCGGCCCGCGACAACTACAAGCGCGGCCTGCTGGTGTATGACCGCGATCCGCGCGAGATTCACAAGCCGCTGCTGAACCCGGACATCTACGAGCGCACCTACTCGCCGGATCCGGAGTGGTGCCGGATCCTGGAGTACTACTGTCCGCAGTGCGGCACGCTGGTCGAGGCCGAGTATCTGCCGCCCGGCCATCCGCCGGTACACGACATCGACTTCGACATCGATGCGCTCAAGGCCCAGTGGGCCGACCGCGAGGAGGTCCGGGAACCGGTGATCGGTCCGGATCTGGCCCTCGAGAAGGTCAAGCACGGCCGGGCCCTGCACGCGCAGGCCCACGGTCACGACCACTGACCGGCGGAGGAGCGAACGATGAGACGAGTATCAGTCGATATCGGCGGCACCTTCACCGACTGCTTCGTGGTCTGGGAGCAGCAGCAGGTCCAGGGCAAGGCGCTGACGACGCATCACAACCTCGCGCTGGGGTTCAACGAGGCGCTGCAGAACGCCTGTGAACAGCTCAGGCTCGACGTCGACACGCTGCTGACCGGCGTCGACTCGGTGCGCTACGCGACCACGCTCGGCACCAATGCCCTGATCGAGCGCAAGGGACCGCGCATCGGCGTGCTGGTGACCACGGGCTTCAAGAGCACGATCCCGCTGTCGCGCGCCCGTGGTTACGGCGAGGGCCTGCCGGAAGAGGAGCAGATGGACATCCCGAACGCGAAGCGTCCGGAGCCCATCGTGCCGATTCCGATGATCCGCGAGATCCGGGAGCGCGTGGACTATCTCGGCAACGTGTTCCTGCCGCTCAACGAGAACGACGTGCGCCTGCGCATCCGCGAGCTGGTCGATGCCGGGGCCGAGGCGCTGGTGGTGCTGTTCACCAACAGCGTGGTCAATCCCGAGCACGAGCTGCGCGTCCGCGAGATCTTCATGGAGGAATATCCGGGGCACCTGCTCGGCGCGATCCCGATGCTGCTGTCGCACCAGGTCGCCGGCCGCAAGGGCGAATACGCGCGCGGCATGTCGACGATCATGGACGCGTTCCTGCACGGCACGATGTACCACGGCCTCGGTACGCTGGAGCTGAACCTGCGCGGCAGCGGCTACGACAAGCCGATGCTGGTCAACCACAACTCCGGCGGCATGGCGCAGCTCAACTCCACCGACGCGCTGCAGACCGTGCATTCCGGCCCGGTCGCCGGCATCGCCGCCAGTGAGCATCTGATGAAGGAGACCGGACTCGGCAATGTCGTGGCGACCGACATGGGCGGAACCAGCTTCGACATCGGCATCGTCGACCAGGGCGGCGTCAAGCACTACGACTTCAACCCGGTGATCGACCGCTGGCTGGTCTCGATCCCGATGGTGCATCTGGTCACGCTCGGCGCCGGCGGCGGTTCGATCTGCAGCTACGACCGCATGTTCAAGACCATCAAGGTCGGTCCGGCGTCGGCCGGCTCCGATCCGGGGCCGGCCTGCTACGACCGCGGCGGACTGCAGCCGACTGTGACCGACGCCGACCTGCTGCTCGGCTATCTCGATCCGGCGAACTACGCCAACGGTCACATCAAGCTCAATCCGCGTCGTGCCCGCCAGGCGATGGAGAACGAGCTGTGCGACGAGCTTGATCTGGACGTGATCGAGGTCGCCAAGCTGATCAAGGGCACGGTCGACGCCAACATGGCCAACGGCATCGCCACCGAGCTGCGCACCCGCGGCTACGAGCCGGAGGACTTCACGGTGCTCGCCTACGGTGGCAACGGTCCGCTGCACGCCTGCGGCATCGCCGAGACGCTCGGCGTCGATCGCGTGCTGGCGCCGCCGTTCTCGTCGGTGTTCTCCGCGGTCGGCGCCGGCAACATGAACCAGATGCACATTCACGAGACCAGCACCTGGACCGTGCTGTTCGACGCCAACCAGAAGCGCTTCTTCGCCGACTACGATGCGTTCAACGCCCACGTCGAGCTGCTCGAGCAGCGCGGCCGCGACGACCTGCTGCGTCAGGGCTTCGATCCCGGGCAGATCCGCTATCGCCTCGAACTCGACATGCGTTACGGCAACCAACGCGTGCAGACCGCGGTGGTCACCGACCTGACGCGGCTGACCAGCCAGGCCGACGTGGTCAAGCTGATCAACCAGTTCCACACCAGCTATGGCGAACGCTTCGGCAAGGGCAGCCAGTCGCCGGAGACCGGCGTGCGGATCAACACGATCCGCGTCTGCTCCTACGTGGAGCAGTCGACGGTGCGCTTCGCCGGCATCGAGGACGACGGCCGCGCCGGCCACGGCGTCGACCCGGTCGGGACCCGCGAATGCCATTTCCCGGGGAACGACGGCGCCCTGGAGACCCGCGTCTACGACGACCGCGCGCTGGCCGAAGGCACCCGCATCGAAGGTCCGGCGATCATCACCACGAGCGCGACGACCTATCTGGTCAACCCCGGCTGGCGCTACTACGCGGCGGCACAGGGCGCGGTGTGGTTCACCCGCGGCGGCCACTGAATCCGGAGAGACAAGATGAATGACGTTACCCAGCTGACGGCCGAAGACAAGGCCCTGCTCGACCAGTTCCTCGCCGAGAACCGGCTGTTCCTCGGCCCGGATCCGGACATCATGCGCAACCACAGCATCGCGCCGCGGACCGCCGAGGAGAACGAGATCCTCAAGCAGGGACTGGACCCGCATCAGACCCACCACATCCGCGGGCTGATCAACGCGGCGTTGTCCGAGGCGTTCCAGATGGTCAACCAGATGGGCGCCGCACCGGGCGCCAAGTGGGGTGATCTGGTCACCGGCATCTACACCAACAGCGGCGATCTGGCGATGATCGCGCCGCACGGCATCATCGCGTTCGCGGCCTGCTGCTTCTACCCGATCAAGTTCATCATCAAGAACTGGATGACGGACCCGACGGTGGGCGTCAAGGACGGTGACGGCTTCATCCACAACGACGCGCGCTACGGCGGCATCCACAACACCGACCAGTCGATGATGATGCCGCTCTACTACAAGGGCGAGCTGGTGTGCTGGTTGTCGTCGACGATCCACGAGGGCGAGAACGGCGCCTGCGAACCCGGCGGCATGCCGGCGGCGGCCGAGAGCAAGTACGACGAAGGCATCAAGATGTCGCCGTTCAAGGTCGTCGAGAACTTCCAGCTCAAGCGCGACCTGGTCACCTTCCTGCAGAACTCCGTGCGCGATCCGAAGCTGCAGCTGGAGGACATGAAGGTCAAGCTGCACGCGGTGATGCGGCTGCGTGACCGCATCATCGCGATCCTCGACCAGTACGGAAAGGAAGCGGTGATGGGCACGCTGCGCTCGCATCTGGAGGATGTCGAGACCGAGATGCGCCGGCGGATCCGCGAGATGCCGGACGGCACCACCCGCGTCACCCAGTTCATGGATTCGTCGCTGCGCGAGAACTGTCTGCAGAAGATCAACCTCGCGATCACGGTCAAGGGCGATCGTCTGATCATGGACTTCCGCGGCACCGCGCCGCAGTTCATGAACCGGTCGGTCAACACCAACATCGCGTCGTTCAAGGCGGCTCTGTGCACCGGTCTGCTGCAGAACATCTGGCCCGACCTGCCGCATACGATGGCGGTGCTGTCGCCGATCGAGATCATCACCGACCGCAACTCGATCATCGACGCCGAGGGTGAGATGCCACAGGCGATGAGTCTGATGCCGTTGTTCAAGGGCTGCGTCGTCTGGACCATCCCGATGAACAAATTCAATTACAGCCTGCCGCACAAGTATTCGGCGGTGATCGCCTCGCAGTACGACCAGGCGGCGACGTTCATCTACGGCGGCCTGACCCAGCACGGCGACGTCACCGGCAACTTCTGCGGCGACATCAACGGCAACGGCCAGGGCGCTCGCAGCCACGCCGACGGCGAGCATTCGGTATCGCCGGTGTTCGGCTTCATGTGCGATTCGGGCGAGCACGAAATCAACGAGGAAGACACGCCGATCATCCGTCTGGGCGCGCAGCGCCTCGCCAAGGACCGGGTGGGCTGGGGCAAGTACCGCGGCGGCATGGGCTACGAGCAGATCGCGACGATGCGCGGCTCCGGCATGTGGGGTTTCATGACCGGTTGCGAGGGTTCCAAGTTTCCGTCGGCGCAGGGGTTGTTCGGCGGCTATTCGTGCCCGTCCTACCAGCTGTGCAAGATCAAGGACATCAACATCTTCGAGATCCTGCGCGAGAACCCCGAGGCGGTCGAGGAGTTCGACATCGTCAAGCTGATGAACGAACGCCCGATCGACGGCGGCAAGTACACCTCGCAGGACATGGGCATGACCTTCGAGCTGTGCAACGAAGGCGAGATCTACATGATCTGCCAGGGCAGCGGCGGCGGCTACGGCGACGTGCTCGAGCGCGACCCGGAGCTGGTGATGAAGGACCTGGCCGAGGATCTGATCTCCCACGACAACGCGCGGGACATCTACAAGGTCGTCTACGACGAGAACACGCTGATCGTCGATGCCGCGGCCACCGCCGAACTGCGGGCGGAATACCGCCGCCAGCGGATCGCCCGCGGCAGGCCGTTCGACGAATTCTGCAAGGACTGGGTGACCGCGGAGCCGCCGCAGAACCTGCCGTACTTCGGCAGCTGGAACGACAACAGCAAGATCTACGCGCAGAACCCGGCGATCAACATGAAGGTGGTGATGGACGCCGATCAGATGCAGGGCGTGTTCATGCCCAATCCGAAGGATCTGCGCATCGCCGAACTCGAAGCACAGCTCGAAGCCTGCCGTTCGGCACAGGGATCGTAAGCGGCGGCACCCCATTTTCGGACTTCACCAGGAGAGCGGTGCATGGACTACAACAAGCTGTTTCGTCTCGACGGCAAGGCGGCGCTGGTCACCGGCGGGGCGCGCGGCATCGGTGCCGCGATCGCCGAGGCGCTGGTGCAGGCCGGCGCCGCGGTACTGCTCACCGACGTGCTCGAGGCTGAGGGCAAGGAAACCGCCGCGGGTCTGCGCAAGGGCGGGGGTCGCGTGGAGTTCCTGCGGCACGACGTGACCGACGAAGCGCAGTGGGAGGCCGCCACCGCGGCGGTCAAGCAGCACTTCGGGCGCTACGACATTCTCGTCAACAATGCCGGGATCGAGACCTCGTCGCTGCTGGCGCAGTGCGAGGTCGAGGATTTCCGCCGCGTGCTCGACGTCAACGTCACCGGGGTGTTCCTCGGCATGAAGCACGCGGTGCGGGCGATGGACGGTGGCGGGTCGATCGTCAACCTGTCGTCGGTGGCCGGCATCATCGGCACCGCCGCACACATCGGCTACCACAGCTCGAAGGGTGCGGTGCGCACGATGAGCAAGGCCGCGGCGATCGAATGCGCGCAGCTCAAGAACGGCGTGCGCGTGAACTCGGTGCATCCGGCGATCGTTCAGACCGAGATGGGCGATGCCTTCGTCCAGGACTTCGTCGACCTGGGGCTGGTGCCGGATGCGGCAACCGCCAAGGTCGCCTTCGAGGCGGCGCATCCGCTCGGATTCGGCCGGCCCGAGGACGTCGCCTGCGCGGTGATGTATCTGGCGTCGGACGCGGCGCGCTGGGTGACCGGCAGCGAGCTGGTCGTCGACGGCGGCTACACCGCGGCCTGAGGGCGTCCGATGAAAAGTCTCGAACAGCTGTCGGCGCAACGCGCCGTCCTGTGGCTCGACTACGTCGACTATGCCGGACGCCTGCTGGCGGACGGCGAGGTGCCGTGGCTCGATGTCGGCGGCTATCTCGCGTGGCAGCGCCAGGCGCAGTCGCTGCTGCGGTCGGACGTGTTGATGCTGCCGGTCGGCGCGGTCTGCGGCGCCTGGCTCGCCGCCCATCCGCAGTTGCGGGACGCGATGGCATCGAAGTCCCGGACGATGTTTCCGCTCAAGACCCTGCTGGCCGATCCGGGCCTGCGCGCGCATCTGACCGAGCTGGTGACCGGGCTGCGCGGCAGCTTCGCCGACCTGCCGCTGGCGCTGGCCTGCCCGTCGCCGCGTGCCTGGGTCGCCGACGCCTACGCGCAGGCGCATGGCGCCGATGCCGAGGCTGAGGTCGGCGAGGACGAGATCGACTCCGCGGCGGTGCTGCTGGCCGACTTCATGCGCCAGTTCGGCGAATCCGGGATCGATGTCCTGTTGCTGCAGGAGACGGCGGACCGCGAGCCGGACACGCTTGCGGACGTCGAGCTGTATCAGCCGGTGCTGAACATCGCGACGCATTACCGCTGGGAGGTCGGCCTGTATGCGCCGGGCGGACGTTATCCCGGCGGCACCGCCGGCCTGGGTTTCGTGATCGCGCCCCAGGCGCTGCCGGGCGCGCGGGCCGGGCGCCTGATTGCGCCGGACTACTGGACCGGCGCGGCGCCGGCGGAGGCACTCGACGCGGGCCTGAGCTTCTCGCGGATCGATCCGGCCGCCGCGCCCGAAACCGTACTTGAGCGCCTGGCGCAGTTGCGCCCGGCATAGCCCACCGCTGCGTCCGGAGCCTGCGGCGCGGTGCTCGCGCCGGCTCCGACGCCCAGAGGAGGTGAACGGTGTTTGACTACACACTGGAGCATCTGTGCTCGTACAGCGCCCGGCTGGAGGCGCCGCCCGAGATGATCGGTGCCGTTCCCGGCGGCGTGCGGGTGAATTTCTACGTCACCGGAGGCGAGGTCGAGGGGCCGAAGCTGCGTGGGCGCCTGCGTCCGGTCGGTGGCGACTGGATGACCGTGCGCGAGGACGGCGTCGGCATTCTCGATGTGCGCGCGACGATCGAGACCGACGACGGCGCCCTGATCGAGATCACCTATCAGGGCGTCGGCGATCTGGGGCCGGACGGCCACGCCGCGCTGCTGGCCGGCACGCTGCCACCGCGCCTGACGCTGCGCACGGCACCACGGGTGCGCACCGCGCATCCCGACTATCTGTGGATGAACCGCTTGCAGCTGATCGGCGTCGGCGAGGCGAATCTGGAAACATTCGAGGTGCGATATGACGTCTACGCCGTCCGCTGAGGCCGCTGCCGCGGCGCAGCATCACCCCGTCCGCGAAGGCGAGCTGCTGTGGACGCCGCGGCCGGAGTTCGCCAGGGCTTCGAACCTCGCGCACTACACCGACTGGCTGCGCGCGCAGGGGCGCTTCGATGCGCCCGACTACGACAGCCTGTGGCGCTGGTCCGTCACCGAGACCGAGGCGTTCTGGGGTTCGATCTGGGACTACTTCGGCGTGCAGTCCGATACGCCGTACACGCGGGTGCTGGATACCCGCGAGATGCCGGGCTGCCGCTGGTTCGAGGGCTCCCGGGTCAACTATGCGGAACATCTGCTGCGCTTCGAGGCGCGCCAGCCCGACGCGACGGTGTTCCATCACCTGTCGGAACTGCGACCGCTGCAACGCATGAGCTGGGCCGAGCTGGGCCGGCAGGTGCGGATCGTGGCGACGCAGCTGCGCGCGCTCGGCGTCGGTCCGGGCGACCGCGTGGTGTCGTACATGCCCAACGTGCCGGAGACCGCGATCGCGATGATGGCGACCACGGCGATCGGCGCGGTGTGGTCGTCGGCGGCGCCGGAGTTCGGCGTCAAGACCGTGATCGACCGCTTCTCGCAGATCGAACCGAAGCTGCTGTTCGCGGCCGACGGCTATCGCTTCGCCGGCAAGGACTTCGCGCGCGAGGCCGAGGTGGGGCGGATCGTCGACGCCCTGCCGACCCTGGAACACATCGTCTGGCTGCCCTACCTGCAGCCGGATCAGGCGCCGCCGGCGCTGCCGGGACTGCGGACCTGGCAGCAACTGCTGGACCATCCCGACGTCCCCGAACAGACCTTCGCGTTCGAGCGGGTGCCGCCGGACCATCCGCTGTGGGTGGTGTTCTCGTCCGGGACCACCGGCTTGCCGAAGGCGATCGTGCACGACCATCAGGGCGTGCTGCTCGAGCACCTGAAGCTGATGCACTTCCACCTGGACCTGAAGCCGGGTTCGACGATGTTCTTCTACAGCACTACCGGTTGGATGATGTGGAACATCCTGCTCGCGGCGCTGCTGACCGGTTCCAGCGCGGTGCTGTACGACGGCAATCCGGCGTATCCGGACCCCGATTTCCTGTGGAAGCTTGCCGCCGACACCGGCGCGACCAGTTTCGGCGCCAGCCCGACCTTCGTGCAGATGATGGAGAAGGCCGGTCTGCGTCCGGGCGAACAGCACGACCTGTCGCGCCTGCAGTCGGTCGTCGTCAGCGGCGCGCCGTCGACGCCGGAGACCTTCGCGTGGTTCTACCGCTGCGTCAAAGCGGACCTGTGGGTGACCTCGCAGTCCGGCGGGACCGAGCTGTGCAGCGGATTCGTCGGCGCGGCGCCGACGTTGCCGGTCTACGCCGGCGAGATCCAGACCCGCCTGCTGGGCATGGACGTGCACGCCTGGAACGACGACGGCCGTGAGGTGATGGACGAGGTCGGGGAGCTGGTCGTGACCAGCCCGTTTCCGTCGATGCCGATCCGTTTCTGGAACGACGCCGGCAATCGCCGCTACCGCGAGGCCTACTTCGAGGCGTTCGAGCATCCGCAGGGCGGGCGGGTCTGGCGCCACGGCGACTTCATCAAGATCAACTCGCGCGGGGGCTGCTACATCTACGGGCGCTCGGATTCGACGCTCAATCGCTACGGCGTGCGCATCGGCACCGCGGAGATCTACCGCGCGGTCGAACAGGTCGACGGCGTCGCCGACAGCCTGATCGTCTGCTGCGAACTGCCGGGTGGCAACTACTTCATGCCGCTGTTCGTCAAGCTCAAGGACGGCTACACGCTCGACGACGCGATGGTCGCCGCGATCAACCGCAAGCTGCGCGAGGACTGCAGTCCCCGGCACGTGCCGGACCGGATCTACGCGGTCGACCAGATCCCCTACACGCTCACCGGCAAGAAGATGGAAGTCCCGGTGCGCAAGCTGCTGATGGGCTGGCCGCTCGAAAAGGCGGCGAGCCGGGACGCGATGATGAACCCCGTCGCGATCGATTATTTCCTGCGCTTCGCCCAGGAGTCGAAGGACTACAGCTGGCGTTCCGCATGACGGTCACCTGGAGATGATGCGATGAAACGAGTCGACAACAAGGTCTGCGTCATCAGCGGCGGCGCGCGCGGGCTGGGACTGGCGGCGGCCGAAGCCCTGCTGGCCGAGGGTGCGCGGGTGATGATCACGGATCTGGACGAAGCCGCCGGTGCCGAGGCCCTGGAGCGGCTGCGCGCGGGCGGAAAGCCGGTCGCATTCACGCGCCAGGACGTGACCGTCGAAGACGGCTGGGCCGAGGTGTTCGACGCGGTCGAGCGCAAGTGGGGCGGCGTCGACGTGCTGCTCAACAATGCCGGCATCGCCGCCCTCGCCGACGTCGAGGCCGCCGACTTCGCGCACTGGAAGCGGACGCTCGCGGTCAACCTCGACGGCGTCTATCTCGGCACGCAGGCGGCGATCGGGCGGATGAAGACGCGTGGCGGATCGATCATCAACGTCGCGTCGATCGAGGGGCTGATCGGCGAGGCCCTGATTCCCGCGTACAACGCCAGCAAGGGCGGTGTCCGCATCTTCAGCAAGTCGGCGGCGATTCACTGCGCGCGCGCCGGGTACCGCATCCGCATCAACAGTCTGTGCCCGGGTTTCGCCGAAACCCAGCTGGTCGCAGGTGCCCTGGCGGCGCTGACGCCAGAGGATGCCCAGACCTTCGTCGAGCGCACCCTGGCGCGGATTCCGATGGGCCGCTTCGCGCGCCCCGAGGAGATCGCCGCCGCGGTGCTGTTCCTGGCGTCGGACGAATCGAGCTACATGACCGGGTCGGATCTGGTCGTCGACGGCGGCATGACCGCCTGAGCCCCCGGGCCACGCCCGCATCACATTCATGAGGAGACAGACATGAGCAGCAAGCCCGTCGTGATCTACGGCGTGACCGGGTACACCGGACGGCTGGTGGCCGAGTATCTGCGCGAGCACAACGTGCCGTTCACCGCGGCCGGACGCGACGGCAAGCGCATCGCCGAAGTGCTCGCCAAGGTGCCCGGCATCGAGACGGCGGACTACGACATCGCCGAAGTCGAGCACAACACCGAGGCGCTGACGCAGCTGATGAAAGGCAGCCGGGTCATGTGCAACATGGTCGGACCGTTCATGAAGTACGGCAGCGAGGCGGTCGAGGCCTGCCTGGCCGCCGGCGCGCACTACAGCGATACCAACGGCGAGCAGAACTGGATGATGCACGCCGAGTCGACCTGGGGGGCGGCCTTTGCCGAGCGTGGCCTGCTGCTCGCGCCGGGCATCGCGCAGATGTACACCACCGGCGAGATCGCGGCGAATCTGTGCCTGGAGACGCCGGGCCTCGACACCCTCGACATCCTGGTGCTGTGGAAGGGGTTCCCGACCTATGCGTCGACACAGACCATCTTCAGCATCCTGACCGCCGAGTTCTTCTATCTGGAACAGAACCAGTACGTGAAGTGGGATCCGTACGCCAAGGCCGAGGTGATGGTGCCGGGCCAGCATCAGACCGCGATGGCGCTGCCCTGGGGCGGAACCGCGCACCCGGTGTGGTTCAAGAACGATCCGCGCGTCGCCAACTGCAAGGTCATGGGCGGGGTGTTCGAGCGCAGCGTGATGGAAGGCGTGGTGCAGATCACCGGCGTCGTCGAGGAAAAGATCAAACCGCTGCCGAAGGCCGAGCAGGACAAGCAGCTCTCGGAGATGGCCGCGAGCCTGCAGTCCGGGATGCCGCCGCGCGAGAACCCCCGCATCAACACCTCGGTCGATTCGGTGCACGCGAGCGGGCCCCTCGGGCGTGCGCACTGCGTGATCCACGGCAACTGCAACTACAAGCAGACCGGTCTGCTGCAGGCCTACGCCGCGTATCACCTGCTGCAGGCGCCGCCGCAGCGCGTCGGCTTCGCGTCCGGATGCCAGGCCTTCGGTCATCGCCGCCTGCTCGGCGTGCTGCAGTCCTTCGGGCTGGTCAGCGCGCCGGAGCTGACGGTCAACGGCCTGCGCGTGGCCTGAACCGGGCACCATGTCGGTCGCGCCCCAGCAGTCGTTCATGCCGGCACCGCCGTCGGTGCTGGAAGGCACGCTGCTGTGGACGCCGGATGCGGCCCGGATCGAGGACGCGCCGGTCGAGCGGTTCCGGCGCTGGGTCAACGCCCACCGTGGCCTGGATCTGGCCGACTACGACGCGCTGTGGCAGTGGTCGGTCAGCGATCTGGAGGCATTCTGGAGCGCCGTCTGGGACTACTACGGCATCCGCTCGACGACGCCCTACCGGCAGGTGCTCGACCGGCGGGTGATGCCCGGTGCGCGCTGGTTCGAGGGATCGCAGGTCAACTACGCCGAGCATCTGCTGCGACACGAACGGGTCGCGCCCGACGCGCCGGCCCTGCTGCATGCGTCCGAGCTGCGGCCGCTGGCGGCCACGAGCTGGCGCGAGCTCGGGCGCCAGGTGCGCCGTCTGGCGGCGCAGTTGCGCCGGCTTGGCGTCCGCCCCGGCGATCACGTCGCCGCGTACCTGCCGAACATCCCCGAAACCGCTATCGCGATGATGGCCAGCGTCGCGGTCGGCGCGGTGTGGTCGGCAGCGTCGCCGGAGTTCGGCGCCAACGCGGTCATCGACCGGCTCCAGCAGGTCCGGCCCAAGGTCCTGTTCGCCGTCGACGGCTATCGCTTCGGCGGGCGCGACTTCGACCGGCGCGACGAGGTCCGCAGGATCTGTGACGGTCTGGGTTGCGTCGAACGGCTGATCGGGGTGAGCTACCTCAGACCGCAACAACGGTTCGACGTCGTCTCGGCGCTGTCCTGGACCGATCTGCTCGGCGACCCCGATACGGACGACGAGGCCTTCGAGTTCGAGCGCGTCGGCTTCGATCATCCGCTGTGGGTGCTGTTCACCTCCGGCACGACCGGCCTGCCGAAGGCGACGGTGCACAGCCATGTCGGGGTGTTGCTCGAGCATTACAAGCTGACCGGTTTCCATGTCGGCATCGAGGCCGGGACGCGGGCGCTGTATCACTCGACCACCGGCTGGATGATGTGGAACGTGCTGATCGCGACACTGCTGCACGGCGGGACCGCGGTGTTGTACGACGGCAGTCCGATCGCGCCGGACCCGGCGGTATTGTGGCGCCTTGCCGAGCAGACGCGCGCGGAGGTGTTCGGCGTCAGTCCCGCCTACGTTCAGATCCTGCAACGCCGGGACTATCAGCCGCAGGCGCATTTCGAACTCGATGCGCTGCGGACGGTACTGTTGACCGGCGCGCCGTCGATGCCGGAAACCTTCACCTGGTTCTACCAGGCGGTGAAACGCGATCTCTGGGTGACCTCGCAGAGCGGCGGCACCGAGGCGGTCTCGGCGTTCATCGCCGCCACACCGACCAAGCCGGTGCGCGCCGGCGAGATGCAGGTGCGGGCGCTCGGGATGGACGTGCACGTCTGGGACGACGACGGGCGCGAACGCGTCGACGAGGTCGGCGAACTGGTCCTGACCGCGCCGTTTCCGTCGATGCCGCTGCGCCTGCTCGACGACCCGGACGGGCAGCGCTATCGGGAAGCCTATTTCCAGACCTACCCGCGGCCCGGCGGCGTCTGGCACCACGGCGACTACATGAAGCTGACCGCCGGTGGCGGGTGTTACATCTACGGCCGGTCCGATGCAATGCTCAACCGCTATGGCGTCTGCATCGGCACGGCCGAGATCTATCGCAGTGTCGAGCGCGTCGAGGCCGTCGTCGACAGCCTGGTGGTGTGCTGCGAGATGGCCGGCGGGCGGATCTTCATCCCGATGTTCCTCAGGCTCGCGCCCGGCGTGGTGCTCGACCGTGCGCTGCGTGAGCGGATCGCGCTGCAGTTGCGGACGGATTGCAGCCCGCGGCACGTGCCGGACCAGATGTACGTGGTCGACGACATCCCCTACACGCTGACGGGCAAGAAGATGGAAGTGCCGGTCCGCAACCTGCTGATGGGCGGCGCGCTGCATCAGGTGGCGAGCCGGGATGCGATGATGAATCCCGCGGCGATCGACTGGTTCGTGCGTTTCCGCGCCGACAATCTCGCGATGCTGCTGGGCTGACCGGAACCGGCCGGACCGGCGACGGACGGCGGCAGGGATGCATTTACGGTTGGCCGCGTCCCCGAACTGCTCTATCGTAGATGCCGAGAGGTTCGGAGGAGACCCGAGAAGATGAATAACATCCGTGGAATCGGACTGGTTTTGCTCGCGCTGGCGTTGCCGGCAACCGCGAAAGTCAGCCCGGAAGAGGCAGAAAAGCTCAAGACCACCCTGACCCCGGTCGGCGGCGAACGCGCCGGAAGTGCCGACGGCGCCATCCCCGAATGGGAGGGTGGCCTGAGCACTTCGCCGTCCTGCTACAAGGGCGAGGGCAGCCGCTATTGCGATCCGTTCCCGGACGACAAGCCGCTGTTCACGATCACCGGCAAGAACGTCGCCGAATACGCCGACAAGCTCAGCGAGGGGCAGAAGGCGATGTTCGCCCAGTACCCGGGAACGTACAAGATGGACGTGTACCAGACCCGGCGGACGGCGGCGTTCCCGCAGTTCTACTACGACGCGACGTACAACAACGCGCTCAATGCCGAACTCGGCGGTGGTGGCGAGGCGCTGGTCAATGCCGTCATCGGCGTCCCGTTCCCGATTCCCAAGAGCGGCGTGGAGCCGGTCTGGAACCACAAGGTCCGCTATCGCGGCCAGGGGACGCGGCGCTGGAACAATCAGGCGGCGGTGACCACCTCCGGCAACTTCAATCTGGTCAAGATCCGTGAGGACGTGACCTTCAACTACAGCCTGAAGGACGCCACCCCGCAGTCGCTCGACAACATCATCCTGTACTTCCTGCAGATCGTGACCGAACCGCCGCGTCTGGCCGGCACGATCACGCTGGTGCACGAGACCATGGATCAGGTCAAGGAACCGCGCCGGGCCTGGCAGTACAACCCCGGCCAGCGCCGCCTGCGGCGTGCGCCGAACGTTGCCTACGACAATCCGGGGACCGGCGCCGACGGCCAGCGTACCAACGACCAGACCGACACCTTCAACGGCGCGACCGACCGCTACACCTGGAAGATCGTCGGCAAGAAGGCGCTGTACGTTCCGTACAACTCGTACAAGATCCACAGCGACCAGTACAAGTACCGCGACATCGTCCAGAAGGGGCACATCGACCAGAATCTGCCGCGCTACGAGTTGCACCGGGTCTGGATCGTCGAGGGCGAGGTCAAGCCGACGACCACGCACATGTACGCCAAGCGTCGTTTCTATCTCGACGAGGATTCCTGGCAGATCGTGCTGGTCGACATCTACGACCGCCGCGGTGAACTGTGGCGCTGGCAGGAGGCGCATACCACTCAGGCGTACGACAAGCCGTTCCTGGCGCCGATCCTGGAGACGATCTACGACCTGCACAACGGGCGCTACCTGGTCCAGGCGATGAACAACGAGGATCCGGAGTCGGTCGAGCAGGTATTCGAGTCCTCGTACTTCGACCCGGGCAATGTGCAGAAGCAGGCCAAGAAGTAACGGGTCCGACGTTTTGCGGTAAAGCATCCACCCGCTGCCGGCGTGCCGGCAGCGGGTTTTTCACGGCCGCGCGGGGGCGCCGCCGTGCGCCGCTGGCGGGTTCCCGGATCCCGGCATCAGCGAGCACTGCTGCAGCACCTGCTGCCAGGCGTGGACATGGCGCTGGCGCGCCGCATTCCATCGGGCCCAGAGCGAACCGTCTTCGCGCGACAGCGCGACCCCGGCAAAGGCCCGGAAATCCGGTGGCGGGGTGACCGCCTGGGTCTGCAGCAGGCGCTGGTGCAGCTGCAGCCAGGCGGTGCCTTCGTGCTGGATCAGCGCCATGTAGGGCTGCACCTGCGCGGCATAGAACTTCAGAAAGACGTTGTGCAGGATGCGGGCGCGCGGGGTCGGCACGGCTTGCGGGCACAGCCGGGCCGCCCAGGCCTGTTCGAGCGCCAGCGACGCGGCATCGAGCTCGCGGATCAGGATCTGCTGGCTCCGGATCAGCGCGCCGCCGCGTTCCGAGATCGCGAGTTGCTGCAGGTGGCCGTCGAGCCGGCGGACGTCGTCCAGCGGGCGCGGATCGTCCCAGCGCGGCGCGAGGCCGAGCAGCGCCTCGAGCGCGCTCAGCGCGCCATGGCTGGGCGGGGCCTCCGCGGCCAGAGGCGCAGCCGCCGGCGAGAACGCCGCGGCGAATTCCGGACTGTCGTAGGTGACGGCCCACCAGACCGCCGGCAGCACGCCGCGCTTGGCGGCACCGATCTCCAGCAGCCGTGCATGCCATGCGCGCAGATCCGGGTCGCTGCTGTCGGCGAACTGTGCGCGGCAGCGCCGGAGTCCGATCGCGAAGCGCAGTTCATAGGACAGGCGCTGCGTGGCCGGCCAATAGCGCCCGAGGATGCTGTTGCGTTCCGAGACCAGATGGCCGAGGCCGCAGTCGGGCAGATCGAACAGCAGTTCCCACAGGCTGCCCCTGACTTCGGGGACGTCGACCCGCCGCAGGCGATGGGTCGGGTAAGTCGGCGCCGGCGCCACTTCCGGGGGACGGACCTCGGCGCCGCTGGCCCGCTGCACGCGGGCGCGATAGTCGGCCAGCATCGCACCGGCCCCGCGATCGGCGCAGCCGGACAGCGACAGCGCGAGCAGCATGGCAACGGTGGTACAGGCGGCTTTCATGGCGTCCCAGCATACGGGTGCGCCACAGGCGGCACCCGGATCCTTTTGCAGGGCCGCAAAAACAGGACGGCCGGCGAAAAGCCGGCCGTCCGATCCCCTTGAGCCCGTATCGGGCGGAGGGGTCTTACTTCTTGTCCTTCTTGTCGTCAGCCTTGGGCTGCTCGAAGGAGATCAGCTCGACTTCGAAGACCAGGGTCTCGTTCGGGCCGATCTTCACGCCGGCGCCGCGCTCGCCGTAGGCCAGCTCGGGCGGGATGTAGAACTTGAACTTCGCGCCCTTGTTCATCAGCTGGACGCCTTCGGTCCAGCCCTTGATGACGTTCTTGAGCGGGAAGGTGACCGGCTGACCGCGCGAATAGGAGCTGTCGAACTCCTCGCCGTTGATCAGGGTGCCCTTGTAGTGCACGGTGACGCTGTCGTCGGCGGTCGGGTTCGGGCCCTCGCCTTCGCTCAGGATCTCGTACTGCAGGCCCGACTCGGTGGTCTTCACGCCTTCGCGCTTGCCGTTCTCGGCCAGGAACTTGGCGCCGTCGTCCTTGTTCTTCTCGGCCTGGGCCAGGCGTTCCTGCATCTGGCGCTCCTGCATCTTCTTGGCGACCGTGTTCTTGATCTCCTCGCGAGCGGCGTCGTCCATCTTCGACTCGACACCGGCGAAGGCGTCGTCGAGGCCGGCCTTGAGCGCGGCGATATCGACATCGTCCTTCACCGGCTGCAGCGAGTTGCCCAGGTCGATGCCGATCGCATATCCAAACTTCTGCGCGTCGCTCTCCAGCGTCTGCGGCGCCTTGGCCGTGGCGGCGTCACCCTCTGCCTGTTTGGTGCAGGCTCCCACCAGGACCAGCGTCAGCGCGGCTGCGACAAAACGATAAGACTTGTTCATAGTTCCCCGGATACAAAAAAGGGGGCGACGTGCCCCGCCCAAATTATAGCGTGCCACCAGAATGTTGCCGGACAGCGGTTCAGGTCGCTGCCGGATCCGGGGACGCCTCCGCACCGTCACCGCCGGCAGGCGGTTTACGGCGACTTAGCAGTTGCAGGAGCATCTGACGGCTTTCGTCCGACAAAAGTTCCTGCGAGCGTTCGGCGATGCGCTCGATGCGCTGGTCTACGACGAGCCCGTGTTCGCCGCTTTCCGTGACCAGGCCGATTTCGATCAGGACGTTCAGGTAGCTGCGGAACAGGGTCTTGTCGAAGAACTCCGGCGCGTCGCGGCCGGTGAGGATCGCCATGCGCTCGGCCAGCAGGCGGCAGTCGTCCTCGAAGCGGTCGCGCCGCAGTTCTCCGGGCTGCAGGCGTTCGTCGGCCAGCAGCAGCGCGGTCATGCAGTAACGCTCCAGCGTTTCGCCGAGGACGCGGCCGAGCATGGCCAGCGTCGAATACGCGGCCTGGCTCGCGTCCGGGCGACGCAGGCGCTCGCCATCGGGCTCGAGCAGGCCGAGCCGGGTCATGACCCCGAGCCAGTTGCGGGTGACGGCTTCGATTTCGTCGGCATCCCAGCGCAGGAAGAACTCCCGCCGCAGGAACGGGTAGAGCGCCCGCACGCCGGTGACGATCGCATCCTCGCTCAGCAGCAGGCGGGTCCGGTAGAGGTTGGCGATCAGCGACGGAATCGCGAACAAGTGCTGGATATTGTTGCGATTGTAGGTCAGTGCGACGGCGTCTCGACTGGCGATGCCGTACAGGTCGCCCCATGCGTGCGGGACCTGGGCGAGGCGCGCGATCGGGACACTCCACTCGACGACGGCCTTGGGCGCCACTTCGGGAATGTACTGGTGCTCGTCGTAGGGGTTGCCCTTGAGCAACCAGACCAGATGGCCGATCTGCTCGACGAACTCGTCGTAGGCGACCACGCGTTCGGGGGACGACAGCAACGCCACCGCCGCCAGTCCGGTCGGATTGGCGACCGCGGCGCGGTTGATCCGGCGGCTGTTCTCCAGGGCGATGTCGGCGACGAACTGCTTGAACCCCTTCGGCGCCTCGCCGCCGTGGGGGCCGAAGGCCTCGCGCCAGCCGGGCAGTTGCTGGTCGGCCTGGTCCTGCAGGATCAGCGGGTCGCCGAAATTGATGTAGGCCTTGCCGTAGGACTTGCGCAGGATCTTGCCGGCCTTGAGCAGGCCCTCGGCGGATTCCTTGGTCTTCTTGGCGCCGCGCAGCTCCTTCGAGTAGGAGCCGACTTCCCAGCAGCGGTCGTAGCCGATGTAGACCGGAACGATCGCGACCTTGCGGGTGCGCTGCTTGAGGCCGGCCTCGACGACCATCGACAGCAGGCCGGTCTTCGGCGCGAGCAGCCGGCCGGTGCGGCTGCGACCGCCTTCGGGGAAGAACTCGATCGAATAGCCGCGCTGGATCAGCGAGTCGACGTAGGCGCGGAAGACCGCGGTGTAGATGCGATCGCCGGCGAAGCTGCGGCGCATGTAGAACGCACCGCAGCGGCGCAGCAGGGCGCCGACCGGCCAGAAGTTCAGGTTCACGCCGGCGGCGATGTGCGGCGGCACCAGGCCGGCGTGGTACAGCGAGTAGGACACCAGCAGGTAGTCGGCGTGCGAGCGGTGCGAGGGCATGTAGACCAGCTCGTACTGCTGCGCCCACTCCCGGACCCGGTCCAGCCCGCGCACGTCGATGCCCGAGAACACGCGCTTGAACACCACCACGCTGAGGAAGCGTTCGAGGAAGCGGATCGCCGCGGTCGAATAGCCGGCGGCGATTTCCTCGGCGCACTTGCGGGCGTAGCCGCGCGCCTCGTCGGCCGGCCGGTCGGTCTCCTGCTCGATCGCCTGGCGCACGCCCGGGGCGCTGAGCAGCGAGTCGATCACGACGCTGCGGCGCAGCAGGGTCGGTCCGAGCGCCGCAGTGCGCGCGCGCAGGAAGTGGAAGTGCAGGCCGCGGGTGAGCTTGCGGATCGCCAAGGTCGCGTTGCCGCCCTTGTCCATCGTTTCGCGGAACGACAGCGGCAGGCCGAAGTTGGCGAAGATGTTGCGGCCGTTGGCCAGCATGATGAAGATCTTGCGGATGCGCCCGGCCTGCACGCTGTCGGCGAAGATCAGCTTGAACCAGCTGGTCTCGCTGCCCGGATCGCGGCCCCAGAAGATCGACACCGGCACGATCTGGGCTTCGAACGACTGCGTCGCGACGCCGGTCTCGATCAGGCGCAGCAGGTCGGTGTTGCGCATGCGCGTTTCCAGCAGCGCCGGCATGTAGACGACGCCGGCGCGTTCGGGCGTCGGGAAGTTCGATCCGGTGCGACTGGGGCGCGGCAGGTCGAGCTCCTTGCAGATCTGGTCGAGTACGAACAGATCGACCCAGGAGCGGTTCGCGAGCACGTAGACCACCGGCTGACCGGGGTCGAGCTGCAGGCCGGACACCAGCGGATGCGGAGCGGTCCGATAGCGCAGAAACCCGGTGAACGGGCGGAACAGCCACCAGACGAGTCCGTACAGAGACCGGTTAAGCCAAGCGCGCATCGTGCTCCAATCCCTCGTGTGCTCTCGGGCAGCGCAGCAGGAAGCGGTTTCGCTGCATGACTCCCAGTATTGCCGTATCTTGTTTTGCTTGAGTGACGCCGCAAGTGTACTCCAGAGACCTTTCGCAGAACCCATGGCAGCCTTGAGTGAGGGGCCCTCCGGACCGGAGGCCGATGCCGGCGCGCGGGCCGCGGCGGCGCAGACACGCGAGCGGGTCCGGCGGCTGGCGCGGCTTCTCGACAGCGCCGTCGGCATCCCCGGCACCCGCTGGCGCTTCGGCGTCGACGCCCTGATCGGCCTGATTCCGGTCGTCGGCGATGTCGCGGGCCTGCTTCTCGGCGCCTACTTCTTCTTCGAGGGTCTGCGCATCCGGGCGCCGCGGTCGGTGCTGCTGCGGATGGCGGCCAATATCGTGTTCGACATGCTGGTGGGGCTGTTGCCGGTGCTGGGGGACCTGGCCGACTTCGCGTTCCAGTCCAACGCGCGCAACGCCCGCCTGCTCGATGCCCACCTCGATACCCTGCTGACCGAGCCGCCGCGCGACTCCGCCCCGCGCACGCGGCGCCGGGTCTGGGTGCTGCTGGCGATTCTGGCCCTGGTTCTGGCCGTCCTGGGGTGGCGTGCTGGGGGATTTCCCCGATGACCCCCGCGGTCGCGCCCGGCATAGTCTGAGCTTCTTGGACTGTTGCGCACGAACGGCACGCACCCGCCTGCACGCCGAAGCATGAGCCAGCGGACCCGGCCGAACGAGATCAGAACTAGATGACCGAACAGACCTGGGCCGGACATCCACGCGGCCTATCCACGCTGTTTTTCACCGAGATGTGGGAGCGGTTCAGCTACTACGGGATGCGCGCCATCCTGGTGCTGGCGATGGTCGCGACGGTGGAAAGCGGCGGCCTCGGCCTCGACGATCGCACCGCCACCGCCGTCTACGGGATCTACACCGCAGGGGTGTACCTGCTGGCGTTGCCCGGGGGCTGGATCGCCGACCGCCTGATCGGCCAGCGCCAGGCCGTGTGGTACGGCGGCATTCTGATCGCCGCCGGGCATTTCACGATGGCGTTGCCGCTGGAGCCGACGTTCTTCATCGGCATGCTGCTGATCGTGCTCGGGACCGGCCTGCTCAAGCCCAACATCAGCGCGATGGTCGGGCAGCTCTACCACGGTGACGTCGGCGCGCGTCGCGATGCCGGGTTCTCGCTGTTCTACATGGGCATCAACATCGGCTCGTTCTTCGGACAGCTGATCTGCGGCTTCCTCGGCGAGAAGGTCGGCTGGCACTACGGTTTCGGCGCGGCGGGCGTGTTCATGGCACTGGGATTGATCCAGTACCGCATGACCGGCACCCATCTCGGCGATGCCGGCCTGCAGATCGCCAGCAGCGACGATGCGGCGCGGGACGCGCGCGAACGCCGGTTCGGCTGGATGGCGGTGTGGACCGGCATCGGCGCGATCATCGCGCTGGTGGTCGCGACCGTCGGCGGACTGATGACGCTCGACGCGGTCGCCATCGCCTCGGCCGGGGTCTACGTCATCGTCGGCGGGGCCGCCGCCTTCTTCATCTACGTCATCGCCTTCGGCGGTCTGAGCGGCGCCGAACGCAAGCGGGTTGGGATGATCGCGGTGTTCTTCGTCGCCGCCGCGGTGTTCTGGTCCGGCTTCGAGCAGGCCGGGTCCAGCTTCAACCTGTTCGCCGAGCGCTACACCGACCGGGTCATCTTCGGCTGGGAGATGCCGGCGTCGTGGCTGCAGTCGGTCAACCCGATGTTCATCATCGTGCTGTCGCCGCTGTTCGCGGCAATGTGGGTCAACCTCGGACGCCGCCAGCTCGATCCGTCGATTCCCGCCAAGTTCAGCCTCGGCCTGATCCAGATGGGCCTGGGCTTCCTCGTGCTGTATTTCGCGTCGCTGTACGTGGTGCAGGGCGAGCAGGTCCTGCCGACCTGGCTGTGCCTCACCTACCTGCTGCACACCACCGGCGAGCTGTGCCTGTCACCGGTCGGCCTGTCCGCGGTGACCAAGCTGGCGCCGAAGCGCTACGTCGGCCAGATGATGGGGACCTGGTTCATGGGCGCCTCGCTCGGCAATCTGATCGGCGGCCTGATCGCCGGTCATTTCGGCGAGGACAGCGTCGCCGAGATGCCGGCCCGGTTCATGACGGTCTTCGTCACCACCGCCGGATTCGGCGTGGTGCTGGCGCTGTTGATCGCCCCGCTCAAACGTCTGCAGGGCGCGCCGGACGAAGCCTGACGGCCCGCTCGCGGCACGCCCCCATTTAGGAGACAGATCCGATGTCGAAAATGAAGTCTTCAGCGTTCTGGATGGCCGCGGTCACGGCACTGGGACTGACCGCGTGCGGATCCGGACAGGAAGCCGGCGCCCCGGCACCGGCTGACGTCGCGGCCGCAGCGACCGCCGCCGATGCCGATGCCTTCGTGGCCGGCGTCAACGACGACATGTACCAGCTGCTGCCCTACCTGAACTCGGCGCAGTGGGCGCAGGCGACCTACATCACCGACGACACCCAGATGCTGGCGTCGCGGGCCAACGAGCAGTGGCTCGAATACCTCAGCGGCAAGCTGCAGGAAGCCAAGCGCTTCAACGGCGTCGACGCCGCTCCGGCGACCGAGCGCGGCATGCTGTTGCTGAAGCTGTCCAGCGCCAATCCGGCGCCCAGCGACGCCGCGAAGCGCGCGGAGCTGGCGCAGATCCTGTCGAAGATGGAGGCCAACTACGGCGCCGGCAAGTGGTGCCGTACCGAGGGCGATTGCCTGAGCCTTCCCGAGATCGAGCGGATCATCAACGATCCGACGCAGTCCCCGGAGGCGCGGGCCGAGGCCTGGGCCGGATGGCACGCGACCTCGCCGCCGATCCGCAAGGACTACGAGCGTTTCGTCGAGCTGACCAACGAGGGCGCGCGCGAGCAGGGGTTCGCCAATCTCGGCGAGATGTGGCGCGCCGGTTACGACATGTCGCCGGCCGAGTTCGATGCCGAGGTCGAGCGCCTGTGGACGCAGGTCAAGCCGCTGTACGACGCCCTGCACTGCCACGTGCGCGCCAAGCTCAACGCAGTCTACGGTGACGATGTGGTGCCGAAGGACGGCCTGATTCCGGCGCACCTGCTCGGCAACATGTGGGCGCAGCAGTGGAGCAACATCTACCCGCTGGTCGAGCCCTACAAGGGCGTCGGCAGCCTCGACGTGACCGCCGCGCTAGAAGCCCAGCGCAACGACGCGTACAAGACGCTGATCGCCGACTTCAAGGGCAAGCCGACGCCGCTGGATCTGGCCGAGCTGGAGCACAAGGCCGACGCCGAGATCGCGGTGAAGATGGCCAAGATCTCCGAGGACTTCTACACCTCGCTCGGGTTCCCGGCGCTGCCGGAGTCGTTCTACGAGAAGTCCCTGCTGCTCAAGCCGCGCGACCGCGATGTGGTCTGCCACGCCAGCGCCTGGGACATGAACATGCGCGGCGACGTGCGCATCAAGGAGTGCATCGAACCCACCGAGGAGCAGCTGTTCACCATCCATCACGAGATGGGGCACATCTATTACTACCTGATGTACAACGGCCTGCCGCCGCTGTTCCAGACCGGCGCGCACGACGGCTTCCACGAGGCGATCGGCGACACGATGACGCTGTCACTGACGCCGGGTCATCTGCACAAGATCGGCCTGGTGCCGGAGCAGCAGCCGGACCCGAAGGGCGTGACCAACGCGCAGATGAAGCTCGCCCTCGACAAGATCGTGTTCCTGCCGTGGGGCAAGCTGGTCGATCAGTGGCGCTGGAAGGTGTTCTCCGGCGAGATCGCCCCGGAGGACTACAACCAGGGCTGGTGGGATCTGCGCGAGGCCTACCAGGGCGTCGCGCCGCCGCTGCCGCGCAGCGAGGCGGACTTCGATCCGGGGGCCAAGTACCACATCCCCGGCAACACGCCGTACACACGCTACTTCCTCGCCTTCATCCTGCAGTTCCAGTTCCAGAAGGCGCTGTGTGACGCCGCCGGCTTCGACGGCCCGCTGCACGAATGCGACATCTACGGCAACGAGGAAGCCGGCAAGCGGATGATGAAGATGCTGGCGCAGGGTGCCAGCCAGCCGTGGCAGGACACCCTCGAAATGATGACCGGTTCACGCGAGATGGACGGTCATGCGTTGATCGAATACTTCTCGCCGTTGCTCGACTACCTCGCTCAGCAGAACGAGGGACTGAGCTGCGGCTGGAAGCCAGAGGCATAGGCCGGGGGGTCAGCAGGCCCGGTCATCTCGGGGGATGGCCGGGCGTTTGAGGGGACGGGGGCGGGCGACACGAATCAGCGTGTCGCCCGTTTCCTGTCAAAGACGCCGGTGCAAGGCCTACTTGCGCTTCCAGCCGCCGGCCGCGTCCTGATACCACCAGCCCGACGCCGCCTTCGCGATCCAGCGTCCCGCGAACACCTCGCGGATCTGGGCTTCCCACTGTGGCTGGCCGTTGGCCGTGGCGATCTCGCGATACAGCGCGGCGCGGTCCGCATTCTCGTTGGCGACCAGGGTGCGCACCGTGTTGCGCTGCGCCAGCGGTACCGCCGCCGGATCGCGCACCGCGATGAAGCCGTCCGCGCTCAGGCCGATGACGCCGGCGTCGAGCTGTGGCCGCAGTTCGGCGAAGCGGCGTTCCATCTGTGTCTTGATCCGCGTGATCTCGGGCGAGGAGATGTCGATGTTCGGCGCATCGGCGGCGTGCGCCGCCGGCACCAGCGCGTCGAGCAGCGCCATCGCCGCCCGCAGCGCCGCATCGTCGAGCGACGAGGTCGGGGTCGGCGGGGTGCCGACCGGCGGGGTCGGTGCCGGCTGGGCAGGTGCTTCGCCGGCGGCGCCCCAGACATCCTCGATGATGCGGTCGGCGGCCTTCTCCGCCGCGGCGGCGGGGAAGTAGACGTTGATCGTGACACAGGCGGTCGTGGCAATCGCCGCTCCGGTCAGCAGCGGTCCGAACATTCCGTGTCTGAAGAGGTCCATGCGCAGTCACTCCATTGCACTGTCGATCGTTGGACCAGTATAGGCCGCCCGTCGTTGGCCGTCGCCGGATGCGCGGGGTGCTCGGCGGCGCTCAGCGCACCTGCGCCGGCCCGCTGTTGCCGACGCTCCTGAGCTGCGCCATGAAGGTGCGCCAGTTGACCTCGGTCGAATAGCCGACGACATCGATGCGGGGCAGGCCCTTGCCCTTGACCAGTACGTAGCCGCGGCCTCCGGGGCCGGGTTTGACGCCGTTCATCCGGCACACGCCGTTTTCGAGGACGCAGCTCCAGCCGATGCGGTCGTAGGCGAAGTCTTCGAACAGGCTCATGAAACCCTTCGACAGCAGGCCGGTCGGGCCGCCGCCGATCGACGAGATGTTGTCGATCGCGCGCTGCGAGATCCGGTGGCGCGAGCGGTCATCCGGGGTCGAGTACAGGCGCGCGTGCATCGCGACCGGCTCCCAGCCGATCATCCGCAGGCCGGTGACGTCGCCGTCGAGCCGCCCCTCGATCCGCCCGAAGTCGAAGGCGCCGGTCAGGCGCGCCAGATCGAGGCGACGCAGGGTGATGTCGGTGCGGACGCGGGGGAGCACGCCGAACGGATCGATGATGCTCAGCCTGCTCAGCTCGATGCGCCCGTCGAAGGCGTCGGCGCGCAGGACGCCGTCGAGTTCGATGCGCCGGTCGCGCAGGGTCAGTCCCGGCACCGCGCCCGAAACCGATCCGCCGAACGCCGGCCAGTCCAGGGCCTGCGCAAGCTGCCCGAGGTCGATCGGCTCGATCCGCGCCGCGAAGTCGGCGCTCATGGCGTCGTCGCCGATGTCCGCCAGCCGCAGCGTGTCGATGTCGATGGCACCGTCGAGGACCGGAATCCGTGCCGGTTCCAGCAGGCTCAGACTGCGTCCCTGCGTCCGCAGGCGCATCCGGGTCGTGCCGACCGGAATGCGGCCGACCCGCAACGCGTCCCAGCGCAGCTCCGAATCCGGCGCCGGTGCGTCGGCGTCTTCCTGCCATGTCAGTGCGCCGTGCAGTCCGTCGGCGGCCAGCCCGAACCCCGGCAGCCGGGCCGAGCTGAGGTCGAAGCGGGTCGCGACCCGGCGCAGCCGGCGATCCGCCAATGCGGCGTCGATCCGGGCCGTTCCGGTGGCCTCGAACTGTTGCAGGCGGGTGCCGGCGAGCAGCGGCTGCACCGCCAGCCGCGCCAGCGGTTCCAGAGCGTGGCCCACGATGTGCAGATCCAGTGCGTGCCGCTGCAGCGGTGCCGCGGCGTCGATGTCGCCGCTGACGTGGACGTCCGCCAGCGTCGGTTGCGACCAGTCGAGCGCGCCGATCGCGATGCGCCGACTGTCACGGCTCGTCGCGCGCAGACTCAGGGTCGCCGGATGTTCGCCGAAGTCCATGAAGATCGGTTCGGCGTAGGCCTGTCCCGAGGGGCTGCGCAGTTCGGCATCCAGCGCCCAGGCATTGCCATTGCGCCGCAACGTCGCGGTGCCGGTGATCCGCAGCGCGTCGGTGGCGAGGCGGCCGTCGGCGCGGTTGTAACTCAGCCGCGCGTCCAGCGCGCGCAGGCGCAGCGTCAGCTGCTGCGCCGTGGCGAGGTCGACATCGACGCGGGTGTCGATGCTGCCGAACGCCTCGGAACTCAGTGCCAGGCTGGCGTCGCGGCAGCTCAACCGGGGCGTCGCGGCCTGCGGGCAACGCGCGGTGAGCCTGACCGGCTGGTCCAGGCCGGGGACGCGCAGTCGCGCCGCGCGCAACTGCTGGGGGCCGTCGCTGCGCCACTGCAGCTCGACGTGGTCGGCATCGACCGGTCCGGCTTCGACGTGGCCGATCGCCAGCGTCACCGACGTCGCCCCGTAGGCGGTCGGACCGAGCAGCCACAGGCCGATCAACAGCAGCGTACGCATCGTTCCATCATCGCACCGCTTTGCGGTTCCCGGCAGTGTCCGGACGCCGCCGCGACTCCGCAGCGGGCGCAAGTTCTGCAAGAATGCCGTTCTGCATGCATCACACCAAGATCCGAAGAACCCGATGAACACCCGCGACACCCTGCGCCAAGCCGCTCTCGAATACCACGAATTTCCGGTCCCCGGAAAACTCTCGATCACGCCGACCAAGCAGATGGTCAACCAGAACGATCTGGCCCTGGCGTACTCGCCCGGCGTGGCGGCGGCCTGCGAGGAGATCGCGGCGGACCCGGCCAGCGTGTTCCGTTACACCGCCCGCGGCAATCTCGTTGCGGTGATTTCAAACGGCACGGCGGTGCTCGGTCTGGGCAACATCGGGCCGCTCGCGGCCAAGCCGGTGATGGAAGGCAAGGCGGTGCTGTTCAAGAAGTTCGCCGGCATCGACGTCTTCGACATCGAGATCAACGAGCCGGATCCGGACAAGCTGATCGAGATCGTCGCGGCGCTGGAGCCGACCTTCGGCGGCATCAATCTCGAGGACATCAAGGCGCCCGAGTGCTTCCATGTCGAGCAGCAGTTGCGGGCGCGGATGAAGATTCCGGTCTTCCATGACGACCAGCACGGCACCGCGATCATCGTCGGCGCCGCGACCCGCAACGGCCTCGCGCTGGTCGGCAAGCCGATGGACCAGGTCAAGCTGGTGGTCAGCGGGGCCGGCGCCGCGGCGCTCGCCTGTGTCGACCTGCTGGTCGATCTCGGCGTGCGGGAGCAGAACGTGTGGCTGGTCGACCGCTCCGGGGCCGTCAGCACCCGCCGTGAAGGCACGCTGGATCCGCGCAAGGCGCGCTACGCCCAGGACGTGCCCGCGAACCTGGGGCTCGGCGACGTGATCGCCGATGCCGACGTGTTCCTCGGCCTGTCGACCGGTGGCGTGCTCAAGCCGGAGATGGTCGTGAAGATGGCCAAGCAGCCGCTGATCCTGGCGCTGTCGAATCCGACGCCGGAGATCCTGCCGGAAGAGGTGCGCAAGGTCCGCGACGACGCGATCATCGCCACCGGGCGCTCGGACTACCCGAACCAGGTCAACAACGTCCTGTGCTTCCCGTTCATGTTCCGCGGCGCGCTGGACGTCGGCAGCACCACGATCACCCGCCAGATGGAGATCGCCGCGGTCGACGCGATCGCCGATCTGGCGCGGCAGGAAACCAGCGACGTGGTCGCGAGCGCCTATGGGATCGACGAACTGTCGTTCGGACCGGAATACCTCATTCCGAAGCCCTTCGATCCGCGCCTGATCGTCAAGATCGCGCCCGCGGTGGCCCAGGCGGCGATGGACTCCGGCGTCGCGCAGCGCCCAATCGAGGACTTCGACGCCTACCGCGAACGCCTGCAGCAGTTCGTGCACCACAGCGGCCTGATGATGAAGCCGATCATCACGCTGGCGCGCAGCGTCGACCCGGCGCAGAAGCGCGTGATCTTCGCCGAGGGCGAGGAGGAGCGCGTGTTGCGGGCGGTGCAGATCGTCGTCGACGAGCGGATCGCGGTGCCGGTGCTGGTCGGGCGGCCGGCGGTCATCGCCAGCCGGGTCGAGCGCTTCGGCCTGCGCCTGAAGGAGCACGTCGACTACACGGTGGTCAACACCGAGGACGATCCGCGCTATCGCGAATACTGGGAGGACTATCAGCGGATGATGGCGCGTCGCGGGGTGACGGCCGCCGACGCCCGTCTGGAGATGCGTCGCCAGCCGTCGCTGATCGCGGCGATGCTGCTCGCCAAGGGCGAGGGCGACGGCATGATCTGCGGCACCGTCGGCGGTACCGCGCAGCATCTGAAGTACATCGAACAGGTCATCGGCAAGCGCGCCGACTGCAGCGTCTACGGCGCGATGAACGCACTGATCCTGCCGGGGCGGCAGGTGTTCATCGTCGATACGCACGTCAACCACGATCCGAGCGCCTCGGCGCTGGCCGAGATCACGGTGATGGCGGCCGCCGAGATCAGGCGCTTCGGCATCGAGCCGAAGGTCGCGCTGCTGTCGCACTCCAACTTCGGCAGTTCGGAGTCGGCTTCCGCAGCCAAGATGCGCGAGGTCCTGGCATTGCTGCGGCAGCGCGAACCGGAGCTGATGGTGGACGGCGAGATGCACGGCGACTGCGCGCTCGACGAGAGCCTGCGGCGCGCCATCCTGCCGGAAAGCCGCCTGGTCGGATCGGCCAACCTGCTGGTGTGTCCGAACATCGACGCCGCCAACATCGCCTACAACCTGCTCAAGACCGCCGCCGGGCACAACGTCGCGATCGGTCCGGTGCTGCTCGGCTGCGCCGCCCCGGCCAACGTGATGACGCCGTCGGCGACGGTCCGCCGCATCGTCAACATGACCGCGATGAGTGTTGTCGAGGCCAATGCCGCACGCTGAGGTCCGCCTGGAAGGGCGCGCGCCGGCATGAGCGTGCGGGCGACGCTGGCGGAGTGCCCGCTGTTCGCCGAGCTGTCGGCGACGGCGCTCGACGAGCTGGCGGCGCGTGCCGAAGGCGTCGAGATCGCCAGCGGGCAGGTGCTGTTCGAGATCGGCTCGGCCCCGGAAAGCATCTACATCGTCTCGGCCGGCCGTCTGCGCGCGCTTCGCGCCGATGGCACCGTCGCCGGCACGATCTCACGCCTCGAGCCGATCGGCGAGATCGGCGCCCTGTCCGGCGAGCCGCGCGCCACGTCGGTCCATGCGATTCGCGACAGTGTGCTGATCAAGCTCCCGACCGAGTACCTGTTCACGGTCATCGGCCGGCATCCGGAAACGCTGCTGGTGATGTCGCGCATGATCATCGCCCGGCTGCGCACCGACCGGCGCACCCAGCAGTTGCAGAAGCAGCGCCGCGTACACAGTTTCGCGGTGATTCCGGCAACGCCGGATGCGGACGCGCCACTGGTGGCGCGCGAGCTGCACGCCGCGCTCGGCGCCTGGTCGGAGGCGCTGCTGATCGACGCCGCCTACGTCGACCGCGAACTGGGCGCGGGCCACGCCCAGGCCAGGGTCGGCGCCGGCGTCGAGAACACGCGCGTCGTGGAAATGCTCAACCGCGCCGAAGCCGATCACGAAAGCCTGGTCTACCTGGCGGACGCCAATCCCGATCCCTGGGCGCGACGTTGCATGCGCCAGGCGGATCGCATCCTGATGGTCGTCGACGCCCGCTCGCCGGCGCTGGTCAGCGCGATGATCGACGAGCTCAGGCGCAGCGGCGCATGGGCGCCGGTCGATCTGGTCGTGATCCGGCCCGAGACCGCCGGCGCCGGACCCGTGCTGCAATGGCTGGAGCTGGTCGCCGGGCAGCGCCATTACTACGTGCGGCGCGGTTCCGGGCATGATTTCGCCAGCCTCGCGCGCCAGCTCACCGGGCGCGGTATCGGTCTGGTCCTGGGCGGCGGCGGCTCCCGGGGCTTCGCGCACATTGGCTTGTTGCGGGCGCTGCACGAGCACGGGATTCCGGTCGACGCGACCGGAGGCTCGAGCATGGGGGCGTTCTTCGCGGCCCTGGTCGCCTGCGGTTACGACCACAACGAGATGCGCCACATCGCCCTGGAAACCTTCGTCAATCACAACTACCTCAACGACTACCTGTTTCCGACGGTCGCCCTGATTCGCGGCCGGCGTTTCGTGCGGCGGCTGCACGAGATCTTCGACGAGCGCCGCATCGAGGAGCTGCGCCGTTCGTTCTTCTGCGTCTCGACCAACCTGACGCGCGGGCGCCACGTCGTTCACGACCGCGGACCGCTGCACATGTGGGTCGCGACCAGCATGGCCGTTCCCGGTGTGGCGCCACCGGTGGTCTACAAGGGCGACCTGCTCGCCGACGGCGGCGTCATGAACAATCTGCCGACCGACGTGATGCAGGCGCAGGAGCGCGGCCTGATCATCGCGTCCGACGTCAGCACCGAGGGCGGCCTTGCGGCGCCGGGGGTCGAGGGGCCCGATCCGGAGGCGCTGTTCAAGCTCAAGGGCGACGACGACCGGCCGCGGCTGTTCTCGATCATCTTCCGCACCGCGACGCTGACCAGCGAAAGCGGCACGCAGCGGCGCGCCGAGCTGGCCGATCTCTACCTGCGCATGCCGGTGCAGGGTGTCGGCATGTTCGACTGGAAGCGCCTCGACGAGGTCGTCGAACGCGGCTACAACCACGCCGTCGAGGCATTGCAGCAGGCCGGCGACCGGCTGCTGACCTAGGCGGAAGGTTCCGCGGCGATTGACTCTGGCGACAGCGCGCCGCGTCATTGCGCGCTTGCGACATACGGATGCGTATGGATAAGATTTGTCCATCAGTACGCTACCGTATGGTGTTGCAGGCATGGCGAAAGCCGCATCCACAGACAGCAAGCAGAGCCTGACCGTCGAAGACTGGGCGCAGGCGGCCCTGGACGCGATGGCGGCCGGCGGCCTGGAGGCGGTGGCGGTCGAGCCGCTGGCGCGCCGTCTCGGCGTCACCAAGGGCAGCTTCTACTGGCATTTCCAGAACCGTGAAGCGCTGGTGCGCGCCGCGCTGGAGCGCTGGGAACGGCGCGAGACCGAGGAGGTCATGGCGCGCGTCGGCGACGAGCCCGATCCGTACGACCGCATCGTCAAGGTCTTCAAGGAGGCCAACGCCGGCTACCGTTCGGGACGCCTGTATCTGGCGATCGCCGCGGCGGAGGATCACCCGATGGTGCAGGAGTTCGTGCGCCGCGTATCGGAGCGGCGCCTGAACTATCTGGTCGAGTGCTACGAAGCGCTCGGGTTCGATCCGGCGCGCGCGCGGCACTGGGCGCGCTTCGCCTACGCGACCTTCATGGGCAACCTGCAGATCCGGCGCGATACGCCGGACCTGATGCCGACCGGGCAGCCGTTCAACGATTACCTGAAGCTGATGATCAAGACGCTCATCCCGCGGGAGGCGGCGGAGATGGGTGCGGAAGAGCGTCCGCGTGCGGCATCGGTGCCGCGCAACGGACGCGTGTAGTCGAGTTTCCCTTCTTCCGGAGTGTTTGCGATGTTCACCTCGATATTGATTCTGTTTGTATTGCTCGCAGCCTGGGGCCTGGCCTTCGTCGGGGCGCCATTGCTGGTCTGGACCGTGGCCGTGGGCGCGCTGCTGCTTGGCCTGGGACTGAGCGGCGCCATCGGCACCACGGTCTTCGCCGTGCTCGGCGCGGTGTATGTGGCCGCCGGTGTCCTGCTGAACCTGCGCCCGCTGCGGCGCGCGATCGTCACGCGGCCGATCTTCGGCGCGTTCAAGCGCGTGCTGCCCGAGATGTCGTCGACCGAGCGCGAGGCGCTGGAGGCCGGAGACACCTGGTGGGAGGCGCAGATGTTCCGCGGCCGGCCCGACTGGCAGCAGCTGCTCGCGTTCAAGTACACCGAGCTGACGCCGGAGGAGCAGTCCTTCCTCGACAACGAGTGCGAGGAACTCTGCAAGATGTGCGACGACTGGCAGATCGAATACGAGCAGAAGGACCTGCCGCCGGAGGTCTGGGCGTACATCAAGGAACACCGGTTCCTGGCGATGCTGATCAAGAAGGAGTACGGCGGCCTCGGCTTCTCGGCGAACGCGCAGTCGGCGGTGGTGACCAAGCTCGCCACCAAGTCGATCGCGATGGCGGTGACGGTGATGGTGCCGAACTCGCTGGGGCCGGGCGAGCTGCTGATGCACTACGGCACCGACGAGCAGAAGCAGCAGTGGCTGCCGGGGCTGGTGTCGGGGCGGGAGATTCCGTGCTTCGGCCTGACCGGACCCGAGGTCGGCTCCGACGCCACCGCGATGCCGGATCTCGGCGTGGTCGGCTACGGCGAGCATGACGGCCGCAAGGTGCTGGGCATCCACCTGAATTTCTCCAAGCGCTACATCACGCTGGCGCCGGTGGCGACGGTCGTCGGTCTGGCGTTCAAGCTGCGCGATCCGGACGGCCTGCTCGGCGAGATCTCGCGCGGCGCGCCCAACGGCGAACTCGGCATCACCTGCGCGCTGATCCCCGCGGATCACCCCGGCGTCGAGATCGGCCGCCGTCACTATCCGGGCGCGGCGTTCATGAACGGCACGATTCACGGCAAGGACGTGTTCGTGCCGATCGACTGGATCATCGGCGGCCCGACGATGGCCGGCAAGGGCTGGCGCATGCTGGTCGAATGCCTGTCGGCGGGCCGTGGCATCTCGCTGCCGGCGCTGGCGACCGCGGCGGGGCAGGTCGGCTACCGCATGACCGGCGTCTACGGCCGCATGCGGCGCCAGTTCAAGGTTTCGATCGGCAAGTTCGAGGGCGTTCAGGAAGCCACCGGCCGCATCGCCGGCCTCGGCTACACGCTCGAGGCGATGCGCGTGATGACCGCCTCGGCGGTCGACCATTGCGCGCCGTCGGTGGTCACGGCGATCGCCAAGTACCACATGACCGAGATGATGCGGAAGATCATCTCCGACGGCATGGACGTGATGGCCGGCAAGGCGATCCAGCAGGGCCCGCGCAATTTCATGGCGACCGCCTACAAGGCCACGCCGGTGGCGATCACGGTCGAGGGCGCCAACATCCTGACCCGCAACCTGATGATCTTCGGCCAGGGTGCGATCCGCTGCCACGAATACGTGTTCCCGGAGATGGAAGCGGCGCGCGCCGACGATCTGAAGGCCTTCGACAGGCTGCTGTTCGGCCATATCGGCTTTTCGATCAACCGCGCGGTGCGCGCGCTGACGCTGGGGCTGACCGGTGCCCGCCTCGCGCGTTCGCCGGTGAGCGGCGAGCTGGCCGGATACTTCCGCCGGATGGAGCGTTACTCCGCGGCGCTGGCGTTCTGTTCCGACCTCACCATGGGCGTGCTCGGCGGCAAGCTGAAGTTCATGGAGCGCCTGTCGGCGCGTCTCGGCGACGTGCTCAGCCAGCTCTACATCGCGTCGAGCGTCGCCAAGTTCTACCTGGAAGGCTCGAAGAGCGAAGCCGAACTGGCCCACGCGCGCTGGGCGCTCGACAACTGCATGTACGAGATCGCCCATGCCTTCGACGGCTTCCTGCGCAACTTCCCGGTGACCTGGGCGCGGGTGCTGATGCGGACGGTGGTGTTCCCGCTCGGGAACGACGCCCGCCCGGTCAGCGACCGCGTCAACGCCGAGGTGGCCGACCTGCTGCTCGAACCGACCGACGTGCGCGAGCGGCTGTCCTGGCTGGTGTTCAAGAACGGCGGCAAGCACGATCCGATCGGGCGCATGGAGCACGCCTGGGACGTTTCGCGCGAGACCGAAACGGCATACCAGAAGTTCTATCGCCTCGCCGCCAGGGGCGAACTGTCCGGCGACAGCGTCGCCGACAAGCTGGCCGATGCCCGTGCCCGCGACCTGTTGAGCGCCGAGGAGGCCGAGCAGGCCGCGGCCTACGACCGCGTCCGCTACGACGTGATCCTGACCGACGACTTCAGCAAGGCCTACATCGCCGGTGACTTCGATGCCGACCGCGCGGAGGTCATCGAGATGTCCGCGGCGCGCGCGCGCGTGGCCTGATTCTCACAAGCGTCTTCAAGCGGTTATTGGCCGGGCCTCCACAGCCCGGCCTTTTCTTTGGGGGGCGGCGGGTTCGTGCGGCGCCACTGCCTTACACTGGGGCGCAAGCGCTGACGGAAGGAATCTCATGGAAGGCAGGATGCGGAAGGGGTGGCTGGGCGCGATGGCGCTGCTGATCGGCGCGGGGCCGGCGGTGGGTGCGGACGCGCTGAGTGCCGATGAACTGGCGACCTGCGCCGGTCACGTCCAGCGCCTGCGTGAGGAGTCGCCGCGCCTGCTGCAGGCCGGCGCCCACCTCGACGCCGAGCGGAATGCGCTGATGCGGCGGCGGGACGGCCTGTACGCCAGTGCCGGCGGTGACGATCTGCGCGAAGGACTCGAACGGCGACAGGCGCGCGAGCAGCTCGATACCGAGATGCGGGCATTCAATCGACGCGTCGAGGCGACGCGCGCCGAGATCGCGGCGCTCAATGCGAGCTGGCGCGATTACGATCGCCTGTGTTCCCAGCGTCCGTATCGGCGCAGCGATCTGGAGCGGCTGCCGCCGGCGGCGCAGGCGGCGATGCGGGCCGGCCTCCAGGACGTCCGCGTGCCCTACCTGCCCGAGGCGCTGCCGGAGTCGCCCGCGCAGCGCTAGAAGCTGCCGACGGCCGGCGTTTTGCCTGCGCGCCTGTCATCCCGTGTCCATTGAGTCCGCCGCCGCCGCGGCCTAAGCTGCACCGACGCGGCGCCGCCGCGCCGCGCATCGCACAGGGAGGCGGATATGGATCGGGATCGATTGATCGGACGGGCTCGCAACATCGTGCTGACGCCGAAGACCGAATGGCCGGCCGTTGTGGCCGAAGCCGACAGCGTGGCGGGGCTCTACCGCAACTACATCCTGTGGCTGGCGGCGCTGCCCGCGATTGCCGGCTTCCTCAAGACCAGCGTGTTCGGCATCGGCGTGCCGATGCTGGGTACGATCCGGGTCGGTTTCGGCGCCGGGCTTGCCAGCATGGTGCTGCAGTACGGCGTCCATCTCGGCGTGGTCTATCTGCTGGCGATGCTGGTCAACGCGCTGGCACCGACCTTCGGTGGGCAGAAGGACATGACCCAGGCCTTGAAGGCGACCGCCTACGCGTCGACCGCGAGCTGGCTCGGTGGCACGCTGGTGGTGGTGCCGTGGATCGGGTCGCTGCTGGCGCTGGCCGGCGGGATCTACGCCATCTACCTGCTGTACCTGGGCCTGCCGCTGACGATGCAGGCGCCGCAGGAGCGCGCCCTGCCGTACACCGCCGTCACGGTGGTCGCGGCGCTGGTGCTGTCGCTGGTGTTTTCGGCGATCGTCGGCTCGGTGACCGGCATGTCGCGGATGATGGCCGGCGGCCACCACGACAGCGTCGAGATCAAGGCTGGTGGAAAAACCGTTTCGATCGACAGCGACAAAATCGAGGCCTGGTCAAAGAAGGTCGAGGAGGCCGGCAAGCGCATGGAAGCGGCGCACGAGGCCGGCGATCAGGAGGCCCAGCAGGAAGCGCTGGGACAGATGATGGGCGCGCTGCTGGGCGGCGACGAGGCGATCGAACCCCTGAGTCCTGAGCAGCTCAAGCCCTTCGTGCCGGAGGCGCTCGGCGAGCTGTCGCGGCGCAGCTATTCGGTCAAGCGCAGCACCATCGTCGGCGTGCAGGTCGCCGAGGCGGAGGCCCGCTACGCGGACGACGACGCGCAACAGTCGATCGCCCTCGAGATCACCGACACCGGCGGCGCGCGGGCATTCGCGGCCCTGGCCGGCTGGGTCGTGCAGGAGGTCGACAGCCAGACCGAGCGCGGCTACGAGCGCGTCTACCACGATGGCGACCGCTCGATCCGCGAGGTCTGGGACGAACCGACGCAGACCGGCACCTACAGCGTCATGGTCGGGGAGCGTTTCGCGGTGAAGCTGGAGGGCAGCGGCGTCGACATGGACGTGCTGCGAAAGGCCGCCAAGGCGCTGGATCTGAAGGGCCTTGAGGCGCTCAAGGACGCTCCTGGCAAGACCGGCTGAGCGAAACCCCACGCTGCCGTCGGCAGCGTGGGATGACGCTTGCGCCAGCGCGGGCACGTCGCTGTCACCGCCCAGCGACTAGACTGTGCGACCCATCCGTCTGCGAGGCCCTGCGAATTCCATGAGCTATCCCGTTGTCGATGCACTGATCTCGCCCAAGGGCAGCCTGTCGGTCCTGTCGCGCGCCGAGGTCGCCAAGCTACTCGACGCCAGCCAGGGCGGGCTCTATCACCTGTTCCGCAGCTGTTCCCTCGCGGTGCTCAGTTGCGGGAGTTCGCTGGACGACGGCCGCGAGCTGTTGCAGCGCTATCCGGATTTCGACATCCGCCTCGTGCAGGAGGAGCGCGGCATCAAGCTCGACCTGCGCGCGGCGCCGGCGGAAGCCTTCGTCGACGGCCACATCATCCGCGGCATCCGTGAACACCTGTTCGCGGTACTGCGCGATCTGCTCTATGCCGGCGGCGAGATCATCGACAGTCCACGCTTCGATCTGGCGAGCAGTTCCGGCATCACCGACGCGGTGTTCCATATCCTGCGCAACGCCGGCGTGCTGCGGCCGACGCAGGACCCGCGTCTGGTCGTGTGCTGGGGCGGGCATTCGATCCCGCGGCACGAGTACGACTACGGCAAGCGCGTCGGATACGAACTGGGTCTGCGCGGGCTCGACGTTGGCACCGGCTGCGGTCCGGGCGCGATGAAGGGGCCGATGAAGGGCGCCGCGGTCGGGCACGCCAAGCAGCGCATCGTCGACGGCCAGTATCTGGGCATCACCGAGCCGGGCATCATCGCCGCCGAGGCGCCCAACCCGATCGTCAACGAGCTGGTGATCATGCCGGACATCGAGAAGCGGCTCGAAGCCTTCGTCCGCACCGCGCACGGCATCGTCGTGCTGCCCGGCGGCGTGGGGACGATGGAGGAGATCCTCTACCTGCTCGGCGTCCTGCTGCATCCGGACAACGCCGACGTGCCGTTTCCGCTGATCTTCACCGGCCCGGAATCGGCCGCCGACTACTTCGGGCAGATCGACGCCTTCATCCAGACCACGCTCGGCGACGCCGCCCGGCAGCGCTACCGGATCATCATCGGCGATGCCGCCGGCGTCGCCCGCGAGATGCAGGCCGGCATCGAGCGGGTCCGTGCGTTCCGCGACGCCCGCGACGACGCGTTCTACTTCAACTGGACGCTGAAGATCGATCCGGTCTTCCAGCATCCGTTCGTGCCGACCCACGCCAACATGGCCGCGCTGGATCTGGGCGGCGGCCAGCCGCCGCATCTGCGCGCGGCCGATCTGCGGCGCGCGTTTTCCGGCATCGTCGCCGGCAACGTCAAGGACGAGGGCATCCGCGCGGTCGAGGCGCACGGGCCGTTCGAGATCCGCGGCGAGCCGGCGCTGCTGCACCATGTCGACGAACTGCTCGCCGCGTTCGTCGCGCAGCGGCGGATGAAACTGTCCGGGCGCGACTATCAGCCCTGCTATCGGGTCGTGCGTTAGCCCGCCAGCCCGACCGGCGACGCTTGCGCCGGTCGGGCCCGGTCCTGCCGGATCAGTCCTTGCCGGACTGCAGTGACAGCCCGCGCCGCTCCAGCAGCGGCTCGATCGACGGTTCGGCGCCGCGGAAGTCGCGGAACAGCTCCATCGGCTCCACGCTCTCGCCGCGCGACAGCAGCTTGGCGCGGAACCAGTCGCCGTTGGCGCGCTCCAGACCGCCGTGCTGCTTGAACCACTCGACGGTGTCGGCGTCGAGCACCTCGCTCCAGATGTAGGCGTAGTAGCCGGCCGAGTAGCCGCCGGCGAACACGTGCGCGAAGTAGGTGCTGCGGTAGCGCGGCGGCACCGGCGCGAAGTCGACACCGGCCTTCTTCAGCGCGGCGGCCTCGAAGTCCATGACCTTGGCGGCGGCCGGCGCCTGGTCCGGCGCGATGCGGTGCCAGGCCATGTCGAGCAGGGCGGCGGACAGGTATTCGGTGGTCGCGAAGCCCTGATTGAACTTCTGCGTCGCCAGCACCTTGTCGACCAGCTCCTGCGGCATCGGCTCGCCGGTCTGGTAGTGGCGCGCGTAGTGCTGCAGCACCTCCGGCCAGGTCGCCCACATCTCGTTGACCTGGGACGGATACTCGACGAAGTCACGCGGCACGTTGGTGCCGGCGAAGGTCGGATACTTCACGTTCGAGAACAGGCCGTGCAGCGCGTGGCCGAACTCGTGGAACATCGTCGTGACCTCGTCGAAGGTCAGCAGCGTCGGTTCGCCTTCGGGCGGCTTCGGAATGTTGAGGTTGTTGACGACCACCGCCTGCGTGCCGAACAGCCCCGACTGCGGCACGAACTCGTTCATCCAGGCGCCGCCGCGCTTGCTGTCGCGGGCATAGAAGTCGGTCAGGAACAGGCCCAGCGTCGAGCCGTCGGCGTTGAACACCTCGAACACCCGCACGTCCGGGTGGTAGACCGGCAGGTCGTGGCGCTCCTTGAAGCTCAGGCCGTAGAGGCGGCCGGCGGCGTAGAACACGCCGTCCTGCAGCACATGGTCGAGTTCGAGGTACGGGCGCATCTGCGACTCGTCAAACTCATAGCGCGCCTTGCGCACCTTCTCGGCGTAATACGCCCAGTCCCAGGGCTGCAGCTTGAATCCGCCCTTCTCCTGGTCGATCAGCGCCTGCATGTCGGCGGCTTCCTGGCGCGCGTTGGCGACCGCGGCCGGCGCCAGCTTCTCGAGCATCGCCACCGCCGCTTCCGGGGTCTTCGCGGTCTGCGTCTCCAGGCGGTAGGCGGCGTGGGTCGGGTAGCCGAGCAGGCGCGCGCGCTCGGCGCGCAGCCGCGCGATCTCGGAGACGCTCTCACGGTTGTCGAACTCGCCGCCGCTGTTGCCGCGGCCGATCGAGGTCTTGAAGATGCGCTCGCGCAGCGCACGGTTCTGCAGATTGGTCAGCGGCGGCTGGCCGGTGGTGTTCTGCAGCGGCAGGACGTACTTGCCGTCGAGCCCGCGCGCCTTGGCCGCGGCGGCCGCGGCGGCGACATCGTCTTCGGAAAGCCCGGCCAGTTCGGCGGCGTCCTCGACGATCACCGCCTTGGCGTTGGTCTCCTTCAGCAGGTTCTGTTCGAACTGCGTGGTCAGCGACGACAGCTTCTCGTTGATCGCGCGCAGCCGGGTCTTGTCGTCCTCGCCGAGCTGGGCGCCGGCGCGGACGAAGTCGCGGTGGTAGCGCTCCAGCAGGCGCAGCGATTCGGCGTCCAGGCCGAGCGCGTCGCGGCTGTCGTAGAGCTTGCGGATGCGGGCGTACAGCGCCGGATTCAGGTGGATGCTGTCGGAATGCGCGGACAGCTTCGGCGCCAGCTCGACCTCCAGCGCCTGGATCTGCGGGTTGGTGTGCGAGGACGACAGGTTGAAGAACACCAGCGCGACGCGCTCCAGCAGGCGGCCCGAACGCTCGATCGCGACGATGGTGTTGTCGAAGCTCGGCGCCTCCGGGTTGCCGGCGATCGCATCGATCTCGCGCAGCTGTTCGGCCATGCCGGCCTCGAAGGCCGGGGCGTAGTGCGCATCCTGGATCCGGTCGAACGGCGGCAGCTGATAAGGCAGCGTGCTGGCCGCGAAGAACGGATTGTCACCGGCGCCGGTCTGGCTCGGGAGCTGGGCGCAGGCGCTGAGCAGGACGCTGCCGGCGACGGCCATCTTGAGGGAGGGGTGCATGGGGTCTTCCTGTAAGGCGCCATGCGTGGCCGCCGTCTGCGCGCGTTCGGCGGGCGGAGTCGGTTTCGGATCGGTCATCGCGTGGCTGCAGTCATGGATCGTTCGAAGGGGGTGTCGCGGCGGGCCGCGACGGTGCCGAAGCCGGCCCCGCGGCGCGGGATCACGATCGCGCGCTCGGCGTTCCGGCAGTCGGCTGCGCTCCCGAGCCTACACGCTGGGAACCCGGGCGGGTACCGGGGTAATCCCCAGGCCGGTGCGGGCCCGGCGGATGCTCGACGGGCCGGCGGGCTTGCTGCACCATCGCTGGCGGAAGGGGAAAAACGACAAGGGGGATGGGATGGCGGACCTGCGTGAGATGGCGTGGCAGCGGATTCCCGAGCATGGCGATCCGCAGGACTGGATCAGCGGCAACTTCCAGCGCTGGGAGCTGAACACTTCGGATCTGGCGGCGCGGCGCGGCATCGACAACCGCTTCGCGACGGCGGATGAGCTGCGCAGCGCGGTCCACCTGTGCCGCGAGGTCATGCAGCCGGTGCGCGAGAAGTTCGGGCGCTACTCGCCGAACAGCGTGTACCGCTCGCAGGCGCTGGAGCGCGCGCTGAAGAACAAGCCGGCATCCTGGATCAGCCACAGCCAGCACACCCTGGGCCAGGCCTGCGACATCGAGGTCCACAGCGCGACCAATCTGCGCCTGGCGCGCTGGATCGCCGAGCACCTGCGCTTCGACCAGCTGATCCTCGAGTGCTACTCGGCCGAGGCCGGCCCCTATTCCGGCTGGGTGCACGTCTCGCTCAAGCCGCCGGGGCAGGGGCGCAACCGCGCCGAGGTCCTCAGCTACGTCCGCGATCCGGCGACGGGACGCTACGTCTACGTCAACGGGCTGGTCGAGTCGCCGCCGGCCCCCTGACCGCGCGGCCGGTCCGATCCCGCGGCGGGGCCGTGACCAGAGTCCTAGAGCCCGAGCGTGGCGATGCCCTGCTCGAAGCGGATGTCCACCGGAATCCTCGCCTGGCTCAAACGCTGCAGATCGCCGGCCAGCGAGTCGTCCACGATCCCGAGCGTGTCGGTCATCTGTTTGGCGGCGTCGAAGTCGCCGTCGCCCTGGATCGTCAGCAGCCTGGCGGACAGGTCCGTCATCGCCTGCTGCATCTTTTCGAAGTTCACGCGGTAGCGGCCGGTTTCGGCATCGCGCTCGAAGGCGCCGTGCTCGCGGAAGAAGTTGAAGCGCAGCATGTTGGCCTTGCCGTGGGCGTCGCTGGCGCCGAAGCGCACCGAGCGGAAGATGCCGGCGAGGAAGGTGACGTAGTTGTCCATCAGCTTGTCGGCATCGAGTTCGCCCTTCTCGGCGAGCCGGGTCACCATGTACAGGCCGAGAATGTCGGCCTTGCCTTCCTCGAAGCTGGACGCGTATTCCTTCAGTGCCTCGCGCACGGTGCCGCGATCGTTGATCGTGTTCTTGATGCCCAGACCATGCGCGACTTCGTGGAACATCGTGTTCTGGAAGAAGGCGTCGAAGCTCAGATGCTTGAGCTGGTCGTCGGCAATCAGTTCGCGCGCGATCGGCATCAGGATGCGGTCGAACTTGGCCTGCATCACGTTCTCAAGCTGCAGCCGGCGCGAGCCCTTTTCGAGCTGCACGACCTCATCGTTCGGAAGATTGATGGCGATGGTCTTGGCGCCGACGTTGGCGTCACCCGCGTAGTAGACCGCCTCGTAGGCATTCAGATCGGCGTCGCTGCCCGGCGTCTCCTGCTTGTAGGCGTCCGGCACCGGCAGGCCGCGCTGCAGCTCCGGCAGGTACTGCGCGAAGCGGGCGAGGCGTTCGCTCCAGGCCACGTCCTTGACCAGCACATAGGCTTCGTAGGCGGCCTTGTAGCCGTAGAGCTGGTCCTCGTAGGTTTCGATCGGGCCGATCACCAGGTCCAGGCGATTGCTCTTCATGTCCATCCACGCCATGTCGCTGGGGCGGTAGTCGTCCGTCAGCAGCGCGTCGGCGCGCAGTTCCAGATAGCGCTTGAAGCCGGCGTCGTCGGCCAGCGCCGCGGCCTGCGTCAGCAGCCCGGCCGCGCGCTTGAGCGGCGCGGCGTAGGCTTCGTGGTAGGGCACGGTGATCAGCTTGCCGTCGGCGTCACGGCGCAGCAGCGTGTACAGCCCGGTCTTGTCCGCCAGATCGGCGGCCTCGAACTCGGCCTTGCTCATGTCCTGCGGATACAGCTGCGCCGCCGGCGGGCGCGGGCCGACGCCTTCGATGAACGGATGGTCCTCGTTGAGCCGGTCCCAGGGGCCGTAGTTGATGTCGGCCAGTTCGCGCAGCGCCGGGTCCTTGATCGTGCCCAGCAGCGCGTCGCGCTCGCCCCAGCCCTGCAGCCAGAAGATCTCGTCCATCGTCTGCGCCGCCTGGATCAGCAGCGGCAGCATCCTGCGCTGATTGTCGCTGAGGCCGTCGAGCTTGGCGGTGAGCTGCACGGTGGCGTAGTCGCCCGCATGCTGCTGCGCGTAGTTCGGCGTCGCTGCCGGGGTCGCTTCCGTTGTGGGCGGCTGGGCCGTCTGCTCTGCGTCGGCCTTGTCGCGGGAGTTGCAGGCGCTCAGCGCCAGCATGGACGTGGCGAGTGCGGCGACGAGGAGAGGGCGCATGGCGGCTCCGGATGCAATCGATGGGAGCAGCAGGCTACACAGACTGTCCCCGGCTCGAAAGCGGGAAGCTACCCAAGTCCGCCCTGTCTGACGGAGGTGTCTGATCGCGCCGTCAGACGGCGGGCGCCGCGCGCAGGCGCTCCAGCATACGGCTGTAGGGCTTCATGCCGGCGGTCAGGAACAGCACCGAGGCCAGGCTCGCCAGGCTGCTGACGATCAGCATCGACCAGCGCAGCGCGTAGTCGTCCGCGAACAGGTAGTCGGTGCACAGCGCAATCGCGGTCGGGCCCAGCCCGAGCCCGATCATGTTGGTCATGAACAGGTAGACCGCCGTGGTCTGCCCGCGCATGCGGTTGGGGACGATCTCCTGCAGCGCCGCGGGCGCCGCGCCGAAGGGCATCGCCAGCGCGAACACCGGCGGCACCAGGGCAATGGCGGCCAGCGTGCCGGTGGGCGCGATCAGGTAGAGCGCGCCACCGCAGATCGACACGATGGCGGCGAGCACGCCGACGCGCAGCGCGGCGTCGGTCTTGCCCTGGCGGATCCAGCGGTCCGCCAGACGGCCGCCGAGGATGATGCCGGCGGAGGCGAACACCATCACGATCAGGCCGAAGACGATGCCGATCTGCGGTGCCGTCCAGCCATGCGTGCGCACGAAGTAAGTCGGTATCCACGCGGTGGTGCCGTAGGAGCACATCGCCAGCAGCGCGAAGCCGATGTTGTGATTGAGCACGGCGCGACGGTTGGACCACAGATAGCTGGCGACCTCCGACAGCGGCAGGCTGTGCTGGCCCGCGACCGTGCCGTGGCGTGCCGGCTCGCGCACGAACACGAAGGCCAGGCTGAAGACGATGCCGGTCGCGCCGAGAATCAGGAACACCAGCTGCCACGGATACACGTCGCCGATCAGCGGCAGGCTCACGGCGCCCTGCGCCGCCGCGTACTGGATGACCAGCCCGCCGAGCAGGAAGGCGATGCCCGAGCCCAGGAAGATGCCCATCGAATACACGCTCATCGCGCTCGACCGGCGCTCCGGCGGGAAGTAGTCCGCGATCATCGAATACGCGGCCGGCGACAGCGCGGCTTCGCCGACGCCCACGCCGATGCGGAACATCAGCAACTGCCAGTAGTGCCGCGCGATGCCGCACATCGCCGTCATCGCGCTCCAGACCAGGATGCCCGCGACGATCAGGCCGCGGCGGCTCTTGCTGTCGGCGATGCGGGCCAGCGGAATGCCGAGGATCGTGTAGAACAGCGCGAACGAAAAGCCCATCAGCAGACTCATCTGCGTGTCGCTGATGCCGAGGTCACGGCGGATCGGGCCGACCAGCAGATTGAGAATCTGCCGATCCACGAACGAAATGACGTAGGTGATCATCAGGATCACGACCACGAACCACGGGTACGCCAGCGACGCTGGTGTCCGGCTGTTCTGCAGCATGCGCCTCTCTCCTCTTATGACGTGACGCACCCGCAGGTGTGTCCGTTGTTTATGTCCGGATTGTACGCACGCGCGTCGCGCTCAGGGGTGGCAGTCTTCGGTATCGGATGGGGGGTGATCGTCGCCACCGTGAACGGCTACAGCCAGCCCGAATCGACCCTTCACGCCCTTGATTTCTTTGTAAGAAAGCGGCCGTTGACTATCAGACGTAACGCAGTAAAGGCCCGTCCGCCGTTACGCGACGCAGGTATCATTCGCGCATGCACGAGAACGCAACGAATGGAAAGGTGGGACCGACGCCTGGATCGTCGTTGACTGGAAGCGACAGTGCCGAGAGCACAGGCCGAAGGACCCTGAGCGCCAGAGGGGCGAATAGTTGAACGCCGTAGAAATCGAACAAGCCATCACCGACCTCGCGGAGCAACCGTTCGACCGTGCAGAGTTCCCCTATGCCTTTCTTGAGGCCTTTGGCAACAAGGCGACGACCATCAAACGCCTGCGCGCGGGGGCGTCGAACAAGTCCGACCTCGGCGGTGTTCTCCAGACCAGCAACATCCACATTCTGACCTGCGACGCTGGGCGGGTGACGCAGACGCTGGCCGCTCTCAAGGCCAGCCCGGCGACGGCCAAGGCCAAGGCGAAGTTCATCCTTGCTACGGACGGCACGGACTTCGAGGCCGAAGACCTGACCAGCGGCGAGACCGTTGCCTGCGCCTTCAAGGACTTTCCCGACCACTTCGGCTTCTTCCTGCCGCTGGCGGGCATCAGCACCGTCCGCCAGATCAGCGAGAACGCTTTCGACATCCGGGCGACCAGCCGCCTCAATCGCCTGTACGTCGAACTGCTGAAGGACAACCCCGAATGGGGCACGGCGGAGCGTCGCCACGACATGAACAAGTTCATGGCGCGCTTGATCTTCTGTTTTTTCGCGGAGGACACCGACATCTTCGTCGGTGCCTTCACCGACACCGTCGCGCAGATGAGCGCGAAGGACTCGACGAACACCCACGAAGTCATCGCGACGCTGTTTCGCGCCATGAATACCAAGCGTGAGGAACGTGCCGCCGCTGGGATTCCGCGCTGGGCAGCCGATTTCCCCTACGTCAACGGCCAGTTGTTCTCTGGCAGTGACGAAGTGCCACGATTCAGCAAGATCGCCCGCTCTTACCTGCTGCACGTCGGCGGGTTGGACTGGACAAAGATCAACCCGGATATCTTCGGCTCAATGATCCAGGCCGTCGCCGAGGACGAGGAGCGCGGCGAGCTGGGGATGCACTACACCAGTGTCCCCAACATCCTGAAGGTGCTGAACCCGCTGTTTCTCGACGACCTGCGGGAGAAGCTGGATGAAGCGGGTGATAACGCCCGTATGTTGCTGAACCTGCGCAAGCGCATGGCGAGGATCAGAGTCTTCGATCCGGCCTGCGGTTCGGGCAACTTCCTGGTCATCGCCTATAAGGAAATGCGCGCCATCGAGGCCGAGATCAATCGGCGGCGCGGCGAGCCGGATCGCGCATCAGAAATCCCGGTCACCAATTTTCGCGGGATCGAGCTACGCGATTTCCCGGCAGAGATCGCCCGCCTTGCGCTGGTCATTGCCGAGTATCAGTGCGACGTGTTGTATCGGGGCCAGAAACTGGCGCTGGCTGAGTTTCTGCCTCTGCGCAACGAGAACTGGATCACCTGCGGAAACGCGCTGCGGCTCGACTGGTTGAGCATTTGCCCGCCGACCGGAACCGGCGTGAAGGTGCAGGCCGATGACTTGTTCGGCTCGCCGCTTGACCAAGCTGAGATAGCTTTTGAGAACGAAGGTGGCGAGACGTACATCTGCGGCAACCCGCCGTACTTGGGCTTCACTTGGCAAACACCGGAGCAGAAGTCCGACTTGGAAGCGCTATTCCGAAGTCGCACGCGAAGCTGGAAGTCACTCGATTACGTTGCGGGCTGGTTCATCAAGGCTGCGGACTACGGCATGCAAACCAACGCCGTCGCGGCGTTCGTGGCGACGAATTCCATTTGCCAAGGCGAGCAGGTGCCCATTCTTTGGCCGTTGATATTCCAATCGGGGCACGAGATTGCTTTTGCCCATACGAGCTTCAAGTGGGCGAACCTCGCCAGTCACAACGCAGGAGTGACCGTCGTCATCGTCGGTATCTCCAACCGCGCCGAAAAAATCCGTCGTCTTTTCACTGTTGGTGACGGGGGCGCTGTCATCGCCAAGGACGCAGAGCATATCAACGCTTATCTTGTGCCTGGTCCGAATGTCATTGTTGAGGCGATCTCACGCCCTCCTCAAGACACGGCCGCAATGGTGTGGGGTAACAAGCCGTCCGACGGCGGAAATCTTCTCTTGTCGATGCAAGAGGCAAATGAGGCAGTAGCCCGTGAGCCCTTCTTGTCTGATTTGATCTTCGACTTTGTCGGTTCGCAGGAGTTCGTCAAGGGTATTGTGAGAAGGTGTCTTTGGATTGAAGATTCAGACGTTGAGAGGGTCGAATCATCTTCCTTTGTTCAAAGGCGCTTGCAAGCTGTACGTGCAATGCGCGCAGCGAGCGATGCCGAATCAACGCGGGCGTACGCCGAGCGACCACATCGCTTTCGCCAGATTCAGGGCCGAGGCAATGACTACTCAATTGTCGTTCCAAAGGTCACATCGGAGTCGCGCCCTTACCTTCCAGTTGGACTTCTATCTTCACACTCGATCATCTCGGACAATGCCTTTGCCCTGTACGACGCCGCCCTCTGGAACATTGCCCTCATTGCGTCACGGTTGCACATGGTTTGGGTCAAGACTGTTTGTGGGCAACTAGAGACGCGATTGCGGTACTCGAACACTATGGGTTGGAACGCCTTTCCAATCCCGGCACTGACCGACAAGAACAAGGCAGACCTGACACGCTGTGCCGAGGACATCCTGCTGGCGCGAGAACATCACTTCCCCGCGACCATCGCGGACCTGTACGACCCCGAGAACATGCCCGCTGACCTGCGGGCGGCGCATGAGCGCAACGACGAAGTGCTGGAGCGCATCTACATCGGTCGGCGCTTCAAGAACGACACCGAGCGGCTGGAAAAGCTGTTTGACCTTTATACCAAGATGACCGCTTCGGCTGCACCGGCCAAGGGCAAGAAGCGCAAGGCGGGAGCCAACGCATGAGCGACAAGATCAAGTCCGTACCGTCCGTTTCCGTCACCTACGCCCGCAACGGTGCGTCGACCAAAGCCAATGCGCTTGGGATGCGGCCCATGCAGGAGCGGGCCTACGAGAAGCGGGGCGAGCAATACCTGCTTATCAAGTCGCCGCCCGCATCGGGCAAGAGCCGTGCGCTGATGTTCGTGGCACTCGACAAGCTCAAGAACCAGGGCTTGAAGCAGGTCATCATCGTTGTACCGGAGAAGTCGATCGGTGCCAGCTTCAACGACGAACCGCTGTCGAAGTACGGCTTCTGGTCCGACTGGCAGGTCGAACCCAAGTGGAACCTGTGCAACGCGCCGGGCAACGACAATGGCGGCAAGGTCAAGTCGATGGGCGCATTCCTCGAAGGCGACGACAAGGTGCTGGTCTGCACCCACGCGACCTTCCGCTTCGCAGTCGATGCCTACGGCGTGGAGGCGTTCGACGACCGACTGATCGCGGTCGATGAGTTCCACCACGTTTCGGCCAACCCGGACAACAAGCTCGGCTTGCACCTCGGGCAGTTCTTCGCGCGGGGCAAGACGCACATCGTTGCCATGACCGGTTCCTACTTCCGTGGCGACGCCGAGGCTGTGCTCGCACCGCAGGATGAGTCGAAGTTCGATACCGTCACCTACACCTACTACGAGCAGCTCAACGGCTACGAGTACCTCAAGCAACTCGACATCGGCTACTTCTTCTACAGCGGGCCTTACGTCGATGACATCCTCAATGTCCTCGATCCCGCCGAGAAGACCATCATTCACATCCCGAATGTCAATTCGCGCGAGAGCACGAAGGACAAGATGCGGGAAGTGGAGCACATCATCGAGGCGCTGGGTGAATGGCAAGGCATCGACCCTGCGACCGGCTTCCAACGTGTCAAGCGCCCCGATGGCCGCGTGCTGCGGATCGCCGATCTCGTCGATGACGATGCCGCCAAGCGCGATCGCGTGTCCGCCGCGCTCAAAGACCCGGCGCAGAAGAACAACCGCGACCATGTGGACATCATCATCGCGCTGGGCATGGCGAAGGAAGGCTTCGATTGGATTTGGTGCGAACATGCGCTGACCGTGGGCTACCGCGCCAGCCTGACCGAGATCGTGCAGATCATCGGCCGAGCTACCCGCGACGCGCCCGGCAAGACCCGCGCGAGGTTCACCAACCTGATCGCCGAGCCGGATGCGGCCGAGGAAGCTGTCACCGAGGCCGTCAACGATACGTTGAAGGCCATCGCGGCGAGCCTGCTGATGGAGCAGGTTCTTGCTCCGCGCTTTGAGTTCAAGCCCAAGAACCCCGACAGCGGCCCGACGCCGGGCTTTGACTACGGGGAAGGTGGCTACGACGCGGACCGCTGCAATGTCGGTGTCAATGAGCAGACAGGGGCGTACCAAATCGAGATCAAGGGCCTCGCCGAGCCCAAGAGCAAGGAGGGGGCGCGAATCTGTCAGGAAGACCTGAACGAAGTCATCGCGGCCTTCGTGCAGGACAAGCCCACCATCGAGCGTGGCCTGTTCGATGAGGAGCTGGTGCCCGAGGAGCTGACGCAAGTTCGCATGGGCAAGATCATCAAGGACAAGTATCCCGAGCTTGACGCCGAAGATCAGGAGGCCGTGCGCCAGCACGCCATCGCCGCCCTCAACCTCACGCAGCAGGCCAAGCGGCTTGTCACCGAAGGCGAGAGCGATGGGTCGCCCAACACCGCCCTGATCGACGGCGTGCGCCGCTTTGCGATGGACGTGCGCGAGTTGGACATCGACCTGATCGACCGCATCAACCCCTTTGGCGAAGCCTACGCCATCCTCGCCAAGACCATGAGCGAGGACAGCTTGAAGCAGGTCGCGGCGACCATCTCGGCCAAGCGCACCTCGATCACGCCTGAGGATGCCAAAGTGATCGCCAAGCGCGCGGTTGAGTTCAAGCGCGAGCGTGGTAGGGCTCCATCGGTTACCTCGCAGGACGCCTGGGAAAAGCACCTTGCCGAAGGCGCGGCCGCCTTCATGCGTTTCAGGGCGGAGGGACGCTATGAGTAACTCCGATCTTGACGACCTGGCGGCAGAGCTGGCCGAGTTCGCTCCGGCTGAGAAGAAAAATGGCCGCCCAGCCAGCGAGGAGCGTGTCATTGCTGGCTTCGAGGAAATCCAACGCTTCACAGAGCAGCACGGGCGTGCGCCGCAGCATGGTGAAGACCGCGACATATTCGAGCGCCTATATGCCGTGCGGCTCGACCGTCTACGCGCGCTCCCGGATTGCCGCGTCTTGCTTGAGCCGCTAGACCATCAGGGCTTGCTTGCTGGGGCACCGACCGTTGCCGCTTCGGCGGACGAAACTATCGACATCGACGACCTGGCTGCCGAACTGGCGGATGTTGCCGGCGCGGACGACATCACGGTCTTGCGCCATGTCCGTACCAGCGCCGAAAAGCGCGCCGCCGAGGAGATCGCGGATCGCAAGCCCTGCGAGGACTTCGAGACCTTCCGGCCCTTGTTCGAGCGCGTGCAAGCGGAAGTCAAAACTGGTATGCGCCAGTCCCAGCCCATCGAAGCGGGCCGCCGTGCGATTGAAGTCGGGGACTTTTTCGTTCTCGATGGCCTTACTCTCTACGTCGCCGAGGTCGGCGAGCCGTTGAAAACCACAGCCGGGGAAGTGGACCGCCGCCTGCGCCTCATCTTCTCCAACGGCACCGAAAGCAATCTGCTGCTGCGCTCGCTCCAGCGAGCGTTCTACAACGATCCCGCCGCGCGGCGGCTGACCTCTCCCGAAAGCGGTCAACTTTCCTTTGGCGGCGAGCTTGAGGCTGATGATGTTGAAAGTGGCACGATCTACGTCCTGCGCTCCTTGTCGGATCATCCCTACGTCGCGCAGCACCGGGACTTGATTCACAAGATCGGGGTCACCGGCAGCAAGGTAGAGACCCGCATCGCAGATGCAGAGCACGACGCCACATATCTTCTGGCGAAAGTCGAGGTGGTCGCAACGTACAAACTGGCGGGCATCAATCGCACGCGGATGGAAAACTTGTTTCACAGGCTGTTTGCATCGGCGCGTCTGAACATCACTATTAACGACCGTTTTGGTCATCCCGTGCAGCCGCAGGAATGGTTCCTCGTTCCCTTGTTCGTCGTTGACGAAGCCGTTGAGCGCATCAAGGATGGGACAATAACCGGCTATGTGTATGAGCCAAAGGCGGCGCGGTTGGTGAGGACGGGTTCTGCGCCGCGGATGTCGGATGAGACAACGCGCTGAGTTCGTATCGAGACGGCGAGCCAGTTGGGAGGCAGGCTGATTGGCGTGGCTGCGCGGGTTGATTGCCCGTTTTCATTGCCCGAACCGGCGCCTCTGCGAAGTATCGCGATACGCAGCGCCATGCGAGTCGCAATCCGATCCGAGCCAAGTGTAGGAGCAGATATAGAGTCAGCCCAACGCAATCAGGCCGAGACTCGTGAGAATCCAGGCCTGATGCTGTAACTGCGAAATGCGCCGGCTGGATTGCCGGCGTGTGAGTTGCCTAGACCTTGAGCACCAGCTTGCCGGTGTTCTCACCCTTGAACAGGCGCTGCAGCGTCTCCGGGAAGTGCTCCAGCCCTTCGGCGATGTCCTCGCGGGTTTTCAGTTGGCCCGAGGCCAGCCATGCGCCCATCTCGCGCACGGCTTCGCCGTAGCGGTCGGCCCAGTCGAACACGACCATGCCCTGCATGCTGGCGCGGTTGACCAGCAGCGACAGGTAGTTGCTCGGGCCTTTGACCGGCGTGGTGTTGTTGTACTGGGAGATCGCACCGCAGATGACGATGCGTGCGCCCATCGCCAGCTGGGTCAGCACGGTGTCGAGGATGTCGCCGCCGACGTTGTCGAAGTAGACGTTGACGCCCTGCGGGCAGTGCTGTTTGAGCGCCTTGCGCAGGTCGTCGTGCTTGTAGTCGATGCAGGCGTCGAAGCCGAGTTCGTCGACGACGTAGCGGCATTTGTCCGTACCGCCGGCAATGCCGACCACGCGGCAGCCCTTGAGCTTGGCGATCTGGCCGACGATCTGGCCGACGGCGCCGGCCGCGCCGGAGACGACGACGGTGTCGCCGGCCTGCGGCTTGCCGACTTCCAGCAGGCCGAAGTAGGCGGTCATGCCGGGCATGCCGAGGGTGCCGAGATACACCGGCAGCGGTGCCAGCGCCGGATCGGCCTTGCTGACGCCCTTGCCGTTGGAGATGGCGTAGTCCTGGACGCCGAAGGTGCCGACGACGTGTTCGCCGACGGCGAAGCCGGGGTGATTCGAGGCGACGACTTCGCCGACCGCGCCGGCGCGCATGACCTCGCCGATGCCGACCGGCGCGATGTACGACTTGCCCTCGTTCATCCAGCCGCGCATCGCCGGGTCCAGGGAGATGTAGTGCAGGCGCACCAGGAACTCGCCGTCGCCCGGCGTGGGGACGGGGTTTTCGACGAACTCGAAATCCTCGCGGCCGACCATGCCGACGGGGCGGCGGGCGAGACGGAACTGGCGGTTGACGGCTGCGGTCATCGTTCGCTCCTCAGACCCGCGACACGCTGCTGCTGCTGTTCATGTACGTCTTGAGCGCGTCCTTGCCGACGTGCTTGGCCAGCTCCATCTTGCCGACCGCGTTGCGGTGGACCTCGTCCGGGCCGTCGGCCAGGCGCAGGGTGCGCGCGTTGGCGTAGGCATAGGCCAGGCCGTAGTCGTCGCAGACGCCGCCACCGCCGTGGGCCTGGATCGCCCAGTCGATGACCTGGCAGGCCATGTTCGGCGCCGCGACCTTGATCATCGCGATCTCCTTGGCGGCGACCTTGTTGCCGACGGTGTCCATCATGTGGGCGGCGTTGAGCACCAGGAAGCGGGCCTGATCGATCAGGATGCGGCTTTCGGCGATGCGTTCCAGGGTGACGGTCTGCGCGGCGATCGGCTTGCCGAAGGCGACGCGCGAGACGGCGCGCTTGCACATCTTCTCCAGCGCGCGCTCGGCCTGGCCGATCAGGCGCATGCAGTGGTGGATGCGGCCCGGCCCGAGGCGGCCCTGGGCGATCTCGAAGCCGCGCCCCTCGCCGAGCAGCATGTTCGACGCCGGCACGCGGACGTTGTCGAACAGGATCTCGCCGTGACCGTGCGGGGCGTCGTCGTAGCCGAACACCGGCAGGTGACGCAGGACCTTCACGCCCGGGGTGTCGCGCGGCACCAGGATCATCGACTGCTGGCGATGGCGGCTCGGATTGTCCGGGTCGGTCTTGCCCATGAAGATGAAGATCTTGCAGCGCGGATCGTTGGCGCCGGACGACCACCACTTGCGGCCGTTGATGACGTAGTCGTCGCCGTCGCGCACGATCGAGCTGGCGATGTTGGTGGCGTCCGACGATGCGACCTCCGGTTCGGTCATCGCGAAGCAGGAGCGGATCTCGCCGTTGAGCAGCGGGTCGAGCCATTGCCGTTGCTGCTCGGGCGTGCCGTAGCGCGCCAGCACTTCCATGTTGCCGGTGTCCGGCGCCGAGCAGTTGAACACTTCCGGCGCCCACAGCACCCGGCCCATGACCTCGCACAGCGGCGCGTATTCCAGATTGGTCAGGCCGGCGCCGTGTTCCGACTCCGGCAGGAACAGGTTCCACAGGCCGGCGGCCTTGGCCTTGGCCTTGAGTTCCTCGACGACGGTCGTCGGCTGCCAGCGGTCGCCCTCGGCGACTTCGTCGAAGAAGCGCCGCTCGTTGGGATAGACGTGCTCGTCCATGAAGGCGTTGAGGCGATCCAGCAGCGCCTGGGTTTTCGGGGAGGGCTCGAAGCTCATGGTGTCGACTCCGGTATGCGTCGGGGGGGGGCGTCGCGTCAGCGGCGCGCGAGGATTTTTTCGACCTGCGTCCAGGCCAGATCGGCCAGCGGCCGCGCCGCCTTGCCCATCTGCACGGCCTTGCTGCTGGCGGCGGTGCCGTCCTTCACCCGGCCCATGATCCCCTGCAGGATCGCGGCGAGCCGGAACAGGTTGTAGGCCATGTAGAAGTCCCAGTGGTCCGGGTCGATCGGACCGCGTCCGGTGCGTTCGCAGTAGCGCCGCACGTATTCGGACTCGTCGGGGATGCCGAGGGCGTCGAGGTCGGCGCCACCGAGGCCCCGGAACACGCCGGCCGGGATGTGCCAGGTCATGCAGTGATAGGCGAAGTCCGCCAGCGGGTGGCCGAGCGTCGACAGCTCCCAGTCCAGCACCGCGAGCACGCGCGGTTCGGTCGGGTGGAAGATCATGTTGTCGAGGCGGTAGTCGCCGTGGACGATGCTGGTTTCGTCGCCGGGCGGGATGTGTTCCGGCAGCCAGGTGATCAGGCGTTCCATCGCGTCGATGCGCTCGGTCTCGGAGGCGCGGTACTGCTTGGACCAGCGCCCGATCTGGCGCGCGAAGTAGTTGCCCGGCTTGCCGTAGTCGGACAGGCCGATCGCGGCGTAGTCGACCTGGTGCAGCGCGGCGATGACGCGGTTCATCTCGTCGAACATCGCGGTGCGCACTTCCGGCGCGTAGCCCGGCAGCGCCGGATCCCAGAGGATGCGGCCTTCGACGTACTCCATGATGTAGAACGCGGTGCCGATGACCGCATCGTCCTCGCACAGGCAGTAGGTCTTCGCGACCGGAACGTCGGTGCCCGCCAGCGCGGTGATCACGCGGTACTCGCGGTCCACCGCGTGCGCCGACGCCAGCAGCTTGCCGGGCGGCTTGCGCCGCAGCACGTAGGAACGGCCGCCGGCGTTGAGCCTGTAGGTCGGGTTGGACTGGCCGCCGTCGAACTGGCTGATGCTCAGCTCACCCGAGAACCCCTCGACGTGCTCGGCCATGTAGCGCTGCAGCGCGGCGACGTCGAAGGCGTGGCGGGTGTTCGCGGAATCGGCTTGCGGGGTCTGCTCGCTCATCGTCGGGGTCTCATGCGTCCTGGGGGGTGATCACGACCTTGCCGGAGACCTTGCGGTCCATCAGCAGGCGGATCGCGGAAGGCGCCTGTTGCAGCGAATAGGTGCCGGCGACATGCGGTTTGAGCGTGCCGTCGTTGAGCCAGCCGAGCAGCGTGCGCAGGTCGGTGAGGTTGTTCATCGGCTCGCGCTTGGCGTAGTCGCCCCAGAACACGCCGACGATCGCGCAGCCCTTGAGCAGCGCCAGGTTCAGGGGGATCTTCGGGATCTCGCCGTTGGCGAAGCCGATCACCAGGAAGCGTCCGCGCCAGGCCATGCTGCGCAGCGCCGCTTCGCTGTAGTCGCCGCCGACCGGGTCGTAGACCACGTCGGCGCCCTTGCCGCCGGTGAGTTCCTTGATCCGTGTCTTGAGGTCCTCGCTGCTGTAGTTGATGGTCTCGTCGGCGCCGTGCTGGCGGCAGACCTCGAGCTTCTCCGGCGACGATGCCGCGGCGATGACCCTGGCGCCGAGCGCCTTGCCGATCTCGATCGCGGCCAGTCCGACGCCGCCGGAGGCGCCGAGCACGACCAGCGTCTCGCCGGCCTGCAGCGCGGCGCGGTCCTTGAGCGCGTGGTACGAGGTCGCGTAGGTCATCACGAACGACGCGGCGGTGACGAAGTCGAGCCCGTCGGGCATCGGGATCAGCGCCCGCGCGTCCGCGGCGACCTTCTCGGCGAAGGCGCCCCAGCCGGTGAAGGCGATGACCTTGTCGCCCGGCTTCACGTGCTTGACCCTGGCGCCGACGGCTTCGATCACGCCGGCGCACTCGCCGCCGGGCGAGAACGGCAGTTCCGGCTTGAACTGGTACTTGTTCTGGATGATCAGCGTGTCCGGGAAATTGACGCCGGCGGCGTGCACGCGGACCACTGCCTCGTTGTCCCCCGGAACCGGGTCGGGGTGTTCCCCGACGACCAGATCTTCCGGCGGGCCGAAGGTCTTGCACAGCAGAGCTTTCATGGGATGCGCCTGTAGTCGGTTGGGAGCGGGGCTGCGATCAGGCGGTCAGGTAGCCGCCGTCGACGTTGAGGCAGGCCCCGGTGGTGTAGCTCGACGCCGGCGCGACCAGATACAGCACGGCGCCGGCCATCTCCGACGGCGCGGCGACGCGCTGCATCGGCACGTGCGGCATCATCAGCTGCTGCATTTCCGGGTTGTGGACCAGCGCCGAGGCGAACTTGGTGTCGGTGATGCCGGGCAGCAGCGCGTTGACGCGGACGCCCTGCGGCGCCCATTCCTTGGCGTAGGCCTGCGTCATCGAGATCACCGCGGCCTTGGTGATCGAGTAGATGCCCTGGTACGGCCCCGGGATCACGCCGTTGACCGAGGCCAGATTGACGATGGCGCCGCGGCCGCCGACGGCGTCCGGGGCATTCTTCTGCATCAGCTTGCAGCCGGCCGCGGTCATGTAGAAGTAGCCGCGGATGTTGACGTCCAGCGTCTTCTGGAAGGCGCCGAGGTCGGTGTCGGCGATCGGGCCGAAGTACGGATTGGTCGCCGCGTTGTTGACCAGGATGTCGAGGCGGCCGTGGGTCGAGTCGATGTGCGCGAACACGCGCTCGATCTGTTCCATCTCGCCGATATGACAGGCGAAGGCCTCGGCCTTGCCGCCATCGGCGCGGATCGCCTCGGCGACGCGTTCGCAGCCGTCGATCTTGCGGCTGGAGACGACGACGTGGGCGCCGGCCGCCGCCAGCGTGCGGGCGATGGCTTCGCCGATGCCGCGGCTGGCGCCGGTGACCAGGGCAACTTTACCGCTGAGATCGAACATCGCTTGGGGGGCAGCAGAATTCACGGCGGGCTCCGGTAGGTGCGGGGGAGGACGCGCGTTGCGGCGCGAGCTTGCGGCAGCCTAGGCGCGGCAATAGGATTATTCCAATGAATAATATGAATCCGCTGATATTCAGATCATGCATCTGAACCGCATCGATCTGAACCTGCTGGTGGTGCTGGACGCGATCTTCACCGAGGGCGGGATCACCAAGGCTGGCGAGAAGCTGCACCTGACGCAGCCGGCGATCAGCCATGCGCTGGGCCGCCTGCGCGAGCTGTTCGGCGATCCGCTGTTCGTGCGCGAGGGGCGGCGCATGGTGCCGACGCCGCTGGCGCGCAGCCTGATGCAGCCGATCCGGCGCACGCTGCACAACCTGGAAGTCACGCTCAACGAGGTGCAGCGCTTCGAGCCGGCGACGCACCCGCGGCATTTCACCGTCGCGGTTCGCGACGTGCTCGAGGCGACCGTGCTGCCGCCGCTGCTGTCGCGCGTCGCCACGCAGGCGCCGTCGGTCGACGTCAGCGCGATCCGCGCGGACCGGCGCACGCTGGAGTCGGAGCTGGCCGCCGGGACCGTGGACGCCGCGCTCGACGTGCTGCTGCCGGTGTCCGACGAGGTCCGCCACCGGCTGGTCTCGACCGACCGCCTCGTCGTCGTCGCGCGCAAGCGTCATCCGGCGACCCGCGGCGGGCTGAGCCTGGCGGCGTACATGCGCCAGCATCACGTGCTGGTGAGTTCGCGGCGGCGCGGGCCGGCGCTGGAGGACGTGGAACTGCTGCGGCAGGGGCTCAAGCGCCGCGTGCGCCTGCGCTGCCAGCACTACTTCGCGGCCTGCCGCGTCGTCAGTCAGTCGGACCTGATCCTGACGATGCCGGAGCGCTATGCGCGGCTGGCCAATCAGCAGTTCGGCAATCAGGTACTGCCGTTCCCGATGGAGCTGCCGTCGCTGGACGCCTATCTGTACTGGCACGCCAGCGTCGACAACGAGCCGGCCAACCGCTGGCTGCGCGAACAGCTGATCGAGGCCGTGGCCGATGCCGTGAACGGCGAGCGCCCCGGACCCTGACGCCGACGCCGACAGGGTCCGGGAAGCCCGCCGGGGGTTGCGTCAGTGCGTGGCCATCGCCTGCTTCTGCGGCAGGTTCTTCGGCATGAACTCGATGTAGGGCGTGGTCACCGCCTGGCCGGGCGCGGCGGCGGCCGGTGCCGGCGCGCCCTGCGTGCCGAGGCTGCGGATATAGGCGTAGATCGCGAGCAGATCGTCGTCGCTCATGTCGCGCAGCGCGAACCACGGCATCGGCGGGCGCATCGGGCTGCGTGCGTGCTGCAGCCAGGCGTCCGGGGTGGACGCGGCCGTGCTCAGGCGCAGGTTGGTCGGGTAGCTCGTTCCCCAGGGGCCCTGGAAGCCGACGCTGCTGCCGGTGAGGCGGTCGGATTCCGGCACGGCGCCGGCCTGTTCGGCGTAGCCGGGGGTGTGGCAGTCGTTGCAGCCGCTGATGCCGACGAGATAGCGCCCGCGGGCGACGGCGTCGTCATGCGTCGACGCCGCCGCGGGGGCGGACAGGGCGGCAGCGGTCACGGCGGCCAGCAGCAGGCTCAGGACGGGGTTGCGGGTGCGGCGATTGGTCGGGTGGGTGAACATCGTGAAGCCTCCGGAGGGTGTTCTTGTGGAATGGCCGCACGATAGGGCGCCGTCGTCGGCGTCGTTGCTAAAACATCGCTAGCGCTTCGCTAAATCTTTGCTAAGTGCCTGGTCGCGCAGGGGCGGGGCGGGGTGTTTGCCGCGCCGGTGGGCGGCGCTATGCTGCGGGTCCAGAAGTCCACGGGAGGAGGGCGCCGATGAGACTCACACATGCGAAGCGGACGCTGCGGTTCACCACGGCGCTGACCGCGTCGATCGTCGCCGGCTGCGGTGGCGGCGATTCCAGGAGCGCTGGGACCATCGACGTGCAGTCGCTGGCCGGCGAGATTCCGGTCCTGCGCGAGGGCTGCACGCCGTTCGGCGCGCCGCCGCGGACCGTGCTGGCGCCGCTGGATACGGTGTTCGCGCCGAGCTGCGTCCCCGGCGGCCGCCGCCTGGACCAGTGGAGCGACGGCGAGGGCACGGTGCGCGACGCCTGCGTATTCGAGCCCGCGGCCGCGGCGACCGACCACAAGCTGCCGCTGGTGATCTACCTGCATCCCTCGCTGGTCGGCACCGACCTGTCGCTGGACGCCAACTTCCTGCGTTCGGAGATCGACACGGCCGACCTGACCGGCGATCCCGAGCGCCCCGGCTTCATCCTGCTGTCGCCCTACGGGCGCGTCACCGACCGCTACTACCCGTTCCCGGACGACAACGCCTCGCCCGGCTGGGACAACTGGTACCGGCAGATGCTGCCGGACGGTCAGGCGCGCAGGGTCAACGGCGAGTCGTGGCCGGCCAACGTCGAGGCCGCGAGCATCGACCACTTCGTCGACGCGATCGTCGCCGAAGGCAAGGTCGATCCGCAGCGGATCTACGTGATGGGCTGGTCGAACGGATCGGCCATGGCCATGTTGTATGCGCTGAACCGTCCGGAGGTCGCGGCGGCGGCGGTGTATTCGGCGCCCGATCCGTTCGCCGCGTTCAACGATCCCTGCACGCAGCAGCCGGTGAGCCGTGCGCCGGTCGACGACAGCCAGCTGCAGCTGTTCAATCCCGACGTGCCGATCCTGCACATCCACAACGACTGCGACATCGCCGGCCTGTGTCCCAACGGCCTGTACCTGCGCGACACGCTGGCCGCGGGCGGGGCGACGCTGATCGACGACCGCATCATCAACAGCCTGCTGCAACCGGCGGAGGCCTGCCTGGATCTGTGCGGTACCGACCCGCTGGCGTACTACGGCGGCATCGACGACCCGAGCGGGTATATCCAGAACCTGCCGGGATACAGCCTGGGGTTGGCCAACCATCTGCGCTGGCCCTATACGAACACCGCCGACATGTTCGAGTTTCTGAAGGCGCATCCCCGCCGCTGAAGGGGCGGGTGGGGCCGCGCGGTATACTGCGCGGCCGTCTCCAGAGCCCGTCCCGATGCGTGAATCCGTCAGTCCCCCAGCGCTGCCCCGGCAGCGGGTTCCGGCCCGGGCCGTGACCGGGGCACGCTGATGGTCGCCGATCCGCGCCCGACGCCCGCTGGGATTCTGGAAGCCGGCCTGGAGCAGCTGGGCATGAGCTGCGCGCCGGAGCGTCGGCAGCAGATGCTCGCCTATCTCGGCGAGCTCGAAAAATGGAACGGCGCCTACAACCTGACCGCGATCCGCGATCCGCGCGCCATGGTGGTGCGGCATCTGCTGGACTCGCTGGTGGTGCTGCCCTTCGTCAGCGGGCGGGTTCTCGATGTTGGCGCCGGGGCCGGCCTGCCCGGGCTGGTGCTGGCGATCGCCGAGCCGGAACTGCAGGTGACGGTGCTCGACAGTAACGGCAAGAAGGCGCGATTCATGCGTCATGTCGTGCGCGTGCTGGGGCTGGCCAACGTCGAGGTCGCGGAGGCGCGGGTCGAGGCGTTCCAGCCCGGGCAGGGCTACGACCGGATCGTCAGCCGGGCCTTCGCATCGCTGGCCGATTTCGTGCATCTGACCCGGCATCTGCTGGCGCCGGGTGGCCAATGGGTCGCCATGAAGGGCAAACTAGATAAGGACGAAATCGCGTCGATCCGCGATCGTGCGGAGATCAGGGAGACTCGGCGCTTGCAGGTGCCCGGCCTCGATGAGGAGCGTCACGTTGTGATCGCGGCGCCGCTTTGAAGCATAACCGACCAGGACCATGAGCTACGTAATCGCCGTCGCCAACCAGAAGGGGGGTGTGGGCAAGACGACCACGTCAATCAACCTGTCCGCATCGCTGGCGGCGACCAAGCGGCGTGTGCTGCTGGTCGACCTCGATGCCCAGGGCAATGCGACGATGGGCGTCGGCGTCGACAAGTCCGCATTGAGCCTGACCGCGCGTGACGTCCTGCTCGAGGAGGCGCCGATCCAGAAGGTGATCGTCGACCTGCCCGAGCTGAACATGTCGCTGCTGCCGGCCAACGCCGACATGACCGAGGCCGAGATCAAGCTGCGCGACATCGCCGTCGGCGACTTCGCGCTGAAGACCGCCCTGGCCGAAGTGGCCGAAGACTATGACTACGTCGTGCTCGACTGCCCGCCGGCGCTGTCGAAGCTGACCGTCAATGCACTGGTCGCGGCCGACGGCGTGCTGATCCCGATGCAGTGCGAGTACTACGCGCTCGAAGGGCTGTCGGCGCTGATGGACACGGTGCAGAAGATCCGCAAGGTCATCAACCCGCGCCTGGAGGTCGAGGGGCTGCTGCGCACGATGTTCGACCCGCGCAACAACCTCGCCAACGACGTCTCCAACCAGCTGGTGCAGCACTTCGGCGACAAGGTCTACCGCACCCTGGTGCCACGCAACGTGCGCCTCGCCGAAGCGCCGAGCCATGGCCTTCCGGCCATGCTCTACGACCCCGCGTCGTCCGGGGCCAAGGCCTACCTCGCCCTGGCCGGCGAACTGCTGCGCCGTCACGACGGCGGGCAGATGAGGCTGCAGGCGTGAGCGGCCGCGTGCGCGACCGGCGAGGGCCTTGCCCGCGGGGTGGGGATCTGCAATCGGAACAGGGACGGGCTCACGGGGCCGCAGCATGAGTAGTGCGAAGAAAAGAGGTCTGGGACGCGGGCTCGACTCGCTGCTGAGCAGCGTGTCGGCCGGGGGCGACGAGTCGGAGCAGGAATCCGGGCTGCGCGAGCTGCCGGTCGCCCGGCTCCATGCCGGCAAGCATCAGCCGCGCCGCCATTTCGATGCCGCGGCGCTGGAGGCGCTGGCCGAATCGATCCGCGCGCAGGGCGTGGTCCAGCCGATCGTGGTGCGGCCTTCCGGTGCCGACCGCTACGAGATCGTCGCCGGCGAGCGCCGCTGGCGCGCCGCCCAGCAGGCCGGGCTGAAGACCGTGCCGGTCGTGATCAAGACCCTCGACGAGCGCGGCGCGATGGCGGTGGCGCTGGTCGAGAACATCCAGCGCGCCGACCTGAATCCGCTGGAAGAGGCTGAGGCGCTGCACAAGCTGATCGAGGAGTGCGGCCTGACCCACGAGAAGACCGCCGAGGCGATCGGCCGCTCGCGGGCTCACGTCAGCAATCTGTTGCGGCTGACCGAACTCAATGACGACGTGCAGACCCTGGTGCGCAACGGGCACCTGAGCCTGGGACATGCCAAGGTGCTGCTCGGCGCCAGCGGCGAGCGCCAGTCGGCGCTGGCCAAGATGGTGGTGGAGCGCCAGCTGTCTGTGCGGCAGACCGAAGCGCTGGTGCACGCCGAGGCGGCGCCGGCCAAGGCGCGACCGGAACGGCCGCGCGCGCTGGAGTCGCAGCTCAGCCAGCGCATCGGCCTGCCGGTCCGCCTGCAGCAGTCCGAAAACGGCCGCGGCCGCATCACGGTCAGTTTCAGCAATCCCGAGGAACTCGAGCGTCTGCTGGCGCGCCTCGGCCCGGCCTGAGCCGGGCTGCGACTTTCGTCGAATCGGCGCGCCTGAGGTTGATCCCCCAAAAAATTAACTGCTATACTTTTTGGGATTGGTGCGTCGCACCATCGCCAGGTTCTTCATGAAAACGGCGACGCGTATCGCGCTGACACAGCTACTGATTGCGGTGGTATCTGCGGCCCTCTGGGCCTTTTTTGCAGATTCGCGATCGGGCTTGGCAGCCATGGTGGGGGGTGGGATCAGTGTGATCCTGACCTACTACACGGCGATCAAGACATTCGCGGCACCTGCGAAAGACGCGCAGTTTGCTGTGATGAATTTTTACCGGGCCGAGGTGAGGAAATTGATTCTCGCCGCGGTTTTGTTCGCCGCTGCGGTCCGGTTTTTTGGTGACGTATTCGCGCCGGTGGTGGTGACGTTCGCGTTAACACTGACGGTGTATTGGTTCGCGCTTCTTTGGGATACGAACGATGGCTGAAGCGGGTCATTCTCCTGCAGAGTATGTGACGCATCACTTGCATCACTGGGCCACTGGCCATGACAACGCATTCATTTCCGCTGAGGCCTGGCACCTCGACACGTTGTTCATTTCGACTGTCCTGGGCCTGATCTTCCTGACGCTGTTCCGCATCGCGGCGGTACGCGCGACGTCCGGGGTTCCGGGCAAGCTGCAGAACTTCGTCGAAATCATGATTGATTTCGTAGACAACGCGGTCAAGGATGGGTTCCACGGTTCCCGCGCGTTTCTCGCGCCGCTGGCCCTGACGATCTTCGTCTGGACCTTCCTCTGGAACTGCATGGACCTGATCCCGGTGGACCTGCCGCCGATGATCGCCAAGCATGTCTTCGGGCTCGAATACTTCCGTGCGGTGCCGTCGGCCGACATGAGCGCGACGTTCGCGCTGTCGCTGTCGGTGTTCGCGCTGATCATCATCTACAGCTTCAAGGGCAAGGGTGCCGGCGGCTTCGCCAAGGAATTCCTGACCCATCCGTTCGGCGCCAAGCTGATGCCGGCGAACGTCGTGCTCAACACCGTCGAACTGCTCGCCAAGCCGATGTCGCTGGCGCTGCGACTGTTCGGCAACCTCTACGCCGGCGAGCTGATCTTCATTCTCATCGCGCTGCTGCCCTGGTGGGCGCAGGTGATCCCCGGTTTCGGCTGGGCGGTCTTCCACATCCTGGTCGTCACGCTGCAGGCGTTCATCTTCATGACGCTGACCATCGTGTACATCAGCATGGCTTACGAGCATCACTGATCTCGTCCTTCAACCACTTTTCCACCACCGCAACACACGGAGTAAACCCATGGAGCTCATCGCTCAGATCCAGGCCAACACGGCGCTGACCATCGGCATCATCTTCGGTCTGGCTGCGCTCGGCACCGCCATCGGCTTCGGCCTGCTCGGCGGCAAGTTCCTCGAAGGCGCTGCCCGCCAGCCGGAAATGGCCAACATGCTGCAGACCAAGATGTTCATCATCGCCGGCCTGCTCGACGCCGTGTCGATCATCGGCGTGGCAATGGGCCTGTTGATGATGTTCGCGAACCCGCTGCTGTCGGCCGTCGCTGGCGGTTAAGGCACTCGCGACTCGCAAAGACTTCGTTTCACTCAACCTGGAGCTTAGCCAATGCAGGCAAGCATTCCATCCATCGTCGGCCAGATGATCGTCTTCGGGATCTTCGTCTGGTTCACGATGAAGTTCGTGTGGCCGCCGATCACCAAGGCGATGGAAGAACGCCGGCAGAAGATCGCCGACGGTCTCGCCGCTGCCGACAGGGGTGCCCGCGCGCTGCAGGACGCTTCGGCCAAGAGCGAAGAAGAGCTCAAGGCAGCGCGGACGCAGGCGCAGGAGATCCTCGCTGCCGCCAACAAGCAGGCGGCGCAGATGGTCGAGCAGGCCAAGACCCATGCCCAGGAAGAGGGTGAGCGCATCGTTGCCAAGGCGCATGAGGAAGTCGAGCGCGAAATCGCCCACGCCCGCGAAGAGCTGCGCAAGCAGGTCGGCGAGCTGGCGGTGATCGGCGCGGCGAAGATCCTCAAGCGCGAGATCGACACCAAGGCCCACGCCGACGTGCTCAACGAGCTCGCGGCCCGCGTCTAAAGGCAAGCGCACATGGCGGATTACAGCACTCTGGCCCGGCCCTACGCCAAAGCCGTCTTCGGACTGGCCCGCGAGGAAAACGCGTTCCCCAAGTGGGGCGAGGCGTTGACCGCGCTGGCACAGCTCGTCGCCGAGCCGACGGTGGCAAGCCTGATCGGGCATCCGGCGTTGACCAAGTCCGAGCTGGCCGGCGCGCTGGCCCAGGCGCTGGCGGACAAGCTGTCGGCCGAGGCCGTGGCTCTGGTCCGCCTGCTGGTCGAGAACGGCCGGCTGGCCGCGTTGCCCGCCATCGCCGAGCAGTACGAGCAGCTTCGTGCAGAAGCCGAGTCGCGCGTCGACGTCGAGATCACCTCGGCGGTCGAAGTCGATTCGGCGCAGCAGGAGCAGCTCGCCGCTGCGGTGCGCAAGCGTCTGCAGCGCGAGGTCGGGATCGAGTGGAAAACCGATCCGGATCTGATCGGCGGAGCGCTGATCCGTGCCGGCGACGTCATCATCGACGGTACGGTCCTCGGCGAGCTGGAACACCTCAAGACCGCACTTTTGCGTTAACCCCCTGCCTCCCTGGCTCAACCTTTAGGGAACGGTTCGTATGCAACTCAATCCTTCCGAAATCAGCGACCTGATCAAGGCGCGCATCAAGAACTTTGACGCCGCCACCGAGGCTCGCAACACCGGCACGATCGTGTCGCTGCAGGACGGCATCGTCCGTGTGCACGGCCTGTCCGACGCGCTGCAGGGTGAAATGCTCGAGTTTCCGGGCGACACCTTCGGCCTGGCGCTGAACCTCGAGCGCGATTCGGTCGGCGCGGTCATCCTCGGCGACTACAAGCACCTCAAGGAAGGCGATACGGTCAAGACGACGGGCCGCATTCTCGAAGTGCCGGTCGGCGAAGGACTGCTGGGACGCGTGGTGGACGCGCTCGGCAATCCGATCGACGGCAAGGGGCCGATCGATGCCGCAGGGACCTCGCCGATCGAAAAGGTTGCGCCGGGCGTCATCACGCGTAAGTCGGTCGACCAGCCGGTGCAGACCGGCTACAAGGCGGTCGACGCGATGGTGCCGATCGGTCGCGGTCAGCGTGAGCTGATCATCGGCGACCGTCAGACTGGCAAGACCGCGCTGGCGATCGACACGATCATCAACCAGAAGTCGTCGGGCATTAAGTGCGTCTACGTCGCAATCGGCCAGAAGGCCAGCTCGATCGCCAACGTCGTGCGCAAGCTCGAAGAGCACGGCGCGATGGCGCACACCATCGTCGTCGCCGCGTCGGCGTCCGAGTCCGCAGCGCTGCAGTTCATCGCGCCGTACTCCGGCTGCTCGATGGGCGAGTACTTCCGCGACAAGGGCGAAGACGCGCTGATCATCTACGACGATCTGTCCAAGCAGGCCGTCGCCTATCGTCAGGTGTCGCTGCTGCTGCGCCGCCCGCCGGGCCGTGAAGCGTTCCCGGGCGATGTGTTCTATCTGCACTCCCGCCTGCTCGAGCGCGCCGCGCGCATCAACGCCGAGTACGTCGAGAAGCTGACCGACGGCAAGGTCAAGGGCAAGACCGGCTCGCTGACCGCGCTGCCGATCATCGAGACCCAGGCCGGCGACGTTTCGGCGTTCGTTCCGACCAACGTGATCTCGATCACCGACGGCCAGATCTTCCTTGAAACCGACATGTTCAACGCCGGCATCCGCCCGGCCATGAACGCCGGTATCTCGGTCTCGCGCGTCGGTGGTTCGGCGCAGACCAAGGTCATCAAGAAGCTGTCGGGCGGTATCCGTACCAACCTCGCGCAGTACCGCGAGCTGGCGGCGTTCGCGCAGTTCGCGTCGGACCTCGACGAAGCCACCCGCAAGCAGCTCGAGCGCGGTCAGCGCGTCACCGAGCTGATGAAGCAGAAGCAGTACGCGCCGCTGTCCGTCGGACTGATGGCCGCTTCGCTCTATGCGGTTGAAAAGGGCTACATCGACGCGGTGCCGGTCGACAAGGTTCTGGTCTGGGAAGAGGGGCTGCATCAGTTCCTGACGACCAACCAGCAGGATCTGCTCGGCAAGCTGAACGACGGCGGCTGGAACGACGAGCTGGAGTCCGGCCTGAAGGCGGCCATGGACGCCTACGTCAAGCAGGCTGCGGTCTGATCGGCCCACATACCATCTAGCGAGGCAAACACGTGGCCGGCGCCAAGGAAATTCGCACCAAGATCAAAAGCGTCAAGAACACGCAGAAGATCACGCGGGCGATGGAAAAGGTCGCCATGTCGAAAATGCGCAAGGCGCAGGATCGCATGGCGGCGGCTCGCCCCTACGCAGAGAAGATCCGCCGCACGCTGGGTCATCTGGCAAATGCCAATCTTGAGTACAAGCACCCGTTCACGGTCGAGCGCGACGTCAAGCGCGTTGCGTACCTGATCGTGTCTTCGGACCGCGGCCTTTGCGGCGGTCTGAACATCAACGCGTTCCGGACCACGGTGCGCGAGGTCAAGCATTGGCGCGAGAAGAACGTCGAGCTGGACTTCGTCCTGGTCGGCAACAAGGCGATCTCGTACTTCAAGCGGCTCGGCGGCAACGTCGTCGCGACGGCATCGCAGCTGGGTGACCGCCCGCATCTCGAGCAGCTGCTCGGGGTGATCAAGGTCCTGACCGATGCGTACCGCGACGGCAAGGTCGACCGCGTGTATGTCGTGTCGAACCAGTTCGTCAACACCATGACGCAGAAGCCGACGGCGATGCAGCTGCTGCCGCTGGAGCCGGTCAAGAGCGAAGGCCTGCTGGAGCACTGGGACTACCTCTACGAGCCGGCGTCGACGGAGCTGCTCGATGCGGTGCTGATGCGCTACGTCGAGTCGCAGGTGTATCAGTCGGTGATCGAGAATGTGGCCTGCGAGCAGTCGGCGCGGATGGTCGCGATGAAGTCCGCCAGCGACAACGCGGGCAAGATCATCGGCCAGCTTGAACTCGCCTACAACAAGGCGCGTCAGGCCAACATCACCAAGGAACTGGCGGAAATCGTGGGCGGCGCGGCCGCGGTCGGATAGAGACGCGCACGTTCAGGACGGGTTCGCGGCGGGCAGCCGGAACGAACCGACCGAAGCGAAATGCGCAAACCGGATTTACTAGGAAGCAGACAACATGAGCACTGGCAAGATCGTCCAAGTTATCGGCGCCGTCATCGACGTGGAGTTCCCGCGTGACGCGATTCCGGCGATTTACGATGCCCTCAAGATCGACGGCACCGAACTGACGCTGGAAGTCCAGCAGCAGCTCGGCGACGGCGTGGTCCGCACGATCGCGCTGGGCTCCTCGGAAGGCCTGAAGCGTGGCCTCGAAGTCCGCAACACCGGCAAGCCGATTTCGGTGCCGGTCGGTCCGGCGACCCTGGGCCGCATCATGAACGTGCTCGGCGAGCCGATCGACGAAGTCGGTCCGGTCGAAGCTGCCGAGCAGTGGGCGATCCACCGCGAAGCGCCGAGCTACGAGGATCAGGCCGGTTCGACCGAGCTGCTCGAAACGGGCATCAAGGTCATCGATCTGCTCTGCCCGTTCGCCAAGGGCGGCAAGGTCGGCCTGTTCGGCGGTGCCGGCGTCGGCAAGACCGTCAACATGATGGAGCTGATCAACAACATCGCCAAGGCGCACTCGGGTCTGTCGGTGTTCGCCGGCGTCGGTGAGCGTACCCGTGAAGGCAACGACTTCTATCACGAGATGATGGAGTCGGGCGTCGTTGACGAGAAGAACCTCGGCAACTCCAAGGTGGCAATGGTCTACGGCCAGATGAACGAGCCGCCGGGCAACCGTCTGCGCGTCGCCCTGACCGGCCTGACGATGGCCGAGTTCTTCCGCGACGAAGGCCGTGACGTGCTGCTGTTCGTCGACAACATCTACCGTTACACCCTGGCCGGTACCGAGGTGTCCGCACTGCTTGGCCGTATGCCGTCGGCGGTGGGTTACCAGCCGACCCTGGCCGAGGAAATGGGCGTTCTGCAGGAGCGCATCACCTCGACCAAGAAGGGCTCGATCACGTCGATCCAGGCCGTGTACGTCCCCGCGGACGACCTGACCGACCCGTCGCCGGCGACGACCTTCGCGCATCTCGACTCCACCGTCGTGTTGTCGCGTGACATCGCCGCGCTGGGTATCTACCCGGCCGTCGACCCGCTCGACTCGACCTCGCGCCAGCTCGATCCGAACGTCATCGGCGTCGAGCACTACCAGTGCGCGCGTGACGTGCAGGGCGTGCTGCAGCGCTACAAGGAGCTGAAGGACATCATCGCGATCCTCGGCATGGACGAGCTGTCCGAAGAGGACAAGCAGGTCGTTGCCCGCGCGCGTAAGATCCAGCGCTTCCTGTCGCAGCCGTTCCACGTCGCCGAAATCTTCACCGGCGCCCCCGGCAAGTACGTGTCGCTGGCCGAGACGATCCGCGGCTTCAAGGGCATCGTCAGCGGCGAGTACGATCACCTGCCGGAGCAGGCGTTCTACATGGTCGGCACCATCGACGAAGCGGTCGAAAAGGCGAACAAGCTTTAATCGCCTGCGCCCGCGAGCGAGGACCAGATGGCAAATATTCACGTAGACATCGTTTCCGCAGAAGGCCACATCCATTCCGGGGAAGCCCAGATGGTGTTCGCGCCTGCGGAGATGGGCGAGGTCGGCATCGCGCCGCGCCACGCACCGTTGCTGACGCGCCTGAAGCCCGGCACGGTCCGGGTGAAGTCGCCGGAAGGCGACGAACTGGAGTTCTTCGTCGGCGGCGGCATCCTCGAGATCCAGCCGTACCTGGTGACGGTGCTGGCCGACACGGCCCTGCGCGCCAAGGATGCCGACGAGGCTGCGGCGCTGGCGGCCAAGCAGTCGGCCGAGGAAAAGCTGGCCGGTGCCAAGTCCGACATCGATCTGGCCCGGGCCCAGTCCGAGCTGATCGAGGCGGCGGCGCGTCTGCAGTTCGTCCAGAACCTGAAGAAGCGCTGATCCCGCTGTTGTTTGGAAGAAGCCGCGCTTTCATGCGCGGCTTCTTCGTTTTCGGGCGCCGGCACGCCGTCCGGTGCCACGCCGCGCCGGTGCTATGCTGGCGCAGGCGGCAAACCCGCCGCCGTCCGTTCGAACGCGCCTTCGCCATCCGGAAGTGCCATGACCCCGACACCCCTGCATTGCATCGTACTCGCCGCCGGCCAAGGCACGCGCATGAAGAGTGCGCGCCCGAAGGTGCTGCACGGCGTGGGTGGCCGCCCGATGCTGGCGCATGTGCTGACGGCCGCCCAAAAGCTGGGGGCGGCGACGGTGCACGTGGTCTACGGTCACGGCGGCAACGCGGTGCGTGCCTGGGCCGAGGCCGAGGCGCCGCAGGCGCTGTCCCTGCATTGGGCGCATCAGGCCGAGCAGCTCGGCACCGCGCATGCCGTGCAGCAGGCGATGCCTGCGATCCCCGACGACGCGACCGTGATCGTGATGTACGGCGACGTGCCGCTGGTGCGCGCGTCGACGCTGACGCCGCTGGTCGACGCGGGGCGGACCGGCCTCGCGGTTCTGACTACGACGCTGGAGGATCCGGCCGGCTACGGCCGCATCCTGCGCGACGACACCGGGGCCGTAATCGGCATCGTCGAGCAGCGCGATGCGACGCCGGAACAGCAGGCGCTGCGCGAGATCAACACCGGCTTCATCGCCGCGCCGGCCGGTCGGTTACGGGCGTGGCTGTCGAAGATCGGCAATGACAACGCCAAGGGCGAGTACTACCTGACCGACGCCGTCGCCCTGGCGGTGGCGGACGGAGTGCGGGTCGAGGCGGTCCAGGCCGCCGACGCCAGCGAAGTCGAGGGGGTCAACGATCGTCTGCAGCTGGCCCATGCCGAACGCCTGTTCCAGCGCCGGCAGGCCGATGCGCTGATGCGCGCCGGCGTGCAGTTCGCCGATCCGGCGCGCTTCGAGCTGCGTGGCGCGCTCAATCACGGCCGTGATGTGATGATCGACGTTGGCTGCGTGTTCGAGGGCGACGTAACCCTGGACGACGATGTGCGGATCGGTCCGCACTGCGTGCTGCGCGACGTCACGCTCGGCCCCGGCACCGTGGTCGAGGCCCACTCCGTGCTGGAGCACTGCAGTGCCGGTGCCGGCGCCCGGATCGGCCCGTTCGCACGCCTGCGCCCGGGCGCAGCGCTCGGCGACGACGTGCACGTCGGCAATTTCGTCGAGGTCAAGAATGTCACCGTCGGCACCGGCAGCAAGGCCAACCATCTGGCCTACCTCGGCGACGGCGAGGTCGGTGCCGGCGTCAACATCGGTGCCGGCACGATCTTCTGCAACTACGACGGCGCCAACAAGCACCGCACCGTCATCGACGACGGCGCATTCATCGGCTCGGACACGCAGTTGGTGGCGCCGGTCCGGGTCGGTCGCGACGCGACCGTTGCCGCCGGGTCGACGATCACCAAGGACGTGCCCGACGGTGGCCTCACGCTGTGCCGCGCGCGCGAGCAGAAGCACTATCCGAACTGGCAGCGGCCGACCAAGGCCAAGCGTCCCAAGCCCTAGACAGTATGACTTTCGCAGGAGCCCGAAAAGGCGCTGACCTCCGCGAGGCCTTTATCGCGGGTTGGCCCAGGGCCAGAGCCGCACGAGCGAGATAGCACTACGCTCAAGGTCGGTTTCCT
>JAQVDP010000038.1 GCA_028698335.1 Nevskiales bacterium | reverse complement strand
TCATGATCACTCCAACAAGTTATTTGGACCACTCTAATTCAACTAAAACACTCTGCGCTTTATCCATTCGAGCAAGAGTGCACGGCATTGCAGACAGGTCAATTGCTCCACCAACATATCGATACTTGCATTCGTAACTGGAACCCGCGTCAACGCACACCGTTCCGGCGCACACCATCGTCGATCTATCTCGACCTCAAAGCCCCACAGTTTTTGACTAGAGAAGGAACTATCGACTATCCAGCCCTCTGAATTAATGGGTCTCATGTCAGAAACAAATTCCGCGCCAACTCCCAGCTCACGCTCAAGTATCAGGCCTATCGAGTCCTGAGGCCTCTTTCCAACGGGAATTCGCCCCCCCGGAAAATCCAGTGTCGAGCGTCCAACACCAGGTCGAAATGTTTCAGTCACCAGAAGCAGTTCACCTGCTTGCACCGGAACTACAATCGCCGAATCTGGCCGCTCGACCCGCCAGTAATCAATCTCACAATCGAACTGATCCACCCAACGCTCGGCAACAAGCGTCACCCATGGCGACGTCAGCCGCATTATTTCTTGCTGCTGACGCCAATCATTCATGCCGTTGGCGTTCATTGGGCTCATTGCCGTCCATACACATCATCGAATCGCACGATGTCATCCTCTCCGAGGTAGCTTCCCGACTGAACTTCAATAAGCTCGAGAGGGACCTTCCCTGGGTTCTCCAAGCGGTGCACACCACCCAATGGGATATAGGTCGATTGGTTTTCTCCCAACAACAAATCCCTCCCATCACAGCTGACCTTGGCGGTGCCGCAGACCACGATCCAGTGCTCGGCGCGGTGATGGTGCATCTGTGAGCTGAGCTTGCGGCCGGGCTTGACGATGATGCGCTTGACCTGAAAGCGCGGTCCGACTGCGATGGTTTCGTAGCTCCCCCACGGACGGTGCACAGTAGGATGGATCTGCGCTTCCTCGCGATTGGCTGCCCGCAGCCTGGCGACGATGGCTTTGACATCCTGTGCTCGGCTGCTGGCTGCCACCAGGACGGCATCCTTGGTTTCAACGATCAGCGTGTCTTTCAGGCCGACCGCCGCAACCATTCGGTTTTCACTATGAACCAGCGTGTCGTCGCTATCCTCAATCAGGACATCTCCGTGGGCGTAGTTGCCGCGAGTATCCCGGCTCATTGTGCCTAAGTAGGACCACGACCCGACATCGTCCCAGCCGGCATCCATGGGCACCAGCGCGGCCTTGTCGGTTTTTTCCATCAGCGCGTAGTCGATGGAGTCGGATCGGGCTTGCTTGAATGCATCAGCGTCCAGGCGGATGAAGTCGAGGTCTCGCTTGGCTTTGTCTAGTGCGGCCTGGCAGGCAGCGACCATGTTCGTTGCCCCCTCTTCCCGGCCCTCTCCCGCGAGGGGAGAGGGAGAAGAAAGCGCGGACTCGAAGTGTTTCAGTTCCGTGAGAAAGAGGCCGGCTGAAAAAAGGAATAGGCCACCGTTCCAGGAGTAGTCTTCTTGTTTGATGAACTCTTCGGCGAGTTTGAGCTCCGGCTTTTCCACGAACTGCTCGAGTTCGAATGCCCCACCGGGCAGCGCAACACCCCGCTTGAGATAGCCGTAACCCGTTTCCGGGCGTGTAGGCCTGATACCAAAGGCCATCAATCGGCCGGTCTGCGCGGTCGCTGCTGCGATTTGCGCGGCTTTGCAGAACGCGGCAGTGTCTGCCACCACATGATCTGCACTCATCAGGAAAACCAGGGCTTCGTCGCCATATTGCTTGCTGACGTGCAGCGCGGCCACGGCCGCTGCTGGCGCGGTATTTCTACCCTCCGGCTCCAAAATGATAGTGGCATCTTCGATGCCGATCTCACGCAGCTGTTCGGCAACGAGGAAGCGGTGTGCGTCTCCGCAGATCACGATGGGGGGCGCTGCATTTTCCAACCGCTGCGCACGCCGGACGGTCTGCTGGATCAGCGTGTACTCGCCACCCAATTTGAGGAACTGCTTGGGATAGGCTTCGCGTGACAGCGGCCATAGTCGCGTACCGGAGCCGCCGGCCAGGAGTACGGGGACGATCATTTCAGCTTAAGCCGCCTCGCGCCGGCCGCCGTCATTGAGGATCTGGTTGTTGTAGAGATCCATCACGGGAAAGCACAAGTCGTAATCCCCCCAGACCAACTCACCATACTCAAGACGAAAAGACTTGAACGCCTGCGAATCGAGGTAGGCACGAATGCTGGGATGCTGCGCCCTGGTCAGGAACGGCTGGAAATCGACGATCTGAACTTTTCCGTCGTCAAACTCGAGTCGAATGGCATAGCCGCCAACATATTCGGCACTTGTGATGTCGGTCATTTCAATCTCCGGTCGATCTTTTGCGCCTGGACGACGCGGTGGAGCACAAAGAAGTCAATCCACTTCTGGACAATCTCGTCGGCCTTTGCTGAGACGAGCTCCTGAAAGTTGCGCAGCTCCGAAACAGACAGCGGCTGGCGCCCGGGCTGATCTTTGTACTGGATGTCGACGACGACGCCATCAAGCACGCTCAGCTCGGCTCGGCATTCCCTGCCTTGGCACTTGCCATGCACGTGAACCGGCTCATGCTCATTGGCGTAGAACATCACGATGATTCCGAAATATTCGTAGAGCTTGGGCATATCAGCAGTCCGATCTTGAGATGGCATGCAGGTAGCGCCGCACGCTTCCTGCATCCGGGCGCCAGTGCCGCCACCGAATGATCGTGCTGTCGGTCATCAGTCCCGGATCTCTTCATCATGGCCTTCAGGATACCGCTTCCACGAGCTTGCCAAACCGCTGCCAAAGACCATCCCGCAGCAGCTGGTTCGGAGAACCGACACCCCACGGGGCGGCGGCAATGGGCGCCGACCTAAGCGCCCTGCAGGGCCGCCCCCTCTCGAACCGCCCGCTGCGCGGACTACTCGATGCGAACGGGGGGTGTTTGGGTGCAGGCTAAGATGTCTCGATACGGCCGCTGCGCGGCCGACTCGACATGAGCGGTTGGTTGGCGTTACTTGCATGAGTCGATCAGCTCCAGGAGTTCCTGGGTCTTGGTCCGCATCAGGCTTTCGTCTGCGCGGGATTCGACGTTGAGACGCAGTACGGGTTCGGTGTTTGAGCCGCGCAGATTGAATCGCCAGTTCTTGAATTCCAGGCTGATGCCGTCGGTGCGGTCTACGGCTACGGCGTCCGGGCCGTAGGTGGACTCGATCCGGTCCAGCACTTTGGGAATGCTGGACACGGTGCGGTTGATCTCGCCGCTGGCCGGGAACTTGCGCATGCGCTCGCCGACCAGCGCCGACAACGGTGCACCCTTTTCGCTGATCAGACTGGCAACCAGCAGCCAGGGAATCATGCCGTTGTCACAGTAGGCAAAATCCCGGAAATAATGGTGCGCGCTCATCTCGCCACCGTAGATGGCATTTTCCTGGCGCATGCGCTCCTTGATGAAGGCATGGCCGGTCTTGGACTGGATGGGCACACCGCCTGCAGCCGCGACGACGTCGACGGTGTTCCAGGTCAGCCGAGGATCATGAATGATCCTTGCACCGGGTTCGCGCTGGAGCAGGGCCTCGGCCAGCAAGCCAACGATGTAGTAGCCCTCGATGAACGTGCCGTTCTCGTCGAAGAGAAAGCATCGGTCGAAGTCGCCGTCCCAGGCCACGCCGAGGTCGGCACCGTGGGCTTTTACCGCTTCGGCTGTGGCGCTACGATTTTCCGGCAGCAGCGGGTTCGGGATGCCGTTGGGAAAGTCGGGATCCGGCTCGTGATGGATGCGGATGAACTCGAATGGCAGGTGCGGCGCCAGGGCGTCGATCACCAGGCCCGCGGTCCCGTTGCCGGCGTTGACGACAATCTTCAGCGGCTTGAGTGCGGAGACATCTACATACCCCAGCAGGTGATGAACGTAGTCTTCCCGAAATGAAACCGGGGTCAACGCCGCTTCACCCTGGGGCTGCATATCTGATGCCTCAACGGCTGCTTCCAGCTCACGCAATCCGGTGTCGCCGGAAATCGGCCGGGCGTCTTCGCGCACCAGCTTCATGCCGTTGTAGTCGATGGGGTTGTGACTGGCGGTAACCATGATCCCGCCGTCCAGGCGCGCATGGAAAGTGGCGAAATAGACCTCCTCGGTACCGCACAGGCCGATATCCAGAACCTCCGCTCCGCCGTGGCTCAGACCCAGCGCGAGCGCCTCGAGCAACACCCGACTGCTATGGCGGGCATCCTGCCCGACCGCCACGCGGCGGGCCCGAAACCGCTCGGCAAACGCGAGCCCCAGTCGATACGCAATGGTCTCATTGAGTTCATCCGGAACCCGGCCACGGATGTCATAGGCTTTGAAAGCGGGTAAGCGCGTCACGTCGTTGGGGATTCAAAAAATGGAAGTAATGCGTCCCGCGACGCCACTGCTCGATTGGCGTACGCATCGGGGTCACGGCTAATGGACACGGCAGCAACCCATGGCCGCGAGCTGTCCTGTACCTAGTAGGCACCTCTGCGCCCGACCACCACCCACACGGTCCGCAGCAATATGTTGACATCCAGCAGGATGCTGGCGCGCTCGGAGTAATAGCGGTCCAGCGCCACGCGGCGGCGATAGTCGGTATCGTTACGCCCCGACACCTGCCACAGCCCGGTGATGCCGGGCTTGGTCGCGCAGTAATGCCTCAGCGCGCGCCCGTACTTCGGCAGCTCGGCCTCGACGACAGGCCGGGGACCGACAAGGCTCATTTCACCCTTGAACACGTTCCACAGCTGCGGCAGTTCGTCCAGGCTGGTCTTGCGCAGGAACTGGCCGACGCGGGTGATGCGGGGATCGTCGCGCAACTTGTGATCCTGTTCCCACTCGGCTCGCATCTCCGGATTCGACTCCAGAAGGTTTTCCAGGACCTGCTGGGCATTCGGCACCATGGTGCGGAACTTGTAGACCTTGAAGGTCTTGCCGTCCTTCCCGATCCGCTTGTGGCCGAAGAAGATGGGGCCGTCATCCCGCAGCATCGCCACGGTGACGACGACGAACACCGGAGAGAACACTGTTGCCAGCGTCAGACCACCCACGATATCGAGCGCGCGCTTGGCCAGGCAGTAGGCCAGTCCGGACCCCGCCGTTCCGGATTCACCAGTCCTCTTATCGACTGAGAAGGGGCTACCGGCACCGGCATAGAGGTCCCCGGTTCCGCCCCCGTTCGTCGCACTGCCAACCTGAAGCGCTCTACTTCCGTCCATGTCCGTATGCCCTAGCTGCCTACTTGCTTACCCCAGTGCCGTCTACGATATCCATCAAATCTAGTAGGCGGGTTTGCGATGCCAACGCCAAGCCGACTCGATTATCGCACCGACATCCTGAACGCACGGTTGCCAGCCCAGCTCCGCTGCCGCCTTTGAACTGCTCGCAACCAACGTGCCGGGATCTCCGGAACGACGCCCTGACACGGGTAAGTCTAGCGCCTTGCCAATAACCGATTCTGTGGCAGCGATCACTTCTTTGACGGTGTAACCGTTGCCGTTACCGAGGTTATAGGCCCGAAACGAACCCGCTGCGCCCATTGACTCCAGAGCCTTCAGATGGGCATCCGCAAGGTCGCTCACGTGGATGTAATCGCGCACGCAGGTGCCGTCCCGGGTGTCGTAGTCATCCCCAAAGATCTGCACCTCCAGATCCTCACCGGCCGCCTTGCGCAACAGCCGCGGAATCAGATGCGTCTCAGGCTGGTGGGACTCGCCGATGCGCCCCGATGGATCGGCTCCCGCAGCGTTGAAATAACGCAGGGCGACCACATCCAGGCCATAGGCTTGCGCACAGTCGCGCAACACGGTTTCGATCATCAGCTTGGACCGGCCGTAGGAATTCAACGGCACGGTCGGGTGTTCCTCGTCGATCAGCGGCTGCTGCGGCTCGCCGAAGATCGCCGCGGTCGAGGAGAACACGAACCTGGTCACGCCGTGCCGGCGCATTGCATCCAGCAGAGTGATCGAGTTGCTTACATTGTTGCGGTAGTACTTGAGCGGGTCGGCGACCGACTCGCCGACCAGGGAACACGCGGCAAAATGCATCACGGCGTCGATGCGGTCCGCCGAGAACACCCGGTCCAGCGCCTGACTGTCCGCAAGCGAGGCCTCGTGCAAGACACCCCACTGGATCGCTTCGCGGTGGCCGGTCGAGAAATCGTCGAGCACGATGGGCTCGTGCCCATGCTCAGCCAGACATTTGACCATGTGTGCGCCAATATAACCGGCGCCTCCTACCACCAGAATTCGCATTCGCTCCTTCCCCGGAGACCTAAATTCGTTGTAGACGACGCCTCTGCCGAGGTCGCCGCCAAGCAGCCTTGCGGAAAGACGACAACGCTACAGCCGGTCGCTGAGTATTGCAATGCAGCATGTCCGCAATACGACAATCCGGCCGTCGGCATTTCCGCAGCCCGGACTCGGTGTCAGCGAGATTACAAGCAAGAAATCAGCCAAATCGTGGCTGCGGGTGAATGCAGTCACGATGACTCACACTGCCCCCCCCAGACCAGTGCAAAAAGAGAACCCCGGCACCGGAACGGCCGCCGGGGTTCTCTGCGATCGGCTTCTACCGATGCATCGCTGTCCGACAAACGCGGAATCAGGGCATCTCGTCGACCTCGGACTCCTGCGGCGGCAGCAGATCTTCCCGGCTCACGCCAAGCGCAACGGCCAGATTGGTCGAGACATAGATCGACGAGTAGGTCGCCACGATGACGCCGAAGATCATGGCGATCGAGAAGCTGTGCACGCTCGACCCGCCCAGGGTGTAGAGGGCAATCAGCACCAGCAAGGTGGTCAGATGGGTGATCACCGAGCGCAGCAGGGTCTGGTTGACCGACAGATTCACCACCTCGAGGATCTGGGCCTTGCGCAGGTTGATCAGGTTCTCGCGCACACGGTCGAAGATGACGATGGTTTCGTTGTTGGAGTAACCGATCAGCGCCAGGATCGCGGCCAGCGTGGTGATGTCGAACTCGACCTGCAGCAGGGACAGCAGCCCCAGGACCATCACCGCATCGTGCACCAGCGCCGCGATGGCGCCCACCGAGAACTTCCACTCGAAGCGGAACGCGATGTAGATCATGATGCCGATGAAGGCGAACAGCAGCGCCAGACCGCCCTTCTCGGTCAGCTCGTCACCGACCTGCGGCCCGACGAACTCGATACGGCGCAGCGAGATCCCCTTCTGTTCGGCCCCCAGGGCCTGCAGGATGCTGGTGCTGACCTGCGCCGACGACGCATCCTCCGCGGGCGGCAGACGGATCAGCACCGCCGTGCTGGCACCGAAGTACTGGACCACGGCCCGCTCGTAGCCGGCGTCGGCCAGTTCCTGGCGAACGGTGTCGAGCTCGACGGTTTCGGGATAGGCCACCTCCACCAGCACGCCGCCGGTGAAGTCGATGCCCAGATTCAGCCCGCGCAACAGCACCAGCAGGATCGCGCCGAGCGTCAGGATGGTGGACGCCGCCAGCCCGACCTTGCGCTGGGCCATGAAGTCGATATTGGGAACGCGTGCAAAAAATTTCATAAGTAGCCCCGGAAACGGGTCATGACGTCGTGCGTCGCCTGATCACCAGACCGGCACGTCCTTGAGCGAACGCTTGGCAAAGACCAGCTGGGCCAGTGCGCGCGTGCCGACGATGGCGGTGAACTGCGAAGTGAGGATGCCGATGGCCAGGGTCACGGCGAAGCCCTTGATCGGCCCCTCGCCCAGGGCGAACAGCACGACCGTCGCGATCAGCCCGGTGATGTTGGCGTCGGCAATCGTCAGGAAGGCCCGGTCGTACCCGGCCTCGATCGCCGAATGCGGCTTGGCACCGCCTCTCAGCTCTTCGCGAATACGCTCGTAAATCAGTACGTTGGCGTCGACCGCAATACCCATGTGCAGGACCACGCCGACGATGCCGGGCATGGTCAGGGTCGCCTGCAGCACCGACAGGATCGCCACCAGCAGCACCAGATTCAGCAACAGCGCGGAAATCGCGAACAGGCCGAAGACCCGGTAGTAGAAGGCCATGAACAGGACGACCAGGGTCAGGCCGAGCAGCGCCGCGGAAAAGCCCTGACGGATGTTGTCCGCGCCGAGGCTCGGGCCCACCGTGCGCTCCTCGACGATCTCCACCGGCGCCGCCAGTGCGCCGGCCTTGAGCAGCAGCGCCAGATCGTGCGCCTCCTTGCTTTCGAGTCCCGTCGTCTGGAAGCGCTTGCCGAACACGCCGCGGATCGTCGCGATCGAGATCACCTCCTCGACCTCGCGATGCTCGCGGATCGGCTCGCCCTTGGCGTTGTAATTGGTAACGACCTCGCGCTCCTTGAACAGCACCGCCATCGGCTTGCCGACGTTCTTCTCGGTGAACGCGAACATGCGCTTCGCGCCGGCTCCGTCGAGCGTCACACTGACGGCCGGACCGCCGTCCTGGTCGACGGTTGCCGCCGCGTCCACCAGATTGTCGCCGCCGGCGATGATCTCGCGCTTGAGGAGCACCGGACGACGATCCTCGCGGGTATAGAAGAGCTGCGCGCCGGTCGGGACGATGCCGCTGCGGGCGGCCGCGTAAGCGTCGCCGTCGAACACCGCCCGGTATTCGAGCGTCGCGGTGGCGCCCAGCAGATCCTTGACACGGGTCGTGTCCTGCACGCCGGGTAGCTGCACGACGATGCGGTTCGTCCCCTGGCGCTGCACCAGCGGCTCCGCCACGCCCAGCTGATTGACCCGGTTGCGCAGCGTCGTCAGGTTCTGCTGCACCGCGAAGTCGACAATCCGCTTGGCCTCGTCATCCGACAGGCTGACCTGCAGGCTCAGCGGCGCATCCGGCGGCTGCAGCGTCTGGTACTCGGGAAAATTCTTGCCAATCGCGGCGCGCGCCGCGTCCAGCCGGGTCTCGTCCGGAAAATCCAGCACGCCGGCACCGGCGACCTGGCGGCGGCCGGTGTAGCGGATGTCTTCCTTGCGCAGCATCGCCGGCACTTCGGTCACGATGCGCTCGACCGCGCGTTCGCGGACGTCGTCGACATCCACCTCCAGCAGGAAGTGCACGCCACCGCGCAGGTCCAGACCCAGGTTCATCGGCTTGGCGCCGAGGGCCCGCAACCACTCCGGGGTGCGCGGCGCCAGGTTCAGCGCGACCACGTACCCGCGCCCGAGCTCCCGCTTGAGCGTATCGGCCGCCTTGAGCTGCTGCTCGGACGACCCGAAGCGGACAATCCACTGACCTTCCTCGATCCCGCTGGCAACCGGGGCCAGCTCCGCCCCTTCGAGAACGGCCTTGACTGTGTCTCCGAAGTCCCCGGGCAACGGCTCGCCGCTTTCCTGAGAGATCTGGACCGAGGGATCGTCGCCGTAGATGTTCGGCGCCGCGTACAGCAGGCCGAACACGAGCGCAAATACAAGGACGACGTATTTCCAGGTTGCGTATGGCTTCATGAGCATCACTTCAACGGTCGGAGATCCGCACCTGCGCGTCTGGCATGGCGGCTCCGAATTTGCCCGGGCGGAGCGGGAACCGCCCCGTCCGGCTCTCCCCGATCAAAGGGTCTTGAGGGTGCCCTTGGGCAGGACGCTGCTGATCGATGCCTTCTGCACCTTGATGCTGACGTTGTCGGCAACCTCGACGGCGACATAGGCCTCGCCGATGCTGGTCACCTTGCCGGCGACCCCCCCGGAGGTCACGACCTCATCGCCCTTGGCCAGCTTGCCAAGCATGTCGCGATGCTCGCGGGTGCGCTTCATCTGTGGGCGGATCAGCATGAAATAGAACAGGACCACCAGCAGAATCAGCGGCAGGAACTGCATCAGGGAATTGGGCTGCGCCGCCGCCTGCTGCGCGTAGGCGGGACTGATCAGGAAATCCAGCACGGGGATGGCTCCGGTTTATTGCGGCGCTTGTGAACGCCGGGGTCGAATTGGAAGGCGCGGATTATGCCACGGTCGACGATGGCACCCTCAAGCGTCGACCCGCCGGGACCCCGAAAGGTTCAGCCCGGTACCACCGCAAGCAGGACGAATCATCTGGCCTTGCGCCCGATCCCCTGATAGCGGAAGCCCAATTCGGCCAGGTGCGCGGAATCGTAGAGGTTGCGGCCGTCGAGCAGGATCGGCTGACGCAGCAGCGTCTTGATCCGCGCGAAATCCGGGCTGCGGAACTGCGCCCATTCGGTGACGAGCACCAGTGCGTCGGCGTCGCGGCAGGCGTCCTCGGCCGATTCGAAGTACTGGAGATCGTCGCGGTCGCCGTAGATGCGGCGGGTCGCCTCCATCGCGATCGGGTCATAGGCCTGGACACGTCCGCCCTCGGCCCAGATCGCTTCCATCAGCACGCGGCTGGGGGCCTCGCGCATGTCGTCGGTATTGGGCTTGAAGGCCAGCCCCCACAGCGCGATGGTCTTGCCCTGCAGGCTGCCCAGATGCGCCTTGAGCCGCTCGAACAGAATGGTCTTCTGGTAGTCGTTGGCCGCCTCCACCGCGGTGAGGATGCCCAGCGTCTGGTCGTGTTCGCGTCCGGTCCGGACCAGCGCCTTGACGTCCTTGGGGAAGCAGGAGCCGCCGTATCCGCAGCCGGCGTAGAGGAAGCTGAAGCCGATCCGGGGATCGGAGCCGATGCCGCGCCGCACGCTCTCGATGTCCGCGCCGACCTTCTCGGCGAGCAGCGCCAGTTCGTTCATGAAGCTGATGCGCGTCGCCAGCATCGCGTTGGCGGCGTACTTGGTCAGCTCGGCCGACTCGATGTCCATCGCCATGAGGCGGTCGTGATTGCGGTTGAACGGCGCGTAGAGGCGCCGCATCTGCTCCAGCGCACGCTCGCTGTCGGTGCCGACGATGATGCGGTCCGGGCGCAGGAAGTCCTCGACCGCGGCGCCTTCCTTGAGGAATTCCGGGTTGGACACGACGTCGAACGGGAACTTGGCACCGCGCGCGTCGATCGCCGCCTGCACCGCCGCCCGGACCTTCTTGGCCGTGCCGACCGGCACCGTCGACTTGGTGCAGACGACCCGGTAGTCGGAGATGTACTGGCCGACCGTGCTGGCGACCTGCAGCACGTACTGCAGGTCGGCCGAGCCGTCTTCCTGCGGCGGCGTGCCGACGGCGATGAAGATGATCTGGCCGTGGGCGACGCCCTCGACCGCATCCGTGGTGAAGCGGATCCGCCCGGCCGCGGTATTGCGGGTCAGCAGCGCATCGACCCCCGGCTCGTAGAACGGGCAATGCCCGGCATTGAGCGTCTCGATGCGCCGGGCATCGACGTCGACGCAGACCACCGAGTTGCCGGAGTCCGCCAGACAGGCGGCGGTGACCAGACCGACGTAACCGGAACCGAAGACCGTGATTTTCATGCGCTTGGGTGTTGGATATCTGAAATGATCAAAGGCCGTGGTACTCACGATACCAGCGGACGAAACGCTCGAGGCCCTGCTCGATCGGCGTGGCCGGCTCGAAACCGACGTCCCGGCTCAGGTCGGCGACGTCCGCATAGGTCCGCTGCACGTCGCCGGGCGCCATCGGCTTGAACACCTTGCGCGCCGGCTTGCCGACCAGATCCTCGAGCACCTCGATGAAGCGCAACAGTTTGACCGGTGAATGATTACCGATGTTATACAGCCGGTACGGCGCCCGGCTGCTGCCGGTCCGCGGCGGATCGCCGCTCCACGCCGGATCGGCCACCGCCGGGCGGTCCAGCACCCGCACCACGGCGGTGACGATATCGTCGATATAGGTGAAATCCCGCTCCATGTCGCCGTTGTTGAAGACCTGGATCTCGGAGTCCTCGAACAGCGCCCTGGTGAACAGGTAATAGGCCATGTCCGGACGCCCCCACGGTCCATAGACCGTGAAGAAGCGCAGGCCGGTGGTCGGAATCCGGTACAGATCGCTGTACGCGTGCGCCATCGCCTCGTTGGCCTTCTTGGTCGCGGCGTAGAGGCTCACCGGGTGATCGGTGTGATCGTCGACCGAGAACGGCACCTTGGTATTGGCGCCGTAGACCGAGCTGGACGAGGCGTAGACCAGATGCTCGACCGGATGATGCCGGCAGCACTCCAGAACGTTGGCGAAGCCGACGAGATTGCTGTCGACATAGGCCTGCGGATTCTGCAGCGAGTAGCGCACCCCGGCCTGCGCCGCCAGATGCAGGACCCGGTCCGGCCGGAACTCCGTGAACAGGCGGTCCATCGAAGTCCGGTCCGCCAGGTCGACCTCCCGGAACGCGAACTGCGGGGACCGCGCCAGCAGCTCGAGGCGCGCCCGCTTCAGGTTCGGATCGTAGTAGTCGTTGAGGTTGTCGATCCCGAGCACCTCGTCGCCGCGGGCGAGCAGGGCCTGGGCGCAATACAGACCGACGAACCCGGCCGCGCCGGTAACGAGAACTTTCATGGATGATGTTTTAAGCAAGAATTTTGCCGGCCATGTTTCTGAGTCGCCCAGAATCGCCGTGCATCAGAGTGTACCAACGCGAGCAGCTTCAAGTCAGGCCATCACACTCCGATCAATCAGCAGCAAAACAATACAACCTCCCTTTCGTTGGGGGCGAAACGGCGCCCCTGTGGTAGCCTTACGCACCCAAAATCGTTCGTGATGGGGCTGGAATCCTGCCGGCTCCAGGCATTGCCGAGGCCCGGCGCTCCAGATGCGGCAGACCGCGTCCGGACCGCCCGGCCACACCGATGCCGCCCGCCTGCACGCCGGCCGGTCCGGCACCCAGCGCGGTTCGCCGGAAGTTCGGCCCGCATCACGAGAAGTCGTTCCAGCATCTGCATTTAGGATTGGTGATATGGCCAGCTATCAGGCACCCCTGCGTGAAATCGATTTCGTCCTCAACGATGTGCTCAAGGTCGGCCGCCTGGCCGAGCTGGAGATCTTCAGCGACGCGACGCCGGACACCCTGACCGGCCTGATCGACGAGGCCGCCAAGCTCATCGCCGAGCAGCTCGCACCGCTCAATGCGGTTTCGGACGCACAGGGCTGCAAGCTGGAGAACGGCGAAGTCACCGTTCCGGAAGGCTTCACCGAGTTCTACAAGATGTACTGCGAGGCGGGCTGGAACGGCATCTCGCAGAAAACCGAGTACGGTGGCGCCGGCCTGCCCTACACGCTGGGCAAGGTGGTCGAGGAACTGCTGTGCTCGGCCAACGTCGCCTTCGCGCTGTATCCGGGCCTGACCGCCGGCTGCTTCGAGGCACTGGAAGCCTCGGCCAGCGAGGAGATCAAGCAGACCTACCTGCCCAGGCTCGCCAACGGCGAGTGGTCCGGCACGATGTGCATCACCGAGCCGCAGGCCGGCTCCGACGTGGGCGCCGCCAAGACCAAGGCGACGCCGCAGGACGACGGCAGCTACCTGATCGAAGGCGGCAAGATCTTCATCACCTCCGGCGAGCACCGCATGGCGGACAACATCGTCCACTTCGTGCTGGCGCGCCTGCCGGACTCGCCGCCGGGCGTGAAGGGCCTGTCGACCTTCGTGGTGCCCAAGTACCTGGTCAATGCAGACGGCACCCTCGGCGAGCGCAACAAGCTCGGCGTGCAGTCGATCGAGCACAAGATGGGCATCAACGGCTCTGTCACCTGCGTGATGCAGTTCGACGGCGCCAAGGGCTGGATCGTCGGCGAGCCGAACCAGGGCATCCAGAACATGTTCGTGATGATGAACCTGGCGCGCATCCTGGTGGGCTTCCAGGGCCTCGGCCAGTGCGAACTGGCGACCCAGAACGCGATCCGCTACGCGCAGGAGCGCAAGCAGGGCAAGGCCTTCAACGGCAAGGCCGAGATCATCGAGCATCCGGACGTGCGCCGCATGCTGCTGCAGATGAAGTCGGTCACCGAGGGCGCCCGCGTCCTCGCCTACGAGACCGCGATCTACGTCGACCTCGCCCGCCACCACGCCGATCCGGCCGTGCGCGAGGCCGCGCAGGACTGGGTCGATCTGAACACGCCGCTGGTCAAGTCGTTCTGCACCGATTCGGCGGTCGAGCTCGGCTCGATGGCGATCCAGGTCTACGGCGGCCACGGCTTCATCAAGGAGCACGGCGTCGAGCAGATCGTGCGCGACTCCAAGATCCTGTGCCTGTACGAAGGCACCAACGGCATCCAGGCGATGGACCTGGTGCGCCGCAAGCTGATGATGCACAACGGCCGCCTGCCGAAGCGTTTCTTCGACGCCGTGAAGGCCGACCTCAAGGAAGGCCCGGAGACGCTGACCGCGCCCCTGCAGCAGGCCCTGGAGGCACTGGAAAGCACCACCGGCTGGATCATGGAGACCTACAAGTCCAACCCGGACGACGCCGCCTTCGGCTGCTGCGACTACCAGCGCGCGTTCGCGCTGACCTACCTGGGCTGGAACTGGCTGCGCATGGCCCGCGCCGCCCAGGCCGGCGACGACGCCGGCTTCGCGCAGACCAAGCAGGTCACCGCCGAGTACTTCGCCACCCGCCTGCTGTCGCAGGTTCCGGCGCTGCTCGGCAACGTGCGCGTCAGCGCGGCGCCGATGATGGCGCTGGACGCCATGGCGTTCTGAGTAACCGTCTTCCGAGTCAAGCACCGTGAAGCGAGTTGTCCCAAGGTTTATTGGTGCGGACCATGGCGTTGAGCGTGGTCAGCAGCTTGCGCATGCAGGCCACCAAGGCGACCTTGGG
>JAQVDP010000010.1 GCA_028698335.1 Nevskiales bacterium | reverse complement strand
ACGCCGGCCGCCTCAAGGCGGCGCGCGAATCGTTCATGCAGGCCGCCGCCGAACCCGACGTCACCGACATCGCCAACAACTGGGTCAAGTTCGTCTCGTCGGAAATCCAGCGCAAACAGGCGGTCGCGGCACGCTGATCGCCGGCGCTCCGGCAAACCCGGCGCGCACAAAAAAGCCCCCGCGAGGAACCGGAAACGGGTTCGTCGCGGGGGCTTTTGCGAGGTCGGTCAGGCGACCTTCGTTTCCGGAGCGCCGTCCATGCCGCGGGCGTGAAAGACGCCTTCGACCTGCTGGAGGATTTCGGCGCGCTGGGCACGCGGGTTGTAGAACTGGCGATACCATGCACGCTGCTTCAGGAACGGGCCGTCCCCCTGGACGTACAGGCCGCGGATGTTCGGGCGCTTGTACTTCCACACCTCGAAATCCTGCGCGAACGCGGCGAGGGCCATCGCCTGATACTGGCGGGCCACTTCGACGTCCTGCTCGGTGTACTGGGGCTGACCGCTCGGCGACTTCACCATCAGGCCGTGCCAGACATAGGCGCTGCCGTCGTCGACCGGGGTGTGCGCGATGTAGATGTACGAATCGTGCGTGCCGGTCATCCGGGTGATCAGCAGGCTCGGCCCGGTGTAGGTGGCGACCGTCTCCAGCAGCGGGCCGTCCGTCGTGGTCAGGGTGCGATGGCCGCCGCCCATGCGCTGCACCGCGACGTGGCCGCGGAATTCGTTCTCGAAGTATTTCGTCGTCGAGCCGTGGATCGGCCCGAAATGGGCGACGTCGGTGATGTTGTCGAGGATTTCCTGGGTGTGGCAGTTGACCACGCCGAGGTCGTCGAAGGCGATCGGCACCCAGGCCGGATCGTTGCACTCGGGCAGGACCGGGAGTTCGTAGTCCGGTTCGCCGCCTTCGGGGTCGTGCCAGACGAACACCGCGCCCATGTGCTCCTGTACCTGCCATGCGCGCACCTTCGCCGCCGGCGGGATCGGACCGTTGCTGTACGGGATCTGGTTGCACTTGCCGTCCGGGCCGAAGCGCCACGCGTGGTAGGGGCAGCGGATCGAATCGCCTTCGACGGCGCCGTCCATCGCCACGTACGAGGTGCTGTTGCGGCCCAGGTGCGTGCCCATGTGCGGGCAGTAGGCGTCGAGCAGGACGACCTTGCCGCTCTGCTTGCCGCGATAGAGCGCGAAATCCTGTCCGAAGAACCGGACGCCCTGAGGGGTGTCGGTGACCTTGGACGACTCGGCGATCATGAACCAGCCGCGCGGGAACGTGAATTCGCCGAGGCCGTATTCCGCTGAAGTTGCCATGTGCTTGCTCCGGGGGCCGGCCATCGGCCGTGCCGCCGCTGCTGTGTTGTGTCTGGATGTCCGTGGCTGCGGACGGGCCGCAGCGCGTGACTGCAGTGTGAGAACTGGGCCGGGCGAGAACATCACCCGTTTGAATGACCAGGCGCAGCGGCATCTGCGGGGGCGCGGCCGCCGTAAGCATGGGCAGGCGCCCCGGTCCGGGATCGATTCCGGCGGTGTCGGCGCGGTCCGCGGGGGCTGTTCATCACTTCGGACGAAGACCCGCATGGCCGGATCGATGAAAAGTGCAGGATCGAAGCAGCGCGCGTGCATCAGCGCCGGCGCGCCGTCCACGACTCAGGCAAGGAGAACGCAGTGTCGACGCAGACCCAGAGCAAGACCGCCCCGATCAGTCCCGAAGTGCTGGTGCAGCGCGCACGCGACATGATCCCCCGGCTCAAGGAGCGCGCCGCGCAATGCGATGCCGACCGCAAGGTGCCGGAGCAGACCATCGCCGAGATGAAGGAGGCGGGGTTCTTCCGCGTGCTGCAGCCGAAACGCTACGGCGGTTACGAGATGGACCCGCAGGTGTTCTACGACGTGCAGATGGCCCTCGCCGAGGGCTGCATGTCGACGGCATGGATCTACGGTGTGATCGGCGTGCACAACTGGCAGATCGCACTGTTCGACCCCCGTGCCGCGGAGGATATCTGGGGTGCCGGCGACACCGACGTGCTGATCGCGTCGACGTACATGCCCAAGGGCCAGGTCACGCCGGTCGAGGGCGGATTCAAGTTCAGTGGCCGCTGGGGTTTTTCCAGCGGTATCGATCACTGCGACTGGGTATTCCTCGGTGGGCTGATCTTCAACGAAGGGCAGCCACCGGAATACCGCACCTTCCTGCTGCCGCGCTCGGACTTCGAGGTCGTCGATACCTGGCACGTGATGGGGCTCAAGGGCACCGGTTCCAAGGACATCGTGGTCAAGGACGTGTTCGTCCCGGAGTATCGGACGCACAAGGCCTCCGACGGTTTCATGGGCACCAATCCGGGGCGTGAGACCTTCACCTCGGACCTGTACAAGCTGCCGTTCGGCCAGATCTTCGTGCGTGCGGTTTCGACCGCCGCGATCGGCGCGTTGCAAGGCGCGCTGGATACCTTCCTGGACTTCGCCCAGGTGCGCGTCGGCGACATGGGCAACAAGACCTCCGAACAGGCGCCGGCCCAGCTGGCGGCGTCCGAGACCGCACTGGCGATCGACGAGATGAAGCTGGTGCTGAATCGCAACTTCGACGTGCTGATGGGCAAGATCCGCGCGCATCAGCCGCTGGACGACATCCGCCAGCGCGTGCATTTCCGGCACCAGGCGGCGCAGGTGGTCGAACGCTGCGCGCGCCACGCCTATCAGCTGTTCTCGGCCTGCGGCGGGCGCGGCATCTTCGTCGACTTCCCGCTGCACCGCTATCTGCTCGACATGATGGCGGCGCGCGCGCACTACGCCAACAACCCCGAGCAGTTCGGCCGCAATTACGGCAGCGTGCTGCTGGGCAAGGACAACACCGACTTCTTCCTCTGATCTGCGGAGGAGCGGCGCCGCATCATCGAAGCGGCAGGGAGGAACGATGAGCAGTCAGTTTGATCAAGAGTACGACGTGGTCGTCGTCGGCTCGGGTGCCGGCGGCATGACCGCGGCCCTGGTCGCGCGCGGTCACGGGCTGAAGTCGGTCGTGATCGAGAAGTCCGACAAGTACGGCGGCACCAGCGCGGTCTCCGGCGGCGGCATCTGGATCCCGTGCAACGACGACATCGCCCGCACCGGCGGGTCGGACTCCTACGAGGAGGCGCTGACCTACCTGCAGCACGTGGTCGGTCCCGAGGTTCCGCAGGAACAGATCGAGGCCTATCTCCGGAACGGCCCGGAAATGGTGCGGTACATGGCCAGGGCCTTCGACGTCCATTACCACAACGTGCCGAAATATCCGGACTACTATCCGGACCAGCCGGGCGGCAAGGAAGGCTGGCGCTCGATGCAGCCGGACGCCTTTGATGCCGCCAAGCTCGGAGACGAATTCGACCGGCAACGGGAGTCGTTCAAGGGCACGTTGCTGATGGGCCGGATCGCGATGGACCAGATCGAGGCCCATACGCTGTTCTCGCGGGGTCCTGGCTGGATCCGGCTGACCCTCAAGCTGCTGTTGAAGTACTGGCTCGACATCGGCTGGCGCCGCAAGACGCATCGCGACCGCCGGCAGGTGCTGGGACAGGGCATGGTGGCTGCGCTGCGCTACGCGATGATGCAGAACGACGTGCCCCTGCACCTGAACACCGGCCTGGAGTCGCTGATCGAGGAGAATGGCCGCGTGGTCGGTGTGGTCGTCAAGCGCGACGGCAAGACGTTGCGCTACCGCGCGCGCCACGGCGTCATCCTTGCCTGCGGCGGGTTCGAGTCGAACCAGCAGATGCGCGAGCAGTATCTCGCCAAGCCGACCACCACCGAGTGGACCGCGGCGCCGCCGATCAATCATGGCGACGGCATCCGCGCCGGGCAGGCGCTCGGTGCGCGCCTCGGCTTCATGGACAAGGTCTGGGGGTCGCCCACCGTCCGCAAGCCCGGTGCGGCGCAGCAGATCACCCTGTTCATCGAACGCGGCATGCCCGGTTGCGTTGCCGTCAACAAGAAGGGCCAGCGCTTCGTCAACGAGGCCGCGGCCTATCCGGACTTCCGCGACGCGATGTACGCCGACGATGCCAAGGGCAACGGCACGGTGCCGTGCTGGCTCGTCTTCGACGCGACGTTCCGCTACAAGTATCCGATGGGGATCTTCCTGCCCGGGCAGATCGAACCCGACTCGAAGCTGCCGAAGGACTGGCTCGACAAGGTCTATTTCAAGGCTGACTCGATCGATGTGCTGGCGGGCAAGATCGGGGTCGATGCGGCAGGGCTGGGCGCCACGGTGGCGAAGATGAACGAATACGCCAGGACCGGCGTCGACCCCGAGTTCCACAAGGGCGAGACCGCGATCGACCGTTACTACAGCGATCCCAGCGTCAAGCCGAATACCTGCCTCGGGCCGATCGTGAAACCGCCGTTCTATGCGGTTCCGCTGTACCCGGGCGAGATCGGCACCAAGGGCGGCCTGGTCACCGATCCCCATGCGCGCGTGCTGCGCGAGGACGGCAGCGTCATTGCCGGGCTCTACGCCACCGGCAATACCAGTGCGCCGGTGATGGGGCCGACCTACGCGGGTGCGGGGTCCACGCTGGGCCCGGCGATGACGTTCGGCTACCTTGCGGCGCGGCATATCGCGGCCAGTCAGTCGCAGCAGCCGCAGGATTCGACCGACAAGAACGTCGCCGCTGCGGCATGACGGCGCTGTCGTGGCGCGTGCGTCCGCGGCGGGGCGCGCGACGCAACGACAAAAACCAGAAAAAGGGGGAGTGCGATGCGCAGCAAGGCGTGCCGGATTGGCTTGTGGGCGGCGCTGGCCGGTGCCTGCATGGCGATGGCGATCGCCGGATGCGGGGGAACCGGCGGCGGGGACGGTGAATCCGGCGCGCTGGCGCGACAGGCGTCCCCGCTGCAGCAGAGCGGGCGCTGGCTGGTCGATGCCGACGGGCGTGTCGTCATCCTGCACGGGGTCAACATGGTCGCCAAGCGCGCCCCGTATCGGCCGTCGGCACTCGGCTTCGGCGCCGACGATGCCGACGCGATCGCGGCGATGGGGTTCAATACCGTCCGGCTCGGCCTGATTCACAAGGCGCTGGTTCCTGCGCCCGGGCAATACGACGCGGCCTATCTCGATGATATTCAGCGGACCGCGGAGATGCTGACCGCTCGCGGCCTGCTGGTGCTGCTGGATTTCCACCAGGACCTCTACAACGAGCGCTACCAGGGCGAGGGTTTCGCGGATTGGGCGACGGTCGACAGTGCCGACGGCGCACCGAGCGACGCCGCCGGTTGCGATCAGGGCTTTCCGACCAACATCTTCACCTGCCGCCATCTGTGGGAGGCCTTCGACAACCTGTTCGGCATCAACGGCGCGGTGCAGGCGTTGAGCAGCCGCGGCCTGACCTTGCAGCAGGAGTTCGCCGACGCCTGGCGCGTGGTTGCCCGACGGTTTCGCGACACGCCGGGAGTGTTCGGCTACAACCTGCTCAACGAGCCGTATCCGGGCAGCGCGACGCTGGCCTGTCTCAATCCGCTCGGCTGTCTCGGCGATCAGGACGCGGCACTGACGGCGTTCCACCAGCAGCTGGTCGACGCCATTGCCGCGATCGACCCGGACAAGATCCTGTTCTACGAACCGTATGCGACCAACTTCAACGCCGGGTTTCCGACCGCACACGGGGATCTGGCCACCGTCGCCGGGGTGGGCCTGAGTTTCCACAACTACGCCTGCCCGTTCGGGATCGTCGGCATCCCGCCGGAGCTCGGGCTCGGGGGTCTCTGTGGCCCTCTGTTCGAGCAGAGCGTGTTCGACAACGCCGAGGCGCAGTCGCAGCGCTATGGCCATGCGCTGCTGCTGACCGAATTCGGGGCCACCGACGACGCCGACGCGATCGACCGCATGGCCGACCTGGCCGACGCCAACCGCGTCTCCTGGCAGTACTGGGCATGGTGGAACGAGGATGTCTGCTGCGAGCGGCCCGAAGAGGGCATCATCGATCATCCGGCGAATCCGCCGAGCCCCGAGCATCTGGACGCGGCCAAGCTCGATGCGCTGGTCCGCCCGTATCCACGCGTCGTTGCCGGCACGCCATTGAGCTGGTCGTTCGACGCGCAGACGCGCGAGTTCCGGTTGCGCTACACCTCCGAGGCCGCGGACGGATCCGGGCGCCGGCTCGCCGATTTGACGACCGAGGTGTGGGTGCCACGGCGGCAGTATCCGGACGGATACACGATCAGCCTCAGCGGTGCGCGCGTCGTCTCCGGCGCCGACGACGAGCGCCTGCTGCTGCAGGCGTCCGCGGCGGACGCGCCGGTCGAACTCAGCATCGCTCCGCGTACGCCATAGTGGCTGTCGCCCGGGCGGGAGCGGGCACCGCCTCCGCGCGCGCGAAGCGCCCCCGGCTCCAGACGTCCCGCAGTGACTTGACCGCGCCGAACGGCAGCGCCGCGAGCCACCACCCCTTGTGGCGGATCTGTCGATACTGCTGGCGCAGCCCGGTGCCGGCATTGAGGGCGTAGCGCACATAGCGCACGTGCGCTTCGTGGCGCCGTGCCGCGCCATAGCCGCGGGTGTAGCGGTTCGCGTCCTCGAGAAAATACCGGCTCATGCCACATGGGGATGACAGACGCAGTCTGCGGACCTGCGCCGACAATCCGTCGTGCTGGTAGTCGAAGTACTGAAAGGCCTGGTCGACATAGCGCGTGCGGTAATCGAGTGCCAGACGCTTGAGCACATACGACTCGCGCATGAAGGGTTCGCCGGCATGCGTCGGGAACGGGTGCTGCAGCAGCAGGTCGCGGCGATAGGCGCCCGGTTTGTCCCCGCGGACGCGCCGGCTCAGGGTGAGATCCAGATAGTTCGAGTCGAAGGGGCTGCGCGGGTAGGCGTCCCCGACGCGTGCGCCGTTGTGCCAGTGGAGGCCGTGGCCGACCACCCCGCAGTAGGCATGGCGTTGCGCCGCCGGAATCCCATTCCAGCAGCGGGCGAGGCGGCGCAGGGCATCGGGGAGGAGCTGATCGTCGGAGCCGAGCACGACGATGAGTGCTCCGCGCGCGGCGGCGACGCCGGTGTTGTACGCGACATGTACGCCGCCGTGGGGCTGCCGCAACAGCCTCAGCGCCTGCGCGCGCCGGCCCGACCAGCGCCGCACCGTGGCGACGGTATCGTCGGTGGAGCCGTCGTCGACGACGACGATCTCGAAGTCGCGCCAGCACTGCACGGCGACGCTGTCGAGGGCGCGGGGGACCAGCTCCGCGCGGTTGTAGGTCGGGATCAGGATGCTGAAAAGCGGCGGGGCGGTTCCCGACGGCACGGGATCGGGGTGTGGCGAACGGCGGGGCATCGGGCGCTCCTCAACGACTGCGTCCCGTGCATGCCCGCAAGCCATATGCCCGTCGTCGTAAGCGGGCGCCGCTCGCCGGGTCGTCCAACGCCGGCCTCAGTGCGAGGCGGATTCGTACGCGGTCGGTCAGGCCCCGACCGCGCACTGCGGGGAATGCGGCGTTCGCCGGCGCCGCCGGGCCGTGCCGGCGGGTGTTACTGGACCAGTGTCACCGGAATCTTGGTCAGGTGCACGGTCTTGTAGGCGACCGAACCGAGGACCAGTTCGCTGATCCGGCCGAGACCGCGGGTGCCCATCACGATCGCATCGCATTGGCGGGTTTCGGCCTGTTCGGCGATCGCCCGGGCCGGGTCGTCGGCCTCGACGTAGGTGTCGACTTCGACGCCGGCCGCCTCGAGGCGCTCCTGCGCGCCGGCGAGCGTGCGCCTGGCGTTGTCGATCAGGTTATGGCCGATGTTGTCCGTCATCGACACCGTGACGGCGTCGCCGTGCATGTACGGCAGCTCGGCGATGCAGACCAGCGTGACCTTGAGGCTGCCGCAGTGCTGCTTCATCGCGATGACGTGCTGAAGTGCGTTTTCCGAATGGGCCGAACCGTCGAAGGGCAGCAGGACGTGATACATGGTGTTTCGCGCTCGTTGTCTGTTGGGTGCGGTCGAGTCTGCGCGTTCCCGCAACGCGCCACATTGACTGAGGTCAAACGGCCCCAGGGGTCAGTCGTCCACCAGGACCTGCCCCGGAAACAGCACGTCGGTGTAGCCGAACTGGCGCAGGTCGCGGATCCGCCGCGGATACAGAATGCCGTCGAGATGATCGCATTCGTGCTGCACGACGCGGGCATGGAATCCGCTGGCGTCGCGGGCGACCGGCGTGCCGAACTCATCGAATCCGCGGTAATGCAGTTCGCGGTGGCGCGGCACCAGGCCCCGCATGCCCGGCACGCTCAGGCAGCCTTCCCAGTCGTCGTCCATCTGTTCGGACAGGGACGTCAGGACCGGATTGCACAGCACGGTATACGGAACCGCCTCGGCCTGCGGGTAGCGAGGGTTGTGCTCGACGCCGAAGATCACCACCCGCAGCGGGACGCCGATCTGGGGTGCCGCCAGTCCCGCGCCATTGGCGGCCGCCATGGTGTCGCGCATGTCGCGGACCAGCGCATGCAATTCCGCCGTGTCGAAGCGCTCGACCGGGTGGCAGATCTGCAGCAGGCGGGCATCGCCCATGCGGAGAATGTCGCGGACCATGCGCTCAGTTTAGAAGGGCTTGGGATGGCATGTCAGTTGTCCCGGTGACGTGCCATGATGGGGCAGGCCGTTTTCGGGTGATTCGCGATGGCTCGTTCCGTCATCATGCCGACCGTGTTCGTTCCGCACGGTGCCGGCCCCTGCTTCTTCATGGACTGGGATCCGCCGGATACCTGGCGGGCGATGGGCGACTGGCTGCGCGCCCTGCCGCGGCTCGTCGGCGCCACGCCGCAGGCGCTGCTGCTGGTGTCGGCGCATTGGGAAGCGCCGCGTTTCGCCGTCAACGGGCGTGCGCATCCAGGCTTGCTGTTCGACTATGGCGGTTTCCCGCCGCACACCTACGAATTGCGCTGGCCGGCGCCGGGCGCGCCGGCGCTGGCCGAGCGGGCCGCACAGCTGCTGGCGGGTGCCGGCATCGAGATCGAGATCGAGCAGCGGCGCGACTGGGACCATGGCGTTTTCATTCCGATGATGCTGGCGTTTCCGCAGGCCGACGTGCCGGTGTTGCAGCTGTCGCTGCGCGCCGGGCTCGATCCGGCCGAGCATCTGGCGGTCGGCCGCGCGCTGGCGCCGCTGCGCGAAGAGGGGGTGCTGATCGTCGGCAGTGGCATGAGCTATCACAATCTGCGCGCCTTCTTTTCCGGGTCGCCGGCGGTGCTGGCGGCATCGCGCAGCTTCGATGACTGGCTGGCCGAGACCGTGGCCTGCCCGGCGCCCGAACGCGAGGCACGTCTGCAACGCTGGCAGGAGGCGCCGGCGGCGCTGGCGAGCCATCCGCGCGCCGAGCACCTGCTGCCGTTGCACGTCGTCGCTGGCGCCGCCGGCGGGGATCCCGGTGCCAAGGTCTTCGAGGATGTCGTTCTCGGCAGCGTGCAGTCGGCCTGTCTGTTCGGCGCCGCGGCCTGAATCTACTGCACGCGGGTTAGGCGGGCGCCGGTTCCGCCTTCCACACTAGCCTTTCCACGATTTCGCGTGCGGTCATCGTCACCGTGCGCGGCGACAGACGGGGAGAGGTCGATGGCCGAGTTGGGGGGGAAGGTGGCGCTGGTGACCGGCGCCGGACAGGGCGTGGGCCAGGGCATCGCACTGGCGTTGGCCGCCGAAGGCGCCGCGGTGGCGGTGGTCGGGAGGACGCGCGCGAAGCTCGATGACACGATTCGCCGGATCGAGGCCCGTGGCGGCGAGGCGCTCGCGGTCGAATGCAACGTCCGCGACCCGGCGTCGCTCGCACGCTGCGTCGACACGGTGGTCGGGCGCTACGGGCGGATCAACATCCTCGTCAACAATGCCCAGGAAGTCCCGTTGGGCGCGCTCGACCAGGTCAGCGACGAGGCCTTTGCCGGTGGCTGGGAATCCGGCCCGCTGGCGACCTTCCGGCTGATGAAACTGTGTCATCCGCATCTGAAGGGTGACGGCTGCATCGTCAACTTCGCCACCGCCGCCGCCAAGCGCTGGGACCTGAGCGGCTACGGCGCCTATGCCGCGGTCAAGGAGGCGATCCGCCAACTGACGCGGGCGGCCGCCTGCGAATGGGCGGTGGACGGCATCCGCACCAACGCGATCCTGCCGCTGGCGAATTCCCCGGCGATGCAGGGCTGGACCGCGGCACGCCCCGAGGAGGCCGCCGCCTTCGTCGCGACGGTGCCGCAGGGGCGGGTCGGCGACTGCGAGCAGGACGTCGGCCGCTTCGTCGCGACGCTGTGTTCCGAGCGCTGTCGCTACATCAATGGCCAGTCGATCGGAGTCGACGGCGGCCAGGCCTTTCTCGGCTGAGGGGGCGCCGATGTCGGAACAATGGCTGGACCTGTCCCGGTCCGAGGCCGGGGTTGCGTATCTGAGGCTGCTCGCGCCCGGGCGGATGCCGGTGATCTCCCGGGCCTCGGCGCAGGCGTTGGCGGATCATCTCGAAGCGCTGGCGGACGATGCGCAGATCCGCGCGGTCGTGCTGCGTGGCGCCGATGCGCAGTTCTGCGCCGGCGGTGACATCGCCGCGATCGCCGAATCGTTCTCCGATCTCGAAGGCCGGCTGGGCGGCATCATCGACCCGCTGCACCGCGCGGTACGCACGATCCGGGCAATGCCGCAGCCGGTCGTTGCCAGTGTCGCGGGGGCTGCCGCCGGCGCCGGTTTCTCGCTGGCGATGGCCTGCGATCTGGTGATCTGCGCCGCCGACGCGCGTTTCGTCGTCGGTTATCCGGCGCTGGGGACTTCGTCGGACGGCGGACTCAGCTACACGCTGACGCGGCGTATCGGTGCGCAGCGGGCGATGGACGTATTGCTGTTGCGCGGGGCGCTCGGCGCCGCAGAGGCGCAGGCACTCGGGCTGGTGGCGCGGGTGGTCGACCTCGATTCGCTGGCGGCGCAGACCGAAGCGCTGGCCACCCAGCTCGCGCAGCAACCGGTGCAGGCCGTGCGCGCGTTCAAGGCGCTGCTGAATCAGGCCGAGACCGGTTCGCTGGCCGAGCTGCTCGATGCCGAGCGCGCCGCGTTTCTGGGCTGTGCCGCCACTGCTGATTTCCGTCGCCGCGTCGACGCCTTCCTGAGCCGGAGCACCCGCACATGAGCACGCCCGCCGCACTGTTGCCGGCATTCGCGCCAATCGACATCGGCCCGCTGCGTCTGCGCAACCGTTTCATCAAGTCCGCGACCAACGAGGGGATGGCCAAGGGCGGTGTGCCGTCGAAGATGCTGGTCGAGCACCATCGGCGCATGGCGGCCGGCGGTGCGGCGATGACCACCGTGGCCTATTGCGCGATCAGCGCCGACGGCCGCACCTTCGAGGATCAGGTCACGCTGGATGCCCCCAGTCTGCCGCATCTGCGCGTGCTCACCGACGCCGTGCATCGCGAGGGTGCCGCGGCCTGTGCCCAGATCACCCATGGCGGAGCGTTCACCTTCCTGCCGAAGCTGTCGACGCGCTATCCGCTGAGTGCATCCGGCGGCCTGAATCCGCCAGGCGTGATCAGCGGGCGCCTGTTCAAGACCGCGATGACAGCGGCGGACCTCGAACGGGTCGCCGACGAGTTCGTCGCCGGCGCGCGCCGCGCGCGCGACGCCGGATTCGACGCGGTCGAGATCCACATGGGTCACGGCTACCTGCTGAGCCAGTTCATCTCGCCCAAGTACAACAAGCGTCGCGACGGCTACGGCGGCGCTGCGGCGCAGCGCGCGCGCTATCCGGCCGAGGTGCTGTCGCGGGTGCTCGATGCGGTCGGCTCCGAGCTGGCGGTGACCTGCAAGATCTGCGTCACCGAGGGCTTCAAGGGGGGTGCCACCGCGGATGACGCGATCGAGGTGGCAAAGGTGCTCGAGCAGGCCGGAGCGCACCTGCTGGTGCTGTCCGGCGGCATGAACGTCGAATCGCCGTGGGCGATCTTCGGCAGCAACATGCCGGCCGCCGCGGTCGAGACGGTGCAGAACCCGGTGGTGAAGCTGGCGACGCGGATGATGCGTCTGTGGGAACCGAAGATCCCGTTCCACGAGATGTATTTTCTCGAACACTCGCGGCGGATTCGTGCGGCGGTGCGCATGCCGCTGGCCTACCTCGGCGGCGCCAAGTCGGTCGCCGGCGTCGGCCAGGCGATGGACGACGGTTTCGACTGCGTGGTGATGGGGCGCGCGCTGATCCACGATCCGGAGCTGGTCAACAAGTTCCGCGACGGTCGCGCCGACGTGTCGGGTTGTACCGCGTGCAACGAATGCGTGGTGATGATGTACACACCCGGCGGCACGCGCTGCGTGCTCAATCCGCCGGATGATGTCGAACTCAACCGCATGCCCGCGGCGGGCTGAGGAGTCCTGAAGATGGCTGCGAGCGTCCCGTCATCCGAACGCGACACCGTGCAGTGGTGTGCGCAGCGCCTGCCCGATCTGTCCGGCAAGCGCGCGCTGGTCACCGGTGCCGCAAGCGGTCTCGGCCTGGAGACCGCGACCGGTCTGGCCAGCCGCGGCGCGACCGTGATCCTGGCCGATCGCAACGTCGTCGGCGGCCATGCCGCGGCGGCGCGCATCCGCGCGCTGGCGCCGGGTGCCGAGGTCGAGTTCCGCGAACTCGACCTGGCCGATCTTGCCCGCATCCGGCAGTTCGCATCCGAGCTGGACGACGGCAAGATCGCGCTCGACATCCTCGTCAACAACGCCGGCATCCTGCCGCCGCTGCAGCGGCGGACCACCGCCGACGGATTCGAGTTGAAGTTCGGGATCAACGTGCTCGGTCACTTCGCACTGACCGGCCTGCTGCTCGATGCGCTGCGGCGTGCGCCGGCACCCCGCGTGGTGTGGGTGTCGAGTCTGGTGCATCGGCACGCGCGGATCGACTTCGACGATGTCCACGGTGAGCGCGACTACGCGCCGCAGCGGGCCTACAACCAGGCCAAGCTCGCCTGCCTGATGCTGGCCATGGCGCTGGATGCGCGCGTGCGCGCAGCCGGGATCGGGTTGACGGCGGTCGCGGCGCACCCCGGTGTCGCCCGGACCCCGCTGGGCGACAGCCGCCAGGGACAGCCCCGCCGCCGCATCACCGATCACCTGAGTGACTGGGCGTTGTGGGTCGCGATGACCTTTTTCGGCCAGGCGCCGGGCAACGGTGCGCGCCCGATCCTGTACGCGGCAGCCGGCGGCGACGTCGACGGCGGTTCGTTCTGGGGGCCGGATGGCTTTGGCGAGATGAGCGGCGAGCCGACGCGCGTCAAGCCGTCCGCGCCCGCGCTCGATGACGCACAGTGTGCGCGGCTGTGGACCCTGTGCGAGGCGGCGACCGGCCTGCGCTATCTCGACTGAGCCGGCGTCAGCGGCGGTAGCGCTGCGGCTGGTACTCGGGGCTGGTCAGGCTTTCGAGAAACGCGACCAGATCGCTGCGCTGCTGTTCGCTGAGGCCCAGTGGCCGGATCAGCGGGGACTGGAACGGATTGGGGCCGGGATCGTCCGGGTCGAGCTTGCCGCCGTTGTCGAAGAAGCGCACGACCTTCTCCAGCGTGTTGAGGCTGCCGTCGTGCAGATAGGGTGCGGTGCGCGCGATGTTGCGCAGCCCCGGCGTCTTGAAGGCGCCCAGATCCTCGAGCCGGTCGCTCACCGCGTAGCGTCCCAGTTCCGAGATCTGCAGCTCGCTGAGCACGGCGTGGTCGAGATTGCTCGCACGGGTGTCCCGATACCGACGCGCGAGCTGCTCCGGCGCCGGACCCAGGCGTGCGAAGCCGGCGTTGACGTTGTGGAAGCGCTGGTCGGTGAACAGGGCATCGGTCGGGCCGACCGGGTGGCACTGGGCGCAGTGTCCGGCGCCGGTGAAGACCTCGAAGCCCCGTCGGGCGGCTGCGGACAGGGCCTTCGCGTCGCCGCCGTAGTACCAGCGGTCGAACGGCGAATCGCCGGCGATCAGCGTGCGTTCGTAGGCGGCGACCGCACGGCCGAAGTGCGCCGGCGTGATCGCGTCGGCGCTGGCCCCGAACACCGCGCGGATCTGCTCGACGTATCCGGGGTCGCTGCGCAGGATCCGCACCACCTCGGCGGCGTCGCGCAGCCCGTGCTCGACCGGGTTGAGCAGCGGTTGCGTCGCCTGCTGTTCCAGGGACCGCGCCCGGCCATCCCAGAACTGCAGTTCGAAGTACGCGGCGTTGACCACGGTGGGGGCGTTGCGCGTGCCGCGCGCCATGTGCACGCCGCGCGGCACCGGCCTGCCGTCGTGAAATGCGATCGCGTCCAGATGGCAGTTCTTGCAGGCGATCTCACCGGTGCTGCTGAAGCGGGTGTCGTGAAACAGCTGTTCGCCCAGGCGGATCTTCGCCGGGGTCTGCGGGTTGTCCGCCGGAACCGGCAGCGGCGGCAGACCCAGCGGTGTGGCCAGGACGTGGCCGCATGCGAGCAGCAGGCCCAGCGCGAGCAGGGCCGTGCCGCGGAGTGGCGGACCGAACTTCATGGTGCGTGAGATCTCCGTGTCCCCTATACCGGCGGGGGTGTCGAAGATTCAGCAAGCACCATGCCGCCTGCCGGCGGCGGGATCCCGCTCCGGGGCGGTCAGTCCTCGCGGGCGATTGCGCGGTAGCCGATGTCGCGGCGGTACTGCACGCCGTTCCAGCGGATCTTGTCGACCGCCGCATAGGCCGCCTGCTGCGCGGCGCGGACATTCGCCCCGCGGGCGACGACGCAGAGGACGCGGCCGCCGCTGGTGACGATCTTGCCGTCCTGTTCGGCGGTGCCGGCGTGAAACACCTTGGCGCCACCGAGATCCGCGTCCAGGCCTTCAATGGCATCGCCCTTGCGGGGCGTGCCGGGATAATTCGCGGCGGCCATCACCACGCCGAGCGAAGGCTCCGCGCTCCAGCGCGGCTCGACCTGATCGAGGCGGGCGTCGACGGCGGCTTCGAGCAGGTCGAGCAGGTCCGATTCGAGTCGATACAGGATCGGCTGGGTCTCCGGATCGCCCATGCGCACATTGAATTCGAGCACGCGCGGCGCGCCGTCGCGGTTGATCATCAGGCCGGCGTACAGGAATCCGGTGAACGGCGCGCCTTCGGCGATCATGCCGGCGAGGGTCGGCTCGATCACCTCGCGACAGGCGCGTGCGTGCACCTCCGCGGTGACCACCGGCGCGGGCGAATAGGCGCCCATGCCGCCGGTGTTCGGGCCGGTATCGCCGTCGCCGATGCGCTTGTGGTCCTGGCTGGTCGCCATCACCACGTACTGGCTGCCGCTGGCGACGACGATGAAGCTGGCCTCTTCGCCGTCGAGGAAGTCCTCGACCACGACGCGGGCGCCGGCCTGCCCGAGCATGCTGCCGCCAAGCATGTCCCGCACCGCGGTCTGCGCTTCCTCGACGGTCTGCGCGACGACGACCCCCTTGCCGGCGGCCAGGCCGTCGGCCTTGACCACGATCGGGGCGCCGCGCTCGGCAATGTAGGCGCAGGCCGGATCGATGTCGGTGAACACGCGATACTGCGCCGTCGGGATCTGATGGCGATCAAGGAAGTCCTTGGTGAAGGCCTTGGACGCTTCAAGCTGTGCGGCGGCCTTGTTGGGGCCGAAGATGCGCAGGCCGGCGGCCTGGAACGCATCGACCACGCCCAGCGCCAGCGGCGCCTCGGGGCCGACGACGGTGAAGTCCACGCCTTCCTCGCGGGCCAGGCGCAGCAGGCCGTCCACGTCCTCGGCCTTGACCGCGACGTTGCGCATCCGTGGCTCGTGGGCGGTCCCGGCGTTGCCGGGGGCGACGATCACTTCGGCGACGCGCGGCGACTGCGACAGTTTCCATGCTAGCGCGTGCTCACGCCCGCCGCTGCCGATCACCAGAACCTTGAGCGCCTGCGCCATGATTGCCAACCCGGTCAAAAAAGGGGCGATAGGGTACCCAATGCGCCGTCAAACCCAAAGCCGGCCGGCGTGCTGGCCCAAAAAAGCCCCGCGGCGAATCTCGCCGCGGGGCTGCCGGGGGATGCCCGGGCTGAAGCGTCGGCCGTCAGCGCGGATAGATCGAGTTGCCGTCGACGCGGACCCGCGTGCCCACGGTCAGGCCGGCCGGGTCGGGAACGTTGATCAGGCGCGAGCTGCCGTCCTCCATCGCGATCCCGATGTCGTACGAGGTCGTCGACCGCGCGCGTTGCTCGATCTCGTGGCCCGCCATGGCGCCGAGGATGGCGCCGGCGACGGTGGCCAGGTCCTTGCCGCGGCCGCCGCCGACCTGATGGCCGGCGACGCCGCCGGCGACCGCACCTGCGACCGCGCCCGCGCCGGAGCCTTCGCCCTTCTGCTGGACCTGGGTGACCGAGGTCACGGTGCCGCAGTCGTAGCAGGTGCTCGGCGTCGGCTGCGGTGTCGCCGGCCGCGGGCGGGCGGCGGTGGTGGTGGCCGGCTTCGGCGTCGGCGCCGGGGTTGCTGCGGGCGCCGCGGGTTCGGTGGCCGGCGTGTCGCTCTGGGCCGCCTCGGTCGTCTCGGCTTCGGCCTGGGGCGAGGGGGGCGAATCCGGCGTGTCCGGTGCGCAGGCGCTGAGCGCCAGTGCCGTCAGGGCGGCGAAGAGACTGAGTCGGATGCGGTCGTTCATGGCGGACACTCCGGTGGAATCTTGATGGGATGGTCGAATGCGTTACTTAGGGCGGGAGCCTATGCGACCGAGCTGAGCGGAACCTGAATTCGGATCGTGCCGGATCAGGCCGGGGTGGCGCTCCCGCGCCCGGATGCCGACAGCTTAGCGGTGGTCAGCGACAGGCGGTACAGCAGGGTTTCGGCAAACGCCTTGTAGAAGTGCAGCTGGGCATCGGGTGAGAGCTGGTCCATCAACGACCGGTTGATCTTCAGGGCCAGAACATCGGTGAGCGCGGTCACGGTGGCGCTGCGGCGGTTCGCGCCGAGAAAGCCGACCTCTCCGAAGCAGTCGCCCTTGCCGAGCTGGTGAATGCGCACGTCGCCCTTGCAGACCTCCGCTTCGCCGCGCGCCAGGATGAAGAAGCAGTCGTCGATCTCGCCTTCGCGGATGATGGCGTCACCGCGGCCGTAGGTCGCCAGACTGCTGGCATTGAGGATCTCGTCGATCTCGGCGTCGCTGAAGCCGTTGAAGAAATGCAGGCGCCGCAACGAGTCGCGGGACTCGCGGCGGGTCAGTTGTGCCGCGCTCAGGCGCAGGCGATCGAATTCGCGGGACAGTACCGTGGCCAGCGCCTCGCCGCTCGGATAGCGCTGCTCGGGGTCCTTGCGCAGCAGGCGGTCGACGATGGCGGAGAACTCGGGCGGGGTGTCGGGTCGCAGCGTGGTCAGTTGCGGCGGTGCCTGATGGCGAATGGCCTGAAACAGTGCGGGCAGCGCCGCGTCGGCGAAAGGCGGAACGCCCGCGGTCAGCTCGAACAGCACGGTTCCGAGCGAATACAGGTCGCTGGCGGGGGTCAGACGGTCGCGCCGGATCTGTTCCGGCGACATGTACAGCGGTGTGCCGACGACGACACGGTCGGTCGCGCTGTCGTCGCGCAGCTGCGCGATCGAGAAGTCCATCAGCTTCGGGACTCCGTCGCGGGTCAGCATGATGTTCCCCGGCTTGATGTCGCGGTGCAGAACGCCGCGTGCATGTGCATAGCCGAGTGCGCGGGCGCACTTGAAGCCGATGTCGAGCACCTGATCGAAGGGCAGCGACTGGCTTCCGCGCGCGCTCAGCGGCTGGCCATCGATGTACTCCATGACGATATAGCCGCGGCCGGCGTCGACGCCGGCGTCGAACACCGAGACGATGTGCGGGTGCTGCAGCATGCCGGCGGCGCGCGCTTCGGCGAAGAACGCCTGCTCGCCGCGTTGCGCCAGTGGGCCGCCCCGCTCATCGAGCGCCACCTTGATCGCGACGTCCCGGGCCACCAGCGGATCGTAGCCGCGATAGACGATGCCGCAGGCGCCGCGGCCGAGGACTCCGGTGACCGTGTACTTGCCGATGTGCGCGGGCAAGGCCGCGGAGGGTGCCTGCGTCATGGTCGGTGCGTCCTCACGCCGGGTGGGGCATCCGAGCATAGCCAGTGGCTGCCGTGACGGCCAGCCGCGGTGATCAGCCCTGCTGCTGGACGCGCTTGCGGTGAAACTCCAGGAACGCGCGGAGGGTGCGGTCCGCGGCCTCGATCTGCGGATAGTGGCCGATGCCGGGCAGGGCGACCACATCAGGGTTCGGTACCAGTGCCTCGTAGCGCCGCACCATGTCGGCACCGGAGACGGGATCCTCGGGACCGTTGATCAGGCGCAGCGGAACCTTGGTCTCGGTCAGCGCGGCGACCCAGCGTTCCCGGTGTTCGCGACGTTCGTCGAGATAGCGGATCAGGCGTGGCATCACCCGCTGTCCGCTGTTCGTCGCGATCAGGGTCCAGAAATCATGCAGCTCGATTGCGCTGGGCCGGGTCTGGCGGCCGAAGATCTTCGAGAAGGTCTTGCCGAAACGGCGCTCGGTGGTGAGTCGCGCAATCAGCGGTCCGAGCGGACTCTTGAGCAGGCGCTGCGTCAGCCGCGGGTGGTGCGCCTCGGGAAACAGGCCGCCGTTGAGCAGGGCCACCGAGACCAGCTGCGGCCGTGCCTGGCCCGCCGACGCGGCCTCACGTTCGTTGAACCGGGCCAGGAGCTCCTGGGCGACGCTGACGCCATAGTTGTGCGCGAGGATGTGGACCCGCTCGACCCCGAGGCTGGCGAGCAGGGTTTCGCAGAGATCGGCCTGTTCCAGCAACGAATAGCGGTGACCGGTCGGTTTGTCGGAGAAGCCGAATCCGAGCAGGTCTGGCGCCACGACGTGATCGAAGTGCTTGCACAGGTCCGGCCACAACGGTTCCCAGTCCCAGGACGCGGTGGGGAACCCGTGGATCAGTAGCAATGCCGTCGCGCCCTCGCCGTGGCGCTGATAGAAAATGCTGTGCTCGCCGAACGCGAGACGCAGCCCGGTGTCGCGCCAGCGGCTGAAGCTCACGGACCGGCGGCGCCGTGTTCCAGGAACCCGGCGACCTCCCGCAGCGCGGCATCCGCTTCGGGCATCTTGCCGGCGAACAGCTGCCAGACGTGCCACAGGCCGTGCCACGCCCGCAGATCGGCGCGGGAGCCTGCGGCATGCATGCCGTCGAGCAGGCGTCGGGCATCGTCGAGCAGGATTTCGTTGTCGGACGCCTGGATCAGCGTGTTCGGCAGTCCGTGCAGATCGGCGCAGATCGGCGAGGCCAGTGGCGTCGTCGTCGCCGCTCCGCCGAGGTAGGTCGCGGCAGACTCGCGCAGGGCCTGCGGTGACAGCATGTCGTCCTGTCCGGCCAGCCGGTCTACGGACTGGCCGGACACGGCCAGATCCACCCACGGCGAGAACAGCACCATCGCCGCCGGCATCGGCAGCCCGGCGTCACGCGCCTGCAGCGCGCAGGCGACCGCGAGGCCGCCACCGGCAGAATCGCCGGCGATGACGATCTGCTCCGCGGGAATGTCCTGCTCCAGCAGCGCCCGGTATGCGGCCAGGGCATCGTCCGGCGCCGCCGGAAACGGATGTTCAGGCGCCAGGCGGTAGTCGACCGACACGACCTGGGCCTGCCAGGCGATCGCCGCACGCGCGAGCATTTCCCGGTGCGTTGCCGGCGAGCCCATCAGGTAGGCGCCGCCGTGGAAGTACAGCACGGTCCGCCGCGGGGTGACGCGTGCGTTGCGGATCCATTCCGCGGCGACGCCGCGCAGCGTGGTGGGTTCGACGCTGGTGGCGCGCGGCAACGGCAGGCGGCTCAGGCGCCCGACCAGTTCCAGGCGGGTGCGTCGCTGTTGTGGCGACGCCGAGCCGCACAGAATCGGCTTGATCAGCCAGCGGACGGCCTTGCGCAGCGCATGTGAGCGCACCGAGAAGCGTGTATTCGTTTGAGTCCCCATCCGGCAAGCATACCCAATGCCGCGATCGATGCCACCGTGCCATGGCGGCTGTTTCGGCCGCAGGCTGCGGGTACCATGTGAGGAACGAACAAGGCGGGGCGATGCGGGCGTACGGCGTCATGGGACGGCAACATCGCGCGGGACAGACTTGCGGCGCCCCGGACCATCGACGACGAGAGGCGGAATGAACAGGACGATCATTGCGGCAGCGGTGGCGGGGACGATGTTGGCGGGATGCGCCGGGCTGGACGAGGCATCGATTCATCAGATCGCGGGTGCGGTCGGCCAGGCCTACGGCCAGCAGGCGGTGCTTGCGGAGACCGACATCGTCAGCGGATTGCGGGAGGCCCTGGGCCAGGGCGTCGAGTCCGCGGTCACGTCGCTGGGGCGGCGCAACGGCTTCTGGGACAACGCGTCGGTCCGCATCCCGCTGCCGGCGGAACTGCAGCAGGCGGAAAAGACCGCGCGCAAGCTGGGGATGGGTGACAAGTTCGACCAGCTGCACCTGACCCTGAACCGCGCGGCGGAGCAGGCGGTTCCGCATGTGGCCGACATCTTCGGGGCCGCGGTGAGGCAGATGACGCTCGAGGACGCCCGTTCGATCCTGTATGGCCCCAACGACGCCGCGACGCAGTTCTTCCGGCGCACCTCCGAATCCGAGCTGATCGGCCGGATCCGGCCGATCGTGACCGACGCGACGACGCAGGTCGGCGTGACCCAGCAGTACAAGGCGCTGGTGTCGTCCTACGGGCCGCTGTTGAAGCTGGCCGGGATCGAGGCCACCGATCTCGACGGCTACGTCACCACCAAGGCGGTGGACGGGCTGTTCTATTCGATCGCGGCCGAGGAGGCCCGGATCCGGCGCGATCCGCGCGCACGGACGACCGAGCTGATGCGGACGGTCTTCGGCGCTCAGGATCGTTAATCAGGATCGTTAATCAGGATCGTCAAAAGGAGGGGGCCGGAACCGGCGGACGCTGAGGGATTATCAGCATTTACGAATTCTTAACATGATGTTTACGATCTGCGCATAACAAGCAGATCCGAGGAAAAGTCATGTTGGGAATGCGTCGGAGCCGGGGTGCCGGCGGGCGGCGGCGTGCCGCCTGGGCGGTGGCGTCGGTGCTGTCGACCGGGGCAGTTGCGGGGTGGGCGGCGGACGATGGCGGTCCGGCCGTGTTGGCCGATCAGCAGGTCACCGCGACACGAATGCCGCGGGCGATTCTGGAGACGCCGGCCGCGGTCTCGGTGATTACGGGGGACGAGCTGCGCGCGCGCGGCGCGAACAGCCTTCGCACCGCTCTGAACGGTATCGCCGGAGTCGAGATTTCGCCGGGCGGGGAGGCCGGGCCGGCCGGCGCGGTCCCGGCATTCTGGGGCCTGCGCGAGTTCGACGCATTCCTGCTGGTGGTTGACGGTGTGCCCTGGGGCGGGGCCTTCAATCCCGCGCTGACCTCGCTGGATCTCCACAATGTCGAGCGCATCGAGGTCATGCGTGGCGCGGCGCCGGTGATGTATGGCGCGACGTCCTTCGTCGGGGTGATCCGCGTCATCCACTATGCGGCGGGGCAGGCCGAACGCCGGGTTCACGGCGCGTTCGGCGGCGTTGCCGGAAATCCGGGCAATGTCGCGGTATCGGCGTCCGAGGTGCTCGGGCCGCTGGGCGGCTGGCGGCAGTCCCTGGCCGCCGACGTGGCGCGCAAGCGATACGCGGACGCGGCGGCTGGGCTCGAACGGGGTCACCTGGCCTATCGGACCGCCGGAGAACTGCTGGGTGGTCACAGCGGCGTCGACGTGGATCTGCAGTTGCTCCGCCAGTCGCCGCAGAGTCCGTATCCCCGCGCGGGGAACGGACTGGATCCGAGCGTCGACACCGATGCCAACTTCAATCCGTCGGATGCGCGCCTCGATGAAGACCGGCTGCAGGTGGTGTTGCGCCACGATCGCGACACGGCCTGGGGGCGGTGGCGCTCCGTTGCCTCGCTTTCCCACCGCAGCGACGACATCGTGCGGGGCTTCGTTGCCGAAGGCTGCGAGGGCGGGGTCGATCCGGCTGACAGCGGCGACAATGCCTGCGGATTCGTGCAGGACCGCACGCTCAGCAACGTCTATCTGGATTCGCACCTGGAGACCGAGCTCGGCAGCAGAGCGGCGCTGATCTGGGGCGCCGATGCACTGCTGGGTGTCGGGGAGCAGGAATCGGCGATCTTCACCTACACCGTCGATCCCCGTCGCGGCGGGGACGCGCCGTCGAGTGGCAGCCGGCCGGTGGTCAAGCAGACTGAACTGGAGGACGAGCGTCAGTTCTACGGCCTGTACGGGCAGCTCGAATGGCAACCGCGACCGTCGGTGAGCGTGTTCGCGGGATTGCGGTTGAACGCGACCGAGGAGCAGCGTGACGGCGAGGAGGAGACGGCTGCCGGAGAAGAGGTGCCGGCCGGGGACCATCGCCGTCAGACGCGGCTGTCGGGGGCGGTCGGCGCGGCGTGGACGGTTTGGCGCGGCGGTCCGGATTCGGTCGCGCTGTATGCCGACGTCCGCGATACCTACAAGCCCGCGGCGCTGGACTTCGGTCCCGACGCCGAGGCCCAGATCCTGGAGCCCGAAACCGCCCGCAGCTACGAGGCCGGCATCAAGACCCGGGCGCTTGGCGGACGCCTGAGCCTCGATGCGAACCTGTTCTACATGAACATGGACAATCTGGTGGTGCCGCAGATCGTCGACGGCACGCCGGGCCTGGGCAACGCCGGCACCCTGTTCTTCAAGGGGGGCGAGATCGAGGCCCGCTACCGCCTCGGCGCGGTGACCCGCCTGTATGCCGCATACGCCCGGCACGATCTGCGGTTCGGCGACTACGAGCGCCTGTTCGATGGTGAGCCGACGCAACTGCGCGGCAACTTCCAGGAGCTTGCGCCCCGTCATGTCGCCAGCGTCGGCGCGTGGCACGCGCCGGACACCGGTCTGCAGTGGGCGGCCAACGCTGCCTACACCGGGACCCGCTACCTCAACAAACGCAATACCTCCAAAGCCGACGCCTACACCGTCTTCGACGCCATGCTCGGCTACCGTTTCCACGGTTGGGGCGTCAGTCTGGTCGGGACCAATCTCGGGGACGCACGCGATCCGGTTTCGGAGAGCGAACTGGGTGACGGGCAGTACTACCGGATGCCTGCCCGGAGTGTCGAGGTCGACCTGAGCTTCGATCTCTAGCGGGGGCAGGGGAGGCGGCTGGAAGCGCGGTTCGTGGCGAACCTCAGGGCATAATAGGCGCCCGACGATTCTCTCTGGGCCCATGTCTGCCGTTCACTACGTCGTTCGCCCCGCTGCACCGCGCGAGCATCTGTTCGAGGTCACCTGCACCGTGGCCGAGCCGGACCCGGCCGGTCAGGTGTTTCGCATGCCGTCGTGGATTCGCGGGAGCTACCTGGTCCGCGACTTCGCCAAGCACGTCGTCGACGTCGCCGCTCGCTGCGGCGAGGCGGCAGTGGCGCTGGAGCGTCTCGACAAGCGCACGCTGCGCTGTGCGCCGGTCGCTGGCGCGCTGACGCTGCGGTATCGGGTGTTCGCCTTCGACGCCTCGGTGCGCAAGGCCTACCTCGATCTGCGCCGTGGTTTCTTCAACGGCAGCTCGCTGTTCTATTGCCCTGATGGTTGCGGCGATCGGCCGTTCACGGTGGAGATCCTGCGCAGCGAGGATCCGGCCTGCGCCGACTGGCGGGTGGCCACGGCCCTGTCGCCGCTGAACGTCGACGCGGCGGGCTATGGCCGCTATCAGGCCGAGGACTACGAGGCGCTGATCGACCATCCGGTCGAGATGGGCGCGTTCGAGGCGCTCGACTTCGAGGTCGACGGCGTTCCGCATGCGCTGGTGCTCGCCGGACGCTACACCCTGGATCGGGCGCGGGTGACCGAAGACCTGCGCCGCATCTGTGAGGTCGAGCGCCGCATGTTCGGCGGGGAGCCGGCGCTGACACGCTATCTGTTCCTGACCAACGTCGTCGGGCGCGGCTACGGCGGTCTCGAACACCGCAGTTCGACCGCGCTGATCTGCTCGCGCAAGGATCTGCCGCAACCCGGCCAGACCGAGCGCAGCCAGGACTACCGCAACTTCCTGGGGCTGTGCAGCCACGAGTACTTCCACCTGTGGAACGTCAAGCGCATCACCGCTGCGGCCTTTGCCGAATCCGATCTGGCAGCGGAGGCCTACACGCGGGATCTGTGGCACTACGAAGGCGTGACCTCGTATTACGACGACCTGTTCCTGCTGCGCGCGGGGCTGGTCGACGCCGCGGCGTACCTCGATGTGATCGCGCGCAACGCGACGCGGATCGAGCGCACGCCGGGTGCGCGGGTGCAGACCCTGGAGGATGCGAGCTTCGAGGCGTGGACCAAGTACTACCAGCCGGACGAGAACGCCGCCAATGCGACGGTGAGCTACTACGTCAAGGGCGCATTGGTGGCACTGTGTCTCGACCTGAGCTTGCGCCTGCAATCGGCGATCACGCTCGACGATGTCATGCGCGAGGCCTGGTGCCGCTGGGGGCGTCCGGGCGTGCCGGTGCCGGAGCGCGGCCTGGAGCATCTGGCGCAGGAGCTGTCGGGTTGCGATCTGGCTGCGTTCTTCGAGCGCGCGCTGCGGTCGACCGAGCCGCTGCCGCTGGCCGAGCTGCTCGCGTGTTTCGGGATCGGTGTGACCCTGCGGCCTGCGGCCGGTGACTCCGACGTCGGCGGTCGTGACAACGGGGTGTCTCAGGTGTGCGCGCTGGGTTTGCGCCTGCGCCCCGGCGACACGCGCGTGGCGGTCGTCCTGAGCGGAGGTGCCGCGGCTGCGGCGGGGGTGCATCCCGGGGATCAGCTGGTCGCGCTCGACGGGCTGCGGGTCCATGCCGGCGGCTGGGACGATGCCCTGCGGCGCCTGCAGCCGGGCCGTGCCGTGGCCCTGCACGTGTTTCGGGACGATGAGCTGCTGGCACTGGACATCGTTCCGGACGCAGTGCCGGCCGACACCTGGCAACTCGAGTGGCTCGACGATGTCGATGCGGCGGTGCGCGCGCGGCGCGACGCCTGGCTCGGAGCGGAGGTGTCGTGATCGACCTGATCATCAAGACCTTGCTGGCGTATCTGATCGGCACGGTCATGGGCGGGCGCATCGTCGGGCTGCTGCGCGGCGGCGTCGACCTGCGCGCCCAGGGCAGCGGCAACATCGGGGCGACCAATGCGCTGCGGACGCAGGGGGTCAGCTTTGCGCTGGGCGTTCTGGCCATCGACGTGCTCAAAGGCGTCATCGCGGCGGCGCTGGTGCCGAAGCTGCCCGGCATCGATGCCGCCGTGATCGAAAGCGACGAACAGGCCTACCTGTGCGGTGTCGCCGTCGCGCTCGGACATTGCTATCCGGTATTTGCCGGCTTTCGCGGCGGCAAGGGCGTGGCGACGCTTGCGGGCGTGTTCGGTGCGTTGCTGACGGCGTCGCTGCCGTGGTTGCTGGCCAGCTTCGTCGTCTTGGTGATGCTGACCGGGTATGTCAGTCTGGCCACGATCAGCGCCGCACTCGTCGCCCTGTTGTTCGTGACCTGCTTCAGCCCGGTCGGCGTCTTCTCGCCCCTGGGGGCATTCACCGTAGCGATGGTGGCGCTCGTCTGCTGGACCCATCGCGACAATCTGCGCCGCCTGCTGGGCGGCACCGAGAACCGTTTCGAAAAGGCAATGGTGTTGCGCAAATGGCACAGGCCCTGAGCGACGACGAGCTGCTGGTGCTGGTCGATCGGCTCGCCGACGGCCAGTGGCATTCGGGCGAGGCGCTGGCCGCGGTCGCCGGTATCAGCCGTGCGGCCCTGGCCAAGCGCATCGCGCGCCTGGCCGACTGGCAGTTGTCGGTCGAAGGACGCCAGGGGCTTGGGTATCGCCTGGCGACGCCGCTCGAGCGGCTCGATCCCGAGAGGCTGCGCGCAGCCGTCCCGGCAATGGCGGTGACGGTGCTGCCGGTGACCGATTCGACCAATACCCGGATCATGGCGGCGCCGGCGCAGCAGGATCCCCAGGTGATCCTCGCCGAGTATCAAAGCGCCGCCCGCGGGCGCAGGGGGCGGCAATGGCTGTCGCCGTTCGGCGCTCAGCTGGCGCTGTCGCTGGCCTGGTCCTTCGATGCGATGCCGCCGCAGCTCGGTGCCCTGCCGCTGGCCGTCGGCGTGGTGTGCGCGGAGGTCCTGCGGCGGGCCGGCCTGGATGCGGTCGGGCTGAAGTGGCCGAACGACATCGTCGTCGGCGACCGCAAACTCGGCGGCATTCTGCTCGAACATCGCGGAGAAGGGGCGGGTGCCTGTCGCATTGTGATCGGGATCGGTCTCAATCTCTGCATGCGCAGCGACGTCGCCGAAGCGGTGCATCAGCCGTGGATCAACCTCGATGACGCGCTGCGGGACGCCGGCCGCGAGCCGCTCGGGCGCAATGCGCTGGCGGCCGATCTGCTGCGGGCCCTCCATGAGCTGCTCGCTGGGTACGCGACCAGCGGCTTTGCGCCGTGGCAGCGGCGCTGGCAGGGTTTCGATGTCGCGGAGGGGCGGATGATCCGGGTCCTGCAGGGCCAGGCCGATCGCGTCGTCCGCGCCTGTGGCGTCGACGCCGACGGGGCGCTGATCGTCGAGTCGGACGGGCGGCGTGAGCATCTGTATTCGGGCGAACTGAGCATGAGGCTGGCGTGAAGCTGCTACTGGATATCGGCAATACCCGCCTGAAGTGGGGCCTGGCGGATGGCGCGCGCCTGACGCGCAGTGGCGCGACCGAGCACCACGGCGATCCGGCCGCGGCACTCACGCAGCTCGGGATCGACGGACCCGATGCCGTATGGGTCGCGCATGTGACCGGTCCGGATCACGAACTGGCGCTGTCGACAGCGTTGCAGCAGCGCTTCGGTACGGCGCCGCGCTACGCGCGCACGTCCGCGCACTGGATGGGCCTGCATAACGCCTATACCGAGCCGCATCGGCTCGGAGTCGACCGCTGGCTGGCGATGGCCGCGTTGTGGGCCGAGTCTCCCAGTGCCTTCTGCGTGGTCGATGCGGGGACGGCGCTCACCGTCGATTGCGTCGACGGTTCCGGGACGCATCTCGGGGGCGTGATCGCGGCGGGGCTCGAAACCCAGCAGCGCGCCGTGCTGGGGCGGACGCGGTTTCCGGTTCGCTCCTGGAAAAACGAATATGGTCAAGGACTTGGAAGGGACACCGAGGCCTGCGTGCGTCAGGGCGCGATGCTCGCCTGTCTGGGTGCGATCGATCGTGCCGCGCGGGTCGCCGGGGTGCAGGCGCGCCGGGTGATCACCGGTGGTGACGCGAGCACGCTCCGGTCCCATCTGGAAGGAAGCTGGGAACTGCGTCCCGATCTGGTCCTGGAGGGCCTGTTGCACCTGGCGGGGACCGGCTGAAGGCGTTTCGTCGGCCAAATCGACCCGCTCGACAGGCGGTCCGTGGCGTGTCCTGTCGATAGCTGCCATTGTCTGTCCATCAGGAACATGCGCCGCGAAGGATTGCGGTCATGGAAGACACGGTGCGACAGTGTTCATGGACAGACGAAGACCAGCCATGCCGAGGCGACACCCGCGCAAAGCCGGCCCCCGGGGCCAGACCGGAGCCACGATCGTCGAATTCGCGTTCGTGTTCCCGGTGGTGTTCCTGCTGTTCTACGGGCTGCTGACCTACACCCTGATTTTCACCATACGCATGGGCTTGCAGCACTCCGCCGAGGAAGGTGCGCGCGCCGCCCTGCGCTATCAGACCATCGACGGGGCCGCCGCCATGACGGCGGACGAACGTTTCGCCGCGCAGGTTGCGAGCCGGATCAGTGTCGCCGAGTCGACCGCGCGGCAGCAGGCCAGCTGGATGAATGGCTGGACGGCCCCGACGGTTTCGGCACAGGTGTGCCTGAGCGGCGACGCGGGCTCGGCCGACTGTTCCGGGGCCGCCGGGCCGGTCACCAGCTGCGGGACCTCTCTGACGGACATCTGCCAGATCGTGGTGACGGTGCAGTTTCCGTATGCGGCGCAGCCGATCCTGCCGTCGCTGCCCGGATTCGGTCTGATCGTGCCGGATCGGCTGGTCGGGCAGGCGCGGGTGCTGCTGGACGGACGGACCCTGTCGATATGAGCGCCGCATTCAAGCAGTCCCGCCATCTCCAGCGCGGCGCGGCCGCGCTGGAGATGGCGTTGTCGTTGCCGATCCTGCTGATCCTGCTCTACGGCGTCGTCACCTTCGGCGGGGTGTTCTACACCCAGCAGATCGTGTCACGGGCTGCATCCGACGGCGCCCGCGCGGTCACCTTCGTGCCGGAGCCGGACGAGGACACTGCGGTCGACTACGCGCCGGTGCTCGAGGAAGTGGTGCGGTCGCTCGTGGCTTCGGTCATCGTGCCCTCGGCGGTCGGGGGGGATTTCGCTGCGCGCAAGACCTGGCTGATGGAGTCTGCGCAGACCCAGATCCAGGTGCAGCCCGATCTGTCGTGCAGCGGTGCCGCAGCCGCGGGCCGGGTTTCCGTCACGGTGCGGCTTCCGTACAACGACACTGCGGGAACGCGCATCCTGCCTTCGATCGACCTTCCGGGCTTTGGCGTGTTCGAGACATGGATGCCCGACCAGCTCACGGCCTGCGCGACCGTGCAGCTAATCTAGGCAGGTGGACGGGGGCGTCTGATGAGGCACACACATTTTCCCGGAGCCAATCGACAGCGTGGATCGGTGATTCTGTTCGCCGCGCTGGGCATCAGCATGGGCGTGATCATGCTGTCGATCACCAATATCGGCTTCCTGTACTACTACAAGCGTGAGTACCAGAAGACTGCCGACCTCGCGGCGCTGGCCGGTGCCGCCGAGTTGTGGGACCGGACCGCGTCGCGCTGCGGCGCTGCGGTGTCGGAGGCGACCGATCTGATCAATCAGAACCTGGTCGGTCGCCAGCACGATACTCCGGGCCCGGAGGACGTTCAGTGCGGGATCTGGGCGTCCGGGGACGGATTCGCCGCCAATACCGGGGCGTCCGCCAACGCGGTGCGCGCAACCGTCAGGGGCACGCCGCCGCGGTTCCTGTCGTTCTTCCCGCCGACCGTGATCAAGGCCGAGGCGATCGCCATCCAGCAGGCGCCGCTGGCGTCGTTCTCGATCGGTTCGACGGTCATCGATGTCAGCAACGACAGCCCATTGGGCGTGGTGCTGGGCGCCGTCGGCATTCCGCTGGAAGCGTCGCTGATCGGCTACAACGGCCTGGCCAATGCGCAGGTCTCGGCATCGGGCCTGCTGCAGGCGCTGGGGTTGCCGCTGGATCTCGGTGCGGACATCGGGACGGTCAACGACCTTCTGGTGGCCGAGCAGGTCTCGCTGGGCTTTCTGCTCGACACCGCCCTGACGCTGGCTGGCCACAACGAGCTGCTGGGCCTCAACGCGCAGTTGCTGAGTCTGTTGTCGGCAAAGCTGGGCCTCAACGCGGCCAATATCCAGATTCCGCTGGGCACGCCCCCGGGCGGGGACGGTGTCCCGGGCCTGTTCGCGTCCATCGTCGCGCCGGACGCGACGACGGGGTCGGCGCTCGACGTCGGCGTCAATGTGCTCGACATCATCGCCGCCGCGGTCGGCGTGGGCACTTCGGGTCACGCCGTCTCGATCCCAAATCTCTCGGTCGCGATTCCCGGCGTGCTGCCCAATCTCCTGCGGATCCAGTCGGGGATCATCGAGCCGCCGTCGATCGCGATCGGCGGGGTCGGTGCGACCGCCTACAACGCTCAGGTCCGCCTCTACGCCGATATCGACACCGCCGGCGGGCTGGTTGGCGGATTGCTGGAGTTGCTGGGGACCCGCATTCACCTGCCGCTGTTCGTCGACATCGGGCGGGCCAAGGGCACGATCACCGATATCGTCTGCGAAGTTCCGCATCGCGAAAGCACCGCGACGATCAGGGTCGAGTCCTCGGTCGCGGAACTCTGCGTCGGCAAGGCCGATGGGGATCCGTTCTCGACCCGGACGCCGATCTGCGACACGATCGGCAATGAGACCCTGATCAGCGTGCTCGGGCTGATCAAGGTCCACAACCACATTTCGCTGGACCTGCTCGACGCCGATTCGGATTACTACGACTACACCCTGCCGCAGGAATCGCCGCCGTTGCGGGCGGGCGAGTCCTGGACCACGCCGGGCAATCCGATCAATCTCGGCAGCACCGTCGCACAGCTGGTCGACGAATTGCTGCGCCTGCTCGGCGAGCTGCTGGGCTCCCCGACGCAGACCGCGTGGACCGGTGCGGAGAATGAGGCCGCCGCTCAGTCGTTGGCGGACTACTACCTGGGCATCGGTGCCGACAGCCTGGGTTCGCTGCCGGTGGCGCAGCTGGGACTGCTGGGCCCGGACGGGGCCTATAACACCCATGCCCTGGTCGATCGCCTCAATGCCGACATCAATCGCGATTCGCAGGGCTGTCTGCTCGGCCTGATCTGCTGGCCGACCAACGACTGGACCAACTGGGCCAATGGCGTCGGCTACTACTCGGGCCTCAGTGACGCGATCATCGGTGGCAGTTGCTGGCTGGGGGCCGGGATCACCGGGCCACTGGCCAATCAGGGCAACGTCGACAGCTACAACAGCTGCATCCGCAACGAGCTGACGTCTGAACTGCTGGACGGACCGACCAGCGACAATCCGAACTTCCTGCAGGTGTTGCTGGATCCGCTGCTGGATCTGCTGGGGGCGCTGCTCGATCCGGTGGGCAACCTGCTCGGATCGGTGCTCGACGACCTGCTCGGAATCCAGCTCGGCAAGAACGACGTCGAGATGATCGCCGTCGGCTGCGGTCAGGTCGGTCTGGTCGAATAGCCATGGCGCGGCAGTCGTTCAAACTCGCCGACCTGCTCGGCTTCCGGGTGATGCTCGCGCCGTATCTGATCAGATTCGTCTACTGGGCCGGTGCGCTGGCGATCGTCGGCGTCGGGGTGCAGCGCGCTTTCAGGGCGCTCGTCGGCGGTAGCGACGGCGGCATCCTGGGGGTCTTGCTGGCGGTGGCCGGCGCCGCGGTCCTGCTGCTGATCTGGCGCGTGCTCTGCGAGTTGTGGATGGTGGCCTTCGGCATCCACGAGCGTCTCGGCGAGCTGGTCGCGGCGACGCGGCACGCGCCGTCGTCCGAAGCGGACTGATTCCCGGGCTGACGGCGTCCCCGCGGCGGCCTGTAAACTGGTTGCTTTGCGCCGCCGATCGATGTCCGTCTCCCTGCCGCAACTTCCCGTTCTCGAACGGCTCGCAGATCTGCGAGCCGCGCTGCATCGCGGTTCGGCGGTGCTGGCGGCGCCGCCCGGGTCGGGGAAAACCACGGTGGTCCCGCTGGCGTTGCTGGATGCCGGGTGGCTCGAGGGTCGCCGCATCGTGATGCTGGAGCCGCGTCGTGTCGCGGCACGAGCGGCGGCCCGGCGCATGGCGAGCCTGCTCGGTGAAGCGGTCGGCGGGACGGTGGGGTATCAGGTGCGCTTCGAGCGCAAGCTGAGCCGCCGTACGCGGATCGAAGTCGTGACCGAGGGCGTGCTGGCGCGCCGCCTGCAGGCCGATCCGGAGTTGCCCGAGGTCGGCCTGTTGATCTTCGACGAGTTCCACGAGCGTTCGCTGGATGCGGATCTGGCCCTCGCCCTTGCACTCGACGCGCGCGAGAACCTGCGCCCGGATCTGCGCATCCTGGTGATGTCGGCGACGCTGGATACACAGCGCGTCGCGCGCCTGCTGGGCGATGCGCCGGTGGTCGAGAGCGCGGGGCAGCTGTATCCGGTCGACCTGCGATTCCGCCCCGCGCGCGCGCGCGCGGATCATGCCTCGGCGGTCGCCGAGGCGGTGGCCGGTGCATTGCAGGAGACCGAGGGCGACGTGCTGGCCTTTCTTCCGGGCGCCCGCGAGATCCGTGACGCCGAGCGGATCCTGCGGCTGCGACTGACCGAACGGATCGGCGTCTATCCCCTGTATGGCGAACTGTCGGCGCAGGATCAGGACGCCGCGCTGACGCCGGATGCGGCGGGACGGCGCAAGGTCATCCTGTCGACCAATCTGGCCCAGACCAGTCTGACCGTCGAGGGCGTCAGCACGGTCGTCGACGGCGGTCTGGTCCGGGTCGCGCGCTTCGATCTCGGCCTGGGCGCCGATCGTCTCGATACGCAGCGGGTGTCGCGGGCGTCCGCCGATCAGCGCGCCGGCCGCGCCGGGCGACTCGGCCCAGGGGTGTGTTACCGGCTGTGGAGCGCGGAGCAGCATGGCGGTCTGGCGCTACATGACACGCCGGAGATCCTGGCGGTCGATCTGACCCGTTTCGCGCTCGAACTTGCCGCCTGGGGCGCGGATGACCCCGGGCACCTGGCCTTGCTGGATCAGCCGCCCGAGAGTGCCTGGCGTTATGCGCAGGACCGGCTCCTCGAGCTGGGGGCGGTCGATGCCGCCGGACGCATCACCGAGCACGGGCGTGCCCTCTCGCGGCTGCCTGTGCATCCGCGGCGCGGGCACATGCTGCTCACCGCGCAGGCGCAGGGGCTGGCCGGTGTCGCGGTATGGGTGGCGGCGGTGCTCGACGAGCGGCCGGCCGGAGCGCTGGATCTGGTGGCACCGGTGCAGGCCTGCGCCGCGGGTCGTGCCGATCCGGCACAGCTCCGGCGCGTGCGCGACAGCGCGAAACAGCTGGCGGGCATCGTCGGCGTCGAGCCGGCGCGGGCGCCGGACGCCGACGCGATCGCCCGGGTCGTTGGCTGGGGGTTTCCGGAGCGGCTCGCTCGGCGTCGTCCGGGCATCCGGGGAGTCCGCGAGGTGGCCTATCTGTGCGTCGACGGCGGCGAGGCGCGTCTCGCGGAGGGTGATCCGCTGGCGCAGGCGCCGTGGCTGGCGATCGCGCAGTGGAGCGCAGCTGGCAGCGGGGCGCGACGCATCCGCCTCGCCGCGGCGATCAGTGACGCCCAGGTCCGTGTCGATCATGCGGCCGCGATCCTCGACGACACGCAGATTGCCTGGGATGCACAGGCGGCCGCGGTCGTCGCCGAGCGGCGCCAGCGTCTCGGGGCGATCGTGCTCGATCGGGCGCCGCTGCCGGCCGCTGATGCCGGCGACGCCGTCGCGCGCGCGCTGATCGAGGGCATCGTCCAGCTCGGGATTGGCTGCCTGCCATGGACTCCCGCCGCGCGGCAGTGGCAGGCGCGGGTGCTGTCACTGCGCGCCTGGCGGAACGGCGACGGTTGGCCCGACGTCAGTGACGACGCGCTGGCGGCGACGATGGGCGATTGGCTGTTGCCGTACCTGCAGGGCATGAGCCGTCGCGAGCACCTGTCGCGGCTGGATCTGACGGCCATCCTGTCCGGAATGCTCGACCACGCCCGGCAGCAGGCTCTGCAGCGGCTGGCGCCAACCCATCTGACGGTGCCGTCGGGGTCGCGGCTGGTGCTGGAATACCGCCCGCCGGAGCCGCCGGCGCTGGCGGTCAAGCTGCAGGAGATGTTCGGCTGCATGCAGACGCCGGCCGTGAACGACGGGCGCATGCCCGTGGTCGTGCAGCTGTTGTCGCCGGCACAGCGGCCGGTTGCGGTCACCCGTGACCTCGCGGGCTTCTGGGGGGCGGGTTATGCCGACGTGCGCAAGGAGCTGCGGGGGCGCTATCCGAAACACCCCTGGCCGGAAGACCCGCGCAGCGCCGCGCCGACGCGACGCGCCAAGCCGCGGCTCTGAGCGCGCTCAGCCGTCCGTCGGCCGCGCCGGAAACACCGGCAGGCGGCGGGTGAACACATCGGCGCCGAAGCTGCGTGCCTGATCGTCGTCGGCGAAACCCAGATACGGCAGTCCGAAGATGTCCTCGACGCTGTGCAGCAGCGAGTAGTGGTTGTATTCGGTCTGCGAGACCGTGCCCGGTGCGATGAACGGCGACAGCAGGACCGCGCCGACGCGTCCGCCGCCGAGGCCGGTGATTCCGGGCAGCGGCGTATTGAGGGTCGGGCTGCCACTGCAGCAGGCGCTGGCGTCGGTGGTGAAGTTGTCGGCCTCGTCGAAGGTCACGATCAGCAGGCCGTCCTGCTTGAATGCCGGTGATGCGAGGATGCGCGGGACCCATTCCTGCAGGAAGCCGTTGATCGATTCGAGTCCGCCTGGTTCGTCGTTGGCGCAAGGCGCGTCATGGCCGTCGTGGCACAGGTTCGGCGTGATGAATGCGAAGTTGGGGGTCGTGCCGACGGACTGCAGATCGGTGTCGAGCTGCTCGAGATTCACCACGCGGTCGTCGCATTCGGTCTGGTCGTCGATCACCGAATGGAAGTACATGAACGGATTGTGGCGCGTCGCATAGTGATCCGTCGCGGTTGCCGCCTGTGTGTTGTCGATCTGGTTGAGCGGAGGGTGGCCGCAGCTGGCCGCCTCGCGGGGGGGTCGTTGCCCATGTCCTCCATGTAGCCGCGCCAGTTCAGCGCGGCCCGCTCGCGGAACTGGTCCGGAAGGCTCGGGACCGTGGCCGGATAGACGCAGCCCTGGCCGATCGCCTGCGTCGGATGCAGGACGCCCGGCGCGCTGCCGACGAAGTCCTCGTAGAGCAGGCAGTCGGCCTGGGTCGCGATGTTGGGCCCCTGTCCGCTGATCATCGCGATGTAGTTGCCAAGGCTGTTGTGGGCGACGCCGTAGTAGTTCTCGAGCATGGCGCCCTGGGCCGGCAGGGTCCGGGCGAGATAGGGAGCGGGGCTGTCGGCGGCGAAGGTGGCGTCGTAGTCCTTGTTTTCGAGGACGATGACGAAGACGTGTCCGATGGCGCCGGTGGACGACGCGTCAATTGGAGCCGGGTCGCTGCCGCTGCAGCCGGCGAGCCACGCCAGGGCGATCGACAGAACCAGGGAGAGGCGAATACGAAGCGACATTGGCGCGACTCGCGGGGGATGTGAGCAGACCCGCAGTGTCGCGATTGTGTGTAAACGCGGCGTGAACGGATGCCCGGAAAATGCCTGGGTGAAATTTTGGCTTGACGGGGGCGGTTTCAGTCACGAGAATACGCGGCTCCTTGCGGGCCGTAGGCGCGCAAGTTGGCTCGGAGGGGTACTCAAGTGGCCAACGAGGGCAGACTGTAAATCTGCTGGCTTATGCCTACGTAGGTTCGAATCCTACCCCCTCCACCACGCCTTATCCGGTGTGGCGCGCGGCGTCATCATCGGGGGTGGGGTAGCGGCGTGAAGCGGGTGTAGCTCAATGGTAGAGCAGAAGCCTTCCAAGCTTACGACGAGGGTTCGATTCCCTTCACCCGCTCCAGACGCCGCAAGGCGGTTGCTGTAAAGGTTGTACGCGTTGCCCACGTAGCTCAGTCGGTAGAGCACACCCTTGGTAAGGGTGAGGTCGATGGTTCGATTCCATTCGTGGGCACCAGTTTTTTCGGGTGTCGGAGGCTGCATGGCGGGTTCCGGGGCTCGATGGCTCTGCGGTTTCGCATCGGCGGGACGTTGGGGCATGGTTCGGATCTGTTCTGATTCGAGCCCGGTCCGGCAGGGCAGCTTGTCGTCCCCAGTGGGGCGGTGGGCCGAATCAAACGGCGGTCGGTAGCCCCTTGAAAGGGTGCTCCGGCTGCCTACGGCTGTTTTTTGCCCGCTGGGGCCTGATGACTGCGTGATCGATCAAGAAATCGGAGACGACGAAGATGGCGAAGGAAAAGTTTGAGCGTAACAAGCCGCACGTGAACGTGGGAACGATCGGTCACGTGGATCATGGCAAGACGACGACGACGGCTGCGCTGACGAAGGTGTCGGCGGACAAGTTTGGCGGCGAGTACGTTCCGTACGACCAGGTTGCGAAGGCATCGGAGTCGCAGGGCCGTCGTGACGCGACGAAGATTCTGACGATTGCGACCTCGCACGTTGAGTACGAGACCGAGACGCGTCACTACGCGCACGTTGACTGCCCGGGACACGCGGACTACGTGAAGAACATGATCACCGGTGCGGCGCAGATGGACGGCGCGATTCTGGTGGTGTCGGCGGTTGACGGCCCGATGCCGCAGACGCGTGAGCACGTTCTGCTGGCCAAGCAGGTCAACGTTCCGAAGATTGTGGTGTGGCTGAACAAGTGCGATCTGGTTGAAGACGAAGAGCTTCTGGACCTGGTCGAGATGGAAGTTCGCGATCTGCTGAGCAAGTACGGCTTCGACGGCGACAACACGCCGGTGGTTCGTGGCTCGGCGATGAAGGCGATTGAAGGCGATCCGACCTGGATTGCGAAGCTTGAAGAGCTGTACAACGCGCTGGACACCTGGATTCCGGAGCCGGAGCGCGAGACCGACAAGCCGTTCCTGCTGCCGATCGAAGACGTGTTCTCGATCTCGGGCCGCGGCACGGTGGTGACGGGACGTATTGAGCGCGGCATCGTGAAGGTGGGCGAGGAAGTCGAGATTGTCGGCATCCGCGACACCCAGAAGACGACGGTGACCGGCGTTGAGATGTTCCGCAAGCTGCTGGACGAGGGGCAGGCGGGCGACAACGTGGGTCTGCTGCTGCGCGGCACCAAGAAGGAAGACGTCGAGCGCGGTCAGGTGGTGTGCAAGCCGGGCACGATCAAGCCGCACGCGAAGTTCGAGGGCGAGGTGTACGTGCTGACGAAGGAAGAGGGCGGTCGTCACACGCCGTTCTTCAAGGGCTATCGTCCGCAGTTCTACTTCCGCACGACCGACGTGACCGGCTCGATTGAATTCGAGCAGGAGATGGTGATGCCGGGCGACAACGTTCAGATGAGCGTTGAGCTGATCTCGCCGATCGCGATGGAAGAGGGCGTACGCTTCGCCATCCGCGAAGGCGGCCGCACCGTCGGTGCCGGCGTCGTCACCAAGATCGTCGAATAAGCCGACCTTTGACTTGTGGGCGCGGATTCCCTACAATCCGCGCCCCTTTTTGGCTTTCTGCGGTATCTCACGCTAGGGCGGTAGCTCAACTGGTAGAGCGGCGGTCTCCAAAACCGCAGGTTGGGGGTTCGAAACCCTCCCGCCCTGCCATCCGTGGCGTGCAGCATCCCGTGGAGCCGGACCGAGTTCATGGACGTCCAAACCACTGAACAAAAAGCTGTTTCCTCTCACAAGGATACGGCCCTCCTGCTTGCTGCTGCGGTGGCGCTGTTGGGGGGCATGTTCGCTTTCTACTACTACGAGGTGCAGTTCAATGCCCTCGTGCGCGTGTTGATCCTGCTGGGTGGCGCCGCGGTGGGCCTTGCGCTGGCGTACCAGACTGCGCTGGGCAAGACCCTGTGGGGTTATGTCGTCGGATCGCGCATCGAGATGCGCAAGATCGTCTGGCCGAGCAAGCAGGAAAGCATCCAAGCAACGTTGATGATCGCCGTCGTCGTCCTGATCATGGCGCTGCTGCTCTGGGGGCTGGATTCCCTGTTGCTGTGGGGCGTCGAGACGCTGACCGGACGGGGGGCGTGACCATGAGCAAGCGCTGGTATGTCGTGCATGCGTATTCGCAGTACGAAAACAGTGTGATGAAGGCGCTCAAGGAGCGCATCGCACGCGCCGGGCTGCAGGAGCAGTTCGGTGACATCCTAGTGCCGACCGAAGAGGTCGTCGAGATCCGGGATGGCGTCAAGCGCACCACCGAGCGCAAGTTCTTCCCGGGCTACGTTCTGGTCCAGATGGACATGAACGAGGACACTTGGCATCTGGTGAAGTCGACGCCCAAGGTCATGGGCTTCATCGGCGGTACGCCGGACCGGCCTGCCCCGATCTCCGACAAGGAGGCCGCCGCGATCCTCAACCGCGTCACCGAATCGGTCGAAAAGCCGAAGCCGAAGACGCTGTTCGAGCCGGGCGAGGCGGTGCGGGTCAAGGAAGGTCCGTTCGCCGACTTCAACGGCGTCGTCGAGGAAGTCAACTACGAGAAGAATCGCCTGCGTGTGGCGGTTCTGATCTTCGGGCGTTCGACGCCCGTCGAGCTGGAATTCTCTCAGGTCGAAAAGGCCTGATGTCGTGGCCGCCCCTCGGGGCGCCGCGGATTTCAACGGGGAGCCCTGATCGGGCGTTCGTACCCACCTAGGAGTAGTCATGGCAAAGAAAGTCTCGGCCTACATCAAGCTGCAGATTCCTGCAGGCAAGGCCAACCCCGCACCGCCCGTCGGTCCCGCGCTGGGTCAGAACGGCGTCAACATCATGGAATTCTGCAAGGCGTTCAATGCCGCCACGCAGAAGATGGAGCCGGGGATGCCGATCCCGGTCGTGATCACGGTCTACTCGGACCGTTCGTTCACGTTCATCACCAAGACCCCGCCGGCTGCGGTTCTGATCAAGAAGGCCATCGGCCTGAAATCGGGCTCGGCGACGCCGAACTCCAAGAAGGTCGGCAAGATCACCCGTGCGCAGATCGAAGAGATCGCCAAGCTGAAGATGGATGACCTCAACGCAAGCAGCCTGGACGCCGCTTGCATGATGATTGCCGGTTCCGCCCGTTCGATGGGCGTCGATGTGGTGGAGGGCTAAGTCATGGCGAAGATCACGAAGCGTCAGAAGGCCCTCGCCGAGAAGCTCGAGCAGGGTAAGGTCTACGACCTCGATCAGGCGATCCAGCTGATCAAGGACTGCGCAACCGCCAAGTTCAAGGAGTCGGTCGACGTCTCCGTGAATCTTGGCATCGATGCCAAGAAGTCCGATCAGAACGTGCGTGGTTCCACGGTGCTGCCGCACGGCAGCGGCAAGTCCGTCCGCGTCGCGGTGTTCGCGCAGGGCGAGAAGGCCGAGGCCGCCAAGGCCGCCGGCGCCGATGCGGTCGGCATGGACGACCTCGCAGCGGCGATGAAGGAGGGTGATCTGAGCTATCAGGTCGTCATCTCCGAGCCGGCCGCGATGCGCGTTGTCGGTGCTCTGGGCCAGCTGCTCGGCCCGCGGGGCCTGATGCCGAACCCGAAGACCGGCACGGTGACGCCGGACGTCGCTACCGCGGTGAAGAACGCCAAGGCCGGTATGGCCAAGTTCCGGACCGACAAGGCCGGCATCATCCACTGCTCGATCGGCGCCATCGATTTCGAGGCGGACAAGATCAAGGAGAACCTGGTTGCGGTCATGCGCGATGTGCGCAAGGCCAAGCCGGCGACTTCGAAGGGCGTCTACATCAAGAAGATGACCCTGTCGACGACGATGGGCCCAGGTGTCCGCGTCGACGTCGGTTCGCTGCCGGAATAAGAGATGTGACGCGGCGGGCCAGCCTGATCGGTCCGCCGCGATGAAGACTTTGAAGTGTGGCGAGAGCCATGCGTCGAAGACCGTATGTAGGAAGGAAGCTTGCTTCCGGACGTTAAAGGCGAAAGCCGCATACGCAGACGGTGTCTTGAGCACCGAAAAGGCGGGTGAAGATCCTCCGGATCCGATCCCATGTTTGGAGAGCGACTAGGAGTTCTGATGGCGCTTAAGCTGGAAGACAAAAAAGCCCTGGTTGCGGAAGTGAACGAAGTCGCCAAGCGCGCGCTCTCGGCCGTTGCGACCGAGTACCGCGGCCTGTCGGCCGGCAAGTTCGACGAACTGCGTGCAAAGGCCCGTGAAAGCGGCGTCTACCTGCACGTGGTCAAGAACACGCTGGCGCGTCGGGCGTTGGCGGGTACCGAGTTCGAGTGCCTGCTGCCCGCGCTGGTCGGCCCGCTCGTGCTGGGATTCTCGCTGGAGGATCCGGGTGCGGTCGGACGACTGCTGAAGGATTTCGTCAAGGCGAACGATGTGATGGTCGTCAAGGCCGTTGCAGTCGGCGGCACGCTCTATGGTCCGCAGGACCTCGAGCGTCTGGCGTCGCTGCCGACCAAGGAGCAGGCCATCGCGATGCTCATGGGCACCATGCAGGCGCCTATCGGCAAGTTCGTCCGGACGTTGGCCGAGCCCACCGCTCAGTTCGTGCGCACGGTCCAGGCCGTCGCCGATCAGAAGGGCGCGGCCTGATCTCGTTCAAGTTCCAAAAACTGGCTTTCCCACACTTTGTTGGAGTTAATTAAACATGGCTACGAAGGAAGAAATTCTTGACGCGATCGCCAACATGTCCGTGATGGACGTGGTGGATCTGGTCAAGATGATGGAAGACAAGTTCGGCGTCACCGCCGCCGCCCCGGTTGCGGTCGCCGCCGCCGGTCCGGCTGCTGCCGCTGCCCCGGTCGAAGAGCAGACCGAGTTCACGGTCGTGCTGGCCGGCATCGACGCTGCCAAGAAGGTCGCCGTCATCAAGGTCGTCCGCGAAATCACCGGCCTGGGTCTGAAGGAAGCCAAGGACCTGGTCGAAGGTGCGCCGCAGACGGTCAAGGAAGGCGTCGACAAGGCGGGTGCCGAAGAGATGAAGAAGAAGATCGAAGAAGCGGGCGGCAAGGTCGAGCTGAAGTAAGACCTTGGCATCTGCGCTTCGCAGAGATCCGGCGAAGGCTGGGGGCATGGCCCCCGGCCTTTCGCTGCTGATGCAGGACAGAGAGGCGAATTCAAACCCCTGATCTCGCCCGTAACGGGGTCGATCAGCGGTTTGGGTTTGTAGACGCGCAACACGCGCAACCGACGACAGAGGTATCCGATGGCCTACTCGTTTACCGAGAAGAAGCGCATCCGCAAGGACTTCAGCAAGCTGAAGGAGACGCTGGAAATTCCCTATCTGCTGGCGACGCAGATCGACTCGTACCGGCATTTTCTGCAGGCGGAGATTCAACCTGCGAAGCGCCGGGATCTCGGCCTCCAGGCCTCGTTCAAGTCGGTGTTCCCGATGGTGTCGTACAACGGCGCCGCAGCGCTGGAGTTCGTGAAGTACCGCTTCGACGAGCCGGCCTTCGACGAGAAGGAATGCCGCGTGCGTGGCATGACCTACGCCGCGCCGCTGAAGGTGACCGTGCGCCTCGTGATCTTCGACCGCGAGTCGAAGGAAAAGCGCGTCAAGGACGTGCGCGAGCAGGAGGTCTATCTCGGCGAAGTGCCGCTGATGACCGATCACGGCACCTTCATCATCAACGGTACCGAGCGTGTCGTCGTGTCGCAGCTGCATCGTTCCCCGGGCGTGTTCTTCGATCACGACAAGGGCAAGACCCACAGCTCCGGCAAGCTGCTGTACTCCGCCCGCATCATTCCGTACCGTGGCTCCTGGCTGGACTTCGAGTTCGATCCGAAGGACAACCTGTTTGCGCGTATCGACCGTCGCCGCAAGCTGCCGGTCACCGTGGTTCTGCGCGCACTCGGCTACAACAACGAGCAGATGCTCGCGATGTTCCACGAGCAGAACACGTTCCGGCTCGAGGACGACGGCGCCAGCCTGGAACTGATTCCGGAGCGTCTCAAGGGCGAAAAGGCACAGTTCGACATCGTCCACGCCGGCAAGACGCTGGTGGAGCAGGGCAAGCTGATCACGGCGCGCCACATCAAGCTGATCGCCGAGGCGGGGCTCGATCGCCTGCACGTGCCGGACAACTATCTGGAAGGCAAGATCATCGGACGTGATCTGGTCGCCGCCGATACGGGTGAGGTGATTGCCGAGGCCAATGCCGAGATCACCCAGAACCTCCTCGCGAAGATCCGCGAATGCGGCATCAAGGAGATTCCGACCCTCTACGTCAACGACGTCGACAAGGGGCCGTACATCTCGACGACGCTGAACATCGATCCGACCAAGTCCAAGCTCGAGGCGCTGGTCGAGATCTATCGCATGATGCGCCCCGGCGAGCCGCCGACGAAGGATGCTGCCGAAGCGCTGTTCCACGGCATGTTCTTCTCGCCCGAGAAGTACGACCTGTCGTCCGTCGGCCGCATGAAGTTCAACCGCCGACTGCGCCGCGACGACGTCGAAGGCCCGGGCGTGGTCTACGATGGCGAGCTGTTCTCCAAGTTCACGGATGACTTCTCGAAGGAGCTGTTCGCGACGTTCGGCAAGGAGCACTCCGACATCGTCGACGTGATCCGCGAGATCATCGCGATCCGCAACGGTGAGCAGCAGACCGACGACATCGACCATCTGGGCAACCGTCGCATCCGTGCGGTCGGCGAAATGACCGAGAACGTGTTCCGCACCGGCCTGGTCCGTGTCGAGCGCGCCGTCCGCGAACGCCTGGCGCTGGCCGAGGCCGAGAACCTGACGCCGCAGGATCTGATCAACGCCAAGCCGGTTTCGGCCGCGATCAAGGAATTCTTCGGATCGTCGCAGCTGTCGCAGTTCATGGACCAGAACAACCCGCTGTCGGAAGTGACGCACAAGCGCCGCGTTTCCGCACTGGGCCCGGGTGGTCTGACCCGCGAGCGCGCCGGCTTCGAAGTCCGCGACGTGCATCCGACGCACTACGGCCGCGTCTGCCCGATTGAGACGCCGGAAGGTCCGAATATCGGTCTGATCAACTCGCTGGCGTGCTACGCCCGTACCAACGACTACGGCTTCCTCGAGACCGCCTACCGCAAGGTCATCGACGGCAAGGTCACCGACGAGGTCGAGTACCTGTCGGCGATCGAGGAGGGCCGCTACGTCATCGCGCAGGCGAACTCCGAACTCGACGCCGATGGGCACTTCCAGTCCGATCTGGTATCGGTGCGCTTCCAGAACGAATTCACGATGATGACGCCCGACAAGGTCCAGTACATGGACGTGTCGCCGCGCCAGATCGTGTCGGTCGCTGCCGCGCTGATCCCGTTCCTCGAGCACGACGACGCCAACCGCGCGCTGATGGGTTCGAACATGCAGCGTCAGGCGGTGCCGACGCTGCGCGCCGAGAAGCCGCTGGTCGGCACCGGGATCGAACGCCGCGTCGCGGTCGACTCCGGCAACGCCATCCAGGCACGTCGTGGCGGCGTTGTCGAGAAGGTCGACGCCGCGCGCATCGTCGTTCGCGTCAATGACGACGAGACGCAGCCGGGTGAGGCAGGCGTCGATATCTACAATCTGGTCAAGTACGTCCGTTCGAACCAGAACACCTGCATCAACCAGAAGCCGATCGTGAAGCCGGGCGACCGGATCGCCCGCGGTGACGTCGTTGCCGACGGTCCGTCGACCGATTTCGGCGAACTGGCGCTCGGCCAGAACATGCTGGTCGCGTTCATGCCGTGGAACGGCTACAACTTCGAGGACTCGATCCTGATTTCGGAGCGTGTCGTCGAGGAGGACCGCTTCACCACGATCCACATCGAAGAGCTGACCTGCGTCGCGCGTGAGACCAAGCTGGGACCGGAGGAAATCTCCGCCGACATCCCGAACGTCAACGAAGCGGCGCTGCGCAAGCTCGACGAATCCGGAATCGTCTACATCGGCGCCGAGGTCAAGGCCGGCGACCTGCTGGTCGGCAAGGTGACCCCGAAGGGCGAGACCCAGCTGACGCCGGAAGAGAAGCTGCTGCGCGCGATCTTCGGCGAGAAGGCTTCGGACGTGAAGGACACTTCGCTGCGCGTTCCGGCGGGCATGGACGGCACGGTTATCGACGTGCGCGTGTTCACTCGTGAGGGTGTCAAGAAGGACAAGCGTGCGCTGTCGATCGAGGAGTCCGAGCTGGCCGCGGTCCGCAAGGATCTCGCCGACCAGCAGCGCATCTTCGAAGACGACATCTACGATCGTCTGCGCAAGATCCTGATCGGCGCGGCTGCCGACGGTGGTCCGAACAAGCTGAAGAAGGGCGCCAAGATCGACGACGCCTACCTGGATTCGATCGAGCGCGACAAGTGGTTCGAGATCCGTCTGGCCGACAACGACACGCAGAACCAGCTCGAAGCCGCGAACAAGCAGCTGCGCGACATGCGCTCCGAGTTCGACAAGCGTTTCGAGGACAAGAAGCGGAAGATCCAGTCGGGCGACGAGCTGTCGCCGGGCGTGCTGAAGATGGTCAAGGTCTACCTGGCCGTGAAGCGCCGCGTGCAGCCGGGCGACAAGATGGCCGGCCGCCACGGGAACAAGGGCGTCATCTCCCAGATCGTTCCGGTCGAGGACATGCCGCACATGGAAGACGGCACCCCGGTCGACATCGTCCTCAACCCGCTGGGCGTGCCTTCGCGTATGAACATCGGTCAGCTGCTCGAGGTCCATCTGGGCTGGGCGGCGAAGGGTGTCGGCCGCAAGATCGACGAGATGCTGCAGCAGCAGCGGGCCGTGGCCGAGCTGCGCAAGTTCCTCGACCAGGTCTACAACAACGTCGGCGACGGGCAGGTGAAGGTCGATGTCGACGACCTGACCGACACCGAGGTTCTGACTCTCGCGCAGAACCTCACCGGCGGTCTGCCGGTGTCGACGCCGGTGTTCGACGGCGCCGCCGAGAAGGGCATCAAGCAGCTGCTCGAGGTCGCCGGCCTGCCGATCTCGGGCCAGGCCCAGCTGATCGACGGTCGTACGGGCGAGCATTTCTCGCGTCCGGTCACCGTGGGCTACATGTACATGCTCAAGCTGAACCACCTGGTCGACGACAAGATGCATGCGCGTTCGACCGGTCCGTACTCGCTGGTGACGCAGCAGCCGCTGGGCGGTAAGGCCCAGTTCGGCGGCCAGCGCTTCGGTGAGATGGAAGTCTGGGCACTGGAAGCCTATGGCGCGGCTTACACGCTGCAGGAAATGCTCACGGTCAAGTCCGACGATACCAACGGCCGTACGCGCATGTACAAGGCCATCGTCGACGGCGATCACCGCATGGTTGCCGGGATGCCCGAGTCGTTCAATGTTCTGGTCAAGGAGATCCGCTCCATTGGTCTGAATATGGAACTCGAGCAGAACCAGTAAGGCACGGGCGATCGAATTCAGGAGTCACCGATGAAAGATTTGTTCAACCTGATCCGCAATCCGGAAGAGACCGAGGACTTCGATGCGATCCGCATCGGTCTGTCGTCGCCGGAGACGATCCGTTCGTGGTCCTACGGCGAGGTCAAGAAGCCGGAAACCATCAACTACCGTACCTTCAAGCCGGAGCGCGACGGTCTGTTCTGCGCGAAGATCTTCGGGCCGATCAAGGACTACGAGTGCCTTTGCGGCAAGTACAAGCGCCTCAAGCATCGCGGCGTGGTCTGCGAGAAGTGCGGTGTGGAAGTCACCGTCGCCAAGGTGCGCCGTGAGCGCATGGGTCATATCGACCTGGCCTCGCCGGTCGCCCACATCTGGTTCCTCAAGTCGCTGCCGAGCCGCATCGGTCTGCTGCTCGACATGCCGCTGCGCGCGATCGAACGCGTGCTGTACTTCGAGGCGCACATCGTCGTCGATCCCGGCCTGACCCCGCTGGAGCGTGGCCAGCTGCTGACCGAAGAGGACTATCTGAATTCGGTCGAGCAGTACGGCGACGATTTCGATGCCCGTATGGGCGCCGAGGCGATCCACGATCTGCTCAAGGGGATCGACCTTCAGTCCGAGGCCGTACGCCTGCGCGAGGAACTCGCCGGCACGACGTCGGAAACGAAGATCAAGAAGCTGGCCAAGCGCCTGAAGCTGATCGAGTATTTTCTGAACTCGAACAATCGTCCGGAATGGATGATCCTGACGGTGCTGCCGGTTCTGCCGCCGGATCTGCGTCCGCTGGTGCCGCTGGACGGTGGCCGCTTCGCGACCTCGGACCTGAACGATCTGTACCGCCGCGTGATCAACCGCAACAACCGTCTGAAGCGGCTGTTGGAGCTGACCGCGCCGGACATCATCGTGCGCAACGAAAAGCGCATGCTGCAGGAATCGGTCGACGCGCTGATCGACAACGGCCGCCGCGGCCGGGCGATCACCGGCACCAACAAGCGCCCGCTCAAGTCGCTGTCGGACATGATCAAGGGCAAGCAGGGCCGCTTCCGTCAGAATCTGCTCGGCAAGCGTGTCGACTACTCCGGCCGTTCGGTCATCGTCGTCGGTCCGACGCTGAAGCTGCACCAGTGCGGTCTGCCGAAGAAGATGGCGCTGGAGCTGTTCAAGCCGTTCGTGTTCTCGCGTCTGCAGCGTCTGGGGATCGCGACGACGATCAAGGCCGCCAAGAAGATGGTCGAGCGCGAAGAGGCCCAGGTCTGGGACGCGCTGGAAGAGTGCATCAAGGAGCATCCGGTGCTGCTGAACCGCGCGCCGACCCTGCACCGTCTCGGCATCCAGGCATTCGAACCGCAGCTGATCGAGGGCAAGGCCATCCAGCTGCACCCGCTGGTCTGCACCGCGTTCAACGCCGACTTCGACGGCGACCAGATGGCCGTGCACGTGCCGCTGTCGCTCGAAGCGCAGCTCGAAGCCCGCGTGCTGATGATGTCGACCAACAATATCCTGTCGCCGGCGTCGGGTGATCCGATCATCGTGCCGTCGCAGGACGTCGTGCTCGGCCTGTACTGGATGTCGCGTGAACGCGTCGGCGCCACCGGCGAGGGCATGGTGTTCGCCGACGTCGCCGAGGTGCATCGCGCCTACGAGAACCGTCAGGTCGACCTGCAGGCCCGGATCAAGGTGCGCCTGCACGACTGCACCGAGGACGGTCAGGAAACCTACGGCCTGGTCGAGACCACCGCCGGCCGCGCGCTGCTGTCGGAAGTGCTGCCGAAGGGCGTGCCGTTCGCGGTCATCAACAAGACGCTGACCAAGAAGGAAGTGTCGCGCGTCATCAACTACGTCTACCGTCGCAGCGGCACGAAGGACACGGTGATCTTCGCCGACCAGATGATGTACACGGGCTTCCGCATGTCGACCCGTGCCGGCATCTCGTTCTGCCTCGACGACATCATCATCCCGGAAGAGAAGGCCAAGATCCTCGAGGTAGCCGAGTCCAAGGTCAAGGAGATCGAGGACGAGTACAACCAGGGTCTGACCACCGGTGGCGAGCGCTACAACCGCGTCGTCGACATCTGGTCGCGTGCCAACGACGACATCGCCAAGGCGATGATGACGAAGATCGGCAAGGAGACCGCGGTCGGGGCCGATGGCAACGAAGTCGAGCAGCCGTCGTTCAACTCGGTCTTCATGATGGCCGACTCCGGCGCCCGTGGTTCGGCGGCGCAGATTCGCCAGCTTGCCGGCATGCGTGGCCTGATGGCTAAGCCGGACGGCTCGATCATCGAGACCCCGATCACCGCGAACTTCCGCGAGGGTCTGAACGTCCTGCAGTACTTCATCTCGACCCACGGCGCCCGTAAGGGTCTGGCCGATACGGCGTTGAAGACGGCGAACTCGGGCTACCTGACCCGGCGTCTGGTCGACGTCGCGCAGGACATGGTCATCACCGGCGACGACTGCGGGACCGAGCAGGGCCTGCTGATGACGCCGATCGTCGAGGGCGGTGACGTCCTCGAGGCGCTGCGCGACCGCGTGCTCGGCCGCGTGACGCTGCGCGACGCGCACAAGCCGGGGACCGACGAGGTTGCGATCCCGGCCGGCACCATGATCGACGAGAAATGGGCCGACGTCCTCGAGAAGAACTCGATCGACGAGATCTGGGTGCGTTCGCCGATCACCTGCGAGCTGCCGTTCGGGATCTGCGGCAAGTGCTATGGCCGCGATCTGGCCCGCGGCCATCTGGTCAACATCGGCGAGGCGGTCGGCGTCATCGCCGCGCAGTCGATCGGCGAACCGGGCACGCAGCTGACGATGCGTACCTTCCACGTCGGTGGTGCGGCGTCCCGAGCGGCTTCGGCCGACGGTGTCGACTGCCGCGCGGCCGGTACCGTCCGCGTCCACAACATCAAGAGCGTGACCAACGCCGAGGGCACGCTGATCGCGATCAGCCGTTCAGGCGAAATCGGCATCATCGACGCCAACGGCCGAGAGCGTGAGCGCTACAAGATTCCTTACGGCGCGTCGATCCTGGTCAAGGACGGCGACGAGATCGCGGCCGGTCAGCGTCTGGCCAAGTGGGATCCGCATACCCATCCGATCGTGACCGAGCTTGGTGGCTTCGTGAAGCTGCAGGACTTCGTCGAGGGTTCGACTGTCAACCGCGAGACCGACCCGCTGACCGGCGTCTCGACGATGGTCATCACCGATCCGAAATCACGAGGTTCGGCGGCCAAGGACCTGCGCCCGACGATCATTCTCGTCGACGAGAAGGGCAAGCAGCTCACTTTCGCCGGCACGGACATCCCCGCTGCATACACCCTGCCGCCGAAGGCGATCATCACCGTCGAGGACGGCGACGAGGTTGCGGTCGGATCGATCGTCGCACGCATTCCCCAGGAAGCGTCCAAGTCGCGCGATATCACCGGTGGTCTGCCGCGCGTCGCCGATCTGTTCGAGGCGCGCAAGCCGAAGGAGCCGGCGGTCCTCGCCGAAACCACCGGCACGATCAAGTTCGGTACCGGCACCAAGGGCAAGCAGCGCATCAAGATCGTCCAGGCCGACGGCAACGAGGTCGAGATCCTGGTGCCGAAGTGGATCGAAATCCGGGTCTTCGAGGGTGAGCACGTCGAGAAGGGCGAAATCATCTCCGACGGTGAGCCGAGTCCGCACGACATCCTGCGCCTGCAGGGCGTTGTGGCCCTAGCCAACTATCTGGTCAAGGAGATCCAGGACGTCTATCGCCTGCAGGGCGTGAAGATCAACGACAAGCACATCGAGACGATCGTCCGCCAGATGCTGCGCAAGGTCGAGATCATCGAGCCGGGCGACACCAAGCTGCTGCAGGGCGAGCAGGTCGAGATCTTCCAAGTGCTGGCCGAAAACAAGCGCCTGCAGGCCAAGGGTGAGCGGGGTGCGCGTTTCGAGCGCCAGCTGCTCGGCATCACCAAGGCTTCGCTGTCGACCGAATCGTTCATCTCGGCGGCCTCGTTCCAGGAAACGACCCGTGTTCTCACCGAGGCTTCGGTCCGGGGCTCGCGCGACGAGCTGCGCGGTCTCAAGGAGAACGTCATTGTCGGTCGCCTGATTCCGGCCGGAACCGGCCTGGCCTACCACGAGCAGCGTCGCCGCTCGCGCGGCGGCAGCCTCCTGGCCGAGCTCCAGGCGTCCGCGCTGACCAATGCCGGCAGCTTCGATTCGGCTGGCGGCGAGAACCTCGGATCGGGGGCGGGCGCCGCGGCGTCGGTTTCCTCCGATGCGTCCGATGAGGGTGCCTCGGGTGAGGCGGCGGACGGCGACGAGTCGTAAGAAGTCGATCCCGTCCTTCCCCGGCGTCCGCGCCGGGGAAGGGGCGGGGCAGGCGCCGTGCCAGCGGGTGGTGCGGTTGCCGGAATGGGATTTGTCGCTTGCGCAGCGACAAATTGACGCAAGGCCGTTGACGGCGCTTGCGCCGACCATTATCATGCGCGCCCTTTCCCGACGGCCCTCAAAGGAGGGTGCGTCTTTTCTTTGTCAAGCCGGGAAGTCCAAAACGTGCCAACAGTCAACCAGTTAGTGCGCAAAGGCCGCAGCACCCTTGAAGCCAAGAACAAGGTGCCGGCCCTGGCGGGATCGCCGCAGAAGCGTGGCGTCTGCACGCGCGTCTATACCACCACGCCGAAGAAGCCGAACTCGGCACTGCGCAAGGTGTGCAAGGTGCGCCTGACCAACGGTTTCGAGGTCATCTCGTACATCGGTGGTGAGGGGCACAACCTTCAGGAGCACTCCGTCGTGCTGATCCGCGGCGGTCGTGTCAAGGATCTTCCCGGTGTGCGCTACCACACGGTGCGCGGCTCGCTCGATTGCGCGGGCATCGACAAGCGCCGTCAGGGCCGCTCCAAGTACGGTGCGAAGCGTCCCAAGGACGGCGCAGCCGCCAAGAAGTAAGAACGGGCCCTTCGCCCGAGTAAGGCGTGGCGTCCGCCGCGCCTGAAGATCACTTAAGGAAGTCATCATGTCCCGTCGTCGCAAGCCGGAAGTCCGCAAGGTTCTCCCCGATCCGAAGTACAAGAGCGAGCTCGTCTCCAAGTTCGTCAACATGGTCATGGAGGACGGCAAGAAGTCCGTCGCCGAGAAGATCGTGTACGGCGCGCTGAATCAGGTCGTCGAGAAGAAGGGGGTCGAGGCGCCGGCCGAGTACCTGCAGGGCGCCTTCGAGAACGTTGCGCCGATGGTCGAGGTCAAGTCCCGCCGCGTCGGTGGTGCGACCTACCAGGTGCCGGTCGAAGTCCGTGCGACCCGCCGCACCACGCTGGCGATGCGCTGGGTGATCGACGCCGCCTCCAAGCGCGGTGAGCAGGGCATGGAAAACCGTCTGGCCGGCGAGCTGATGGACGCCGCCGAGAACCGTGGCGCCGCCGTCAAGAAGCGTGAGGACACGCACAAGATGGCCGAGGCCAACAAGGCGTTCTCGCACTTCCGCTGGTAATCCCAGGGTCTTCTTTTTCTTTTATAACGGGGGCTCCGGCTCCCCGCCACACCGAGTTTCGACATGCCCCGCACGACGCCTATCGAGCGCTACCGCAATATCGGTATCTCCGCGCACATCGACGCCGGCAAGACCACGACGACCGAGCGCGTTCTGTTCTATACCGGCATCAACCACAAGATCGGCGAGGTGCATGACGGCGCCGCGACCATGGACTGGATGGAGCAGGAGCAGGAGCGTGGCATCACGATCACCTCCGCTGCGACCACCACGTTCTGGACCGGCATGGGCGGGCAGTTCGAGCAGCACCGGATCAACATCATCGACACGCCGGGACACGTCGACTTCACGATCGAGGTCGAACGTTCGATGCGTGTGCTCGACGGTGCGTGCATGCTGTACTGCGCGGTCGGCGGTGTGCAGCCGCAGTCCGAGACCGTGTGGCGCCAGGCGACCAAGTACAAGGTGCCGCGGCTCGCGTTCGTCAACAAGATGGACCGCACCGGTGCGGACTTCTTCAAGGTCTACGAGCAGATGCGCGCCAAGCTGCGCGCCAACCCGGTTCCGGTCGTCATTCCGATCGGCGCCGAGGACAAGTTCCAGGGCGTGGTCGATCTGATCAAGATGAAGGCGATCATCTGGGACGAGGCCAGCCAGGGCACCAAGTTCGAGTATGGCGACATTCCGGCCGAGCTGGCCGATTCCGCCCAGAAGTGGCGCGAGAATCTGGTCGAGGCCGCTGCCGAAGCCTCCGAAGAGCTGATGAACAAGTATCTCGAAGAGGGCGACCTCTCCGAGGACGAGATCAAGGCGGCGCTGCGCCAGCGCACGATCGGCCTCGAGGTCGTGCCGATGCTGTGCGGCTCGGCATTCAAGAACAAGGGCGTTCAGGCAATGCTCGATGCCGTGATCGAGTACCTGCCGTCGCCGACCGAAGTGCCGGCGATCAAGGGCGTCGACGCCAAGGACGAGGAAAAGGCCATCGAGCGCCACGCCTCCGACGAGGAGCCGTTTGCCGCGCTGGCGTTCAAGATCATGACCGATCCCTTCGTCGGCCAGCTGACCTTCATTCGTGTGTACTCCGGTGTCCTCAACTCCGGTGACAGTGTGTACAACTCGCGCAACGGCAAGGCCGAGCGTATCGGCCGTCTGCTGCAGATGCACGCGAACAACCGCGAGGAGATCAAGGAAGTCCGCGCCGGTGACATCGCGGCCTGCGTCGGTCTGAAGGAGGTCTACACGGGCTCCACGCTCGCGGCGCAGGATGCGCCGGTCATTCTGGAGCGCATGGAGTTTCCGGAGCCGGTCATCAGCCAGGCGGTCGAGCCGAAGACCAAGTCCGATCAGGAAAAGATGGGTATCGCGCTCAACAAGCTGGCGCAGGAAGACCCTTCGTTCCGGGTCAAGACCGACGAGGAGTCGGGGCAGACCATCATCTCCGGCATGGGCGAGCTGCACCTTGAGGTGCTGATTGACCGCATGAAGCGCGAATTCAAGGTGGAGGCCAATATCGGCGCTCCGCAGGTGGCCTACCGCGAAACCATCCGCGGTTCGGTCGAGGCCGAAGGCAAGTTCGTGCGCCAGTCGGGCGGCCGTGGCCAGTACGGTCATTGCTGGCTGCGTCTGGAGCCGCAGGAAGCCGGTGCCGGTTACGAGTTCGTCAATGCCATCGTGGGCGGCGTGATCCCCAGGGAGTACGTCCCGGCGGTCGACAAGGGCATTCAGGAAGCCATGAAGACCGGTGTTGTCGCCGGTTATCCGATGGTGGACATCAAGGTCACCTGCTACGACGGTTCGTACCACGACGTCGACTCGAACGAAATGGCGTTCAAGATCGCGGGCTCGATGGGCTTCAAGGAGGGCGCTGCGAAGGCCAGTCCGGTTCTGCTCGAGCCGATCATGGCGGTCGAAGTCGAGACGCCGGAAGACTACATGGGCGACGTCATGGGCGACCTGAACCGCCGGCGCGGTGTCATCCTCGGCATGGATGACAACTACGGCGCCAAGTTGGTCCGGGCCGAGGTGCCGCTGTCCGAAATGTTCGGTTACTCGACGAGCCTGCGCTCGATGTCGCAGGGCCGAGCGACGTACTCGATGGAATTCAAGAAGTACCAGGAAGCGCCGGCGAATGTCACCGCCGACCTCGTGAAGAAGTCCTGATTTAGCAATCCATATCTGTTTACCACTGACATCTGACCGGTCAGCTTGAGAATCTGTAGAGGAAGCGAAGATGGCGAAGGAAAAGTTTGAGCGTAACAAGCCGCACGTGAACGTGGGAACGATCGGTCACGTGGATCATGGCAAGACGACGACGACGGCTGCGCTGACGAAGGTGTCGGCGGACAAGTTTGGCGGCGAGTACGTTCCGTACGACCAGGTTGCGAAGGCATCGGAGTCGCAGGGCCGTCGTGACGCGACGAAGATTCTGACGATTGCGACCTCGCACGTTGAGTACGAGACCGAGACGCGTCACTACGCGCACGTTGACTGCCCGGGACACGCGGACTACGTGAAGAACATGATCACCGGTGCGGCGCAGATGGACGGCGCGATTCTGGTGGTGTCGGCGGTTGACGGCCCGATGCCGCAGACGCGTGAGCACGTTCTGCTGGCCAAGCAGGTCAACGTTCCGAAGATTGTGGTGTGGCTGAACAAGTGCGATCTGGTTGAAGACGAAGAGCTTCTGGACCTGGTCGAGATGGAAGTTCGCGATCTGCTGAGCAAGTACGGCTTCGACGGCGACAACACGCCGGTGGTTCGTGGCTCGGCGATGAAGGCGATTGAAGGCGATCCGACCTGGATTGCGAAGCTTGAAGAGCTGTACAACGCGCTGGACACCTGGATTCCGGAGCCGGAGCGCGAGACCGACAAGCCGTTCCTGCTGCCGATCGAAGACGTGTTCTCGATCTCGGGCCGCGGCACGGTGGTGACGGGACGTATTGAGCGCGGCATCGTGAAGGTGGGCGAGGAAGTCGAGATTGTCGGCATCCGCGACACCCAGAAGACGACGGTGACCGGCGTTGAGATGTTCCGCAAGCTGCTGGACGAGGGGCAGGCGGGCGACAACGTGGGTCTGCTGCTGCGCGGCACCAAGAAGGAAGACGTCGAGCGCGGTCAGGTGGTGTGCAAGCCGGGCACGATCAAGCCGCACGCGAAGTTCGAGGGCGAGGTGTACGTGCTGACGAAGGAAGAGGGCGGTCGTCACACGCCGTTCTTCAAGGGCTATCGTCCGCAGTTCTACTTCCGCACGACCGACGTGACCGGCTCGATTGAATTCGAGCAGGAGATGGTGATGCCGGGCGACAACGTTCAGATGAGCGTTGAGCTGATCTCGCCGATCGCGATGGAAGAGGGCGTACGCTTCGCCATCCGCGAAGGCGGCCGCACCGTCGGTGCCGGCGTCGTCACCAAGATCGTCGAATAATTTCGCCGATCTGAAATTTAGCCCTTTACTTTTTTCGGAGGCGCGAATAAAATTCGCGCCCCTTTTGTTCCACGCTCTTTAAACCGGAAGACACAGCATGGCCGCGACAAGCCAATCTATTCGCATCCGGCTCAAGGCTTTCGACCACCGACTGATCGACAAGTCGGCTCGGGAGATCGTTGAGACCGCGAAGCGCACCGGTGCCGTCGTGCGCGGGCCGATCCCGCTGCCGACTCGCAAGGAACGGTTTACCGTTCTCGTTTCGCCGCACGTCGATAAGGACGCGCGCGACCAGTACGAAATCCGCACGCACAAGCGGCTCATGCAGATCGTCGATCCCACGGAGAAGACCGTGGACGCGCTCTCCAAGCTCGACCTGCCTGCGGGCGTCGAAGTTCAGATCTCGTTGAACTGAGATCGGGAGAGACTGACATGACGATCGCAATCGTAGGCCGAAAGGCCGGCATGACCCGGGTCTTCACTGAAGACGGGGCTGCCATTCCGGTGACGGTGATCGAGTGCACGCCTAACCGCGTCACTCAGGTCAAGACCGTCGATAACGATGGTTACCGCGCGGTGCAGGTTGCCGTCGGTGACAAGAAGACCAGCCGCCTGACGAAGGCAGAGGCCGGTCACTACAAGAAGTCCGGCGTTGCGCCGGGCCGCGGTCTCTGGGAGATCCGCCTCGACGATGGCGAGGGCGAGAACCTGGAAACCGGCGCTGAGATCAAGGTGGAAGCGTTTGACGGCGTCAAGGCTGTCGACGTGACCGGTGTCTCCCAGGGTAAGGGTTTCGCCGGTACGATCAAGCGGTGGAATTTCGGCGGTGGCCGTGCGTCGCACGGTAACTCGCTGTCCCATCGCGCACCGGGCTCGATCGGTCAGAACCAGAGCCCGGGTCGGGTGTTCAAGGGTAAGAAGATGGCCGGCCACATGGGGGCGAAGCGGGTGACCGCTCTGAACCTCGATCTGGTCCGGATTGACACGGAACGCAACCTTCTGCTGGTGAAGGGCGCGGTGCCGGGCGCTGCGAATGGCGATGTCATCGTGCGCCCCACGGTGAAGGCATAAGGCTCACTGGGGAAAAACGGCAATGGATATTCAACTGCACAATACGAACGACACGCTCAACGTATCGGACACCGTTTTCGGTGTTCAGTACAACGAACCGCTGATCCACCAGGTCGTCACTGCGTACCTGGCGGGCGGTCGCGCCGGCACCAAGGCGCAGAAGAGCAAGGGCATGGTCTCTGGCGGCGGCAAGAAGCCGTGGCGCCAGAAGGGCACCGGCCGCGCGCGCGCCGGCTCCATCCGCTCGCCGCTGTGGCGTGGGGGTGGCAAGACCTTTGCCGCGGTTCCGCGTGATTTCTCCCAGAAAGTCAATCGCAAGATGTATCGCGGCGCGATGCGCTCGATCGTCGCCGAGCTGGCGCGTCAGGGTCATCTGATCGTGGCCGATGCCTTCGCGGTCGAGGCTCCGAAGACCAAGAGCCTGCTCGACAAGCTCAATGCGATTTCCGCCAACGACGTGCTGATCGTGACCGGTGAGGTCGATCAGAACCTGTTCCTGTCGGCGCGCAATATCCCGCACGTCGAGGTTTGCGACGTCGAGGCTCTCAACCCGGTCGCGCTGCTGCGTCACGAGAAGGTTCTGATGACGGCTGACGCGGTCAAGAAGCTGGAGGCTTGGCTGCAATGAGCAAGTTCAAGACCGTTGCAGACCGCATGCATCAGATCATCATCGCGCCGGTCATTTCCGAGAAGAGCACCCGGGTCGCCGAAAAGGCGAATCAGGCGGTCTTCAAGGTCGCGCGTGATGCTGAGAAGAACGAGATCAAGCGGGCTGTCGAGACGCTGTTCAGCGTAAAGGTTGAGGGTGTCCGCACCGTCAACGTCCAGGGCAAGACCAAGCGCTTCGGCCGCAGCGAAGGCCGCCGCTCGGATTGGAAGAAGGCCTACGTCACGCTCGCAGAAGGTCAGGAAATCGACTTCCTGGTCGGCGGCGCAAGTTAAGGGGACAGACCATGGCATTGGTTACTACTAAGCCGACGTCGCCCGGTCGTCGCCACCAGGTCAAGGTGGTGAACAAGGACCTGTGGAAGGGCTCGCCGCACGCTCCGCTGCTGGAGAAGATCAGCTCGACCGGTGGCCGCAACAACAATGGCCACATCACCACGCGGCATCGCGGCGGTGGGCACAAGCGTCACTATCGCGTGATCGACTTCAAGCGCAACAAGGACGGCATCAGCGCGACGGTCGAGCGGATCGAATACGATCCGAACCGTTCTGCGCATATCGCCCTGCTGTGCTACGCCGACGGTGAGCGCCGCTACATCATCGCGCCGAAGGGCGTGGTGGCGGGTGCGACGGTTCAGTCCGGCGACAGCGCTCCGATCGCGCTGGGCAACACGCTGGCACTGCGCAACATTCCGCTGGGTTCGACGATCCACTGCGTCGAGCTGCGTCCCGGCAAGGGCGCGCAGATTGCACGCAGCGCCGGCGCCGCCGTGCAGCTGGTGGCGCGCGAGGGCAGCTACGCGACCCTGCGTCTGCGTTCCGGTGAGATGCGCAAGGTGCACGTCGAGTGCCGCGCGACGATCGGCGAGGCCAGCAACAGCGAGCACAACCTGCGTCAGTACGGCAAGGCCGGCGCCAAGCGCTGGAAGGGCATCCGCCCGACCGTGCGCGGTGTCGTGATGAACCCGGTCGACCATCCGCACGGTGGTGGTGAGGGTCGCTCGGGTCAGGGTAATCCGCACCCGGTCACGCCGTGGGGCCAGCAGACCAAGGGTCTGAAGACCCGCAAGAACAAGCGCACGCAGCAGTTCATCGTGCGCAAACGCAAACAGAAGTAAGCAGGTGTAGCCATGCCGCGTTCCGTTAAGAAAGGTCCGTTCGTCGACCACCATCTGATGAAGAAGGTCGAGTCGATGGTTGATCAGCGCGTCAAGCGTCCGATCAAGACTTGGTCGCGTCGCTCGATGATCACCCCGGAGTTTGTCGGGCTGACGATTCAGGTGCACAACGGCCGGCAGCATATGCCGGTGTTCATCACCGACAACATGGTGGGCCACAAATTGGGCGAGTTTGCGCCGACGCGCACGTTCAAGGGCCACGCCGACCGCAGCAGCAAGTGAGGCCGTCGCCATGCAGACGCAAGCCGTACTGAAATTCGTTCGTCTGTCGCCCAAGAAGGCGCGCGTCCTGGCTGACCAGGTGCGTGGCAAGAAGGTCGACGAGGCGCTGAACATTCTGAAGTTTTCCACCCGCAAGCCGGCCAAGGTGATTCAGAAGGTGTTGGAGTCAGCGATTGCCAACGCCGAGAACAACCATGGCGCGGATGTCGACGAGCTGAAGGTCAACGAGATCTTCATCGACCAGGGGCCGGTGCTGAAGCGCATCATGCCGCGCGCCAAGGGGCGTGCGGACCGCATCCTGAAGCCCACCAGTCACATCACGGTCCGGGTGTCGGACGGCGTTTAAGCCGTTCGCGCGTCGACGAGAAGAGAGAAGCTATGGGTCACAAAGTTAATCCGAACGGGTTCCGCCTCGGCATCAGCACCCACTGGACGTCGAACTGGTACGCCGAGCGGGGCGCTTACGGCGACACCCTGCAGAAGGACATGGAAGTTCGCGCATTCCTCGCCAAGCGCCTTGCGCAGGCGTCGGTCTCGCGGATCCAGATCGACCGCCCGGCCAAGTCGGCGCGGATCATCATCCATACCGCGCGTCCGGGCATCGTCATCGGCAAGAAGGGCGAGGACATCGAGAAGCTCAAGCACGAGGTCGCGAAGATCATCGGCCTGAGCGCGGACTCGGTGCACCTGTCGGTCGAGGAAATCCGCAAGCCGGAACTCGACGCGAAGCTGATCGCCGACTCCGTCGCTCAGCAGCTCGAGCGCCGCATCATGTTCCGTCGCGCGATGAAGCGTGCCGTGCAGAATGCGATGCGCCTGGGTGCCGGCGGCATCAAGATCCAGGTTTCTGGCCGTCTCAACGGCGCGGAAATCGCGCGGACCGAGTGGTATCGCGAAGGTCGCGTGCCGCTGCATACGCTGCGTGCGCATGTTGACTACGCGGTCGGCGAAGCGCGGACCACGTACGGCATCATCGGCGTGAAGGTGTGGGTGTTCACTGGCGAAGTGTTCGATACCGATCGTCGCCATGATCGCAAGGACGAAACCAGCGAGGCCGCTGCGGCCTGACACCGATACTGACGGGAGAAGTCTGCAATGCTGCAGCCCAAGCGTACGAAATTCCGCAAACAGCGCAAAGGTACCAACACCGGAATGGCGCTGACCGGCAACAAGGTCAGCTTCGGTGAGTGGGGCCTCAAGACGACTGAGCCGGGTCGCATCACGGCCCGCCAGATCGAAGCCGCGCGTCGAGTGATCACGCGCTACATCAAGCGCGGTGGCAAGGTCTGGATCCGGATTTTTCCGGACACCCCGGTGACGAAGAAGCCTCTCGAAGTCCGAATGGGCTCCGGTAAGGGCAACGTCGAATACTGGGTGGCGAAGGTCCAGCCGGGCAAGGTTCTGTATGAGATGGAAGGCGTGGACGAGATCACCGCACGTGAAGCCTTCCGGCTGGCGGCTGCGAAGCTGCCGGTGAAGACGGTGTTCGTCAACCGGACGATCATGTGATGAAAGCCCAGGAATACGTGAAGTCCCTTCGGTCCATGGACGCGAAGGCATTGAGAGATGAGCTGGCCGCGCTCCGCAAGGAGCAGTTCAACCTGCGGATGCAGGAAGCGACCGGCCAGGGTGGCAAACCGCACCTCGTCCGCGATGTGCGCAAGAAGATTGCGCGCCTGAAGACGGTGATGGCTCAGCAGGTGAATGCGTCATGAGCGAAGAGACCCAGAAGACCCAGAAGCGCGTTGTCGGCCGCGTCGTCAGCGCCAAGCCGAACAAGACGATCACGGTGCTGGTCGAGCGTACCGAGCGGCATCCGCTCTACGGCAAGATCATGCGTCGTTCGACCCGCCTGCATGCGCACGACGAGAACAACGAGTGCCACGAGGGCGATCGGGTGGCAATCGTCGCGACCCGGCCGTTGTCGGCGACCAAGTGCTTCCGCCTGGTCGAGATCCTGGAGCGCGCCAGCGCGGTCCAGCAGGCCGAGATGGGAGGCTGATCCATGATCCAGCAGGAATCCTATCTGCTCGCCGCTGACAACAGCGGCGCGAAAGTGGTCCAGGTCATCCAGGTCAAGGGCTCGACTCACCGTCGTTACGCCGGTGTCGGCGACCTGATCAAGGTCACCGTCAAGGACGCGATCCCGCGCGGCAAGGTCAAGAAGGGCGAAGTGCACGACGCCGTCGTGGTCCGCACCAAGTTCCCGATCAAGCGCGCCGATGGTTCGGTGATCCGCTTCGACAGCAACGCCGCGGTGCTGCTGTCGACCAAGCTGGAGCCCCTGGGCACCCGTATCTTCGGACCGGTGACGCGCGAATTGCGCGATCGGTTCATGAAGATCGTGTCGCTGGCTCCGGAAGTTCTTTAAGGACGCAGGCCGATGAACAAGATCCGCAAAGGTGACGAAGTCGTCGTCACGACAGGCAAGGACAAGGGCCGCCGCGGCACCGTTTCCCAGGTGCTGGCCAACGGCAAGCTGGTGATCGAAGGCGTCAATGTCGCCAAGAAGCATCAGCGCCCGAACCCGAATGCAGGCATTCCCGGCGGAATCGTCGAAAAGGAAATGCCGATCGACGTTTCGAACGTGATGCTGTGGAACCCGAAAGCCAACAAGGGCGACCGCGTTGGTATCCGGTTCGAGGATCAGGGTGAGAAGCGCCGCAAGGTCCGTTACTTCAAGTCCAACCAGGAACTGGTGGACGGCTAAGGTAAGTCAAGCCATGGCAGCCAATCTGCAAACACAGTATAGCGAGACGATCGCCCCGGCCCTGCGTGAAAAGCTCGGCGTTGGTGCGATGGAGATCCCGCGCGTCACGAAGATCACGCTCAACATGGGCATCGGTGAGGCGACGACTGACCGCAAGGTCATCGAGCACGCCGTCGCGGACATGACCGCGATCGCGGGCCAGAAGCCGATCGTCACCAAGTCGCGTATCGCCGTCGCAGGCTTCAAGATCCGCGAGAACTATCCGGTCGGCCTCAAGGTGACGCTGCGCCGTGAGCGCATGTACGAGTTCCTCGAGCGCCTGATCTCGGTTGCCCTGCCGCGTATCCGCGATTTCCGCGGTTTGCCGACGAAGGGCTTCGATGGCCGGGGCAACTACAACTTCGGTATCACCGAGCAGATCATCTTCCCCGAGATCGAGTACGACAAGGTCGACGCGGTTCGGGGTATGAACATCACGATCACAACGACCGCGAAGGACGACGCCCAGGGGCAGGCTCTGCTCGAGGCGTTCCACTTCCCGTTCCGCAAGTGAGGCTCTAGCCCATGGCCAAGTCCAACATGATCGAGCGCGAGAAGAAGCGCGTCGCACTCACCAAGAAGTACGCCGCCAAGCGCGCCGCTCTGAAGAAGACCATCGTCAGCGAGAGCGCCTCGATGGAAGAGAAGGATGCCGCGGTCATTGCGTTGCAGAAGCTGCCGCGCGATTCGAGCAAGACCCGCCAGCGCAACCGTTGCGAACTCAGCGGTCGTCCGCGTGGCGTCTATCGCAAGTTCCGCCTTGGGCGCAACAAGCTGCGTGAAGCGGCGATGCGCGGTGAGATTCCCGGCCTCAAGAAGGCGAGCTGGTAAGGGGTTCGCAGAATTATGAGCATGACAGATCCGATTGCCGACTTCCTGACCCGCATCCGTAACGGACAGCGCGCGCGCAAGAAGGTGATTACTGCCCCGTCGTCGAAGATCAAGGAAGCGATCGCAGCCGTTCTCAAGGAAGAAGGCTACGTGAGCGATTACTCGGTCAGCGCCGAAGGCGCCAAGAAGACCATCACGGTCGCGCTGAAGTATTTCGAGGGACGTCCGGTGATCGACCGGATCGAGCGTGTCTCGCGTCCCGCGCTTCGCGTCTACAAGGGCAAGGACAACCTGCCGAAGATTCTCGGCGGTTTGGGAGTTGCGATTATTTCCACGCCGAGCGGCGTGGTCAGCGACCGCAAGGCGCGCGCTGCCGGCCAGGGCGGCGAAGTCCTGTGCATCGTCGCTTAAGGAGATACTGAGATGTCGCGCGTAGCGAAAATGCCGATCCCGCTCCCCGCCGGAGTTCAGATCGAGGCGACGGATGGTGAAGTGACCGTCAAGGGTGCCAAGGCGACGTTGACCGTCCGGATTCCGCCGGCGGTGACGTTTGACGTTGCACCGGGCGAGGCCAAGGTCAGCGAGGCCTCTATCAAGGCCAACGCGATGGCGGCCGGAACCGCCCGTGCGGTCGTGAACAACGCCGTTGTCGGTGTGTCGACGGGATACGAGATCAAGCTCAACCTGGTCGGCGTCGGCTACCGTGCCGCGGCCCAGGGCAACAAGGTGAACCTCAGCCTGGGCTTCTCGCATCCGATCGAGTATCCGGTCCCCGCGGGCGTCACGGTCGAAACCCCGAACCAGACCGAAGTCGTCGTCAAGGGCGCCGACAAGAAGATGGTCGGACAGGTCGCCTCGGACATCCGCCGCTTCCGTCCGCCGGAGCCTTACAAGGGCAAGGGCGTTCGGTATGCAACCGAGCGCGTCGTGTTGAAGGAAGGCAAGAAGAAGTAGTGCTTGAACGCTGCGCGTTTCCGCTGGTCGGAATCGTGCAGACCCGACGGATTCGTACAGCAGCGTACGTACATTGAAGTGACCAACTGAGAGTTGGACGTATGAAAGACAGAAATCAAGCCCGTTTGCGCCGTGCCCGCCGTACGCGCGCTCACATTCGCGAGCTGGGTGCCCACCGCCTGACGGTGCACCGTACGCCGCGGCACATCTACGCCCAGATCATCTCGCCGAACGCCGAGCAGACCCTGGTGTGCGCATCGACCGTCGAGAAGGAGCTTGCGGCCGGCCTCAGCAGCACCGGCAACGTCGAGGCAGCCCGCAAGGTCGGTGCAGCGCTCGCCGAGCGCGCCAAGGCCAAGGGCATCTCGGAGGTCGCTTTCGATCGCTCCGGGTTCAAGTATCACGGACGCGTCAAGGCGCTGGCCGATGCGGCGCGCGAAGCCGGTCTGGAGTTCTAAGCGATGGCACAGCAGATGAAGTACGACGAAGCGAATTCCGGTAACGAGCTCAAAGAGAAGCTGATTACCGTCAATCGCGTCTCGAAGACGGTCAAGGGCGGCAAGCAGTTTGCGTTCACGGCACTGACGGTCGTCGGTGACGGTGCGGGCCGTGTCGGTTTCGGCTATGGCAAGGCGCGTGAAGTACCGGCTGCGATCGCCAAGGCGATGGAGCAGGCGCGCAAGAACATGCGGACCGTTTCGCTCAAGGGCCTGACCGTTCAGCACGAGATCTGGGGCCGCCACGGCGCGTCGAAGGTCTTCCTGCGTCCGGCCTCGGAAGGTACCGGTGTGATCGCCGGCGGTGCGATGCGCGCCGTGTTCGAGGTTGCCGGCGTGCAGAACGTGCTGGCCAAGTCGTTCGGCTCGCGCAACCCGATCAATCTGGTCCGCGCGACGATGGACGCTCTGGTCGGTCTGAACATGCCTTCGGAAGTCGCCGCCAAGCGCGGCAAGACGCTCGAAGAAATTCTCGGCTAAGCGCGGAAAGACGAGTCATGACGGACAGCAAGAAGATCAAGGTGACGCTGGTACGCAGCCTCGCCAAGCGCCTTCCGAACCACAAGGCCTGCGCCAACGGCCTGGGCCTGCGCAAGATCAACCAGAGTGCGGTGATCGAGGCGACGCCCGAGAACATGGGCATGGTTCGCAAGGTTTCGTACCTGCTCAAGGTCGAGGAAGTCTGAGAGCGGCTGCGGCCGTTTTCGAGTCTCCATAATCGGAATCGATACGATGAAACTCAACACGATCAAGCCGGCGAAGGGCTCCAAGCCGAGCAAGACCCGCGTCGGTCGCGGCATTGGCTCCGGCCTCGGCAAGACCGCTGGTCGCGGTCACAAGGGTCAGCACGCGCGTTCGGGCGGATATCACAAGGTCGGCTTCGAAGGCGGCCAGATGCCGATCCAGCGTCGGCTGCCGAAGCGCGGCTTCAGCTCGCCGCTGAAGGGCCTGACCGCGGAAGTGCGTCTGTCCGACCTCGAGAAGATGAAGGCTGACGAGATCGACCTGTCGGTGCTCAAGGCCGAAGGCGTCGTGCCGCACCAGACCCAGACCGCGAAGATCATCAAGTCCGGTTCGTTGAGCCGCAAGGTGCAGCTCAAGGGTGTGCTGGTGACCAAGGGCGCCCGCGAAGCCGTGACCGCCGCCGGCGGCAGCATCGCCGAGTAATCAGGCAACGCGAATACGCGGGAGCGAGCGTTTACGATGGCCAAAACACCGGGCATGCCAGCGGGTTCGATGATGCCGGACCTCAGCAAGATGGGCGAAGTCAAGGATCGCCTGCTGTTCTTGCTGGGTGCGATCGTCGTCTTCCGCATTGGCAGCTACATTCCGGTTCCGGGTATCGATCCGGCGCAGCTCGCGGCCCTGTTCAACCAGAGCCGCGGCACGATCCTGGACATGTTCAACATGTTCTCGGGCGGCGCGCTGCACCGGTTGTCGATCTTCGCCCTGGGCGTGATGCCGTACATCTCGGCGAGCATCATCGTGCAGCTGCTCACCGCGGTCGTCCCGCAGCTCAAGGAGCTGAAGAAGGAAGGCGAGTCGGGTCGGCGGGTGATCACCAAGTACACCCGCTACGGTACGCTGGCACTGGCGATTTTCCAGTCGGTCGGTGCGGCGCTGGCGCTGCAGAAGTCCGGCGTGGCGATCAACCCGGGATTCGCGTTCCTGTTCACCGCGACAGTGAGCCTGGTGACCGGCACGATGTTCCTGATGTGGCTGGGTGAGCAGATCACCGAGCGAGGCATCGGTAACGGTATTTCGATGATCATTTTCGCCGGCATCGTCGCGGGCTTCCCGCGGGCATTGGCCGCGACCGCGCAGCTGGTCAGCGAGGGTTCGATCAGTGCTTTCACCGTGCTCATCGTGCTGGCGCTGGTCGGCGTGGTGACCTGGGGAGTGGTGTTCATGGAGCGCGCGCAGCGGCGGATTCCGGTCCATCACGCGCGTCGGCAGCAGGGGCGAAAGGTTTTTGCGGCGCAGACCCAGCATCTGCCGCTGAAGATCAACATGTCGGGTGTGATTCCGCCGATCTTCGCGTCGTCGATCATTCTGTTCCCGGCTTCGATGGTGCAGTTCTTCGGCGACGCCGGCAACGGCGGCGTGGTGCAGCGGATTGCCAACGCGCTTTCTCCCGGGCAGCCGCTGTACACGATGCTGTACGGCCTGCTGATCGTGTTTTTCTGCTTCTTCTATACGGCGCTGGTGTTCGATTCACGCGAAACAGCGGACAACCTGAAGAAGTCGGGTGCGTTCGTGCCGGGGGTTCGCCCGGGCATGATGACCGCACGTTATATCGATCAGGTGCTGACGCGCCTGACCGTGATCGGCTCGATCTACATTCTGGCGGTGTGCCTGGTGCCGGAGCTCCTGCGCTCCTTCGTGACCAGCATCCCGTTCTACTTCGGCGGCACTTCGCTGCTGATCACCGTGGTGGTAGTGATGGACTTCATGGCGCAGCTTCAGGCGCATCTGATGTCCCATCAGTACGAAGGCCTGCTGAAGAAGGCCAATTTGAAAACGCTGGGCGGTGCGCCGGGGCGTTGATCCCGGGCCCGTTTCCGATGACCTCAAGAGGTTGATGCAATGAAAGTCCGTGCTTCAGTCAAGAAGATGTGCCGGAACTGCAAGGTGATCCGCCGCGCAGGCGTGGTTCGCGTGATCTGCTCGGATCCGCGTCACAAGCAGCGCCAGGGCTGATTTTTCCGGCACTTGTCAAGCGGGTGCTGAACTCATACAATGCGCGGCTTTTCCGCGCGTCTTTAATTCGTTCGAGGTTGCAAAATGGCACGTATCGCGGGCGTTAACATCCCGGATCGCAAGCACACGGTCATCGCTTTGCAGGCGATCTATGGCATCGGGGCGACCCGTTCCAAGAAGATCTGCGAGGCCACCGGCATCAATCCGACCACGCAGATCCGCAATCTGACCGAGGGCGAACTCGATCAGCTGCGTACCGAGATCGGCAAGTACGTCGTCGAGGGTGACCTCCGGCGTGAAGTGTCGATGGGTATCAAGCGCCTGATCGACCTGGGCTGCTACCGTGGTCTGCGCCATCGTCGCGGCCTGCCGGTTCGCGGCCAGCGGACCCGGACCAATGCCCGCACCCGCAAGGGGCCGCGTCGCGCAACGGTCGCCGGCAAGAAGAAAGCGTAATTAAGGACGTTTGGATCTACTGACTATGGCAACTTCTTCGCAGGCCGGCTCGGCCAAACGCAAAAAGGTCAAGAAGAACGTCACCGATGCGGTGGCGCATATTCATGCTTCCTTCAACAACACGATCATTCTGATCACGGACCGCCAGGGCAACGCACTGTCCTGGAGCACCGCAGGTGCTGCCGGCTTCCGCGGATCGCGCAAGTCGACGCCGTTCGCTGCGCAGGTCGCCGCCGACAAGGCCGGTCAGGCTGCCGCCGAACACGGCGTCAAGAATCTGGAAGTGCGCGTGAAGGGCCCCGGCCCGGGCCGCGAGTCCGCGGTACGCGCGCTCAACGCGGTGGGTTTCAAGGTGACGCATATCACCGATGTGACGCCGATTCCGCACAACGGCTGCCGGGCGCCCAAGCGCCGCCGCGTGTAAGCCAGGAGAGGACGAAACATGGCACGTTATATCGGCCCCAAGTGCAAGCTTTCCCGCCGCGCCGGCACCGACCTGCTGCTGAAGTCGCGTGCGCGTCCGCTGGACGGCAAGTGCAACATGGAATCGCGCCCGGGCCAGCACGGCTCCGCGCGGACCCGCCTGTCGGACTATGCCCTGCAGCTGCGTGAGAAGCAGAAGCTCAAGCAGATGTACGGCGTTCTGGAGCGGCAGTTCCTGAACTACTACAAGAAGGCGGCGCAGAAGAAGGGCTCCACGGGCCTGATCCTGCTGCAGCTTCTCGAGTCGCGCCTCGACAACACGGTGTACCGGATGGGCTTCTCGCGCACCCGCGCGGAGGCTCGCCAGCTGGTTTCGCACAAGGCGATCCTGGTCAATGGCAAGCCGGTCAACATTCCGTCGTATCAGGTCAAGGTCGGCGACGTGATCGAAGTGCGCGAAGCGTCGCGCAATCAGTCGCGTATCTCCGAGTCGCTGTCGATCGCCAACCAGGTCGGTCTGCCCGAGTGGGTCGAGGTCGACGAGAAGGCGCTGAAGGGCACCTTCAAGGCGGTTCCGACCCGCGACCAGATCGTCCCGGACATCAACGAGCAGCTCGTCGTCGAGTTGTACTCGAAGTAATCCGGAACACCCGGTTTCTCAAGAGGTTATTTCATGCAGAACGTTGTTGCGGACCTGCTCAAGCCCCGCCAGATCGACGTCGAGACCCTGACGCCGAATCGCGCGCGGGTCACGCTCGAACCGATGGAGCGCGGCTTCGGGCATACGCTCGGCAATGCGTTGCGCCGTCTGCTGTTGGCGTCCATTCCGGGCGCCGCGGTCACCGAAGTGCAGATCGAAGGCGTTGTTCACGAGTACAGCGCGATCGAGGGCGTCCAGGAGGACGTGCTCGACATCCTGCTCAACATCAAGAACATCGCCGTGCGTCTGCACGCGCGTGACGAGGCGACCCTGCGACTCGAGAAGTCCGGCAACGGTGCGGTCACCGCTGGTGACATCAAGCTCGACCACGACGTCGAGATCGTCAACCCGGATCTGGTGCTGGCGAACCTCACCGGCGGCAAGCTCAACATGACCCTGAAGGTCACGCGTGGCCGCGGCTACGTGCCCGCCGTGAGCATGACGCGCGAGGATGACGGCCGCGGCGTCGGCGTGCTGAAGCTCGATGCTTCGTACAGCCCCGTGCGCCGTGTCAGCTACAGCGTCGAGCGCGCGCGTGTCGCCCAGCGGACCGACCTGGACAAGCTGATCCTGGACGTGGACACCAACGGCAGCGTCGATGCGGCCGAGGCGGTCCGGCTCGCGGCCCGCATTCTGCGTGACCAGCTGTCGGTGTTTGTGGACCTGGAAGCCGAAGCGGCACAGGCCGTGGCGGCGCCGGGCAAGAAGGAGCTGTCGCCGATCCTGTTCCGTCCGATCGACGATCTCGAGCTGACGGTGCGTTCGGCCAACTGCCTGAAGGCCGAGAACATCTACTACATCGGCGATCTGGTGCAGCGCACCGAGATGGAACTGATGAAGACGCCGAACCTCGGCAAAAAGTCGCTGAACGAGATCAAGGAAGCGCTGAAGGCGCAGGAGCTTGAGCTCGGAATGAAGCTGGACAACTGGTCGTCGCCGAAGGTTTCGGCCTGACGCCCTGCATTAAGGAAATTACGCCATGCGTCACAAGATTGCCGGCCGCACCTTTGGCCGTACCAGCGCCCACCGCAAGGCCACGATGCAGGCCATCACGGTCGCGCTGCTCAAGCACGAGCTGATCAAGACCACGCTGCCGAAGGCCAAGGAGCTGCGCCGCGTCGCCGAGCCGCTGATTACGCGCGCGAAGGAAGATTCGGTGCACAACCGCCGCATCGCGTTCTCGCGTCTGCGTGACCGCGATGCCGTCCAGAAGCTCTTCAACGAGCTCGGACCGCGCTATCAGACCCGCCCCGGTGGCTACCTGCGCATCATGCGCTGTGGCTTCCGTGCCGGCGACGATGCGCCGATGGCCTATGTCGAGCTGGTCGATCGGCCGGCTGGCGCGGTTGGTGAATCCGAGGCGGCTGCGTAAGCGGTTCGACCATCGGATTTGCCGGACGGGCGCCCTTGTGGCGCCCGTTTGCGTTTGGTGCGGAAATCCCCGGCGGGTGCGTCAGCGCGCCAGCATCAGGCCGATGCCGACCCGGGTGACGCTGCGGTTGTAGTCGATCAGGCTCTCGCCGTAGCCGTTCCAGACGTAGAACATCATGAACGCGTCCCCTGAAAACGGTGCGGGAGCACTGTAGACCAGTTCGACCGCACCCCGGCCACTCGCAGGGTTGCCGCGCAGCATCAGCGATCCCACATGCTTGGCGTCGCCGAAGAATTTGCGCTGCAGCCGCAGTTCGCCGTAGCCGATGTAGGCGTGGATGTCCGGATTGTCGTCGCGCGCGGGGTCGTCCGCGGCACGATCCTCGTTTTCCGGCAGGCGATACCACAGGCGCAGATGCACCAGCTGGCGGTCGGTTTCGTAGTAGGCGGCGCCGATGATCCGGTTCCAGCTGCGCGACTCCGGCAGGTCCTTGCCGTTGGACTGGTGGTCGACGCCGAGATCGAAGCCGAGGCCGGGGGCGTCGTTCCATTGCGGCTTGAAGCGATAGAACAGTTCCGGGTTGTAGTTGGTCTCGCGAAACGGGCGCGAGTTGCCGCCGTCGTAAAGCTGCCAGAAAGACTTCTGCGTATAGCCGAAGAACAGGTTGCGGTTCAGCAGACGCTGCTTGAGGCTGATCTGGAAGATCACCTCGGTTTTCTGACCTTCGTATTGCGGGCTCCATGTCGCCGGGGCGAAGAACATCGGCTTGTGGAAGGACAGGCCGTGCTTTTCGTTGACCAGGGTGAAACTGTCGGTGTCCCGGACCAGATTCGGGAACAGCGGATCCGGGGCATCGGGCGCAGGGCCGCCTGCACCAGCGGTTGCTGGCGACGACCCGCGAGCGTCTTCGTCAGCGGGACCGGCGGCCATTGCGGGGGGAAGATCCGGGCCGCTGATATCCGGTTGTGCAGCAACGGAGGCGGTGGACACGGAATGGGCGGCGGACGCCAGCAGCAGCGAAGTCAGCAGAGCGGGAAGGCGCATCGGTCGGAGTTCAGGCAGGCAACAGGGCGTCGACGTAGGGTTTCATGACCCGCTCGACCCGGCACAGGCGAGCGTAGTGCCAGAGCTTGCGCATGTTGAGTTCGCGCTGGGCCAGTGCCGCGCGCAATGCGTCGACGGCGATGTGCGGGCCGATCTTGTTGCGGAACTTGAACAGGTCGGCGAGGGTTTTCTCCAGGCTGTAGATCCGTACCTTGACGTGCTCGATCGAATGAATCTCGACGCCTTCGGTGAAGGCAGGGCCGCCGAGGCGGGCGACGCGGATCGTCGGGAACTCCACGCGCGGCTTGGCCGCGCGCCGCTCGATCGCGACGTGAACCTCGCGCAGATCGTTCGGGCCGAGGTCGTGGTAGGCCAGGGCCGATTGCAGGCAGATCACGCCGTTGGGGACCGCACGGGCGACGATGGCCAGGGCCAGGGACGGGGAGGGATGGGCGTCGGCCGGAACATAGCTGCCGCGGCCCAGCTTCTTGAGCAGCCCGCGGTCGCACAGACGGCGCAGGTACTCGGCCTGGATGCCATGCGGAACCAGGTCCTTTGGCCTCAGCACGCCGAGCTTGTGCGCGAGCTGTAAGATGCGCTCGGATTTGCTCTGCTCATCCATATTGTGAATAACGACCGCACGTTTATATAAGTGCGTATATTTTCGAACGCAGCCATTATCGGCGGCCCCGCGCCGGCCTTCAATATCGACTTGAGAAGTAATTTGTATCTATTTGTAGTTAAATAATATTTAAAATTATATCGAGCATTAGAACAGGTTCCATGCTGGTCGATATCACCCTCTTTCTCGCCGCTGCGGTGCTGTTCGTCCCGGTCTTCCTGAGACTCGGCCTCGGCGCTGTGCTGGGGTATCTGGCGGCCGGTATCGTGATCGGCCCCTCCGGCCTGGGCCTGATCGCGGAAGTCGAGGAGGTTCTGCACTTCGGCGAATTCGGCGTCGTGCTGCTGTTGTTCATCATCGGGCTGGAGCTGCAGCCCAGCCGTCTGTGGACATTACGACGGCTGGTGTTCGGGCTCGGCGGACTGCAGGTGCTGATCACGGGGATCGTCCTGACGGTGGGCGCCGCCGGGTTGGGGGTGCCTCGCGTTGCGGCGCCGATCATCGGCTTCGGTCTGGCGATGTCGTCCACCGCGTTCGTGATCCAGATGCTTGCAGAGCGCGGTGAATTGTCGACCCGGCACGGTCGTACGGCGTTCGCGATCCTGTTGTTCCAGGATGTTGCGGTCATCCCGATGCTGGCGCTGATCCCGTTGCTGGGGCCGGTCGGCAGCGGTGAGTCCATGCTCGGCTGGACCGAGGCGGCCAAGACGCTGGCCGTGTTCGCGCTGGTGATCTTCGGTGGGCGCTACGCGGTGCGTCCCGTGATGCGAACCATCGCCGCGTCGAACACGCCCGAACTGCTGACCGCGATGGCCTTGCTGATTGTGCTGGCGACGGCGCTGGCGATGCATGCGGTCGGTCTGTCGATGTCGCTGGGGGCGTTTGTCGCCGGGGTCCTGTTGTCCGAATCGGAATACCGGCATGAGTTGCAGGCGAACATCGAGCCGTTCAAGGGCATGCTGCTCGGGCTGTTCTTCATCGCCGTCGGAATGTCCGCCGATGTCGGCCTGCTGACCGAGGACCCGTTGCCGCTGCTGGGGTTGGCGGCCGGACTGCTGCTGGTCAAGGCTGCGATTCTGTTCGGGCTCGGCCGCGTGTTCGGGTTGCCGGCCGGGCCGGCACGGGCGCTGGCGACGGCTCTGCCGCAGGGCGGTGAGTTTGCCTTCGTGCTGTTCAGTGCCGCCACCGCCGCCGGCCTGCTCGCGGCCGAACTGACGGCGCAGCTGGTCGTCATCGTCACCGTTTCGATGATCGCCACGCCGGCGCTGTATGCGGCGCAGGCGCGGTGGCGGACGCGGGAGGAGCCCAAACCCTACGATCAGATCGAGGCACCGGAGCAGACCGTCATCATTGCCGGTTTCGGCCCGTTCGGCCAGATCGTCGCGCGTATCCTGCGCGTCAAACAGATTCCGTTCACGGTGCTGGACAAGAATTCCGAGCAGGTCGACTTCGTGCGACGCTTCGGCAACAAGATCTTCTATGGAGACGCCGGCCGGCTCGATCTGCTGCGCGCGGCGCGCGCCGACAAGGCCCGGCTGTTCGTGCTGACGATTCCCGACGTCGACGTCTCGATGCACGTCGCCGGCGTCGTGCGGCGCAACTTTCCGCGTCTGCCGATCTTCGCCGTTGCGCTGAACCGCCAGCATGCGCTGCGCTTGATGGATCTGGGCATCAGCAACGTGGTGCGGCGCAGCTTCCACTCATCGCTGGACATGAGCCGCAGTATCCTGATGGCGTTGGGCGACAGCAGCGAGGAAGCGCTCCATGCGGTGGAGACCTTCCGCAAGCACGACGAGCGCACCCTGCTGCGGCAGCACGCCATCCATCACGACGAGGATCTGATGATCCAGACCGCGCAGGAAGCGGCGCAGGAGCTCGAGGAGCTGTTCGAGCAGGACCGTCCGGAGCGGCCGCAGTGACGGTGTTGCGGCCGCGCGCGGGATCGGGATGGATCTGAGCGCGCACGTCGTCGTGTCGCTGGTGGCGCTGGGCCTGGCGGCGGCATTCGTTTCGGCCGACCGCGCGTCGCCGACTTCGCGTGCCCTGGCGCTGGCATTCGCGAGCATAGGGGCGTCGATCTTCCTCAACGTGGTGGTGCTGACGGCGCTTGAGCGCCCGCCGTGGTGGTCGGGATGGTTCGCCGTCCCGGAAGTGCTGGCGATCGCCGCCACGCTGGAATGGATCCTCCGGGTCCGGCGCACGCTGCCGGTCGCGCCCGGCGTCGACACCCGCGCCGGTGACTACGCGCTCCGCGCGGGACAGGCCGCGGGGATCGTCTACGGTCTGTTTTCGGTGATCTGGTGGGACGATCGGGCCTCGGTGTTCCTGCGCGCGGCGGACGATCCCGGACACTTCCTGGAGCCGGTGTTCTGGTTGTTCATGGGGCCGGTGCTGTTGTCGATGCTGGGCGGGCTCGCCGGGATCGTGCTGCTGCTCAACCGCAGGCCCGACCGCGCGGAGGCGATCCGCATTCTGGCGATGGCGCTGGCGACGCCGTTCCTCGTCGCCGGCTTCGTGCTGCCGCTCGACATCTCGGCATTGTCGATGGCCGTTGGCGAGGTGGTGTTCTTCGTCGGCGCGGTGCACTACCACGTGCTGCAGGGCCAGCGCGGACAGTTCATGTCGCGTTTCCTGTCGCCGCAGGTCGCGCGGCTGGTGTCGGAGCGCGGTCTGGAGCGGGCGATGCGCGAGTCACAACGGGAGATCACCGTGGTCTGCTGTGATCTGCGCGGCTTCACCGCCTATGCCGCGGCGGTGCCGACCAGCCAGGTGCTGGCGGTGCTGCGCGAATACTACGACGTGGTCGGGCAGGTGGTGTCCGAGTTCGGCGCGACCATCAAGGACTATGCCGGGGACGGCATCCTGATTCTGGTCGGCGCGCCGCTGCCGGTCGCCTACCACGCGCGGCGGGGCATCGAACTGGCCCGCCGGATCCGCGACATCGGCCTGCTGCTGGCCGAGCGCTGGAGCACCGCCGAGCAACCGCTGGGGATCGGGTTGGCGGTGGCCAGCGGCACCGTGACGCTCGGCATCATCGGCGCCGACGCGCGCCTCGAATACACGGCGGTCGGTTCGGCGGTGAATCGGGCCTCGCGGCTGTGCGAGCACGCCGCGAACGGGGAGATCCTGATCGATCAGCGGACCGTGGAACTGGCCGGGACCGTCGATCTGCGCGAACGTCCGCCGCTGCCGCTCAAGGGTTTCGCGCAGCCGGTGCAGCACTATGCCGCCGAGGCCCCGCGCTCGGGCGCCTGAGGTCGAGGGCCGCTAGTCGACGTCGTCGGGGCCGACGCCGACGTGGAGGTTGCCGTCCGCGCCCATCCACGCGCGATACATCGCCAGCGAGTTGAACGGCAGATACAGCTGTCCCTCGTGGTCGATGGCGATACAGCCGCCGCGCCCGCCCAGGCGCTGGACTTCGGCGAGCGTCTCGTCGCAGGCACGCTGCAATGCCCAGTGGCTGTAACTCATGCGCGCGTGAATCTCGAAGCCGAAGCCGCTGCGGATGAAACTCTCGCCGGTGCCGGTGCAGGAGATCGCGGCGCTGCGGTTGTCGGCGAAGGTGCCCGCGCCGATGATCGGGGTGTCGCCGATCCGTCCGGGGTGCTTGTTGGTCAGCCCTCCGGTGCTCGTCGCCGCGGCCAGATTGCCATGCGCATCACGGGCAACCGCGCCGACCGTGCCGAAGGCATCCCCGCCGTCCTCGCTCGGCGGCGTCGGCGCGTGGGCGACGGTGTCGTCGAATGCGGCTTCGTGGTCGAGTACGATCACGCCGCGTTCGTGCGCGAGCTTGAGCTGGTGGAAGCGCTCCTCGGTGACGAAGAAGTCCGGCGTGACCTCGTCGAGGCCGAGTTCGCGGTTCAGGGCGTCGGCGCCGCTGCCCATGTACATGGCATGCGGCGAGCGCTCCATGACCGCGCGGGCCAGGCGGATGGGGCTCTTCGCCCGCATCACGCCGGCTACTGCACCGCAGTTGCGATCGACGCCGCACATGATCGCGGCGTCGAGTTCGGGCTGGCCGTCGCGGTTGAGGACTGCGCCGACCCCGGCGTTGAACAGCGGGCATTCCTCGAGCAGGACCACGACCTGTTCGACCGTCGCCACCGCCGTGGCCCCGTCCTGGAGCATGCGCCGGCCTTCGTCGGCGATGCGCCGGAGTGCGGCGCGATGCGCGCTGGTATCGAACTGGTCGGCGCGCAGGTCGCCGGCGCCGCCATGCAGGGCCAGTCGGATCATCTCGGTTTGAACTCCTGACGGATGGAAGTGCGAAGCGTTTTGCGTCGGCGACACCCTATTCGCGGTAACTTATCCGATCTTCAGGTTCCGGAGTCAACGATGCGCGCAGTTCTATTGGTGATGGTGATGATGCTCGGAGCATGCGCCGGTTCGACGGCGACGGTGGTGTCCAGCGATGGCCCCGGCATTCGCGAGGCCCAGGCCGAACCCGCGCAGGGGCCGAAGCCCCGCATCGCCGTCAGTGATTTCGATTTTCGGGGCAAGCCCGGCGTCGGCCGGGGTGTCGCCGACATGTTGACCGCGGCCCTGTTCAACTCGAATCGCTTCATCGTCCTGGAGCGCGCGCGCCTGGACGATGTCACCGCCGAGCAGGATCTCGCCGCGACGGGCCGTTTCGATCCCGCCACGACCGCGCCGGTGGGGCAGCTCGAAGGCGCGGAACTGCTGATCCGCGGCTCGGTGACGCAGTTCGAGCCGGACTGCAGCGGTGGTTCGGTGCTGCTCGCGTCCACGCGCAAGGCTTGCCTGGCGATCAATCTGCGCATCATCGACGTGCGGACCGGCCGCGTCGTCAACGCGACGACGGTCGAGGGCAGCTCGCGCAATTCGGGCGTCGGCTTCACCTACGCCCTCAGCGACCTGCCGATCGGTCTGGGCGCCTACAGCAAGACGCCGATGGAGCAGGCGCTGCGCAACTGCATCGACACCGCCGTCACCCATATCGTCCAGACCAAGTTCTGATGGCACGATGAGGCGGCTCCGGCAGTCGGGATGAAGCGTGTTCTGATCGCGGTGCTGGGCGCGGCGCTGCTCGCTGCCTGCGCGTCGGATCCGCAGGTGACCCGGGGCGGCGGCGCGGGCGTCGAGGCGGTCCGGGCGCTGGCGCCAGACGCACGTCCGCGCGTCGCCGTCGCCGCGGTGATCGACCGGACGCGTGCGGATGCGTCCCTGACCCAGGCGCTGATCGCCGCCAACCTGCGCCTGCCCGGCGACGCCTACGTCGGGGCAGACGAGATGCTGCGCGGTGTGCGCGACATGCTGACGACCGAGTTGTTCGCCTCCGATCGCTTCATCGTGCTCGAACGCGACGATCTGGACGCGATCGTCGCGGAGCAGATCTTCTCCGAGGCTCAGGCCACCGGCGAAACGGCGCAGTTGCCGCCCTCACCGGGGCTCGAGGGCGCCGATCTGCTGGTGGTCGCCGCGTTGACCGCGATCGATCCGGGCGTCGACGGGGCCGCGCTGCCGATCCCCGTCCCGATCGGGGACGACCACGGCTTCGGCATTCTCCACCTGCGCGTCGCGCGCGGATATGCGGCGATGGACCTGCGCGTGATCGATGTACGCACCGGGCGGGTGCTCAACGCCACCTCGGTCGAGGGCCGGCACTGGCGGTTCGGCGCCGATTTCACCGGCTATTTCGATATCGGCCACGATATCCTGAAGGTTCCCGGACTGTTCCGGCTGTTCCGCAACAAGCCGCTGGAGCAGGCCTTGCAGCAGATGAGCATCGCGGCGATCGACAAGATCGCCGAAGCGGCGCGCTGACGCCGGGACCCGGCGGCGCGCTCCTTGCGTCATTCCGATCCACTGTCCGATGTCGTGCCGAGGGGGCGATGAACCTGACGCTTGTTTTCATCTTCGCGTATATCGCGTTGCAGCTGCTGTTCGCGTGGTGGGCCTCGAAGCGGGTTCATAGCGAGGCCGACTACCTGATCGCCGGGCGACAGCTCGGTCCGTGGATGGCGACGTTCACCGTATTCGCGACCTGGTTCGGCGCGGAGACCTGCATCGGCGCCGCCGGCGAGGCCTATGCCGGGGGGCTCGCCGGGGTACAGGTCGATCCGTTCGGGTACGCGCTGGCGATCGTCGTCGTCGGTCTGTTCTTCGCGGTGCCCTTGTGGAAGCGCGGCATCGTGACCCTCGCGGATCTGTTCCGGATGCGCTACGGCGGCGGCGTCGAGCGGCTTGCGGCGATCATCATGATCCCGACCTCGCTGATGTGGGCGGCCGCACAGATTCGCGCCTTCGGACAGGTGCTCGCGGCGTCGTCGGAGCTGGGCGTGACGCTGGCGATCAGTCTGGCGGCGGTCGTCGTCATCATCTACACCGCCAGCGGCGGCATGTGGGCCGACGCGATGACCGACCTCGTGCAGGGGATCGTGCTGATCGCCGGCATCGTCGCCGTATTCGTGCTGTTGATGCTGTTCGACGGTGGCGCCGCCCGGGTCGCCGAGCTGCCGACCGAACAGTTGCGCTTCTTCGATCCGGAGGCTTCGTGGCTGGACACCGTCGAGCTGTTCGCGGTGCCGATCTGCGGCTCGATCGTGGCGCAGGAACTGATCGCGCGCGTGCTGGCGATCCGCAGCCCGCAGCTGGCGCGGCGCGCCACCGTCGGCGCCGGGATGATGTATCTGCTGGTCGGTCTGATGCCGGTCACGATCGGTCTGATCGCCTTCGGCTATGTCGGTGATCTCGACGAGCCGGAGCAGGTGCTGATGCACGTTGCCCAGGGGCAGCTGCCGCCGGTGGTCTATGCCCTGTTCATCGGCGCGCTGGTCTCGGCGATTCTGTCGACGGTCGATTCGGCGCTGCTGGTTGCCGGATCGCTGGCTGCGCACAACGTCATCCTGCCGCTGCGCCCCGGCCTGTCCGAGGCCGCGCGGCTGCGCGCCAACCGCGTCGCGGTGGTCGCCTTTGGCGTCATCGCCTATGCGTTGGCGCTGGCCAGCGACAACGTTTACGAACTGGTGGTCGAGGCGTCGAGCTTCGGCTCGGCCGGCATCCTCGTGATCATGCTGTTTGCCCTGTGGGGGCCGCGCATCGGCACGGCGCCGGCAGCGTATGCCGCGCTGATCGCGGGTGTCGTCGTCTACGTCTGGGCGGCGCACGTCGCCGCGGTCGACCATCCGTATCTCACCTCGCTGGGGGCGGCCGCGCTGGCCTATGCCGCAGGGGTGCCGCTGCGGCGTGGCGGGGCGATGGCGCCGGCCGGTCGCGGGGTGCAGAACAGCTGAGAGGGTTGCGGCGTGCGGGGCACGCCGCAACCCGGCGCCGGGCCTACTGCAGGGCGTCGATCACGATGTCGGGCGTCAGCAGCTGCGGCAGCACCTCGGCGTCCTGACCGTTGCGATAGACCAGATACAGGGGCACGCCGTTGCGGCCGAAGCGGGCCAGTTCCTCGGTGATCGCCGGATCGGAGCGGGTCCAGTCGCCGACCAGCACCGCAACGTCATTGTCGTGGAACGCCTGAGCGACGCGGTCCGAGCGCAACGCGATGCGCTCGTTGACCTTGCATGACAGGCACCAGTCGGCGGTGAAGTCGACGAAGATCGTCCGCCCCTCGGCGCGCAGCTCGGCGACGCGTTGCGTCGACCAGGACTCGGTGGTGTAGGCGGTCGAGGCATGCGCGCCGATCCCGGCGACGGGCGCCACGAACAGCAGCGCCACGGCACCGCTGAGCGCGCCCAGTTTCAGTGTCGCCGCCAATGGACCGCTGCGGTTCCACAGCCACAGCGCGAAGGCCACCAGCACCAGGCCGACCATGACCCGCGACAGCATCTGCGGATCGGTCTGGCGCAGCAGTACCCACAGCAGCCAGACCACGGTCAGATACAGCGGGAACGCCATGACCTGCTTGAACGTCTCCATCCACGCGCCGGGTCTGGGCAGCAACGCCGCCAGGCGCGGGAACCAGCCGATCAGCAGGAATGGCAGCGCCAGGCCCAGGCCGAGCGTCGCGAACACGGTCAATGCCACATATGCCGGCTGGGTCATCGCGTAGCCCATCGCGCTGCCCATGAACGGCGCGGTGCAGGGGCTGGCGACGACGACGGCGAGCACGCCGGTGAAGAACGACCCGGTCAGCCCCGGCTTCTGGGCGAGGCCGCCGCCGAGGTTCATCAGGCCCATGCCGAACTGGGCGACACCGGACAGCGACAGGCCCAGTGCGAACATCACGTAGGCCAGCGCGCCCACGAACACCGGGGACTGCAGCTGGAAGCCCCAGCCGATGGCCTCGCCGGCGCCGCGCAGGCCGATCATGGCGGCGGCGACGACGACGCAGGATGCGATCACGCCGGCCGAATACGCGTAGGTCTGACGCCGGCGTTCGGCGCCGTCGCCGGACTTGACCAGTGACAGCGCCTTGAGCGACAGCACCGGAAACACGCAGGGCATCAGGTTCAGGATCAGCCCGCCGAGCAGCGCGAACAGCAGGACCGCCACGAACGCGGGCGGCGCCGCGGCCGCCGGTGCCGACGCCGGCAGCTGCGCGGGCGGGGCCTGGACCGCCGGCTCGGCGACGGGCGGGACGGTGCCGGGCTCGGCGCGGATTTCCCATGCGCGCGTCTGCTGCCCCTTGGTGACGACCAGCACGCCCTCGACCTGCTCGGGCGCGAGCACGAAATACTCCGACAGGTCCTGGCTCAGGCGCAGGTGGCTGCCGTCGGCCGCGAGGCGCTGCGGTGCCGCATGCCGGACCAGATCGTTGGCGTAGGGGAAGAACTGGATGTCGTCGGCGCCGTCGAGTTCGGCGCTTTCGACGCTCAGCGAAATCGAGCCGTCGGCCACCTCGAACCGGGCCGGCCATTCGCGGCCGGAGCGCGGCAGGCGCGCGCGCGTCGCGTCGAAGATCGGGGCCCAGACCGGATCGGCGGTCGCTTCGTCGGCGAGCGGCAGCGTCAGCTGCAGGTCGACCTTGCCGGGCACGCAGATGTCCTTGCACGCCAGCCAGCTGGCGCGGGCGGCGAGGGTCAGCGGGCCGCCGGTGACGGTCTGATCGATCCGGATCGGCACCAGGTGCAGGGTTTCCTGGCTGTAGCCGTAGTTGGTCAGGTCGCCCAGCGATTCGCGATGCGGGTAGGGCCAGCGGATGTCGCCGGCGCTGACGCCGTCGGGCAGGGTCCAGACCAGTTTGGTCGGGATGCCGGAGTCGCCGGGGTTCTCCCAGTACACGTGCCAGCCCGGTTGCGGCAGCAGGCGCAGCGCGACCCAGTTGGTGCCGGGGTGCAGCGCGGTACTGTCGGCGATCAGCTCGGCTTCGACTTCCGGGGTGCTGACCGGTTCGGCGCGGGCGGCGGTGGGAAGCAGGCCGCACACGGTCAACGCGACCGCCGGCAGCACCGCCTGGAGGGCGGACAGGAAACGAGAGCGATGAATCATCGTATTGGTGTCGGAGATGATGAAGGTAGACCGCCGTGTCCCGGTTGGGTTCACCACCAGATCCAGGCAACGGCGTCGTTTTGCTTCAGGTAATCCTGGGCGTCGGCGCCATGCAGCAGGGCCAGCGTCGACAGTACGCCGGCCTCGGTGCAGCTGGCGGCGCGGACGGTTACGGTCCGCGGCGCGCCCACCACGGGGCGCCCACTGCGCGGATCGAGGACGTGAGGGTAGCGTATCCCGTCCTTGAGGAGGTAGCGGTGCGCGTCGCCGCTGGACGCCAGGCCGCCATGGTCCAGCGCGAGCACGGGCGGAGATTCGGCTCCGGCGATCTGCACGCCGACCCGCCACGGCGTGCCGTCCGGACGGGGTCCGCTGGCAGCCAGGTCACCGCCGCAATTGACCAGGACCGCGGCGTCGGTGTGGGCACGGACCGTCTGCAGGGCACGGTCGACGGCGTATTCCTTGCCGATGCCGCCGAAGTCGATTTCCATGCCCGCCGGCATCTGCAGGACCGGGTTCTGCCAGCGGACGCGGTGCCAGCCCACCAGCGGCAGGACGGCGTCGATCTGGGCCTGCGTCGGGATGCGGTCGGAGCCGTCGAAGCGCCAGATTCTGCGCAGCACGCCGCTGGTGACGTCGAACAGGCCGTCGCTGAGCGTGTGCAGCTGCGCCGCGTAGTCGAGGAAGCGCGCGGTCTCGGCGTCGACCTCGACCGGTTGCCCGTTGGCGGTGTTGATGCGATGGACGACGTTGTCGTCGAGGTAGCGGCTCCAGTGCCGCTCGATCCGCCAGACCTCATCGGCGGCGGCCGTCACCAGCGCCTCGATCCGGTCGGCCGGGGCACCCGCGATCAGGACCTCGCAGGGCGAGGCCATGGCGTCGAACCGACCGACGTGGACGCCGCCGCTGGCGGCGTCCACGCTGATCGGTCGCGGTTTCACCACTTGAAGCGGTAACCCAGGGTCAGCATCACTGCGGTCAGATCCGGCTGCAGGTCGAACTTCGACAATCCCTGCGCCGCTTCGGGGGGGATGCCGGTGTCCTGGTACTGCTGCTGGTAGAGCTCAAGCCGCGCACTCCAGTTGCCGCTGTTGCGCCATGCGCTGCCGACCTTGAGGCCGAGCGTCATGCCATCGAGTTCGCTCAGGCGTGGGTCGGCGCTGGCGTAGTCGACCTGTGTCTCCTGACCGTCGTACAGCGCGACGTGGTAGAAGTCGGCCGCCGTCTGGTTATACCAGCGCAGATGCGGTTCCAGGTAGTGGTTCTGGCTGAAATACCAGCGATAGGTCAGGTCCACCGTGTGCGAATCGATGCCCCAGTCGTCGGTCATGAAGCGGTAGGAGATGTCGAACACGTCGCGATCGAACATCAGCCGCTTGTAGCGTCCGTACAGCGCCTGTTTGTTGCGGCTGTCCGGGCGCCCCTCGTAGATGTACCGCAGGGGTTCGCCGTCGCTGCCGACGACCGACAGCAGCTTGTACGGATCGGTCTGGTAGCCGCTGGCCACCGACAGCGAGTAGTTCACCTGCATCAGGCTGCGCGGGCTGATCACCTGGGTCCAGCCGACGATCAGGTCGGTGACGGTCTTGCTCTCCGAGCTGCTGCGCTCGCGGCCTTCCTGGTCGTCCTCCTCCTGCTCGCCGTCACCGGCGTTGGGCGGCATGATCGACAGTGCAACCGGTGCGCCGCCGACCGGATCGATCTGGTCGGACTCGAAGCTCACGCCCGCGCTCAGCGTGGTGTTGTGCTGGAAGAAATCGTGGGCATAGCGGGCGTTGGCGCCGACCGAAAGGAAGTCGTATTCGCTCGAAGCGTTGAGGCCGAAGCCCAGCTTGCCGTTGGGCGAGGTCGGGAACAGGTAGTCGACCGAGCCCTGCACGCGGGTGTCCTTGAAGGTGTCATCCAGCGGTGTCTCGAAGGCGGCGACGGTGTAGTTGCTGCCACCCGACGGGCCGGTGAAGGTCTGCGGATGCGACGCCGGCGTCGCGCCGTTGGGCGAGGCGCCGGTAAGGGTGTCGAGCACCAGCTTGGTGGTCAGATAGCGCTCGCCACCGAGGTTGAGCGTGCCCTTGATCACCGGCTCGACCAGCTGCACGCGGCTGTCGCTTTCCGAGTACACGAGGACCGCGGTGTCGATGTCCCAGTTGCCGTTGCCGTCGAGCACCGACGCGTGGCCGGCGGCCGGGGCGCCGCCAAGCAGGGTCAGCGTGGCCGCGCTCAGGGCGCGGCGTTTGTCGTTCAGTTGCATCCGCAGCCTCCGCCGCCGAAGCCACGACCGCCGCTGGAGGCTTCCTTGCTGAAGTAGATGTGGTCATCGAGTCCGGCCTGGACCGGATCGGCGTCGAGCTGCATGTCCGGGCGTGCCAGCGCGCCGCGCTGCCAGGGCTTGGCGCCCCAGCTGCTGCAGCCGCCGAGCAGCGTCGCGACCAGCAACGCTGCGATGGGATACCGCATCTTCATGGCTGAGATCCTTGTGCGGGATGGGGGGTGTTCAGGGCGCGGCTGATCGCGGCCTCGTATTCGGGAATCTCGTTGCGCCGGAATCCGGAGTGCCGGTGAATCACGTGGCCCTCCGCGTCGAGCAGCAGCGAGGTCGGCATGCCGGGAATGTTGTACCGGGCGGCGATCTCGCCCTTCGGATCGCGGACGATGTCGAACGATGCCGGGCGCCGGTGCAGGAAGGCGTCGGCATCCGCCGGGTCCTCGTCAACGTTGACGCCGACGACGACCAGATTGGGGCCGAACTTCGCCTGCAGCGTGTTCAGCCACGGAAACGACTCGGCACAGGGGGCGCACCAGGAGGCCCAGAAGTCGACGTAGACGACCTTGCCGGAATAGTGCGCGAGAACCTCGGGGGGCGGGAATGGATCGGCGGCCCAGACCGGCAGTCCGATCAGGGCAAGGCATACAGCGGCGAATCGCTTGAGCATGGGGTCCTCCGGCAAGTGCGGCGGACGGTGCCAAGGCACGCGTTAACAAAAGGTCAAGAGGTCGCGGGGTGCTGTCGCATCGCCGGGGGCCGCGCGGCATACTGGAACGCTCCATGACCGGACCACTGGCAATATCCATGCGGCACGGCGGTCTGCTGGCGGCGGCGCTGCTGGTGGCAACCACGGCCGATGCCGCCAGTCTGCGCTGTGGTTCGCGCCTGGTCAGCGAGCACATGCTGGCCGCCGAGGTCATCGCCGCATGTGGCCAGCCGGATCTCCGCGACGTCTGGGTCAGCGCCCGTAACGGTGACGCCGGGTTCCTCGGCGAGATCGAGGAGTGGACCTACAACTTCGGATCGAGCCGGCTGCTGCGGCTGCTGCGCTTCCGCAACGGACGCCTCGAGGCGATCGATGCGGAGGGCTACGGGTTTGCCGAGGGCGCGGCCGGGCGCTGCGGACCTGCGGACATCCATCCCGGGATGAGCAAGTACCGCTTGCTGGCGCGTTGTGGCGAGCCGCTGACCCGGGTTGCCGACATGCTGTTCTATCCGCAGCAGCACGGACTCGGTCGCCATCATCCGCTGGCACCGCATCTGCGGGGGGAGGTCGTACCGGTGATGCGCGAGGAATGGACCTACAACTTCGGGGCCAACCAGCTGCTGCGCATCGTCATTCTGGAAAATGGGAGAGTGTCCGATGTCGGAACGGGGCGTCGCGGGTTCAATCCTTAGTCTGGTGGTGCTGTACGGCCTCGCCGGCTGTGGCCTCGGGCAGGCCCATCTGCGCGGCGCAGATGGCCGGCTCGCGCCCTGTGATCGCGACCGCTGTGTGTCCTCGCTGAGCGAGGATCCGGCCTATGCGATCGAGCCGCTGCGCTATCAGGGCGGCCGCGACCACGCGCGGCAGGCGCTGATGGAGGTGATCGAGGCGACTCCGCGACTGCGGGTCGACGCCGCGCAGGACGACTACATCCACGCCACCGCGACGTCGCGGATCATGCGGTTCGTCGACGATCTGGAACTCGTTTTCGCGGAGCAGCCCGGGCGCATCGACGTCCGCTCGGCAAGCCGCCTCGGGTATTCCGACTTCGGCGTCAACCGCGAGCGTGTCGAGGCGCTGCGCCGGCAGTTCGAGGCGCAGTCGCCCTGACCGGCCTCACGGCGCTCAGGCGGCGATCGCGCCGCGGATGCCGTCGATCAGCATCTGCGCGCCGATCACGGTCAGGATCAGGCCCATCAGGCGCGCGATCACCTTGATCGCGTTCTGCCCGAGGACGCGCACCAGCGACGGGCCGCCGGCGAATGCGGCGAAACAGGCGCCGCAGATCAGCGCCGCGGCCGCGAGCACCCGCAGCAGATCGGCGCTCGTGGCGTTGGCGGCAAAGCTCATGGTCGTCGCCAGCGTGCCGGGTCCGGCGAGGATCGGGATCGCCAGGGGCGTGATCGCGATTCCCAGCGCGCTGTCCCGACTGTTGGCGTTGTCCTCGGCGCTGGGCGTGTGCACGCTCGAGGTCTGCCCCTGCAGCAGGTGGTAGCCGACCAGCGCGACCAGCACGCCGCCGGCGATGCGAAACGCCGGCAGGGTGATGCCGAAGGTCGAGAAGATCGCGCGACCGCCGAGCGCGAAGACGGTGATGATCAGGAACGCCAGTGCGCAGGCGCGCCAGGCGATCTGCGTGCGCATCGAGCGGTCGATGCCCTCGGTCAGCGCCACGAACAGCGGGGCGTTGGCCACCGGATTCATGATCGCGAACAGGGCCATCAGAACCGTGCCGAAATGGACCGCGCCGCCGCTCATCCGATGGACTCAGTCGCGGTGGAACACGATCGGCGCGCCGCCGTGGCTGCGCTTGACCATCCATTGCGCCAGCGCCGAGTCCATGTAGTCGGTATGGCCCGGAAACCAGCGCATCAACTCGGCGGCGAGCGAACGGGCCACCTCGGTGTCGCCGCCGTCGGCGATGATGCCGCGGACCTCGACGACCGACTTGAGCACGGCCTCGTGTTCGTCGATGTGGCACTGTGCGGCCGGAAAACCGGTGCCGGTCATCCATTCGGCCTCCTCGGCGAAATGCCGCCGCGCATGGTCGGCGAAGGCGTCGATGCGTTCGAGCATCGTCGCGTCGGCCGACATCAGGATCGCGTCGACGAGTTCGACGAATTCCTGATGGGTGCGGTCCATCGGCGGATAGCCCATGGCGAAGGCGTCGGTCCAGGCGAACAGGGCTTTTCGGGGTTTCGGATTCTGTGACATGTACTTCTCGTCGGGTGCCGGCCGGAGGCGCCCGGTTGCGTTCAAAATTCCAGGTCCAGCGCGCCGCACAGCCAGTCGAGCATCGGCGCCAGCTCACGGTAGCGTTCGACCAGCAGTTCGACCAGATCCGTTCGGAGCAGATCCGCGTCGGTCAGGGTCGCCGATGCGACGTAGTCCTTGCGCTTCAGATCTCCGATCAGTTCATGGTCCGGATCGTAGCCGCGTGGGGGTCGCGACAGGCTGTCGCCGCCCAGCTCGAAATGCCGCTGGAACGCCGGTCCGCGCGTGGCCTGCTTCCAGCTGTTGGGGCTGTTGATCAGGAAATTGCGGATGCGCTTGAGCGTCTCGCTCTGCGGGTGCCAGATGCCGCCGCCCATGAAGCACGCGCCCGGGGCCACGTGCAGGTAGTAGACCGGGCCGTCGAGCTGCCCCATCGCGGCATTGCCCTGGTCGCCGCGTTTCACCGCCTTGGTGGCGGCGTGATAGAAGGTCATGCCGATGTGCGTCTTGTACGGCGTCTTGTCCTTGGAGAAGCGGGTGTCGCGGTGAATCCGGAACAGGGAGCCGCCAACCTTCTTCGGATTGGCGACGAGTTCGGGGCTGATCGTGCGCAGCGGCTCGGCCAGATCCGCGATCAGGCGCAGGCTCGGCTCCCGCACCGCGGCTTCGTAGCGCGCCTTGTTGGCGGCGAACCATTCGCGGCTGTTGTTCTGTGCCAGCTCGTTCAGGAAAGTGAACGTCGCGGGGCTGTAGTAGGCGGTCTTCGCGTTCATCGTCGGGTTGCGCGGCAGGGGACCTGATCCTGCCGAAGCCCGGCACCCCGGGCAAGCCGCGGCGGGATGCCGCGGGGTGCGGGCGACGCGATCGGCGGCCGCGGGTATGATCGGCGGCGCTGCAGGTTTTCATACGGATTTGACGACGATGAGCAAGACGCGCACCTACGACATCGTGCTGTTCGGGGCGACCGGATTCACCGGTCAGCTCACCGCCGAATACCTCGCGCGTCACGGCGGCGACAAGCTGCGCTGGGCGCTCGCCGGACGCAACCTCGACAAGCTTGAGCAGGTCCGGGCACGGCTGGTCGATATCAACGCCGGCTGCCGCGACCTCGCGCTGCTGGAGGCCGACATCGGCGACGATGCGTCGATGCGCCGGATTGCGCAGGCGGCGCGGGTCGTCGTCACCACGGTGGGGCCCTACATCGAGTACGGCGAGCCGCTGGTGCGTGCCTGCGCCGACAACGGCACCGACTACGTGGATCTGACCGGCGAGCCGGAGTTCGTCGACAAGATGTGGTTGCGCTATCACGAGAGCGCCCGCGCATCCGGTGCCCGCATCGTCCATTGCTGCGGGTTCGACAGCATTCCGCACGACCTGGGGGTCTGGTTCACGGTCAAGCAGCTGCCCGAAGGAGTGCCGCTGCGGGTCCAGGGCTTCGTCCGCGCCGGCGGGCAGTTCTCTGGCGGCACGCTGCATTCGGCGGTCACGGCGTTTTCGCGTCTGCGGCAGTACGCGGGGATCAGCCGTCAGCGTCGCCACGAGGAGGGGGATCCGGTCGACCGCAATGTCGGATCGATCCATCACGGGCTGCGCTTCGAGCGGGCGCTCGGGACCTGGGCGCTGCCGATGCCGACCATCGATCCGCAGATCGTGCGCCGCAGCGCCGCGGCGATCGACCGCTATGGTCCGGATTTCCGCTACGGACATTTCGTCCAGCTCAAGAAGATCAGCAGCGTCGCCAAGCTGGTTGCCGGCGCCGGCGCGCTGTTCGTGGGCAGTCAGTTCCGGCCGACGCGCGAGCGCCTGCTGGCGCTGCGGGCGCCGGGGCAGGGGCCCAGCGAGCAGCAGCGCAACAAGGGTTGGTTCAAGGTGACGTTTCTCGGCGACGGCGGCGGGCGGCACGTGCGCTGCGAGGTCAGCGGCGGCGATCCCGGCTACGGCGAGACGTCGAAGATGCTGGCCGAGTCGGCGCTGTGCCTGGCTTTCGACAAGCTGCCCAACGTCGCTGGCGTGGTCACCACGGCGCAGGCCATGGGCGATGCGCTGATCGAGCGGTTGCAGCGGGCGGGCATCGCCTTCCGCGTGGCCGAGTCGAGCTGAGCGTGATGGACCGGCTCTTCCTGCTGTTCGGCTCGGGCCTGGCCCTGCTCGGCGTCGGGCTCGGGGCCTTCGGCGCCCATGCCCTGCGCAGCCGTGTCAGTGCCGATCTGCTCGCGGTTTGGCGTACGGCCGTCGAATACCAGTTCTATCACGCGTTCGCGTTGCTGGCGCTGGGGATGTTGCTGCGCCAGCTCGGCAGCAGCGCACTGATGCATGCCGCCGGATGGTGCTTCTTCGCCGGTACGCTGCTGTTCTCGGGCAGCCTGTATACGCTGGTCCTCAGCGGCGTCCGCGGATTCGGGGCGGTCACGCCGATCGGCGGCGTACTGTTCCTGGTGGGCTGGGCGCTGCTGATCGTCGCGCTGCTGCGTCGCGCCTGAACGTCGTATCCGACCGCCGGGGCGGCTAGCCGCCCCGGCCGAATGCCTTGAGCAGCGCGTCGCCGATCTGATCGATCGCGTCCTGGCGCGCCTGCTGACGCACCGCCTCGATCTTTTCGCTGAGCTGGTGGTGCAGTGCGCGCAGGTCCTGATCCGACTTCTCGTGCAGCCGCTTGACCTCGGCTGCCAGCTGATCGCGCAGCGCGTCGATCTGATGCTGGTGGTGCGCGCGCAGGCCGTCGATCTGTTCCTGATACTGCATGTGCAGATCGTCGATCTGGATCTGCTGCTGCTTGCTGATGCCGGCGAGTTCGGTGTTGAGACGCTGCTCGAGCGCGCTCATGCGCGTCTCCAGCGCCGTCAGGCGTTCCGGGGCCTCGTTTTCGACGGGCGTCGCCTGTTTGCGGACGGTTTCGATCTGCGCCCGCAGCTGCCCCATCGCACGTTCGAGCTGGGCGCTGAGGGCTTCCGGACGCGGGCTCTCGGCGACGGTGCCGGGCTCGGCAGGGGCGGGCTCTGCCGCCGCGGCGGGCTGCGCGTCCGCGGTATCGACCGCCGGTGGCGCCGGGGTGGCGAGTCGTTCGATGACCTGGCGAATCTGCAACGGGGTCGGCGGCTTCTGCAGGACGTCCGCGGCGCCCTGCGTCCGGGCCTCCGCAACGAATGCTTCGCCTTCGTTGGACGAGCAGATGACCACCGGAATGGCGGCGGTCTCGGCGTCCGCCTTGATCCGGCGCAGGACCGCGAAGCCGTCCTCCTCGGGCATCACGTGGTCGAGAAAGATCAGATCCGGCCGCCGGTCGGCGAGGCGCTGGTAGGCTTCCTGGGCGTTCTCCGCCGTGTCGACCTCGTACGACAGGCCTTCCAGGTACTTGCGCATCGCGAAGCGTGCGGACCTGGAGTCGTCCACCACCAGCGCCGTGCGTGGGGCCATCGGTCGTCTGCCTCCGTTGTTCTGCTTGCCGCCGAATCTAGCATTGCGGGCGGCATCCGGGCAGTCGTCGCGGGTTTGGACGAAAAACTGGGGGTTCTCCCTCGTCCGGTTTCCGGAAGCGGGTGGCACAATGCGGTACGCGTACGCCTTATTCGGCCCGGTCTGTCGGACAGATTCGATCCGGCGCGTGCGCTCCAGCAGTGAGCCCGGTGTCGACCCGTTGCGGATGCAGTGGAACAACGGGCGCGACGATGCGAGTCCGCCGTCCCAGAGTCTTATAGAGCCTCATATGAAACGCCCGTTTATGAATCCGCGCCGCACCGCCATCGCGATGTCGGCACTGACCGCGGTTGCCGCGCTGGCCTGGGGCTTGCGCACGGACCTGCCCGGAGACGCGGCGCCGGCGCTGGCCGCCAGCGATTGCCCCGCCGGCTACGAGCGCATGGACCCGGTCGCGGTATCGGAAAAGATGAACCCCGGGTTCGCGCGCCTGCATGCCGAGGAGATCCGCGAGCAGTTCGGCGACTCGATCTGCGCGTGGCGCAAGCTGCCGGAAGGCTTCGCCGAGAAGATCGAGGAGAAGGCCGAGTATCTGGGCATGCGCGGCGGCCTGCCGCCGGGCGCGATGCGGCAGGCGGTCGAACAGAAGGCGGCGATGAAGACCCTGCAGGCCAAGGTCGACAACGCTGTCGGGCAGTGGGCCGAGTACGGCTCCGGCCCACAGGTTTCGGACCCTGAGTATCCGGACGGTTCCAATGACGGCATTCCGACCGTTGCGGGCCGCGCCGACAGTTTCGCCTACGATCCGGAGGCGCAGCGACTGTTCGTCGCCATCGGCACCGGCGGGATCTGGATGTCCGAGGCCGTCGACGGTGACGTCGGCACCCTCGGCGATCTGTGGCAGCCGATCGGCGATACGCTGCCGACGCTGGTGACCAGCGCGGTCGCCTGGACGCCGGCCGGCGGCGGACGCGTGTTCGCGCTGACCGGCGAGCACGTCCAGGGTGGCAACACCTATGTCGGGCTCGGCGGCTACTGGTCCGACGACCTCGGCAAGACCTGGCACGCGGCCTCGGGCCTGCCCGACGATACCGGCGCCTCCAAGGTCGCCGTCGATCCGAGCAATCCGAACATCCTCTACGCGGCGACCGGGATGGGCCTGTTCCGCTCGGACAACGCCGGCTCCAGCTTCGTCAACGTCGCACTGCCGGTGTCGGACGACTGCGCCGGCGTCGTCGGACTTGGCGCCTGCCAGCTCGCCAATGTCGTCACCGACGTCGTGGTCAAGCATCCCGGCGGCGTGAGCGACGAAGTCTGCGGCGACGACGGCTGTCCGGTGCTGGCCGCGGTCGGATACCGCGGCGGCGAAGTCGCCAAGTACGCCGACGGCAGGCCGCATGCGCCGGGCAACGGCCTGTACCGCTCGGACAGCGGCAAGCCCGGCAGCTTTGCCCGCGTCGGCACCGCCACCGGCGACCTGCAGGACGTCACCGGCGGCCTGCTGCCGTTCGGCTTCACGCCGCAGATCCGCATTGGCCGCATCGAGATGGGCAATGCCATCGGCCCCGAGCAGGATCACAACTACGTCTACGCGATCGTCCAGGACGCGGTGCTGCTCTACGACGGCATCCCGATCCTCGACCTGCCCACCGACGACCAGCTGCCGTCGCTGCCGCTGGACTGCGAGACGCTGCCGGAGGGTGACCCGCAGTTCATCTGCGAGCTGGTGACGCAGGGTTTCAGCCCGACGTCGATCAACGGCGTCTACGTTTCGCCGGACTTCGGCGACACCTGGATCCGCATGGCCGACGACGTCGAGCTGACCTATGCCGGCATCACCACCGGCTCGTCGCTGGCCGCGGTCGTGGCGCTGGGCATCGGCCCCGGCGTGCAGGCCTGGTACGACCTCTGGGTCAAGCCCGACCCGACCACGGCCGACCCGATTCTCGGCGCGCCGACGCGCGTGCTGTTCGGCATGGAGGAGGTCTGGAAGAACCGGATCAACGGACCGGTGACCGGGCTCGAACAGACGCCGAACGATTTCAAGGTCATCGGCACCTATTTCGCCGGCAACACCTGCCTGTTCCTGCTCGGCAATCTTGGGCTGGGCGCGACGCCGCCGATCTGCCCGTTCCGTGACGGCCTGCTGACCAACATCACCACGACCCATCCCGACCAGCACGACGCGATCTACGTGCCGGACGAGCAGCGTGGCGGCGTGTGGCTGTTCGCCGGCAACGACGGCGGCGTGTTCAAGCAGTACTCGGCCGACCCGATCACCGACGACTTCGACAACACCAAGTGGGGCAATGGCGCCAACAACGGCTTCTACACGCTGTTCAACTACGGCATCGCCGTGGCCAAGGACGGCACGGTCTACTACGGCCTGCAGGACAACGCCTCGGGCAAGATCGAGCCGGATACCCGGCGCCAGCTGCGGATCTACGTCGGTGACGGCATGTGGGCCGCGGTCGATCCGGACAACTCCGATATCGCCTACTACCAGACGCCGGGGCTGGCGCTGGTGCGCACCACGGATGGCGGCAAGACCAACAGCTACGTCGACGACTTCGACGTCGGCTCGGCGCACTTCCTGAGTCCGTTCCGCATGGATCCGCTGGACGCGAACCATCTGGTGGCCGCGGGTACCAAGGTCGCCGAGACGCTGGATGCCTCGACCGACGCCACCTGGACGACGGTGTTCGACCTCGGCGTCAACGAGGAAACCGGCGGCGCGTTCCAGTCGCGTGGACCGCTGACCGTGCGCGGTGATGCGGTCTACGTCGGCTTCTGCAGCCCCTGCAATCTGACCAGCAGCGGTGCGCAGTTCCAGGGCGGGCTGGCGACCAACGTCGGCGGCGACGCGCCGCCGCAGGCCGGCAGCAGCGACGGCTGGCATCGCGCCTCGGCGATCGGCCTGCCGAACCGCTACATCTACGACATCGAGATCGACGATACCGATCCCAACACCGTCTACGTGGTGATGGGCGGCTATTCGACGGCACGCTGGCTGCCGACCGGGCAGTACCTTGACGCCAACCCCGACCTCGGCAGCGGCTTCGTGTTCAAGTCCACCGATGCCGGCGAGCACTTCAGCGACATCAGCGGCAACCTGCCCGGCGTGATCACCACCGAGATCCTCAAGCGCGGCAACCAGCTGGTCGTCGGCACCGACATCGGCGTGTTCATCTCCTCGGATCTGCAGGGCACGCAGTGGGCACCGCTGGGCGACCTGCCGGCGCTGCCGATCAACAGTCTGGTGTTGAAGCCGGGTGACGACACGCAGCTGTTCGCCGGCACCTTCGGGCGCGGTGTGCAGCTCTACAACTTCGCCAAGGCCAGCAGCGGCGGTGACGGCGGCGACGATGACGCGGGACGCTTCGGGTCCGGCGCGATGCCATTGGCCGGCCTGCTGCTCATGACCTTGGGACTGGCGCTGCGCGGTGCGCGCCGCCGGGCCCGGCGCGCGGACGCCTAGCCGGGATTCCCAGCTCAGGGGGTGCCGATCGTCGGGGGGCGATCGGCGTCACGAGGGGAGGGGCGCGATCGACTCGCGCCCCTTTTTTGCGCGGGTGCCGGAGCGGCGCCGGTGCAACGGATACACTTGCGACCGTGATGCGCTCCCACCCTGCAAGGCGATGAACCACAAGCGGCACCGAATCTATCCGATGCAATGGCGTCTGGCCGAGGATGCGCTGCGCGCGGTCCTGGGCGAGGGGCAGGGTGCCGACCATTGGCTGCAGGCCGCGTTCCGCGAGCGCCGGCAGATGGGCGCGCGCGATCGCGGTGTCGTCAGCGATCTGGTCTACGGCGTGCTGCGTGATCTGCGCAGGCTGCAGGCGGTTGCCGGGAGCGATGCGCCGGCGGCGTTGTGCGCGGTCCATGCGCTGGAGCGCGACGACGCGATCGAACTGGAACGCTACGGCATCGCCGGCGCGGATGCGGACGCCCTGCGCGGGCGCGTGCTGGCTGCCCGTGGGCAGGTGTTCGCCCCCGCGGTCGCCGGCAACGTGCCCGACTGGGTCGATGCCGCGTTTCAGGCGCAGTTCGGCGCGGAAGCGGCGGCGGCACTGGAGCGTGCCCTGCAGCAGCAGGCGCCGGTGGATCTGCGGGTGAACCGGCTGCGCGGCGACCGCGGCGAGGTCCAGGCGGCGCTCCGCGATGCCGGGATCGAGGCCGAGCCGACACCGTTCGCGCCGTTCGGATTGCGTCTGGCGCGCCGCGCCGCGCTGCACACCCTTGCGGCGTATCGCGACGGCTGGTTCGAGCCGCAGGACGAGGGCAGCCAGCTCCTGGCCCGTCTGGTCGGCGCGGTCCCTGGAAGCTGCGTGGTCGACTACTGCGCAGGCGCCGGCGGCAAGGCCCTGGCGCTGGCGGCGGACATGGACGACCGCGGCACGCTGTGGGCATTCGACAGTGAACCGGGGCGCCTGCGCCGGCTCGAGCCCCGCGCGCGCCGCGCCGGCGTGCACTGCATTCGCAGCGCCGGGCTCGGCGCCGACGGCCTGCCGCCGCCGGGGATCGGCGCGCCGCGAGCGGGCGAGGCCGATGCGGTGCTGGTCGATGCGCCGTGTTCGGGCACCGGGACCTGGCGGCGCCAGCCCGAGGCGCGGCTAAGGCCGCTGGATTTCGACGCGCTGACGACGCTGCAGGCGGCGATCCTCGAACGGGCGGCGACGCTGCTGCGACCGGGCGGGCGTCTGGTCTACGCGACCTGCAGCCTGCTCGATGTCGAGAACCGCGGTGTCGTCGAGGCCTTCGTCGAGCGCCATCCCGAGTTCGTCCCCGTCGATGCAGGCGCCGTGCTGGCCGCTCAGGGCATCGACCTGCCGGGCGCCTATCTGCAGCTGCGCCCGGATCTGCACGGCACCGACGGATTCTTCGGCGCCGTGCTGCAACGCGCGGATTGAGTGACGCCGGGCGCCCGTTCAGGGCGCCGTGGCACACCGCTCGTGCATCGGGATCGAGCCCGACGGGTCGCTGAAGCGTGGGTCGCAGACGAAGGCCCAGTCAGTCAGGCTGTCGAGGAATGCCAGAACGTCGTCAACCTCCTGTGCGTTCAGTGAAAAGCCGACCATCAGTGCGTCCTTGTGCGGATTCTGCGCGCCGTCTCCCGCGCGCGCGCCGCTGGCGATCAGGCGTCCGCCGCGAGCGTAGTGCTCGGTCAGGACCTGTCGTAGCGTCGGGATCGAGCCATCGTGCATGTACGGCGCGGTCAGGGCGATGTTGCGCAGGGTCGGCGCCCGGAATCGACCCATGTCCGACGGCACCTGGGTGAATTCGTAGAGCCCCTGGTTGTCAGCCGGATAGTTGCCGGCCGTGAGGGGCAGCCCGGGCGCCGGACCGGCGATGTTGTAGAGACCATTGTTTCGATACTCGATGCCGTCGAGCGGCGTGCCGGCGTGATTCACCGACTGTGCGAAGTTGAAGCCGCCGTGGCAGTGGAAGCATTCCAGGCGTTCGGAGAAGAACAGTGCTTCGCCGCGCCGGGCCGCGGCGTTCATCGCGCCGGGATCGGGTGCCTGCGGATCATAGTAGCGATCGTAGGCCGATCGTCCGGAGATCAGCGTCGCGACGAACGCCGCGTAGGCCTTGGCGACGTTGTCGAGGGTGAACGGATCGGTCTCGTCCGGGAACGCGGCGGCGAATGCGTCGACGTATGCCGGATCGGCCCGCAGGCGATCGAGCATCATCTGCTCGCGCCCGGCCCAGCCCAGTTCAATCGTGTTCTCGTTGAGCATCACGCCGAGGGCCTGCTGACGCAGATCCTCGATGTTCGGATTGAACCAGTTCTGCCGGGCGTTGTAGACGACGTTGGTCAGGCTCATCGCAGCCCGCGGATGAACGTCGCCGGTCGGGCCGATGGCGGTGCTGCGGCCGTCGGTGAACGCGCGTCGCTGTTCGTGGCAGCTGGCGCAGCTGCCCCCCTCGTTGACCGAGGTGCGCTTGTCGTAGAACAGCGTGCGGCCCAGATCGACCTTGGCCGTGCTCATCGGGTTGTCGGCTGGAATCCGCGGCAGCGGAAAGCCGGAGGGCAAGTCGAAGGTATAGCCGGACGGAGTGACGGCGGGGAGTGCCAAATCGCCATCGTCGCCGCCGCAAGCCGCGAGCGCCAGCGAGGCGCCCATCGCAAGGATGGGCGCCCTGAGCCAGCGACGCAGAGACTGCGCGCCGGCGGCCGTCACGGCTGCACCGTGAACAGCTGCTGGTCCTGACGCGGGATCGTGTTGCCGCCGTACTGGAAGTCCAGGCCGAGCTTCGGCAGGATCGGCACGCACTCCGGATCGGAGTTGCCCGACATGCAACCGGCGGCGGTATCCGGCGTGTTGCTGGCGATGTCGACATCGGCCAGCACCGGCGCGATATCGGCGACGATGTGGCTGCCGTTGCGGATCGCATTGAAGTCGACGCAGATCTCGGCGAGGTTCGGCGAGCCACAGGGGCCGTCCGGCGGAGCCCCGTTGGCGGCACTGCCGTTGGTGCAGCCGGTGCTGCCGAGGTGCAGGAAGAAGTTCTGGCGGACGCCGTCGGCATCACCCACGCCGTCGACGCGCAGGAACTTGTGTCCCGACAGCCACGACCACGCCATCGCCGTCACATTCAGTGGGGTCTGGGCGGTTGCCACTTCCTGGTGATTGAGTTCGAACGGCACGCCCAGCGTGAAGCAGAGGGTGTCGTAGTCGCCCTGCTTGGCGCGGCCGGCGACGCTCAGATTGCGGATCACCTCCGGCGCGCCGCAGCCTTGGGCCAGGCCGAGCAGCGCGACGTTGTGCGCTGCATCCTGATAGGCCGTGCCGTTGGCGCGGGTGGCCAGCGAGATCGGGGTGCTGCCGTCGTTGCCCTGCAGGCGCAGGTCAGATACGTAGAAGCGGAAGTCGCTGAGTTCGTAGTCCTGCTGGGCGCCGGTGCCGATCCCCTGATAGACCGCGTTGCACATCGCCTGATCACCACCGACCTCGATGTCGAACGCCAACGCGATGTTCTGTTCGTTGCCGGTGAGCACGTGCATGGCGGCGACGATGTTGTCGATGAGCCTGCCCTGTTCGACTGCATCGCTTTCGAGCGCGTCCATGTCGATGCCGTCGAACCATTCCTCGTAGCGGCTGACGACGGTCAGGTCCAGGTGACGATGGGTGTCGTCCAGTTCCACCGGTTCTGCGAACGGCAGCGTGAAATGGCGGAAGCTGGTCAGCGCCCTGGTCTGGACGCAGTGGTGCTCGGTGGCAGCGGCGGCGTCCGCGTCGGAGAGCCCGGCCGTATTCGGGTAGTAGCACGGCGCGACGTTGATCGCGTGACCGGACAGGTCGGTGTCGAGGTCGCCATGCTTGGCAGCGGTGGCGGCTTCCGGCGTCAGCTCCACCGTGAGGCCACAGTAGCGCCCCGGTTCGGCAACGATCGAGCCCAGGTCGAAGACGTTGCCGTTGGCCTCGGCGGCGTTGACCGGGCCGGCCGGCGGGGTGCCGATGTGATCGGAGTGCGCGACCGCCACACCGATCGGATTGAGGGCTCTGAGTACCGAGCCGATGGCGCTGGCGGTCGTGGTGCAGGGCACGAGCTCGACCGGAGCCAGGTTGAGCAGGCCGAGTTCGAGTTCGATGCGCATGCCATCGGCACGGCGGAAGGTCTTGGTCGTATCGATGGCGGCAGTGGGCGATTCAGCCTGGGCCGCGGTGGTGATGGCCTTGATGTCGGCCTCGAAGCCGGCCGAGCGGCTGCCACCGCCGGAACAGGCGCCGAGTAGCGCGGCGCAGGTGGTGGCGGCGATCACTGTGCCGGCCGAGTGTGAAAAATGGGACATGTAAAGTCTCCGTTGAATACGTAAAGGGATTTAGAAGTCGTAGGCGAGGCCGATGCGCCAAGCAGGGTCTTCGTCCTGGTGTCCGTTGAGATCGTCGAGCAGTGGCACCTGGACGCCGGCGTTGACGATCAGCTCCTGCAGGGCGCGCACCGCGATTCCGCCGAAGGCCATCGCCAGGGCCCCGCCGGAATCCGGATCGTCGACACCTGAGAACTGATTGCGCTGCGAGTAGCGGGCATCGACGCCGCCTTGCACGGCGATCCGCTGTGTCAGCCCGTACTGAGCGATGGCCGACGCAGTGACGGCATCGCCGGGCGAGAAATCCTGGTGGCCATCGCCGTAGTGGAAGTACGTGGCGCTGACGCTCGCGAACCACGGGAAGCGGAAGTAGCCGTACCACGCCCCCGCGTTCGGTGCGGTGGCGCCGGCGTCGGGCTGGACATCGATATCGAGAACGTCGCCGCTGGCATCGGTCACCTCGTCGGTGGTCGGCAGGCGCACGCCGAAGCGCAGCCCGACCAGATGCCGCCCCGAGATGCCGCCCTGACGGTAGAGCGTCCAGCGCCCGATCAGGTCGATGTCACCGAGGCCTTCCGCATCCTGCGTCGCCCGGTTGCTGTCCTCGATGGTCTTGCTGACGAAAGGCACCTGCACCGCCAGAGTGAGATTCCGGGTCGGGCTGTAGGCCAGTCCCAGCAGCAGGCGTTCCTCATCGGTCTGGCGGACATTCAACGCCGGGTCGCCCTGTGTTTCCGAACGGACCAGATAGTCGATGCCGACCCGCAGCCGGCTCGCGAAGGGTTTTTCGGAGCCGAACAGATTGATCGTGTTGTCGCCGCACTTGCATGTGGAGCAACTCCACACGGGTTGACTGGCGGCGAGCGCGGCGAGCGCGCACGCCACCGCGGCCGCATGCGGCCTGATGTGAATATTCATGAACTCCCCCGGCCGCGGTTGCGGCCCATGGCAATGTGGCGGACCGCAGGGGTCCGCCGTTCAGATCGGGTTTGCGATGGGGGCGAAGGGGAGCGGAGGTGCGCGGGCGGGCGGCGTTTGCCGGATCGTCCGCACCGTTGAAGCCGGCGCGGTATGGGCCGGAGCGACATGCGATAACGCGCTCAGATCGAGCGCCGGGATTGCCGGAACTCCGGCGAAATGGACGCCGTGACCGGCGCCGCACATGGGGCAGCCCAGCGTGATCGAAGGCCCCTGTTTGCGCTGCAGGGCGCCGCGGACCTCATCAGGCAGTTGCGCGTACAGGGTTGCGGCATGCCCACTGCCGTTGCCGCAGAATGCGAACGCCAGCGGGGTGCCCATAGCGCGCGCCATGCCCGAGGCCTGTGCGACTGGCAACAGCAACTGCGCCAGCATCGCGAAGATGCCGAGCAGTGCGGAGTACCGCCGACAGGAGGCTCGTCTTAGCATGACGGCGAAGTGTGGCAGCTCGCCCGGTGGTTGGGGAAGGGTTGGGTTTTTCCGCGCGAACATCCCCTACCTTTGCGGAGCGATACGGTGAACGACACACGATTTGAATTGCCGACTGACGGTGACGCGCTGCGTGCACGCGTCGAGGGGGTCGCCCGACATGCCGCTGCCATCGGCGCCCTGCAGCCGATCGCGACGCGCTTCGAGCGTGTCGACGAGGGCGGTATCGGGTATGCGCTGCGGGTGGTCGACAATCTCCGCCGCAAACAGGCGGCCGCGTCGCGACCGCCGGCGGGCGGCAAGCCCGCCAACCCGTTCCTGCCGTACGAGCAGGACCTGTACGTCGCGCACGTCGCGCCGGCCCACGTGCTGCTGCTGAACAAGTTCAACGTGATCGAGCCGCATCTGCTGCTGGTCACCGCCGCGTTCGAGCCGCAGTCGGCGCCGCTGTCGGTCGCCGACTTCGCCGCGGCCCTGTCGCTGCTGCAGCGCCTGGACGGACTGCTGTTCTACAACGGAGGCGGCAGCGCGGGCGCCAGCCAGCCGCACAAGCACCTGCAGTGGGTGCCGTGCAGTCTGCTGCCCGGGCAAGCGGAGCTGCCGATCGAGGCCCGCGTGCGCGCCGGGCTCGGGGCTCCGGGACAGATCCGGCGGGCCGATCTGCCATACACGCAGGCCGTTGCCCGTTGCCCGGACGCGCCAGATGCGCCCACGGTCGCCGATCTGTACCGCAGCCTGTTGCGCGCAGTGGGGATTGCGCCGGACGCGCCGGTCTGTGACGGCTACAACTGGCTGATGACCCGCGACTGGATGATGGTGGTGCCGCGCCGCCGCGAGGACTGGAACGGACTGAGCATCAACGCGCTGGGTTTCGCCGGTGCGCTGCTGGCCCGCAACGACGACGAGGCGGCGCGCATGCGCGCCGCCGGCGCCGGCGAGATCCTGTCCGCGGTCAGCGGCTGACCGCGGGCACCGCCCCGCGCCGGCGGCGGTGCCCACAGCGCCGGCCTCAGCCGAGGCCGTGCACCGCCGCGTCGAGGGCCAGCGGCCAACCGGGGCCGAACACCGCGCAGGCCGCGATCAGCGCGGCGGCGGCCGTCAGGTTCAGCCAGCCCGCCCAGTACAGGCCGCGCGCCAGCGTCCGCCGGCTCATGGTGCGGCGGGCGGCGAGCGCCGCGCCGGCAGCTGCAGCGCCAGCGTCGAGCCGTCGTCGAGCAACAGGTCGATCGCCACCGTCTCGCCGTCGGCGATCGGTCCGTCGAGCTGCATCAGCATCAGGTGCAGGCCGCCCGGCGCCAGCGTGACCTGTGCGCCCGGGGCGATCGCAAGACCGTCCGGGACCTCGCGCATCCGCATCTGGCCGTCGGCCATCGTCATCGAATGGATCTGGACCTTTCCGGCGCGATCGCTGCGGGCGCCGGTCACGCGCAGCGGCGCCGGTCCGGTATTGCGGATCGTCATGTAGCCGGCCGCCACCTGGGCACCGGGCGGTGTGGCGCGCACCCAGGCGTCGCTGATCCGCAGCGGTGAGGCGGTCCGGAGCTCGGGGGCTTCGGTGGCTCCGGGGCTGCCGGCACTGGCGGTATGGGCGGCCAGCAGCGCGGCCAGCGCCGCCGCGGCGGCAATCTTGCTCGGGAATTTCATCGTGTTCTCCTGCGCCGGGGGATCCGGCGCGTCTCGGTGACCGGCCCGCGCGGATACGCGCGGTCGGTCGATCAGTCTCGGGTGACGGACGCGATCAGGAGAACTGCGGCGGAGCGCGTGGCTGCGGGCGGTGCTGGCGGCGCAGGCTGGGAACGGCAATCGATGCGTCCACCGCGACGAACGCGGCGCCAGCTGGCAGCGCCAGCGCGACGGACGGTGGCGCAGCGTCGAGGTGCCCGCCGTGGACGACGCTGCACAGCGAGCAACCGCCGTTCTGGCCGGCAGGGTGATCGCCGGTCGTCGGACTGCCGCGGGTCGCGAGTTCGGCCGGCAGCACCGCCCGCAGCTGTGAGGCCAGCGCCGGCGTCAGCACACCGCAGAACGCGTAGAGGCGGGCGTCGCCACGATCCCGCGCCCAGTTCTGAGCGTGGACGCCCGGCAGCAGCAGCTGACCGAGCAGCAGCAGGCTCAGCAGGGCGGCGGTCCAGCGCGGGCGACGCCGGGCGCGGCGGCGCAGGCGGATCATGGGCAAACCCCGGCGGCGGGTCCGGCGATCAGTGCGCGGTGAAGCTCAGCGACAGGGTCACCGGCACGCCGGCGGCAATCGCCTCGAGCCCGGCGACTTCGCGCAGCGCCTCGATGCCGGCGCCGAGCCCGAAGTCGCCGGCATTGACGATCACCGGCTGTGCGGTCGTGACCCGCCAGCGTTTCGCGGTCAGGTGGGTGATGCGCAGCCGCGCGGGGATCTTCGCGGTGACGCCGTGCAGGCTCAGCGCCACGTCGACGTCCTGGATCACCGAAGCGCCCGGCTCGACGGCCTCGAGGGCCTTGAGGTCGACATTGAGGCCGGCCTGGGCGTTGGCGAACTCGGCGGTCTTGAACAGCAGCTTCTGCATGCGTTCGTCGCGCAGGGTGATGCCGGTATCGACCGAGTCCAGCGCGATCTGCAGCGTGGCGGCGCCGGAGGCGGCGACCGAGCCGCTGAGCGACTTGAAGTGATGGACTTCGGCGACCTTGTCGTTCTTGATCGAGACGAAGCTCAGGGTCGAGGCCTGCGGATCGAGCGTCCACCGCTCGGCTGCGGGCGCTGCGGTCAGTGTCGTGCTGAGCAGCAGCAGTGGCAGGCTCAGCGCGGCGAGTCGGATACGCTTCATCATCGGACTCCCGTTGTGGGGATTGCGGGCGCGATCAGCCGTCAGGCATCCCGCGCAAGACGCTGCGCGATGACGCGCAGCACCTCGGGATTGTACGGCAGGCCGAGGTGGCTGCCGCGGACTTCGACATTCTCGGTGTTGTCGGCGTCGTCTTCGAGACAGCAGTGCCAGGCGACGATGCCGTCGGTGCGCGTATAGACCGCCGTGCACGGGACCGGCGGCGCGACGATGCGGCGCCGGAACCCTTCCAGGTCGGGTGCTGCGGCCTGTTTTGGATTCATCAGCCTGAACAGCGCGTTCATGTTGTTGGCGTTGGGGTGGCCGTTGATCGGACTGCCCAGCGTGATCACCCGGCGGACGACCTGCGGCTGGTGGCGCGCCATCTCGCGCGCGAACACGCCGCCGAGGCTCCAGCCGATCAGACTGACCGGGCCGCCGTGGCGCTCGGCGAGCGTGCGGAGGCGGCCGGCCAGCGCCTGCTTCATCGGGCCGCGCAGGCCCAGGTTGATCCCCTGGTTCCAGCCATAGGCGGCATAGCCGAGGCGTTTGAGGACGCGTCGCAGCGGCAGCGTGGCGGTGTCGCCGGCGCCGAAGCCGGGCACCACCATCACCGCGTGGCCGTCGCCCCGGGGCAGCTCCCGCGTCAGGCGGCGAACGTGCAGCGGCAGCAGGCCCAGCTCGGCCCAGACGCGCGTTTCCAGCGCCAGCAGCCGCAAATCGGGGGCACGCGCCGCTGCCGGGTCGGCGGCGTTCGGGACGGAGGCGTCGGTTGGGGTCATCGCGGAGCGGTCATCGGGGCGGAGACGCATTATCGCTTGCGCGACGACGCCGCGCGCGGCTAGTGTCCCCCGCACGACGAACGAGTGCCGACCGAACGGCCCGCCGATGGCCGGCGGCCGGTGGATCCGGCGCCGCCCACCATGCCGACGAGGGGACATTCCGGAAATGCCCGATCCGATCAACCGCCGCGATCTGGATTTTCTGCTGCACGAGTGGCTCGACGTCAGCCGCCTGACGGCCCACCCGCGCTACGCGCACCACGACCGGGCGACGTTCGACGCGGTGATCGAGGCGGCCTGTCGCCTCGCCGAGGAGAAATTCCAGCCGCATGCCGCCAGGCTCGATGCCAACGAGCCGACCTTCGACGGCGAGCGCGTCCATCTGATCCCGGAGGTCAAGCAGGCGCTGGACGCCTACATCGAGGGCGGGTTCCTGGCCGCCTCGTTCGACGCGGAACTCGGCGGCATGCAGTTGCCGTATGTGGTCGCGGCCGCCGTCCTCGGCGTGTTCACGGCCGCCAACGTCGGGACCGCGGGATACGTGTTTCTCACCGCCGCGGCCGCCAACCTGTTGCGTGCCCACGGCAGCGACGAACAGCGGCGGCGCTACATGCAGCCGATGCTGGAGGGGCGGGCCTTCGGCACCATGTGCCTGTCCGAGCCGCAGGCCGGGTCCTCGCTCGGCGACATCCGCACGCGCGCCGTGCTGCAGGACGACGGCCGCTACCACATCAGCGGCAACAAGATGTGGATCTCGGGCGGCGACCACGAACTGTCGGACAACATCGTGCATCTGGTCCTGGCGCGCATCGACGGTGCGCCACCCGGCGTCAAGGGTATTTCGCTGTTCATCGTGCCGAAGTACGAGATCGGTGCCGACGGCACGCGCGGGCGCCGCAACGGCGTGCGCCTGATGGGCCTGAATCACAAGATGGGCTACCGCGGCACGGTCAATACCGCGCTGGCCTTCGGCGATGCCGAGCCCTGCGTCGGCGAGCTGGTGGGCGAGCCGCATCACGGACTCGCCTACATGTTCCACATGATGAACGAGGCGCGCATCGGCGTCGGACTCGGCGCGGCGATGCTCGGCTATGCCGGCTACCGGGCTTCGCTCGACTACGCCCGCGAGCGGCCACAGGGGCGGCCGCTGACGAACCGGGATCCGACCACGCCGCCGGTGCCGATCATCGAACATGCCGACGTTCGGCGCATGCTGCTGCAGCAGAAGGCCTACGTCGAGGGCGGTCTGGCGCTGTGCCTGTACTGCGCCGATCTGGTCGACCAGATCGCGCTCGCGGACGCGGACGGGCGCCCCGCGCTGACCGGACTGCTGGAGCTGCTGACCCCGGTGGCCAAGGCCTGGCCGAGCGAGTTCTGCCTGGAGGCCAACAAGCTGGCGATCCAGGTGCTCGGCGGCTACGGCTATACCCGCGACTATCCGGTCGAGCGCCTGTACCGGGACAACCGACTGAACCCGATCCACGAAGGCACCAACGGCATCCAGGGTCTCGACCTGCTCGGCCGCAAGGTCGGCCAGCACGGCGGCGCGGCGCTGCGGATGCTGCTCGACCGCATCGTCGAGGACGCCGCCGCCGCGGCGTCCGACGACAGCCTGGCCGAGTACGCCGAGGCGCTGCGGGCTGCGGCCGACACCGTCGTGGCCACGACGCAGCTGCTCGGGCAGAGCGCCGCCCGCGGCGAGGTCGAACGCGCGACCGCGAACGCCACGCTGTATCTGGAAATGTTCGGGCATCTGGTGGTGGCCTGGCTGTGGCTGCGCCAGGCGCTGACGGCGACGCGGGCACGCAAGGACGCGGCGGCGGTCGACCGGGCGTTCTACGACGGCAAGCTGAGAGCGTGCCGGTATTTCTTCCGCTACGAGTTGCCGCGCGTGCCGCGGCATGCCGAGCTGCTGGCGCAGCTCGACGACACCTGCCTGTCGATGCCGCCGGACGCTTTCTGAGCCCCGGATCGACACCTGCCGCGAGGACCGAAGATGCGAGTGTTGAGCTGGGGGGTGACCGTCGCCATCGGTGTTGCGATCGGCGCTCTGGTCTGGAGTTTCGCGCCGGCGCGCCTGCCGGTGACGGCGCCCGCCGGCGATCTGCAGCTGCAGCGTCCGCAGCCGCCGGCCGACATGCGCATCGGCGTGTTTCTGGCGGGGCGCATGCAGTCGCAGGCCCTGTTCGCCTATCGCGGCGGCGATCTGGCGGCGCGCGATTTCGGCATGGATGTGGTCGTCGTCGAGCATCCCAGCGGCACCCTGCTGTTCGACGCCGGCTTCGGGCGCCGGGTCGCCGATCACCTGCACACGCTGCCGTGGCTGATGCGACAGATGTCCAAGATCGTCCCCGAGACGCCGGTCGTCGACCAGCTTGCGGGAGCCAGCCTGTCGCCGCAGACGCTGGCCGGCGTGGTGCTGACGCACGCGCACTGGGATCACGTTTCCGGGCTCGACGATCTGCGCGGGGTGCCGGTCTGGATCAACCAGACCGAACTCGACTTCATCCGCGACGGCGGCGCGCCGACCGCGCTGGCGCGCGAACTCGGCGACCTCGACTACCGGGTCTACGCGTTCGAGAGCGGCCCGTACTGGGGGTTTCCGGCCAGCCACGACGTGTTCGGCGACGGTTCGGTCGTGCTGGTGCCGGCGGGCGGACATTCGCCGGGGTCGATCATCGCCTTCGTGCACACGCCCGATGGCAGAAGCTACGCGCTGATCGGGGACCTGGCCTGGCAGCACGAGGGGGTCGACATCCCGGCCGAACGGCCCTGGATCTCACGCCTGCTCGTCGACGAGGATCCGCCGACGGTCCGCCACGCGCTCGCGACCCTGCATCTGCTGCAGCAGGCCGATCCGGATCTGGTGGTCGTGCCTGCGCACGACCGTCGCGTGATGCAGACGCTGCCGCCGGCGACGCGGGCCGACGCCCTGTTGCGCGGGCCCTGATCCGGCCGGCGGATCGCGCCGGAGGTTCACGATTCTGCAACGGTGCGCGTCGGATCATCGGCAGCCGATGCAACACACCCTGCAGCAGATCGAACGGCGGCTGATCGACCGTTTCGGCCGCGCGACCACCGACGGCTGGAGCGTGACCCGTGGCCTGCCGGTGCTGCTGCTGGTCAGCGTCGCGCTCTGGATCTTCGCGCCGGTGGCGACCATCCGCGCGCTCACGCCCTGGGTCGGCGCCTCGGCGCTCGTCGTCGCCGGACTCTATCTGGGGCGGGTGGTGCTGCGGATCGGGCACTTCTACTACTTCCATCTCGATCGCGTCGGCGATCCCGGAACGCCGCGCTTCCGGCGCCTGCACCGCGCGTTCCGGCAGATGGTATCGGTGCTGTTCGGATTCGCCGCCGTCGCCGGCCTGTTCTACTGGATGTCGGTGGCGATCCTGACCCGCAGCCGCATGCCGGAGGAGCCGCGCCTGCTCTGGGCGCTGCCGGTCGGCGGTCTGGTGCTGTCGCTGGTCTTCGGCGAGCTGGTCACCCGCCTGCTCGAGGCGGTGGACCACCTCCTGCTGTCGTTCAACCCATCCGATGACGACGGCGCCCGGGAGGCGCCCGCCGCGCAGGGTAAAATGCCGCATGCACATCGGTTCCCACCTGATTGAGACCCCGCTGATCCTGGCGCCGATGGCCGGCGTCACCGACCGGCCGTTCCGGCAGCTGTGCCGGCGCCTCGGCGCCGGTCTGGCGGTGTCGGAGATGACCACCGCCGATCCGAGCCTGTGGCACACGGACAAGTCGCGTCTGCGCATCGATCACGAGGGCGAGTCCGGACCGATCGCGGTGCAGATCGCCGGCGCCGATCCGCAGCGCCTGGCCGAGGCGGCGCGCTACAACGTGGCGCACGGCGCGCAGATCATCGACATCAACATGGGCTGCCCGGCGAAGAAGGTGTGCCGGGTCGAGGCCGGTTCCGCGCTGCTGCGCGACGAGGCCCTGGTCGCGCGCATCTGCGCCGCGGTGGTCGCGGCGGTGGAGGTGCCGGTGACGCTGAAGATCCGCACCGGCTACGCGCCGCATGCGCGCAATGGCCTGCGCATCGCCCGCATCGCCGAGGACAGCGGCATCCAGGCGCTGGCGGTGCACGGACGGACCCGCGACCAGCTCTACGGCGGCGCCGCCGAGTACGACACCATTGCCGAGATCAAGCAGGCGATCCGCATCCCGGTCATCGCCAACGGTGACATCGACGGGCCGCGCAAGGCGCGCGAGGTGCTGCGGCATACCGGCGCCGACGCCCTGATGATCGGCCGGGCGGCGCAGGGGCGGCCGTGGATCTTCGGTCAGATCGCGCACTATCTCGAACACGGCACCACGCTGCCGGAGCCCCCGCTGGACATGATCCGCACGTGGCTGCTCGAACATCTCGACGCGCTGTATGCGTTCTACGGCGAGGGCCGCGGTGTGCGCGTCGCGCGCAAGCACATCCAGTGGTATTGCCAGGGCCATCCCGATACCGAGGGGTTCTGGCAGTCGGTCAACCGTGTGGTCGATGCCGGCGAACAGCGTGCGGCGGTGGAGCGCTTTTTCGACAGACAGGACGCCGACGGACTGCGCCGGGCGGCCTGAACGCATGCCGCCCGCGGACGTTGCGGTTGATTCCCGGCGCGTCGCCGGACCTTCATCCTCCACGGGGAACAGCATGAGCGAGCAGCACGCGTACCGGGCCACCATCGACTGGCGGCTCGGCGAGGGCGAGTCCTTCGTCGGCAACCGCTATTCGCGGCGGCATCAGTGGCATTTCGACGGCGGCGTGAGCGTGCCGGCCTCGGCCGCGCCGGGCGTCGTCCCGGTGCCGCTGTCAGACCCCGCGGCGGTCGATCCGGAGGAGGCCTTCGTCGCCGCGCTGTCCTCCTGTCACATGCTGTTCTTTCTCGCCTATGCGGCCAAACAGGGCCATGCCGTCCGGCGTTACCTCGACGAAGCCGTGGGGGTCATGGGGCGCAACCCGCAGGGGCGCATCGCGATGCTCACGGTGACGCTGCGTCCGCGCGTGGAATGGGACGGCGCCGCGCCGTCAGCCGACGCGATCGAGGCGCTGCACGAACGCGCCCACCATGCCTGCTACATCGCCAACTCGGTCACCACCGACGTGCGCATCGAACCCGCGCCGCCGGCGCGCGCATAGCGCCGGATCCGCGCGGCCGGCAGGACGTGGATGGTCCGCATTTTGCGTGGCGCTTGCGGGCTTTTCGCCGCTGCGGTCGCCAGCGCCTCCACGGCCGCGGGGCGGCATCGGATGACGGCCGGATTTCGACCGGCCACAAAGGAATGTGCACATGATCAAAGGCAGTATCGTCGACCTCGTAACGCCTACGCACGCCGATGGCGCGCCGGACTTCGAGACGCTCGAAACCCTGGTCGACTGGCATGTGGACGAGGGCAGTGCGGCACTGGTGATCGGCGGCTGTCCGGATCCCGCCGCGAAGCTGGATATCGAGGAACGCACCGAGCTGTTCCGGCGCGCGGTCTGGCAGGCGGACGGTCGGATCGCGATCGTCGCGGACATCGGCGGCGCCACCACGGCCGACGCACTCGAGGCCGCGCTGGCGGCCGATGAGGCGGGCGCCGACGCGGTCCTCGCCGTGGCGCCGGTGGCCGCGTCGCCGTCGCCGGAGGATCTGCTGCGACACTTCCAGGCAATCGCCGAGGCGGGCAAGCGCCCGCTGCTCGTTCGCGACAGCGTCAATCGTCCGAACCTGCTGTCGTCGGCGATCGTGACCCGGCTGGCCAGGATGGATGGGATCGTCGGCTTCGTCGAGCGGGGCGTGAACGCCGACGCCGCGCGTGAACTCCTTGCCATCGGTCTGCCCGAAGGTTTTGCGCTGTACGCGGGGGCCGATGTCCACGCCTGCAAGCTGCTGAGCGACGGGTTCGCGGGTGTCGTCTCGGTGACGGCGAACGTGGCGCCGGCGTCGGTCCGGAAGATGTGCGCCGCCGCGCTCGCCGGTGACCGCGATCAGGCGGCGACGGTGGATGCCGATCTGCAGCCGCTGGATCAGGCCCTGATCGCCAGCGACCTCGTCGCCGCCGTGAAATGGGCCCTGATCGAGATCGGCCGGATCGAGGAGGGGCCGCATCCGCCGACCCTGCCCCAGGCCAGTGACTACTCGAATCTGCGCCGCGCCTTGCGCGCCGTGCACGTGCTCGACTGAGACCCCGCCCGGGACGGCGGGCGGATGCTCGGTCGCTCCGGTATCCCGTCACGGATCACCGTGTCCCCGCTGCCGGCGTGTCCGGCCCCGGGCCGTGGCGCGTCGATGGCCGGCGCCGGCTGGCCCCATAATGCAGACCTCTCCACCGTTGTGGATGGCTCGCATGCGAACGAGGTCAGGGAAGCTGCGCTTGGCAGCCGGGCGTTCGATACAGATCCAGATGTGGGTGACGGGCGTCCGTGACGCCGCTCGGTGCATGGCCCCGGGACGATGAGCGCCGCCGGACGGATCGACATCGAGATCGACTGGGACGGCCACTGCGTGGGCGACGTCGCGGTCGAGTCGCGGCGGCCGCACGCGGCACGACTCCTGATCGGCCGGCGCTGCGCCGAGGCCGTGAGCTTGGTGCCGATGCTGTTTTCGATCTGCGGCCGGGCGCAGGGGCTCTGCGCGCAACTGGCGACCGGTACCGTCCTGACGCCTTCCCCCGACCAGCGGCTGGGCCTGTGTGCGGAGCGCGTGCTCGAGCACCTGTGGCGCCTGTGGCTGGACTGGCCGGCGCTGTTCCAGGTCGCAGCCCGGCGTGACGAGTTCGCCGAAGTCGGCGGCGCGCTGCGGCGCTGCGCCGATGCCGACACCGCGCGGACCGTGGCGCGCGCCGTCGACGCGGCGTTGCGGCGACAGAATCGCGGCTTGGGGCTCGACGAGGTGCTGGAGGCGCTGGCGGCGGGGCGGACCGAGCTGTTGTTCGACGGCTGGCTGCAGCAGCTCGCGGCGCTGGATCGTCCGCTGCCGGCGGCCGTTGCGCCGCTGTGTGAAGGCGCACTGGCCGAGTGGGTGGGGCGGCTGCCTGCGGTGGACGCGGCGTTCGCGGCCCGGCCGAGCTGTGACGGCCAGCCCGCGGAAGTCGGCGCGATCACCGTCGACCCGCCGCATCCGGCGGTTGCCGCGCTGTCGGCGTCGCAGCGGCCGCTGACGGCCCGGATCGCGGCGCGGATCGCGGCACTGCAGCGCGACCTGCGCGAGCTGGGCGGGGCGCCAGCGGCGGGTGCCGCGACGGTCCCGGCGTGCGAGCGGCTGCAGCTCGACGGGCGTCGGAGCCTTGCGCGGGTCGCCACCGCGCGCGGGCCCTTGCTGCACGCCGTCACGCTCGACGGCGACGGCGTCGCGGACTACCAGATCGTCGCGCCGACCGAGTGGAACTTCCATCCTCGTGGCGCGCTTGTCGCGGCCCTGCAGGGGCTCGACTGCGCGGATGCGGCCGCGCTCCGGCGTCACGCCGCTGCCTGGGTGCTGGCCCTGGACCCCTGCGTCCCGCATCGCCTGGCCTTGCGAGGGGACGGCGCGGCGGGCTGATAAGCGGGCTTGTAGCGCGTCGCGCGCAGCGGTAAGCAAGTTTCCGCCCGTCCGTTGGTCTCCCCTCGTTTCATTCCGTAAGCATATGAATTTAAAGGACGGTTTTCTGTCCGTCGGATTGGCACGCGCTTTGTTCATAGAACGTCCAAGCGCATTGCCGCCCGCTCGCCAGACCTCGGGGAGGAGAACCAGAAATGACCGAGACTTTCTACGATGTGCTGCGCCGCCAGGGGGTGACGCGGCGCAGCTTCCTCAAGTTCTGTAGTTTGACCGCAACGTCGCTGGGGCTCGGCACCGCCGCGGTGCCCAAGATCGCCACGGCGCTGGAAACCAAACCGCGGACGCCGGTGCTGTGGCTGCACGGGCTGGAATGCACCTGCTGTTCGGAATCCTTCATCCGTTCCGCGCATCCGCTGGCCAAGGATGTGGTGCTGTCGATGCTGTCGCTGGACTACGACGACACCTTGATGGCCGCCGCCGGGCACCAGGCCGATGCGATCTTCGACGAGATCATCGCCAAGTACAAAGGCAACTACATCGTCGCGGTCGAGGGCAATCCGCCGCTGAACGAGGACGGCATGTACTGCATCCACGGCGGCAAGCCCTTCGTCGACAAGCTCAAGGCGGTCGCCGCCGACGCCAAGGCGGTGATCGCCTGGGGCGCCTGCGCATCCTGGGGTTGCGTGCAGGCGGCCAAACCGAATCCGACGCAGGCGACCCCGATCCACAAGGTCATCACCGACAAGCCGATCGTGAAGGTGCCGGGCTGCCCGCCGATCCCTGAAGTGATGACCGGCGTGGTCACCTACATGCTGACCTTCGACCGTCTGCCGCAGCTCGATCGTCAGGGCCGCCCGAAGATGTTCTACGGCCAGCGTATCCACGACAAGTGCTACCGCCGCCCGCACTTCGACGCCGGCCAGTTCGTCGAGGAATGGGATGACGAGGGCGCACGTCGCGGCTACTGCCTCTACAAGATGGGCTGCAAGGGGCCGACCACCTACAACGCCTGCTCGACGGTGCGCTGGAACGAGGGCGTGTCGTTCCCGATCCAGTCCGGCCACGGCTGCATCGGCTGCTCCGAGGACGGCTTCTGGGACAAGGGCTCGTTCTACGACCGCGTCACCGACATCAAGCAGTTCGGCGTCGAGTCCAACGCCGACAAGGTCGGCGGCACCGTTGCCGGCGTCGCCGGCGCAGCCGTTGCGGTGCACGCCGCGGTCACCGCGCTCAAGCGCGCCGGCCGCAAGCCCGAAGACTCGCAGCATGGGGAGCAGTGACCATGGCTTATGAAACCCAAGGCTTCAATCTCGACAACTCGGGCAAGCGCGTCGTCGTCGATCCGGTGACCCGTATCGAGGGGCACATGCGGGTCGAGGTCAATCTCGACGAGAACAACGTGATCCGCAACGCGGTGTCGACCGGCACGATGTGGCGCGGGCTCGAAGTGATCCTCAAGGGCCGCGACCCGCGCGACGCCTGGGCGTTCACCGAGCGCATCTGCGGCGTCTGCACCGGCACCCACGCGCTGACCTCGGTGCGCGCGGTCGAGGACGCGCTGGGCATCCAGATTCCGGAGAACGCCAACAGCATCCGCAACATCATGCAGCTGACCCTGCAGGTGCATGACCATCTGGTGCACTTCTATCACCTGCATGCGCTGGACTGGGTCGACGTGGTGTCGGCGCTGTCGGCCGATCCGAAGGCGACCTCGGCGCTGGCGCAGAGCATCAGTTCGTGGCCGAACTCGTCGCCGGGCTATTTCCGCGACGTGCAGAACCGGCTGAAGAAGTTCGTCGAGTCGGGTCAGCTGGGTCCGTTCATGAACGGCTACTGGGGCAACCCGGCGTACAAGCTGCCGCCGGAAGCCAACCTGATGGCGGTGACGCACTACCTGGAAGCGCTCGACTTCCAGAAGGAGATCGTCAAGATCCACACGATCTTCGGCGGCAAGAATCCGCACCCGAACTGGCTGGTCGGCGGCGTGCCGTGTGCGATCAATCTCGACGATGTCGGCGCGGTCGGCGCGATCAACATCGAGCGTCTGAACATGGTCGGCAAGATCATCAACGACTCGATCGAGTTCATCGACAAGGTCTACCTGCCGGACCTGCTCGCGATCGCCAGCTTCTACAAGGACTGGACCTACGGTGGCGGGCTGTCGTCGCAGACGGTGATGTCCTACGGCGACATCCCGGAACGCGCCAACGACCATTCCGCCGCCAACCTGCTGCTGCCGCGCGGCGCGATCATCAACGGCGACCTGTCCAAGGTCCACGAGGTCGACCTCAAGGATCCGGAGCAGATCCAGGAATTCGTCACGCACAGCTGGTACCGCTACGCCGACGAGACCAAGGGCCTGCATCCCTTCGACGGCGTGACCGAGCCCAACTTCACGCTGGGACCGAATACCAAGGGCAGCAAGACCAACATCGAGGCGCTCGACGAGGCCGGCAAGTACTCGTGGATCAAGGCGCCGCGCTGGCGCGGACACGCGATGGAAGTCGGACCGCTGGCGCGCTACATCATCGGCTACGCGCAGAACAAGCCGGAGTTCAAGGAACCGGTCGACAAGGTGCTGACCGACCTCGGCCTGCCGTTGACCGCGCTGTTCTCGACCCTGGGCCGCACGGCTGCGCGCGGTCTCGAGGCGCAGTGGGCCGCGTACAAGCTCAAGCACTTCTACGACAAGCTCATCGCGACCTGCAAGGCCGGCGACACCTCGACCGCGAACGTCGACAAGTGGGAGCCGTCGAGCTGGCCGAAGGAGTGCCAGGGTGCCGGCTTCACCGAGGCGCCGCGCGGTGCGCTCGCGCACTGGATCAAGATCAAGGACGGCAAGATCGACAACTACCAGGCGGTGGTGCCGACCACCTGGAACGGTTCGCCGCGCGACCACAAGGGCCAGATCGGGGCGTTCGAGGCGAGCCTGATGAACACGCCGCTGGCCAAGGCCGACGAGCCCCTGGAGATCCTGCGGACGCTGCATTCCTTCGACCCCTGCCTGGCGTGCTCGACCCATGTGATGTCGGCCGACGGCGCCGAGGCCAGCCGGGTCCAGGTGCGCTGAGCCGGACGCCGGTTCGAAGCGATCGGAGCCGTTCTTCACCGGAGACGCGAACGTGTTCACAGAAGACACCACCGAACGGCATCTGTCCGATGCCAGGACGCTGAAGGCGGTCTACGTCTACGAGGCGCCGCTGCGGCTGTGGCATTGGGTCAACGCACTGTGCATCACGGTGCTGGTGGCGACCGGCCTGCTGATCGCCTATCCGTTGCCGAGCGTGCCGGGCGAGGCCAGTGCCAACTTTCTGATGGGCTACATCCGCTTCGCCCACTTCACCGCCGGATACGTCATGGCGGTCGGCTGGGCGGTCCGCATCTACTGGGCCTTCGTCGGCAACAGCCATTCGCACCAGATCTTCATGATCCCGTTCTGGTCGGCGAAGTGGTGGTCGGAGGTGTTCTACGAGCTGCGCTGGTATCTGTTCATCGCCAGGGCGCCGAAGAAGTACATCGGACACAACCCGCTGGCGCAGCTGGCGATGTTCTTCCTGTTCACGCTGAGCACCTTCTTCATGATCTGCACCGGTTTCGCGCTGTACGGCGAGGGCGCGCAGGCCGGGTCCTGGGCCGAGCGCATGTTCGGCTGGGTCATCCCGCTGATCGGCGACAGCCAGCAGGTGCATTCACTGCATCATCTCGGCATGTGGGTCATCGTCACCTTCGTGATCGTGCACGTCTACGCCGCGGTCCGCGAGGACATCGTCAGCCGCCAGTCCATTGTCTCGACGATGATCTCCGGCTGGCGCATGTTCAAGGACTAGGGCCTGTTGACGCTATGGACGATCGCTGCGTTGCTGCCGGAAATCGCGCCTGCGGTGTTGCGAACCTTGGACTTGGCACCACCAAGGCCGGCGGTCCGCGCCTTGCCCTGCGCCCATGCCCCCTCCGTCGCAACGATTGCCATCGTGTTGACAGGCCCTAGCGCCGTGCCGGCGCCGCGCCGGATCCGCGGATGCCGATGACGGCACCGTCGTCGGCGCTGTCCGGCCGTCCGCATGCACTGCAGGGTTGCAGTGCGCCGCCGCTGCCGCGGCGGCCGATGCTGCCGGGGCGCTTCCTGCAGACCCGCTTCATGCACCCGCTGGGTCTGAGCCAGGATGCCCTGGCCACCGCCCTGGGCATCTCGCGGCGCCGGGTCAACGAGATCGTCAACGGCCGTCGCGCGATCACCGCGGACACCGCCCTGCGGTTGGCGATGTACTTCGGCACCGACACCGAATTCTGGCTGCGGCTGCAGGCGGCCTGGGACATCCATCAGGCCTGGCGCAGCTGGGCCGATGCGGAAAGCTCCTGACCGGCGCGATCCTGCGGATGGAAAGCTGCTTGCCGCCATAGCGGAGGCGTTCCGGATCCTCGCTCTCAACATGATGATTGATAAGAATAAAATCTGACGCCGAGACTGGCACGTTGCTTGAGTAACGGGAGTCGTTACACGGCGTTCGGGGGAGAAAACAACGTGTCGGACTCCATATTGGTTCTGGGTATCGGCAACCTGCTGTGGGCGGATGAGGGTTTCGGCGTGCGCTGTGTCGAGGCACTGGACGCCGCCTGGACCTTTCCCGAGGAGGTCGAGTTGCTGGACGGCGGCACCCAGGGTCTGTATCTGCTGCCGCATGTGGAACAGGCCGAAAAGCTGCTGGTCTTCGACGCGATCGACTGGGGTCTGGCGCCCGGCACCCTGCAGGTGATCGAAGGCGATGCCGTGCCGCGCTTCATGGGCGCGAAGAAGATGAGCCTGCACCAGACCGGATTCCAGGAGGTGCTGGCCTGTGCGGAGCTGCGCGGGCGCTGTCCCGAGCTGGTGCTGATCGGCGTGCAGCCGGTGGAACTCGAGGATTACGGCGGCAGCCTGCGTGAGCCGGTACGTGCGCAGATCGCGCCGGCGCTGGCGCTGGCGCGTCAACGCCTTGCCGACTGGGGGGCGGCGGCGGTCCCGCGGGAATCCGCGAGTGGCGGCCTGTGCGATCCCGCACTGCAACTCGAACACTACGAATCCGGCCGCCCGGATGCCGCGCAGGCTTGGCGCCACGGCGACGCGCGGTTCCGGCCGCGCTGAGCATCCGTGATGTGCATCGGGATTCCCATGCAGGTCGAGCGCGTCGAAGGCACGCGCGCCTGGTGCTGCGGCCGGAGTGGCGCGGCCTGGATCGATCTGATGCTGGTCGGCGGGGTCCGGCCCGGTGACTGGCTGCTGACCTATCTGGGCGCGGCGCGCGAGGTGCTCGACCCCGTGCGCGCGCATGCGATCGCCGATGCGCTCTCGGCCCTGGATGCCGTGCTGTCCGGCGATCCGTCCGCCGCGAGCAGCGTCGATGCGGCCTTTGCCGATCTGATCGAGCGCGAACCGCAGCTGCCGCCGCATCTGCGCAAACCGCATTGATCCGTTCCTGCTGATCTGCCGACCCGAGGGGTGCCGATGAACGACGAGACCATTACCGCGATCCACGCCCGGATCCTGCAGCCGGCGGAGACGACGATGCCGCTGCAGGAACGGATCGACCAGATGGCCGACGCCGGCGTCGTGCTGCGGGTCGACCCGGACACCGTCGACGTGTTCGCGCATACCCCGGGCGACAGCGTGCTGTTGCTGACCGCGGAGCCGCGCAACAATCCGGAGTCGTGGGATGCCCTGGTGATCCTGCCCGAACTGCTCAAGAGCAGTCCGCTGCCGATGCGCGCCGCTGTCGCCGATCCGGTCGCATCGAAGGCACTTGCGGCGCGCTACGGCGTCCGGCGCTTTCCGGCGCTGGTGTTCCTGCGGGGCGGCGGGGAACAGACCTATCTCGACGCACTGGAGGGGCTGTGCGACTGGGATGTCTATCGCCAGGCCCTTGCCGCGCTGGCCGACAAGACGCCGGCACGACCGCCGAGCGTCGGCATCGCCGTCGTCACACTGCCGCCGGCCAACGGCGATTCGTCCTGTCACTAGGGGGCATGCAGATGAAGGAATTCCCGATTCCGGTGGTTGCGCTCGGACCCGGCTCGCAGCCGGTCGAGGCTGGGCCCGAATGCCTGGAGATGCCGACGGACATGGATGTGTTCCGCCCGCCGCGGATGGCGTTCGAATCCGATGCGGTGGTGGCCGATGGCGTCTGCGCGCAGCTGCGCGAGCTGCTCGGGCGCATGCAGGCGCAGGGCTTCTCGCGACGCCGGGCCGTCCGGCTCGATCTGGCGGGGCTCGACCCGACGCTGCTGCGCGCGTTGTCGGATGCGCTCGGTGAAGGCGAGGTCGCGGTACGGATGCAGGAGGGTAACGGCGAGACGCTGATCCAGGAGAGCGCCTTCGCCGGGGTCTGGCGGGTCTTGCGTCACGACGCCGCAGGAGCCTGCGTCGAGGACGTGATCGAGGCCTGCGCGATTCCGCCGCGCGTCATCGCCACCGCCCGCAGCGGTGCGGGGGCGGACATCGCGGCGCCGCCGCTGCCCGACGGCGCGATGAACTCGCCGGCGCTGCTGGCCGAGCTGCGTTCGGCGAGCCAGGCCTCGCGTGACGAGGCCCCCGCGCATGTGATCAACCTGACCCTGCTGCCGCTGACGCCGGAGGACCTGCAATACCTCGGCGCGGCACTCGGCGCCGGGACGACCACGCTGCTGTCACGTGGCTACGGCAAGTGCCGCATCACCTCGACCGCGTTACGCGACGTCTGGTGGGTGCAGTACTTCAATGGCATGGACAAGCTGATCCTCAACACGGTCGAAGCCGTCGACATCCCCGAGGTGGCGTTGGCGGCGGAAGAGGACTGGCGGGATTCGATCGAGCGCATCGGCGATCTGATCGGTGTGCTGTCGGCGCATTGAGTCGCGGTGCGGCACCGACTTCAGTTTGACCTGACGGCCGTGCGAGGATCGGAGCTGCCGCGTCGGTCCGCAGCAGGAAGCCCCGCCGCGGTGTTTGCCAGTTGCGCCCATCGGAACCCTGAAGGGGGAGACCAGAATGGATCAAAGCCTCAGTGATCGGACCCGTGCCGCGCCGCCCGGGGCACGCTTCGAGTGTGGCGTGTGCTGGAGCATCTACGATCCGGCCGAGGGCGATCCGGTGTGGCAGATCGCGCCGGGGACGCCGTTCGCGGACCTCCCCGAGCACTGGACCTGCCCGAACTGCGACGCGCCGCGGCACAAATTCATGCTGCTCGATGACGGCGCCGGCGAGGGTGGGTCGTGACCCGCACGTTGTCGCCTCTGCGGACGGTGGGTGAGCAGGTCGAGGCGGCGTTCGATCGCATCGCGGCGTCCCGGATGCGCGACTTTCCGCTGTCGAATCCGGCGCTGCGCGTGCGGTTGGTGGGGCTGCGCGACTGGTCGGGAGTCCGGATCGGGGTCCTGATCTCGCCGTGGTCGATCAATCTGCTGCTGCTGCCGGGCGCGGGCGGTGTCGATGCCGGCGGCTTCCGCCGGCTCGGGCCCGATCAGCAGCAGCACTGGACGTTCCCGTCCGGCAGCTACGCGTTCTACGGGCTCGACGAGCAGGGGATCGGGCCCTATCAGACCTGTTCGCTGTTTTCCCCGGCGCTGGAGTTCTCGACCCAGGCGGCCGCCGAACAGACCGCCGAGGCGGTGATGCTGGCCCTGTTCCGGGATGCGTCGGCGCTGCCGGACGACGCGGACGGTCGCGAGGGCGACACGGCGGTATCGCGTCGCGACCTGCTGCGCGGGCGGTTGAGCGCGGGACTGGAGGGCTGAGATGCACGAGATGTCGCTGGCGGAGGGCGTGCTGCAGATCGTCGAGGACACCGCGCGCCGCGAGGGCGGGGGTCGCGTCAGCGTGGTCGTCCTGGAGATCGGCCAGCTCGCCGCGGTGGTGCCGGAGGCGCTGAGCTTCTGCTTCGACGCGGTCACCCGCGGCTCGATCGCCGAGGGCGCGCGTCTGGAGATGATCGCGCTGCCCGGTGAGGGCTACTGCATGCGATGCGAACGGACGGTGCCGTTGCAGAGCCCGGTCGACGCCTGCCCGCGCTGTGGCTCCGGCCAGGTCCAGTTGACCCAGGGCAATGAAATGCGGGTCAAGGAGATGCAGATTGAGCCCGAAGCGCCGGACGAGCGCCGGGTGGCTGCGAGATGAAGGAGAAGCGCTGATGTGTAATGTCTGCGGATGCGGAACCGGCGAGGTCCGGATCGAGGGTCTGAGCATCGCCAACGAGCGTGCGCAAATGCTGCCGGTCGTCCCCGGCCTGGGACAGGGGCATGCACACGATCATGATCATGACCACGCCCATGATCACGTCCACGCCCACGATCATCTGCATTTCGGGCAGGGGCCGGCCCATGCCCACGCGCCCGGCCTGAGCCAGGCGCGCATGGTGCAGATCGAGCAGGACATCCTGTCGAAGAACGACGGCTACGCGGATGCGAACCGGCGCCGGCTGGCGCAGCGCGGGATCTTCGCGATCAACCTCGTGTCGAGTCCCGGCTCCGGCAAGACCACGCTGCTGGTGCGCACGATCGAGGCGCTGGGCACGTCACTGTCGGCCACGGTGATCGAGGGCGACCAGCAGACCGCCAACGACGCCGAGCGCATCCGCGCCACCGGCGCCCGTGCGCTCCAGATCAACACCGGCAAGGGCTGTCATCTCGACGCGCAGATGGTCGGTGACGCGATCGAGCGCCTGGCGCCGCCGGACGATTCGCTGCTGCTGATCGAGAACGTCGGCAATCTGGTGTGCCCGGCGTCCTTCGATCTCGGCGAGGCGCACAAGGTCGCGATCCTGTCGGTGACCGAGGGCGAGGACAAGCCGCTGAAGTACCCCGACATGTTCCAGGCCGCGGATCTGATGCTGCTGAACAAGATCGACCTGCTGCCGTACCTGAGCTTCGACGTCGAGCGTGCGCTGGCGGCGGCGCGCCAGGTCAACCCGCGCCTGCAGGTGCTGCAGGTGTCGGCCACCACCGGCGAAGGCTTCGATGAATGGCTGGCGTGGTTGCGGGCAGGCTGCGCGGCGGTCCGGCGCGTACCGGCGGCCGAACCGGCCTGAGGCCGGCGACCGCGTTCCCGGCATGAACGTCCCGGCCCTCGCGACGGCTCCGGCTCCCGTGCCGATGCGTACGCGTCTGCGCGTGCGCGGCATCGTCCAGGGGGTCGGCTTCCGGCCGTTCGTGCACCGTCTGGCCGGCCGTCTTGGCCTCAGCGGCTTCGTTCGCAACGACGGCGCCGGCGTCTGTATCGAGATCGAGGGCCCGGATGCCGCGGTCGAGACGTTTCGGGCGGCGCTGACGCGCGAGGCGCCGCCGCGCGCACGTATCGATGCCGTCGAGTCGCAGGCCCTGCGCCCGCAGCACCGCAGCGGCTTCTCGATCGTCGACAGCGGAGCCGGGGCGCTGGCCACGGCCATCGGTCCGGACAGCGGCGTCTGCGCCGACTGTGTCGCCGAGCTGTTCGATCCGGACGACCGGCGCTATCGCTATGCCTTCATCAACTGCACGCACTGCGGCCCGCGCTACACGATCACGCGCGCGCTGCCCTACGACCGTGCGCAGACCTCGATGGCGCCATTCGCGCTGTGCGCCGGTTGCGCGGCCGAGTACGCCGACGTCGACGACCGGCGTTTCCACGCCGAACCGAATGCCTGCGCCGTCTGCGGTCCGCGCTTGTGGCTGGAGGAACCCGCCTCGGCCGCCGGTGTGGACCCGCGCGAGGATGTCGTCGCCGCGGCGCTTGCCCGCCTGCGGGCCGGCCGGATCCTGGCGATCAAGGGCCTCGGCGGATTCCATCTGGTCTGCGACGCGCGTAACGCCGACGCGGTCGCGCGCCTGCGCGCGCGCAAGCAGCGCGATGCCAAGCCCTTCGCGTTGATGGCGGCCAATACCGCCTCGCTGCGCGGGTTCGCCCGCGTCGGTGCCGCGCAGCAGGCGCTGCTGGAGAGCGCCGAACGGCCGATCGTGTTGCTCGATACATCCCGCCCGCCCGATGCGATCCTGCCCGGCGTCGCGCCGGGGCTGGCGCAGGTCGGCGCGATGCTGCCGTACACACCGCTGCAATACCTGCTGTTCCACGAGGCTGCCGGCCGTCCCGCCGGCAGCGACTGGCTGCACGATCCGCAGACGCTGCTGCTGGTGATGACCAGTGCCAACCCCGGCGGCGAGCCGCTGGTGCGCGACAACGCCGAGGCGCGGACGCGACTCGACGGCATTGCCGACGCTTTCGTGATGCACGACCGCGACATCGTCGTGCGCTGCGACGACAGCCTGATGCGGATCGATGCCGGCACGCCGCGCTTCGTGCGCCGCGCGCGCGGTTACACGCCGCTGGCGATCGCGCTGTCGCGCGCAACCCCACCGGTGCTCGCGCTCGGCGGCTGGTACAAGAACAGCGCGTGCCTGACGCGGGGCGCGGAGGCCTTCGTCTCGCAGCATGTCGGTGACCTCGACAACGCCGCGACCTGCCGTTTCCTCGACGAGACCGTGGCGCATCTGCGCGCGACCCTGCAGGTGACGCCGGTCGCGATCGCCCACGACCGGCACCCGGATTTCTATTCCTCGCAGCTCGCGGTCCGCCTCGCGGACGAACTCGGCGTGCCGGCGCTGGCGGTGCAGCATCACCACGCGCATATCGGTGCCGTACTGGCCGAGCACCGGGTCGATGCGCCGGTGCTGGCGCTGGCGCTCGATGGTGTCGGGCTCGGCGACGACGGGGGCGCCTGGGGAGGTGAGCTGCTGCTCGTCGATGGCGCCCGCATGCAGCGGCTCGGCCATCTGCGCCCGCTGGCGTTGCCGGGCGGGGACCGCGCCGCGCGCGAACCCTGGCGCATGGCGGCCAGCGCGTTGCACGCGCTCGGCCGTGGCGAGGAGATCGGAACCCGCTTTGCCACGCAGCCCGGCGCGGCGGTACTGGCGCAGATGCTGGGCCGGCAGATCAACAGTCCGCCAACCTCCAGTCTCGGCCGCGTGTTCGATGCCGCGGCCGGTCTGCTCGGGGTCTGCACCCACGCGCAGTACGAAGGCCAGGCGGCGATGCGGCTCGAGGCGCTGGCAGCTGCGGCGGGGGGTGACGATGCCATGCTGTCGGATCTGCCGCGGGCCGCGATCGACGCGGACGGCGTGCTCGATCTGCGCCCGCTGCTGGCCGAGGCCGCCACCGCCGATGAAGCGGCGCGGGCCGCGGCCCGCTTCCATGCCGCGCTGGCCGACGCGCTGGCGCGCTGGCTCGTCGCGGCGTGCCGGACCCACGGCGTCGACACGGTCGCCGGCGCCGGCGGCTGTTTTCTCAACCGCGTGCTGACCACGCGCCTGCGCATGCGGCTCGCCGAGGCCGGCCTGCAGCTGCTCGAAGCCCAGCAGTTGCCGCCGAACGACGGCGGGCTGGCGCTGGGGCAGGCCTGGGTCGCGCAGCGCGCCCTGTTCTAGGAATCCGAGCCCATGTGTCTGGCCATTCCCGCACGCGTCGTCGAAGTCCTGGCCGAGGATCAGGGCATCGTCGACCTCGGCGGTATCCGCAAGCAGATCTCGCTGGAGCTGATCGACGGCGCCGCGGTCGGCGATTACGTGATCGTCCACGTCGGCTATGCGCTGTCACGGCTCGATCCGGCCGAGGCCGAGCGCACGCTGGCGCTGTTCGCGGCGGCGGAGGCCGCCATGAATGAAGGCGCGGCCGACGGCGCCGGGGGAACGGCCGCATGAAATTCGTCGACGAGTTCCGCGACGGCCGCCTGGCGCAGACGATCGCGCGTGCGATCGCGGCCGAGGCCACGCCGGATCGCCGCTACGCATTCATGGAGTTCTGCGGCGGGCATACCCATGCGATCTCGCGCTACGGCGTGGCCGACCTGCTGCCGCCGCAGGTGCGCATGATCCATGGCCCCGGCTGTCCGGTGTGTGTGTTGCCGATCGGCCGCATCGACCAGGCGATTCATCTGGCGCTGCAGCGCGGCGTCATCCTGTGCACCTACGGCGACACCCTGCGGGTGCCGGCGTCGGACGGGCTGTCGCTGCTCAAGGCCAAGGCCCGCGGGGCTGACATCCGCATGGTGTATTCGGCCGCCGACGCGCTGGCGCTCGCGCAGGCCGAGCCGCAGCGCGAGGTCGTGTTCTTCGCGATCGGCTTCGAGACCACGACGCCGCCGACGGCGCTGGTGCTGCAGCAGGCCAGGCGCCTCGACCTGCGCAACTTCTCGGTGCTGTGCTGCCACGTACTGACGCCCTCGGCGATCGGCAACATTCTCGAATCGCCGGAGGTCCGCGAACTCGGCACCGTTCCGATCGACGGCTTCGTCGGCCCGGCGCACGTCTCCACGGTGATCGGCAGCCGGCCCTACGAACATTTCGCGGAGGAATACCGCAAGCCGGTGGTGATCGCCGGGTTCGAACCGCTCGATGTGATGCAGGCGATCCTGATGCTGGTGCGCCAGGTCAACGACGGTCGCTGCGAGGTCGAGAACGAATTCAGCCGCGCGGTCTGCCGCGACGGCAACCTCAAGGCGCAGCAGCGTGTCAGCGAGGTGTTCGAGCTGCGCAAGAGCTTCGAGTGGCGCGGCCTCGGCGTGGTGCCGTATTCGGCGCTGCGGATTCGCGAGGCCTATGCCGAGTGGGACGCCGAGCGTCGCTATGTGCTCGACTATCGCGGGGTGCCCGACCACAAGGCCTGCGAGTGCGGCGCGATCCTGCGCGGGGTCAAGAAGCCGACCGACTGCAAGCTGTTCGCCACCGTGTGCACGCCGGAGAACCCGATGGGATCGTGCATGGTCTCGAGCGAAGGCGGATGCGCCGCGCACTACACCTACGGCCGTCACCGGGAGCGCGCGGCATGAGCCGAGGACGCCCCTACGTCCGGCCGCTGGACCTGAAGCGCGGTTGCGTCGACCTGTCGCACGGCGCCGGCGGGCGCGCGATGCAGCAGCTGATCGACGAACTGTTCGTCCCGGCATTCGCCGGTGGTACCGCCGTCGCCCGCGGCGACGACGGCGCGGTGCTGCCGGAGCTGGCCTACGGCGAGCGAGCGGTGATCGCGACCGACAGTCATGTCGTGTCGCCACTGTTCTTTCCCGGCGGCGACATCGGCAGCCTGTCGGTACACGGCACGGTCAACGACCTGGCGATGATGGGCGCGCGGCCGCTGTATCTGTCCGCCGGCTTCGTGCTCGAGGAAGGCTTCGGGCTCGGCGAGCTGGCACGCATCGTCGCATCGATGGGCCGCGCCGCGCGGGCGGCCGGCGTACAGATCGTCACCGGCGACACCAAGGTCGTCGAACAGGGCAAGGGTGACGGCGTCTTCATCACCACCACCGGCTTCGGCGCCCTGCCTGCGGGCCGGGCCCTGTCCGGCGCCCATGCACGGCCGGGGGACCGCATTCTGCTGTCCGGCAGCATCGGTGATCACGGCATGGCGATCATGTCGCTGCGCGAGTCGCTGGCCTTTGAGACCGAGATCGTCTCGGATTCGGCGGCGCTGCACGACCTGGTTGCGGCACTGCTGGCGGCGGTGCCGTCGAGTTCGGAACTCGCCGATCCGGCGCGCGGTCTGCGCCTGCTGCGCGACCCGACCCGTGGCGGGCTCGCCAGCACGCTCAACGAGATCGCGCTGCAGTCCGGCGTCGGCATCGAACTCGATGAGACCGCGATTCCGGTCAGGCCGCAGGTCGCGGCGGCCTGCGAGTTTCTCGGACTCGATCCGCTGTACGTCGCCAACGAGGGCAAGCTCGTCGCGGTGTGCGCGGCCGCGGACACCGACCGCGCGCTTGCGGCACTGCGCGCGCATCCGCTCGGCGCCGACGCCGCGATCATCGGCGAGATCACCGATGACCCGCAGCACTTCGTGCAGATGCGCACCGGTTTCGGCGGCCGGCGTAATGTCGACTGGCTGTCGGGCGAGCAGCTGCCGAGGATCTGCTGATGCGGATCCTGTTTCTGACGCACAGCTTCAACAGCCTCAGTCAGCGCCTGTGGTGCGAGCTGACGGAGCGCGGACACGCGGTTTCGGTGGAATTCGACATCGGCGATGCCGTGGCCGAGGAAGCGGTCGATCTGTGGCATCCCGATCTGGTGATCGCGCCGTACCTGAAGCGCGCCATTCCTGAATCGATCTGGTCACGCCTGCCGTGCCTGATCGTGCATCCCGGCGTCGTCGGCGATCGCGGCCCGTCGGCGCTCGACTGGGCGATCCAGCAAGGAGAGACGCGCTGGGGCGTGACCCTGTTGCAGGCCACCGCCGAGATGGATGCCGGACCGGTGTGGGCCACGCGTGAGTTCCCGATGCGGGCGGCCAGCAAGTCCAGCCTGTACCGCAACGAGGTCACCGAGGCCGCGGTCGCCTGCGTACTCGAGGCGCTGGACCGCTTCGACGACTATCGCGCCGGACGCTGGCAGCCCGTGCCACCGGAGCGGTGGCCGCAGGCGCGTGGACAGTCGCGGCCATTGCTGCGGCAGGCGCAGCGCGCGATCGACTGGCAGGACGATGACTGCGCCACGGTGCTGCGCAAACTGCAGGCGGCGGACGGCGCGCCGGGTGTGCGGTCGACGCTGCTGGGTGTGCCGTGCCGGCTGTTCGATGCGCGGGCCGCCGATCGTCCGGTCGATGCGGCGCCGGGCAGCGTGGTGGCGCGACGCGACGACGCGCTGCTGCTGGCGACGCGTGATGGCGGCGTCTGGATCGGTCACGTGCAGCGCCTCGACCAGCCGGATGCACTCAAGCTGCCGTCGGCACTGGCACTGGCGGATGTCGAGGCGTGCGCCATGCTGCCGGGAGTGCCGGTGGACACCCACGGCGGCGCGCTGTGCTACCGGGAAACCGGGGACGGCCGCGTCGGTCTGCTGGCCTTCGACTTCTACAGCGGCGCGATGGGCACGCAGCAGTGCCGGCGCCTGCTGGCGGCGATCGAGGCGGCCAAGGCGCGGCCGACGCGGGTGCTGGTGCTGCTCGGCGGCGAGGACTTCTGGTCCAACGGCATCGATCTGCGCCAGATCGAACACGCCGACAGCCCGGCCGACGAATCGATGCGCAACATCGAGGCGATGGACGATGTCTGCGCCGCCCTGATCGAGACGCCGCGGCAGTGGGTGATCGCCGCGCTGCAGGGCAACGCCGGCGCCGGCGGCGCGTTCATGTCGCTGGCGGCCGATGAGATCCACGCCCGGCGTTCGGTGATCCTGAACCCGCACTACAAGAACATGGGAAATCTCTACGGTTCCGAGTACTGGACCTATCTGCTGCCGCGGAGACTCGGTGCCGATGGCGCGCAGCTGCTCGAGCGGCGCCTGCCGATGACCGCGCAGCAGGCGCGGCGGAGCGGGCTGGTCGACCGTGTCGTCGATGCCGATGCACCGGATTTTCGCGCCGAGGTCGAGCGGTATGCCGAGACGCTGGCCGCGGACGGACAATTCGAACACCGCCTGGCCGACAAGAACCGGCGCCGCGCCGAGGACGAGGCGCGCAAGCCGCTGGCGGCCTATCGCGAGGAGGAGCTCAACCACATGCGGCGCAACTTCTACGGATTCGATCCGAGTTATCACGTGGCGCGCTGGCATTTCGTGCGCAAGTCGCCGGCGTCGTGGACGCCGCGTCACCTTGCACTGCATCGTGATCCGCAACGGGCGGCGGAGCGCGCGGCATGAGCACACTGCCGACGGTACTGGTGGTCGACGACGAGGTCCGTTCGCAGGAATCGCTGCGGCGCACTCTGGACGAGGACTTCGAGGTCTTCTGCGTGTCCAGCGCCGAGGAGGCCCTGCAGGTCCTCGAGCGCGAGTTCATCCAGATCGTGCTGTGCGACCAGCGCATGCCGGGCACCTGCGGGGTCGATTTCCTCAAGCAGGTCCGCGCCCAGTATCCGGAGGTGATCCGCATCATCATCTCCGGATACACCGACGCCCAGGACATCATCGCCGCGGTCAACGACGCCGGCATCTACCTGTATCTGCTCAAGCCGTGGCAGCCGGACCAGCTGGTGATGGCGCTGAAGAACGCCGCGCAGCTGTACGCGCTGCAGAACGAGAACCGACGCCTGGCGCTGGATCTGCGCGCGGCGACCGGGCCGCTGCGCAAGCGCGTCGAGGAGCGGCGCGAGGCGGCGCGGCAGGCCTTCGACTTCGACAACATCGCGCGCGCCAGCGACAGTCCGCTCAACGGCGTGATCGAGATCCTGCAGCGCATCGCGCCGTATGACGTGCCGGTGCTGCTGACCGGAGAGTCCGGCACCGGCAAGGAGGTGCTCGCGCGCGCGCTGCACTACGCCAGCGGTCGTGCCGACAAGGCCTTCGTCGTCGAGAACTGCGCGGCGATGCCGGACCAGCTTCTGGAAAGCGAGCTGTTCGGGCACAAGCGCGGCGCGTTCACCGGCGCGTTCGAGGACCACATCGGTCTGTTCCAGCAGGCCGACGGTGGCACCATCTTTCTCGACGAGATCGGCGACACCTCGCCGCAGTTCCAGGTCAAGCTGCTGCGCGCACTCGCCGAGGGCGAGATCCGCCCGGTCGGCAGCCGCCGCACCCTGCGCGTCGACGTGCGCGTGATCGCGGCGACCAATCACGATCTCGAACAGGATGTGCGCGATGGCCGTTTCCGCGAGGATCTGTACTACCGGCTCGCGGTGGTCTGTCTGTGCACGCCGCCGCTGCGCGAGCGGCCGGGCGACATTCCGTTTCTCGTCGGGCGTCTGCTCGAACGCGCCTGCGCCATGCTCGGCAAGTCGGTCGAGCCGGCCAACGGCGAGGTCATGGCCTGCCTGAAGCGGCACCGCTGGCCGGGCAACGTGCGCGAGCTGTTCAACGAGGTGTTGCGCATGGTCGCGCTGTCCACCGACGGGCGGCTCACGCCGGATCTGCTGAGTCCGCGGGTGCTGCGCGCCGCCGACGGCGAGGCGCAGGAGCAGGAGCTGTCGCTGCTCGCCGATCTGGACGGCACGCTCAAGGAGCGCATGGACCGGCTGGAGGCGCGCGTGCTGCACGAGTCGCTGCTGCGCCATCGCTGGAACAAGACCCGGGCGGCGCATGAGCTCGGCCTGTCGCGTGTCGGTCTGCGCGCCAAGCTGTCGCGCTACGGTCTGGAGAAGGACGCGTGAACCTGCTGTGGCTGCAGTCCGGCGGCTGCGGCGGCTGTTCGATGTCGCTGCTGTGTCACGAGTCGGCCGATCTGTTCGGCCTGCTGGCCGATGCCGGAATCGAGATCGCCTGGCATCCGAGCCTGTCCGAGGCCAGCGCCGACGAGGTGCTGGATCAGCTCGCGGTCTACGAGCGCGGCGAGCAGCCGCTCGACATGCTCTGCATCGAGGGCGCACTGCTGCGCGGTCCGCACGGCAGCGGTGGATTCCATCGGCTCGCCGGCAGCGGCCGGCCGATGACCGAGATCGTGCGCAGCCTGGCGCAGCGCGCGCGCTATGTGATCGCCGTCGGCAGCTGCGCGGCCTATGGGGGGATCACCGCGGCCGGCGCCAATCTGACCGATGCCTGCGGGCTGCAGTACGAGGATCATCTCGGCGGTGGTCTGCTCGGGGCGGATTTCGTGTCGCGTGGCGGCATGCCGGTGATCAACATCGCCGGCTGCCCGACGCACCCGGGCTGGGTCGTCGACAGCCTGATGGCGCTGTCGCTGGGGCAGCTGACGCCACGCGATCTGGACCCGGTCGGCCGCCCGCGTTTCTATGCCGACCGGCTGGTGCATCACGGCTGCCCCCGCAACGAGTTCTACGAGTTCAAGGCCAGTGCCGAGCAGCCGTCGCAGCAGGGCTGCCTGATGGAACACATGGGCTGCAAGGGAACCCGCGCGCACGCCGACTGCAACACGCGGCTGTGGAACGGGTCGGGCTCCTGTCTGCGCGGGGGCTTTGCCTGCATCGCCTGCACCGAGCCGGGTTTCGAGGAGCCGGGGCATCCGCTGTCGCAGACGCCGAAGATCGCCGGCATTCCGATCGGCCTGCCGTTGGACATGCCCAAGGCCTGGTTCGTCGCGCTCGGGGCGCTGTCGAAGTCGGCGACGCCGCGCCGCGTGCGCGAGAACGCGGTGTCGTTCCGCGTCGAGGTGCCGCCGGACAGCAGCAAGCCTCCCGGGATGAAGCCCTGATGGGCAGGCGGATCGTGGTGGGACCGTTCAATCGCGTCGAGGGCGATCTCGAGGTCGCGCTCGAGTTCGAGCAGGACCGGATCAGCGCGGCCTACGTCAATTCGCCGCTGTTCCGGGGTTTCGAGCAGATGCTGATCGGCAAGCATCCGCTCGACGCGCTGCACTTCGTGCCGCGGATCTGCGGGATCTGTTCGGTTGCGCAGTCGGCGGCCGCGAGCATGGCGCTGGCGCAGGCCGCCGGACTGAGTCCCTGCGAGAACGGCCGGATCTGCGCCGCGCTGACGCAGGCGATCGAGAACCTCGCCGATCACCTGAGTCACTTCGTGCTGTTCTTCATGCCGGACTTCGCCCGGGCCGACTATGCGGAACGCGCATGGTCGGTCGAGGCGGTGGAACGCTACAAGGCGATCGCCGGCAGCGCGCGGCGCGAGGTGGTGCCGGCGCGGACGCGGCTGCTGGAGACGATGGGACTGCTCGCGGGACGCTGGCCGCATACCGGATCGCTGCAGCCGGGGGGGTCGGCGCGACCGATCGATGCATCCGAACGCCTGCGGTTGTACGCGCTGCTGCGCGGGTTTCGTGCGTTTCTCGAACGGACGCTGCTCGGCGACGCGCTGGAGGCGGTTGCGGCGATCGACAGCGTCGGGTCGCTGCGGGCCTGGGCCGCCGCCGCGCCGCGCGGGGACTTCGGCCGGTTCCTGCGCATCGCGGACGATCTGGACCTGTGGCGGCTCGGGCGCGCGACCGACCGCTACCTGAGCTACGGCGCCTATCTGCTGCCCGAAGGACCGCTGTACCCGGGCGGCGTCTGGGACGGCGGTCCGCGGCCGCTGCACCTCGATGCCATCGCCGAGGACGTCAGCCACGCCTGGATGGGCGGTGACACCGCGCGTCCGCGCGATGGCTCGACGGTGCCGATGCCGGACAAGCCCGGGGCGTACAGCTGGTGCAAGGCCCCGCGACTCGCCGGTGAGGTCGTCGAGGTCGGCGCGCTGGCGCGTCAGGTGGTGGCCGGGCATCCGCTCGCACGTGACATGATCCGGCACGGCGGCAGCGTCGCCGCGCGGGTCGTCGCGCGACTGCTGGAGATGGCGCGCACGCTGCCGGAGATGGAGCGATGGGTGATGCGCCTGCAGCCGGACGAGCCGTTCTGCGCCGAATTCGAGCTGCCGCAGGACGCCGACGGTGTCGGCCTGGTGGAGGCCGCGCGCGGTTCGCTCGGGCACTGGCTCAGCATCCGCCGGGGGCGGATCGCGAGCTACCAGATCATCGCCCCGACCACCTGGAATTTCTCGCCGCGCGACGCCGCCGGGCAGCCGGGGGCGCTGGAGCAGGCACTGGTCGGGGTTGCCGCCGGCGCGGACCGGCGTGCGCCGGTGTCGGTGCAGCACATCGTGCGCTCCTTCGACCCGTGCATGGTGTGCACGGTGCACTGAGGCCGTCGCCGTGAGCCCGGAAGATTTCGAGCGCAAGTTCTCGGCGGCCCTGCCCAGCGGTCTCGAGCGGACCAGGGGCAGCTTCGGCGACCAGGCCTGGATCAGCGTGATCCAGAAGATGGACGAGGTGTTCTCGGACCTGCTGCGTCACGAGGTCGCCCTCGAGGAGAAGAACACCGCGCTCGAGGAGGCGCAGCAGTTCACGCGCTCGGTGCTCGGGTCGATGTCCGACGTGGTCATCGCGACGGCGCTCGACGGCACCATCGAGGAGGTCAACGAGGCGCTGACCGCGCTGGTCGGGCGCGTCGCCGACGCGCTGCGGGGGACCGCGGTGTTTGAGCTGTTCGCGGACAGCGCATCGCAGGATACGGTGCGGCGCATGGTTGCGCAGAAGGACGCGGTGCACGACTGTGAGCTGACCCTGCTGACCGCCGCCGGGCCGGTCGAGGTGTCGCTGAATTTCACGCCGCGGACCACCGCGGCCGGACGCATCGTCGGCAGTGTCATGACCGGGCGCCCGGTCGGCGAATTGCGGCGCGCGTATCGCGAACTGCATGAGACGCACGAGCAGCTCAAGCGCACCCAGCAGCAGCTGCTGCAGGCCGAGAAGATGGCGTCGCTGGGCCGTCTCGTCGCCGGCGTCGCACACGAACTGAACAACCCGATCAGCTTCGTGCTCGGCAACGTGCACGCGCTGAAGCGCTATTCCGAACGCCTCGGCGAATACATCGGCGCCGTGCACGCGGGTGCCGGCGAGGACGCCCGCAACGCACTGCGCGAGCGTCTGCGCATCGACAAGATCCTGGCCGACCTCGGGTCGCTGATCGACGGCACGGTGGAAGGCGCCGAGCGCACCCGCGACATCGTCGACAACCTCAAGCGCTTCTCCGCCCAGGACCGCGACGGCGACGATCTGTTCGATCTCGGCGAGGTGGTCGAACGCGCCGTGCAGTGGGTGCGGACCGCGAGCCCGGCACGCTTCCGGGTCGACGTCGACATCCAGCGCGGCCTGATGGTGATCGGCTCGGGCGCGCAGATGCAGCAGGTCATGATGAATCTGGTGCAGAACGCGCGCGACGCCACCGAGATGCTGGCGGCGCCGAGCCTGTCGGTCCGGGTCGACCGCGATGCGGACGGCAGCGTCCGCGCCTGTTTCTCCGACAACGGCATCGGCATCGATCCCGAGGTCCTGCCGCACATCTTCGAGCCGTTCTTCACCACCAAGCCGGTCGGGCAGGGCACCGGACTGGGGCTGTCGATCAGCTACGGGATCGTCGAACGCCACGGCGGCCGGCTCGCGGTGGCCAACAACGCGCTCGGCGGCGCCGAGTTCACCGTGACGCTGCCGCTGGCACTGGAAAAAGCGCTTCCGCCGGAGCCGTCCAAGTGATCATCCGGCGATCGGTATCGCGTCGCGGTCGCGATGCAAGTGACTGTTTTTGCGGGACGAGGATGCTGGCACGAAACTCGCCCATCAAGCGGACATCCCCTTGCCGGGCCGCGCCACAGGGAGACGCATCGTGACTGCTGCCGACTTGCCTCAGGAGTTTGCCGCGCTGGCGGCGGTGGTGCTGCTGCTCGGGTTGAAGCACGGCTTCGACGCCGATCATCTGGCGACCATCGACGGTCTGACCCGGTACAACGCGCGGGTCCAGCCCGGGCTCGCGCGGCGCTGCGGCAGCCTGTTCTCGCTCGGGCACGGTCTGGTCGTGATCGCGGTCGCGCTGGGGGTGTCGACGCTGACCGCGCAGTGGCAGGTGCCGGCCTGGCTGGAGAGCTTCGGCGCCTGGATCTCGATCGCGTTCCTCGGCGGGCTCGGCATCGTCAACCTGCGGGCGGTGCTCAGCGCCGCGCCGGACGAAGTGGTGCGGCCGGTCGGGTTCAAGGGGCGTCTGCTCGGACCGATGTTCCGGCGTCTGGCGACGGCGACGCATCCGCTGGTGATCATGGGGGTCGGCGCGCTGTTCGCGCTGTCGTTCGACACCATCAGCCAGGCGGCGCTGTTCGCGCTGACCGGTTCGCAGTTCGGCGGCTGGCAGCCGGCCGTGCTGCTCGGACTGCTGTTCATGCTCGGCATGCTCGTGACCGACGGCCTGAACGGTTTGTGGATCGCGCGCCTGATCGCGGGCGCCGACGACATGGCGCGCATCGCCTCGCGCGTGATGGGGCTGGCGATTGCCGCCGTCAGCCTCTGTGTCGCGGGCCTGGGTCTGGCACGTCAGCTGTCGCCCTGGGTGGCGCAGTGGAGCGAGGGCAAGGAGCTGCTGTTCGGTGCGCTGGTCGTGGTCGCGATCCTCAACAGCTTCTGGGTCGGCAGCCGCCTGGCCGCGGCGCGGACCGCCAGCTGACGCCGGCCTAGCGTTTGCCGCGTGCCGGGGCGGCCGACGGTCGTCGTGGCCGTCGGCTTCGTTTGGCTGACGTGGCCGGAGCCGGCGCGGACGTCTCCGCCGAGTGCTGGCGCAGGTCGGCCAGCACGGTCTTGACCCGGATCAGGCCGAAGAAACTCAGCAGATGGGTCAGTGCGGCCTGCGCCATGTCCGCGGTGGGGCCTTCGTTGCGCAGTCCGGTGACGCGTGCCAGGAACAGCCGGAGTTCCATGTGCGCGAGCCGCTGCGCCGCCTCGACGTGCAGTCTGCAGACGTCCGCGCTGAAGCCGAGTTCCTCGGTGAAGCCCGCGGCCCGCATGTCGCCCCAGAGGCTCACGAGTTCGGCATCCATGCGGCTCAGGTGCGGTTTGCCGCGGCGGCGGACCAGCGTGATCGCACCGACGTCCTCGAGCAGGCGGGCATCCTTCTGCGCATGCGGGTTGCGCGTCAGCGTCACGCTCAGCGGGACCAGCGCATCGTCGACGCCGACGCGCGCGGCGATCAGGCTGTCCAGGTGCGGGAACGCGGTGGCATCGGCCGGCATCACCGAGGTGTCGCCCTCCATCGCCCGCTTGATCAGATGCAGTGGAACCCGCTTGTCCTTCTGCAGCTTGCGAATCGCCAGGACGCTGGAGACATGCTCCTCGCCGTAGTCGGCGACGTTGGGTTTGGGGCGATGCGGCTCGGGCATCAGCCCATGGCGCAGATAGACGCGGATCGTCTCGCGATTGACGCCGGTGCGCTTTTCGAGTTCGCGCATCTTCATGTGGGTCTGCGGCTCATGCTGGGAAATCAGGCGGCCAATGTAGTCGAAATGCCGGGCGGGGCGTGAGCCGGAATGGGCCTGCCATGAATAAAATGCGTTGACAATATACGCAAAATGACGTTTATTGCCTGGATCAGAAAACAGGGGTCCGGAGGTCCGCCGGTGTTGCAGCGGCGGGCGCAAGTCGGACCCGGTGCATTTGCGAGTCCGAGGAGAGCACATGACATTTCGCGACAAGGTGGTATTCGTCGCCGGCGGCACGACCGGCATCAATTTCGGCATCGCCGAGTCCTTCGCCGAAGCCGGTGCCCGTGTTGCGGTGCTCAGCCGCAGCCAGGAGCGCGTCGACGCCGCCGTTGCCGAACTCAAGCGCCACGGTGGCGACGTGATCGGCTTCGCCGCGGACGTGCGCGACTACGACGCGCTGTCGTCGGCGATGGCCTCGACCGCCGCGCAGTTGGGGGCGATCGACGTGCTGATCTCAGGCGCAGCGGGCAACTTCGTCGCGCCGGCATCCGAGCTGTCGGCCAACGGCTTCAAGGCGGTGATCGACATCGATCTGCTCGGTTGCTTCAACGTCATGCGTGCGGCCTACGACCATCTGCGCAAGCCCGGCGCGGCGATCATCAACATCAGCGCGCCGCAGTCCTGGTTGCCGACGCCGTTCCAGATCCACGTCGGTGCGGCGAAGGCGGGCATCGACCAGGTGACGCGGACCGCCGCGATCGAATGGGGGCCGCAGGGGATTCGCGTCAACGCGATTGCGCCGGGCCCGATCGCCGGGACCGAGGGCATGCGCCGGTTGGCGCCGACACCGGCGGCCGAGAAGGCATGGACGGATTCGGTGCCGCTGCGGCGCTGGGGCAGCAAGGCGGAGATCGCCCGCGCCGCGCAGTGGCTGTGCTCCGATGACGCGGCCTATGTCACCGGAGTGGTGCTGCCGGTCGACGGCGGCTGGTCGCTGGGCGGGTCCAGCGCGATGACCACGGCGGTGACCGCCCGATAGCCGCAACGGCGGCCCGTAAAACCGGAGCGATCGATGTCGTCCGAACAGTTCGATTACGTGGTGGTCGGCGCGGGCTCGGCCGGATGCGCCGTCGCCAACCGCCTGTCCGAGAGCGGTCGCCATTCGGTGCTGTTGCTCGAAGCCGGTCCGGAGAGCCGCCGCAATCCGTTCGTGAACATGCCGCTGGGCTTCCTGCAGCTGATGTTCAGCCGTCGCTACAACTGGCAGTTCAATACCGAACCGCAGCGGCACATGTACGACCGTGCGCTGTTCCAGCCGCGGGGCAGGATGCTCGGCGGTTCCAGCGGCATGAACGCGCAGGTCTATATCCGCGGGCACGCCCGGGACTATGACGAGTGGGCGCGGCTGGGCTGCGAGGGATGGTCGTACGCCGACGTGCTGCCGTACTTCCGCAGGTCCGAAAATTTCGAGCCGAAGGCGACGCCGGTCGACGCCGCGTTTCACGGGCAGGGGGGTCCGCTCAACGTTGCCGAGCGACGCTACACCAATCCGCTGAGCACGGCGTTCGTCGAGGCGGCGACGCAGGCGGGGCACCGGCGCAATACCGATTTCAACGGCAGTGAGCAGGAGGGCGTGGGTTTCTACTACGCCTACCAGAAGGACGGCGCACGCTGCAGCAATGCGCGCGCGTATCTCGAACCCGCGGAGGGGCGTTCCAACCTGACTGTCCGTAGTGGCGCGCAGGTCACCCGTGTGCTGCTCGAAGGCAACCGCGCCACCGGGGTCGAATACCGGGGCGCGACGGGACTGGCGCAGGTCCGTGCCGGGCGCGAGGTCGTGCTCTGCGGCGGCGCGTTCAACTCGCCGCAACTGCTGATGCTCTCCGGAATCGGTCCGCGCGAGGAGCTGTCCCGGCACGGGATCGAGCTGTGTCACGCGCTGGAGGGTGTCGGGCAGAATCTGCAGGACCACATCGATGTGTTCGTGCGCGTCGGCGCGCGCAGCCGCCAGAGCATCTCGATGCATCCGAGCTACTGGCTCAAGGGTCTGTGGGCGCTGTTGCAGTACCTGAGCGGTCGACGCGGCGTGCTGTCGAGCAACGGCGCCGAGGCCGGCGGATTCGTCCGCTCCCGGCCCGAGGAAGAGATCCCCGACCTGCAACTGCACTTCGCGCCGATGCTGTACTCCGATCACGGGCGGGACCTGAAGACCGCGATGAGCGGCTACGGCTACGCGGTGATGATCTACGGGCTCAGGCCGTCGTCGCGCGGCCGCGTCGGCCTGCACAGTGCCGATCCGTTCGCGGCGCCGCTGATCGATCCCAACTACATGGCCGAGTCCGCCGATGTCGAGCGACTCGTGCGCGGGGTGCATCTGGTGCGCAGGATCCTGGCGCAGCCGGCCTTCGCACCGCACCATGAAGTCGAGATGTCGCCTGGGGCCGCGCTGCAGAGCGATGCTGACCTCGCCGACTGGGTGCGGCGCAGCGGAGAGTCGGCATATCACCCCGTCGGCACCTGCAAGATGGGCGTCGATCCGATGGCGGTGGTCGATCCGCGTCTGCGCGTGCATGGCCTGCAATGCCTGCGGGTGGTCGATGCCTCGATCATGCCGACGCTGGTCGGCGGCAACACCAACCAGCCGGCGACCATGATCGGCGAGAAGGGCGCGGCGATGCTGCTCGAGGACGCGGAGGCCGACGGCGGCTGAGCGCCGCGTTGCGGCGTGCCGCGGAGGCGCCCGATTGATTCGCGTGGGGCCGGCGCCGATACTCGCGCTTCGATCTGACTGAAGCCGATCCCGCCCATGTCGCGTACGACCCTGCCCGAGAAGCGCCTGCATCCCGATATCCGCAAGTTCGTCGCGGAGAATCATCGCGACGTCGTCGACGAGGTCGAGGCCGCCGTCGCCGGACACAAGGTGGTGGTCGTGGGCATGGCCCAGAATCCTCACGTGCGCAAGGCACGCAAGCTGCTCGATCGCGCCGGCGCGCCGTACCACTATCTCGAATACGGCAGCTACATGAATCAATGGCGGCGGCGCAACGCGCTGAAGATGTGGGCGGGCTGGCCGACGTTTCCGATGGTGTTCGTCAACGGACAGTTGATCGGCGGCGCGGCCGATCTGTCGCGCATGATCAAGTCCGGGGCCTTCGAGGCCTTGCTCGCCGAGCCCTACGGCGTCTGAGCGGTCGCCGCCGGCGGCTGCGGCAAGCCCGATTGACGAAGATCAGTGAACGCATCGGGCACGATGTTGCCTAATGGACACATCCCCATTGGCCTGATTCGAGCTCATGACCGCAACGGTGTCGACAGACCCCTCGCAGCCGCAGCCCGCGGCGCCTGATTTGCGGCAGGACGGGATGTCCCTTTCCGATGCGGCGCCACTCGGCCAGATCGAGCGCGTCGACGGGCCGGTCGTCGACATTCTCTGCGAGCGGCTGCCGGCGATGCACGAGGCATTGTGGGTCGACGGCGACGACGGTGAGCGCTACGTCTTCGAGGCGTACAGCGATCTGGACGAGCGGCGCGTCCGTGCCATCGCCCTGCATCGCACCAGCGGTCTGTGGCGCGGGATGCCGGTCCACGGCACCGGCGCGCCGCTGAGCGTTCCGGTCGGTCCCGAGTGCCTCGGCCGCATGGTCGACGTGTTCGGGGCACCGCTCGACGGCGAAGCGCCGATCGCGGCCGCGGCGCGGCAGTCGGTACTGGCGCCCCCGGTGCCGCTGGCGCAGGCCACCGCGAGCAGCGGCGTGCTGGCGACCGGGATCAAGGTGATCGACCTGCTCAGCCCCTTCGTCCGCGGCGGCAAGACCGGCCTGTTCGGCGGTGCCGGCGTCGGCAAGACGGTGCTGCTGACCGAATTCATGAACGCGATCGTGCAGCTGCATCGCGGCGTCTCGGTATTCGGCGGGGTCGGCGAGCGCATCCGCGAAGGTCACGAACTCTGGCACGACCTGCGCAAGGCCGGCGTGCTGCCGAAGTCGCTGATGGTGTTCGGCCAGATGGACGAGTCCCCGGGCGTGCGTTTCCGCGTCGCGCTGACGGCCCTGACCTATGCCGAGTACCTCCGTGACAGCCAGCGCAAGGACGTGCTGCTGCTGATCGACAACGTGTTCCGCTTCGTCCAGGCCGGCAGCGAGATCTCGGGTCTGCTCGGGCGCATGCCGGCGACGGTCGGTTACCAGCCGACCCTGAGTTCGGAAGTCGCCGAGCTGCAGGAACGCATCACCTCGACCGACGCGGGCAGCATCACCTCGGTGCAGGCGGTCTACGTGCCCGCGGACGACATGACCGATCCGGCCGTCACCGCGATCTTCGCGCATCTCGATACCGTCGTCGTGCTGTCGCGCGACCAGGCCGCCAAGGGCATCTATCCGGCGGTCGATCCGCTGCGCTCCGCCAGCAAGCTGATGGACCGCAGCCAGCTCGGCGCGCGCCACGTCGCCATCGCCGAGGGCGTGCGCGAACATCTGGCGCGCTACCGCGAGCTGGAGGACATCATCGCGATGCTCGGGATGGAGGCGCTGTCCGACGCCGACCGGCGCATCGTCGGCCGCGCGCGGCGCCTGCAGCGCTACATGACCCAGCCGTTCCACGTCGTCAGTCCGCAGACCGGGATGCCGGGCGCATCGGTCGCGATCGAGGACACGCTCAGGGATTGCGAGGCGTTCCTGCGCGGCGACTACGATCACGTACCCGAGGAACAGTGCTACATGCGTGCGACCATGGAGGGCGTCGGCTGATGGACGCAGTGATCCCCGATGGCGCGGTGGAAGCCGAGCGCAGCGGTTTCACCCTGCGCCTGTGCAGCGCGACCCAGCGCCAGCGGATCGAGAACGTCACCAGCTTCGTCGGCGAGGACGCCAGCGGCCAGTTCGGCGTGCTCGCCGGACACGCGCGCATGACCACGGTGCTCAACACCGGGCTCGCACGCTACTGCGTGGACGGACACTGGACCTATCTGGCACTGCCCGGCGCGGTCCTGCACTTCCGCCACAACGAGCTGCACGTCACCGCCAGGCGCTATCTGTGCGGACGGGATCCGGAGCACCTGTCCGAGGCCCTGGCCGAGCAGCTGCACGCCGAGGACGAACGCCTGCACGATTTCAAGGAAAACCTCGGCAAACTCGAGCAGGAAATGATGCGCCGGATCTGGCAAATGGAGCGTGCGTGATGGTCGAGGAACCGGACCGCCGTCTGCACGACACCGTCGAGCGGCAGGCCGAGCGCGAGCGCCGCGCCCGCGCCGAGCGGACGACGCTGCTGGCGCATACGGTGTTCCTGGGGACTCTCGGGATCCTGTTCGTGCTGCCGGTGGTGCTGCTGGCGTATCTCGGCAACTGGATCGACGACCAGCACAGTGGGTATTCGGTGCGCTGGACGGTCAGCCTGATCCTGCTTGGCGTGGTGCTGGGCGGCTACAACGTCTACCGCTACATCCGGGAGCATCCCTGATGATCCGGACGGCGGACGGCCAGCGTGGAAGGACCGGCTGATGGACAACGCGGTCGTATTCCACGTGTTCGGTTTCGGGATCACCCGGACGGTCGTCACGACCTGGGGCTTGATGGTGCTGCTGGCGGTGCTGAGCTGGATCGGCACCCGGCGCCTGGCGATGACGCCGGGACGCTGGCAGACCGTGCTCGAGGGCGCGGTGGAGTCGATCGACAACGCCATCCGCGCGGTCCTGCCGCAACCGCCGCCGGGACTGGTCGCCCTGGTCGGCACGTTCTGGATCTTCATCGTCTTCGCCAACCTCACCGGCATCATCCCCGGGCTGTCGTCGCCGACCGAGGATCTGTCGCTGACCTCGGCGCTCGCGCTGATCGTGTTCGCGTCGGTGCACTGGTTCGGCATCCGCGCGAACGGACTGCGGGGCTTCCTGCGGCAATACCTCGAGCCGAACCCGGTGATGCTGCCGTTTCACATCATCAGCGAGCTGTCGCGGACGCTGTCGCTGGCGGTCCGCCTGTTCGGCAACATCATGAGCCTGGAGATGGCCGCGCTGCTGGTGCTGATCGTCGGCGGCCTGCTGGTGCCGGTACCGGTCCTGATGCTGCACATCGTCGAGGCGCTGGTGCAGGCATACATCTTCGGCATGCTGGCGCTGGTCTACATCTCCGGCGGCATCCAGTCGCACCAGGCCGTGGCGCAACGGCGGGCGGCGACGCAGTGATCCTCTCCAATCGAACAACCATACATGCAAGAGGTAGACGGGCATGAGTGACATGAGCTTATTCGCGACGCTGTCCACGGCCACCGCGTTGATTGCGATCGGGATCGGCGTGCTGGGGCCGGCGTTGGCGATGGGCAAGGCGATCAGCCAGGCGATCGACGCTCTCGCGAGGCAGCCGGAGGCGGAGAAATCCATCACGCGGACGCTGTTCATCGGTCTGGCGATGATCGAGTCGCTGGCGATCTACGTGCTGGTGGTGGCGCTGATCGTCCTGTTCCGCAATCCGTTGCTCGAATACCTCTTGAACTAGGCCGGAGAAGCGGACGTGGAACTCGACGGGACCACATTCGTCCTCGAGATCATCAATTTCCTGATTCTCGTCTGGATCCTCAATCGCCTGCTGTACAAGCCGGTGATGCAGGTGATCGAGCGCCGCCGCGCCGCGGTTGCGGCGACGCTCGAGGAAGCCCGGCAGCGGGAGGCGCAGGCCGAAGCGCAGAAAGCCCAGTACGAAGGGCGGATGACCGAGTGGGACAAGGAGCGCGAGACCGCGCGCGCGCATCTGGACGCCGAACTGGCGGAACTGCGCCAGCAGCGCATGAGCGCGCTGGAGCAGGCGGTCGAAGCCGAACGCGAGCGCCAGGCGGTCGTCCAGCAGCGCCTGCAGGACGAGCATGCACGGGCGGTCGAGGAACAGGCGATCGCGCAGGGCGGCGAGTTCGCCGCGCGCCTGCTGCAGCGGCTCGGTGGGCCAGCACTGGACCAGCGCATCGCCGAGCTGGTGATCGAGGATCTCGCCGCCCTGTCCGACGAACGCCGTGCCGCGTTGTCGGGCGAACTGGGCGCGAAGGATGCGGAGATCGTCATCACCAGCGCGCATGCGCTGCCGGCCGCGCTGCGCGAGCGCCTCGACCGGACCCTGGCCCAGCTTGGCGGCGCGCAACTGCCGCCGCGCCGCTACGAGGTCGACGACGGCCTGATCGGCGGGCTGCGCATCGCGATGGGGGCGTGGGCGCTCAAGGCCTCGGTTGCCGACGAGCTGGCCTATTTCCAGAGTGGCATCGCCGGTGGCTGAGGCATCGTCCCTGATCGCGGCGCGCGATGCGGCGCTGCGCGGCTACCGCTTCGGCCTGCGCGTCCAGGAACGCGGGCGGGTGGTCTCCGTCGGCGACGGCACCGCGTGGATCGAAGGTCTGCCGTCGGCGCGGGTCGACGAGCGGGTGCAGATTGCGGACGGCAGCGAGGCGGTGGTGTTTCAGCTGGCGCCCGGAAAGATCGGCGCGATCCTGCTGCGCCAGACCCCGGCGCTGAAGGCGGGGCTCGAGGTCCAGCTCGTCGGCGGCGGCCTGGAGATCGGCGTCGGCAACGCCCTGCTCGGGCGCGTCGTCGATCCGCTCGGCGAGCCGCTCGACGGCTTGCCCGCCCCCCGTACCCAGGCGCGCCGGCCGCTCGACGCGGCGTCGCCGCGCATCATCGACCGCGACTTCGTCACCCGACCGCTCTACACCGGCTGCAAGATCGTCGACACCATGCTGCCGGTGGGCAAGGGCCAGCGGCAGCTGCTGATCGGCGACAACGGCACCGGCAAGAGCGCGCTGGCCCTGGACGTGGTCGTCAATCAGCGCGGCCGCAACGTGCGCTGCGTCTACGTCCTGATCGGACAGAAGCGTTCGTCGGTGGTGCAGACCATCGAGACCTTGCGGCGTACCGGCGCGCTCGCGCATACCACGGTCGTCGTCGCCGAGGCCGGCGCCGCCCCCGGGCTGAAGTATCTGGCGCCGTTCGCCGGCTGCGCGATCGCCGAAGCCTGGACCGCCAACGGCTGCGACACCCTGGTGGTCTACGACGACCTGTCGACGCATGCGCGAACCTATCGCGAACTGTCGCTGCTGCTGCGCCGGCCGCCGGGCCGCGAGGCCTACCCCGGCGACGTGTTCTACCTGCATGCGCGCCTGCTCGAACGGGCCACCTGCATGGCGTCCAGCCACGGCGGCGGCAGCCTGACCGCGCTGCCGATCATCGAGACCGAGCAGGGCGAGATCGCGGCGTACATCCCGACCAACCTGATCTCGATCACCGACGGCCAGATCCTGTTCGACGAGCGCCTGTTCGCGCGCGGCATCCGCCCCGCGATCGACATCAGCCGCTCGGTCTCGCGCATCGGCGGCAAGGCGCAGGATGCCGCGATCAAGCGCGAAGCCGGGCGCATGAAACTCGACTACCTGCAGTTTCTGGAGCTGGAAGTCTTCACCCGCTTCGGCACCAAGCTCGAGGCGACGATGGAGCAGCGCATCTCGCGGGGCCGCCTGCTGCGGGAGATCCTCAAGCAGGACCGCCTCGACCCGCTGACCATCGAGGCGCAGCTGGCGTGGCTGATCGCGTACAACGAGGGCATGCTCGACGGCCGCTCCGGCGATGCGCTGCTCCAGGCGCTGCAGGCCCTGCGCGAGGGCAGTGCGACCGATGCCGCGCCGGACCTCAACGCCAAGCGGGAGGCCTGGGTCGGCGCGGTGGCGGACTGGCTGGGCCGGGGATGAGCCGGCGCCGCGAGGTCGTCAACCGGATCGGCGGTCTGTCCGAGATCCGCGAGGTGCTCGGCGCGATGAAGGGCCTGGCCCTGGTCGAGCTGCGCCGGGTCGGACAGATGATCGACGCGCAGCGCGAATCGGTCCGCGAGATCGAGATCGCGGCGGTCGATTTTCTCAGCTCGTTCCGGGACGCGGTGGCGCCGGGCGTCCAGCCGCAGCAGGACATCTGGTGCGTGATCGGCTCCGAACGCGGGTTCTGCGGCGATTTCAATGCCGAGGTGCTCGCTGCGCTGAGCGATCGCGCCGACGGCGGGCACGCGGAAGACGTGGCCCCGCATGCCCGCATCGTCGTCGGTTCGCGGCTCGCGGAGGCATGGCCGGACGAGACCCCGCCATCCTGCGTCGTCTCCGGCGCCAGCGTCGCGGACGAGGTTCCGGGTGTGCTCAACCGCATCCTGGATGCGGTCAACCGCGCCCTGGCGGCGCTGCCGGCCCGGGACGCCGCCGGCCTGATCGTCGTGCATCAGACACCGAACGGGGTGGTGTTCCGCCGCCTGTTGCCGCTGCCGGAGCCGCGCGCCTCCGCACGCCGCGGCGGCTATCCGCCGGAGTTGACGCTGCCGCCACGCGAGTACTTTGCGGCCCTTGCCGACCATTACCTCCACGCGCTGCTGCACGAGGTCGTGTTCGACTCGCTGCTGGAGGAGAACCAGCGCCGGCTCCAGCACATGGACCGCGCGCTGCACAAGCTCGAGGAGGAACTCGACATCCTGCAGCGTCGCCAGAACCAGCTGCGCCAGGAGGACATCACCGAGGAGATCGAGGTCATCCTGCTGACCAGCGCCTAGATCCCGATTGCGACCGCGCCCGTCCGGGACGTGCATCATGTGCGCCCGGTCCCGTGTCATCCACACACTCCGCATCAGGAACACGACATGATCAAGCTGATCGTCGCGATACACCGTCTGCCCGACATGAGCCCCGAGGCCTTCCACCGGCACTGGCGCACGCAGCACGCCGAGCTGGTGAAGAACAGTCCGGCGACGCGGAAGTACGTGCGCAAGTACGTGCAGTGCCACACCACGCCGGAGAGTTACGAGCAGGACGAGGTGGCTTACGACGGAACCGCGGAGCTGTGGTTCGACAGCGCCGCTGATCGCGACGCGTTCTTTTCGGATCCCGACTACCTGGCGACGATCCGGCCCGACGAGGGGCGGTTTGCGGACATGACCCGCACGGTGTTCTTCGTCACCGAGGAAGAGCCGGTGTTCGACGCCACGGCGGCGCGGTAGGCGATGGCCGCCGGATCGCCCGCGCATACGGGCAGTTGCCTCTGCGGCGGCGTGCGTTTCGAGATCGACGGGCCGCTGGCCCCGATCCAGGTCTGCCACTGCACGCAGTGCCGCAAGGCGCAGGGCGCACCGTTCGCGACCAATATCCCGGTTGCGCGCAGCGCCTGGCGTCTGCTTGCCGGCGCCGAGCTGCTGAGCGGCTACGAGTCGAGCCCCGGCAAGCACCGCGTGTTCTGCCGTCGCTGTGGCGCGCCGGTGCTGAGCCGCCGCGACAGCCTGCCGGACGTCGTGCGTATCCGCGCGGGCCTGCTCGACGAGCCGATCGCGACACGGCCGGGTCTGCACTTCCACGTCGCGTCGAACTGCCAGTGGTGGCCGATCGACGATGCGCTGCCGCAGTATCCGGACGCCTGCCCGCCGCCGGAACGGGCCTAGGCCGCGCGCGGTAGAAAATTCGCCCCATGTCCTCCGGGTGACATGCGGCGATGCCACACTGGACGGCTGAACCCATTGTCGGCGTCGCGCGCGGGAGCGCGGAACGCGGCGCCATCTGCTCGCGGGGAGCCATGAAACGTCGTCAATTCCTGAAATCGGGTGCCGTCCTGCTGGCGGCACCGCTGCTGCCGGCCTGCGGTGACAGTTCGCGGCCGGGTGGCGCCTCCGGGCAGGTCCCCTCCGGCAATCTCGACGACAGCGGCATGGACTTTCCGCTGGTGCTGCCGCTGCCGTTCGCGCACGGCGTCGCCTCGGGCGATCCGCTCGCCGACCGCGTGATCATCTGGACCCGCGTCACCGAGTCCACGCCGTCGGCGGCGGAGATCGCGGTCGACTGGGAGGTCGCGGAGACCCCGGCGTTCGCGTCCGTCGTCGCGTCCGGAACCCAGCGCACCCGTGCCGATCGCGACTGGACGGTCAAGGTCGACGTCACCGGCCTGTCGCCGGCGACGACCTACTACTACCGCTTCCGTGCCTTCGGCGAGACGTCGATCACCGGGCGTACGCGCACCGCGCCGGCGACGATGGTCGACGAGGTGCGTTTCGCCGTCGTCGCCTGCTCCAGCTACTGGTCGAGCTACTGGAGCGGCTACGGCCATCTGGCCGCGCGCAACGATCTGGACCTGGTCCTGCACTGCGGCGACTACATCTACGACTTCGTCGATCAGGACGAGGAGGTCCGGGCGCGCCTGGACCGCAAGGACATCAACGACGTCGACTACCGCGACTGGCTGAGCCTCGACGAGGTGCGGCGACGCTACGCGCTGTACCGTTCCGATCCCAATCTGCTGCGCGCGCACCAGCAGCATCCGTGGATGATCGTCTGGGACAACCACGACATCGACCCCGGTTTCGGCAACGAGCTGGACAGCCCGATCGATCCGGCGACCAGCACCTGCACGCTGGCCGACACCATGCGCGCCTTCCATGAGTGGACGCCGACGCGACCGGTCCGGGCCGACGGGTCCGGCGAATTCGTCCTCGCCGAGAACGGCGAGTATCCGCAGCCGCCCGACCCGCGCCTGATCTACCGCAGGCTGTCGTACGGGCCGATGGTCGACTTCTTCGGTATCGACACCCAGAGCAATCTGCCGCGCTACGGTGGCGAGGTCGACGCCAGCCATCTGGCCGAAGGCGCGCCGAGTCTGTTCGGACGCCGCCAGTTCGAATGGTTCACCGCCGGCATGCTCGATTCGCAGCAGGCCGGGACGCTGTGGCGCGTGGTCAACAACCAGACCTGGCTGGCGCCGGTGGATCTGCCGGATCTCGCCGACGGCATTCCGTTTCCGAAGATCGGCATCTCGCGCTGGACCGACTACACCGAGGAGCGCGCGCTGCTGTGCGAGACCCTGCGCGGCGCCAATGCCGGGGCAGTGCGCGTGCACAACAACATCTTCGTGTCGGGCGACGCGCACGGCAACCTCGGCTCGGACCTGATCGAGGACGCGCCGCTGCTGAGCGGTTATGTCTCCGGCCTGGTGGTGCCGAACCCGCGCCAGGGCTCGACCGCGCTCAATGCGCTGGCCGGGTGGGGCCGCGCGACCACCGCGGCGATCGGCCCGCTGAGCACGCGTGCCGACTCGGTCGGCGTCGAGTTCGCGCCCAGCTCGATGGGCCGCGGCGGCGCCGACGAGCTGATCGCCAACGCCCTCGGCGTGGCGCCGGACAGCGCGATCAGCGTCGGCGGCGCGCGTGCCTTCGAAGGCGCGCTGATCGGACTGAACAGGAACGTGCAGTTCATCGAGTGGGTCGATCACGGCTACGGCATCGTCAGCCTGACCGCCGAGCGCGCGATCTTCGAGTACTGGTGGCAGGACAAGCTCACCGCCGGTTCGCCGGACGTGCTCGGCTACCAGATGGTGTGCTGGGCCCAGGCCGACGCGGGCACGGTGCCACCGCGCTTCCAGGACCAGATCGACAGTGTCACCGTGCACGGCATGAGTGTCGCGGCGACGGTCGGCAGCCGCAGTGCCGAACCCGCGCCGCTCGACGAGCGCCTGGTCGAGCCGCGCTGATCGCGCGCGCCGGCGCGGTCTTTGCGTATGCTTGTGGCATCGCCGAAGACCCCGATCCCGGCCATGACGCAGTCCAAGCCTTCCACCCGCCTCGGCGACGCCGCCGAACCGACGCCGTCCACGGCGCACGGCGCCATCGTGCCCTGCGGATTCGAGCCGCATCCGCTGATGCGCGGTCCGCATGCGCAGACGGTGCTGCCGACATTGCTGCGGCCGACCCCGCGCCTGACGCTGCGCGCCGAGCGCCTGGAACTGCCGGACGGCGATTTCGTCGATCTGGGCTGGGCCGGTCCGGAGCAGGGCGACCGTATCGCCGTGCTGGTCCACGGCCTCACCGGCGGGTTCCAGTCCAAGTACCTGCGCGGAACGGCGCGGCGGCTGATCGCGCGCAACTGGCGCGTGGTGGCGATCCAGCTGCGCGGCGGCAGCGACGAGCCGAACCGGCATCCGCGCGGCTATCACCACGGAGACACCGGTGACCTGCGCTTTCTGTGGCAGGAGCTGCAACGCCGCGAGCCGGGCGTACGCGTCGCCGCCGTCGGCTGGTCGATGGGCGCGAACATCGTGCTCAAGGCGCTCGGCGAGGAAGGGGACGCCGCGCCGGTGGTCGCCGCCGCGGCCGGTTGTGCGCCGTTCCGTCTGGAGGTCTGCGCCAGCAAGCTGCGCAAGGGCACCGCGCGGCTGTACCAGAAGCGCCTGATGCGCGATCTGGTCGCGCTGGTCCAGCGCAAGAACGCCGCGGTGCCGGTGCCGGACTTCGTCGATCTCGAGCGCACCGTGCGCGCCGTCGATTTCTTCGAGTTCGACGACGCGTATACCGCGCCGATGAACGGCTTCAGGGACGCGCTGGACTACTACGCGCGCTGCGAGTGCGCGCCATTCCTCAAGGACATCCGCCGCCCGACGCTGATCGTCAACGCCAGGGACGATCCGTTCATGACGCCGGCGGTCCTGCCCAGCGCCGACATGCTCGCGCCGGGGGTCACGCTGGAGGTGTCCCGGCGCGGTGGGCACGTCGGCTTCGTCGCCGCCGGTGCCCGTGGCGAACCGGTGTTCTGGATGGAGCGGCGCTTCGCCGACTACCTCGAGGCTGCGGTCCCGGCCTAGGCGCCTCAGCCGCCGGGCGGAAATTCGGTCGCCAGCGATACCGGCTCCCAGGCGTCGAGTTCGCGAGCGGTGCGCGCGAGCTTGTCGCGGATCCGTTCGACCGACAGCGCGCCCATCGGCAGGCGCAGCGGCGGCTTTTCCGATTCGACGACTTCGATCATCGCGCGGGCCGCGCGCAATGGGTCGCCGGGTTGTGCGCCGGAATAGCCGTTGAGCATCTCGATGGTCTTGTGCGCGGTGTCGGCGTAGGCGTCGATGCGCTGTTGCGGCGTGATCAGCGAGGGGCCGGCCCAGTCGGTCCGGAACGGGCCCGGTTCGATCAGGGTCACGCGTACGCCAAAGGGTTTGAGTTCCAGCGCGAGGGCTTCGGACAGGCCCTCGAGTGCGTACTTGCTGGCGTTGTAGATGCCCAGCCCCGGCGTCGACGCCACGCCGGCGACCGAAGAAATCTGCAGGATGTGTCCGCTGCGTTGCTGGCGCAGCGTCGGCAGCGTCGCGCGCAGGACGTTGAGCACGCCGAAGACATTGGTGTCGAACTGCGCGCGCGCCTCGGCATCGCCGAGTTCCTCGACCGCGCCGGCGAGCCCGTAGCCGGCGTTGTTGACGACCACGTCGATGCGGCCGAAGCAGCGCAGCGCCGCGTCGACCGCGCCGTTGACCGCCTGCGCGTCGCAGACGTCCAGCGGCAACAGCAGCACGCGATCGCCGCCGATCTCCTCGAGGCTGCCGAGCGTGTCGACGTTGCGTGCCGTGGCGACCACGCGGTCGCCGTGCTGGAGCACGGTTTCGGCCAGTGCGCGGCCGAGGCCCTTGGAGCATCCGGTGATGAACCAGACGCGCGTCAGCGTGTTCATGATCGTCTCCTGCTCGCGGGATCTGCGGTGCCAGTATGCCAACAATGCCGCGGCGGCCGTGTGAACGTCCGCCGCGGCATTGCGCAGGTTCTCAGGTCACCGCGACGCGCCAGTCGGAATGACGGTCGTCCGCCCGCCCCGGTGCCGGCCCCTCCTGTACCGCCTTGAGCGCCGCCGCCAGATCCGTCGTCAGGCCGGTGTCGGGAAAGGTCAGGAAGCGCCGGTCGTCGCTGACCTCGGTGATGCGGACCAGGCGCGCCGCGGTGCCGACACCGAACGCGGTCCCGAGCACGCCGGCGGTCTGGGCCGTCGCGAGTTCGTCGAGCGACACCGCTTGCTCGCTGACGCGCGTGCCGGTTTCGCGCAGCAGCCGGATCACGCTGTCGCGGGTGATGCCGGCGAGGATGGTGCCGTCCAGCGGCGGCGTCAGCACTTCCGCGCCGATCTGCACGAACAGGTTCATCGTGCCGGCCTCGCCGAGCCGGGTATGCGTGGCGGCGTCGAGCCAGGCGACATCGTCGTAGCCGCGTTCGCGCGCGCGCAGCAGCCCGCCGATGCCGGCCGCGTAATTGGCGCCGGTCTTGGCGGCGCCGAGCCCGCCCGGTGCGGCGCGGATCAGCTCCGGCTCCGCCCACAGCCGCAGCGTCTTCGGCGCCGGATCGCTGCACGGCATCACGGCGATGCTGAAGCGGTGGTGACGCGCCGGCCGCAGGCCCAGGCACTCCTCGTCGGCGAACAGGGTCGGCCGCAGGTACAGCGCGCCGCGGCCATGCGGCGGGACGTAGCGTTCGTGGACCTGCACCGCGAGCCGGGCAAGCTGCATGAACAGCTCGTCCGGCGGTTCCGGCATCGCCAGCCGCCGCGCGCTGGCGCGCAGGCGTCGCGCATGATCGAACGGGCGGAACAGGTGCACGCGGCCGTCATGGCCGCGGTAGGCCTTGATGCCCTCGAACACCGACAGGCCGTACTGCGTCACGCCGCTGGCGACCGCGACCGGTGCCGCGGCGCGGGGCGTGACCACCGGCGCGGCCCAGCCGGCGGTGTCGCTGTGGCCGGCCTCGATCAGATAGGGACCGAGGTACTGGCCGAAGCCGAGGGCTTCGGGCTCGGGCCAGTCCGGTGGCAGGGGCGCGGGGATCAGGTCTTCGGGTGGAAGGTGCATGGCAGGGGTTCCGGGTTGGGTCTGGGAATGGGCTAAGGGACGTCTAGTGCACGGTTTCGGTGTTGGCGCGGCCGGGGATCACCATCGGCAGCACCTGCTCGTCGGTGGCGATCGGTGCGCGGATCAGCATCGGCCCGGGCTGGCGCAGGGCTTCGCCGAGCACCATCGCCGGATCGCGCGTCGCACCGAGGTCGATCGCCGGCATGCCGAAGGCCTCGGCGATCGCGCACAGTGCCGGCGGTTGCTGGTACAGCGAGCCGACGGTGCGCCGCTGGAAAAACAGCTGCTGCTGCTGATGCACCAGGCCCAGCGCGGCGTTGTCCATCACCACGACCTTCACGTCGAGCTGCAGGTCGGCCAGCGTCGCCAGCTCCTGCAGGTTCATCAGCATGCTGCCGTCGCCGGAGAAGCAGACCACCGGGCGCTCCGGCGCAGCCAGTGCCGCGCCGATCGCCGCCGGCAGGCCGAAGCCCATCGTGCCGAGGCCGCCCGAGGTCAGCCAGTTCTGCGGCTGGGTGAACGGGAAGTGCTGCGCGGCCCACATCTGGTGCTGGCCGACGTCGGTGGTGACGATCGCATCCGGCCCGAGCGCGGCCGCGGTCGCGGCCACCAGCCCGGCGGGCCGGCGCACATCGTCGATCCCTTCGAGGTCATCCGGCATCTCGCGCCGCAACTGCGCGATCCGTGCATGCCACTGGCGTCGGGGCTGCTGGCGCACCGCCTCGGTCAGCGCCGCCAGCGCCGCCGCGGCGTCGGCCTCGATCGTCACGTCGGCGCGGCGCAGCTTGCCCAGTTCGTGTGTGTCGGTGTCGATATGGATCACCCGGGCGCGCGGCGCAAAGCGGTCCGCGCGTCCGGTGGCGCGGTCGTCGAAGCGCGCGCCGACCGCGATCAGCAGGTCCGATTCCTCGATCGCATGATTGGTGGAGCGGGCGCCGTGCATGCCGAGCATGCCCAGCGACAGCGGATGGTCGTAGGGCATCGCGCCGAGTGCCATCAGCGTCATCGTCGTCGGCAGTCCGGCGCGTTCGGCCAGTGCGCGCGCGCGCCAGTGCGCACGCGCCGCGGTCACGCCGCCGCCCAGGTACAGCACCGGACGTTGCGCCGCGTCGATCAGCTCGACCGCGCGGGCGACGGCGTCGGCGTCCGGCTCCAGCGCCGGATCCGGCCGCGTCGGCGGCGGCAGCCCGGCGATCTTCAGGCGCTCGGTCTGCACGTCCTTGGGCACTTCGATCACCACCGGGCCCTTGCGGCCGCTTTCGGCGATGCGGAAGGCCTCGGGGAGCACGTCGAGCAGGTCCTCGGCGGCGCGCACCTCGAAGTGCGCCTTGGTCACCGAATCGACCAGGTAGCCGGTGCGGATCTCCTGGAACGCATCGGTTCCGATCAGGGGGCGCGGCACCTGTCCGGCGATGCACACCAGCGGCACCGAATCGGCCTTGGCGTCGGCCAGCGCGGTGAGGATGTTGGTGACACCGGGGCCGGAGGTGGCCAGGCACACGCCGGCGCGACCGGAGACGCGCGCCATGCCCTGCGCGACGAAGCCGGCGCCCTGTTCGTGGCGCGCGAGCACATGCAGCAGGCGCGAGTCGTCGAGTGCGCGGTACAGCGGCAGCAGTGCGCCGCCGGGAATGCCGGCCACATGGGTGACGCCCTGGCGCTCCAGATAGCGGGTGATCAGTTCTGCGCCGTTGATGTCCATCTCGGGTTCCTCTCGGAAGACCCGTCGGTGCTGGGTGTCGGCGCAGGTGGTGCAAAAAGAAAACCCCCGCCGACTTGCGCCGGCGGGGGTTGGATTTCGTACAGCGTCCCCTACGGCGCGTCGCTAACGGCGACGACCGATACGATGGCGAGGACGATGTGCTTGTTTGCGTTCATGGTCGTGAAGACTTGATTCGGCGCGGAATCTAGCGGCGCCGCGGCGCGCTTGTCAACTCCGGGCCGCGGTATCGCGCCCGCGCCCGGCGGCGGATGGTGGAAACGCGGAGTCGGGCAGCGCGTCGCGCACCTCGGGGCGGAGCCGGTCCATGCGGTAGCCGTTGCCCAGCGTGCGCCACAGCCCGCAGTCCAGATCGCTGCTGCCGAACAGCCAGTCCGCCAGCGGGACCGTCAGGTTCATGTTCCACGTCGACATCAGCGCGTGATGGTGGTGGATCCAGTGATTGCGCCGCATCGTGTTGACCGCCGGCAGCCGCCGCAGCAACGGGTGCTCGGGCAGGTGCGCGGCGGTATGCAGGATCTCGTAGAGCAGGTAGTGGCTCATGCCGCCGGCCATCCAGATCCACATCGCGTCGCGACCAAAGGGCAGGCTCCAGAGGGCGCCGAGCAGCAGGTGGATCGCGGCGATGCCGAGGACCGCATACGGCGGGAAGAAGATGATCCGGTACTCGCGGTGCGAGTCGACCGTCATGCAATCCTGCGTGAAGTAGTGATGATGCTCGACCGTATGCCGGTGCCACAGCGCGCTGAGCGCGGGGATGCGCCGGTGCAGCACGTACCTGTGCAGCGCCCATTCGCCGAGATTGGCGACTGCGAACGCGACGGCGAAGCTCAGCCAGGCCCAGCCGCCGCGATCGACCTGCGCCAGCACGACGCCGATGTAACCGAGGCCGGCTCCGGCGATCCAGGCGCCATGCAGCCAGCCGCTGTAGCGTGGCGAGATCTTCTGCTGGTACTCGGCGCGAAAAGCGGCCTGGCGTGCGTCCATTGCTGCGGTCAGATGCCGGTTCGGACCGCCATCATCGCGCGGCGTCCGCGGCGGGGGAAGTCGCGCGCTATGGCGCGTCGGCTGGCGGCAGACGGTGGACCAGCACGACGCCGCCCTTGCGGTATTCCTCCCGCAACGGCGCGTCGCCGAGCAGCGACTGCATCTGCGCGAGTTTGTCGGCGCGTACGAAGGCCAGCTCGCCGGGCTGCGGCAGGCGTCCCGGCGTCGGGGCGCCCCGGTAGACGCTGAACGTCGGCAGGTAGGTGGCGTAGCGCACCGCCGGCAGGCCGAGTGCGCGGGCGCGCAGCGCCGCCTGTCGGGTCGGCTCCTGCTGCGCCGCCGCGAGCACGGGGCCGACCGCGAGCCACAGCGTCAGCGTGCACATCGCCGCCGTCGTCAGCAGCCCGGCCAGCGGACGCAGGCGCAGGGCGAGGATCGCGATCGCCAGCGCGGCGATGCTCAGTACGTGGTAGCCGGGGCCGAAGGCGGCGATCGCCTCGGCGATCACGCCGGCTTCCCAGGCGCGCTTCGGCGGGGTCTCGATCATCGGCAGGATCCATGGCAGCGCCACGAACAATGCCAGCAGGATCCAGCCCGGTGCCAGCAGCCAGCCGCGCGCCGGCAGCCGGTGGGCATTGAGGCCGAACAGCACGAACAGCGGCGTCGCACCGTACAGCAGGTAGTGCGGCAACTGGGTGCCGGAGAACGAGAACAGCACGAACACGGTCGCGAACCAGACGATGCAGAAGCGCTCGAGCGCACCACCGAACAGGCCTTGTTTGAGCGCGCCGGGCAGCAGTGCGACGAATGGCCACACGATCACCGGCAGCGCGATCAGGTAGTAGTAGGGCTTGCCGCCGTGGCCCTGCAGGGTGTTCTGGTAGCGGCCGAGATTGTGGTCGAACAGGAAGTGACGGATGAATTCGCCGCCGTCCGACTGCCAGCACATCACGCCCCAGGGCAGCACCACCGCGAGCAGGATCAGCCAGCCGCGCCATTCGAACACCCCGCCGAGCCACTGTCGCCAGCGCCCGTCCCACAGCGCGTAGAGCAGGCTCACCAGCAGCGGAATCGCGATCGCGACCGGTCCCTTGGTCAGCACGCCGAGGCCCATCCACAGGTAGGCGCGCAGCACCGGCGCGCGGCGCCCGGATTCGAAGTGGCGGTAGATGTCGAGCAGCGCCGCGGTCAGCAGCAGGTCGAGGATCGCGTCGGCGGTCGCGGCATGGCCGATGATGCTCGGCATCGGCGACAGTGCCAGCGCGGCGGCCGCCAGCCAGGCGGCGCCCTGATTCTGGCTGCGCGCGCGCACGAAGCCGAAGAGCATCAGCATCCACAGGCTTGCCGCAAGCATCGACGGCAGGCGGAAGGCGAATTCATGCGGGCCGAGCGCCGTGACCGCGAGGCCCTGCAGCCAGTAGCTGAGCATCGGCTTGTCGTAGCGCGGCTCGCCGTCGAGCGTCGTCGTCAGGTAGTTGCCGCTGTCGAGCATCTCCAGTGTGGCCTGGCTGAACGCCCCTTCGTCGAGATCGAACAGCGGCAGCTGCCAGCTGCCGATCCAGAAGCCGATGAAGGCCAGCGCCGCGAGCAGTGCGGCGTTGCGAAGAGCGGGATTCATGGCTCGGGGCTGCTTTTCCGGACGGGAGCGGATGCGCGGGGTTCAGGCGGCGGTGGACTCGCGAGGCGGAGGCGGTGTCTGCGGGGCGTGCCAGGCGTCGTCACCGCCGGCCTGCGGCAGGTGGCCGACCGGTTCCTGCGGACGGCCCTGATGGAACACGCGGGTCAGCATCTCGGCGACGACGCCGGTGGTGATGAACTGCACCGCGAACATCAGCAGCAGGATCGCGGTGAAGAAGGCCGGACGCGTGCCGATGTGCTCGCCGAGCACGAACTTGCACCAGGCCAGATAGGTCGCGAGGACACCGCCGAATCCGGCGAAGACCAGGCCGAGGCCGCCGAAGAAGTGCCCGGGGCGTGCCTGGAAGCGCAGGAAGAAGAACACCGTCAGCAGGTCGAGCAGCACGCGGAAGGTGCGTGAAATGCCGTATTTGGACGCGCCGATGGTGCGCGCATGATGCGCGACGTCGATCTCGCCGATGCGGTCGGGCGAGGTCACCATCGCCGCCCACACCGGGATGAAGCGGTGCATCTCGCCGTACAGGCGCACCTTCTTGATCACCTCGGCGCGATACAGCTTCAGCGAGCAGCCGTAGTCGGAGATGCGCACGCCGGTGACGCGCGCGATCAGGCGGTTGGCGATGCTCGACGGCAGTTTGCGCAGCAGCCATGCGTCCTTGCGGTGGGCGCGGCGTCCGCACAGCACGTCGAGGTCACGCGCGTCGATGGCCTCCGCCATGCCGGGGATGTCGGCCGGATCGTTCTGCTGATCGCCGTCCATCGTCGCGATGATCTCGCCGCGGGCGGCGTCGATGCCGGCCTGCATCGCCGCGGTCTGGCCGTTGTTGCGGGCGAAGTGCAGCGCGCGTACGTGCGGACCGAATTGCGCCTGCGCCTGTTTCATCTCGCGGGCGGTGGCGTCGCGGCTGCCGTCGTTGACGAGGATCAGCTCCCAGCGCGCCGGGTAGGCGGCCAGGGCCGCGTGGACGCGCTCGACCAGCGGGATCACGTTGCCCGCTTCCTGGTACATCGGGATCACGATCGACAGCGACTTCGCGTTCATTCTGGGTCAGGTCTCCTGGGCACCGGCGGCGGCCGGCGATTTGCGCAAGGTCAGGCCGTAGGCGCCGCCGGCCAGGGCCGCGAACAACAGCAGCGCATGCAGTTGCACGGCGGCGCCGAGGGCGTCGCCGAAATCGGGGCGCAGTGCCGACAGGCCGAACAGCACCCCGGCTTCGTAGGTGCCGGCGCCGAGCGGGGCGTGGATCGGCAGCACCGCGGCGACGTCGCCGCCGAGCGCGCCGAGCAGACCCATCCACGGCGATACCGACAGCAGCATGCCGAGCGCGGCACCGAGCGCGAGCAGCTTGACGCTCCAGGCGCCCCAGCTCAGCAGCAGGTCCAGCGCGATCGCGCGCGGTGCCCGCGGGGTGGCGGACAGCAGTTGCGCGATCCTGGGAATGCGCCGCGCCAGACGCGGCGCCAGCAGGTAGCCGATCGCCGGCAGGCACAACCCTCCGGCGAGCATCGCCGCGCCGAGCCAGTGCAAGTCGGTGCGGCCGCTGCCGAGCGCGCCGATCCCGGCCAGCGTCGCCAGCACGTGCAGGTCCTGCGCGCGCAGCCACAGCAGCACACCGGTCCCGCGAGCCAGCGGTACGTCGAAATGGCGCCGCAGCTGTAGCGGCAGGCTGACCTCTCCGGTCCGTGCCGGCATCAGCCAGTTGGCGGCGTTGTGGACCGCGAAGATGCGCACGATCGCGTTCAGTGGCGCGCGGACCGCCGGCGCCAGCGCTGCGCGGATCCGCAGCGCGCGCATCACGTAGCTGCCGGCGACACCGATCAGGACCAGCAGCACTGGCGCCGGGCCCGATGCGCCGGCCTGCTCGAGCAGGTTGCGCCAGCCGACCAGCCATTCGACGACCCCCGCGTACAGCACCGCGACCATCGCGACGATCGCCAGCTGACGCAGCGTGGATGCACGCGGCGACGGCGAGCGGCTGGGAGCCTTGGGTGGGGGCGAGTCGTGCACGGGCGGCAGGATCGGGGTCAAACCGAAGAGGATAGACCGCCTGCGTGTAAATTTGGCGTCAAAGACCCCGCAAGCCGGGCCGCCGCGGCGGCCGGCCGCGCTCAGGCGCCGTGCTGGATGAACTCGATCTTGTAGCCGTCCGGGTCCTCGACGAAGGCGATCACGGTGGTGCCGTGCTTCATCGGGCCGGCTTCGCGGACGACCTTGCCGCCCCGTTCGCGCACCGCGTCGCAGGCACGGTAGGCATCGTCGACCTCCAGCGCGACATGGCCGAAGCCGTCGCCGAGATCGTAGTGGTCGGTGTCCCAGTTGTGCGTCAGCTCGATTTCGGCGTCGCCGTTGCCGAAGCCGACGAAGGCGAGGGTGAAGCGGCCTTCCGGGTAGTCGTTGCGGCGCAGCAGCTTCATGCCGAGCACTTCGGTATAGAACGCGATCGAGCGGTCGAGGTCGCCGACGCGGAGCATCGTATGCAGGATGCGCATTTTTTCGGGTCCGGTGGAGGGGGCGCCACTGTGGCGCCGCTGCCGCGCGAGTGCAAGCCGCCGGGCGCCGTCAGTCCGCGTTCCAGATGTTGGGCATCAGCTCCGACGAGTAGCCCGACACGAAGGTCTGCGGGCGACCGTCGTCGCCGTACAGATGTCGCTGCAGCGGACCGATGTTGGCGCCGTAGACGTGAATGCTGATCGACGGCGCGTCCTTCAGGGCATTGGATACCCGGTGGATGTCGCCGATCGTGGGCGAGACGCGATCGACCGCGCCCGGCTCGAGGCGGTGCGCGCCCAGCGCCAGCAGCTGGCCGGTGTTCGGGTCCAGCCCGAATTCCTCGCACTGCTCGGCGCCGCGCAGCACGCTGATCATGCCCCAGACGGTGTGGTCGTGGATCGGCGTGCGCTGCCCCGGGCCCCACACGAAGCTGACCACCGAGAAGCGCCGATGCGGGTCGCAGTGCAGCAGATATTGCTGGTAGCGGTCCGGATGTGGCTGCGCGAACGCCGCGGGCAGCCAGTCGTCCTCGGCGACCAGCCCGGACAGCAGCGTGCCGCCGGTCTCGAAGATCGTCGGCTCGTCGGTGCCATGGCGGTCGACCAGCTCGGTGAATGCGGCAACGAAGTTCCGCAGGCGGGTGGTGTCGGTCATCGTTCGCCTCCATCGGCTGCGCCATCGCAGCCTTCGCGTCGAAAGCAGTCTAGAACGTCGGCGCAGGGCTGGCGCTGCGACCTTGGTCGAGGGTCAGCCCTGCGCCAGCGCCTGTGCGACCGCCTGCCAGTGCTGGCGCTTGCGCGCGATGCTGGACGAGGCGTTGGCCGGGCTGGTCGAAGGCAGTTGCGCGAAGCGCAGCCGCTGCGCGATGTCGTCCGGCAGCGTCGGCTGGACATAGCGGCGGAAGCTCTGGGCCGCCTTGGCGCCGTTGAAGAACACGTGGGTCAGCAGGGTGTGGCGGGCGAAGAAGTGCGCAAAGTCGTTGGCGACGATCGACGCCTCGACGATCGCCGCGTCCAGGCTGCCGGGACGGACGCAGGTGTGCAGCACGTCCCACAGCGCGATGCCGGCATGCTTGAGGCCCTGCAGGCGTCGCGGGTACGGCTCGGTCGCGGCGACGCCGGTGATGTCACCGACGATCGCCCAGAACGCGTTGCGCGGATGCGCGTAGTACTGCTGCGCGTCCAGGGACGCGATGCCGGGCATGCTGCCGAGGATCAGGACGCGTGCGTCACGCCGCGCGACCGGCGCGAAGCTGGTGGCGGGATTGGGATGGATCTTCGGCATCGCGCGGGGCGGCGCTTCGCCGGTGTCAGCTGACGACCAGCGGTCCGGAGCCCGGCAGGCGCGTGACGAGGTCCGCGCCGACCAGCTTCGATGGGGTGTAGGCGCCGCCGTCGACGGTCTCCGACAGCAGGTGCTCGACCACCGCCAGTGATCCGGTCACGGTGAGGCTGTAGCCATTCGCGGTCTTGATGCGCGCGGTCTTCCTGGTGCCGGCGGCATTGATCGCCTCGCCCCAGACGAAGGTCGGAAGCTGGTCGCGGGCGGCGGCGTCCGGCCCTTTCACGGTCTTCTCGATCCGCTTCTTGATCAGGTTCTGGACGAAGCCCATGCCCAGCAGCCAGCGGAAATGGTTGGCGCGCCGGGCGTTCTTGATCATCGCCGGCGAACCCGGAATGAATACCTCGATATTGGCGATGCCGGTGCTGTGATAGGCGGTGGAGACATCGCCCCAGGGGATCGTCATCGCCAGCTTCTCGCCGTCGCCGAAATCGATCTTGCGGACTTCGTAGGCCAGCGGCACGGTGACGATGGCGCCGTCGCGACGCACCTTGCCGCCCTGGGCGAGCCCTTCGACCGACGTCTTGGCGGTGCCGGGCGAAAACCCGGAACGCGAGTCGAAGCCCAGCGACAGGCGCGTGGCGTCGGGCAGCGCGGCCTTCAGCGCCGCGGCGACGCAGTCGGTGGGGATGACGTCGAAGCCGACCCCGGGGCACAGCACCACGCCGGCCTTGCGGGCGCGTTCGTGCTGCTGCTGCGCGTGCTCGAACACGCTGATCTCGCCGGTGATGTCGAGGTAGTGCGCCTTTGCGCGCAGACAGCCTTCGATCATCGGCGCGCTGGTCGCCGAGAACGGGCCGGCGCAGTGCAGCACCAGGGTGATGCCCTGCAGGGCGCCGGCGATCTGTTCCGGATCGTCGAGCGCGAAGGCGCGGACGTCGAGCCCGAGCTCGCGTGCCAGCGGTTCGATCCTGTCGCGGCTGCGTCCGGCGAGCACCGGGCGGAGGCCGCGCCGGACCGCCTCGCGCGCGATCAGCTCACCGGTGTAGCCGTTGGCGCCGTAGATCATCCAGGTCTTGTCCATGCTTCTGCCTCGCTCGAATCGATTTGAATTGAATGCCGCCGTTGTGCGGCCTCAGACCATCTTTACGACCAGGCGCAGCGGCAGCGTGCGCATCAGGAAGCCGACGACGGTCCATGGCCAGCGTGGTACGCAGACTTCGGCCTTTTCGGATTCAATCGCCGCGACCATGGCGCGCACGCCGGACTCCAGATCGACGCGAAACGGTGCGTTTTTGATCCGTTCGTTGATCGCGGTGAGGATGTAGCCCGGATAGATGGTGGTGACCTTGATCGGCGTGCGCATCAGGTCGACGCGGATGCCTTCGGCAAGCGTCGCCAGCGCGGCCTTGGACGCGGCGTAGGTCGTCATCGCGCCGCGCATGCCGCGCATCGCGCTGATCGACGAGATCGCGACGAGGTGACCGGCATTCTGGTCGCGGAAGATCTCGACCGCGGCTTCGCACTGTGCCAGCGCGGCGACGAAATTGGTTTCCGCGGTCTTGCGGTTGGCGTGGAAGTAGCCGGTGCCGACCGACTGCCCGAGGCCGATGCCGGCGTTGACGATCACGCGATCGAGCGTGCCGAGTTCGTCGCGAAACGCGCGGAAGGTCTCGAACACGCGGTCGTAGTCCATCACGTCGAGCACGCGGGTGGCGACGTGAATGCCGGGGTTGATCGCGACGAGCTCGGCCTTGAGTTCGTCGAGCAGCTCGCTGCGACGGGCGCACAGCGCCAGATTGCAGCCGCGCCGCGCGAATTCGCGGGCCATGCCGCGGCCGAGGCCCGAGCTGGCGCCGGTGATCAGGATGTTCTTGCGCATTGCGGATGGGGTCTCGCGGGTCGTTCAGCGGTAGGTGATGAGGCGGGCGTGCTCGCCTTCGAAGTGCGCATGGTCGTTGACGGTCGACAGGTTCAGCGCGTGCGACGAATAGATCAATTTGCTGATCGCGGCGTTGGCCAGCGTCCAGTTCAGCCTGAACGCGTTTTCGTCGGAGAGGTGGAGCATACGCTGGATCACCGCCGTGATCGGCCCGCCGGAGGTGAAGACCAGTGCGGTCTGCGACTTGCCGAGGCTGGTGTGCAGTTCGGTCAGCGCACGGTCGACGCGCGCGCAGAAGCCGGCCCAGCTCTCCGGGTAGTCGTCGTTGTGCAGGCCGCCGACCCAGCGTTGCATGGCCTTGCCGAACTCCGCCTGGAATGCCTGCCGGGCGTTCGGCAGCGCGGCGAATTCGCGCATCATCGCGGCCTGGTCGGCCCAGCGCGGCTGGTATGCCGCCAGCACCGCGACGTGGTCGTACTCCATCCAGTTGCGATCGTCGTCCCAGCGGCAGGGCAGGCCCATCGCGCCCAGTGCCCCCTCCGCGGTCTGGGCGTGGCGGCGCATGCCGCCGCAGACCACGCGGTCGACCGCCGGTATGCGCCGCCTGAGGCTCAGCCCCAGGACCTCGGCCTGTTCGACGCCAAGCGGCGAGAGGCGATCGTAGTCGTCGCTGCCGAAGGAGGCCTGGCCGTGCCGGATCAGATGGATCGCGCCCATGTCGTCTGTTGTGTTCGGAAGGGGAAAGACCGGCGGGCGGTGCCGCCGTGCGTTCAGTTCGCGGCCGGGCGGCCGCCCATGCGCCGCGTCTGCCGCGCCATCATCGCCGAAAACACGCGATAGGGCGCCGCCCGCTTGATCGCCCACGCCACCTTGCCGTCGGTGTGGGTGAGGATGTGGAAATCACCGCGGCCGACGCCGCGGAAGATCTGGTCGGCGATGCGTTCGGCGCCGACACGTGCCTTGTCGACCAGCTTGTGGGTGATCTTCTCGATCTCGGGGTCGGCCGCGCGCATCGCGTTGGCGATGTTGGTACGGAAGAACGACGGACACACCACCGAAGTGCGGATGCCGTCCGGCGCCAGTTCCAGCTTGAGCGTCTCCGACAGCGCGACCACCGCCGCCTTGGTGGCGTTGTAGGCGGCCATCTTCGGCGGGTGCACCAGCCCGGCCATCGACGCGATGTTGACGAAGTGGCCGTGGCCCTGCGCGCGGAACAGCGGCGTGAAGACCTTGCAGCCGCGCACCACGCCGAGCAGGTTGATGTCGACGATCCAGTTCCAGTCGGCCATCGGCATCTCGGCGATGCCGCCCGCGGCGGCGACGCCGGCGTTGTTGACCACCACATCGACGCCGCTCCAGTGCGCCTGCAGCCATTCGGCGGCGGTCTGCAGGTCGGCCTCGCCGGTGACGTCGCAGTGCAGGTACTGCACCTCCGGGCCGTGTACGCGCAGCTCGCCGACGGCCTGCGCGCCGCGGGCATCGTCGATATCGCCGATACAGACCCGCCAGCCGGCGCGGGCGTAGCGCTGGGCCAGGGCGCGGCCGAGGCCGGAACTGCCACCGGTGATGAAGATGCGGGGAGTGTGCATGTGCGCGGCGTCCTCTCGTCGAAGCTGGAGCGGAGCGGGCGCGGGGCGGCTCCGGGGCCGCAGCCGGCGCCTGCCCGGGCTGGGAGGCCGGCGGGGGATCCGCTCTGACGGGGATTCCCCAGTGCACCGGCGCCGACACGGTATCGGCGCCGGACTTATTCTTCAAATGAATTCCATTGATTCCACGACATTCGTACTGTTTATGTTTTTGTCGGTCCCGGGCCGGCGCGCTACTCGAAGTTCAGCGTGGTGGTGCCGGCTTCGGTGACGGTGGCGTTGGCGCTGGACCAGAAATCCAGGTCGTCGTCGCTCAGCGGATTCTCGTCGTCGGCCTCGCAGGTCAGTGCGACGGTGTAGTCGCCCGGGGTGACGTAGCCGAAGCGGTAGCCCCAGGTTCCGCTGTCGCCGTCATAGCGGACGCCGGCCGAGGCGATCGGCGGATCGCTGGCGACCACACTGCCGTCGTTGACGTAGTCCACCGGCGTGACGTCGCTGCCGTCGTAGAGATAGACCGCCACGCCGTCGCCGGTGCTGCGGTCGCCCCGGCAGCTGTCGTCGGTGAGGATCGCGATGTCGACCGAGCCGGCGAGACGCCCCGCGGTGTCGGCATCAATGGCCCGCACGACCGGCAGCATCTCGTAGACGCCGAGGTCGTCCACACGGTCGATCAGCGAGAAGCGCAGATCGAGGTCGATCACAATCGCGGTCGACTGCTCCGATTCGAGCGTGAATGTGAGCGTGGCGAAGTCGCCCTTGCCGATGATCTCGATCGGGACATGGCCGCCGCTGCTGGTGCGCACGTAGGCGTCGCCGTCGTCGAAACGCGGGCGGATGCCGAGGAAGCGTGTCGACTCGTCGAAGTTCTCGGAAACCAGGCGCAGGGTGTTGCCGTCCTGGTAGTCGAGCAGATCGAAGCTGTCGGCGTTGTCGGTGTCGACCGTGACCGTCGCGCCATCGGAGTCGAGCAGCTCGATCGCCGGCACTTCGAGGACCACGCGCTCGGCGTCGTCGATCGGCGCGTCGGTGATGTCGACGACGAGGCTGCCGTCACAGGCGCACAGCAGGGCGGGGCAAAGCAGAAGCGTGGCAACGCTGGCGTGGCGGCGAAGCATGTACGGGGAAGGCAGGGGCATGGGGCGAATCGGGCGATGTCTGCAGGGGCGGGGCCCAAAGCTAGGGCCGTCGCCGCGCCATGTCTTGACGGAAATATGTGGATATTTTGCGAGTTGTTTCAAAAGCATCGGTTTGCGGCAATCACCGGCGGGTGACGCAGTACAGTCGCAGCGGAGAAGAAACCGAGCGGATGTTGAGGATGAGAGCCAAGGTTTTGCTGGTGGACGACGACGTCCGTTTGCAGCAGATGGTGGCCGAGTATCTGGAGCGCCACGGCATCGAGGCCCAGTGCGCGCCCAGTGTCACGCAGGCGCAGCGCTGTCTGCTGCGCGAGCGCTACGATCTGATGGTGCTCGACCTGATGCTGCCGGACGACGACGGCATCGCGTTCTGCAGGCGCCTGCGCGAAAGCGGCACGCGCCTGCCGGTGATCATTCTTTCGGCCAAGGGCGACGACGTCGACCGGATCGTCGGGCTCGAGGTCGGCGCCGACGACTATCTGGCCAAGCCCTGCAATCTGCGGGAACTGGTGGCGCGCATCTTCAGCGTGTTGCGGCGCAGTGGTCGCGCCGAGCAGGGAGGCGGCCGCGGCACCCCCGACAAGACCGTGCGTTTCGGTCACTTCGAGCTGGACCTGTGGGCGCGCAGCCTGAGCCGCGACGGTGAACCGGTCCGGATCACCAATGGTGAATATCAGCTGCTGGAAGTGCTGGTCTCCAACAGCCGCCGCGTGCTCAGCCGCGACGAGCTGATGAGCCTGTCGAGTGGCCGCAGCACCGACGGCCTGTCGCGCAGCGTCGACATCCAGGTATCGCGCCTGCGCCAGGTGATCGAGCCCGACCAGTCGGCGCCGCGCTACATCCAGACGGTGTGGGGACGGGGCTACATGTTCGTGCCGGATGCGCCCGTATGAGCCTGCGCCTGATGGCGGGGCTGCTCGTGGTGCTGTCGGTGCTGCTGGTGCCGGCGACCAGCCTGGTCCTGTTGCAGTGGTTTCCGCCGCCGCCGATCGACTGGAGCCAGGGGCCGTGTCGCAATGCCGAGCCGGGGCGGTGGCCGTGTCCGCCACGACCGGAATCACCGGAACGGCCGGGCGATGCCGGAGATGATCCCGGTGACGCGATGCCCGGCAGTGGCAAAGACGGCGACGCGATGCGGCGTCCGCCCTTCAAGCCCGGGCCGCGACGGTCGACGCCGCTGCTGGACCGGCTCACCGGAGGCGGCCCTCGTTTCGAAGGCGCGCAGACGATGCGTGACCACTTCCTGTGGATCAACCTCGCCAGTCTCGCGCTGGTCGTCATTGTCGCGATCGCGCTGGCGTCATTTATGCTGCGGCGGCCGATCCGCGCGTTGCTGGCGGCCATCGGCGACATCGAGCGCGGTGCCGCGCCGCCGGCCTGGGCATTCCCGGGGCCGCGCGAGTTCCGGACGATCGGTCTGGCGCTGGAGCGGCTCGGACTGCAGTTGCGCGAGAACCTGCAGGAACGCCAGCTCATGCTCGCCGGACTGTCGCATGACCTGCGCTCGCCGCTGGCCCGTATCCAGGCCAAGCTGGAGCTGCGGGCCGCCGATGGCGAGCGCTGGGACGACACCCTGCGGGATGTCGCCGAGATCGATCACATCGTCGGCCAGTTCGTGGACTTCGCCCGCGATGGCCGCGACGAACCGGCGCAGCCGCGCAATGTCGACGATGTGGTGCGTTCGGCGCTGCAGCATCGGGCGGGCGCGGACCTGAGCCTCGATCTGGCTGCGGGCGTATCGGTTCCGCTGCGCAGCGCGGCCCTGCGCCGGGCGCTGATCAATCTGGTCGACAACGCGATGCGGCACGGCTGCCCGCCGGTGGTGGTGCGCACGCGCGCCGGTGCCGCCGCGGTCAGCATCACGGTCGAGGATGCCGGCGGTGGTATCGCCGTTGCGGATTGGGCGCGCCTGGTGCAGCCGTTCGCCCGTGGCAGCGTCGCGCGCGAACCGGCGGGTGCCGGGCTTGGTCTGGCGATCGTCGAGCGCGTCGCGCGCATGCACCATGGGCGCCTGTCGATGCGTCCGCCGACTGCCGGCCGGCCGTTCGCGATCGAGTTGCAGTTGCCGCGCGAAGCACAGCCGAACACCTAGTTACATCTCGTTTCAGACAGCAGCAGAGGGCTGCTGCAAGCTCCTCGGCCCCCGCGCCAATGCGCGTCCGACATATGGAATCGAGGAGCCACCGTTCATGTCCGTCCGTGCTGTTCTGTCCCGCCGCCTGGCACTCAACCGCGCTTCGGCGCGCGCACCCCGACTGCCGCATCGTTTTCCGCGTCTGATCGTCATGGCCTTGTTTTCGATGGGGACCGGCGTCGCCCTGGTGGGCTGCGGCGGCAGCGGCGGAGGGGACGATGAGGCGGATCTGATCAGTGCGTTCAACGTCGTCGGTCAGTCCGACTACACCCAGGGCAGCCCCAATGCCGGGGCAACGGCGGCAGCCACGACGATGGCACAGCCGCTGGGCAACGTCGCCGTGGATGGGCAGCGCCTGTTCGTTGCCGACACCGCCAACAACCGCGTGCTCGGCTACAACATGATCCCCGACGCCCCCGGTGCCGCCGCCGATTTCGTGCTCGGCCAGGACGGTTTTTCCGGCAACCTGGCCGGCACCACGCAGTCGCGCATGGCGCTGCCCAGCGCGGTGTTCATCGGCGAGGGCAGACTGGTCGTCGCCGACTCCGGCAACAACCGCGTGCTGATCTGGAACAGCATTCCCAGCGCCACCGGCACGTTGCCGGACGTCGTGGTCGGGCAGGACACATTCACGACGTCGCTGTCCGGTACCTCGGCGACGACGTTCTCGTATCCGACCTCGGCGGTGATCGCCAACGGCCGTCTGCTGGTGGCCGACCAGAACAACAATCGCGTCCTGGTGTGGAGCACGGTGCCGGCCAGCAATGGCGCGGCGGCGGACATGGTGCTCGGCCAGCAGGATTTCAGCACGCGAGACGATGACGACGAGGCCGAGGAGATGAACCGCCCGGCTTCGGTCTGGAGCGACGGCTTCCGCCTGCTGGTGGCCGATTCCGGCAATCACCGCGTGCTGTACTGGTCGCTGTTTCCGCAGCAGTCCGGCGCCGAGGCCGACTATGTGATCGGCCAGTCGGACTTCAGTCGATCCAGCGCAGGGACCTCGTCGTCGACGCTGCGCACGCCGTTCGGTGTCGCCGCCGACGGCACCCGTGTCTACGTCGCCGATTCCGGCAACAACCGTGTTCTGGAGTTCGACTCATTCCCGATCTCCAACGGTCCTGCTGCCAGTGACGTGTTCGGGCAGGAGGGGTTCTCCAACAACACCGCCAACGACAATGACCAGGACGGCGACGTCGACGACAATCCCAACCAGCGCACCCTCAGCGGTCCCAGCGGCGTATTCGTCTACAGCGGGGTGCTCTACGTCAGTGACCGCAACAACAACCGCGTGATGATGTTCCCGCAATGAGGCATCGCGTTCTGGCGCTGCGCGGCGCGCCGTCGGTGCGGGCCGCCGGCATCGTGGCTGGCGGGTTGGTGCTGGGGATGCTGGTCGGTTGCGACGGCATCGGTTCGGGTTCCGCGCCGACCGGCATTTCGATCACGCTGGGCGACTACGACGACGAATACCGGACCTTCGAGTGCGCGGCATTCAACCTGGCGGCTACCGCGCATTTCCGGGGCGGCAGCACCCGCGAGGGCGACGTTACCGGTCGCGTGCTGTGGCGGTCGAGCAACCCCGGCGTGATCGATGTCAGCAACGGCGACATCGAGACCGAACCGGGCTCCGGCGAGTACTACGCGGCGGGCATGGTGATCGCGCGCAGTCCCGGCACGGCGTCGATCAGCGCCGATTATGTCGGGCTGCGCGACAGCTTCAGCGTGACCGCGCGTCCGATCGCGGCAATGTGGATCGAACCGGCGCTGACGCGCATGGCGCCCGGCTCGACCCAGGCGTTCGAGCTCAAGGCGGAACTCGAGGATGACACGCTGGAGGTGGACCTGACCCAGAGCGCAATCTGGTCGCTGCCCAGCGTCGGCGCGCCGGCGGAGATCGACGGTTCGGTGGTTGCCGCCGTGTCCGATCCGCTGGACAAGCCCTTCGATCTGCTCGCGCAGCTGTTCACCTGTGACCGGACCGCGCGTCTGGGCCTGCAGCTCGGCGCGGTCAGTCAGCTACGCCTGACGGCGGAGCAGCCCGCCGATCTGCCGGTGCCGATCGGGCTCAGCGACGAGATACGCGCCGAGGCGGTGTTCGCGGACCCTGCCGCGCCGGCGCAGAACCTGTCCGCGCAGCTCGAGATCGAACAGATCCAGGGCGATGCGGACCAGTCCGCGATCGCGGTGTCCGACTATCTGGTGCTCAACGGCTACGTGACCGACACGCCGCAGCAGTACCGGCTGCGTTACCGGCCGCTGGATCTGACCGCTGATACGCGCGTCTACCGCTTCGTCGATCTGGAGATCCAGAGCCTGCGGGTGTCGCCGACGGACGCGACGCTGTTCTATCCGGACACGCTGCAGCTCGAGGCTTACGGTCGGTTCGGCGACGGCTACGAGCGGCCGGTGCGACGCGACGTGAGCTGGCAGAGCCTCAATGACGATCTGGTCGCGGTCACCATCGGCGGTGCCGAGCAGGGCCTGCTGACGCCCACCGAGCTGGAGGGCGAGGCGACCGTGCGTGCGACGACCGCCAACAGCGAGGGCGAACTCCATGCCGACGCGGACATCCGCGTGAACCTCGACTGAGCCCGGGCGCCGGGCTGGCGGATCAGTCGCGTGGTGCGTTGACCGCCTGGGCGAGGTCTTTCAGCAAGGCGCTGAACTCGCCGCACATCAGCGCGAAGTCGGCTTCCTGGGCCGCTTCGGGATCGAGCCCGCCCTGCTCGTCCTCGACCGCGTCCATGTCGAGGAACTTGAGGCGCTTGATCTGCAGCTTGTCGTTGATCACCAGGCTGATGCGGCCGTTCCAGGTCAGTGCCAGGCGGGTGACGACCTTGCCGTTGGACAGATGGCCGGCGATGTCCTTGCCGTCCAGCGAGTGGCGCAGGTAGCGCACCGTCGCCTTGTGCTCGTCGGTGCCGGTCAACTCGCATTCATCGTCCAGATCGAAGGCGCCTGGGGCGGTGCCGGACGCGAGCCAGCCGGTCATCAGCGCACTCATCGAAGGCTCCGACTGCAGCGGCGTCACCGGCAGTTCGCCGAGGGCGTTGCGCAGGGTGTGGGTGAAGTCGTCGGCGCGGCTCGGCGTCGAGGTGTCGACCACCAGCCAGCCGTCGGCGAAGTCGATCCAGCCGCGCGTCACGCGGCGGCGCGAGAAGGCCCGCGGCAGCAGGTCGGCCTGGACCTGCTCCTTGATCTCGCGCTTGTGCTTGCGGCCGATCTTGAAGCCCTTCTGCTGCTCCATTTCCTTGATGCGCTCCTCGGCGGTCTGATTGACCACCGATGCCGGCAGCAGCTTTTCCTCGGTGCCCAGCGCGATCATCACCTGGCGTTCCTGGCTGATGACCAGCTGGCCGGCGTCGTTGACCGCGACCCAGCCGCGCGACTGCAGGTTCTGGCCCACGCAGGGCTGCAGCGGGAACTCGGTCAGCGTGGTCTCGATCTCGCCGGGGCTGCGGCTCCAGCCGGACGGAAGGCGGAAAACGGTCAGATTCTTGAACCACATGATGTCGTCGGATACTCGGGCGGTGACGGCGATCGTCGCGACGCGGTCGCGGGCGGGTGCCATCTGCGGACAAAGGGGCCGCGGATGATAGCAACCTCCGCCGGCCCGGGCCGCCGGCGGGGGCTTGCATCGTTTCGACATTTCGATAATCATAGAAATATGAAAACGGATATGGCCGTCAAGAAGCTCGCGGCGCTGGCGCAGAACTCACGGCTGGCGATCTTCCGCCTGCTGGTGCAGTCGGGGCCGGACGGCCTGTGCGCCGGCGACATCGGCGCGCGCCTCAAGGTGTCGCCGGCGACGCTGTCGTTCCATCTCAAGGAACTCAACAACGCCGGCCTGGTGCGGCCGCGTCAGGAAGGCCGCTTCGTCTATTACGCGCCGGACTTCAACCAGATGAACGCGCTGCTGGCGTTCCTCACCGAAAACTGCTGCGGCGGCGTGCCCTGCGACACCGCCTCGGCCTGCCCGCCGCCGGCCTCCACTCCCGCCTCCTCCAGGAAGACAAGCTCATGAAACGGTTCCACGTACACGTCTCGGTCGCCGATCTCGACCGCAGCATCAAGTTCTACAGTGCCCTGTTCGGGGCCGAGCCCAGCGTCGTCAAGGACGACTATGCCAAGTGGATGATCGAGGACCCGCGGGTCAACTTCGCGATCTCCAGTCGCGGACACGGTCGCCACGGCGTCAATCATCTGGGGCTGCAGGTCGATTCGGATGCCGAGCTCGAAGCGCTGCAGGCGCAGGTCAACGCCGCCGAGATCGTCGGTGTCGAGCAGAGCGGGGCGGCGTGCTGCTACGCCCGTTCCAACAAGTACTGGCTGACTGATCCCGAAGGCATTGCCTGGGAGACCTACAACACCCTCGGCGAGATCCCGGTGTTCGGCGAGAACGACGCGGTCGACGCCAGCGCCGAGACGGCCGCCTGCTGCGTGCCGGAGACGCCGGCGTCGACGTCATGCTGCGGTAGCAATCAGGCTGCAGATTCGCAGACTGGCAAATCCTCGTGCTGCGGTTGAGGGGCGGGCATAATCCGCACGCGGTCCATGCTCGATACTCACAACAAACCCGCCGCCCCGTTCAGAACACATGAATCCAGAAAGCTCGCATCGGCCCTACAACGTCCTGTTTCTATGCACCGGCAATTCGGCACGGTCGATCATGGCCGAGGCCCTGATGAACAACGTGCCGGCGCACCTCGGCAAGTTCCGCGCATACAGCGCGGGAAGCTTCCCGAAGGGCGAGGTGCATCCGCTGGCGCTGGAGATCATCCGCCACGCCGGTCTGAGCACGGAGGGCCTGCGCAGCAAGAGCTGGGACGAGTTCTCCGGGCCGGACGCGCCGCAGATGGATTTCGTGTTCACGGTCTGCGACAACGCCGCATCGGAGCCTTGCCCGGTGTGGCCGGGCAAGCCGGCGACGGCGCACTGGGGCCTGCCGGACCCGGCCGCGGTCGAGGGCAGCGACAGCGTGCGCCACAAGGCGTTTCACGATGCGTTTCACCGGCTGCGCCAGCGCATCGAGCTGTTCGCCGAACTGCCGTTCGACAAGCTCGACCGCATGAGCCTGCAGGCCGAACTGGCCCGCGTCGGCCGGCACTGAAGGGCGCCCGCGTCAGCGGGCGCCGTCCAATCCGTTCCGCTTCGCCGGCGCCGTCGTGGCGCGCGGGAGTGTTCGCATGTCCCTGTTCGAACGTTATCTGACCGTCTGGGTCGGGCTGTGCATCGCCGTCGGCGTGGCGCTCGGTCACGTCCTGCCGCAGCTGTTCCAGGCCATCGGCGCGATCGAGGTCGCGCAGGTCAATCTGCCGGTCGCGGTCCTGATCTGGCTGATGATCATTCCGATGCTGGTGAAGATCGACTTCGCCGCGTTGCACGAGGTGCGCCGCCACTGGCGCGGCATCGGCGTGACCCTGCTGGTGAACTGGGCGGTCAAGCCGTTCTCGATGGCGCTGCTGGCGTGGCTGTTCATCGGCCACTGGTTCCGGCCGTACCTGCCGGCGGCGCAGATCGACAGCTACATTGCCGGCCTGATCCTGCTGGCCGCGGCGCCGTGCACCGCGATGGTCTTCGTCTGGAGCAACCTCTCCGACGGCGAGCCGCACTTCACCCTGAGCCAGGTCGCGCTCAACGACAGCATCATGGTGTTTGCGTTCGCGCCGATCGTCGCGCTGCTGCTCGGCCTGTCGGCGATCACGGTGCCGTGGGACACGCTGCTGCTGTCGGTCGGGCTGTACATCGTCGTCCCGGTGATCGCGGCGCAGCTGATCCGACGCGGGGTACTCGCGCATGGCGGCAGCGATGGTCTTCAGGCGCTGCTCGGGCGTCTGCAGCCGCTGTCACTGATCGCGTTGCTGACGACCCTGGTGCTGCTGTTCGGCTTCCAGGGCGAACAGATCGTGCGGCAGCCGCTGGTGATCGGCCTGCTCGCGGTGCCGATCCTGATCCAGGTCTATTTCAACTCCGGACTGGCCTATCTGCTGAACCGGGCGGCGGGCGAGGCGCATTGCGTCGCCGGACCGTCCGCGCTGATCGGCGCCAGCAACTTCTTCGAACTCGCGGTCGCCGCGGCGATCAGCCTGTTCGGCTTCGAGTCCGGCGCGGCGCTGGCCACCGTCGTCGGCGTGCTGATCGAGGTGCCGGTGATGCTGTCGGTGGTGCGCATCGTCAACCGCAGCAAGGCCTGGTACGAGCGCCGGCCCGCCGGCTGAGGTGCGCTCAGGCCGGGTAGCGCGCGGCGAGCGTCTCGAAGAAGCGCACATACTGCCGGTGCCCGCCGGGGAAGACGAAGTTCAGACGCAGCGGGTCGTCGGGGTCGCTGATCTGGCGCACGCCGGGCCACGGCGCCAGTGCCGGATCGTCCGCGCAGGCCTGCAGATGCGTCGCATCCAGGCCCGGGCGGGCGACCTCGCCGGCGCTGCTGTCGATGAACAGCACGGCGTTGTCGCTGCCGAAGGCGATGCCGAGATCCTGCACCAGCGTCAGAAAGCCGCGGTCGCTGCCGCCGCGCAGCATGCGCAGGCCGTCTGCGCCCGTTTCCGCGTGCGCCGTCACCGTGTCGCCGACGCCGACGATGCGTGGCATCTGCGCCGGATCGAAATGCGCGCGCGCCAGCGCCAGCAGCGCGGCGGCATCGCGTGGTGCCGCGCGGGCGTTGAAGTGCTCGCCGAGCGGGTAGCGCCCGGTATGGGCGTGATAGTAGTGATTGAGGATCACCAGCACGCCGACTTCCTTGATCGCGCCCTTGAGCATGAACTGGAAGTCGGTGGTGCCGGCGTCGCGGCCGTCGCTGAAGCGGATGCGCTCGAGGCCGGCGGCGTCGCGTCCCAGGTTCGGCGCGTAGTGCACGAAGAAGCTGTCGCCGAGGCCGGCGCTGGCGGCGCCGCGCATCAGACGGTCCATCAGCGCGGCGGCCATCTGCTGCAGTTCCCGGTACCGCGCCGGCCGGTCGCGCAGCGCGTGGTAGAGCGTGTTGAGGTTCAGCGTCGGCGACACGAGATTGTCGAGGACCACCGATTCCACCAGGGCGTCGACCCGGTCCTCGGGAAAGTCGAAGGGCGGCGCCGCCAGCAGCTCGCGCAGGAAGCGGCGCGCGACGTCCGGCACGCCCTGCAGATAGGCCAGCTCCGCATCGCTGACGCCCGGGTGCGAGACCGCGCCGTGGCGGTCCTGCAGCTGGACCCCGCCGCCGGCGAGGCCGGGCAGATAGAAGCCCTGTTCGGAGACGTGCTCCGGGGTTTCGAAGGCCTGCTCGACGATGCGGTTGAGGCCGCGGCTGCCGATGTGCTCGCCATTGGTCAGCACGTAGAAATGGCCGGCCAGGCGGCGGGCGGCCTCGACGTAGCTGCGATCGATCGTGCGGGTCAGCGGGTCGCGGACCAGATCCATGCAGACCCCGTCGAGGTCCTGGATGATCAGCAGGCGACGGCTGGTGGCGAGCGTTTCGAGCAGGTGCCCGTGGTCGAGCGAGAAGCGATGCCCGCTCAACGACATGGCGGCGGAGTCGGTCGAAGTCATCCGCCCATTCTACGAAGCTGCTGCAACGCCGCCCAAATGCATCGCGCGAATCGGGGTTTTCCGCGCGGGGATCTGTGTGTAGAGTCCGGTGCTGCAGTCGTTTCAAGCAGCCTGCGGGCTGTGTGTCACCGCGGTATTCCTTACCCGTTCGTCAGAACGGTGCTGTGTAAGTTTTCCGGGCGGCCTGTACTTGAGCGCCTGCGCCCTGCGGGCGGGGGGACGCCCGAAGCACTGTTTTGATTTGAAAGGAATGTCGTATGTCTAATGTTTCCACCGGGACCGTGAAGTGGTTCAACGAGGCCAAGGGTTATGGCTTCATCACCCCGGAGGGCGGCGGTGACGATCTGTTCGCTCACTTCCGCGAGATCCAGGGCTCCGGGTTCAAGACCCTGAACGAGGGGGAGCGTGTCGAGTTCGAGGTGCGGACCGGACCCAAGGGTCTGCAGGCCGCGCAGATCCGTCGCCTGTAAGCGGGTCCCGATGCAAAAAACCCCGGCATGGCCGGGGTTTTTTGTGCGCCGCGGATGCCGGTTCAGGTGACCTGACGGGGCGCGGCGACGCGGTACATCGCGTAGACGACGGCGCAGATGACCGCCAGCCCCAGCGGCGCGCCGATCTGCATCGATGCGGGCAGCGCCAGCACCTCCGGATCACTGGTGACGACGATCGGCACGGCCATGAAGATGCCGATCAGCGCTTCGCCGGTGATCAGGCCGGCGGCGCAGAGCATGCCGTTGCGCTGGTGGTGCTCGGCCTGTTCCGGGCTGCAGCGCGACGCGTTGTAGCGTTCCGCGAGATGGGCGATCACGCCGCCGATCAGGATCGGCACCGACAGTTCCAGCGGCAGGTAGATGCCGACCGCGACCGCGAGCACCGGCGCGCGGAACTCGGCCTTGCGGGCCTTGAGCCATTCGTCCCAGGCGATGATCGCGGCGCCGATGCCGACCCCGGTGGCGATCATGCCCCACGGCAGTCCGCCGTGGAACACGCCCTGTGCCACCGACGCCATCAGCGTGGCCTGCGGCGCCAGCAGCGCATTGGGATGATCTTCGGTCGGCGCGCCGAGGCCATAGGCCTTGAGCAGCAGGTTCAGGATCGGCGCCATCACCAGCACCGAGGAGATCACGCCGACGCCCTGCATCAACTGCTGGCGCCACGGCGTCGCGCCGACGATGTGGCCGGCCTTGAGATCCTGCATGTTGTCGCCGCCGATCGCCGCCGCGCAGCACACCACCGCGCCGATCATGATCGCGGCGGTCGGTCCGGCCTCGGCGCCACTGCCCATCAGCCACAGCAGGATCAGCGACGAGAACAGGATCGTGGCGATGGTGATGCCGGAGATCGGATTGTTGGACGAGCCGACGAGGCCGGCCATGTAGGCGGCCACCGATGCGAACAGGAAGCCGGCGACGACCATGATCACCGCCATCAGCAGGCCGATGCCGACACTCGAAACGGCCGTCTCGTAGACCATGAAGATCGGCACGATCATGACCGCGATCGCGATCAGCACCAGCTTCATCGGCGCATCCTGTTCGGTGTGCGGCAGCTCGGAGCGGTTGTCGCCGCCGTGCAGGGCCAGCCCGCTGCGGACGCCCGACAGCAGCGATGCGCGCATCGAGATCAGCGCCCAGATGCCGCCGATCAGCATCGCGCCGACGCCGAGATAGCGGATCTTGGATGTCCAGATCTGCCAGGCGACATCCAGCGCCGGCGTGCCGGCGCTGATCATCGGGCCGATCACCGGATCGTCGGCGGCGAACACGGCGCCGTAGAGCGGAATCGCCAGATACCAGGAAATCGCGCCGCCGAGGAACACCAGCACCGCGATGTTGAGCCCGACGATGTAGCCGACCGACAGCAGCGCGGGCGACAGATTGGTGCCGACGTAGCCGATCACGCCGCCGCCGAGCCAGGTGCCGGCGCCGACCGAGCCCGGCCACAGGCGCAGGCCGGTCTCCGCGAATTTGACCGCCGCGCCGGCCAGACCGGCCCAGCCCAGGAAGCGCAGCCCGGCGCCGCCGCCGTCGCCGACCCGCAGTACCTCGGCGGTGGCCTTGCCTTCCGGAAAGGCGAGTCCCTGTTCGACGATCAGCGAACGCCGCAGCGGGATCGTGAACAGCACGCCGAGCAGGCCGCCGAGTCCGGCGATGACCGACACCCACCAGTAGTCGAACACGTTCCAGTAGCCGAGCAGCACCAGCGCCGGAATCGTGAAGATCACGCCGGCCGCCAGCGACTCGCCGGCCGACGCCGCGGTCTGCACGATGTTGTTCTCGAGGATATTGGAGTTGCCGAACAGCTTGAGCACGCCCATCGAGATCACCGCGGCGGGGATCGATGCCGATACCGTGAGGCCGGCGAACAGCCCCAGATGAGACCGCTGCATAACCCCTTCTGATTTCGGACAATGAGGCATCACATTGACGGGAGCGGATCTTGAGCACGAGCTTCTTTCTGGCTGGCGCCGAACAGCAGCTGCGGGACCACCCGCTGATCAA
>JAQVDP010000022.1 GCA_028698335.1 Nevskiales bacterium | reverse complement strand
GTCAGCGATGGACGATGCCCATCCGCGATTGGAAGGCCGCGCTCACCCGCTTTACCATCCAGTTCGAAGACCGGATGCCTGTCCGTTAACCCACCCGCCGTTTACACAAAAATCGGGACACCCTCGGTACTCGGCGTGGGTGGCTACCTCGTTGCGAAGGCACGGCGCGGGCATGTTGGTGCAAACAAGAATTGAAGGCGGCGTCAACACCTATGCCTATGTCGGGGGGAATCCGGTTTCGTTCGTCGATCCCCTCGGAGTAAGCCCAGAGTCGGCGGCGCGGTGTTTTGCGAAGGGGTTGGGACTTGGCGTCGTCGGAGCTGCTGTTGTTGGTGGGGCTGCGGTTGGTGCCGCAGCTCTGGGAGCGCCGGTCGCCGCTGTGACGGCGACATTGGGAGGCTTAGCAATCGCAGGTGGTGTAGTTGTCGGTGCAGACATAGGAATCAACATCGCGTCCAGCAATTGGGACGGTCTGGATCCGGCCGTAGCGGGTGCTCAGTCGCGCGAGGGAATGCGCCAGAGCCGGACGGCGACGGCCAGGCCCACCGCCGCGAGGACGCCCTTGAGCACGGGTGACTGCACCACGAACACGATCGAACTGCCGAGCGTCAGGCTCATCAGCGCTATCGCCCAGAGCTTGGTCCGGCGCGGGATGCTGCGATGCGTTTCCCATTCGGTCAGCAGCGGGCCGAACAGCCGGCTGTTGAGCAGGCGCGCGTGAAAGCGATCCGAGCTGCGGGCGAAACAGGCGGCGGCGAGCAGCACGAACGGCGTGGTCGGCAGCAGCGGCAGGACGACGCCGGCGGCGCCGAGCAGCAAGGCCAGCACGCCGGTGGCGACCAGCAGCCAGCGCAGCGGCGCCGACAGCGGCCGGGGCGACTCGGGGGCGTGCTGCTGACGGTCCACGCCGACGCCCGTCAGCGCAGGGCTGTGTGGGTCAAGCGCGTCTGCGCCGGGACCGCGGGGTGACCGATGGGCATCGCCGCCTCAGCGCAGGCGCCGCGGGTCGAACAGGCGTTCGTGTTCGTCCAGCGCATAGCGGTCGGTCATGCCGGCGACGTAGTCGGCGACGGCACGGGCCCGGCCGATTTCGCCGAGGTCGGCCTCGTAGCGGCGCGCGGCGGTGAAGAAGTCCGGCGGCATCAGCCGCGGATCCTGCATGAAGGCATCGAACAGTTCGTGGACCACGCGTTTGGCCTTGACCATCATCCGGTAGACCTGATGGTGTCGGTACAGGTGTTCGCGCAGGAAGCGCTTGAGCTGTTCGTTCTCGGTCTGGATCTGCGGGCTGAAGTTGATCAGGGGCTTGTCGAGCGTGCGGACCGCTTCGATGCTGTCGACGCCGGTCTGCGTCAGTGCCGCCTGCGACGCGCCGAGCAGATCGGTGACCAGGGTGTTGATGATGCGGCGGATGGTTTCGTGGCGCTGCTGCTTGGGATGGATCTGCCCGTAGCGGTCCACGACCTCGTCGTGGTGGCGGCGGAACAGATCGACTTCGCGCAGCTGGTCCAGGGTCAGCAGGCGCGCGCGCAGGCCGTCGTCGATATCGTGGTTGTTGTAGGCGATCTCGTCGGCGCGGTTGGTGAGCTGGGCCTCGAGGCTGGGCTGGGTGCGCTGCAGGAAGCGTTCGCCGATCTCGCCGAGCTCGCGCGCGCGGGCGGCCGAACAGTGCTTGAGGATGCCCTCGCGCGTGTCGAACATCAGGTTGAGGCCGCGGAACTCCGCGTACTTGTCTTCCAGCTCGTCGACCACACGCAGCGACTGCGCGTTGTGTTCGAAGCCGCCGTAGGGGCGCATGCAGTGGTTCAGCGCATCCTGGCCGGCGTGGCCGAAGGGGGTGTGGCCGAGGTCGTGCGCCAGCGAGATGGCCTCGCACAGGTCCTCGTGCAGGCGCAGGCTGCGGGCGATGGTGCGGGCGATCTGCGCGACCTCGACCGAATGCGTCAGCCGGGTGCGGAACAGGTCGCCCTCGTGATTGACGAAGACCTGGGTCTTGTACTCGAGCCGGCGGAACGCGGCGGAGTGGATGATGCGGTCGCGGTCGCGCTGGTATTCGCTGCGGTGTCCGGCGGAGGGTTCCGGCGTCCGGCGGCCGCGGGCCTTGCGGTCGTCGGCGGCGTATGGGGCCAGTTCCATCGTCAGTCCGCCGCGGTGGTGAACGCGGCCAGCGTCTGCCGCAGGGCGTCGGGGTCGAAGTCGGCGGTCAGGACGGCGTCGCCGACCGCGCGCATCAGCACCAGACGCAGCTGGCCGGAGGCCACTTTCTTGTCCAGTGCCATCAGGCGGCCGAAGTCGTCACCGGTCATGCCCTGCGGCGGTCGTGTCGGCAGGCCGCTGCGGCCGACCAGGGCGATGCAGCGGTCCGCCTCGTCGCGCCCGATCCAGCCGAGCCGGGCGGAGAGGTCGGCCGCCATGCACAGGCCGGTGCCGACGGCTTCGCCGTGCAGCCACTGGGTGTAGCCGGTGTAGGTCTCGATCGCGTGGGCGAAGGTGTGGCCGAGGTTGAGCAGGGCGCGGACGCTGGATTCGCGCTCGTCGCGCGCGACGATGTCGGCCTTCATCTCGCAGCTGCGCCGCACGGCGTAGGCGATGTCGGCGTCGCGCAGCTCCAGCAGGCCGTCGAGGTGCTGTTCGATCCAGTCGAGGAACGCGGCGTCGCCGAGCATGCCGTACTTGATGACCTCGGCGATGCCGGCGAGCAGCTCGCGCCGCGGCAGGGTCTTGAGGGTGTCGGTATCGGCGAGGACCAGACGCGGCTGGTGGAAGGCGCCGATCATGTTCTTGCCGCGCGCGTGATTGACGCCGGTCTTGCCGCCGACCGAGGAGTCGACCTGCGCGAGCAGGGTCGTCGGCACCTGCACGAAGTCGACGCCGCGCTGGTAGATCGAGGCACAGAAGCCGACCAGATCGCCGATCACGCCGCCGCCCAGCGCGACCAGCCAGCCGTCGCGCGGCAGGCGGGTCTCGAGCAGCCAGTCCATGATCGCCTCGACGTTGGCGAGGCTCTTGGTGGGTTCGCCCGGCGGCAGGATGCGGATCGACGTGTTCGGCAGTTGCAGTGCCGTGGCGACCGGCTGCAGATAGTGCGCCGCGACGTGCGCGTCGGTGATCAGGCGCAGCGGCCGCTCGCGCGCGGCCGCCCACAGCGTCTCGTTCGACAGCAGGCCGCCGCCGATGTGGATCGGATAACTGCGGGGGCCCAGGGTGACGGTCAGTGTTTGCATCGGATCGGAGGCGTTCGGCATCTCGGGTGTCGGGGCGGCTCAGGCCGCGTGCGGCGCATTGCGCAGGGCGGTCTGGATTTCGTTGACGACGGATTTGGTGTTGCGCTGGTCGGTGAGCACCACCAGATCGGCGATTTCGCGGTAGAGCGGATCGCGCTGCGCGAACAGGCGTTCGAGCACGGTCCTGGGGTCGGTCTCGCCGCGCAGCAGCGGGCGGTTGTCGCTGCGTCGGGTCCGGGCCAGCTGTTGTTGCGGGGTCGCGAACAGGTAGACCACGAAGCCTCGCGACGCCAGCGCCTGGCGGTTGTCCGCATCGAGGACGGCGCCGCCGCCGGTCGCGAGCACGATCCGGCTGCGCTGGCTCAGTTCGTCGATGATCGCTTTCTCACGGCGGCGGAAGCCCGCCTCGCCCTCCTTCTCGAAGATGAAGGGGATGTCGACCCCGGTCCGGCTCTCGATTTCGTGGTCGGAATCGACGAACTCGAGGCCCAGATGCGACGCGAGCTTGCGCCCGATCGTGGTCTTGCCGGCGCCCATCGGGCCGATCAGGAAGATGTTGGTGGGCGCGACCATGGGCGTACGTGAGGCGTCGAAGCAGGAGCGGGGACCGGACGCGCAGTATAAGTCACCGCCGCGACCGGGCCGGACGCGTGGCCGGAACGCGCGCAGGAGCGGTCCGCATGGTGGTGCCGGCCGCACGAAAAAGGGGGCCGAAGCCCCCTGTCTCGAATGCTGTGGCGACCGCTACTTGGTCGACAGGTCTTCCTGCAGCACCTTCGGGGTGACGAAGATCAGCAGTTCGCGCTTGTTGGTCGAGCGCGAGTGGTTGCGGAACAGTGCGCCGAGCAGCGGAATGTCGCCGAGCAGCGGCACCTTGGACGCCGACTGCTGGTTCTCTTCCTGGAACACACCGCCGAGGACGACGGTTTCGCCGCTGCGGATCAGCACCTGCGTATCGAGGCGGCGGGTGTCGATCGCGGGCGCGGAGCCGACGCCGGTATTGACGTTCTGGCCCTGCGAGTCGTTGGTGACCGAGAGGTCCATGACGACGCGGTCGTCCGGCGTGATCTGCGGGGTGACGGTCAGCGACAGCACCGCCTTCTTGAACTGGGTCTGGGTGCCGGTGTTGCCGCTCGACGACTGATACGGGATCTCGCGGCCCTGTTCGATCAGCGCCTGCTTGCCGTTGGCGGTCACCACGCGCGGGGTCGAGATCACCTCGCCGCGGCCTTCGGTCTGCAGCGCGCTGAGTTCGAGATCGACCAGGAAGTCGGAACCGAGGATGGTCCAGGCGACGCGGCCGGCCGGATTGCTCGCGGTGGGCAGATTGACGATGTAGGAGTCGTCCAGCGTCGGCAGGTTGCCGGCGACGACGTCACGGGATCCGAGCGTGCTGCCGGACTGGCCGATCGTCGTGCTGCCGCGGTTGCTGATCGTGCTGACGCCGAAGCGGGTGCCGAGTTCGCGGGCGAAATCGTCGTTGGCGATGACGATGCGCGACTCGATCAGGACCTGGCGGACCGGGATGTCGAGGCGCGTGACCAGCTCGCGGATCTCCTGCAGCTTTTCGCGGGTTTCCAGAACCAGCAGCGTATTGGTGCGCTCGTCGACGGTGACGCGGCCGCGGTCGCTGAGCAGCGAGGTCTCGCCGCTCGACAGCAGCGAACGGATGTCCGTGGCCTTGGCGTAGTTGACCTGGATGATCTCGGAGCGCAGCGGCGACAGCTCGGTCTTCTGCTTCTGAGCCTCCAGCTCGACCTTTTCGCGCTGCGCGATTTCCTCGACCGGCGCGACCAGCATCACGTTGCCCTGCTGACGCATGCCGAGGCCCTTGGTGCGCAGGATGATGTCCAGCGCCTGGTCCCAGGGCACGTTCTCGAGGCGCATCGCCATCTCGCCCTTGACCGCGTCGCTGATCACCATGTTGGTGCCGGCCACGTCGGCGATGATCTGCAGCAGCGACCGCACCTCGACGTTCTGGAACGACAGGCTGATGCGTTCGCCGGTGAACTGCGGCCCCTGCTTGCGCTTCTCCTCGAGCTGCGATTCGGACAGGGGCAGCAGCTCGACGGTGAACAGGTCGCCGGTCTGGTACGCCGCCTGCTCGAAGTCCTGCCCCGAGACCGGCGTGATGACGATGATGCTGTCGCTGCCGGCGCTGCGGATGTCGACGAACTTCACCGGGGTCGCGAAGTCGAGTACGTCGAGACGCTTGCTGAGGCTGGCGGCCAGCGCGGTGTCCCTGAAGCGCGCGACGATCTTGCCGCTTTCGGTGGTGACGTCGGCGTTGGTCTTGGGGTTGGACAGGCGGATCTGGACCCGTCCTTCGCCTTTCTCGCCACGGCGGAAATCGACACCGGTGACGCTGCTGCCGCCGGCCATGGCCGGGCGGGCGGCGGGCTGTTGCGCGACGGGGGCGGCGGCCGGCGCGCCGCCGTCGACGCCGAGGTCGATGATGACGGTGTTGCCGGATACGTCGAGTTTGTACGGCTCCGGCTGCACCAGTTCGACGACGACCCGGGTGCGGCCCTTGGCCTCGGCGGTGGCGACCGCGCGGACATTGCCGACGTCGATCTTGCGGTAGCGTTCGGTGACGGCAAGGTCGGTTCCGGGCAGGTCGATGGACAGACGTGCCGGGCGATCGACGCTGAAGACCGAGGGCGTCGGCGGCGGATCGCTGAGGGTCAGGGTCACGCGGACACGGTCGCCGCCAAGGGCGACGAAATCGACGGCGTCGAGGCTGCGGGCCGAAGCCTGGGTGCCCCAGGCCGATCCGAAGAAGCCGAGCAACAGGACCCCGACGAGTCGGAAGCGTTTGGCGGCGGCAGGCTTGAACATATTCAACACTCCCTGGGTTCCGTTACTGCGCGAGGGTGAGACTGGCGGGGCGTTCATTCCAGCCGCCGAACCCATCCGGAACCAGCTCGATCAGGCTGACTTCGGCCTCGCTGATCGCAACGATCCTGCCGTAGTTTTGGCCCATGTGGTTTCTGACAGTGACACGATGGATGACTCCGTCCGGAGCCTTGATCAGCGCGAAGGTCCCGTCCGGAGCGCGAATGGTTCCGACCATGCGCAGCGCGTCCAGCGGGAATGCCTCCAGCGCCTCGCGCTTGCGGTCGAGGTCCGGCGCGGGGCCGGTGCCGGCGCTTTCCGGGCGCTTGTCGGCCAGGATTTCGACGAAGGGATCGCGTCGTCCGGCCGGATCATAGATGAAGTTCTCGTACTGCGTCGGCTGCGGAATCGGCTCGATCTTGGTCGTCTTGCGGGCCTTGACCTCGGCGACGTAGCGTTCCAGATCCGACATGTCGGTGCTGCAGCCGGCCAGCAGCAGCGCGCCGGCGGCGATCAGGGCGGCCTTGATCATTTGCGGCCCCCTTTCTTCTTCTTCGGTTTCGCGGCCTCGATCTCATCGTCGTCGAGGTAGCGGTAGGTCTGTGCCGTCGCGGACATGCGCAGCTTGGTCGAATTCGACGCGCTCTTGCCGCCGACCGGCTTGATGTCGATGTCCTCGATCGTCACGATGCGTGGCAGCGCGGCGACGCCACTGACGAAGGCGCCCATCTCGTGGTAGTCGCCGAGCACGATGATCTTGTTCGGGATCGCCGCGTAGAACTCCTTCGGCGCTTCCCCCTGCGGCTGGAACAGCTCTTCCTCGAGGCCCGAGGCGACCCGGGTCTGCGAGATGTCATTGAGCAGATTGGCGACTTCGGCCTTGCTCGGCAGCTGACGCAGCATGGCGCCGAAGGACTTTTCCATTTCGGCGAGCTGTGCGCGGTAAGCGTCCAGCGCGGCGACCTTCTTCTGCTTGCGCTCGAATTCCTCGCGCAGGCTCTGTTCCTGCGCCTTTTCGCGGCCGATATCCTCGTGAATCGGTTTGACCCCGAACCAGATGCCGGCGCTGATCACCGCGGCGGTCAGCAGGACGGCGGCGCTGAAGCGGACCCATTGCGGCCAGGCGCCCGGGTTCTGGACATCGAGCGTCTGCAGTTCCTGCAGGATCTCTTGCGGCTTCATGTCGGGTTCGCCTCCTCGTCAGCGCCCTCAAGCGGATCGATTCCTTCCGTCGAGGGGGTGGTGAGGCGTTTGACGCGGAGCTGGAAGCTGGCCTGGCGGCGCTGGTCCTTCCTCTCGTCGGTCTTGATCACGATCAGCTTGGGGTCGGCGAACCAGACCGAAGCATCGAGATTCTTCATGTAGGTCGAGATGCGGCCGTTGGATTCGGCGATGCCTTCGATCGTGACCTGCGCGCCCTGCTGCTGGATGTGGGTCAGGCTGACGCCTTCCGGCAGCGTGTTGACGATTTCGTCGAAGAAGTGCACCGAGGCGGAGCGGGAAGCCTGCAGTTCCTCGATCACGCGCATGCGCGCAAGGAGATTGGCCTTGACCCGTTCGAGGTCCTCGATCTCCTTGATCTTCTGGTTCATCTCCGTGATCTGCGTGCGCAGGTAACTGTTGCGCGCCTGCTGATACTCGAGCTGACCTTGCGTATAGAAGTAGGCCGCCGCCACGGTGACGACGCCGAGCGCAAAAGCCAGCCCCATCGTGACGGCGAAGTCCTTCTTGCGGCGTTCGCGGCGGGCCTGGCGCCAGTCGAGGAGGTTGATATGGGAGGTCATCGGCCCGCCTCCGGCCGGGTGCGGACGCCGGTTGCCGTGCTCATGGCTTCTCCTCGTCGAACGCCCGGAACGCCAGGCCGCAGGCGATCAGCAGCGAGGCTTCGTCCTTGGCGAGATTGGCGGGCTTGGCCTTGGACGAGACGCTCATCTTGCTGAAGGGCTTGGCGATGACCGTCGGGATCTGCAGGCGCTCCTGAATCTGGGTGTCGACGCCGGGGATGTGGGCGCAACCGCCGGCGAGGATGATCTGGTCGATCGAGCTGTACTGGGTCACCGCCGAGAAGAAGAACTGCAGCGACCGGTCGATCTGCTGCGCCATGTCGGCGACGAAGTGCGCCAGCACCTCGGTTTCGTAGGTCTCGGGCAGCGTGCCCGCGCGCTTGGCCTTGGCTGCTTCCTCGAACGACATGCTGTAGGTCCGCATGACGTCCTCGGTCAGCTGCCGGCCGCCGAAGGCCTGGTCGCGGGTATAGACGGTACGCAGGTCGTGCATCACCAGTACGGATGTCGTCGTGGCGCCCATGTCGACCACGGCGATGGTCTTCTGGCGGCCGCCATCCGGCATCTGGTGCTCGATGAACTGACAGGCGTTCTCGAGGGCCTGGGCTTCGATGTCGACGATCGTCACCTTCAGGCCCGCCGCCTCGACGGCATCGCAGCGTTGCTCGACCTGCTCGCGGCGGCAGGCGGCGAGCATCACGTCCAGCACTTCGGGGTTCTTGCTGCTCGGGCCGAGGATCTCGAAGTCCAGCGCGACCTCGTCGATCGGGTACGGGATGAACTGATCGGCCTCGGCGCGGATCTGTTCCTCCATGTCGTCGTCGGACATGCCGCTGGGCATCTCGATGACCTTGGTAATGACCGAGGCGCCGGCCACGGCGATGGCGGCGTGCCGGGTCCGGGTGCCCGCGCGATTGATCGCACGGCCGATCGCTTCGGCCACCGCATTGGGGTCGCTGATTTGTTTGTCGGTGACCGCATTGGCGGGCAGCGGTTCGACCGCATAGGCTTCGACGTGAAAACGGTCGCCCTTGCGTGAAACCTCCAGCAACTTGACGGAACTGGAACTGATATCCAGGCCGACCAGCGGCTGACCCCCTTTACGGAACAGCGATTGCAAGATACCCATTCTGCCCCACGCCGCTTCGTTGACAATCCCCAACGGGACCGAAAGACTCTTCCCGCATCAAGCCTTACTATAACCCAATATTGCTACCGCGCAACTGGAAGTTCCGGCGGCAACTCTCTGATCAAACTGCAAACATTCATTCATCGCTTCTTCCAATTCCGGTCCTTCAATGATGTCGAACACCCGAGGGTGGCGCGTGCTGGCATGGCTGGCGTCGCTGCTGTTGCTGCTGGGCACGATCACGCTGTTAGGCGCGTTCGTGGCGATCAAGAATCTCAGTCGCGACCTTCCGTCCGTCGATGCCATCCAGGAACTCACCCTCTCCGAACCTCTGCGCATCTATACCCGTGACGGGCAGCTGATCGGCGAATTCGGCGCCGAACGGCGTGCAACACTGCGTTATTCGGAGCTTCCGCCGCTTCTGGTGCAGGCATTCCTGGCCGCCGAGGACGACCGTTTCTTCGAACATCCGGGCGTCGACTGGCAGGGATTGGTGCGCGCGGCGGTCAAGCTGGCCCTGACCGGTGAGAAGTCGCAGGGCGGCAGCACGATCACGATGCAGCTTGCACGCAACGTGTTCCTGTCGAACGAGCGCACCTTCACCCGCAAGTTCCGCGAAATCCTGCTGGCGCTGCAGATGGAAGACCGTCTGAGCAAGGAACAGATCCTCGAGATCTACCTCAACAAGATCTTCCTGGGCGAGCGTGCCTACGGCGTCGGCGCGGCGGCCCTGGTGTACTTCGGCAAGCCGGCGGGCGAGCTGACGCTGGGCGAGATGGCCGTGATCGCCGGATTGCCGAAGGCGCCGTCCCGCGACAATCCGGTCGCCAATCCGCAGCGGGCGGTCGAGCGGCGCAACTATGTGTTGCGGCGCATGCACGAGCTTGGCGACATTTCGGACCTCCAGTACGAGCAGGCCCTGGCCGAGCCGCTGGTATTGCGGCCGTATCAGGTGCACGTCGACGTCGACGCCCAGTACGTGGCCGAAATGGTGCGTGCCGAGCTGTACGCGGAATACGGCGAGGACGCCTACACCCGCGGATTCACCGTCACCACGACGCTCGATGCCGGCAAGCAGAACGCGGCGACCGCGGCCGTGCGCCAGGCTTTGCTGGAATACGACCAGCGGCACGGCTGGCGCGGACCCGAAGAGCAGGTGCCTGCCGGCCAGTGGTCGGTTGAAGATGCGGCGAGTCTGCAGGCGGTTTTCGGTCGGCACCGGCCGGTCGCAGGCCTGGAGGCCGGCATCGTCACCGCGGCATCGGCGGAGCGGATCGAACTGCTGACCGAACAGGGGCCGGCGCAGATCGCCCCGGAAGGGTTCGAATGGGCCAGGCTCAAGGGTGACAAGGCGCTGCAGGCCGGCGATGTCGTGCGGGTGCAGCGCGACGGCGACGCCCTGCGTCTGGTGCAGGTGCCCGAGGCCCAGGGCGCGTTCGTCGCCCTGAGTCCGGATGATGGCGCGATCGAGGCGCTGGTGGGCGGTCTCGATTTCTACGAGGGCAAGTTCAACCGCGCGACCCAGGCGCGCCGCCAGGCCGGATCCGGCTTCAAGCCTTTCCTGTATTCCGCGGCGATGGCCAAGGGGTTCACGCCGGCGTCGGTGATTCTCGACGCGCCGGTCGTGTTCGACGATCCGGCGCTGGAATCGACCTGGCGTCCGGAGAACTACGGGGGGGACATCAAGGGCCCGATGCGCCTGCGCGAGGCGCTGGTGCAGTCCCGCAATCTGGTGTCGATCCGTCTGCTGCAGGCGATCGGCATCGACTACGCCCGTGACTTCATCCCGCGATTCGGGCTGCCGGCGGACCGGTTGCCGCATGATCTGACGATGGCGCTCGGCAGTGCGGTCTTCACGCCGCTGGAAATGGCGCGGGCCTACGCGACGATCGCCAACGGTGGTTTCGTGATCGACCCCTACTTCATCAGCGAGATCCGCGACAATCGCGGCGAGGTCGTGTTCAGGGCCGTGCCGCGCCGGGCCTGCGAGGCTTGCGAGGCGGCGGCAGGCGATGCCGCCGATCCGAACGTCGCGGTCGAGACCGGCACCGCCGTCGCGGCGCCGGATGTCGCCGCAGCTGCCGGGCCGGACGCGGACGCGCCGCAGTGGACGCCGGCGCCGCGCGCGATCGATCCGGACATCATCTGGCTGATCACCGACATTCTCCGCGACGTCGCCAGCCGCGGGACCGCGGCGCGGGTGCGCCAGCTCGGCCGCAGCGATCTGGCCGGCAAGACCGGCACCACCAACGACGAGACCGATGCCTGGTTCAATGGCTTCCAGCGCCATCAGGTCGCGGTGGCCTGGGTCGGCTTTGATCAGCCGACGCCGCTCGGAAGGGGCGAAGTCGGCGGTCGGGCGGCGCTGCCGGCGTGGATGGATTTCATGAAGGTGGCGCTGGATGGCGTGCCGGAGGAGATCGCGCCGCGCCCGCCGGGGCTCGTCAACGTCCGCATCAATCCCGAGACCGGGCGCCTCGCCGCGGTGGGGGATCCGGACGCGATCTTCGAGACGGTGCAGGCCGATCACGTCCCGGAGCCGGAGCCGGAGCAGGAACAGCAACGCGAATCGGGTGCTGATCTGCAGGATCTGTTCTGACGGGCACAGGGAATTCTCGAGCACGACCATGGACCGTGGCCCCAAGCATGCGATTGCCGAGGAAGCGGCGCGGATCATCTGCGTCGAGCAGCTGATCGATTATCGGGCGGCCAAACACAAGGCGGCCGAGCGCCTCGGTTATCCGACGCGCGCCGCGCTGCCGGACAACGCGGCGGTGCAGGCGGCCGTGATCGAGTACCAGCGCCTGTTCGGCGGCGCCGAGTACCGCGAGCATCTGGCGCGGATGCGGGCCGGTGCGCTGACCGCGATGACGCTGCTGCAGCCGTTCGAGCCGCGGCTGGTCGGGGGCGCTGTCAGCGGCGCGGTGACGCCGGCGCACCATCTGCAGCTGCACGTGTTCGCCGATCCCGCCGAGGCGGTCGACATGCATCTGCTCAACGCCGGCGTCGAGTTCGAACAGGACGAGCGCAGCTTCCGTTACCCCGACGGGCGCGAACTGCGGATCCCGCTGGTGCGATTGGAGCGCCCGGGTCTGGCGATCGACGTCGCCATCTTTCCGGTCGACGAGCTGGCGCGCCCGCCGGTCAACCCGCTGGACGGGCGTCCCTACCGCCGCCTCGATCGCGACGAGGCCGAGCGCCTGCAGCGGGCGCCGATCGACACGCTGGACGACGGCGGCGCATAGCGCCGCGCCGATTGCGCACGGCACAATAAAAAAGGCCCTCGCTGGCGAGGGCCTTTTTTGCGGACGTCAGTGGCGACGGATCAGCGCTGCGCGATCGGTGCGACGTCCCGCTCGGCGGCGCCGGTGTAGACCTGGCGCGGACGTGCGATGCGCATCGTCGGATCGGAAATCATCTCGATCCAGTGCGCGGCCCAGCCGACGGTACGTGCGATCGCGAACATCGGCGTGAACATGTTCACCGGGATGCCCAGCGCCTTGTAGATGATGCCGGAGTAGAAGTCGACGTTCGGGTAGAGCTTGCGCTCCTTGAAGTAGTCGTCGTTCAGCGCGATCTCTTCGAGCTTCATCGCCAGCTCGAGCTGCGGATCGTTCTCCTTGCCCAGATGCTTGAGCACCTTGTGGCACTGCTCACGGATGATCGTCGCGCGCGGGTCGAAGTTCTTGTAGACGCGGTGGCCAAAGCCCATCAGGCGCACGCCCTCGACCTTGTCCTTGACCTTCTGCAGGAACGGGCCGGCATTCTTGGCATCGCCGATCTCGTTGAGCATCTTCAGCACTGCCTCGTTGGCGCCGCCGTGGGCAGGGCCCCACAGCGCGGCGATGCCCGAAGCAATCGCGGCGTACGGGTTGGTGCCGGTGGAGCCGGCCATGCGGACGGTCGACGTCGAGGCGTTCTGTTCGTGGTCGGCGTGCAGGATGAACAGCACATCAAGCGCCTTGGCCGCGATCGGATCGACCTCGTAGGGCTCGGCCGGCACCGCGAACATCATGTGCAGCAGGTTCGAGCAGTAGTCCAGGCTGTTCTGCGGGTACATCGACGGCTGGCCGACGTAACGCTTGTAGGCGGCGGCGGCGATCGTCGGGATCTTCGCGATCATGCGGTGCGCGAAGATCTTGCGGTGCTCCGGATCCTTGTTGTTGGTGGTGTCGTGATAGAACGCCGACAGCGAACCGACCACGCCGGTGAGCATCGCCATCGGATGCGCGTCATAGCGGAAGCCGTTGAACAGCCCGCGCAGCGACTCGTTGATCATCGTGTGCGAGCGGATGTTCTGATCGAACTCCTCGAGCTGCTGCGCGTTCGGCAGTTCGCCGTTGAGGATCAGGTACGCGACCTCGATGAACGAGCAATGCTCGGCCAGCTGGGCAACCGGATAGCCGCGGTACAGCAGCACGCCGGCATCGCCGTCGATATAGGTGATCGCAGACTTGGTCGAGCAGGTCGACGAGAAACCGGGATCGTAGGTGAACACGTCCAGTTGACCGTAGACCTTGCCGACGTCGAGGCCGGCGGTCCCGAGGGTCCCGGTGACGGCGGGCAGATCGATCTTTTCGCCGGTGTCGTTGTTGACCAGGCTGAAGCTGGGCGTGCTCATAGGTAACCTCTTGTTCTCAACTCGGATAATGCGACGGATAGGGCTTGCGGGCGACGCCGCTGCTGACTGCCGCACGCGCCACCGCGGGCGCGACACAGTCACGCAGCCGCGGATCGAACGGTTTGGGAATGATGTATTCCGGACAGAAGGATAGCGATTTTTTGCCGTAGGCTTCCAGCATCGCCGCCGGGACCGGGGTGCGCGCCAGTTCCGCGAGGGCGTGGACCGCGGCGACTTTCATCGCGTCGTTGATGCAGCTGGCCCGCACGTCGAGCGCGCCGCGGAACAGGAACGGAAAGCACAGTACGTTGTTGACTTGATTGGGATAATCGCTGCGGCCGGTGGCCATGATCAGGTCGTTGCGAACCTTCAGCGCGACCTCGGGCAGGATCTCCGGAACCGGGTTCGACAGCGCGAACACGATCGGGTTTTCGTTCATCAGCATCAGCCACTCGGACTTCATCAGGTCCGGGCCGGACACGCCGATGAACACGTCGGCGCCGGCGAGCGCGCCGGCAAGACTGCGCCGTTCGCTGGGTTCAGCGGCAAATTCGCGCTTCTCGGCGTTAAGTGTCGCGAAATCCTCGCGATCGGTGTGGATCACGCCCTTGCGGTCCACCAGCCACATATTGTCCTTGCGGGCGCCGAGGGCAACCGCGAGACGCATCGACGCGATCCCGGCCGCGCCGGCGCCGAGGCAGACGATGCGGACATCCTCGATACGCTTGCCCTGCAGCTGCAGGGCATTGGTCAGCGCCGCGCACAGCACGATCGCGGTGCCGTGCTGGTCGTCGTGAAAGACCGGAATGTCGCAGCGCTCGGCGAGTCGCGCCTCGATCTCGAAGCAGGCCGGCGCGGCGATATCCTCGAGGTTGATGCCGCCGAAGGTCGGCGCGATGCGGGCGACCGTGTCGACGAAGGCCGTCGGGTCCTTCTCGTCGACCTCGATGTCGAAGACGTCGATGTCGGCGAAGGCCTTGAACAGGACGGCCTTGCCTTCCATCACCGGCTTGGACGCCAGTGCCCCGCAGTCGCCGAGTCCGAGAACGGCGGTGCCGTTGGAGATGACCGCGACGAGATTGCCCTTGGCGGTGTAGCGGAATGCATCCTCGGGCGCCTGCTGGATCGCCCGCACCGGCTCGGCCACGCCGGGGGTGTAGGCCAGGGCCAGATCGCCGGGGGATCCGACCGGCTTGGTAATCGAGATGCCGAGCTTTCCGGGTTGCGGAAGCGCGTGATAGTCCAGTGCGGACTGTTTCAGAACGTCGTTCATAAGCTGCGCAGTGCCTTCTGCCTGGGTGCGCGGAATCGCGTAAAAAGGCGCGCATCTTGCCCGCCGGTCCCGCAAACGGCAAGGGCGCTGCCGCCATGCCGGACTGTCAGTTCAACGCGCCAACAAAAAAAGCCGCGCTGCAAGGCGCGGCTTCTTTCTGAATCGTCAACGCAGGTGGGCTTACGCAGCCTTGCCGTAGCGCTTCTTGAAGCGGTCGACGCGGCCGCCGGTGTCCACGACCTTCTGCTTGCCCGTGTAGAACGGGTGGCAGGCGGAGCACACTTCGACCTGCAGGACGTCCTTGCCGACCGTCGAGCGCGTCTTGAAGGAATGGCCGCAGCTGCACTGAACGGTCACGTCCTGATAGTTCGGATGAATGCCTTCTTTCATGAAAAACCCCGACAACGCTTGGGAGCGCTAAACGCGAAAGGGCGCGAAGTTTAATGAAGCTGGCGACGTGATGCAAGGCCCGGTGGGGCGTCACTCGTTTTCGGCGGCGACGTCGACCGAGTAGTCGTCGCCGTCGACCGTCAGGGTCACCGTCATCGGCCGGCAGCAGACGGGACAGTCCTCGGCATACACGGCGGATCCGGCCGACAGGTCGAGTTCCAGCACGATGGTTTCCCAGCAGCTTGGGCAGGTGACTTCCGCTTCCTCAAGCATCGTCCTGATCCAGGAACAGACCGAGCAGGGGGTTCAGGTAGTTGAGTCCGAGCGGCGTCGGGCGGACCCGGGCGCCGTCCGTGTGCAGCCACTGGCGGTGGCGGGCCTCGCGGACCGCGGCGCTGTCGTCGTCCCAGTCCAGGCCGGTGCGTGCCCGGTACTCGGCGAGATCGAAGCCCCCGGTCAGACGCAGGGCGTTCATCAGGAACTCGAAGCGGCGGTCCGCGACGGCGACCGGGTGGCATTCCTGGAGCGCCTCGGCGCCGCCGGCACGGGACAGGTAGGTGCGCGGATGCTTGTGGCGGGCCCGGCGCTCGATCGCCAGTCCGCCGGACTCCCGCCACGAGCGTTTGCCGTGCGCGCCGGCGCCGACGCCGAGGTAGTCGCCGAAGGTCCAGTAGTTGCCGTTGTGGCGCGAGCGCCGGCCCGCGCGGGCAAAGGCGGACACCTCGTATTGCGCGAAACCGGCGTCGGCGAGCTGTGCGTGGCCCTGCTCGTGCATCGCCCACAGCGGTTCGTCTGCGGGCAGCGGCGGCGGATGCAGCCCGAACTCGGTATTCGGTTCCAGCGTCAGTTGGTAGTACGACAGATGTTCCGGTGCCAGCGAGATCGCCTGGTCCAGATCGGCGGCGGCCTCGGCCGGAGTCTGCTCGGGCAGGCCGAACATCAGGTCGATATTGATGTTGTCGAAGCCGGCGCGGCGCGCGCGCTCGAACGCACGAATGGCCTCGTCGCGATCGTGAATCCGCCCGAGTCGTTTCAGGTGGACGTCGTTGAGACTCTGGAAGCCCATCGACAGACGATTGACGCCGGCACTACGGTAGCCGGGAAAGTGGCCGGCCTCGGCGGTTCCGGGGTTGGCTTCGAGGGTGATCTCGATGTCTTCGACCCATCGCAGCCGGCGCTCGACACCTTCGAGCACGCGGCCGATCGCCCGCGCCGAGAACAGGCTGGGGGTGCCGCCCCCCATGAAGATGCTGACCAGGGGGCGATGTTCGGGGCGGTCCGACAGTTCGTAGTCGAGGTCGGCCAGCAGCGCGTCGACGTAGGCATCCTCGGGGATGTCTCCGCGCAGGGGGTGCGAGTTGAAGTCGCAGTACGGGCACTTGCGCACGCACCACGGAAAATGCAGATACAGCGCGAGCGGAATCTCAGCCACGCAGCAGCCGGAGCAGTTCCGCCGCGGCGCGCCCGCGGTGGCTGATGCGGTTTTTCAGCTCCGGTGCGAGTTCGGCCGAGGTGCAGCCCTGTTCGTCGACCCGGAACAGGGGGTCGTAGCCGAAACCGTTGGTCCCGCTGGGGGTCTCGACGATGTGGCCGGACCACAGGCCCTGCGCGATCAGCGGCACCGGGTCGTCCGGGTGGCGCAGGTACACCATCGTGCAGACGAAGCGCGCGCCGCGCCGCTCGGTCGGCACGCCCTGCAGCGCGGCCAGCAGCTTGCGGTTGTTGGCGGCATCGTCGGCACCGGTGCCGGCATAGCGCGCCGAGCGCACGCCGGGCGCGCCGTGGAGTGCCGCGACCTCCAGCCCGGAGTCGTCCGCGATCGCCGGGAGCCCCGACACGCGGCAGGCGTGACGCGCCTTGATCAGGGCGTTCTCGACGAAGCTCGGCGCGATTTCGTCCGGTTCCTCGTCACTGAATTCGGAGACCGCGCGCAGGGCAATGCCGAGCGGCTCGAGCAGGGCCTGCATTTCCCGGAGTTTTTTCGGATTGCGGCTGGCCAGGACGGCCATCTGAGCGGTGTCGGGCATCGGGTGGATACGAGGGCGGCGCGGGATCCGCGGGGCCTGCCAAAGATACCAGCAAGCGGTGCCGCGACGAGGCGGGTGTCGCGGGGCGCTCAGGCCTGATCGAGGGTCGCGCGTTGCAGTGCGATCAGTTCGCGGGTGCCGCCGGTGGCCAGATCGAGCAGCTGATCCAGCTCTTCGCGCCGGAACGCGTGGCCCTCGGCGGTGCCCTGGACTTCGACGAACTGGCCGGCGTCGTTCATCACGACGTTCATGTCGCATTCGCAGGCCGAATCCTCGGCATAGTCGAGGTCGAGGACCGGCTGGCCGCGGAAGATTCCGACCGAGACGGCCGCGATCTGTCCGAACAGCGGATTGCGCCGGACCTTGCCGCTGCGCCGCAGCGCCGCGATGGCGTCGGCCAGCGCGACATAGCCGCCGGTGATCGCGGCGGTGCGGGTGCCGCCGTCGGCCTGGAGGACGTCGCAGTCGATCGTGATCGTGTAGCTGCCCAGTGCATCGAGATCGACACAGGCGCGCAGCGAGCGGCCGATCAGACGCTGGATTTCCTGGGTCCGGCCGGACTGCTTGCCCTGCGCGGCTTCGCGACGGCTGCGGGTGTGCGTGGCGCGCGGCAGCATGCCGTACTCGGCGGTGACCCAGCCGCCTTCCCGTTTCCAGGCCGGCCCGCGCTCGTCGACGCTGGCCGTGCACAGCACGCGCGTATCGCCGAACGACACCAGCACCGACCCTTCGGCGTGACGGGTGAAGCCGCGCTCGATGGTGACCGGACGGAGTTGCTCGGGAGTACGGCCAGAGGGGCGCATGGGCATCAATCGGATGAACGGCGCGCAAGTATAGCCGAGTGGCGTGTCGCCGAAGCCCGGGGCTGTGGACCGCGGCGGGTCGAGGCGTATAGTCTGCGGAGCGATTGGTGTGTCCAAGCGCAGTACACGACCAATAACGAATGCGGCGACGCGCCAGGGGAAGCGAGCGCGAAACATGGGTGGCCTGAGCGATCTATTCGGAAGGCAAACGCGGCGGCCTCGGGCGACGGGGCGGTGGCGCAAGGCCATGCGGGCGTGGGCCGCATGCTGGGTCCTCGGGATGAGCCTGCAGGGGGTCGTGCCGCAGGCCTGGGCGGCCGATGCCGTCGAAGTGCTGCTGTCGCCGGATCGTCAGGGCGTCGAAGTCGACCGGCGCATGCTGCTGGCGATCTACGCGGGGCGGGTCTCAAGCTGGCCCGACGGTCGGCCGATCAGGGTGTTCACCTTCCCCGATGACCACCCCCTTCATGCCCAGTTCTGCCGGCAACTGCTTTCGACCTATCCCTATGTGCTGCGCAACGCCTGGGACAAGCTGGTGTACACCGGCACCGGCTTTGCGCCGACGATGGTGACGAGCGAGGCGGAAATGCGGCGCAGGATCCAGAACACGGCCGGTGCCATCGGATATGCCTCGGAAGCGAGTCGCCCGGATGCGGCCGAGCCGCAGTCCAAGACCGGTGAGCCGTCCCGCGCTCTCGCGCGGGGGCTGCTCGTGCTTCAGCAAGGAGTACAGCCATGAGCGACCGCACAGATATCCGACATGCCGCCGCGCGCTGGCGACGGTTCATGTTGCTGCTGATGACGCTGACCGCCGCTGTGGCCGGAAACACCGCTGCCGCCCGGCCGCTGCAATATCAGATCCACGGCTTCGCGGCTCAGGCCTATGCGCACTCCGACGGGAACAACTACGTGGGTTCCAGCCTCGACGGGAGTTTTGAATTCTTCGAACTCGGCCTGAACGGTTCGGTCGCCTACGGCCCGTTGACGGTGTCGGCCCAGGGGCTGGTCCGCAAGTTCGGCGAGATCGACGACGGGCAGCCGCGGCTGGACTACGGGTTTGCCGACTACCGGCTGTTCTCGACCATGAATTACAACGCCGGCATCCGCGCCGGCCGCGTCAAGAACTACTACGGGCTCTACAACGATTCCCGCGATGTCGTGTTCACCCGTCCCGGGGTATTGCTGCCGGGCTCGGTGTACTTCGAGTCCACGGGGATCAGGGCCCTGCTGTTTTCGTCGGACGGGGGGCAGGTCTACGGTGGTTTCAACAGCGGCGACCACTATTTTTCGCTGGTTGCGACCCGTGGCCTCGATACGGATGCCAGCCAGCGGCAGAAGAAGATTCTGTTCGGTTCGACGGAGCCGGTTCCGAACGATGTCCGCATCAACGGGTTTTTCATCATACGGCTGATGGACGAATGGGGTGCCGGTGCCTGGCGAGCCGCGCTGACCTATACCACCACGGGAATCGAGGCCGACCCGGCACCCACCAATCCGGTCAGCGGCACGATCGATGCGACGGTCTGGATCGGGTCTCTGGCCTACAACGCGGAACGTTACAGCATCACCTCGGAGTACGTGCTGACCAGCACCACCACCCGGACCAATCTGACGGGGCGCAGCTTCGGGCGCAGCGACGGTGGCTATGTCCAGGGCGACTACCGCTTCAATGAGCGCTGGACCGGAATGCTGCGCTACGACCTGTACTGGCCGGATCGCAACGATCGCAGCGGAGACGACTACGTCGCGGCGACCGGCGGCGACCGTCATCGCCGCTACGCGCGGGACCTGACTGCAGGTGTGAAATGGCTCCCGGACCGTCATTGGGGGGTCTGGGGCGAGTATCACGTCATCCGCGGCAGCGCGACGGTACCGAGACTCGAGAATGGCGGGCGCATGATCGAGGCGGACGGAAACCTGTTCCTGCTGATGGTGGGATATCACTTCTAGCGCGCGTTTTGCGGTGAGCCCCGGCCAGTGAGCAACGAAACGGACTCCGCACCGGCAGGCACGGCGCCAGCGTCCGATCAGCCCCAGCTGCCGCAGCGCGTCCTCGGCCTGCGCTGGAAATCGTTCGCGGTGATGCTTGCGCTGCTCGGCGGCGTCCATCTCTTTCTGGGCTATCTGCACTACCGGACACTGGTCGATCGCCACGAGCGCGCCATCGATCAGCGCTTTGCCGCATTGAACGAACGCCTCATCGATCAGCTCGATCAGGCGGCGGCCCAGCTCGCGAGGATTGGCGCCCAGCTGGCCACTTCGATCCGGACGGACGACGCCGGTGCCGCGGCCGAAGGACTGTCGCCCGAGCTTCAGACCTCGATCACCCGCCTGCTGTTCTTCAACTTCAACGGGGATCTGTTGCGCAAGGAAATCGGCTGGTCCTCCGATTCGGATCCGCGCCTGCACGAGCTTGTGTCGGCGGTGATACAGCAGCGTCGGCCGATCAGCGAGGTGATCTGTGCCGACAGTTGCGAGCATCTGGTGGCGACGCCGGCCTTCGATCAGTCCGGGAGCCCCGCCGTCGTCCTGATCGGCGAGTCGGTCGTCGATGCCCTGCTGGGGTTCCGGCGCGATACCGGTGTCGATGTCGGCCTGCTCAAGGACCATGCGCCGCGCGTTGAACAGAGCGTATCCGCCGTGGCGCTGCTGACCAACGCGCCCGCGCTGTCTCCGGTGATTGCGCAGGCGGGGGATCTGACCGAGGTCGGACACGCTGAACAGGCCCCGCGCCGGATTCATCTGGACACCCGGACCTATCGTATCCGGCACGATCACGTCCGGCAGTCGCTGGGCGAGTCGATCTCGGTCGTCTACCTCTATGATGAATCCGTCGAGCTCACGGGCATTGCCTCGGACGTACGCAACGGTTTCCTGGTCACGCTGGCCGGACTGGTCGCATCGGCCGTCGCGCTGTTCCTGCTGGTCGGGACCGCGACGCGTCGCCTGGCACAGGTCACGCAGGCGTTGCCGCTGTTGGCGCAGCGGCGTTTCGGCGAGGCCAAGGCCGAGTTGGCGCAGTCGCGGCCGGGCCGCTTCGCCGATGAAGTCGACGTCTTGCGCGAAACCGCGAGCTGGCTTGCGGATCGCCTGCAGCGGCTGGACGCGGCCGAAGCGGCCAACGAGGCCAAGACCCGCTTCCTGGCGGTCATGAGCCATGAAATCCGGACGCCGATGAACGGCGTGCTGGGCATGCTGGAGCTGCTCGACCAGACCCAGCTCGACGTCGAGCAGCACGAATCCGTGCGCGTGATCCGGGATTCGGCGCAGATGCTGCTCGGCGTGCTCAACGACATTCTCGACCTGTCCAAGATCGAAGCCGGCCGGATCGATCTCGAACGGGTGCCGCTGTCGGTCGAGGACATGATCGACGGCGTGCTGGAAACCGTCGCGGCCGGCACGCGCCAGAAATCCCTGCGTCTGATCTCGTCGATCGCCACCGGGGTGCCGGCGCGCGTCATCGGCGATCCGACGCGCCTGCGTCAGGTGCTCTACAACCTCTGCAGCAACGCGGTGAAATTCACCGAGCGCGGACGGGTGCTGGTCGAGGTCGGTGCCGAACAGACGGGGAACAGGGTCGACCTGCAGGTCTCGGTCAGCGATACCGGAATCGGCATCCCCCGCGAGCTGTGGGACCGCTTGTTCAAACCGTTCAGTCAGGTGGAGACGTCCACCACCCGCCGCTTCGGAGGCAGTGGCCTCGGCCTGTCGATCTGCCGCGGACTGGTCGAGCAGATGGGCGGCGAGATCGGCTTCGACAGCGCGCCCGGACACGGCAGCACGTTCTGGTTCCGGGTGCCGCTCGAGATCGAGCCGGGCCAGGAGCGGAGCGTCATCACATCGCCGCTGCCGGCGGGCGCGGTGCAGCTGCAACTGCATATCGAGGATCCCGATGAGCTGCGCACCCTGAGGGGTTACGCCGCCGCCGCAGGCGTCGAGATCATCGGGGACGGCGTCACCTGGCGGCCCGAAGCGGTGCAGTTGCGCCTGTCCGACTGGAGCGGGCCGCATGGGGGAGGCATCGAGGACAAGTTCAGCGCCGAACATATCCTGCGTCTGGAGCGCATCGATGCCGCGGGCCGGACCGAGATGTCCCTGCGGCGTCCGCTGAGCCGGCGGCAACTGCTGCGCCGCATCGCGGAGATCGCCGGCATGCGCGCCACCGTCAAGCGGCCGGTGATCGCGGCGGAACCCCGCAAGCGGCTGCGCGGCTCGATCCTGGTGGCCGAGGACCATCCGACCAACCAGATGGTGGTGCGACGCCAGCTGAACCTGCTGGGGCTCGACGCGGACGTGGCCGAAGACGGCAAGGTGGCGCTCGACAAGTTGAAGGTACGCGACTATTCGGCGCTGATCACCGATCTGCACATGCCGCGGATGGACGGCTACGACCTCGCCCGCGAGGTCCGCGCGCTGGAGCGCAGCGGTCTGCGTCGCGGACGGCTGCCGATCATCGCGATGACCGCGGACGTGTTCACGTCGATTCCGCTGCAATGCCGCGAGGCGGGCATGGACGACTACATCGCCAAGCCGGTTGCGCTCGACGAGCTGTCCAGGCGCCTCCAGCGCTGGGTCGAATCCGGCGAACCCAGCAGCGAACCGCCGGTCGAGATCAAGGTGCTCCACGATCTGGTCGGAGACGACCCGCTGGTGATCCAGGGTCTGTTCCGCGAATTCATGCGGGCCAACGACGGACTGGTCCAGACGCTGGAGGACGCGCTGGCGGCGGAGAACTTCGAAGCCCTGCGCGCCGGCATCCACCGGTTTCTCGGCTCGTCGCGAACGCTCGGCGCGCGTCCGTTGACCCACGCGCTGGAAGATCTGCAGGTTGCCGCCCGCAAGAGCGATGCGGCCGGCGCAGCGGCCGAGCTGCCCAGGGTGCGCGAGGCCTACCAGCGGTTGCGGGACTATCTGTCGGCGTCGGATCCGTTGTCGATGCGCGTCGACAACCACGCCGAGGCTTCCTCAGGCGGCAGCGGCGGCGAGACGTAGTAGCCCTGCAGGACGTTGCAGCCGAGTTCCCCGAGCAGGCTGCGCTGTTCGGCGGTCTCCACGCCCTCGGCAACGCTGATCAGCCCCAGATCCCGCGCCAGCACGATGCTCGACTGGACGATGCTGCGGGCCTTGGCGTCGCCCGGCGCCGCCTTGACGAACGACTGGTCGATCTTCAGTTCGGTGAACGGCACCCAGTTGAGCCGCTGCAGCGAGGAATAGCCGGTGCCGAAGTCGTCGATCGAGATGCCGAAGCCGGCCAGCCGCAGTCGCGTCAGGACTTCGAGCACGTTGGTGCCCTGATCGACGATGCCGCCCTCGGTCACCTCGAGCACGATCCTGCCCGGAGACGCGCCGGCGGCTTGCGCCGCCGCCACCAGGCGATCGGGGATGTCCAGACTGCCGAGGGTCAACGGGGCCAGGTTCACCGAAACGTGCAGGCCGAGGCCGCGGTGCTGCCAGTCGGCCGCGGTGGCGAAGGCCTGCCGCACGATGGTGTCGGTCAAGGCGGTGATCAGATTGCTGCGTTCGGCCAGCGCGACGAACAAAGCCGGCGGGATCGGCTTGCGCCCGGCCGGGGTCCAGCGCGCCAGGGCTTCGGCGCCGTAGGGGCGATTGTCCAGCGTTCTGACCTGGGGCTGCAGCGCGATGTGGATTTCGTCGCCGTGCAGCGCGGCCATCAGCTCTTCCGGCGTGATGTCCGGCGCTTCGCCGCCGCCGGCGGGTTCGGTGTCCCGCTCCTGCGGGGCGCCGGCGCGCTCGAGCAGCGTCCGCAGCGTGACGGTCGAGATCGGTTTGACCAGACTGCCGAGCACCCGGATGCCCCGTTGCTGGGCGATCTGTTCGGCAGCCTGCAGCAACTTGGATTCGAGCCCGCTGATCAGGATCACCGATGGCGCGGCGTGCTCGGTCGACAGGGCGCGCAGCAGTTGCAGGCCATCCTCCCCCGGCATCAGCAGATCGGTGATGACGACGTCGAAGCGTTCCCCGGACGCCAGGCGCCGCCGCGCCTCGCCGCCATCGGCAGCGCCCTCGACCCGATGGAGTCCCACTGTACGCAGCTGCTGCATGATGGTCGTGCGAACGAACAGATCGTCATCGACGACCAGCGCTGACTCCACGCTCTGCATAGGCCTCCCGTCTCGCCTGTGGGGCATTCACAGCCCGTCTGGCGAAGCATACACCGGGGCCTGTGCGGCGGCAGGTGCGCCAATGGGGCGCCCCGGACGGCCGGTCAGCGCGAGCCGATCCAGCCGAGCAACTGCGCCGGCGGCATCGGCCTGGCGAAATGGAAACCCTGCCCCAGATCGCAGCCCAGCGCCCGCATCAGGGCGGCGTCCTCGCAACGTTCGATGCCCTCGGCGACGGTCCTCAGCCCGAGGTCGCGTGCCAGCCGCACGCTCGACTCGACGATCCGGCGGGCTTCCTGGTCGGCGCGGGCGGCGGCGACGAAGCTGCGATCGATCTTCAGCTCGGTGAACGGGATGTGCCGCAGCCGTGCCAGGGACGAGTAGCCGGTGCCGAAATCGTCGATCGCCAGTTCCATCCCCCTCAGCCGGAACCGGGTCAGCACCTCCAATGGTGGCAGGGCATCCCCGGCGATGCCGGTTTCGGTGACCTCGACGACGATCCGGCTGGCCGGGACGTCGTGGCGCCGGGCGACCTCGACGAGATGCTCCGGAAGAATCGGTCGGGTCAGGGTCGACGGCGAGATATTGATGGCGATGCGCATCTGGATTCCCGCCTTCTGCAGCATGCCGACGGCCTCCAGAGCCCGTTCGACGACGGTGTCGGTCAGCGCGTCCATCAGCCCGCAGCGTTCCGCCAGCGGCAGGAACAGGCCCGGTCCGATGGAGGTGCCATCGTCATGGGTCCAGCGCGCCAGCGCCTCGGCCGATTCGATTTCGCCGGTGAGCAGGTTGAACTGGGGCTGGACGGCGATGCGGATCCTGTTGTCGACGATCGCGTCGCGCAGCATCGCTTCGGTGACGCCGGGGCAAGGGCGCTCATCGGGGCAGTCCGGGCGGCCGCGCGCCATGCGCCGGACCAGCTCCTTCAGGCTCGCCGACCGGATCGGCTTCTGCACGCTGCCGAGCACGTGCAACATGCGCTTGACGGCGATGTGCTCGACGCTGCGCAGGACTTTCGGGTCGGCGCTGCTCATGAAGATCAGCGCCGACTCCGGGCTCTGGCTGGCGATATCCCGCAGCAGTTCGACGCCATCCGAGTCGGGCATCATCAGATCGCAGACGATCAGCTCGAAGTGGGGCCGGTCACGCAGCAGTTCGCGGGCCTGGTGCCCGCCGGATGCCAGCGCGATCTCGCCGGCGCCCAGGCCGCGCAGTTGCTGCGCGACGACGGTTCGGACGAAGTCGTCGTCGTCCACGACCAGCGCGTCGAACGCCGGTGGCGCCGATGTCCGCGGGTCAGTGGCGAGCGATGACATGGGCCGCGGCCGGATCGTTGGGGGGCGTGCGCTCCGGAGGCGTCCGCGTGCCGGCGACGCCGGGCTGCGGCCGCGACTGCATCCACGCCGGCAGCGCCCCGGCGGCAACCGCCGGCGTGACCCAAGGGCCCTGGACCAGTTTGCAGCCCAGCGACCGCAGGCGTTCGAGGTGATGATCGTGGGCGGTGCCGTCGGCAATCGCGGGCAGTTGCAGGCTGGTGGCGGTGCGCAGCGCATGTTCCAACAGGCGCGAGCTGACGCCGTGCAGTTCCAGCAGGGTCGGATCCAGGCGCACGATGCTGGCGGGAATCCGCTGCAGGCGCACGAACGGGCTGCAGCCGCTGCTGAAGGTGTCGATGCAGACGGGAATGTCCCGCATGCGCAAACGGGACAACACATCGAGCAGGCCGCAATCGTCGCTGAGGTGGTGCTCGGGCACGCCGATGCCGAACAGTTCCGGGATCACGCCGGACTGGCGGAGGCGCCGGTTCAGCGCATCCGGAAAATCCAGGCATGCCAGCGCCGGCACCGGCAGCGTCAGGAATGCGGGGGCGCGGACGCCGTCCAGCCACCACTGTGCGATCTGCTGCAGGCTGCGGGCGATCAGGTAATCGGTCAGGGCGCCGGTGAACCGGTGCCTTTCGGCGGCGTCCATCAGCGCCTCGTGATCGAGTGGGCTGCCTCCGGCCGGCGACCAGCGCGCCCGGATCTGAATGCTGTGGATGTGGCCGTCGTCGATGGTGGCGCAGGGGGCGGCCTGGAGTTCGATGTCGCCGCGCGCGATCGCCTGCTGCAGCCGGTCCGCGTCCACCGGCGCCCGCCGTGGCGGTCGCACCGGAGCCGTGCCCGGCCGGATGGCGGCGATCAGTGCGCCGAGGGCTTCGAGGCGCACCGGCTTGCGCAGCGCGCCGAGCACCCGCAGGCCGCGTTGGCGGGACAGCACCGCAACCGATCGCAGGATGCTTTCGTCGACCGCGCTGATCAGGACCAGCGCGGTATCGGCGTGGCGTTGGCCCATCGCCCGCATCAGCTCGACCCCGTCGAGCCCCGGCAGCATCAGATCGGAGACGATCAGGTCGAAGGGGCCGCCAGAGGCCAGCCTGGCCTGCGCGATGGCGCCGTCGGCGGCGGTATCGACCCGGCTTGCGCCGAGCTCGCCGAGTTGCCGGGCGATCGTGCTGCGCACGAAGGCGTCGTCCTCGATCAGCAGCGCGGTGAAGGTGGTGTCCATTCTTGTGTCCGGGCGCCTGGATTCCTTTCAGTAAGGGCTTAGCGGCGCTGCGCACGGTTTCTGCAGTAGACAAAAGCCGCTAGTCAAAAACCGCTTGTGTGACAAAGGCTTGAATGATTGAAGGGCGGGACCGGCTTACCCTATGCGGATGGATACCGAAGAACTGATCGAGACGTTCGAACTGCTGGGCGACTGGGAAGAGCGTTACCGCTATCTGATCGAGCTGGGTCGCAAGCTCGAGCCGTTGCCGCCTGAGGATCACAACGACGCCAACAAGGTGCGGGGCTGCATGTCGCAGGTCTGGATGACCTGCCAGCGCCAGCCCGGGCCGCCGCTGACGCTGGAATTCCGCGGCGATTCGGATGCCCACATCGTCAAGGGCCTGATCGCGTTGCTGTTCAAGCTGCTGTCCGGGCGGACGCCTCAGCAGATCCTCGACGCGGATGTCGACGGCGTGTTCGAACGCCTGGGGCTGCAGAGCCACATCTCGATGAACCGCCGCAACGGGTTTTACGCGATGCTGGAGCGGATCCGGCAGATGGCGCAGGCGGCGTCGGCCGGGCAGGCGTGACCGGATCGCCGCATCGGTGCCACGTTTGCGGGCTAGACTAGCCTCCGTCACGGTTGGGCCGAGCGGCCCGGGGAGAGGGACATGAGTGCCGTTGTCGCGGTTTTTGTCGTATTCGCGCTGGTGACGCTGTGGAAGGGCGTCGTGACCGTGCCGCAGGGCATGGAGTACACGATCGAGCGTTTCGGCAAGTACCGGGCGACCTTCGCGCCCGGACTGCACTGGCTGATTCCCTACATCGACGGCGTCGGCCACAAGCTGTCGCTGATGGAGCAGGTCCTCGACGTGCCGTCGCAGGAGGTCATCACCAAGGACAACGCGATGGTCGGCGTCGACGGCGTGGTGTTCTTCCAGATCCTCGACGCGCCGAAGGCCGCCTACGAGGTCCAGAATCTGGAACTGGCGATCATGCAGCTGACGATGACCAACCTGCGCACCGTCATGGGCTCGATGGATCTGGACCAGCTGCTGTCCCAGCGCGATCACATCAATGCCCAGCTGCTGACGGTGGTCGACGACGCGACGACGCCCTGGGGCGTGAAGGTCACGCGCATCGAGATCAAGGACATCCGGCCGCCGACCGATCTGGTCAACGCGATGGCCCAGCAGATGAAGGCCGAGCGTCTCAAGCGGGCCTCGATCCTGGAGGCCGAGGGCGCGCGGCAGTCGGCGATCCTCAAGGCCGAGGGTGAGCGTCAGGCCCAGATTCTGGCCGCAGAGGCGCAGAAGCAGGAGCAGATCCTGGAAGCCGAGGGCCGCAAGGAGGCCGCGTACCGCGATGCCGAGGCGCGGGAACGCCAGGCCCAGGCCGAAGCCGAGGCCACCGCGATGGTCTCCAAGGCGATCGAGCAGGGTGACATCCAGGCGGTGAACTACTTCGTCGCGACCAAGTACGTCGAGGCGCTGGCCCGGATCGCGACCAGTCCGAACGAGAAACTGGTGCTGATGCCGCTGGAGGCCAGCAGCGTCATCGGCGCCATCGGTGGCATTGCCGAGCTGGCGCGCAAGGTCGGCAGCGACGGCGCCGGTGGTGGCGCGCGCACATGAACGACGTCGTCGCCTATGTCGAGACCATGCCGTTCTGGCACTGGTGGGTCGCCGGGCTCGGTCTGCTGATTCTCGAGGCGTTCATGCCCGGGGCCGTGTTCCTGTGGATGGGCGTTTCGGCGCTGGTCGTCGGCGGCCTCGCCTGGCTGCTGCCGGCCATGGCGTGGCAGGCCGAATGGGTCGTGTTCGCGGTTCTGTCAGTGGTCACGGTCGTGGTCTGGCGCCGCTACCGGCCGCCGGCGGAAAGTGACCGCCCCACCCTCAATCGCCGCGGACATTCCTACGTCGGCCGCTCTTTCACGCTGCGCGATGCGATCGTCAACGGCGTCGGCAAGCTCAGGGTCGACGACTCGCAGTGGCGCATCACCGGACCGGACGTCCCGGCCGGGACCGTCGTGCGGGTCATCGCGGCCGATGGCGCGACACTGAGGGTCGAGCCGGCCGCGTGAGTCCGTTTCATCTTCATTCCGGGAATCGCGAATCGTGAATGCCGAGCAGCATCAGGGGCTGGGGCCGCACCACCCGCACGACGTGCTGGGAGTGCACGTTTCGGACAAGGTCTATTCGCTCGGCGAAGAGATCGCGCATGCGATCACGCACGGGCTCGGCATCGTGCTGTCGATCGTCGGTCTCACCATCCTGGTGGCGCGCGCGACCGTCTATGGCGACGCCTGGCATATCACCGCGGTCAGCGTGTTCGGCGCGACGCTGGTGCTGATGTACACGGCGTCGACCCTGTACCACAGCATTCCGCTGCCCCGGGCCAAGCGGGTGCTGCGGGTGATCGACCACTCGTTGATCTATTTCCTGATCGCCGGAACCTACACGCCGTTCACCCTGATCACGCTCAACGGCGCGTGGGGGTGGAGCCTGTTCGGATTCACCTGGACGCTGGCGGCGGCCGGCGTCGCTTTCAAGATCTTCGCGACCGGCCGCTTCGAGAAGGTCTCGCTGGCGATCTACCTGGGCATGGGCTGGTGCGCGGTCGCAGCGGTGCAGCCGCTGCTGCGCAATCTGGAACCGGGCGGACTCGCACTGATGGTGGCCGGCGGGATCACCTACAGCGGTGGAGTCGCGTTCTACGTCTGGGAGCGCCTGCGCTACCACCACGCCATCTGGCACATGTTCGTGCTCGGTGGCAGCGTGCTGCATTTCTTCGCGGTGCTGTATTACGTGGTCCCCGGCCCCCAGGGCTGAGCGCCGCCGCTGCATGCAGGGCGTACACTGCGTTCACGCCGAAACGCAGGAGCGCCATGCCGCAGGACGGATATTCCCCGCCGGAGAGTCCCCACCTGGTGTTGCCCGGGGAGGACTTCGACCTGCACGAGTCGCATACCAAGCCCCCCCGGGGCGCACCGGACAAGGCCGCGTGCAAGCGCCGCCTTGAGAACTGCGTCGAGCAGCTCGATCGTCTGCAACGCGTGCTCTACGCCGACAATCGCCATGCGGTGCTGCTGATCTTCCAGGCGATGGACGCCGCCGGCAAGGACGGCACGATTCGCGCGGTGCTGTCCGGGGTCAACCCGGCGGGCTGCCAGGTCACCGCGTTCCGGCCGCCATCCGAGAACGAGCTCGACCACGACTTTCTCTGGCGGCATGTCCGCGCGCTGCCGGAACGCGGGCGCATCGGCGTGTTCAACCGCAGCTGGTACGAGGAAGTGCTCGCGGTCCGCGTGATGCCGGATCATCTGCAACGCCAGCGGTTGCCATCGGTCCCCAGGAACCATGACGAACTGTGGCGGCAGCGCTACGAATCGATCTGCGCATTCGAGCGCCATCTGGCGCGCAACGGCACGCTGATTCTCAAGTTCTGGCTCAACGTCTCCCGCGCCGAACAGCGCCGGCGCCTGCTGGACCGGCTCGACGAGCCGGAGAAGAACTGGAAGTTCGACGTCGCCGATCTCGCGGCCCGCGCCGACTGGGGTGAATACATGGCGGCCTACCGCGACGCGATCCGCGCCACCTCCCATCCGTGGGCGCCGTGGTATGTGATACCGGCCGACAGCAAACCCTATATGCGCGCGGCCGTCGCCGAAATCGTGCACAGGGCCCTGCAGCAGCTCGATCTGCAGTACCCGCGGCCGGCGCCGGAGCTGCTGAGCGGGATGCAGCAGTTCAAGGACTCGCTCAAGGGTCGCAGCGGGCGCTGACGGCGCCCGGGTTCTCACGCCTCCGGCATTTTGTTGCACTGCGGAGTCGGACGTCCCGGTCCGGCGCCGGTGCGCCGTGCCTGTCCCGCGCCCCTATCCTCCGCCCCACCCTGCCCCTTGCCCTGCCCCCCAAGACGGTCGTCATCGACCTCACAGCATTGGGGGGTTCGGCCCCGGAAGTGCCCAGTAGCCTGCAATGGCGCGTCGACCGGTGGCCCCAGGTCGGCTCTGCAACGAAAACGACAGAGACCCGGAGCCCATAAGGAGGAGTGCGATGGGTATATTGATCAGTATCGACAACGGCGGAACCCTGACCGACGCCTGCGCGGTCCATGGCGGTGCCCTGTATCACGCCAAGGCCCTGACCACGCCGTATGACTTGACGAAGTGCTTTCTGGACGTGCTCACCCGCCTGTCCGGCGAGATCTACGGCGGCGAGGACCTGGTCCGCCTGCTGTCGGAATCGGAGCACATCCGCTATTCGACCACGCAGGGCACCAACGCCGTCGTCGAACGCAAGGGGCCGATGCTCGGACTCCTGCTGAGCCGCGGCTACGATCCGGCGGCGCTGACCGGCACCGAGCCGGAGCGGCATCTGTTCGAAGTGGTGGTCGGCGACCGCGTCCAGCACCTCGACGCGAACGCCGACGACGACACCCTGGCCGCGCAGTTGACCCAGGCGGTCAACGATCTGGTGTCGGCGGGTGCCGGCCGCATCGTGCTGGCGCTCGGCGGCAACGACGTCGCCGCCGACGAGGCACGCGTGCGCCGTCTGCTGAACCGGCGCTTCCCGCGCCATCTGCTCGGCGCGGTGCCGATCCTGCTGTCCAGCGAGCTGGTCGAGCTGGGCGATGACCGTCGCCGTATCTGGAGCAGCATCCTCAACTCGTTCCTGCATCCGTCGATCGACACGTTCCTGTACGGTGCCGAGTCGGCGCTGCGCGACCGCAATCTGCACAAGCCGCTGCTGATCTACCGCAACGACGACAACTCCACGCGCGTTGCCAAGACCGTGGCGCTGAAGACCTACAGCTCCGGTCCGCGCGGCGGGCTTGCCGGGACCGAGGCCTTCGCGCGCCACTACGGCCACGACGAAGTGGTGATGATGGACATCGGCGGCACGTCGACCGACATCGGCTGCGTGCACCAGGGCCGCGCGCGCGAGAACCTCTACGGCGACGTCGAGGGCATTCCGGTGTCGATGCCGATGATGGAGGTGCGCTCGGTGGGCGCCGGCGGCGGCTCGGTGATGCGCGTCGCCGACGGCGCGATCACGGTCGGCCCCGAGAGCGTCGGCGCGCTGCCGGGCCCGGCCTGCTTCGGCCAGGGCGGCACCGAGGCGACCGTCACCGATGCCTATCTGGTGCTCGGCTATCTCGATCCGGCGACCTATCTGCGCGGCACGCTGAAGCTCGATGTCGAGCGCGCCCGCAACGCGATCGAGCGCAACGTCGCCGAGCCCCTGGGTCGCAGCGTCGAGGAGGCGGCCCTGGCGATCGTCGAGGCCTATGACCGCAAGATCGCCGACAGCATCGTCGCCGAGGCCAAACCCAAGGCCGGCGCGGTGATGCTGGCCTTCGGCGGTGGCGGGCCGATCGCCGCCTGCACCGTCGCCGAACGCGCCGGCATCGGAACCGTGCTGATTCCGCGCATGGCCGCCGTCTTCAGCGCGTTCGGCATCGGCTTCTCCGACATCGCGCATTCGTACGAGAGCACCGTCGAGCCCAGTGCCGAAGCGCTGGCCGCGGCGTTCGACAAGCTCCGGACGCGGGCCGAACGGGACATCTTCGCCGAGGGCTTCACGCCGGAAACCTGTGCGATCAGCGCCAGCCTGGTCATCGTCCGCGGTGACGCGTCCGAGGTCGTCGAACTCGCCGATCCGATCCGTCTGCCCAAGCAGGCCGCCGGCGCCGACGAGCTGCGCCTGCGTCTGCGCGTGTCGCAGGCGATCTCCAAGTTCGCCCTGAGCCCGGGCGAAGCGGCATCCGGCAAGGCGCCGAAGCCGCAGGCGCATCGCAACTGCCTCGAAGCCGACGGTCGCGTGCATGACGCCGCGGTGTTCCGGCTCGACCGGCTGCAGCCGGGCAATGCCGCCGAGGGCCCGGCCCTGGTCGAGGACGACTACTTCACCTGTCGCATCCCCGCCGGCTGGACGTTCCAGATGAACAGCAATCGCGACCTCGTCGCCCAACGTCGTCAGGGAGGCTGACCGACATGAAAGTCTTTGCCACCGAATACCTGCTCATCGATCTGGATCGCGAGCAATGGGTGTGCCGCTGCTGCAACCACGACATCGGTCCGGCGCGCGAGAACTACAAGCACGGCTTGCTGGTATACGAGCGCGACCCCCGGGAGATTCACGACCCGATTCTCGATCCGAAGTACGAGTTCACCTTCGCACCGGATCCGGACTGGATCCGCATCGTCGAGTACTACTGCCCCGAGTGCGCCACGATGATGGAGGTCGACTACCTCCCGCCCGGCCATCCGCTGCCGCACGATCTGGAACTCGACATCGACGCGCTCAAGGCCCAGTGGGCCGACCGGACCGAACTCGAAGCGCCGGCGACCGGGCCCGACATGGTCTGGGAACGTCGCCATCACGGTCACAGCCACTGAGTCGCGAGGAGCCTTCCATGAAAAGAGTATCTGTCGACATCGGTGGCACCTTCACCGACTGTTTCCTGGTCTGGGACAACCAGTACGTCCAGGCCAAGGCGCTGACGACCAAGCACAATCTGGCGATCGGCTTCAATCAGGCGCTGCAGAAGGCGTACGAGAGTCTCGGCATCACACTCAAGGACGTCATGTCCGGCGTTGATTCGGTGCGCTACGCGACGACCCTCGGCACCAACGCGCTGATCGAACGCAAGGGGCCCCGCGTCGGGCTGCTCACCACCGCCGGGTTCGAGAGCAGCGTGCCCCTGTGCCGCAGCCGCGGATACGGCGACGGCATGCCCGATCTGGTGCAGCGCGACCTGCCGGCGGCGACGCGCCCGGACCCGCTGGTCCCGATCCCGCTGATTGCCGGTGTGCGCGAGCGCATCGACGCCAAGGGCGAGGTCCTGCTCGGACTCGACGTCGACGACATGCGTCTGCAGATCCGCAAGCTGGTCGACCAGGGCGCTCAGGCCTTCGTCGTCGCCCTGGTCAACGCCGTGGTCAACCCGGTGCACGAGCTACTGGCCGAGGAGATCATCAACGAAGAGTTTCCGTCGCACATGCTCGGCGCCAATCCGATCATCCTCTCGCATCTCGTCGCGGGGCGTAAGGGCGAATACGTGCGCTCGTCGTCGGCGATCATGGACGCGTTCCTGCACAGTGCGATGTATCACGGCCTGTCGTCGCTGGCGCTGAACCTGCGCGAGCACGACTACAAGCGGCCGATGCTGGTGATCCACAACTCCGGCGGGATGGCGCAGCTCAACTCGACCGATGCGCTGCAGACGATCCATTCGGGTCCGGTCGCCGGCATCCATGCCTCGGAGCATCTGGCCGCCGAGACCGATCTGGGCAACGTGATCTGCACCGACATGGGCGGCACCTCGTTCGACATCGGTCTGGTGGTCAAGGGCGGCGTGAAGTTCTATGACTTCAATCCCGTCATCGAACGCTGGCTGGTCACCGTGCCGATGGTGCATCTGGTCACGCTCGGTGCCGGCGGCGGATCGATCGCCCGCTACGATCGCATGCACGAAACCGTGCAGGCCGGCCCGGCCAGCGCCGGCTCCGATCCGGGGCCCGCGTGCTATGACCGCGGCGGGCTGCTGCCGACGGTGACCGATGCCGATCTGGTGCTGGGCTATCTCGATCCCGAGAACTACGCCGGTGGCGCGCTCAAGCTCAATCCGAAGCGCTCGAAGTCGGCGCTCGAGGACGAGATCTGCGATCCGATGGATCTGGATCCGATCGACGCGGCGCGTCTGATCAAGCAGAAGGTCGACAACAACATGGCCAACGGCATCTCGCAGGAACTGCGGACCCGGGGCTACGAGCCGAGCCAGTTCACGATGCTCGCCTATGGCGGCAACGGGCCGCTGCATGCCTGCGGCATCGCCAACGTCCTCGGCATCCGCCGCATCCTGGTGCCGCCGTTCAGCTCGGTGTTCTCGGCGGTCGGCGCCGGCAACATGAACCAGATGCACATTCACGAGCGCTCGATCTACCTGTCGGTCTACGACTCGATCACGCGCACGATGATGAGCGACTTCAGCATGGTCAACGAGACCATCGAACAGCTCGAGGCCAAGGGGCGGGAGGATCTCCGGCGCCAGAACATGCCCGAGGAGGCCGTGCGCCACCGCGTCGAGTTCGACATGCGCTATGGCAACCAGCTGGTGCAGACCGCGGTGGTCTGCGACACGCGCCGGCTGGAGTCGCGTGGCGACCTGCTCAAGCTGATCCGCAAGTTCGCCGACGACTATTCGCATCGTTTCGGCGAAGGCAGCGCCGCGCCCGAAGCCGGTATCCGGATCATCACGGTCCGGGTGGCGTCCTACGTCGAGATCAGCACTGTGCAGTTCAAGAACCTGCGCCCGGCCGACGACAGCAAGACGATCAAGCCGCCGCAGCCGAAATCGCGTCGCGAATGCCACTTCGTGGGCGTCGACGGCGGCATCGATACGCCGGTGTACCGCCTCGAGGATCTCAAGCCCGACACCCTGATCCCGGGCCCGGCGGTCGTCATCAGCGAAGCGACGACGTATCTGGTCGAGCCCGGCTGGCGGCTGGTGACCGGCGAACAGGGCGCGGCGTGGTTCCTGCGCGACTGAGCGCCGCCGCCCCGAGCAATACTGAGGAGAATTTCGATGGATAGCACAGCACTCGAACCGACCAGCGACGACCGCGAGCTGGCGCAGTTCTTTCAGGACACGACCCTGTTCCTGGGCCCCGATCCCGAGATCATGGGGCATCACGACCTGGCTCCCCGCACCGCGCTGGAGGAAACCGCGCTGAGCCAGTACGAAGACCCGACCCTGCTCGCCCTGATCCGCGACCGCCTGCTCGCGGGGGCCAACGAGGGCTTCGAGATGATGGAGCAGATGGGCGCGGCGCCGGGCGCCAAGTGGGGCGACCTGATCACCGGCATCTACTCGGCCAGCGGCGATCTGGCGATCTCGTCGACCGGCGGCGTCCTGGTGTTCTCGTCGCTGGTCCACCACCCGGTCAAGTTCATCATGAAGTACTGGGCCAAGGACCCGACGGTCGGCGTGCGCCCCGGCGACATCTTCATGCACAACGACGCACGCTACGGCAACATCCACAACACCGACCAGTCGCTGCTGCTGCCGATCTTCGTCGGTGACAAGCTGGTCGCCTGGGCCGGCGCGACGGTGCATGAGGGCGAGAACGGCGCGATCGAGCCCGGCGGCATGCCGTCGGCGGCCGAAAGCGTCTACGAGGAGGGGCTCAAGCTGTCGCCGGTCAAGGTCGGCGAGAACTACCAGCTGAAGAAGGACTGGGTCACGTACCTGCAGAACTCGGTGCGCGAACCGAAGCTCCAGTACGGCGACATGAAGGTCAAGCTCTTCGTCTGCCGCCGTATCGAGGCGCGCGTCCGCGAATGTGCGGAGGCGTACAGCGCCGAGGCGATCGTCGCCTGCCTGCGCAAGGGCATGGAGGACGTGCGCACCGAGGTCGTGCGGCGGATCACCGAGATGCCGGACGGGACCGTGCGCACGATGCTGTTCGCCGACGGGACTCTGCGCGAAAACTGCCTGATCAAGATCAACCTCGAGCTGCGCAAGCAGGGCGGAAAGCTGATCTTCGACTTCAGGGGCTCGAGTCCGGAATTCGCCAACCGCGCCAACAACACGGTCGAGGCCTCGCTCAAGGGCATGATCTCGCAGCTGTTCCTGACCTTCGTGTTCCCGGACCTGCCGCGCACGCAGGCGGCGTTCGCGCCGGTCGACGTCATCACCGACAAGTGCTCGGCGCTGAATTCGTCCTACCAGACGCCCAACGCGCAGAGCATGATGACCTTCTTCCCGGCGTTCACCTGCGCGCAGCTGGGACTGGCCAAGCTGATGTTCTCGAGCCCGCACAAGTACACCAAGGTCGTCGCGCCCTGGTACAACATGATCAACACCTTCATCTACGGCGGGATCACCCAGCACGGCGAGATGGTCGGCAACCTCTGCGCCGACCTCAACGGCATGGGCGGCGGCGCGCATGCCGATTCCGACGGCGAGCATTCGCTGGCGCCGATCTTCGCGACGATGGCGGACATCGGCGAGCAGGAGGTCATGGAGGAGGAGGTGCCCTTCATGCAGCTGGTGTCGAAGCGCCTGATGAAGAACAACATGAGCTTCGGCAAGTACCGTGGCGGCATGGGCTACCAGGTGATGGCGGCGATGCGCGGCAGTCCGTTCTGGGGCTTCATGGTGACCTGCATCGGCTCCAAGATCCCGAACACCCGCGGTCTGTTCGGCGGCTATGCGTGCCCGACCTATCCGCTGTGCAAGGTACGCGACGTCGACGTGTTCGAGGTGTTCAAGAAGGATCCCGGCAGCTTCCGCTACAACATCGACGAGATCATGAACGAGCGCCCGTTCCGCGGAGCGCGCTACTCGACCCACCACATGGGCCTGCAGTTCGAGAACCTCAAGCAGGGCGAGCTCTACATGATCTCGCAGGGTGCGGGCGGCGCATACGGCGACTGTCTCGAACGCGATCCGGCCCTGGTCAAGAAGGACTATGACGAGGATCTGCTGTCGCTGGACGTCGCCGAGCGCATCTTCAAGGTGGTGATCGATCCCGCGACCGGGCTGGTCGATCTGGACGCGACCGAGCGTGCGCGCGCCGACGAGCGCAAGGCGCGCAAGCAGCGGGGCCGCAGCTACCACGCGTTCGCCAAGGACTGGACCGCGAAGGAGCCGCCGAAGAACCTGCCGTACTACGGAAGCTGGGACGATCCGAAGCATCTGTTCGCGGGCGGGCCCGACAAACCCGTGTCCGCGGACGCGATCGAACCGATCTTCATGCCGCATCCGCGCGATGTGCGCATCGCCCAGCTGGAGGCCGAAAACGAGCAGTTGCGGCGACGTATCGAGGGCGGCTGAGACCGTCGACGACAATCCGGCGCGGCCGCGGGTTTTCGAGCCCGCGGTCGCGCAATGGCGTTTCCACGGCGCAGAAGCATCATCGGTTCGCGTGCGTTTGCGGGCGCAGCGACCTAATATGCGCCGGCGGTATCTTGGCTGAGGAGACCGAGAGTGCCGAACGCACCGCTGGTGGTATTGAGCAAGCTCACGCCGCCGTTGCCGACGTCGGGAATGGTGGAGCGTGCACGCGTCAACGACATGCTGGCGCGAGCGGAGCGTGCCCGCCTGATCCTGCTCGTCGCCCCGGCCGGATACGGCAAGACGACGGCCACCGCGGCGTACTGCGCGCAGCGTCGCGTGGGTGGCGAAGGCGTTGGCTGGGTATCGCTGGACGTCGACGATCGCGATCCGTCCCGTTTTCTGGCGCATGCGATCGGTGCGCTGCAGACGGCGCACGGTGGCGTCGGCATCGCGTCGCAGACGCTGCTGGCCACCGGCAACGGCGTGCCGTTCCGCGCGGTGCTGATGACGCTGTTCAACGAGGTCGCGTCCACCGGATTTCCGCTGAGCCTGGTGCTGGACGATTTCTATCGCTGCGCCTCGGACGAGATCCTCGCGCTGCTCGAGCTGTTCCTCGAGACCGCGCCGCCCAATCTGCGCCTGATTCTGACCAGCCGCGAGATGCCGAACCTGGCGGTCATCGCGCGCCTGCGTGCGCACAACCAGCTCACCGAAATCCGCGCCGAACATCTGCGCTTCGAACTGGCCGAAGCCTGCGCCTTTCTGAACGAATCGCAGGGGCTCGATCTCGACCAGCGGCGGGTGCGCGCGCTGCACGAGCGGACCGACGGCTGGGTCGCGGGCCTGCAGCTGGCGGCGTTGTCGTTGCGTGACCGCCAGGACCGCGAACGCTTCATCGACGAGTTCTCCGGCAATCATCGCGATATCGTCGAATACCTCGCCGGAGACGTGCTGGCCAATCTGCCTGCGAGTCAGCGGGCGTTCCTGCAGGAGACCTCCATCCTCGAGCGGGTCAGCCCGTCGCTGTGCGACGCCGTCACCGGGCGTTGCGACTCGGCCGAGGTGCTGGCGCGGCTCGAGCGGGCCAACATGTTCATGCTGCCGCTCGACGACGAGCGCAGCTGGTATCGCTATCACCACCTGTTCGCCGATTTCCTGCGGCGGACGCTGCGGCGGGAACGCCCGGAGGTTCTGCCGGGCCTGCACCGGCGCGCCTACAACTGGTATGCGGACCACGGCATGATCGGCGAAGCCGTCGGGCATGCGATTGAGGCCGGCGACTGGGAGCGCACCGCGGAGTTCATCGAGTCGAGCTGGATGGACGTGCTCAAGCTGGGACGGGTCCGCACCATCCTCGGCTGGATCGACCGCCTGCCGCGGGAGGTCACCGATCTGCGACCGCGGCTGCATATCGCCCAGGCCTGGCTGCTGGCGCTGCAGCGGGACTACGCGCGGGCACGCGAGCATTTCCGGATCGCGGCGCGCCTGCTGCGGGCCGCTCCGGAGCCGGAATCCGCCGACGAGCAGTACGCCGCCCAGGCTCTGCTCGCGGAACTGCGCACGACCGAGCTGTTCGTCTACGTGTTCTCCGATTCGGACGAGGAAATGCTGGCCGTCGTCCACGAGGAACCGGAGGAGGACGTCGAGTACAACCCGTTCGTGCAGGGCGTGCACGACAACCTGCTGCTGTACAGCTGTTATGTCGCCGGCGATTTCGATCGGGCCCGCCGCTATTCGGTGCGTGCCCGCGAGCGCCATCTGCGCGCCGACGGCATCTACGGTGCCGTCTACACGGACTGCTTCCGGGGTCTGGTCGAGGTCAGCGCCGGCGCGCTCGACGTGGCCGAGACCTTCTACGAGCGCGCGTTCAAGCTGGCATCCGACCGGCTCGGGCGCCTGTCGGTCGTCGTTGCGATGCCGGGGGTGCTCCTGTCCGAGGTCAGCTACCTGCGCAACCGGCTCGACGAGGCGCACGCCTATCTCGACGAGTTCCTGACGTTGGTCGACGAATGCGCGATCCTCGACGCGGTGATCGCCGGTCATTTCGTGCTGGCGCAACTGCAGCACGTGGCCGGGCATCAGGGGCAGGCGCTCGATCTGCTCGCGGAGGCCGAGGCGCTCGGCAAGCGCAGCGGCTTCGACCGGCTCGTCATCGCCGCACTGGCGCAGCGGGCGCGCCTGCTGGCCAAGGGCGGCGACATGGCGGCGGCCGCCGCCGCGCTGAAATCGGCCGAGGACGTGGCTGGCCCGCGCCCGGAGGGCGCGCTGGCAACCTGCGCGCGGCGTCACCGCATGATCGATCGCGCCCATGCGCAGCTGCTGATCGCGCAGGGACGCCCCGAACAGGCCGCCGCGATTCTGCGGCCGGTGATCGCCGAGGCCGAGGCCGGCGGGCGCGTGCGGGTGTTGCTCGATTCGCTGGTGCTCAAGGCACTCGCCCTCGCCGACTGCGGCGACGAACGTGCCGCGATCCGGCGCATCGGCAAGGCCCTGGCACTGTCCGCGCGCGGCGGTCTGATCCGTACTTTCGTCGACGAGGGGCAGCCGATGAAGCGCCTGCTGCTGTCGGCGCACGCGCAATGGACCGAGGACCCCGACACCCAGCGCTGGTCGGTGCCCTACGACTATCTGGTCGAGGTGCTCAACGCCCTGGGCGGTGGTGCGTCGCTGCGTGCCGGCGCCGAGCGCGGCGATCTGCGGCCCTGCGTGGCGCCGAACCTCTCGGCTCGCGAACTCGAAGTGCTCAAGGCGCTGTTCGTCGGGCGCTCCAACAAGGAGATCGCACGCCAGCTCGGCGTCGCCGAAAGCACGGTGGCGTGGCACCTGAAGAATATCTACTCCAAGCTCAACGTGACGCGCCGCACCGAGGCGGTGGCCGCGGCCCTGGCGCAGTCGCTGGTCTGAACGGGCGGTTGCGCGCCACCATGCCCACAACCCCCAATTTTGGTGGGGGCAAGACCGCCGCTCCCCGCTACATTCGGTTCAAAACCGCAGTGTGCGAGGAGACCGATGCGGACCTACGACTACTTTCGGCGTGCCGAACAGAAATTTCCGGAGCGGCCGGCGTTCATCTCTGACGCCGTGCAGTACAGCTTTCGACAGATGGGCGAGCGCTCGCGACGCGTCGGCAGCGCGCTGGCCAACAAGGTCTCGCGCGAGGCGCGCGTTGCGGTGTACAGCCCGAACGACGTCGAAGCTTTTGCCTGCGTGCTCGGCACCTTCTTCGCCGGTGGCTGCTGGGTCACGCTCAATGCCCGCAACGCGATCGACGAGAACGTCTACATCCTCGCCAACACGGAGTGCGAGGTGCTGTTCCTGCACTCGTCGATGGCGCGCCATCTGGGCAAGATCCGCGAGGGCGTGCCGACGCTGCAGCGCATCGTCTGCATCGATCGCGAACTCGACGGCTGCGAATCTCTGGACACCTTCGTCAGCGGTGTCGCCGCGTCGCTGCCGGAGCTGCCGGAGGAACCTGGGCGACTGGTGTCGATCCTGTCGACGGGCGGAACCACGGGTCGTCCGAAGGGCGTGATGTGGACCCAGCGCGTCTGGGAGGCGATCGTCGCGACGTTCTGGATCCATCAGCAGTCTCTGGAACCGCCGGTACAGCTGGTCTGCGCGCCGATGACCCATGCCGCAGGTGTGCTGGCGATGGCGCTGATGCCGGCCGGCGCGACGACGGTGGTTCTCGATCACTTCGAGCCGCTGGACGTGATGGAAGCGATCCAGCGTCACCGCATCACCCATCTGTTCCTGCCGCCGACCGCGATCTACATGATGCTCGGTCATCCGCGTGTCCGCGACTTCGACTACAGCTCGCTGCGCTGCTTCCTGTATGCGGCCTCGCCGATGGCGGCCGACAAGCTGCGCGAGGCGATCGACGTGTTCGGTCCGGTGATGGTGCAGAGTTACGGACAGGCCGAGGCGCCGATGTTCTGCACGATGATGACGGTCGAGGATCATCTGGAAGCCCTGTCGCGTCCGGAGTGGGAACACCGCCTGTGGAGCTGCGGGCGCCCGACGATGCTCACCCGCCTGGCGATCATGGGCGACGACGGCGCGTTGCTGCCGCCGGGTGAGCGCGGCGAGATCGTCGTCGGCGGCAGCCTGGTGATGGACGGCTACTACAAGAATCCGGAGGCCACCGCGGAGGTCAGCGCCAATGGCTGGCATCGCACCGGCGACGTCGGTTACCAGGACGAGGCCGGGTTCGTCTATCACGTCGACCGCAAGAAGGACATGATCATCACCGGCGGTTTCAACGTGTACTCGGCCGAAGTCGAGAAGATCGTGCTGTCGCACCCGTCGATCCAGGACTGCGCGGTGATCGGCGTGCCCGACGACAAGTGGGGCGAGGCGGTCAAGGCGGTGGTGCAGACGCGCGAAGGCTGCCTCATCGATCCCGACGAGATCATCGCGCTGTGCAAGGAAAGGATCGGCAGCATCAAGGCGCCGAAGTCGGTGGACATCTGGCCCGAGCTGCCGCGCAGTCCCGTCGGCAAGGTCCTCAAACGAGACATCCGCGCGCGCTTCTGGCAGGACCGCAGCCGCGGTGTGTCCTAACGACTGGAGATTCTGATGGAACAGAACGTCATCGTTGCCGGCGTCGGCATGATCCCCTTTGCCAAGCCCGGTCAGAGCGCACCGTATCACCAGATGGGCGCGGAGGCGGCGCGCCATGCACTGGCCGATGCCGGCATCGGCTATGCCCAGGTACAGCAGGCCTATGCCGGCTACGTCTACGGCGATTCCACCTGCGGGCAGAAGGCCGTCTACGACGTCGGCCGGACCGGCATCCCGGTCATCAACGTCAACAACAACTGCTCGTCCGGATCGACCGCGCTGTATCTGGCGCGCCAAGCCGTCGCTTCCGGTGCGGCCGAATGCGTGCTCGCGCTGGGATTCGAGCAGATGCGCCCCGGTGCGCTGCCGATCGTCTTCCCGGACCGGCCCTCGCCGTTCGACGACTTCATCGCCGTCGCCGACGACTACATCGGCCCGAGCGAGGCGCCGTTCGCGTTGCATCTGTTCGCCGCGGCCGGCCGCGCGCACATGGACCGCTACGGCACGCAGCCCGAGACCTTCGCGAGGATCGCGGTCAAGGCCCGCAGTCACGCGGCGCACAACCCGTATTCGGTGTTCCGCGATCCGATCACGGTCGACGAGGTGCTGGCGTCGAAGACGATGCTCGATCCGCTGACCAAGCTGCAGTGCTGCCCGCCCACCTGTGGCGCGGCGGCGGCGATTCTGTGCACACCGGAGTTCGCGCGCCGGCACGGCATTCCCGCGCGCGTCGCCATCGTCGGCCAGGCGATGGTCAGTGACGCCGACGACAGCTTCTCCGGCGACCCGATTGCCGCCGTCGGGGCCGGCATCACCGCGCGTGCCGCACGGGAGGTCTACCGCCAGGTCGGGCACGGACCGGAAGGCTTCGATGCGATCGAGGTCCACGACTGTTTCACCATCAACGAACTGATCACCTACGAGGCGCTCGGCCTCGCCGAACCGGGACGCGGCGAACGCATCGTCGCCGACGGCGACAACACCTACGGCGGACGCTGGGTCGTCAACCCGTCGGGCGGGCTGCTGTCCAAGGGGCATCCGCTCGGCGCGACCGGGCTGGCGCAGTGCGCGGAACTCAACTGGCAGCTCCGCGGACAGGCCGGCGAGCGTCAGATCGAAGGCGCCCGGCGGGCGCTGCAGCACAACGTCGGCCTCGGCAGCGCGGTCGTCGTCACGGCGTACGCCGCGTTGTAGAGGGTCGCCTCCTCGCATCCGCTGTTCACGTAACGGCGCGCCGCAACCCCGCGGCGCGCCGTTTCCTTTTTGGTGCACACCTCCCATTTCTGAGGGGCGGACGAGGGGGAAGCGGCCGGCCCGCGAAGGCTACCTATGGGGGGGCTCGCACTTCGTGGGGGCGCAAAAAGTCGCCGCGACCAACAATAAATGGAGTGTTGTCCTCGACGCCGCCCTCTAGTCTGGATATCGGCGGCTGACTGCAACAACAACAGATCGACGAGTCAGATTGCGCGGCCGCCGCACACGATCTGGAGGAGACACCATGATCAATGGCCCGAGGGGCGGTGCGCGCGCGCCAGGCGCGCCACGCGGCAACCACGACTGCGGCACGCGGCCGGCTGACCGCGCATCGACCGCCGTCGTCCTTTCTTCCATGTAGCGCCCGGACACCTATCCCATGCACTCGATCCGCTTCCGTATCGCGCACTGGCTGATTGCCCATCGCGTCGTGACCGGCCTGGTCTTCATCGGCCTGACGGTCTTCTTTGCCGCGGGCCTGCGTCACGTCGAACTGCGCACGATCTTTTCAGATCTGCTGCCGCGCGAGCATCCCTTCGTCGAGACCTACAAGGCGCACCCCAACTTCGGCAATCCGCTGACCATCACCGTGATGGTCAAGAACAACAAGGGCGATATCTACAACGCCACGACGCTCGACAAGGTCTGGCGGCTGACGCGCGATATCGATCTGGCCCCCGGTGTCGATCACGACCAGATCCTGTCGATTGCGACCGAGAAGGCCCGTTACGCCGAGGCGACGCCAAGCGGTGTCGACATGCGCCCGCTGATGGAGGACTCGGTCCCGAAAACGCCGGAGCAGATCGCCGAATTCAGGCGCCGGGTCGAGATGTCGGCGAACGCCCGCAGCTTCCTGATCTCCGGTGATGAGACCGCAACGCTGATCAACGCGACCTTCATCGAGGCGCGCCTCGACTACGGCGAGGTCTTCGACTACGTGCAGGGCCTGGTCGAGCGCGAACGCAATGCCGGGCACGACGTCTACATGGCGGGCCAGCCGGCACTCACCGGATGGGTCTACGAGTACGAAGCGCAGATGCTCACGATCTTCGCGGTCACCCTGCTGGCCCTGATCGTCGCGCTGGTGATCTACATGCAGAACGTCGCCGGCGTGCTGACCCCGCTGATCGCCAGCATCGTCTGCGGCATCTGGGGTTTCGGCTTCGTCGGCTGGCTCAACTCGCCGATCGAACCGCTGCTGATGATCGTGCCGCTGCTGCTCGTCGCGCGTTCGTTCAGTCACTGCGTGCAGTTCTCAGAACGCTACTACGAGATCTATGCGCACCTGGGGGATCGCCGGAAGTCGGCGGAGATCACCACGGGCGTGATGATGGCGCCGAGCATCCTCGGCATCATCACCGACGCCGCAGGCATCATGCTGATCGCGATGGCGCCGATTCCGGCGATGGAACGCTTCGCGCTGTTCTGCGGCTTCTGGGCGATGATGCTGATTCCGACCGGCGTGGTGCTGACGCCGCTGCTGCTGTCGGTGCTGCCGAATCCTCGCAACATCGATCGCATCATCGGTCACGGCGCCGAGTCCGGCGTGCACACGCGGATCAAGGCCCTGCTGAGCCGGCTGTCGTGGCTGACGCACGGCCGCCCTGCGCGCTACACCACCGCGGTCCTGGCAGTCGTGTTCGTCGCCAGCCTGGCCACGGCGCTGCAGATCAAGATCGGCAATCCGGTCGAGGGCAGCAATCTGCTGTGGGAGGACTCCGAGTTCAACACCGCGGTGGCGGAGATCAACCGCCATTTTCCGGGCGTCAACACGCTCGAGATCATCCTCGAGGCGAAGGATCCGGAGAGCCCGCAGCGGACCGCGCGCCAGGCCGAGACGATCGCCACCATGCAGGCGCTGCAACATGCGATCGAGCAGGGCGACGCGCCGCCGCGGGCGACGCTGTCGTTCGCGGACTATCTGATGGAGGGCAACCGCCTGTTCTCGGGGGGGCACCCGAAATGGCGGCCGCTCGACCGCGACGACTTCTCGGTCAACGCCGCAGCGTCGGCGATCATGCTCGGCAGCAGCGCCAAGGCGTTCTCGCACGTCACCGACTTCGAGCAGCAGAACGCGACGGTGTCGCTCTGGTACAAGGACAACAGACAGGAGACCGTCGATACCGCGCTGGCCAATGCACGGGCGGCGGTCGACGCGGTCGGCATCGACCACGACATGTTCACCGTGCGCCTGGGCACCGGCACGATTGCGCTGCAGCAGGCGATGAACGACGTCGTCGACGCCTACCACTGGCGCATCCTCGCCTTCCTCAACCTGGTGATTCTCGTCGTCAGCTGGGTCGCGTACCGCTCGCTGGTCGCCAGCGTCGTGCTGCTGGTGCCGGTCAACCTGTCGAACCTGATCCTGGCGGCGTCGATGTCGGCGATGGGCATCGGCCTCGACATCAATTCGGTCATGGTCGCCGCGATCGGTGTCGGTGTCGGCATCGACTACGGCATCTATCTGCTCAGCCGCATCTGCGAGGAATTCGATCCGAACGCGCCGGACTTCGGCCATACGATCGAGACCGCGCTGACGACCACCGGCAAGGCGATCATGTTCACCGCGACGATCATGCTGATCGGGATCGCGCCCTGGTACTTCCTGTCCGAGCTGAAGTTCCTCGCGGACATGGGGCTGCTGCTGGTGCTGACGATGCTGATCAACATGGTGATCGCGCTGATCGTCGTGCCGCTGCTGGTCTGGCTGATCAAGCCCGGCTTCATCGCCCGCACCGATCTGATCGTCGGCGAAGGCGTCGATCTGTCGCTGTTCACCGAGCATGGCGGCGTCACCCACGCCACCCCGGAGCATGCCCATCCGGACGATGCGGACCGCAGCGCGGTCGGTCCCGAGGATGCCGGCACCGTTGCAACACCAACGACCTGAGCACGCATCCGCCGCCTGGCGGCGGCGTTTCGTCGTGGGTCCACGATAAGGAGGAGCACATGCGCATCAAGAAGTACGACTTCAACTATTCGCGCCGCGTATTCCTGGAAAAAGGCCTCATGGGCGCGGCGGCGGCGGGCGTGCTCGCGCCGCTGTGGCCGGAAATCGGCCGCGCGGCCGACATCACCAAGGCGTATCCGGACGAGCTGCTGTCGATCGAGGCCTACACCAAGGGCAAGGTCAAGCCCGGCGACGTCATCACCGCCGACAACGTCGACATCGTCAAGGACCTGCTCGACCCGATCGCCTACCAGCAGGTCAAGACGATGGGCCGCAGGATCAACATCGTCGAAACCACGCGCGACGTCACCAAGCTGTTTCCGTACGAATACCTGGAAGCCACGCTGCGCAACCAGGGTCAGGGCACGATCGGCGCCGACGGCAACGTCTGGACCAAGGGCGGCGAGCCGTGGATCGGCGGCAATCCGTTCCCGGAACCAGAGGACGGGCTGCAGGCGATGGCCAACGTCACGCTGAGCTGGGGCCGCCACAACTTCTCGATGTACGCGATCAAGGACTGGGAGATCAGTCCCGGCGGCGACATCTCCTACGCCTATGACTTCGTCTGGGCCGAGCTCAACACCACGGCGCGCGCCGACGGCACGATCTGGAACGGCAAGAAGGATCTGCTGCGCTACCAGTCGGTCTGGTTCACCGCGCCGAACGACACCAAGGGCAGCTCGTTCCTGAACACCTGGGAATACGATCAGCGCAAGTTCCCGGCACTCCTCGGCTACCTGCCCGCGTTCCGTCGCACGCGCGAGTTCCCGACCAACCAGCGCTTCGAGCCGCTGGTGCCAGGCATCACCTTCTTCCTGTCCGATGCCTGGTCGTCCGGCGATCCGCTGCTGACCTGGGGCAACTACAAGATCGTCGAACGCAAACCGATGCTCGGCGCGGTGTCGAACAACTGGACCGGCGGCCGCAACGAGAACTGGGAACGCGAGTTGCACGGCGGGCCCAAGGGGCAGACCTTCCACGAGACCTACATGGAGCTGTGTCCCGAATGCCTCGTCGTCGAGGCCGAGCCGACCAGCTATCCGCGCGCGCCGGTCGGCAAGAAGCGGGTGTGGATCGATGTGCGCAACGGCATGTTCGTCGCGTACGTCACCTACGACCGTCGCGGCGAGATCTGGAAGTCGTTCGAGCCGGGTTTCAGCCAGTACGTCGACGGCGATGCGGTGTTTCTCGACAACGGCCATCCGGCGTGGTCGTGGAACTACGTCCTGTGCCACGACTTCCAGGCCAACCGCATGACCCGCTTCATCCAGGCGCGCGAATGCACCGGCGGCTACAAGTCCGGTTACGACGACAGCGACGACGTCTACAACAAGTACCTGACCGTGCAGGCGATCAACCGCCTGGGTGCGACTTGAGCGGCGGCATCGGCGTGGCGCGGCAGGCGGCGATGACGGCGCTGCTGGCCGTCGCGGTGGCCGGAGGCGCGGCGCTGGCCGCGCCGGGCGGCGCCACCGCCGAGGCGGTGGTCAGCGGAACCGCGCACGAGTCGCTGTTCGCGATCAGCGCGCGGGGCGGACACGCGCTTGCCGTCGGCGACATGGGCGTGGTGCTGGGTTCGGATGACGGGTGCCGCAGCTGGCAGCCGCAGGCGACCCCGGTTGACGGCATCGCCATGCTCGACGTCTACCTCGGCGATCGCACGGCGGTCGCCGTCGGCCAGGGCGGCACGATCCTGGTGCGCGATCCGTCCGGCGGCTGGGAACGGGCGTCGAGCCCGACGCAGGCGCGTCTGCTCGGTGTCGGCGGCAACGCCGCCGGACTGATCTTCGCGGTCGGGGCCTTCGGTGCCGTGGTGCGCTCGGAGGATCAGGGCCACAGCTGGTCGGCGGTGCCGATCGACTGGGGGCAGTTCGTCAACGACGGCTTCGAACCGCATCTGTACGACGTCGCCGTCGCTGCCGACGGCAGCGTGACGATCGCCGGCGAGTTCGAGCTGATCCTGCGATCGGCCGATCGCGGCGCCACCTGGACCGCGGCGCATCGGGGCCGGGCGTCGTTGTTCAGCCTGTCGATGGACGATGCCGGTCGGGGCTACGCCGTGGGTCAGAGCGGCCGCGTCCTCCACACCGACGACGGCGGGCGGCGCTGGTCGGCGGTGGCGTTCGACGGCGACTCGATCCTGCTCAACGTCTGGCAGCAGCGCGACCGCGTGGCCGTGGTCGGCATCCGCGACTTTCGCTGGAGCGACGACCGTGGTGCCACCTGGTCCGCGCTGCACAACGAGGACATCGCCACCAACTGGTACAGCGGCATTGCCGGCTGTGGCGGCGACGATGGCTGGGTGATTGCCGGACATTCCGGACGATTGGTGCGGATCTCAGGGGAATAGCGTGCCGGCGCGCACGCTCGCGCCGGACCAGAAATCGAGGAGAAGGGAACGTGTACAAGATCACTATGCGCCTGTGCGCAGGCGTGGTGCTGTCGGCGTGTCTGCCGTTCGCGACACCGGCACTGGCATGGTTCGAGGACTTCGACCTGGCGTTCAGCGGTGTGTTGCGGGCCGATGCGGCGTTCAAGACCACCGATGACGAGAACATCTACAACCAGTACGGCAATCCGTTCAACGGTGTGGAGGTCGAGCGCTGCGGCGGCGTTCCGCCCACCGCGGCGTGCACCACGCCGGATACCGTCGTGCGCGACGGTAAGCGCGCCGACAATGATTTCAACCTGATGCAACTGCGCTCCGAGCTGAGCTTCGACTTCAACTTCACGTCGAACATCAAGGGCGCGGTGCGGGTGCGCGGCATCTACGAGCTGGGCAAGTACGACAACTTCGATCCGGCCGATGTCGGCAGCGAGGCGGTCGGCTATCTGTACGGCGAGCCGAACTTCTTCGAGTACGACGACTTCGACACCGGCGGCAGCCAGAACCGGCTCGAGTGGGCCGGCCGCCACTACATGGTCGATCTGCCGTCGGCCTATCTCGACTACCAGAACGGGCCGCTGCTGGTGCGCGCGGGCAACCAGCAGATCGCCTGGGGGCAGGCCCTGTTCTTCCGGGTGCTCGACGTTCCCAACGGGCTGGACCTGCGGCGTCATCTGATTCTGGACTACGCACCCGAGGAATACGCCGACGAGCGCGTCGCCTCGCCGGCGATCCGGGCGTCCTATCAGATCACCGACGACTGGGACATCGAGTCGTTCGCGCAGATGTTCCAGCCGACGATCTATCCGAATCCAAACACGCCCTACAACGTCATCGCCTCGCAGTTCACGATCCACGACACCTACGACCAGGTCGACGACGAGATCAACTACGGCGTGCGTCTGCGCGGCCGGCTCGGCGACTTCGGACTGCAGTTCGTCTTCGCCGACCGGATGAATCCGGACGGTACCTTCCGCTGGACCGCATCCAACGTCAATCGCGGCCTGCCGGGCGAGCTGCCCAATATCATTCCCGGCGTCACCGAACCGATCGACGACCTGCTGCAGACCCTGCTGGGTCTGGTCGGCGGTGTTCCGGCCAGCGGCGCGATCCTCGCGCAGACCCCGTTCGAGGTCGATCCCACCGGCGTGCTGTCGGCCACCGAGTGGTTCACCTTCGCCGGCGCCGCGCGCCTCAACGGCGTGACCGGACTCAACGCGGCGATCGACGAATATCCGGCGTCGCGCCTGCTGCTGGCGGCACCGGTCGATTCCTACGAGGCGGCGAGCCGCGAACTCGATCTGTTCTTCCAGCTCTCGGGCGGCCTGCGCGGGCACCTCGCCCGCGAGTACCACCGCGAGCAGAACTACGGCCTCGGCGCCAGCTACGTGGTCTTCGCCGAGCCGGGCAGCCTGTTCGACCAGCTCATCATCAACCTCGAGGTCCTGTACACGCCCGACCGCAAGTTCACCAACCCCTCGCTGTCGCGCAACTACCTGGAGAAAGACGAGTGGATCGGCGCGCTGGTGATGGAGAAGTACCACCGCTTCTCGCAGGCGTTCCCGGCGACCTATCTGGTCTTCCAGTGGATGCACCGCACCGAGAGCGACCTGTACGGCCGCCATCTCAGCGGCATGGGCGGCGACGCCTCGCGCGAGGCGCCGGGACAGAGCGACGGCTCGAACTATCTGGTCTTCGCCTTCCAGCAGCCGTTCCCGAACCTGGTGTGGCGCGCCGACTTCGCCGCGCTGTACGACGTCAAGGGCGGACTGCTGACCCAGGCCGGCCTGCGCTGGAAGCCCAGCGGTGCCATCGCGGTCGAGGGGTTCTACACCTTCCTCAAGGGCGACATGGGCAGCACCGACAACCAGGACATCATCTCCACCATCGACTGGGCCGACGAAATCGGCCTGCGCATCGGCTACCAGTTCTGAACCATGGATATCGCGGCCTCTCCCCGCGGGATTGTCGGCGTCGGCGTCATGCCGTCGCCGACCCTTTCTCCACCTCGTCCGGCGCCCGCGGGACATCATCCGGACACGGGGCTCGCGCCGTGGCCTCGCTGACCGACCGGACCCAGGCCCGCCGGCTTCTCTGGCTCGACGCGCGGGCCTACGCCGAACGCCTGCTCGCCCACGGCGCGCTCGACTGGCTGGATGTCGGCAAGGTGATCGTCTGGCAGCGGCAGATGAACGGCCTGCTGCCGTCGGACGTCGTCACGCTGGACGTCGAGCCGGTCATCGCGGCGTGGCTGCGTGCCAGCCCGTCGCGACCGGAGGCGATGGCCGCGCGCCGGCGGGCGACCTATGCCCTGAAGGTGCTGTTGCTCGACGACGCGCTGCGCCGGCATCTGGTCGAGCTGGCGGCCGCCTTGCGCGGCAGTTTCACCGGCCATGTGCTGGCACTGGCGTTTCCCGAGCCGGAGCGCTGGCTGCAATGGGCCCATGCGGCGGCGCACGGCGAGGTGGCCGCCGATGCCGACACCGATGCGGTCGAGACCGCCGGAACCTACATCGCCGACTTCCTGCGCAGCTTCGCCGATGCCGGACTCGACGCCGTGGTCATGAGCGGCGAGTGGTCGCCGGCGAAGGCGGACGCGGTGCGGCCGGTGCAGAACCTGTGCGCCCATTACAAGGCGGATTGCGGCTGGCGGGCGACCGGCGCAACCGACGCTCCCGCCGATGCGGGCTTCGACTTCGTGGTGGGGTCCGCGGCGGTCCCCGGCATCTGCAGCGGGATCACCGTGCCCGCCGCGTTCTGGAGCGGCGCCGCACCCGAAGCGGCGGCGCCGGGCGGCTTCCGTTACGCCACGGTGCCGCCGGAGCTGCCGCCCGAGACCGCGTTGCAGCGGGTGGTCGAGCTGGCCTGAGCGGCGGCGTCAGCCGGCCAGCGGCAGGTGCTGGACGTGGACCCCGCGCTGCTCGCGCAGGGCCAGCTGGCGCAGGGCGTCGGCGACTGCCGCGCCGGAGACGGCGCGATAGCGGCGCAGCCTCCCCGGCAGCAACGGGTTGAGCAGGGGGGCGAGATGCTGGCCGAGGGCCTCGGCCGGGCGGTGCTCGTCGCGCTCGCCGAGCAGCAGCGACGGCCGCAGGATCTGCACGGTCTCGAAACCGAGTGCGGAGACGGCCTGCTCCATGCGGCCCTTCACGCGCGAATAGAACGCGGCTGCCTTCGGGCTGGCGCCGACCGCCGAGATCACCAGGAACTGCCGGGCGCCGGCGTCGCGGGCGGCGCGGGCCAGTGCCACCACCATCCGGTAGTCGACATCCTCGAAGGCCTCGCGGGAGCCCGCGGTCTTCAGGGTCGTGCCGAGACAGCAGAACACGTCGTCGGCACGCAGCAGCTCGCCGAGCCGCTCCGGCTGCGCGTAGTCGCAGAGCACCACCTTGAGCTTCGGGTCCTCGATGTCGAGCGCGCGGCGGGACAGCGCGCGGACCTCGCTCCAGGCCGGATCGGCCAGCAGCTGCTGCAGCAGGTGGCGGCCGACCAGACCGGTCGCGCCCGCGATGACGGCGGTGCGGCTCATGCGATGCTATTTTTGTCAGACGATCGATTGAGTCTAAGGCAAACCGATGGATTTCGAACTGCACCCACAGCTGGCGGCGGACACCCACCTGATCGGCGACTGGCCGCTGTGCCGGCTGCTGCTGATGAACGACGCGCAGTATCCCTGGGTGATCCTGGTGCCGCGCCGCTCCGGCATCCGCGAGATCTACGAACTCGATCCGGGCGACCAGCAGATGCTGTTCAACGAATCGATCCGGCTCGGCCACGACATGATGCGGCTGTACTCGGGGCACAAGCTCAATGTCGCCGCGCTCGGCAACATGGTGCCGCAGTTGCATGTGCACCATATCGTGCGCTTCGACGGCGACCCGGCGTGGCCGGCGCCGGTCTGGGGCCGGGTGCCGGCGCAGGCTTATGCTCCAGACGCTCTCCACGCCCGCATGCAGCAGCTGCGCCAGCAGCTTGAGCCGCAACTGCCGCGGGGCTGAAGCCCGCGCGGCGATGTCGCATTCCTGATCTTTTCCCCGTTGTCACTCCTAGATATGGGGTGTATCCGCCCCGTGCGGCCGCTGGCTATATATCGGGCCTGTCCGCCCGGCTGCCCCATCGGCATCGGTATTCATCGGAATCATCAGGGAGTGACATCATGCGTACGCTGGTCTTTCTGTCCTCACTGACGCTGCTCGCGTCGGCCGGACTCTCGGGGTGCAGTAACGACAACAACAACAACGACGCCGGCGGCGGCGATCCGACCCCCACGCCGACGGCTTCGCCGACCCCGTCGCCGAGCCCGACGGCCACCCCGTCACCGACGCCGACGCCCTCCCCGACGCCCACGCCGACCGGCGGAACCGGCCCGACGCCGACCCCCACGCCGACGCCGACCGCAACGCCAACCCCCACCCCGACGCCGTCGAGCACCCCCACGCCGACCCCGACCACGACCCCGAGTCCGACGCCCACGCCGACCCCGGGCACAGGTGGCGCGCTGGCCTGCCTGAACAGCTCGCTGCACACCGTCGGCACCCGCGTCGAGCAGGTGATCCGCAGCACCGACGGCGATTCCGGCGTGGTGCTGACCACCACCTCCGACAGCACCATCACCCAGCGCACCAGCTTCAAGAGCTACAGCAACGCGCTGGAGTCGGTGTCCGACGTCGAGACCACCGCCACCGACCCGACCTACGACTCGACCTCGACCACCAAGGGCTATGGCGATCTCGACGGCAGCACCTACAAAAACTACGGCGTGATCACCGAGGCCAGCGCCAGCGGCTTCACCATCACGACCACGGTCTGGAACGAGCCGCCGCGCGAGACCCGTTACGACCTGGATCCGGGCGAGAGCTATTCGCAGACCTACACGATCAAATCCGAGAACTCCGCCTCACCGTTCCCGATCCCGGACCAGACCGTTACCACCACGACCAAGTACATCGGCCGCGAAAGCGTGACGGTGCCGGCCGGCACCTTCGACACCTGCCGCTTCGAGGAATCCGACGGTAGCGGCAGTTCCACCGCCACCACGACCAGCTGGATGGCGGTCGGCACCGGCATCTTCGTCAAGTCGGTCTCGGACGGCGACGAATCGGTGCTGCTCAGCGCCAAGATCAACGGAGTGCCGGTCAAGGCCGAATAACCCGCTGCATCGACCGGATTGCCGGCTGTCCGAAGAGCCCCGCCCATGCGGGGCTCTTCTTGTTGCGGCGGAGGGGCCGGCTGACAGGACTGGTCGATTTGCCGGATTGCGCGAGCCGTCCCCGCCGTCTATAAACCAAGCTGTAGCCGGGGGATGGCCGCTGCGCAACGGCAGCGTCATCTCCACACGGCAGCATCGCGCACCGCGTCGGCGGTCCCGACCGTGGGGGTCGGGGATCGGTGGGCACAACAATATCGGGACAACCAGGGAGGTTGGGGTGAACAAGACACTCATCAGAGCGGCGCTTGCGGCCGCGGGGCTGGCCGTGTCCGGCAGCGCACTGGCGGCACCCTATGCGGGCGGTGCGTTCGCGATCAGCGGCCGCGAGTACGACGACGTCGACACTGCATACGGCTGGCAGGGTTTCCTCGGGTATCGCTTCGATGCCTTTCCGATCCAGCTCGAAGCGGGCTACTTCGACGCCGGGGATGCCGACATCACCTCCTGGCCGGGGGTGTCGCTGAATTTCTCCGGTCTGACCGCGTCGGTGGGCGCCTATTTCGCATCTCCGGCGCTGGTCGGGTGGGTCAAGGCGGGTTATTACGACGGCGATGCCGAAATCGGCGACTCATTCACGACCCTGACACAGGACAGCAGCGGCGCGTTCATCGGTGCGGGTGTGGACTGGAACCTCACCGAGACGGTGGCGCTGCGCTTCGATCTGCAGAACTACTTCGAGATAAAGGACTTCACCGGCCAGACCGACATCAATGGCAGCAGCGATGTCACCGTCATCGCCGCCGGAATCGTCCTGAACTTCCCGAGCGGGGCCCGCACCGGCACCCGCACGGTCTCCAATAACGTGCGTGCGGCGCCGACGACGCCGGCCTATCCGGCGGCGACGAGCCCAGCGCCGGCGCTCGCGCCGGCGGCGCGCCCCGCGGCCCCGACCGGGCAGCAGCCCTATGCGGCCGGGCAGAGCGTGGCCATTGCCAAGGCCACGCCGCTGCTCGACCAGCCGCGCAGCGATGCCGGTGTGGGCCGCTTCCTCGCGCTCGGCGAGGTCGTGATCCTGCGCAGCTACGTGGTCAACGCCCGGGGCACCTGGTGGTACGTGCAGAGTTCGGACCTGACCGGCTGGGTGGCCGAGCCGACACTGGGCGCGCAGCAGCCCTGATCCCGGAACGGCGCAGCCGCGCTAAACTCCGCCGTCAAGACCAATAGCTGCGGGGAGAAACCACGTGAACTACTTCGTTACCGGGGCCACCGGCTTCATCGGCAAGTTCCTGCTGGAGCGCCTGCTCCAGCGCGAGGGCGCCAAGATCCACGTGCTGGTGCGCAAGTCCTCCAGGGACAAGTTCGACGCGCTGTGCGAACGCTACGGCGCCGCCGGCAAGCAGCTGGTGCCGGTCTACGGCGACATCACCACGCCGGGGCTGGTGTCGGCGGCGGACCTGAAGAAGCTCAAGGGCACCATCGACCACGTGTTCCATCTGGCCGCCGTCTATGACATGAACATGGACGACGAGACCGGTGACCGCATCAACAACGAAGGCACCCGCAATCTCGTCAACTTCGCCAACGAGCTGGGCGGCAACGTCCGCCTGCACCACGTCTCCAGCGTCGCGGTCGCCGGCGGCGACTGGATCGGCCGCTTCGGCGAGGACATGTTCGACGAGGGCCAGCGCCTGGGCCACCCGTACTTCCGCACCAAGTTCCAGTCCGAGCAGATCGTGCGCCAGGAGGCGCAGGTGCCGTTCCGGATCTACCGCCCGGGCGCCGTCGTCGGTCACTCCGAGACCGGCGAGATGGACAAGATCGACGGTCCCTACTACTTCTTCAAATCCATCCAGAAGATCAGCCACTCGGTGCCCAAGTGGCTGCCGCTGCTCGGCGTCGAGGGCGGGCGCGTGCCGCTGGCGCCGGTGGACTACGTCACCAAGGCGATGGACCACATCGCCCACCAGGACGGGCTCGACGGCAAGTGCTTCTGCCTGATCCAGTCCAACTCGCCGACCGTCGGTGAGCTGCTGCAGACCATCTTCGAGGCCGCGCACGGCCCCAACTTCGCCAAGAAGTTCGACATCCCGCCGGTGCCGTCGCAGGTCAAGGAACTCAGCGGCCGCGTCGCCGGCGCGATCCCGTACGACCTCAAGCGCCGGGTCTCGCGCGCCGTGGGGATTCCGGTTTCGGTGGTCGGCTACGTCAGCAACCAGGCCATCTTCGACGACAAGCAGGCGCGCCGCGCGCTCAAGGGTTCCGGCATCCAGTGCCCGGACATCCGCGACTACGCCGACAAGCTCTGGGCGTACTGGGAGCTGCACCTGGACCTGAACGTCAAGCTGCCGGCCGGTGCGCTGCAGAAGCTCAGCGGCAAGGTCGCGGTGGTCACCGGCGCCTCGTCCGGCATCGGCTTCGTCGTCGCCAAGAAGCTCGCGGCGTCCGGCGCCAAGGTCATCCTCGTGGCGCGCACGCTGGAGAAGCTCGAAGAGACCCAGAAGATCATCGAGAAGATGGGCGGCGAGGCGCACTGCTACCCCTGTGACCTCAACGACATGGCCGCGATCGACGCCTGCGCGCAGAAGATCCTCACCGACTTCGACCACGTCGACATCCTCGTCAACAACGCCGGCCGCTCGATCCGCCGCGCCGTGTTCGAGTCGCTGGACCGCTTCCACGACTTCGAGCGCACCATGCAGCTGAACTACTTCGGCGCGGTGCGGATGATCCTCAACTTCCTGCCGGCGATGGCCAAGCGCCGCAGCGGGCAGATCATCAACATCAGCTCCATCGGCGTGCTCGCCAACGCCGCGCGCTTCTCCGCGTACGTTGCGTCCAAGGCCGCGCTCGACGCGTTCTCGCGCTGCCTGTCGGCCGAGGTCAAGCACCTCAACATCGAGGTCACCGCGATCTACATGCCGCTGGTGCGCACGCCGATGATCGCGCCGACCAAGCTCTACGACTACGTGCCCACGTGGTCGCCCGACAAGGCCGGCGACACCGTGATCAAGGCGATCCTCGACAAGCCCAAGTCCATCGCCACGCCGCTGGGCACCGCCGCCGCGATCAGCTACGCGCTGTGGCCCAAGCTCAACGACTACATCCTCAACAAGGGTTTCAACCTGTTCCCGTCCTCGTCGGCCGCCAAGGGCCGCAAGGAAGGCGCCAAGCCCACGCTTGAGCAGGTCGTCTTCGCCAACCTGTTCAAGGGCGAATACTTCTGAGCCCGGCGACACGCTGCATCAGAAAGGCCCGCATGCTGCGGGCCTTAATGAGATGGTCAGCCGACAAACCCCGACAGCTGAATAAGCTGTCGGGGTTTTCTTTTGGAGACTACTCATGGAAGCGATTGCGTTAATTGGGATTGATCTGGGCAAGCGGACGTATCAC
>JAQVDP010000009.1 GCA_028698335.1 Nevskiales bacterium | reverse complement strand
GGCCGTGCGCTCTCTACTCAGAAACGGGTTCGATCACCCCAGCACGTACCAAGCTGCACGGGCCGGTCTGGCCGTCTTATCGACGCTCAGACTCTACCGTGATGGTCTGCTCTGAACATACAAGCACGCCTCTGCGCGGGACCCCAGGCAGCGCGGCTTCGCCGCGCTGCCTTTTTTGTCTGACGGGCGTCACCGGCAGGAGCAGGACATGGAGGACCTGCAATCGATGCCCGTGTGTGACGGCATGCTGCCGCGCACTGGCGGCCCAGACCAGAACGCTCAAGAGTTGTCAGGACATTGTCCGGACAGTACGATAAGGCTCTCTGCCCCCCCCCGGAAGCGCAACACATGACCCCGAACCCCGCGAAGAACGAGCGCATCGACGTCCGCGCCAGCGCCCCGGTCAAGCTGCTGCTGCAGGAAGCTGCGCGTGCCTGCCACAAGAACGTCAGCGAATTCCTGCTCGATGCCGGGGTAACGGCAGCAGCCCAGACATTGGCGGATCGCCGCCAGTTCGTCCTCGATGAGGCCCAATGGCAGGCTTTCCAGACCGCCCTGGATCGCCCTGTACAGCACAAGCCGCGATTGAAGAAACTGCTGGGCGAGTCCGGGGTTCTGGATTGAGTGGCCGCTATACAGCCGTTCGCAAACTCACGGCGGGAGATTCGGTCGACGCTTTCGATTGCGGCCAGGCCGCACTGAATCAGTTCCTGCAGCGCTACGCGTTCGTCAACCAGAAAGCCAACAGCGCGCAGACATACGTCTGTTGCCATGACGGCGCCGTGATCGGCTTCTACAGCCTCGCCGTCGGGAGTGCCGAGCCGCAAACTGCCCCCTCAAGAGTGGTGAAAGGCCTGGCCCGTCACCCTGTGCCAGTGATGATCCTGGCTCGCCTCGCAGTGGACAAGCAGCACCAAGGTCAAGGGATTGGCAAAGCACTCCTCAAGGATGCATTGCTGCGCACTGCACAGGCCGCCGACATCGCGGGCATCCGTTGCCTGCTGGTTCACGCCAAAGACGACGCGGCGCGTCAGTGGTACGAGTCCTGGGAGTTCGAGCCCAGCCCGACTGACCCCTATCATCTGTTCCTGATGCTCAAGGACCTCCGGAGCCTGCTGTAAGCGCGTCCCGGCACGCTGGGTCAAACAAGCAACGGCAGGCGTCTGCTTCTCAACGGCGCGTTGAACCCGGCTCCTTTCCGCCCCCGGATCCCCCCTGCATCTCGCACCGCACCCGCCCCATAATGGCGGGCACAACGACCCGGAACTTCAGGAGAGGCGCATGAGCACGGTTTACGATTTCGAGGCCCGCACCATCGACGGCCAGACGCAGAAGCTGGACGCCTATCAGGGACAGGTGATGCTGGTGGTCAACGTGGCCAGCAAGTGTGGCTTCACCCCCCAGTACAAGGGCCTCGAGGCCCTGTGGCGCAAGTACAAGGATCGCGGGCTGGCGATTCTCGGTTTCCCCTGCGACCAGTTCGGCCACCAGGAACCCGGGGACGAGAACGAGATCAAGAACTTCTGTTCCCTGACCTACGACGTCAGCTTCCCGATGTACGCCAAGATCGAGGTCAACGGCGACGGCACCCACCCGCTTTACAAACATCTCAAGCACGCGGCCAAGGGCGTCCTCGGCAGCGAGGCGATCAAGTGGAACTTCACCAAGTTCCTGATCGACCGCGAAGGCAACGTGGTCAAGCGTTACGGCTCCATGGACACCCCCGAGAAGATCGAGGGCGACATCGAGAAGCTGCTGTAGCGCACCGCGGGGGCCCCGGCCGCGCGGCGGCGTCCGGGGTACCTCAGTTCGGGTCCGGCAGCAGCACGACCCGCAGCATCTGCTCCAGCTGACGCTCCAGCGGCCCCCACGGGTATTCCGGGATCGTGACCCGCGAATGGGCGATCCCGTGCAGGCCGCAGATCAGCGTCTCGGCCAGCACCTGCACATCCCCGCTCCACGCGCGGCCTTCGGCCTGCGCGGCCACGATCAGTTCCCGGAAGATCTCGAAGCGTTCGAGCACCGGAGAGGCGTCCACGTAGTAGCCCTCGCCGTCCGCGGCCTCGTCCTGGTTCAGATAGACCATGCGGTACCGGTCCGGATGTTCGATCCAGTAGCCCAGGTAGGTCGCACTGGCGGACCGGAGCCGCCCGACCGGCGACGCCGACGCCGCAACGGCCCGGTTCACACGCTCGAACACTTCGTCGAAGAACGCCTCCCAGATGTAACGCAGGATCTCGTTCTTGCTGCGGAAGTACCCGTAGAGGGTCATCGGCGCGCAGCCCGACGCGGCGGCGATGCGGCGCATGCTCACGGCCTCGAATCCGTGCTCGGCGAACAGGCACCGCGCCGCCTCGATCACGCGCCGCCGCATCTCGCTGGCCTGGTCCGCACTGCGGCGCGGACGGCCGACCCGCGCCGCGGGCGCGGCAGCGGATTCAGGGGAGCGGCGGGACGTTCGGGCCAAGCAAATTCTCCTTGCAGGCATGACGGGCACGGGGATCCGCGGCGGGGGCCACGCATACCGGAATCGACGGCGCCACGGGCCCGGCATCGGGGCAGCGCCGCAGTGTACGCAAATCGCCGCGCGGCATGCGCCAGCCCTCCGACGCAACCCCTGCCACCACCCTTTCCGGCAGCACCGCACCCGCACCGAAACGGTGCGAAACCGCGATACGCCCGGCATTCACCGCAAGCCCCGCACCCCCCAAAAAAACCCGGAATATCGCCTCGGCGCAGCCCAATTCCTGCATAGATCAATGAGTTATATGAACCCGTGCTATAATTTATGGCTATGCCCGTCGGCTGATGTCGGCGCGCTCCGCTTTCATAACAAGGGAGATCGCGCATGCTGCTCGCCACCGATCTGGATGGCACTTTTCTCGCCGGTTCCGCAGATGAACGCCTGCGGCTGTACCAGCTCATCAACTCTCACCCCTCGATCCAGCTCGCCTACGTGACCGGGCGCGGGCTGGAGTCGGTCCTGTCGATGCTTTCGGACCCGACCCTGCCGCAACCCGACTACGTGATCTGCGACGTCGGCGCCACGATCATCCACGTCACCGACTCGGTCACGATGCAGGCGGTGCAACCGCTGCAGGCCCAGATCGACGCCCGCTGGCCGGGCGACCAGGCGGTGATGGCCGCACTGGAAGGCATTCCCGGCCTGGAACGCCAGGACGTTCCGCAGGAACGGCGCTGTTCGTTCTACTGCAAGGACGCTTCCATCACCGGGTCCCTCGAGCGGATCGTCGACGGCCTCAACTGCGACCTGCTCTATTCGGCCGGCCGCTATCTCGACGTGCTGCCGAAGGGCGTGAACAAGGGCGCCACGGTCAAGGCGCTGGTGGAGCACCTGGGGATCGACCCGGAAGACGTCATGGTCGCCGGCGATACCCTCAACGACCAGGCGATGTTCGAGCACGGCTTCAAGGGCGTCTGCGTCGGCCACTCCGAACCGGCGCTGCTCGAAGCCACCAAGGGCAGCGCCCGGGTGCTGCACGCGGAACGCCCCGGCTGCGGCGGCATCCTGGAAGCGTTCGAGCATTTCGGATTTCTCGGCAGCAAGGGCATGCAGCTGCATACGACGCCAGCGGTCGAACCGGGCAAGTCGCAGCTGCTGATCGTCTACCACCGCACCCCGTACGAGGAAGTCGTCGAGAACGGCGAGGTGAAGCGGCGGCGGCCGTCTTCGCCCAACGGCATCATCCCGACGCTGATGAGCTTCTTCAACGACGGCCGTCCCGGCTCCTGGGTCGCCTGGGCGGTGCACGACCCCCGCAAGGGCCCGGCGTTCGAGGAGTACACCCAGTTCGACGGCGACCGCTACCCCAACCTGACGGTCTCGCGGGTGGCGCTGTCGAAACAGGAAGTGGACATCTTCTACAAGAGCTTCTCGAAGGAAGCGTTCTGGCCGCTGCTGCACACGTTCTGGGAACGCGCGCGCTTCCGCGAGGACCACTGGGAGGTGTTCCTGCGGGTCAACCGCAAGTTCGCCGAACGCGTGGCCCGCGACGCCGCCGAAGGCGCGACGGTGTGGCTGCACGACTACAACCTGTGGATGGTGCCGGCGGCACTGCGCGAACTGCGCCCGGATCTGAAGATCGCCTTCTTCCACCACACCCATTTCCCGTCCGCCGACGTGTTCAACGTGGTGCCGTGGCGGCGCGCGATCATCGCCAGCCTGCTGCAGTGCGACTACATCGGCTTCCACATTCCGCGGCAGGTGCAGAACTTCGTCGACGTGGTGCGCGGCACGATGCCGATGAACGAGCTCGAGGTCCAGAGCGCCGCACCGCGCTTCCTGACCTACGGCTGCGCCACCGGGCTCGACCAGTACAGCTCGGTGATCGAAGCCGGCAACCGCATCGTCCGCCTCGGCGCGCACCCGGTCGGGCTCGACATCCAGCGCGTTCAGGGCCTGCTCGACCGCGAGGACGTCAAGGAGAAGATGGCCGAGCTGCGCCGCCAGCTCACCGGTCTGCGCATGCTGCTGTCGGTCGAGCGCCTCGACTACACCAAGGGCACCTTGCAGAAGCTGCTGGCGTTCGAGCGCATGCTCGAATCCCATCCAGAACTGCTCGGCAAGGTCGTCCTGATCACGATCTGCGTGCCCGCCGCTCGCGAGATGACGATCTACAAACAGCTGCAGAATCAGATCGAGCAGGCGGTCGGCCGCATCAACGGACGCTTCTCCAACGTCGGCTGGACGCCGGTGCAGTTCTTCTTCCGCAGCGTGCCGTTCGACGAACTGCTGGCCTACTACGCGATGACCGACGTGATGTGGATCACGCCGCTGCGTGACGGCCTGAATCTGGTCGCCAAGGAATTCGTCGCGGTCCAGGGCATCACCGGCGGACGCGGCGTGCTGGTGCTGTCGGAGTTCGCAGGTGCCGCCGCCGAGCTCAAGGGCGCGGTGCTGACCAACCCGCACGACCCTCAGGATCTGTCGGCCGCGTGCTATGTCGCGCTCAACCTCGGCCGTGCCGAGGCGCGCGAACGCCTGCGGCAGCTGTTCGACATCGTCTGCCACTTTGACGTCAAGCGCTGGGGCGACGAATTCCTCGAGGCGGTCAACGCCACCGCGCCGCAACCGGACGAACAGACCCGCGAAGCCTCCTGAGAACGCCCCCTCTCCGTGACGGTCGGGGCCGGGGCGACGCCACAGTGCGTCCACCCGGCACCATGCCGCCGCACCGGATTCCGCCCGCGCAGGCGCAGACACGGCACAGGCCGTGCTTGCTAAGCTGAGCACGCTCTCCTTTTCACCCCGGCTCGCTCCCGATGTTCCGAACCGTCACATCGATTTCATCGCTGCTGCTCGCGGTCGCGATCCTGCTGTCCGGCACCGGGCTCTACGGCACCCTGCTGGCGATCCGCGGCAGCCGCGAAGGCATTGCCGACCTGATCCTTGGCCTGATCATGTCGGCGTACTTCGTCGGCTTCCTGCTGGGAACCTACGGCTGTCCGCGCATCATCCAGCGCATCGGCCACATCCGCGCGTTCGCGCTGTTCGCCACCGTCGCCTCGTGCACCCCGATCCTGCACGCGATGTTCGTCACGCCCTGGGCCTGGGCGGGGCTGCGCATCGTCACCGGCACCTGCCTGGTCGGGCTCTACATGATCGTCGAGAGCTGGCTCAACGCGCAGGCGCCGAACGAGCACCGCGGCCAGGTCTTCGCCGCGTACATGGTCGTCAATTTCCTCGCGCTGGCGATCGGCCAGAACCTGCTGCTGCTGTATTCGCCGATGGGATTCGAGCTGTTCGGACTGGTCGCCGTGCTGATCTCGCTGGCGCTGGCGCCGGTGGCGATGACCCGGATCGAACAGCCGACGCCGGTCCACGCCCCGCGCCTGAAGCTGGCCGATCTGTTCCGGACCACGCCGGCCGGCATGGCCGGCGCGCTCGGGTCCGGGTTGGCGATGGGCGCGTTCTGGGGCATGGGGCCGGTGCTGGCGCAGCGGCTTGGCCTCGGCGCGGTCGGCGTGGCCGGCTTCATGACCGCCGCGATCCTCGGCGGTGCCGCGCTGCAGTGGCCGATCGGGCGCTGGTCGGACCGCCACGACCGCCGCTTCGTGCTGGCCGCCGTCACCGCCGGCGGCGCCCTGAGCGCGCTGCTCGCCGGCTTCGTCGCACCGCATTCGCTACCGCTGCTGTTCGCCTGCATGTTCCTGTTCGGCGGACTCGGCTTCACCATCTATTCGATCAGCGTCGCCCACGCCAACGACCGCCTCGCGGCGGACCAGCTGCTGCAGGGGGCCAGCAGCATGCTGCTGGTTCACGGCGTCGGCGCGGCGATCGGCCCGACCCTGGCCGGCCTGTGGATCCACGGTCTGGGACCGATCGGGCTGATGGTGCACTTCGCCGTGGTGCTGGTCGCCACCAGCCTGTACGTGCGCCTGCAGCTGCCGCCGCGGGACGAGGCCGAGCCGCATCCGGCGACGTTCGTCCCCATGGTCCGCACCACGCCGGCGGCGCTGGAGATGATCGCGCCGGAGGCCGGGGACCTGCCCGACGAAGCCCCGCCGGAAACAGCCGCGGCCGCGGCTGCAGCACCGACGCGCGGATCGGCGACCTCCTGAGCGGGGTTCAGGCCGGCGGCGTGCCCGCGTCGGCCGCGGCGCGCGACTTGCTGTAGCTCGGCGCCCCCGCCGGCGAGGCCAGAAACGCCGCGGCGAATTCGGCAAAGCGCTGCTGCTCGATCGCCTCGCGGATCGCGCGCATGTGGTTCTGGTAGTAGCGCAGATTGTGGATCGTATTGAGGCGGGCGCCGAGGATCTCGTTGCAGCGATCGAGATGATGCAGATAGGCGCGCGAGTAGTGGGCGCAGGTGTAGCAGTCGCAGGCCGGATCGAGCGGACCGGAATCGGTGCGATGCACGGCGTTGCGGATCTTGATGACGCCCTGACTGGTGAACAGATGACCGTTGCGCGCGTTGCGGGTCGGCATCACGCAATCGAACATGTCGATCCCGCGCGCCACCGCCTGCACCAGGTCGCGTGGCGTCCCGACCCCCATCAGATAATGCGGATGCTCCGCCGGCAGGCCCGGGCCGATGGCGTCGAGGACATTCAGGCGCTCGTCTTCCGGCTCGCCGACCGATAACCCGCCGACGGCATATCCGTCGAAGCCGATCTCGGTCAGCCGCTGCAGCGACTCGGCGCGCAGGGCCGGATACATCCCGCCCTGGACGATCCCGAACAGCGCCGCCGGCTCGCGGTCGCCCGCGGCGTCCGCCCACAGCTGCGTGTGTGCGGTCCTGCAGCGCGCGCCCCAGCGCGCCGAAAGCTCCATCGAGCTGCGCGCCTCGCGCTCGGTCGCCGGATACGGCGTGCACTCGTCGAACTGCATGACAATGTCCGCGCCCAGCGCATGCTGGACCTCGATCGAGCGTTCGGGCGTCAGCATGATGCGGTCGCCGTTGATCGGGGAGGCGAAGCGCACGCCGTCCTCGGTGATCTTGCGCAGCTCCGACAGGCTCCAGACCTGGAACCCACCGGAGTCGGTCAGGATCGGACCGTCCCAGTGCATGAACCCGTGCAGGCCGCCGAGATCGCGCACGATCTGCTCGCCCGGCCGCAGCATCAGGTGAAAGGTGTTGCCCAGAATGATCTGCGCACCGATCTGGCGCAGCTCCTCCGGCGTCATCGCCTTGACCGTACCGTAGGTGCCCACCGGCATGAACGCGGGGGTTTCGACCACGCCCCGCGCGAACACCAGGCGGCCGCGTCGGGCGTGATCACAGCGTGTCAGCAATTCAAACTTCACTTGAAACTCGGGGCTCCGGCTCAGGACTCAGGCACAAACGGGCGCGGATTGTCCCATGCACACCGCGGCGGCGAAAGCATGGCGGCCGCCCGGCTTTGACAGGCGCCGAAGCGGCGGGTAGCGTCCGGACGACCCGAAAGCGGAGACCGTCTGATGCCCGTCAGGATGATGCGCGGACTGATCGACCGCCTGCTGTTCACGATCGGTCTGCTGGCGTTTCTGCAGATCCCGCAGTTCGTCGACCACTATGTACAGCGCTACGGCGGCTACCGTCAGGCCCTGAGCGACAGCGTCGAGCAGTATCGCCAGAGCGCGGAGCGCCATTACGACGGCGACCTGCTGCTGATGATCCAGGCCTTCAAGACCGACGAGAAGCCGGCGCTGCGCGAACTCGGCGGCAAGATCGAGCACGAGCAGCAGGAACTGAGCCGGATGGACCAGGGCTGGGCGGTGCTGCAGGGAGACAGCCTGCCCCGCAAGCTGCTGTATCTGGCCGGGGACTTCAACGTCGATATCGCCAGGGGCACGGCCGAGTCCTTCTCCCCCGGCCTGCCACTGACGCTGGACGCGATGATCTGCGGGCTGCTGGGCGGCACCCTGGTGAGCCTGCTGTTCAATGGCATCCTCGGCGCCCTGGGCGCGCTGACGCGGCGCCCGAAACCGCGCATCCGGGTCTCGGACGAGACGCCGCCCTACTGAAAACCGCGTCACCGCGGATTTATGCTGCGGCGCACAACCACCGCCGGGACGCCTTGATCCAGGTCAAAGTGGCGGCGTCGACAAAACATTGACAATGGGCGCATGTCGGTACGAGCACGCGCACATTGGGTTGCGACTTGGCTGGCCCTCCTGGCCGCCCTGCTCCCCGCCGTTATCCCCACTCTCTCCCGCGTCGCCCATGCGCAAGCCGGTTCCGGCGGGCTGCAGGTGGCCATGTGCAGCGGCGGTGGCCTGCGCTGGGTCACCATCTCCGCAGATGGCGCCCTCGCCGACGCGACCGCTCCCGCCGGTCTGCCGGCCACCGGGACCGACGACGTCTGCCCCTACTGCCTGAGTTCGGCCAGTACCGCCGCACCGCCACCCGACTGCCAGGCCGTTCTGGCCGGGGTGACGCGGCGCCACGAAGCCGCAGCACCCTATCGCGCACCCTTCGTCGACTCGCTGCGCCGCCTTGGCGGCGACCCCCGCGGCCCGCCCTCCCTGATCTGAATCCCACTCAAGTCCGCCCGCGTCGACGACGCGCGCGGCCCCCGATTCTTCGATCAGGACTTTCACGATGCAGAAGGTGTATGCCTTTGTCGGCCTGCACGCATTGACCGTGCTCGGCCTCTGGCTGCTCAGCGTCTGGCTGGTTGGCGGCGCGACCGCAGCTCCCGTCACCCCGTCTCCGCTGGCCACCGCCGGTTTCGCCGTCACCCGCGAAGCCGCCCCCGATCCGCTGGGCCCGGTGATGGGGACTCCCATCGCGCCTCGCAGCGCCCGCGAACGGTCGCGTGAGCGCAGCCGCGAACGTGACTGGAGGCTGTCCCGATGAGCCGCCGGAACCTGCCGCACGCCCCGATCCTGCGCCATCTCGGCCTGCATCTGGGCGTGCTGGTCCTGATCAAGATCGGTGCCCTGGTGCTGCTGTGGCAGCACTTCGTCGCACCACAGCGGGTGCACGTCGACACCCCGCACATGGCCGCCCGGCTGACGCCGGATGCGGCCGCACCCGCACAAGAGGATGCACACCCATGATCGATCCATCGGTTGTCGAGCTGTCACGGCTGCAATTCGCCGTGACCGCGATGTACCACTTCCTGTTCGTTCCCCTGACCCTCGGCCTGTCCTGGCTGCTGGTGATCATGGAGGCGGCTTACGTGATGAGCGAAAAGCCGATCTACCGTGAGATGACGCAGTACTGGGGCAAGCTGTTCGGCATCAACTTCGCCCTCGGCGTCGCCACCGGCATCACCATGGAGTTCCAGTTCGGCACCAACTGGTCGTACTACTCCCACTACGTCGGCGACATCTTCGGCGCCCCGCTGGCCATCGAGGGCCTGGCGGCGTTCTTCCTCGAGTCGACCATGCTCGGCCTGTTCTTCTTCGGCTGGCAGCGCCTGAGCAGGGCCGGCCATCTGGCGGTGACGACGCTGCTCGCCTTCGCCTCCAACCTGTCGGCGGTGCTGATCCTGGTCGCCAACGGCTGGATGCAGGACCCGGTCGGCTCGGCCTTCAATCCGGTGACGATGCGCATGGAGCTGCTCGACTTCTGGGCGCTGATGTTCAATCCGACCGCCCAGGCCAAGTTCGTGCACACGGTTTCGTCCGGCTACGTCACCGGCGCGGTGTTCGTGCTCGCGATCTCCGCCTGGCACCTGCTGCGCAACCAGCACACCGAGTTCTTCCGGCGCTCGTTCCGCGCGGCGGCGGCCTTCGGCCTGGCGTCGGCGGCTTCGGTCATCGTGCTCGGCGACGAATCCGGCTACGCGGTCACCGAGTCGCAGAAGTCCAAGCTTGCGGCGATCGAGGCGATGTGGGAGACCGAGCCCGCTCCCGCCGGGTTCAACATCGTCGCCTGGCCCAACGAGGAACTGCAGCGCAACGACTGGGAGATCCGCATCCCCTACGCGCTGGGCCTGATCGCGACGCGTTCGATCCACGAGGAGCTGCCCGGCATCCGCGAGATCCGGGAGGGCAATCGCGAACGCATCGCCTCCGGCATCGTCGCGGTCAACGCGCTGGAGCAGATGCGCCGGGATCCGGCCGACACCGACGCCCGCTCACGCTTCGAACAGCATCAGGAGGATCTCGGCTACGGCCTGCTGGTGCGCCGCTACACCGAGGACCTGAGCGCGGTCACGCCGGAGATCATCGACCAGGCGACGATGGACTCGGTGCCGAAGGTGGCGCCGCTGTTCTGGACCTTCCGCCTGATGGTCGCACTCGGCTTCTCGTTCCTGGCGCTGTTCGGCCTGGCGTTCTGGTACAGCGCGCGCGGCAACTTCCAGGAGAAACGCTGGCTGCTGCGCTGGGCCCTGTGGTCGCTGCCGCTGCCGTGGATCGCGGCGCAGTCCGGCTGGTTCGTCGCCGAGTACGGCCGCCAGCCGTGGACCGTGTTCGGCATGCTGCCGACCCACCTGTCGGCGTCCAGCCTCGGCACCGGCGATCTGTGGGGCTCGATCCTGGCCTTCACCGGCTTCTACACCGCACTGCTGGCCGCCGAGCTGTACCTGATGATCCGCTACGCGCGCCTGGGCCCGGCGGTACTGCATCCCGACACGCCCGCACCGGGCACGCCCGCGACCCACGCCTGAGGACCAAGCCATGTTCGATTATCTGACCCTGAAATTCGCATGGTGGATCCTGGTCGGCGTGCTGCTGATCGGCTTCACCATCATGGACGGCCACGACATGGGAGTCGGCACGCTGCTGCCGTTCCTCGGCCGCGACGACACCGACCGCCGCGTGATGATCAACACCGTCGCCCCGCACTGGGACGGCAACCAGGTGTGGTTCATCACCGCCGGCGGCGCGATCTTCGCGGCCTGGCCCTTCGTCTACGCCACCGCCTTCTCCGGCCTGTACTGGGCGCTGCTGCTGGTCCTGTTCGCGCTGTTCTTCCGGCCGGTCGGCTTCGAGTACCGCTCCAAGCTGCAGGATCCGCGCTGGCGCCGGCTCTGGGACGGCGGCCTGGTCGTCGGCAGCGCGGTGCCGGCGCTGGTGTTCGGCGTCGCCTTCGGCAATCTGTTCCTCGGCGTGCCGTTCCGCTTCGACGACAGCCTGCGGGCGTACTACGACGGCTCGTTCTGGGCGCTGCTCAACCCGTTCGCGCTGCTGTGCGGGGTCGTCAGCCTGTCGGCGATCGCGCTGCAGGGCGCGACCTTCCTGAGCCACCGCACCGACGGCCAGGTGCAGGCCCGCGCGGTGCGTGCGGTCTCGATCAGCGCCGTGGTGATGATGGCGGCGTTCAGCGTCGCCGGCGTCGTGGTCTGGCGCATGCACGGCTACGCCGTCACCCAGATCCCGGACATCGGCAGCGTGCTCAATCCGCTGATGAAGACGGTCGCCCGCGAACCCGGCGCCTGGCTCGCCAACTACCGGCAGATCCCGGTGCTGTGGCTGATTCCGGCGCTGGCCTATGTCGGCGCCATTGCCGCGATCCTGTCCGCGCGGCGCGGCCGCACGATGACCGCGTTCGTCGCATCGTCGCTGGTCTGCGCAGCGGTGATCCTGACCGCCGGCGTCGGCCTGTTCCCGTTCGTGCTGCCGTCGTCGATCGAACCGTCGATGAGCCTGACCGCATGGGACGCGGTGTCGAGCCGGATCACGCTGGAGGTGATGCTGTGGGTGACCCTGATCTTCACCCCGCTGATGCTGGCCTATACCGCATGGGCCTACCGCGTGATGGGCGGCAAGGTCACCCGCGCCTACATCGCCGAGAACAGCAAATCCCTGTACTGACTCACCGGAGAACCGTCATGTGGTATTTCACCTGGATCCTCGGCCTCGGCTTTGCCGTGCTGCTGGCCACCATGAACCTGCTGTGGCTGGAAGCCCAGGACGCGCGGGCATTGCCCGCGCCCGCCGACCCGGACTGACCCCGCCTTTTCATCACTGACGCATGCAAAAAGCGCCCGCCGCTCCGGCGGGCGTTTTTGTATGCCCGCCAGCCCCGTCAGTTCGGATCGATCAGCATCGCGTCGCCGTAACTGAAGAAGCGGTAGCGCTGCGCCACCGCATGACGGTAGGCCGCCATCATCCGCTCGTAGCCCGCGTAGGCGCTGACCAGCATCAGCAGCGTCGACTCCGGCAGATGGAAATTGGTCAGCAGGCGGTCGACCACACGGAAGCGATAGCCCGGGGTGATGAACAACCGCGTTTCGTCGCTGCACGGCGCGACCACGCGCTCGCTGTCCTGCGCCAGCGCCGCCGACTCCAGCGCCCGCGTCACCGTGGTGCCGACAGCCACCACGCGGCCACCCCGTTCCCGGCACGCGGTCATCGCGGCGCAGAGCGCTTCGCCGATCGAGTAACGCTCGGCGTGCATGCGGTGCTCGGACAGGTCGTCGACCCGGACCGGCTGGAAGGTGCCGGCGCCGACATGCAGTGTCAGCGTCGCGGTCTCGACCCCATGCGCCGTCAGGGCGTCGAGCAGTTCGCGGTCGAAGTGCAGGCCCGCCGTCGGCGCCGCCACCGCGCCCGGCTCGCGCGCAAACACGGTCTGGTAGCGTTCGAGGTCCTCGTGTTCCGGCGCGTGCGTGATGTACGGCGGCAGCGGCAGGCGCCCGGCGCGTTCGAGAAAACCGAGCACGCCGTCGGCACCGTCGTACTGCAGCTCGAACAGGTCATCGTCGCGACCGAGCACGGTCAGGCGCTCGTCGCCGACGAGAATCTCGGTGCCCGGTCGCGGCTTCTTGCTGACGCCGAGCTGCGCGCGAAAGCGGCCGTGATCGAGCACCCGCTCGACCAGGATCTCGACCCGCCCGCCCGTCGGCTTGACTCCGAACACCCGCGCCGGAATCACGCGGGTGTCGTTGAACACCAGCAGATCGCCCGGCGCCAGCAGCCCGGGGAGATCGACCATCATCCGGTCCCGCAGCAGATCGCCGGGGCCGACCTGCAACAGGCGGCTGGCGGAACGGCGGTCGGCCGGATGCTGGGCAATCAGCTCATCCGGGAGGTCATAGTGAAAATCGCTTCTGCGCATCTGGTTCAGCACCACATCCTTTGCGTCCCTCGCCGCGGCGCGCCATCGCCATCGCCACACCGGCGCCGCGCGGATATAATGCGCGGCCCACCGCCCGACAGCGACTGCACCGGGCATGCCGAAGTGGCGGAATCGGTAGACGCAGCGGACTCAAAATCCGCCGGGGTTAAACCCGTGAGAGTTCGAGTCTCTCCTTCGGCACCATTCACATCCGGATTCGATCGGCCCGACGACGGCACGATCCCGCCCCTCGAACCGGGGCGACGAAAAAGGCGGCCTGACGGCCGCCTTTTCGCATCTGCAATCGCGCCTGCGCTCAGATCCGGAAATCCATGCGGATGCCGGCATGATACCCGTAGAGGCGCGCCGAGTTCTGCGCGCGGTACACGGTACCTCCGCCTCCGATGCGCAGATCGATACGCTCGGTGGTCAGCAGCGGCACCTCGAAATTCACCCCGAAGCTGGCACCGCTGAGCGTCTCGGACGCGTTGCCGCGCTCCAGCTTGGTCTGCGAATAGCCGACCGCCGCGCCGACCTCGATCAGATCGAGCAGCACACCCGTCGGCACCAGATAGACGCCGTAGTAGTTGGCGGTCGAGAACTCGTCGGAATCGAGTTCACCCACGTCCTGATCGCGCAGGCCGTACTGCGCCTCGAGTCCGATCTTCTTGAACAGACGGACCCCGGCGCGCAGCTTGATCATGTTCGAATCGAACTGCTCGCCGCCGAAGGCCGCCTTCAGATCCGGGTCGGAGAACGACACGGTGGTCCAGGCGTAGTCGGCGCCGACGTACAGCGGAATCGGATCCGGCTTGTCCTCCGCCTCTTCCTCGCCGTAGGTCGACGTGCTGTCGTAACCGCCGCTGTCGCCGCCGAAGCTGTTGGCGTCGCTGCTGAAACTGTTGGAGTCGGCCGGCTCGGAGCTGAAGCTGTTGGCATCCGACGGGTCCGACGAGAAGCTGTTCGCGTCCGGCGCGCCGGAGCTGAAGCTGTTGGCGTCGACGCTGTCGGAAGAGAAGCTGTCCGCCGTCTGCGCGTCCGACGCGAACGCGTCGGCGCTCTGGGCATCGGAGGCGAATGCATCCGCACCGGATGCGGGCGCATCGCCGCCGGCGGCGCCGTCCGACGAGAAGGCGTCCGCGCTCGGCGTATCCGATGCAAAGGCATCGGCACTCTGCGCATCCGCGGCGAACGCATCCGGGCTCTGCGAGCCGGTCGCGAAACTGTCTGCGGTGACGTCGTCCTGCGCGTGCAGGGGTGCCGCCAACGCAAGACCGATAATCAGCAGCCCGATATTCTTCATGTGTCCCCCGGGAGTCATTGACCTGTTTATGGGTATCTGCGGCGCAAAATGTTCACCGATTTCAGCGCGCAAATCCACTGACCCGGTATAGTGAAGCCGCTTATGAACCCAGAAACCCGTTACTGCAACGTCTGCGGACACGCGGTGGAATTCCGCCTGCCGGAGGACGATCACCTGCCCCGCCACATCTGCCCGGAGTGCGGCCACATCCAGTACCGCAATCCGAAGGTGATCGTCGGCGTGATCCCGGAATGGGAGGACGGCCGCGTGCTGATGTGCCGCCGCAACATCGAGCCGCGCAAGGGGTTGTGGACGTTTCCGGCCGGGTTCATGGAGATGAACGAAACCAGCGCCGCCGGCGCCGCGCGCGAGGCCCGGGAGGAGTCGCTGGGCGAAGTCGAGGTCGGACCGCTGCTGATGGTGATCAACGTGCCCTACGTCAGTCAGGTCTACATGATCCACTGCGGACGCCTGCTCAGCGCGCACTACGGCCCGACGCCGGAAAGCTCCGAGGTCGTGCTGATGCGCGAGGACGAGATCCCCTGGGACGAGATCGCCTTCCCGACGATCTGGCACAGCCTCAGGCATTTCTTCGAGGATCGCGCCAACGACCGGCAGTTCGTGACCCACACGCTGGACCTGACCTACAAGCCGCGCCCGCCGCAGCGCCCGGAAGTCCCGGGCGACGATCCCCAGGCCTGAGGCCGGCCCGGCGCCCGCCCGGACTCAGGCCGCGCGGCTGTTCCGGTGCGAGCGCTCGGCGGCCGCGCGGATATAGCCCAGCAGATACTCGGCATCCTTGCCGACGTCGGCGAAGCGCCCGGAACCCCAGGTGTTCTGCCAGCTCAGGCCGAGAAAGTAGACGCCCGCCAGCGGCGTGACGCCGCGGTGATGCACCGGGTGTCCGCGACCGTCAAATACCGGCAGCTGCGCCCAGGCGTAGTCGGGCCGGAAGCCGATCGCCCAGACCACGCTGCGGATGCCGGCATCGACGAAGTCGAGTTCGGTGGTCTCCGACTCGGGCGCCCACGGCGGTGTGTACGGCGGCTCGACCGGCGCGTCGATGCCGGCCTCGGCGATGTACTGGTCGACCAGCGCGCGGATGCCGTTGTACGAGGCGTCGGCGCGGTCGAGATGCCGGGTCAGATCCGGCGCGAAGTGCAGCTGCGTACCGCTGACGTCGCGGAAACTGCCATAGAGCTTCATGCCTTCCAGCGCGCGCCGGCGCAGGTCGATCTCGCGGCCACCGTCGCGGCCGGTCAGATAGTGATTGGTCTTCTCGCGTACCGACTCACCCTGCGGATGGCGGTCGAACGGGATGTCGTAGTAGCCCGAGTCGGTCAGCCAGTCGGTGACCTCGCGCCCGCGGTATACCCGCGGCGAGCGCGGCGCGCTGCCGACGCACAGATGCACGTCGCGGCCGGCGATGTGCAGATCCTCGGCGATCTGGCAGCCGGACTGGCCGCTGCCGACGACCAGCGTCGCGCCGTCCGGCATCGACTGCGGATTGCGGTAGTTCGACGAATGCAGCTGCAGGATGTCGGCGGGCAGACGCTCGGCGCAACGCGGAATCACCGGCACCGAATAGACGCCGTTGGCGATCACCACCTGCCCGGCCAGATAGTCCCCGGCGCTGGTGCGCACGGCGAAGTCGCCGTCGACGGTCTGACGCACCGACTGCACCTCGACGCCCTCCAGCAGCGGCGGCTCGAAACTGGCGCGGTAGGCATCGAGGTACTCGACGATCTGGTCCTTGAGCATGAAGCCGTGCGGATCGCTGCCGCCGTAGGCGCCGTCGTAGCTGAAGCCCGGCAGCCGGCACTGCCAGTTCGGCGTCACCAGGCAGAACGAGTCCCAGCGCGCGTCGCGCCATTCGCTGAAGCAGCGCTTGCGCTCGAACACCACGTGCTCGATGCCCGCCTGCTGCAGATGCCAGCTCATCGCCAACCCCGCCTGGCCACCGCCGACGATCGCCACCGCGACCCGCCGGGGTCCGACGAAGCAGGCATCGGCCGGATCCAGCGCGGCCACGTTCCAGTGTTTCGACATCGTTCTAGTCCTCGAAAGTCTCGACGGTGATCCGGGCATCCGGGTCGTCGATGAATGCCTGCGCGCCGCTGCGAATCGCGCCGATCTGCGCCATTGCCTGGCCACAGCCCATGCCGTATTTCTGCGCGACGCGGGCGCTGGCATGCTCCAGCGCCGCGGTGCAGCGCTCGACGAACTCGCCGACGCCATAGGGATGGTTGAGACGCAGCGCGTCCTTGATCGTGCTCGACGGCGAATAGCACAACGTCTGGCGCTGGTCCGGCCAGCGCACCCGGAAGCGAACCTCAGGCACAACGTTTCTCCTGCTGGGTCGAATGAGGGGCCGGCGCACAACCGGTCAGTGCCGTGCGCGCGAAGTCCCAAGCCAGGCCGCGCCGAAGCCCTTCACGCAGCACGAGCTGGCGGCTGTCGTCACAGCGGCCGATGGCGGCGACACCGATGCCGCGGTCGGCGAAGCACTGCTCGACCACCGCGCGATGCTCCGGCGCGACGGCCATCACGAAGCCGAAGCTGGGAAAGGTCCCGGTCAGCCAGCGCAGGGGGTCCACCCCCTGCGGATGCGGCACCGCGGCGACGTCGATCTCGGCGCCGACATTGGAGCACTCCAGCAGCATCAGCGCGGTGCCGAGCACCCCGGCCTGGGAGATGTCCTTGGCACTGCGACACAGGCCTTCCTCGGCCAGCGCCGGCAGGATCTCCAGATCACCGCGCAGGCGCGCCGGCTCGACGCCGGTCGTGCAGTTCCAGTGCGCAAACGGCTCGCGATAGGCGCCGCGCAGATCGATCGCCGCCATCAGCCAGTCGCCGGGCCGCGCATCGAAGCTGGTGAGCAGACGCTCGGCGCGTCCGAGCACGGCAACCGCGAGCTGTTCGCCGTCGCTGCGCAGGTTGCTGTGCCCACCGACCACCGGCACGCGGTAGCACTGCGCGGCGGCGCGCATCCCTTCCATCAGCGCCTGGGTTGCCGGCCCGCCGCGACCCCACAGCGCATCGACGATCGCCAATGGCCGTCCGCCCATCGCGTAGATGTCGGAGACGTTGACCATCACCCCGCACCAGCCGGCGAACCAGGGATCGCGCTCGACGAAGGCCGGAATGAAGCCCTCGATCGCCAGCAGCAGGTGACCGTGGCCGTGTGTTTCGGGGATCGCGGCGCAATCGTCGCCGACCGCCACCGCGCTGTCGCCGCCGATGCCCAGCGCGGTGACGACCTCGGCGATGTCGCGCTTGTGCGCGACGCCGCTGCCGGCCTGGAGGGCCTGTACCAGCGCGTCGAGGTCGATGGGCGCGGTCATGCCGCCGCCCTCGTGCGGACGACGAAGCGCAGTTCGTCTTCGACGCGCGGCGGATAGTGCGCAAGATCAGCCTGCATCAGCACGTGCGGCCGTCCCTGCACGCGGATCGCCTGCAGCGACCGCCAGTGCAGGCGCTCGAACAGGCGCAGGTTCTGCACCTGCACCTGCGCCAGGAAGCGTGTGCAGCCACGCGCCTGCGCGGTGCCGACCGCATGCTGGATCAGCTGCGTGCCGAGCCAGGCGGCGCCGCGATAGTCGCGGTGTACCGCCAGCCGCGACCCCCACCACAGTCCGGGTTCGGCCTGATGGATGCGCACGGTCCCGACGACCTGCTCCGGCATGCCGGCGACACAGGCGATCGCCGCGATCGGCAGCGCGGCCGCATCCAGGCCGTCGTGGTCGTCCGCCTCGAAGATCGTCTGCTCGTCGCAGAACACCGCGCGCCGCAGCGTCAGACAGCCCTGACGCTCCCAGTCGGCGGTGACGTGCTTGATCCGGTACTCCCCCGAGACGAACGGGAAGGCGGTGCGATCGGCAGGCGCGAACGGCAGCATGGCGCGGCCCTCAGGACTCGAACGCGGACAGCGACGAGCAGGCGCCGCAGCGCCCGCAGCCGGCCTTGATCTCGGCCGAACGCAGGCCGCCGTCGACCAGCATCCGGCCCAGCGGCTGCAGGATCGAGCGCATGAACGCGGCGCTCGGCGCCGGATGCTCCGCCAGCGGCGTGCCGGTGTTGGGCACGAACGGCACCACGAACGGATAGACGCCGAGACCGATCAGGCGCTCGCACATCTCGAGGATGGCCTCGCGCGTGTCGCCAAGTCCGGCGAGGATGTAAGTGCTGACCTGGCCGCGCCCGAACACCTTCACCGCGTCGACGAACGCGGTCATGTATTCGTCGACGCTGACGCTGGCCTTGCCCGGCATGATGCGCTGCCGCACCTCCGGCGTGACCGCCTCCAGATGCATGCCGAGGCTGTCGACGCCGGCGGCCCTGAGGCGCTCGAACCAGACCGGATCGTCCGGCGGTTCGCACTGCGCCTGGATCGGCAGGTCGACCGCGGCCTTCACCGCGGCCGCCGACTCGCACAGGATCTCGGCGCCACGATCGGTGAAGTTCGGCGTGCCGGTGGTCATCACCATGTGCCTGACGCCGTCCAGCTCGACCGCGGCGCGGGCGACCTCGGCCAGATGCGCCGGTGTCTTGCGGTTGATCGTGCGCCCGGCCGCCAGCGACTCGCCGATCGAACAGAACTGGCACGAGGTCTCGCGCCGGCCGTAGCGGATGCAGGTCTGCAGCACCGTCGTCGCCAGCACGTCGCGACCGTGCAGCTGCGCGATCTGCCCGTAGGGCACGCCGTCGGCGGTGCGCAGCTGCGTGAACTTCGGCTGCGGCGCGAACGAGATTTTGGCGATCGGAATGCCGTCGCGCTTCAGCGCGACCGCATCGGCGCCCTGCGCGCGCTCGGTCTCGAACGGCGAATGCGCCGCCGTACCGGTGTGCACCGGCACCATGATCGTGTGCCCGTCGACGACGACGGCCTTGTGGTCCGACGGGCCGGCACCGCCGCGGCGGCTCGGCGCGCCGAGATCCGGCTCAGCCAGCCGCAAGCCGTGCGACTGCAGGTCCGAGATCAGCTGCCGGTCCAGCGTCATCTTTGCGTTCATCGGCTCGCCCATGGCTGGTACTCCGTTGGACATCTTCGGAAGGCGTTTCGGGAAAAACGGGCGCGGAAGCGCCGTGCATCGGCACCGCGGCGCGCGTGTCCAGGTTCAGCGACAGCAGTTCCGGTCGCGCGTAGTGGCCGACCGAATCCATCATGCGTTTGCGCTTGGTGATCAGCGCCAGATCCAGTTCGGCGACGATCAGGCCCTCGCCTTCGCGCAGCGGCTCGCACAGGTGCTTGCCCTCGGGCGAGATGATTGCGGTGTAGCAACCCCCGCGCATCGCCTTCTGCAAGGCCGGATCCGGCGTCACCTCGGCGATCTGCGCCTCGGTGAGCCAGCCGGTGGCGTTGACGACGAAGCAGCCGGATTCGAGCGCGTGGTGGCGCATCGTCACCTCCATCTGCTCGGCGAAGATCGGCCCGACCAGTGAGCCGGGAAACTGCGAGCAGTGGATCTGCTCGTGTTGCGCCATCAGGCTGTAGCGCGCCAGCGGGTTGTAGTGCTCCCAGCAGGCCAGCGCGCCGAGACGGCCGACCGCGGTGTCGACGGTCTTCAGGCCGCTGCCGTCGCCCTGACCCCAGACCATGCGCTCGTGGTAGGTCGGCGTGATCTTGCGGCGCTTCAGCGCCAGCGTGCCGTCGGCGTCGAACACCAGCTGGGTGTTGTACAGGGTGCCGTGGTCGCGCTCGTTGACCCCGAGCACGACCACGACCCCGTGTTCCCGCGCCGCCGCGGCGACCGTCTCGGTCGCCGCACCCGGCACCGTCACCGCCTCCTCGTACAGCTTCAGATGCGCCGGCCCCATCGCCACCGCCGGCGTGATGAACGAGAAGTACGGGTAGTACGGCACCACCGTTTCCGGGAACACCACCAGCTCGGCACCCTGCCGCGCGGCCTCGGCAATCGCGGCCACGACCTTGGCGATCGTGCCGTCGCGACTGCCGAGCACCGGCGACAGCTGCACCGCGGCGGCCTTGACGATGCGGGAGCTCATGCCGGCTTACAGCGTCCAGGTATCGAGGATGAACGCGCCGGACTTGCGGTGCAGCAGCACCAGGTCGAGCACGTCCAGCGGATTGATCGGACGGATGCCCGGCACCAGCGACGGCTCGCCGTGTCCGTACAGCGCCTGCAGCGCGAAGCGGCAGGCATAGACCTTGCCGCCCTCGTCCATGATCGCCTTGAGCTGGTTGGCGAAGTTCTGATGGCCCGGGAAAGCCTCATCGCCCAGGGTCGGGAAGCCGCGCTGCAGGCCCAGCGTCACGCCCGGCCCGTACAGCAGCAGCGAGGTCTCGAAGCCCTTGCGGATGAGGCGCTTGGCCTGCAGCAGGTTGACCAGACCGATCGAGCCTTCGAAGGCCACGGTGTGGAAGGTGATCAACGCCTTCTCGCCGGGCTCGGCCTTGACGTCCTCGAAGACCTTCTCTTCGTAATCGACAAAGAAATCGCCGCTCTTGTGTGCGGGGGTCGTGACTGCGGGCATGGATGTCTCTCCTGTTGCGGTTGTCTGTCGCCACGAATGCGGCGGCGCCGGGAGACAAGGCGCAACGGATGTGCCAATCGATCGGGTTTCACCGACGCTCGGATCCGATCAATGCGAGACATCGATGATTGCCCTGCGATTATTTTTTACCCACCTGCAGGAACCGGCCGAAGCAGGGCCGCCACCGCCGTCACGGGTCGCCGGCGTGGTGCACCAAAGCTCCCCGCAACAGCACGCAACAAGTGCAGGCGCCGCCCCGTGTGGTGCAACAATCGATGCAACAGTTCGCGATCAATTCCGATCAGGTCGGATCTTCAATCGATTGATTTACAGCCAGTTAATACGAGGCCGCCGACGATGAAGGCTCCGGCGGACGGGATGGCACGGTCATTGATTGCATCAAGCGACCATCAATCCGACCGCCGGACACGATCAGACCCCATGTCGAACGAAGCCAGCCGCTGGGCCGCCGCGGTCCGCAGCAGCGCCAAACCCGCCTACATCGCGCTCGCCGATGCGCTGGCCGAGGACATCCAGTCCGGCAAGCTCGCCGCCAACCAGCGCCTGCCGACCCTGCGCACGCTGGCCGGCGCGCTGGCACTGAACTTCACCACCGTCGCCCGCGGCTATGCCGAGGCCCAACAGCGCGGCCTGATCGACGCCCAGGCCGGACGCGGCACCTTCGTCCGCGAACTGGTCAAGGCCGATCCGGTGCGGCGCAGCCCCGTCGCCGGCATGATCGACATGACGATGAACATGCCGCCGGAGCCGCAGGACCCCGCCCTGCTGCAGCACCTGCGCCAGGGCATCGCCGATCTGGCGCAGGAAGCCGATCTGCATACGCTGCTGCGCTATCACGAGTTCGGCGGCACCCACGAGGAACGCGATGCCGGCGCACGCTGGCTGTCGCGCCACGTGCCGGACCTCGACGCCTCGCGGGTGCTGGTCTGTCCCGGCGTGCAGGGCGCGCTGCTGGCGCTGTTCACCGTTCTGGCCCGCGCCGGCGACAGCATCGCCTGCGAGGCGGTGACCTACCCGGGGATCAAGGGGCTGGCGGCGCAGCTCGGCATCCGTCTGGTCGGGCTTCCGGCCGACGACGACGGCCTCGACCCCGACGCCTTCGGCGCGCTGTGCGCGGCGGATCTGCCCAAGGCGCTGTACCTGAATCCGACCCTGAACAATCCGACCACGGCGATCATGTCGCAGGCGCGGCGCGAGGCCGTCGCCGAGATCGCACGCCGCTACAGCGTGCCGATCATCGAGGACGATCCCTACGCCTGCCTGCCGCAGGAACCGTCGATGTCGCTGGCGGCGCTGGCGCCGGAGCTGACCTTCTACGTCAACGGCTTCGCCAAGTGCATCGGCGCCGGCCTGCGTATCGGTTATCTGGCCGCGCCGAATGCGCGCTACGTCGCGCGCCTGGCCGCGACGCTGCGCACGACCACGGTGATGGCCTCACCGTTCATGAGCCGGCTGGCGACGCGCTGGATCGACGACGGCACGGTGAAGACCGCGACGCTGGCGATCCGCGAGGAATCCCGCGCGCGCCAGCGGATCGCGCGGCAGGTGCTGCGCAAGGCCGACTACAGCACCAAGCCGGAAGCCTTCCATCTGTGGCTGAAGGTGCCCGAGCCCTGGACCCGCATCGAGTTCGCCACGCACCTGCGTGCGCACGGCGTCGGCGTCGTGGTGTCGGACACCTTCACGATCAGCGGTCCGGCGCCGGAGGCCGTGCGCGTCTGCCTCGGCGGGCCCGCCAGCCGTGACGAATGCCGCCACACCCTGGAGATCATCGAGGACGCCGTCGAGCAGTCTCCCGCGGTCGCCTCGCGCGTGATGTAGCCGGAGTTCCGCCGGGGCTCGCGCCCGCAACCCAGCCGTACGCGGCGGCAGCCCCCTTGAATCCGGCGTGGTAGCCCCCATCTGCAGCCACATCCTGCACCACCGTGCAGCCGCAAGCGCATCCCGCCAGCCCGCAGACCGGCTGTCGGATGTGCGGCTTGCTGGCCGAATTTTCCATAGCCGCATCATGGAGGACTCGACGGATGAAAATCGCCCAGGTCGCCCCCCTGCACGAAAGCGTGCCACCGAGACAGTACGGTGGCACCGAGCGGGTCGTTTCATATCTGACCGAGGAACTGGTCCGGCAGGGCCATGAGGTCACGCTGTTCGCCAGCGGCGACTCGCGAACCACGGCCCGGCTGGTCCCGCTGCGGGAGCGTTCGCTGCGCACCGATTCGAGCGTCGTGGATCCGATGCCCCATCTGATCCACCAGCTCGATTGCGTGCTCGAACATGCCCATGCCTTCGACGTGATTCACTTCCACACCGACTATCTGGCCCATCTGCTGCCGCTGCGCCACCTTGACGTTCCCCATGTGACGACCCTGCACGGGCGCCTCGACCTGGCGGACTATCACCCGCTGCTGGAACGGTTCGCCGGGGCACCACTGGTGTCGATTTCCGACGATCAGCGCCGGCCGCTGGCGCACCTCACCACGCTGAACTGGCGGGCCACCGTCCACAACGCCCTTCCGCCGGATCTGTATCGCCTGCACGAATCCCCCGGCGAGTACCTCGCGTTCATCGGCCGCTTCTCGCCGGAGAAGCGCGCCGACCGCGCCATCGAGATCGCGGTCCGCAGCGGTCTGCCGCTGCGCATCGCCGCCAAGCTCGACCGCGTCGACGAGCCCTGGTTCCGCGACCGTGTCGAGCCGTGGCTGGATCATCCGCTGGTCGAGTACGTGGGCGAGATCGACGATGCGCAGAAGAACGCCTTCCTCGGCAACGCCAGGGCTCTTCTGTTTCCGGTCGACTGGCCCGAACCGTTCGGCCTCGTGATGATCGAGGCCATGGCCTGCGGCACGCCGGTCATCGCGTTCCGGCGCGGCGCGGTGCCCGAGGTGATTCGCGATGGCGTCAACGGCTACTGCGTCGACGACAAGGACGCCGCGGTCAAGGCCGTGTCCGCCATCGGGCGGATCGACCGGCGCCGCTGTCGCTCGGATTTCGAACAACGCTTCTCGTCCCGACGGATGGCGGACGACTACCTGCGCTGCTATCAGGGGCTCGAGCGCCCGCCACGACTCCAGGCCGCATGACCTCCATGAACGATCTGATCCAGATCAACGACCGCTGGTACGTCAGCGCCACCTCCGCACGCGCGGACAGCCGGACGCGGGTGTTGAAGCACGGCGAAGCCTTTGCCGTATTCGACCGGCTGGGCGACATCCAGCCGGTCGGATTCGGCGAGCAGGGCCTGTACCTCGACGGAACGCGACACTTGTCGCGGTTCGAACTCGGGCTCAACGACGTCCAGCCGCTGCTGCTCAATTCGGCGGTCAGCCGGGACAACCGCGAGTTCTCGGTGGATCTGACCCTGCCGGCCCTCTCCGGTGCCGACTACGCGCTGGCCAGCCACAGCATCCATATCCGCCGAATCAAGACGCTGGACGCCGACGGCCTGCACGAGACCGTGACGGTGACCAACTACGGCGGCGCACCGATGCCGCTGCAGCTGACCCTGCAGCTCGAGGCCGACTATGCCGATCTGTTCGAAGTGCGCGGCCGGCACCGCGCGCATCGCGGCAACCCGCTGCCGGTCAGGTGCACGGCAAGCGCGCTGACGTTCGGCTACCTGGGTCTCGACGGCATCGAACGGCGCACGCGGATATCCTTCCGGCCGGCGCCCACGCGCATCGGACCACAGCAGGTGCGCTACGAGCAGACGCTGCAGCCACACGACTGTCTCGTGCTCAAATGGACCATCCGCAGCACGCCCCGGGCGCATCCGACCGCGGGCGCGCGCGCCTGCCACGGCAGCCTTCCCGACAACGTCCTGTACAGCAGCAACGAGCTGTTCAACGACTGGTTGGCGCGATCGTCCGCCGACCTGGACCTGCTGACGACCCAGACTCCGTTCGGCCCGTACCCGTATGCCGGCGTGCCGTGGTTCTCGACGGCCTTCGGCCGCGACGGCATCATCACGGCGCTGCAGACACTGTGGCTGTGGCCAGAGCTGGCCCGTGGCGTGCTGCTCTACCTCGCCGACGGGCAGGCGCGCGACTATGACGCGCTGCAGGACGCCGAGCCCGGCAAGATCCTGCATGAAACGCGTGGTGGCGAGATGGCCACTCTGGGCGAGATTCCCTTCGGCCGCTACTACGGCAGCATCGACGCCACGCCACTGTTCGTCGTGCTGGCCGCGCGCTACTTCGAGCGCACTGCGGACCTGCAGACGATCCGTCGCCTGTGGCCGGCGGTCCGCGCCGCAATGGACTGGATCGAGCGCGACGGCGACCGTGACGGCGACGGCTTCGTCGAATACCAGCGCAGGAACGAGCAGGGCCTGGAACAGCAGGGCTGGAAGGATTCCGGTGATGCCATCAGCCATGCCGACGGCAGCGATGCACGCGCGCCGATCGCACTGTGCGAGGTACAGAGCTATGTCTACGCGGCCAGGCGCGGCGCGGCCCAGCTCGCGCGCGTGCTGGGCGACGTGCCGTTTGCCGCCGAGCAGGAAAGCCGGGCGCAGGCGCTCAGACAGCGCTTCGACGAGGCCTTCTGGTGCGACGAGATCGGCTGTTATGCACTGGCGCTGGACGCCGACAAGCGCCCGTGCCGGGTGCGCAGCTCCAATGCCGGCCACGCGCTGTGGGGTGGCATCGCCAGTGCGGAACGGGCCCACCGCGTGGTCCGCACCCTGATGGCGAGGGACAGTTTCTCGGGCTGGGGCGTGCGCACGCTGGCCCGCTGCGAAGCGCGCTACAACCCGATGTCATATCACAATGGCTCGATCTGGCCGCATGACAACGCCATGCTCGCCGAAGGCTTCGCACGCTATGGCCACAAGAACGCGGCCCTGCGGCTGTTCACCGCGCTGTTCGACGCCAGCCTGCACATGGAGCTGGCCCGCCTGCCGGAACTGTTCTGTGGCTTTCCCCGCCTGCGCGGCCAGGGACCCACCCTGTATCCGGTCGCGTGCTCGCCGCAGGCCTGGGCGGCCGGAAGCCTCTTCCAGATGCTGCGGGCAAGCCTGGGCCTGCACTTTGCTGCGGACGGATCACAGATCCATTTCGACCGCCCCCGGCTGCCGGAATGGATGGATACGCTCGAGATCCGCGACCTGCGCGTCGGCGAACGCAGCGTCGACCTGTCGTTGCGTCGGCACGCCAACGACGTCAGCATCAACGTCCTGCGCCGCCAGGGCAATCTCCAGGTGAACGTGCGGATCTGAGCGGCTCAGGACGCCGCCTCGAAATCCAGCAGCTCGGCGCCGCCCGCGACCTGTTCGCCGACCTGATAACGGAACGCCTGCACGACGCCGGCCGAAGGCGCGGTGATCGTGTGCTCCATCTTCATCGCCTCGAGCACCAGCAGCGGCGCACCCTTGTCGACCGGCGTGCCGACCTCGGCCAGCAAAGCGACGATCTTGCCCGGCATCGGCGAGACCAGCCCGCCGTGGGCGTCGCTGTCCTCACCGGCATGCGCCAGCGGATCGACGACGTCGAAGATCGCGCCGTGGATCGCGTCGGTGAACACATGCAGGCGCTCGCCGTCGCGCACCACCGTCGCGAACTGCGGCTGCCCGTCAATCTCGGCCAGCAGCTGGCCGTCGTCGCGGCGCTCGCCGCGCAGCACGCAGCGGCGCTCGCCGTCGTTGACGACGTAGCGACCGGACTCGTACTGCACGGTCAGCGCGCGTTGGTCGCCACCGTTGCCCAGGGTCAGCGTCCGCCGCTGCGCGCCGTTGAGCCGCCAGCCGTCGGCATGCCACGGAGACGCAGCGTCGATGCGCGCCCGCTCGTCCAGCAGCTGCGCCAGCGCGGCGAGCTGCCAGGCGGCCTCCGGCGCCGGCTGTGCCGGCGGGCACAGCTGCGCGAGCTGCCGCCCGATCAGGCCGGTGTCGAACTGGCCCTCGACGAAGGCCGGGTACGTCACCAGGCGTTCGAGGAAGCCGATGTTGCCGGTGACGCCGACGATGCGGAACTGCATCAGCGCCTGCGCCATGCGCTGCAATGCGCGCGGTCGCGATTCGTCCCAGACGATCAGCTTGGCGATCATCGGATCGTAGTACGGGGTGATCTCGTCGCCCTGCTCGACGCCGGTGTCGATGCGCACGTGCGCGCTCTCGCGCGGCATCCCCAGATGCTGCAGCCGTCCGATCGACGGCAGGAAGCCGGCATCGGCATCCTCGGCGTAGACCCGCACTTCGATCGAGTGGCCGTGGATCGCCAGCTCGTCCTGGGTCAGCGGCAGCGGCTGGCCGGCGGCCACGCGCAGCTGCCATTCGACCAGGTCCTGGCCGGTAATCATCTCGGTCACCGGATGCTCGACCTGCAGGCGCGTGTTCATTTCCATGAAATAGAACTCGCCGGAGCGGTCGACGATGAACTCCACCGTACCGGCACCGACGTAGCCGACCGCGCGCGCCGCGTCGACGGCCGCCTGGCCCATGGCCGCACGGCGTTCGGCGCCCATGCCCGGCGCCGGCGCTTCCTCGACGACCTTCTGGTGGCGACGCTGCAGCGAGCAGTCGCGCTCGAACAGATGCACGATGTTGCCCTGGGTGTCGCCGAAGACCTGGATCTCGACGTGACGCGGCTCGAGCAGATACTTCTCGATCAGCACGCGGTCGTCGCCAAAGCTCGACGCCGCCTCGCGCTGGCAGGACGCCAGCGCCGCGGCGAAGTCGCCGGCGGCCTCGACCACGCGCATGCCCTTGCCGCCGCCACCGGCGCTGGCCTTGATCAGCACCGGATAGCCGATCGCGTCGGCCTGCTGCTGCAGCAGCGTCGGAGTCTGGTCCTCGCCGTGATAGCCCGGCACCAGCGGCACCCCCGCGGACGCCATCAGCGCCTTGGCCGCGGACTTGGAGCCCATCGCATGGATGGCGGCCACCGGCGGGCCGATGAAGACGACGCCGGCGGCCGCGCAGGCCTCGGCGAATGCTTCGTTCTCGGACAGGAAACCGTAGCCGGGATGCACGGCCTGCGCACCACTGGCCCTGGCGACATCGAGGATGCGCTCGGCCACCAGATAGCTCTCGCGCGCCGCGGCGGGGCCGATCGGATAGGCCTCGTCGGCCAGGCGCACGTGGCGCGCATGGCGGTCGGCCTCGGAGAACACGGCGACGGTGCGGATGCCCAGACGGCGGCAGGTCTTGATCACGCGGCACGCGATTTCGCCGCGGTTGGCGATCAGGATCTTGTCGAACATGGGAGGCGAGAAATGGGCGGTCTGGCTCATGGGATCACATCCGGAAGATGCCGAACTCGGTCGGCTCGATCGGCGCGTTCAGTGACGCCGACAACGCCAGCGCCAGCACCCTGCGCGTCTGCGCCGGATCGATCACGCCGTCGTCCCACAACCGCGCCGAGGCGTAGTACGGATGCCCCTGGTGCTCGTACTGGTCACGGATCGGCGCCTTGAACGCCTCTTCCTCTTCGACCGGCCAGTCCTGGCCCTTGGCCTCGTAGCCGTCACGCTTGATCCGCGACAGCACGCTGGCGGCCTGCTCGCCGCCCATCACCGAGATGCGCGCGTTGGGCCACATCCACAGGAAGCGCGGCGAGTACGCACGACCGCACATACCGTAGTTACCGGCACCGAAGGACCCGCCGATGACGACGGTGAACTTCGGCACCTTGGCGCAGGCCACGGCAGTGACCATCTTCGCGCCGTGGCGCGCGATGCCCTCGTTCTCGTACTGGCGGCCGACCATGAAACCGGTGATGTTCTGCAGGAACAGCAACGGGATGCCGCGCTTGGCGCACAGCTCGACGAAGTGCGCGCCCTTCTGCGCGGACTCCGAGAACAGGATGCCGTTGTTGGCGACGATGCCGATCGGAAAGCCGTGCAGATGCGCGAAGCCGCAGACCAGGGTCGTGCCGAAGCGCGCCTTGAACTCGTCGAACTCCGAGCCGTCGACCAGGCGCGCGATCACCTCGCGCACGTCGAAAGGCTTGCGCGTGTCGACCGGGATCACGCCGTACAACTCCTCGGCCGCGTACAGCGGATCGACCGGCGCGCGCAGGGTCAGCTTGCCCTGCTTGGACCAGTTCAGCCCGGCGACGATGCGCCGCACCTGGGCGAGCGCGTGGTGGTCGTTCTCGGCCAGATAGTCGGCGACGCCGGAGATGCGCGTATGCACGTCGCCGCCACCCAGGTCCTCGGCGCTGACGACCTCGCCGGTCGCGGCCTTCACCAGCGGCGGACCGCCGAGGAAGATCGTGCCCTGCTCGCGTACGATCACGGTCTGGTCCGACATCGCCGGCACGTAGGCGCCGCCGGCCGTGCACGAACCCATCACGCAGGCGATCTGCGGAATGCCCTGCGCGGACAGATTGGCCTGGTTGAAGAAGATGCGGCCGAAATGATCGCGATCCGGAAACACCTCGTCCTGCATCGGCAGGAAGGCACCACCGGAATCGACCAGATAGATGCACGGCAGCCGGTTCTGCTGCGCGATCTCCTGCGCACGCAGATGCTTCTTCACCGTCATCGGGTAGTAGGACCCGCCCTTGACCGTGGCGTCGTTGGCGACGATCAGCACCTCGACGCCCTCGACCCGGCCGATGCCGGCGACCACGCCGGCGCAGGGCACGCCGTCGTCGTACATGTTCAGCGCCGCCAGCGGCGCGATCTCGAGGAACGGCGAACCCGGATCGAGCAGCGCGTCGATGCGGTCACGCGCGAGCAGCTTGCCGCGCGCCTGGTGTTTCTGGCGCGCCGACTCGGACCCGCCCTGGGCAACGCGCGCGGCCTGCGCGCGCAGATCGCCGACCAGCGCGCGCATCGCCTCGGCGTTGCGGACCGCGTCCTCGCTGCGTGGGTCGAGCTTGGATTTGAGGATGTTCATAGCGGGTGCCTGTGACCAGTGCCGTGATTCGAAGCGGTCCGGCGGGTGGCGGTGGAGCAGATCCCCGCCGCCCGCGAACCCGGATACGCCGGACTCAGACCGTCTCGCCGAACAGCTCGCGGCCGATCAGCATGCGGCGGATCTCCGAGGTGCCCGCGCCGATCTCGTAGAGCTTGGCGTCGCGCCACAGGCGGCCGGTGGCGAACTCGTTGATGTAGCCGTTGCCGCCCAGCGCCTGGATCGCCTGTCCGGCCATCCATGTCGCCTTCTCGGCCGAGTACAGGATCGCACCGGCGGCATCCTTGCGCGTGGTCTCGCCGCGGTCGCAGGCCTTGGCCACCGCGTAGACGTAGGCGCGGCAGGCATTGAAGCCGACGTACATGTCGGCCAGCTTGCCCTGCATCAGCTGGAACTCGCCGATGCTCTGGCCGAACTGCTTGCGCTCGTGCACATAGGGCACCACCACGTCCAGGCACGCCGCCATCAGGCCGAGCGGACCGCCCGACAGCACCACCCGCTCGAAATCCAGGCCCGACATCAGCACGTTGACGCCGCGACCGACGCTGCCGAGCACGTTCTCCTCCGGCACCTCGCAGTCCTCGAACACCAGCTCGCAGGTGTTGGAGCCGCGCATGCCGAGCTTGTCGAGCTTCTGCGCGGTCGAGAAACCCTTGAAGCCCTTCTCGATGATGAACGCGGTGATGCCGCGCGGCCCCGCGCTGACGTCGGTCTTGGCATAGACGATCAGGGTGTCGGCGTCCGGACCGTTGGTGATCCACATCTTGTTGCCGTTGAGCACGAAGCGGTCGCCCTTCCTGTCGGCGCGCAGCTTCATCGACACCACGTCGGAGCCGGCGCCCGGCTCGGACATCGCCAGCGCGCCGATGTGCTCGCCGCTGATCAGCTTGGGCAGGTACTTCTGCTTCTGCGCCTCGTTGCCGTTCTTGCGCAGCTGGTTCACGCACAGATTGGAGTGCGCGCCGTAGGACAGGCCGATCGAGCCGGATGCGCGCGAGATCTCCTCCATCGCGACGACATGGGCGAGATAGCCGAGGTTGGTGCCGCCGTACGCCTCCTCCGCGGTCAGGCCGAGCACGCCGAGTTCGCCGAGCTTGCGCCACATCTCCAGCGGAAACGCGTTGTCGCTGTCCACCTTGGCGGCGATCGGGGCGATCTCCCGCTCCGCGAACTGACGCACGGCCTCGCGCAGAAGATCGGCGTTCTCGCCGAGATCGAAGTTCAGGGAAGGAAGATTCATCGCAGGCTCCGTCGCACACCGAAAGTAGAGGTTTGAGATGCGCCGGAATCGTCGTCCGGCGCCGTCGCCGGCATCCGCTCGGGCGACAGTTCGCCGACCGGCCGGATACGGGACAGGGCGGCAGTCTAGACCCGCGGGAAAGTTTTGTGAAGCACGATTCACTTTTTGAAAGTAGAATCACTCCATGGCATACAAACGTTCGCCCCTGATGGAGGAGCGCCTGGCGGCCAATCGCCAGCGCATTCTGCAGGCCGCGCGCCAGCTGGTCGCGGCCGGCGGCCTGCGCGAGGCGCAGATCAGCGCGGTCGCCGCCGAGGCCGGCCTGTCGACCGGCGCGATCTACCGGTACTTCCCGTCGAAGGCGGAGCTGTTCGTCGACGTCCTCAACGAGGCGGTGCGCCAGGAGATCGAGATCCTCGACGTGATCCTCGCCGGCCCGGGCAGCGCCGCCGAGCACCTCGCGCAATGCGTCGAATCCTTCGTCAGCCGCGCGCTGCGCGGCCCCAACCTCGCCTACGCGTTCATCGCCGAGCCGGCCGAACCGGAAGTCGATGCCGCGCGTATCCGCTGCCGCATGATGTTCGGCGACGTGTTCAAGCGTGTACTGCAGGACGGCATCGAACGCGGCGAGTTCCCGCCGCAGAACGTCGATGCCAGCGCGGCCTGCATCGTCGGCGCGTACACCGAGGCGCTGGTCGGGCCGATCGCGCCGGCGACGCGCAGCGTGCGCAGTCAGGATCGTCTGATCGAGTCGGTCCGGGATTTCTGCCTGCGCGCGGTCGGCGCCACCGCCGTGCCGCCGGCAAAACCCCCGGCGCGGCCGCGCCGGCGCGCCCGGACCGCCTGAGTCAGGGCGGCTGTGTCGCCCGCCAGCGCTGGTGGTCGACCAGCAGGCAGCGGTCCTGGACCACGCGGATGCCGGCCCGCGCCAGCACCTCGGCCGCGGCATCGTTGCGGATGCCGAGCTGGAACCAGACCGCGTACGGGCGCTTGGCGAGAAGGTCGTCGAGATGCCCGGGGATGTCGTCCGGCCGCCGGAACACGTCGACCAGGTCGATCTCGCCGGGAATGTCGACGAGCCGCCGGAACACCGGGCGGCCGAGGATGTGCGTCACCTCGGGGTAGTAGACCGGCACCGGAATCACATCGAGCCCGGCCTCGCCGAGATACCGGGCGACGTAGTACGCCGGCTGCCCCGCCTGCGCCTCGGTCTTGATCCCGAGCACGGCGACCCGCCGGGTCCGCTCCAGCAGTGCCCCGATCCCGCTCTCGTCCTCGATCAACAGCTCGCGCCAGTCCATCGCGCCATCCCGGTCAGCGGATCCGGGAGCTTGGCACACGCCGTTGCGGCGGTCCGCGCCGCTCATTCCCCGGTGCCCGCGCAAACGCATCGGAGGCGACCCGAAGGCCGCCCCCGCTGCAAGACCGCCGGGAGGTGCGCCCGATCGGTCAGGCGGTCTTCACGGTCGACGCCGTGTAGATCTCGTCGATCGCCGACGCCAGCGACGCGTTGAACTCGTCGTCGCTCATCTGGGCCCGCAGGTCCTCGAGCAGCGCACGGCTGAAGCTGGCGATGATGCCCTTGTTCTTGGCCAGCTCGACGCAGGCCTCGGGACGCTTGAAGCCGCCGGACAGGGCGACGACGCGCAGCACGCGCGGATGGGCGACCAGCGGATCGAACAGGCCCGGCTGGGTCGGCAGCGACAGCTTCAGCATGACCTTGCCGTCACCCGGCATCGCGTCGAGCGCCTTGATCAGCTCCTCCAGCAGGATCTGGTCGGCCGCGGCACGCTCCGGGCTCTTGATGTTCACTTCCGGCTCGATGATCGGCACCAGGCCGGCCGCCAGCACCTGCTGACCGACCTCGAACTGCTGCTTGACCACCGCCGCGATGCCGTCGCGGTTGGCCAGATGGATGACCGAACGCTCCTTGGTCCCGAATACGCCCAGGGCCTTCGAGCGCTTCAGCAGCGCATCCAGCGTCGGCATCGGCTTGAGCACCTGCACGCCGTCCTTCTCGTCCTCGAGACCCTTGTCGATCTTGATGAACGGCACGACGCCACGCTCGATCAGCGCGGTCGGCACCGGCTTTCCGTCGACCGTGCCATCCATCGTGCGTTCGAACAGGATCGCGCCCAGGACCTTGTCACCGGTGAACGCCGGCGAGGTGATGATGCGCGCGCGCATCTGGTGGATCAGGCCGAACATCTCCTCTTCACTGCCCCATGCACCTTCCTCGATGCCGTACCCCTTCAGGGCCTTCGGCGTCGAGCCGCCGCTCTGGTCCAGCGCGGCGATGAAGCCGGCTCCGTTGGCGATCTTGTCCATCATGTCCTGGTCCTGCATACCTTCAACCTCATTCAATGGATTGGGGGCGGTCATCCCGGCAATTGCAGCGGTAACCCGCAACCATGGCATCCCGACTGCAGATTTCGGTCCCGTCGGAGCCCGTCTGCCGGCGCGTGCGACCGCGACAGACACCATCGTTGCGCCCGAAAACACGCTGCGAATGCCGTTTTCGCCCGATTGTGCGGGGCCGTAAGCCTACAACAACCGCTGCTGCGGCGCGTCAGAAATCGTGCCAACGCCGCTGGAAGCCGGTCCCGGGCACCGCGCGATGCGCAGGCGTTGCAGCCGGCGGGCCGGACCCCGCTCAGATGTGGATGGCCCGCCCCAGCGCCGCCCACGCGGCTTCCGGCAGCGTTTCGCTCATCGTCGGATGCACGTGGATGGTGCCGGCGATGTCCTCCAGCACGGCCCCCATCTCGATCGCCAGCGCGAACTCGCCGGAGAGCTCCGAGGCATGCGCGCCGACGGCGTGGATGCCGACGACCTGGTGGTTGTCCGCACGCGCGGTCACGCGCACGAAACCGCCGTCACCGCCCGCGTCCATCGTCAGCGCGCGGCCGTTGGCGGCCAGTGGAAACTGGCCGGTGACGACATCGATCCCCTGTTCCCCGGCCTGCTCGGGGGACAGGCCGACGGCGACGATCTCCGGCTCGGTGAAACAGACCGCGGCGATCGCGTTGGGCGCAAATGCCCGCCGCCGTCCCGCAATGAGCTCGGCCACCATTTCGCCCTGGGCCGACGCCTTGTGCGCCAGCATCGGCTCGCCGACCAGATCGCCAATCGCCCAGACGTTGCGCATCGACGTGCGGCACTGGGCGTCGACCTTCACGAACGCGCCGTCCATGTCGACCGCCATCCGTTCGAGCCCCCAGCCTTCGGTGTTCGGCTGGCGCCCGACCGCGACCAGCAGCTTGTCGCAGCTCAGCGTACGCCCGGCCTCGCCCTGGCGCAGCTCCAGCCGCAGCCCGTCGCCGTCGCGGATCACGCCCTGGGCACGGGCGCCGGTCAGCACCTCGACCCCATGCCGGCCGAGCCACTGCTCGACCGGCCGCACCAGCGCCGCGTCGTACCCGGGCAGGATGCGATCCGTCGCCTCGACGAAGGTCACCGCCGCCCCGAGCCGCGCGAACGCGCTGCCCAGTTCCAGACCGATGTAGCCGGCGCCGACCACCACCAGGCGCCGCGGCAGCTCGGTCAGCGCCAGCGCCTCGGCCGAACCGATCACGCCGTCGCCCGGCGGCAGCGCCGGCAGTGTCGCCGGCACCGATCCGGTCGCGAGAATCACATGCTCGGCCTGGATCGTGACCGCGCCCTGCGCGCCGTCGACCGTACAGGTCTTGGCGTCGCTGAACCGCGCCCAGCCGCTGACCACGCGCACCCCGGCCTTCTTCAGCAGCCCGGAGACACCACCGCTGAGACGGTCGACGATGCCGTCCTTCCAGCGCACCGCTCCGGCCAGATCGACCGTCGGCGGCTGCGGCAGCGCGATGCCGAGGCGTTCGCCCTGCGCATGCCGCTGCATCGCCTCGAACGTGGCACCGACGTGAATCAGCGCCTTCGACGGGATGCAGCCCCGGATCAGGCAGGTGCCGCCCGGGCGGTCCGCCTCGATCAGGGTCGTGTCCAGGCCGAGCTGGCCGGCGCGGATCGCGGCGACGTATCCGCCGGGCCCACCACCGACCACGAGCACCTGCGTCCCGATCACTGCGCTCATGCCGACGCCTCCATGAACAGGGTCGCGGGATGTTCGAGCGCGACCTTGACCGCCTGGATGAACGCGGCCGCGTCGTAGCCGTCGACGATGCGATGGTCGAAGGACGAGGACAGGTTCATCATCAGCCGCGGCACCAGCTGGCCACGCAGGTAGACCGGTCGCTCGACCATCCTGTTGACGCCGACGATCGCGACCTCGGGCGCGTTGATCACCGGCGTCGAGACGATGCCGCCGAGCGCACCGAGGCTGGTGATCGTGATGCTGGACCCGCTCAGCGTCTCGCGCGTCGCCTTGCCGCTGCGCACGGCTTCGGCCAGGAGCCGGATCCCCGTCGCCATCTGCCAGACGTCCAGCGTCTCCGCGTGACGCAACACCGGCACCACCAGACCGTTCGGCGTCTGCGTGGCGATGCCGCAATGCACCGCCGCATGGCGGTGCACGACGCCGGCCTCGTCGTCGTAGGTGGCGTTGACCTGCGGATACCGCGGCAGCACCTGCACCAGGGCGCGCAGCAGGAACGGCAGCAGTGTCAGCTTCGGCTGGTCGTCGCGGCGCGCGGCGTTCAGATGCACGCGCAGCGCCTCGAGTTCGGTGACGTCGACCTCCTCGACATAGGCGAAATGCGGAATCCGCTGCTTCGCGCGCTGCATCGCCTCGGCGATCCGGCGGCGCAGGCCGATGACCTTGATCGATTCGACCTCGGTCCGCGGCGCCCGCGACGGCGCTCTGGCGCCGGCCGCGCCCGAACCGCGCGTATCCAGATAGGCGTCCAGATCGGCGTGGGTAATCCGGCCGGCGGGGCCGCTGCCGGGCACGTACTGCAGTTCCACGCCCAGCTCCTGCGCGCGCCTGCGCACCGCCGGGGAGGCCAGCGGCCGCTCGCCGGGGCGGCGCGGCACCGCAGCGGCCGGCGCCCGTTGCGGCAATGCTGTCTCCGGCGGCGGCGTTGCCGCGGCGGCCTCCGCAGGCGTCGCGGTCACCTCCCCGGATGGTGGTGGCGGTGGCTTCGCCTCCGGCGCCACGCCGGCGTCCTCACCGCCTGGGTCTTCGCCCTCGATCTCCAGGGTCACCAGCGCCGAGCCGACCGCGATCATGTCGCCGGGCGCACCGTGCAGTTCGACCACCGTGCCCGCCTTCGGCGACGGCAGTTCCACCGCCGCCTTTTCGGTCAGCATGTCGACCAGCGGCTGATCCTCGGCGACGCGATCGCCGACGGCGACGTGCCAGGCCGCGATCTCGGATTCGGCGATGCCCTCGCCGATGTCGGGCAGTTTGACGATATGACGGCCCATCGCTCAGCCCTCCATCACCGCGGTGAGCGCGCGCGTGACGCGCTGCGGCCCCGGGAAATATTCCCACTCGAAGGCGTGCGGATACGGCGTGTCCCATCCGGTCACGCGCTGGATCGGCGCTTCCAGGTGATAGAAGCAATGCTCCTGCACCTGCGCCGACAGCTCGGCGCCGAAACCGCTGGTCCGCGTCGCCTCGTGCACGATCACGCAGCGCCCGGTCTTCTTCACCGACTCGACGATGCTGTCGATGTCGATCGGCAGCAGCGAGCGCAGGTCGATCACCTCGCCGTCGATGCCCGACTCCTCCACCGCCGCGAGGCAGACGTGCACCATCGTGCCGTAGGCGAGCACCGTGACCTCGCTGCCCGGACGCGCGATCGCGGCCTTGCCCAGCTCGACCCGGTAATGCCCGTCCGGCACCTCGCCCTGGGGATGCCTGGCCCAGGGCACCAGCGGCTTGTCGTGATGCCCGTCGAAGGGGCCGTTGTAGATGCGCTTGGGCTCGAAGAAGATCACCGGATCGTCGTCCTCGATCGCGGCGATCAGCAGCCCCTTGGCGTCGTAGGGGTTGGACGGCATTACCGTCTTCAGGCCGCAGACGTGGGTGAACACGCCTTCCGGCGACTGGCTGTGGGTCTGCCCGCCGAAGATGCCGCCGCCGCAGGGCGCGCGCACGGTGATCGGCGCCCAGAACTCGCCGCCGGAGCGGTAGCGCAGGCGCGCCGCCTCGGACACGAGCTGGTCGAAGGCCGGATAGATGTAGTCGGCGAACTGGATCTCGGCGACCGGACGCAGGCCATAGACGCCCATGCCGATCGCGGTGCCGAGAATGCCGCCTTCGGCGATCGGGGTATCGAACACGCGGGTCTTGCCGTACTTCTTCTGCAGCCCCGCGGTGCAGCGGAACACGCCGCCGAAGTACCCGACGTCCTCGCCGAAGATCACCACGTCGTCGTCGCGATCGAGCATCACATCGAGCGCGGAGTTGATCGCCTGGATCATGTTCATCGTGCTCATCGCCGCGGCCCTCAGTAGCCCATTTCCTGGCGCTGCCGGACCAGATGCGGCGGCACGTCCTTGAATACGTCCTCGAACATCGACCGCGGGCTGTCCGGCGGCGTCGACAGCGTGCCGTAGCTCTCGGCCTCCTTGAGGTCCGCCTTGACCTTGGCGTCGAGTTCGGCGGCCAGCCCGGTGTGCTGCGCCTCGCTCCACTGCCCGAGCCCGACGAGGTGCTGCTTGAGGCGCTCGATCGGATCGCCCAGCGGCCAGCGCGCGCCCTCCGAAGACGGCCGGTACGCGGTCGGATCGTCGCTGGTCGAATGCGCGTCGGCACGGTAGGTGAACAGCTCGATCAGTGTCGGACCGCAGTTGCGCCGCGCGCGCTCGGCGGCCCAGCGGGTCACGGCGTAGACCGCGAGGAAGTCGTTGCCGTCGACGCGCATGCCGGGGATGCCGTAGCCGATCGCGCGGGCCGCGAAGGTCGCCCGCTCGCCGCCGGCGAATCCCTGGAACGACGAGATCGCGTACTGGTTATTGACGACGTTGAGCACCACCGGCGCCTGGTAGACGCTGGCGAAGGTCAGCGCATGGTGGAAGTCCGGCTCGGCGGTCGTGCCCTCGCCGACCCAGCTCGCGGCGATGCGGGTGTCGCCCTTCATCGCCGACGCCATGGCCCAGCCGACCGCCTGCGGGTACTGGGTGCCGAGGTTGCCGGAGATCGAGAAGAAACCCTTCTCGCGCACCGAATACATGATCGGCAGCTGCCGCCCCTTGAGGCGGTCGCGCGTGTTGTTGAAGACCTGGCACATCATGTCGACCAGCGAATGCCCGCGCGCGATCAGCAGGCCCTGCTGGCGGTAGCTCGGGAACAGCATGTCGCCGTCGTCGAGCGCGAACGCCTGCGCGACGGCAACCGCCTCCTCGCCGGTGGACTTCACGTAGAACGAGGTCTTGCCCTGGCGCTGCATCCGCAGCATGCGGTCGTCGAAGATGCGCGTCAGCATCATCGCGCGCAGGCCGTCGCGCAGCGTCTGCGGATCGATCTGCGGCGCCCACTCGCCGCAGGCGGCGCCGCTGTCGTCGAGCACGCGGATCAGGGCATCGGCGTACCCGTGCAGCGCGGTCGCCGCGGCGTCCACGGGCGGGCGTTCGAGGCCGCCGGCCGGCGGAATCCGCATCGCCGAGTAGTCCGGCTCTTCCCCCGGACGCGCGGGCGGCTCGGGGATGTGCAGCGACAATCGTTGGCTCGGGTTCATCGCATCCGATCTCCTCTGGTATTCGATCGATGGCGCTCGACGCGGGTGCCGCCCGGGGTCATTAGACACCCGGCCCGGCAGCGCGAACACCCCGGACGGCGGTTCTCAGGCGGCGACCCGATGCGGCGCGCGGGCGGCCGCGGCGTCGAGGCGCTGCCGCGCCATGGCGTCGGCCACGCGATGCGTCGGCACGCCGGTCGCCCGCGAGCGCTCGAAGATGTCCGCCAGCGTGTCGGCGATGGCCTCGACCTTGCGGTCGACCTGCGCCGCGTCCATCGAATGCAGGTACTCAGCCGCCGCGTTGATGATGCCGCCGGCATTGATCACGTAGTCCGGCGCGTAGAGGATGCCGCGTTCAAGCAGGCGCTCCCCGTCGGCCTCGGTCGCGAGCTGGTTGTTCGCCGCGCCGGCCACGATCCGGGCATGGAGATGGGGGATCGTCTGCTGGCTGAGCACGGCACCGAGCGCGCACGGCGCGATCACGTCGACGTCCTCGAACAGGATGCGCTCGGCCGGCACCGCGCGGGCCCCGAAGCGCGCACCGGCCTGGGCGACCGCCTCGGGGTCGAGATCGGCCACCGCCAGCCGCGCCCCGGCCGCATGCAGTTCCCCGCACAGCCGCATGCCGACATGCCCCAGCCCCTGCACCGCGACGCGCAGGCCGTCGAGATCCTCGCGACCGAGCCGGGTCCGCACGGCGGCCCTCAGGCCGACGAAGACCCCGCGCGCGGTCCGCGGCGAAGGATCGCCACCGGCGCTGCCGTCGTTGCGCTGGGACAGTCCGCAGACATAGCGCGTGCTGCGCGCCACCGCCTCCATGTCGCCGACACTGACGCCGACGTCCTCGGCGGTGATGTAGCGGCCGCCGAGCTGCTCGACCGAGCGCCCGAAGGCCTCGAACAGCGCCGGCGTCGGCGGATGCCGCGGATCGCGCAGGATCACCGCCTTGCCGCCGCCCAGCGGCAGCCCGGCCACCGCGTTCTTGTAGCTCATGCCGCGCGACAGGCGCAGCGCGTCGGTCAGCGCATCCTCGTCGCTGGCATAGCTCCACATCCGGCATCCGCCGGCGGCGGGGCCGAGCGCGGTCGAATGGATCGCGACGATCGCGCGCAGTCCGGTGGCGGGGTCGTTGAAATAGTGCACGCCTTCGTGCGTGTCGAAGGCGGTTGAATCGAAAGCGCCCACGTTGGTTCTCCTCTGCACTCGCGGGCCGGAACGAGCGCCGGCCGTTTTCAGCCAGTCTAGGCGCGACCGAGTGGAATTTCGTTCTTATGTTTTGACATTGTCTCGAATTTTCGGAACATTATTCCAAGAAAATTTGTTATACAGGGAAATATGACCGCCGCCATCGATGCCCTCGACGTCCGGATCCTGGCGCTGCTGCAGCGGGACGCGACGCTGCCGGTCGCCGAGATCGCCGAGCGCGTCGCCTCGTCCAAGACCGTCGTCTGGCGCCGCATCCAGAAGCTGGTCGAGTCCGGCGTGATCCGCGAGCGCGTCGCGATCGTCGATCACCACAAGGTCGGGCTCGGCATCATGGTGTTCGCCCACATCAAGATGTCGCGCCACAACCGCGACGCCCTGCCGACCTTCCTCGACGCCGTCGCGCAACTGCCGCCGGTGATCGAGTGCCACACGCTGATGGGAGACGTCGACTTCCTGCTCAAGATCATCGTCCCCAGCGTCGAGGACTACGAACACTTCGTCTGGCAGAAGCTCTCGCAGATCGAGGGCGTGCAGGAAATCAGCTCGTCGATCTCGATGAGCCAGAGCATCAACACGACCTGCCTGCCGATCCGCCTCCCCCAGGCGGAGGATTGAAGGCTGCGGACGGACCTGCGAGCATCACCCGGCGCCGGCGACCGCCGAGCCGGCCGCATCGCGCCGGCCGCGACGGATCGAACAATGGTTTAGAATACGCGGCTTAAATTCGTCCCGATTCAGAGTGCGTCATGACGTTCGTCGTTACCGAAAACTGCATCAAGTGCAAGTACACCGACTGCGTGGAAGTCTGCCCGGTCGATTGCTTCCACGAAGGTCCGAACTTCCTGGTCATCGATCCCGAGGAGTGCATCGACTGCACCCTGTGCGAGCCGGAATGCCCGGCCGAGGCGATCTTTGCCGAGGACGACGTTCCCGAGGACCAGGCGCACTTCACCGAGATCAACGCGACGCTCACCAAGGAGTGGCCGGTGATCACCGAGCGCAAGGACCCGCTGCCGGACGCCAAGGAGTGGGACGGCAAGCCCGACAAGCTCGCGCTGCTGGAACGCTGATTCCGCTTCCGGCGGATCCGTTTCCGCCGATCGCAACAACGCGCTGCCGATTCTTTCGGCGGCGCGTTTTTTATGCGCTCTCGTCCCCCCCGGCCGGCAGCTCGACCCAGCGCAGCGCCGGATCGTCGATCAGCGGCAGATACAGGGCGGCCCTGACCGGGCGCGCCTCCATCGCCCGCAGCGCCCTGCAGTAGCCCGCCAGCTGCCCCCGGTAACGCTGCAACTCCCGGGCGACGAAGCCGGCCGGATCACCGCCCTCGTGGCGGCTGGTCTTGAAGTCGACGATCCAGCGCTGGCCCTCCGCGTCGACGAAACTGCGGTCGATCACCAGCCGTCGCGGCACTCCGTCGAACACCGCGGTCACCGCATACTCGCTGGCGGCCCCTGCAGCGCGCCGGTCGAGCAGCCAGCGGCCGCGCGCATCGGCAAGGGTGTTGGTCAGCGCCGTCACCACGCGCCCGGCCGCCTCGTCCGCACGCGTCTCGGGCACCCCGTCGCCGCGCAGCTCCTCGCGAATCACGTCCCGCAAGGCCGCGCAGCGCGACGCCGGCCAGGCCTGCAGATCGTCCCGCGCGATGTACTGGACCCAGCGGTGGAAGACCACGCCGACGCTGCGCGCCACCTCGCCGGCCCAGTCGAAACGCAGCGGCGCGTCCGGCAGCGCCAGCGCCATCTCGACCAGCGGCAGGCCGGGCGCCGCCTCGGGCGGCGCATATGCGCCCAGGCGCCGCAGCAGCGGCGGCACCCGCGCGGCGCCGTTCGCGCCGGCGGCATCCGCCGCCGGCTCCGACCCGCTTCCCGCGCCGACCGGTGCGGCCTCGAAGCTCGCCTGCACCGCCGGCCACAACCGCGCCAGCAGGCTGCGCGCCGTCGGCGGCCGCACCCCCGCCGGCGCGCCGTCGGCGTCGGTCTGGGCCTTGACCTCGCCGAACAGGTGCAGCTTGCGGCGCGCACGCGTCGACGCCACGTACAGCAGGCGCGCATCCTCGTAGCGCTGCTTCTCCGCGTCGAGCGCGCGCACGAAGTCGAAGCTCGGATCGCGCTCGTCACCGGTGGCGTGCACCGGCGCGATCAGCAGCTGCCCCGCGCTGCCGGCGTCGGTCAGCTGCGCCCAGGCGATCAGCGGGTGGTCGTCGCTGCGGGTGCCGCGGCCGAGCCCCGGCACGATGACGGTATCGAACTCCAGCCCCTTGGACTTGTGGATCGTCATCAGGCTGACGCGCTCGTCGGCGGCCGGGTCGGGGCTGGCCTTGAGCTGCGCCAGCGCCAGATCGAGCTGGTCGAAGTCGTCGAGCTGCGCGCCCGGCGCCAGATCCTGCAGGCATTCGAAGAACACCGCGGCGTCGGCCAGCGCCGCCGGCGTGTCGACGCAGGCCGGACCGCCGAGCGCGACCCAGGTGGCCTCGATCCAGCGTCGCAGCGGCCGGCGCCCCTGCTCCGCCAGTGCGGCGTCGATCACCGCCATCGTGCGCGCCAGTCGCTCGCGCCCGTCGGCGCCGAGCCGTTGCCGGCGTTGCGGGTCGCGCAGTGCCGACAACAGCGACCGGGACGCGGGCAGTTCGTCGGCCAGCGCGTACAGATCCGCGAGCCTGAGTCCGCACCACGGCGCGCGCAGCACCGCCAGCCAGGCGGTCCGGTCCATCGGATGCAGCAGCGCCCAGGTCAGCGCCCGCAAATCCTCGATCACCGGCCGCTCGGAGAGGCTTTCGATGTCGACCGCACGATAGGCGATGCCGGCCTCGCGCAAGCGCGGGGCGATCCCGGCCAGATGGCCGCGGCTGCGCACCAGCACCGCGATGCTGTCGTCCGGCCGTTCGCGCCGCGCCGCGCGGACCAGCCCGACCACCCGCTCCGCCTCGATCGTCGCGCCGTCGACACTGCCGTCGTCGATCAATGGATGCACCTCGACACCACCGTCCGCGGTCGCCGCATGCGTCGCGATCGCCGTGCTGTACGGCACCGCGCTGCGATTGAGATCGGCTTGCGGCGGCAACACCTGCGCGAACGCCGCGTTGACCCAGTCGACCACCGCGCCGTCGGAGCGGAAATTGCAGCGCAACTGCAGCGGATGCAGTCGCAGCTGTCCGATGCCGTCGCGCCAGGCCCGCAGGTACAGGCCGACGTCGGCCTCGCGGAAGCGATAGATGCTCTGCATCGGATCGCCGACGACGAACAGGGTCCGGCCGTCGCCATCGCTCCAGCCGCCGGTCAGGCGTTCCAGCAACTGCCACTGCCCTTTCGAGGTGTCCTGGAATTCGTCGACCAGCAGATGGCGCACCCGATAGTCCAGGCGCAGCGCCAGCTCGCTGGGCGCCTCGGCGTCGCCCAGCGCGGCCACCGCCTGCTGCGCGATCTCGGTGAAGTCCACCTCGCCGCGCGCGGCGAACACCACGCGCAGCTGCGCCGCGGCGAGCAGCAGGGTGTCGAGCAGCGCTTCGAGCACCTCCCACTGCGCATCGCCGTAAACCGGCGCCGGCAGGCCGCGCAGCTGCTGCAGGCGCTCGGCGAGCCCCGGCACCTCGGCAAGCGCCGCGATCAGATCCTGGTGCGCGGCCTTGTGTGCCTGCGCCTCGGCCTTGGTCTCGCCCGTGCCCGCCGGGAAGCCGAGCCGGGTATCGACGCGCTTGCGCCAGCCGCCGTCCTTGCTCAGCACCAGCTCCAGCAGCGCCAGCCATTGCGCCAGGGCATCGCCCGTTGCCGCCGGCCAGCCGCCGACGCGGACCTGCTGCAGCGGGTGCTCCGGTTCGTCCGGCGCGACATGCAGCGCGGCGTAGGCGGCGGATTCGCACCACCGGGCGCGCAGCTCCGGCGGGACCGCCTGCGCCGCGCGCTGCAGCGCATCGGCGATCACCCACTGCAGGGTCGCCTCGAGTACCGCGCGGGAATGATGCGCACGGTGCTCGCGGGTGACCAGCGGCAGCCACTGGTCGCGGCGCGCGAGCAGATCGGCGAGCTGCTGTTCGAGCAGCCCGGTGCGGTTGTCGAAGTGGCGCAGCACCCGGCGCACCGGCGCGGCCATGTGCTCCGGCCCTTCCAGGAGATCGAGCACCGCGCGCGCCGCGTCGCGGTACAGCGGCCCGGCGAATTCGGTGACGCCGACCGGGCCGCCGAAGCCGGAGCTCAGCGGCGACTGCTGGGTGATCTGCGCGCACAGCGAGTCGATGGTGACGATGCGCAGGCGCTGCGGCGTGTCCTCCAGGCGCCAGCCCCGCCGGCGCGAATGTTCCAGCACCGTCCGCGCCAGCGACCAGGTCCTGCGCGCATGCGCCGAGTCCGGCGGGACGTCGTCGCGGGCCCGGTTGATTGCCGCGAACACGCGATGCCGCATCTCCGCCGCCGCCTTGCGGGTGAAGGTCATCGCCACGACTTCCTCGGGCTCGTCGACCGTGGACAGCAGCACCAGCAGGCGCTGGGTCAACAGCTCGGTCTTGCCCGATCCGGCGGGGGCCTGGACGATGAAGCTGCGCCCGGGATCCAGCGCCGCGCTGCGTTCGGCGGCGTCGGCAATCACGTTCTGGTCGGCGCCGCTCATGCGAGATCCTCCGGCGCGTCGTCGAACGCGGCATCCGGGCGGGCCTCGTGGATCCGGCACAGCGCATGCAGGCTGCAATCGCGGCAGGACTGGCGCGGATGCTTGGGGGTCACCCCGGCCAGGCCGCGGCGGACCTCGTCGGCAAGCGTCGTCAGCTCCCCGCGCCAGCGCCCCATCAGCCCGCCCCAGCTGCTCGCGTCGCGGGTCTCCCTGAGCTGGGTGTAGCCCTTGACCCCGTCGATGCGCTCGCCGTCGTCGGCGATGCCGTCGAATCCGACGCTGCCCTGGCGCAGACGCGCGTAGGCGACGCCGACCGTCTGCGGCCGGGTCAGCGCGTAGATCAGCAGCTGCGGTTCCTCGGGCCGCCCGTCGTGCCAGGGCAGCGGGCGCTTCGCGCCGGTCTTGTAGTCGATCACCAGCTCGTCGCCGTCGCCCAGCCGGTCGACGCGATCCGGCCGCAGGCGCAGACGCAGTCCCCCGAAGGACACCAGCTGATCGTCCCCCCGCGCCCCGCCCTCGGCCTGCGGCGGCGTTCCTTCGAGCAGCTCGACCGCGAACGGCGGCCGTTCCCGCTCCAGCGCGAACCACTGCAGCAGCAGCGTCCGCAGGCGTCCGGTTTCCAGTTCCAGCAGCGCCGGCGTCAACCGCTGCGGGGCCTGTCGCTGCAGGCGCGCCAGCTCGGCATCGACGGTCGCCGCGACGCGGGCCGCGAGTTCGTCGTCATCGAGCGCGCACAGCGCCGCCTGGTCGCGCAGCGACCGCCAGAGCGTCTCGAGGCAGCGGTGCACCAGCTCTCCGCGATCGATCGCGGACAGCCCGTAGCCGGGCTGCTCCAGCGCGCGCGCACCGAGCCGGTGGGTGGCGAAGGCGCGGAACGGACAACGCGCCTGATCGCCGAGCAGGCGTGCGCCGCCCGGAACCGGGCGATCGTCCCGCGGCGGCGGCGCATAGGCGTCCGCCAGCACCTCGATCCGGGCCTGCGCATGGGCCGCATGCCACAGCGGCGCCAGCGGCGACGGCGCCTGCCCGGTCACGGCCTCGGCGTGCGCCCGCAGCAACGGGCTCGGCGCCAGCGGACGGTCGCCATCGGTCGACGCCCAGCTGAACACGACCTCGGGCGCGGCCCCGCACCAGCGCCCGGTCATGCGCTCCGCCCACGCCAGCTCGTGCGCGGTCGAGGCGTGCGGCAGGCCGTGACGACGCTGCAGCTCGAACGGAATGAAGGGATTGGGGCGCCCGCCCGGCGGCCAGTGCTCGTCGTCGAGCCCGGCGACCCACAGTGCGTCGAAGGTCAGCCCCTGCGCCTCCAGCGCGCCGAGCACCTGGATCGGCACCTCCGGCGTCTGCGGCTGGAACACCCGGCGCTGTGCGAGCAGGCGCAGCTGATGCCAGGCGGCCGACGCCGGAATGCTGCCGAGCAGACCGCCCAGCGCCGCGAACCGGGCCAGCACTTCCCGCCAGGCCTCGTGCAGTTGGTAGTCGACGCTGTCGAGCGCACGCGGACCCGGCCAGCCGGCACGGTCCAGCCAGTCGCTGAACGTCTCGGCCCATTCGGCCGGCGTCTGGCGACGATGCTGCGGCCGCAGCGACGCCAGCGCGCGCAGACGCTGCAACAGCGGCCGCGCGTCGTCGGTCGCGTCGGCGGCATAGGCGGCGATGCGCTGCAGCACGCCGAGGTCGACATGCAGATGCCCCTCCTCGCGCAAGCGCCGGTCGAGGTCGGCGCGGTCCAGCCATTCGGGCTCGCTGGCACCCCAGTAGCGCGCGCAGAGCAGGCTGCCGGCCGCCGCCAGATCGAGACCGTCGACGCAGAGTCGCAACAGCTGCAGGGCGCACTGCGGCAGGCCGTAATCGGTCAGCGGCATGCCGAGGCTGAGGTTGTAGGGCCGCTGGCCGCGGCCAGCGCCGAGTGCGTCGAGCTGCGGGCAGAGTTCCTGATCGAAGACGCGCAACACGTCGGCCCGTCGCGACCCGAGGTCCGGCACGACCACGCCGATGCGCAGGGCCGGATCGCGCTCGGCCCGCGCCCGGACCCAGCGTGCGGCGGCGCGCAGCTCCTGTTCCGCGCTCGGCGCGCAGCAGGTCCGCGGCGCCGCTGCCGGCGCGTCGTCGAACAGGACATGGACGCTTGCGCCCCGGTCCCGCAGCGCACCCCACAGGCGTGCCTGCCACGGCGGCGGGCGGTCGAAGCCGGCGAGAACCACCTGCCGCGGCGCCGGAACGTCGCCGGCGGCCAGCGTCGCCAGCAGGCCGGCGCGCGCGTCCGCCGGATCCGGCCGGCCCAGGCGCCGGCACCGTCCACGATAGGCCTCGGCCCAGGCGTTGAAACGCTCGACGTCGGCGCCGGTCGCCGGCAGGGGCATCGGGAGATCGTAGTCGAGGCACAGCCGCCAGGCCTGCGCCGCCAGCTGCGCGGCCTCGGCCTCTCGCAACAGCGTGGGCTCCGACGGCGCCTCCGACAGCACCAGTCGCCAGACCAGGTCGGTCTCGTGCTCCGTCAACGGCAGCACGGGGGATTCACCGGCGATCCGCAACCGCTGGCGCAGCTGTTCCTCCACCGTCTGCAGGTAGCTCTCGGGTGTCTGGATCTCGGGCGTCGGCCACGCCGCGACGCCGCGTCCGATCTGGTAGCGCGCGTAGCGCGCGTGGAGCTGCTGCGCCAGACGGCGGCTGGTGCACAGCACCAGCGGCACGGCCGCGGGATCCGCGGGATCCGGCACTGCGGCGGCCAGGCAGTCGAACAGCTCGGCCGGCACCATCGACGGCAAGGTTTCGAAGTCTGCTGATTGCTGTTCCTGCGCCTGCGTCACCGCGCGCCCCCGCGTTGTCCGTCGTTCCCGATCCGCTCACCCCGTCCCCGACGCCGTCGCCGACGGGCGCGTGGATACAGGACAGTTTGGCAGCTTCCAGGCTCAGATCCCGAGCCCGCAACGCAAAAGCCCGCCTGACGGCGGGCCTTGCGATGCAGCCAGCGCGCTCAGCCGGCTTTTTCCATCGCCGCCAGACGTTCGGCCAGCGGTTCCGCCGGCACGTAGCCGTTGACGACTTCGCCGTCCGGCAGGATCAGCATCGGCGTTCCGCGCAGACCCAGCTCGGAGCCGAGCTGCCATTCCTCGCGCACCGGATTGTCGCAGGAGGTGTCGCCGGTGAACTTGCCGCCCTGCTTGGCGACCGTCATCGCGTGCTTGCGATCGTCGGAGCACCAGACCGCCTCGGCCTTGCGGAACGAGTCGGTGTTCGGACCGGAACGCGGATAGAACAGGTAGCGGATCTCGATGCCGCGGTCGGTGTAGCTGTCGATCTCGCGATGCAGCTTGCGGCAGTAGCCGCAGTCGACGTCGGTGAACACCGTGACCGTGTATTTGACGTCCTCGGCCTTCTCCGGCGCGAAGATGATCATCTTGTCCTCGCCCAGCGCGTCGAGTCGGGCGACGCGCGTCGCCTTGCGCTTCTGCTCGGTCAGGCTGATGCCGGAATCCAGATCGATCAGATCGCCTTCGATCAGGTACTTGCCGTCGGCGGTCACGTAGCCATACAGGCTGCCGTGCTGGATCTCGTACAGCCCCGGCGCCTCGGACGCGTTGATCTTGTCCGGGTTGAGATCGGGCAGCTTCGCCGTGATCGCCGCGCGCACCGCCTCCAGCGACTGCGGGTCGGCGGGCGCCGCGGCGGCCGTGGCTTCCGCGGTTTCCGCCGGGGCGGCCGGCGTGTTGGCGGCGTCGGAGGCGTCGCGCTCCTGGGCGCACGCGGCGGTGAAAACACTCAGCAGCGCAGCGGCATAGGCGCTGCGGATATTCGATCGGATCATGGACGGAAGCTTGCGAAATCGGAAAAAGACCGGCTCATTATGACAGCTCGGGCCCGGATAAATTCCTTCCCCGCCGCGCAGCGCCCGGAATGGCGCGACAGCCCTCCGGCGGCCGTCAGCCCCGGGGATGGTGGACCGCATGCAGCTCGCGCAGGCGCTGCTGGGCGACATGGGTATAGATCTGGGTGGTCGACAGGTCGGCGTGGCCGAGCAGCGACTGCACCGCCCGCAGATCGGCGCCATGCTCCAGCAGATGGGTCGCGAAGGCATGGCGCAGGGTATGCGGGGACAGCGCCGCCCGGATCCCGGCCCGCGTCGCATACAGCTTGATCAGGCGCCAGAAATTGTGGCGCGTCATGGTCTGCGCGCGTGCGGTGACGAACAGGCCGTCGGGGTTGCGCGCGCCCGCAAGTTCCGGACGCGCCTGCTCGACGTAGCGGCGCAGCCATTCCATCGCCACCTCGCCCATCGGCACCAGGCGCTCCTTGCCGCCCTTGCCGACGACCTGGACGACACCGGAGCGCAGGTCGACGCTGCCACGCCCGAGTTCGACCAGCTCGCTGACGCGCAGACCGCTGGCGTACATCAGTTCCAGCATCGCCCGGTCACGCAGCCCGAGCGCGGTTTCGACGTCCGGGGCCTCGAGCAGGCGCTCGACATCCGTCTCGCTGAGCGTCTTGGGCAGCCGCAGGCCCATCTTCGGCGAATCCAGGCTGCCGGTCGGATCGTCCCGGCGCTGCCCGTCCGCGGCCAGATGACGGTAGAACTGTCGCAGCGACGACAGCAACCGCGCCTGCGAGCGCGGACTGAGCCGGCGCGCCACCAGATACTCGCGGATGTCCGCCTCGCCGGCATCCGCCAGCGCGCCGCCCCGCGGCGCCAGCCAGCGCGAGAACAGCAGCAGGTCGGAGCGGTAGCTCGCCTGCGTGTTCGGCGACAGCCCGCGCTCCAGCCACATCCGGTCGACGAAGCGCTCGACAGCCGCCTGATCCTCCGCAGGCGCGTTGGGGGCGAGGTCGAGACGGGGCCGGATCGGATTCACGGCGGCGAGCTTACCGCAGCCACGGCGCTGTCTCCGCAGGGACATTTTCGGTTCTAATACGGCCCGATGCTCCGCCGCCTGATCGACATCCTGTATCCACCGCTGGCCGCCGCCGTGCTGCTGCCCGTGACCGCGGTCGTGTGCGTGCTCGTGATCAGCGGCCCGACCCTCGTGGTCCGGCGCGAGCTGGGCCGCCTCGGCGTCCGGCTGATGCTGCTGGCGATCGGCGTGCCGATGCGGGTGCGCGGCCGCGAGCATCTGCCCGCGCAGCCCTGCGTGGTCGTGGCCAACCATGCCAGCTACCTCGACGGCCTGGTGCTGACCGCGGCCCTGCCGCGCCACTACACCTTCGTGGTCCAGGATGGCGCCGCCAACTGGCCACTGGTCGGGCTGACGCTGCGCCGCATGGGGGTTCTGTTCGTCAACCGCGAGGCGGCCCGACAGAGCGCGCTGCTGACGCGCCAGCTGATCCGCAAGCTGCACCAGGGCGAACCCCTGGCGATCTTCGCGGAAGGCACGTTCAAGCCGGCGCCGGGCCTGTTGCCGTTCAAGGCCGGCGCCTTCCTGATCGCCGCACGCACGCGCACGCCGGTGGTCCCGGCGGGCATCGTCGGCACCCGCGTCCTCTATGGCGGCGACCGCAAACTGCCGCGCTGGAGCGGCATCTCGATCGAATTCCGCCCGCCGCTGCACCCGGACGGCACCGACCGCGACGCCGCGATGAAGCTGCGGGACGCCGTCCGCACCCAGGTGCTCGAACTCTGCGGCGAACCCGACAGCACCGGCCAGAGGGACGCGGTCGACGCCGCCCTGCCGGCCTGAGCCCGCGCCGATTCGGGTATCCTGCGCGCCGTTTGCCGAGCGATTCCCCGAAGACCCGACGATGCACCGCCGCCGCCAACATCAGCCCTGGAGCAACTGGTCCCGGACCGTCCGCTGCGAGGTCGTCCACCACGCGCACCCGGTCAACGTCGAGCAGATCCAGGCCGAAGTCCTGCGCGCCGCCGAGGAAGGCGAACGCATCCGCGTCGTCGGCAGCGGCGCCTCGTTCTCGCCGCTGTGCTGGACCGACGAGAACCACCTGTCGCTGGAACGCTTCACCGGCATCGAATCGGTCGACGTCGAACGGCGCCGGGTCTGGGTCCGCGGCGGCACCCCGCTGCGCCGGCTCAGCGAAGCACTGGCCGAACGCGGGCTTGCGCTGGAGATCGCGCCGGACTTCGACCAGATGACCATTGCCGGCGCCATCAGCACCGCATCGCACGGCAGCGGCGCGACCTTCGGCAATCTCGCGACCCTGGTCACCGGCCTGCGCATGGTCTGCTCCGACGGCTCGGTCCAGCAGGTATCGCCCGCCACCGAACCCGAGCGCTTCGAAGCCGCTTGCGTCTCGCTCGGCGCGCTCGGCGTGATCACCCACGTCGAGCTGCAATGCGTCGACGACTACCGCCTCGCGGTCGCCAGCCGACGCACCACGCTCGGCACCGCCCTGGCGACGCTGGAACAGCTGCGCCGCGATCACCGCAACACCGAACTGTTCTGGTTCCCGTATGCCGACGCGGTGATCGTGCGCGAGTTCGACCCCACCCGCGAACTGCCGCCGCGCCTGATGCCGGCGCGCCATGCCCTGCGCCGCGGCATTGAAGGCCGGGTGTTCCGCGCGATGTCCAGCGTCGCCCGCCACGCACCCCGCCTCACCGAACCGCTGGCCGGGCTGATCGCGAGCCGCGTCGCGAACCGCCACGAGGTGCTGCACGCCCGCGAGGCCTACCCGATCCGCCGCTACTCGCGCTTCCAGCAGCTCGAATACGCGCTGCCGGTCGACGCGCTGGGCGATGCGCTCAAGTCGCTCAACAAACTGATCAAGGCACTGGACCTGCGCATCCACTTTCCGCTCGAGGTCCGCTTCGTGCGCGGTGATCGCTTCTGGCTGTCCCCGCACTACGGCCGCGACAGCGCCTGCATCACCGTGCCGGCGTATGCGGACATGGCCTTCGACGCCTACTTCGCGCCGATCGCGGACATCCTCGAACGCCATGACGGGCGCCCGCATCTGGGCATGGTGCACGACCGCGGCGCCGACGAGCTGCGCGGCATGTTTCCGCGTTTCGACGATTTCTGCCGCATGCGGCGCGACTGCGATCCAAACGGCGTGTTCCTCAACCCGCATCTGGCCGGCCTGTTCGGCGAGGCGCTCGACCGATGACGCCGACCCCCGCGGCCCTGTCGCCGCGCGACCGCTACCAGCAGGACCTGCAGCAGCCCGGCTTCGTCCGCGACGCCGCCCAGGCCGCCGCGGTGGACGCGCTGCAGCAGGTCTACGAGGGCCTGACCGCGCAACTGCGCCGGCGCCGCTGGTTCGGCGGCGGCAAGCGCCAGGCCGTGACCGGCCTCTACATGTGGGGCGGCGTCGGCCGCGGCAAGACCTATCTGATGGACGCGTTCTGCGACGCCCTGCCGTTCGACGACAAGCTGCGCACCCACTTCCATCGTTTCATGCTCGACGTCCACGAGCGGCGCAAACAGTATCCCGACGAACGCGATCCGCTGAAGCTCGTCGCGCGCGAATACGCCCGCGAGTTCCGGGTCCTGTGCTTCGACGAATTCTTCGTCTCCGACATCGCCGACGCGATGATCCTCGGCCGCCTGTTCGAGACTCTGTTCGAACTCGGCGTCACGCTGGTGACCACCAGCAACATCCCGCCGGACCGGCTCTACGAGAACGGCCTGCAGCGGGCCAACTTCCTGCCGTTCATCGACGTCCTGCGCCGCCACGTCGCGGTGCTCAACGTCGACGGCGGCACCGACTACCGGCTGCGCGCCCTGACCCATGCCGAGATCTACCACCATCCCTGCGACGACGCGGCCGAGGCCAACCTGCGGCGCTGGTTCGCCGAGATCGCGCCGGAACCCGGACGCAACAACGAGGAGCTGTGCATCCACGGCCGCAGCATCCGCAGCCGCCGCCTCGCCGACGGCGTGGCCTGGTTCGACTTCGCCAACCTGTGCGAGGGCCCGCGCGGGGCGGCGGACTACATCGAGATCGCGCGCACGCATCACACGGTCCTGCTGTCGCGGGTCCCGCAGCTGACGCCGTTCCACGAAGACGCGGCCCGCCGCTTCATCAACCTCGTCGACGAGTTCTACGACCGTGGCGTCAAGCTGATCATCGCCGCCGCCGTGCCCCAGACCGAACTCTATGCCGGTGAAAAACTGCGCTTCGAGTTTCAACGGACGCAGTCGCGCCTCACCGAAATGCAGTCGCAGGAATATCTGGCGGCACCTCACCTGGCCTAGCGCCGCCTGACGACTGCGTCCCGCTGCGGGCTCCCGCACCCGCTTGCCCGCGGCAAGGCCGCAGGCAAGACACCGTGTCCCCCTCGCACGCAGTCGCGACTGACCGAGATGCAGTCGAAGGAATATCTGGCGGCGCCGCACCTGGCCTAGCACTTCCACACAGCAGGTCAGCGCCCTGCCGCACAAGGGGGGCGAATTTACCAATCGCCCCCCGCCGCAGCGGGCGTCCGGGGCATCGATCTTGCGTCATCGGGCGCTCAAGTTGCCGTCCGAGACCCGATGCCTCCGCTCTTCATCCGATTCGATCGTCCGCCCTGCGCCATCCCCACCCTGTCTCGGAGTCTCGCGCTGTCGCTGCTGCTGGTCACCGCGACCGCGCACGCCCAGGACGATTTCGACCTGGACGCCCTGTTCGCCGACGAGGCCGTGCCCGCGGACGCAGCCGACGCCGGCGACGGTGGGGACACGGCCGCCGCAGCGCTGCCGACGATTCCGGTCGAGCCCGCCAGGGCACCGGAAGATTCCGCGCCCGCGCCGCCGGCGCCGCGCCGCATCGAGGAGATCGTGGTCACCGCGACCAAGCGCGAGTCCTCGGTGCGCGACATCCCCATCAGCATCGACGCGATGTCCGGCGAGCAGCTCACCGAGTCCGGCGCCACCGGCCTGGAACAGATCCTGGCGCGGTCGCCCGGCGTCACCTTCAGCAGCTCGGGCGGGTCGGAAATCCGCCAGCAGGTCGTGATCCGCGGCGTCACCGCCAGCGGCACCGCCAGCTATGGCGGCTCGACCACCGGCTATCTGTTCAACGACGTGTCGCTGGTCAATCCCTCGCTGGCCGGATCGGTCCCGGGCATCGATCCCTACGACCTGGCGACGCTGGAAGTGCTCAAGGGCCCGCAGGGCACCCTGTTCGGCGGCGCCGCGCTGGCCGGCGCGGTCCGCTATGTCCCGCACAAGCCGGTGTTCGGCGAATTCTCCGGCGGCATCGCCGGTGGCCTGGTCACCATGGCCGACAGCGACGAGATCGGCAACGAACTGACCGGCCGCCTCAACCTGCCGGTCGGCGAGGAAGCGGCCGTCCGCATCGCGGCCAGCCAGCGCCAGAGCCCCGGCGTGCTCGACGATCTCAGCACCGGTGAAAAGGACATCGACAACCGCAGCAACCTGCAGGCGCGCGTCATCGGCAGCTGGGCCATCACCGACCGCCTCAGCGCGGAGCTGATGGCCTACAGCTTCGACGCCGAGGCCGATGCCAGCGGCGCGACCGACAACCGCGACGCACGCACCACCGCCAGCCGCCGCGTTGCCACGCCGGGCGAAAGCTCGGCACGGATCTACCGCGGCGAACTGCAGTACGACTTCGACGGCTTCCACATCACCGGCATCGGCAGCTACATCGAGAAGGACAGCGACAGCATCTACGATCTGACCGCGTTCCACGGCCTCGACGGCGTTCCCGGCCTGACCGTCTCGCAGAACTTCCTGGCGAGTTCCGAACAGACCACCGGCGAGCTGCGCCTCGTGTCCTCGGCGCCGACCGACAGCGACCACTGGCTGTTGCGCGACTGGCAGTACCTGGCCGGCCTGTACTGGCTCGACGCCGACCAGGTCTTCAACCTGCCGACCTTCGCCAGCCTGTCCACCGGCAGCGCCCTCGATCGACTCGGCCTCGGCGCGATCCTCGACCTGCTGCCGATCGAGCTCGACCCCAGCGTCGGGCTGACGATCGGGTCGGATGTCTCCGCCACGGCCGACGAAAAGGCCTTCTTCTTCGATCTCACGCGCACACTGGGCGAGGCCTTCGAACTGAACCTCGGTGGCCGCTACTTCCGGCAGAGCGGCGAAGGGCAGTTCGCCGGCTCCCTGAACCGGATCACCACCAACAGCGGCAGCGCCGATCTGACCGAGGAAGGCTTCAATCCCAAGTTCGCGCTCACCTGGCGCGCCACCGACGACATCGCCGTCATCGCCAGCTACGCCAAGGGCTTCCGTTTCGGCGGATTCAACAACAACCCGTTGCGCGATCCGGGCATCCCGTTCACCTACTACTCCGATGAGATCCGCAACTACGAGCTGAGCCTGCGCAGCGACTGGCTGGGCGGCGCGCTGCGCATCGACAGCACCGCGTTCTACGTCGACTGGATCAATCCACAGGTGCGGCAGTCCAGCCAGGTGACCTCGACCTCGTTCATCACCAACGCCGGCGCCGCACGGGTGCAGGGCATCGAGTCGGCCATCACCGCGCTGCTGCCGGCCGGAATCACGCTGATGCTCAATGGCAGCTATCTGGACGCACGCCTGACCGAGGCCTTCGACTCGGCTCGCGGCCTTGCCGAGAAGGGCTCGCGCCTGCCGGCAACGCCGTTCGTGACCGCCGCGTTCAACCTGTCGCACCAGGGCGCCATCGGCCGCTGGGAAACGACCTCCGCGCTCGGCTACGCCTACCAGGGCGAGGCCAACAGCGAAGTCGCCGGCTACGAGAAGCTGCCCGCCTACGGCCTGCTCGGCGCCTCGATCAACCTGCGGCGCCCCGGGACGTTCACGCCGACGCTGCGCGTCAGCGGCACCAACCTGCTCAACGAGACGGTCCCCGCCAACGCCTTCCAGGGCATCAGCTCCACCGGCGGCAAGACCAACTACGGTCTGATCCAGGCCCGGACCCTGGTCGTCTCGCTGGGCGTCGAGTTCTGAGGGGCTTCAGGTCAGCGCGCGGCGCGGAAGCGCCGCTGCGGCAACAGGCCGCGCCCTTCGTCGAGCACGAAGGACCAGAACGCCTGCGCGCCCGGTCCCAGCGCGTGGTCGGCGCGGCGGACCAGCAGCCAGTGCCGCAGGATCGGCAGGTCCTCGACGTTGAGCACGACCAGCCGTCCGGCTTCGAGCTCGGCCTCGATCGTGTGCGCGGAGATCAGCGCGATCCCGAGGCCCGCCATCACCGCCTGCTTGATCGTCTCGTTGCTGTCGATCTCCATCCCGATCTGGACGCCGCCATCCGCGGCGATGCGCCCGGCCAGGCGCTCGAACGTCGCCCGCGTACCGGAACCCGGCTCGCGCACCAGGAAGCGCTCGCCCGCCAGGGCCGGTAGCGGGACCTTGCGACGCCGGCTCAGCGGGTGCTCCGGCGCGGCGACGATCACCATCGGATGCTCGCCGAAGGTCCGGCTGTCGGTGGCGAACTCGGCACCGGGGCGTCCCATGATCGCCAGATCGACCGCATGGTCGCGCAGCGCGGCGAGTGTCGCCTCGCGGTTGCCGACGGTCAGCCGCACGTCGACGCCCGGATGGCGGCGGGCGAACGCGCCGATCAGCCGCGGCGCGAAGTACTTCGCGGTCGACACCACCGCGACCGACACCCGCCCCGCCCGCACGCCCTTGATCGCATCGAGCTCCTCGACGCAGCGCTGCAGCACGGACTCGACTTCCTCCACCGCGACCAGCATGCGCCGGCCGGCCTCGGTCACCCGCAAGCCGCTACCGGTGCGGTCGAACAGCGCCAGCCCCACCTCGTCCTCGAGCTGCTTGAGGCGCGCGGTCAGCGCCGCCGGCGTCACGTGCATCTGCGCCGCGGCCCGCGTGATCGTACCGTGGCGGACGATCTCGGCCACCGCGCGCAACTGCTTGAGGGTCAGATTCGGCATGCGCCCAGACTAAATTGTTTTTGATCCGAATCAAGAGATCTTCAATATTGCTGAACGCCCCGACAGAGCGTGGATGGCGCCTCGACACCGTTTCGCCGACACCGCGCCCGGCCGGTCTGCGCAATCGCAACAACCCCAGACAATTTGCGCGCTTTCCCCACATTTACCGCACAGTCCGTCCCTAGGCTCGTCCGGGTGCCCACCAGGGATGGAGATCCAACAATGTCGAAAACAACGTATGTCCGCCGCGGCGCGCCCGGCGGGCGCCTGCCAATGATCACGGGGCTGTCGCTGGCCCTTGCCGCCTGTGGCGGCGGCGGAGGATCGGACCCCGCCGTTGCCGCCGATGCCCAGACCATGACCGCGGCGCCCTCTCCGCTCGACACGCAGCTGCGCGAACGGATCGACGCCCTGCAACTGAGCGCGCAACCCGCCGCCGGCGTCGCGGTCCCGGACATTGATGCGCCCCTGCCGCAGCTCGGCATGCGCCTGTTCTTCTCGCGCAGCCTCGGCGGCGACCTCGATTCGGCCTGCGTCAGCTGCCACCACCCGGATCTGGCCGGCGCCGACGCGCTGGCGCTGTCGATCGGCGTCGGCGCCATCGACCCGGCACTGCTCGGTCCGGGGCGCGCGGCGGCGGACGGCGTCGTGCGGGTTCCGCGCAATGCGCCGACCACCTTCAACGTCGCCCTGATGGACGACGCACTGTTCCTCGACGGCCGCGTCGAGAGCCTGAACGTCACGCCCGGCAGCAACGGCGCCGGAACGCCGATCCGCACGCCGGACAGCGCCTTCGGCGCGGCCGATCCGGATGCCGGCGACACCCTGACCGCGGCGCAGGCGCGCTTCCCGGTCACCTCCACCGACGAGATGCTCGGCCATCTGCTGCCGGGCGCGGACCGCGACACGGTCCGCAGCCGCCTGGCACAGCGCATCGGCGACTACGGCGAAGGCGCCGGCGAGCTCGCGCCGAACCGGTGGCTCCCGTTGTTCGAGCACGCCTTCGGCGTCGCCGACGCCCCCGAAGCGCTCGTCACCTACGCCAACATCGCCACCGCGCTCGCCGCCTACGAACGCTCGCAACTGTTCGTCGACACGCCGTGGCACGCCTACGTCGGCGGCGCCACCGACGCGATTCCGGCGGCGGCCAAACGCGGGGCCCTGCTGTTCCTGACACCTCTCGCCGACGGCGGTGCCGGCTGCAGCGGCTGCCATCGCGGCGACCTGTTCACGGATCAGAACTTCCACACCGCGGTGTTCCCGCAGATCGGCCCCGGCAAGGGCGACGGCGACACCGGTGACGACGACTTCGGCCGCGCCCGCGAAACCGGCGACGACGCCGACCGCTACGCCTTCCGCACGCCGTCGCTGCTCAACGTCGCGCTCACCGCACCCTACGGCCACGCCGGCGCCTACGCCACGCTGACCGACGTGGTCCGCCACTACCGCGATCCGCAACGCAGCGTGCACGACTTCATCGATCGCGCCGGCTGGTGCCGCCTGCCGCCGTTCAGCGACATGCGCCGGGACGACTGCGCGGCGCTGTACCCGAACGCGCGCGCCAACAACGATGCCGCCCTGGCGAAGCTGGACGCCGACCGCGCCGCCGGGCGCCGCGCCCTGCAGCCGGTCCCGCTCAGCGACGGACAGGTCGCGGACATCGTCGCCTTCCTGCAGACCCTGACCGATGCCTGCGCCGCCGACCCGGACTGCATCGGCCGGTGGATCCCGCCACGCGACGGCGGCCCGGACGGCCAGCAGGTCGACGCGATCGACATTCACGGATCGCCGCTCTAGCGCACGTCCACCATCCGCAGACGCCCCCGCCGACGAACCGCCGGCGGGGGCGTTCTCATGCAGCGCCGTCGCATGGCTCCACCCGACGCGACCCTGCCGCTGCCGGATTCAGCGCCGGAAGAAATACGGAGCAGCGGTCAGCGCCACGCCAACCAAGACCAGCAGGATCGTGTTGGAAACGAAGAACGGGTAGACCATCAGCAACAGGCCGCACAGCAGCGGCACGATCGCCGCCTGCCGCTTGCCGTATAGAAAGAACCCGAAGCCGATCGACCCGAACAGCACGCTCCACAACAGCGGCGCCGCGCTCATCGGGGGGCCTCCACGGCAGCGCACTCAATCCAACGGGAACCTGGACGGATCGGCATGCGGCAGAGCATGCCATCCCGACCCGCGGCGCAACAGCACTCCTGCATCAGATGCCTCTCCGCCTGGGACCACGGCGCGCAAACGACGTATCGATCCGCAACGCCTGAACTGCGTCCACGCGGGTCGCCGGGCACGAGCCGCTGCTTGGTCAACGCGCGACTCCGGCGCATTATGCTCGTCCCTGCCGGAAGCCCACTGTCGGATCCAGACCCCATGCCCATCGATGAAAGCCTCGCCTTCGTTCCCGTCAACATCGCCGTGCTGACGGTCTCCGACACCCGTGACCTCGCCAGCGACAAGTCCGGGCAGATTCTGGCGGATCGCATCGAGGCGGCCGGGCACCGGCTGGTGTCGCGCCAGATCGTGCCGGACGACGTCGCGGCGATCGAGACGGTGCTGCGTGGCTGGGTCGCGGATCCGGCGATCGACGTCGGCATCAGCACCGGCGGCACCGGCATCACCGGGCGCGACGTGACGCCGGAGGCGTTCATGCGCGTGCTGGACAAGGAGATCCCCGGCTTCGGCGAGCTGTTCCGCATGCTCAGCTACGCGAAGATCGGAACCAGCACGATGCAGTCCCGCGCGCTCGGCGGGGTCGCCGAAGGTACCTATCTGTTCGCGCTGCCCGGCTCGTCCGGCGCGGTGAAGGACGGCTGGGACGACATCCTGCGCTTCCAGCTCGACATCCGGCACATGCCCTGCAATCTGGTCGAGCTGATGCCGCGCCTGCTGGAACACCGGACCGCGGCCGGCTGATTCCCGCCGATATCCGGCGACGGTTCCGGCGGCGACACGCCGGAGCCCGGACCTGTTTCAAAAATAATCTAAAGCGGCATCAACAATATTTAGTTTGTCTTGACGCAAGGGCGGCGCTACCGTCAAGTCGGACCACGCCACGCCGGCGTCGCCGGTGCACGCCTCCGCCGGCACCCGCACGCAGCACCGCCCGGGCGAGACGTCCTGCCGACAAGGCGCTACCATCGGCCCCCACCTGACCGAGGACACCCCAGCATGGCCCGCATCACGCTCCGACAGCTGCTCGACCACGCCGCCGAACACGGCTATGGCGTTCCTGCCTTCAACATCAACAACATGGAGCAGGTGCTCGCGATCATGGACGCGGCACGCGCAGTCGATGCGCCGGTGATCCTGCAGGCCAGCCGCGGCGCCCGCAGCTATGCCGGCGACATCATGCTGGAGAAGATGGTCGAGGCGGTCGAGCAGATCTATCCCGAGATTCCGGTCTGCCTGCACCAGGATCACGGCAACAACGAGGCCACCTGCTTCTCGGCGATCCAGCACGGCTTCACCAGCGTGATGATGGACGGCTCGCTCGAAGCCGACGCCAAGACCCCGGCGAGCTACGACTACAACGTCGCGATCACGCGGCGGGTCACCGAGACGGCACACGCCGTCGGCGTCTCGGTCGAAGGCGAACTCGGCTGCCTGGGATCGCTGGAAACCGGCGAAGGCGAAAAGGAGGACGGCCATGGCGCCGAGGGCAAGCTGTCGCACGACCAGCTCCTGACCGACCCCGATCAGGCCGTCGCCTTCGTCCAGGCGACCCAGGTCGACGCGCTGGCCATCGCGATGGGCACCAGCCACGGCGCCTACAAGTTCTCGCGCAAACCGGACGGCGCGATTCTGGCGATGGACGTGGTGCGTGCAATCCACGAGAAGATGCCGAACCTGCACATGGTGATGCACGGTTCGTCGTCGGTCCCGCAGGAGCTGCAGGACGAGTTCAACCGCTGGGGCGGCGAGATGCCGCAGACCTGGGGCGTCCCTGTCGCCGAGATCCAGGCCGGCATCAAGTACGGCGTGCGCAAGGTCAACATCGACACGGATTGCCGGCTGGCGATGGCGGCCCAGTTCCGCAAGGTCGCGCAGAGCAAGACCGCGGAGTTCGATCCGCGCAAGTTCCTGAAACCGGCAATGGACGCGATGCGCGACCTGTGCCGGCAACGCTACGAGGACTTCGGCACCGCCGGACAGGCGTCCAAGATCAAGGCCATCGGCCTGGCGGAAATGGCGCGGCTCTATCGCGACGGCCAGCTCACGGCGCGCCCGGCGATGAACGCCGCCGCGTGAGTCGTCCCGGCGCGACCGCCGGCAACGGGGTGCAGCCGGCCTGGCCGCATCCGCTCAAGGCGATCATCTTCGACGTCGACGGCACGCTGGCGGAGACCGAGGAGCTGCATCGCGAAGCGTTCAACGCGAGCTTCGTCGAGGCCGGTCTCGACTGGCACTGGAGCCAGGACGACTACCGCGCGCTGCTGCGGGTGACCGGCGGCAAGGAGCGGATCCGCCATTACCTGCAAACGACCCGCCGACCCGGCGCCCGGACCCCACCGGGCGCCGGGAATGACTGGGTCCAGGACCTGCATCGACGCAAGACCCGCCGCTACGTGGAGCTGTTGCGCAGCGGCAGCATCGCGCTGCGTCCCGGCGTGCGGGCCTGGCTCGACGCCTGCCGCGAGCGCGGGCTCCTGCTCGCGATCGCGACCACGACCTCGCCGGACAATGTCGACGGCCTGCTGCGCCACACGCTGGGCGACGACGGCCCCGGCCGCTTCGCCTGTATCGCCGCCGGCGACATGGTCGCGGCGAAGAAGCCGGCGCCCGACGTCTACCATGCCGTACTCGACGCGCTGCAGCTGCCGCCGGCAGCCTGCCTCGCCATCGAGGACAGCACGGCGGGGCTGCGATCCGCGCGCGCCGCCGGCATCGCGACCCTGGTGACGCCCAGCCTGTACACGCAAGGCCAGGACTTCGACGGCGCGCTGGCCGTCGTCCCCACCCTGGATCACGTCGACCTGCCGATGCGACCGGCCTGATCCCGCCCCGCGTATCGAACCCGATTTGATACAGGTCAACGCGGGCACCGCGGCGGCGGAGCGACGATGCGTTCCCGCTTCCAGCTTGCGAGGCACGTCATGACTTACGCCGCCGAAACCGGCCGCAAGGGCCCCATCGTCGTTCTGGTTGCCGATCGTTCCGAAGCCCGGTTCTATGCCTGCGAAGACGCCGACGCCGCGCTCGCCCCGATCGAATCCGTGGCGCATCCCGAAGGCCGGCTGCGCAACCATGATCTGGTCAGCGATTCCGCCGGCCTCACCATCGGTTCGGGCTATCGCGAAGGCGCACCGACCGGCGGCACGCCGGCCACGGAGCACGAAGCCCAGCGCTTCGCCAAGGCACTCGCCCACCGCCTCGACGAACTGCGCAACGACAACGCGCTCGGCAGCCTGTACCTGATCGCCGAACCGCATTTTCTGGGCCTGCTGCGCGCGGAACTCAGCACCCCCTGCCGCGACCGTGTCGCCGGCGAGGTGCATCACCGGCTGATCGACAGCGACGTCGGGCAGATCCGCGCCGCGCTGCCGCAACAACTCTGAACCACAGCGACGGAGCCCGGCGCGCGACGGCGCCGTGGCTCAGAGGGCCCTGAGCTTGCGCAACTCGCGCACGCCGACCGCCAGCGTCATGAAGTCCTGCGTGCCGAGCGACTGCAGCTCCTGCATGCGCTGCATGCCGAAGCGGACCCTGGCCTCGTGCGCCTGGGTCCAGGCGTCGAAGCGCGCCTCCGGCGTATCGCCGGCCTGATCGAGGATGCGGCCGGCCAGCCGGTAGTGCAGCAGATAGATGTCCTCCCGCAGGTTGTAGCGCGCCAGGGCCTGCCACTTGCTGGCGACCTGGAACCCGACGGTCGAGGACAGCAGCCACAGGATCTTGAGGCGGTCGCCGACCAGGAAATACAGGCTTGCCGCCTCGCGCAGCTCGACCTGCTTCTGCGCGGCGAGCTGGACGATGTCCATCGCGCTGCCGAGCACCATGGTATTGGCGAGCTGGCGCGCCAGCGGCTCCGGCGCGCCGTCGTCGACCATGCCGGAGACGGCACGGTCCCAGTCCGCGCGGTAACTCTCCGGCAGGATCTCCGGCAACCAGGTGCAGATCTCCGCGATCGGCTGCTTGAAGGTGTCGATCGCCTCGTGCATCGGGCGCGAGCCCCACTGGTTGTTCAGCAGCCAGGTGGTCGCATGTTTCATCAAGCCGATCGTGCGGCTGAACAGGCGCAGCTGCGGTGCCGCGGGCATCTTCAGGTCCAGCGCCTGGATCGGCAACCAGTAGCGATCCCCGTCGAGAATCTCGTGGGCGATCGCGTACGCCTTGACGACCTCGGCGCGCGCCACGCCGTGATCCTCGGCGAAGCGGTGGACGAACGCGCAGCCCATGCGGTTGACGACCGCGTTGGCGAGGATGGTGGCGATGATCTCGCGCCGCAGCCGGTGCCTGGGCAGCTCTTCGCCGAAACGCGCCAGCATCGGTTCCGGGAAATACGCGAGCAGGTCGCGCTCCAGGAACGGGTCGTCCGGGACTTCCGACTGGGCGACGGCGTCGAACAGGGAGATCTTGGCGTAGGACAGCATCACCGACAGCTCGGGCCGGGTCAGGCCGGCGCCGGCGGCGCGGCGGTCCGCGAGGCCTTCCTCGTCCGGCAGGTATTCGACCGCGCGCACCAGCAGGCCGTCGCGCTCCAGCGTGCGCATCAGGTTGCCGTGCTCGTCGAGACGCTCCAGCGCCTCGCGCTGCATCAGGCTGATCGCAAGCGACTGCACGTAGTTGTCGTCGAGCACCATGGTCACGACGTTCTCGGTCATCTGCGCCAGGAACGGATCGCGGACCTCCCGGGTCAGGCCCTGCTCGGCCAGCAACCGGTTCAGCACGATCTTGATGTTGACCTCGAGATCCGAGCTGTGGACCCCGCCGGCATTGTCGATGAAGTCGGCGTTGACGCGGCCGCCACGCCCCTCGCAACCCTCGAGCGCGTACTCGATGCGCCCGAGCTGGGTCAGCCCGAGGTTGCCCCCCTCGCCGACCACCGCGCAGCGCAGCTCGCGGCCATTGATCCGCACCGCGTCGTTGGCGCGGTCACCGCAATCCTGGTTGGACTCGTGCTGTCCCTTGACGTAGGTGCCGATGCCCCCGTTCCACAGCAGATCCACCGGCGCCTTGAGCAGGGCCCTGATCAGCGCCGTCGGGGTGAGCTGTTCCTGGCGGATGTCCAGTACCTTGCGGGCCTCCTCTGAGAGCTGGATCGACTTCGCCGAGCGCGGATAGATCCCGCCGCCGGGTGACAGCACCGCGGTGTCGTAGTCGGCCCAGGACGACCGCGGCAGGCCGAACAGGCGCTCGCGTTCCTGGAACGCCCGTTCCGGGTCCGGGTCCGGATCGATGAAGATGTGCCGGTGGTCGAAGGCCGCGACCAGCTTGAGCCGGCGCGACAGCAGCATGCCGTTGCCGAAGACGTCGCCGCTCATGTCGCCGATGCCGACGACGCTGATCGACTCGCTCTGGATATCGATCCCGCCGCGCACGCTGCCGTCGGCTTCGGTGCGGGTCTGTTCGCGGAAATGGCGCTTGACGCTCTCCCACGCGCCACGCGCGGTGATCCCCATCTTCTTGTGGTCGTAACCGGCCGAGCCGCCCGAAGCGAAGGCGTCGCCGAGCCAGAACCCGTATTCGGCCGCCATCTTGTTGGCGATGTCCGAAAACGTCGCGGTGCCCTTGTCCGCCGCCACGACGAGATAGGGATCGTCGCCGTCGTAGCGCATGACCGCCGGCGGCGGGACGATGTCGTCGCCGACGCGGTTGTCGGTGATGTCGAGCAGCCCGCGCAGGAAGGTCCGGTAGCACTCGATGCCATGTGCGAGCCAGCGTTCGCGGTTGCTCGAATCGCCGGTCTTGACCACGAAACCGCCCTTGGCGCCGACCGGCACGATGACCGCGTTCTTGACCATCTGCGCCTTCATCAGGCCCAGCACCTCGGTCCGGAAATCCTGCAACCGGTCGGACCAGCGCAAGCCGCCGCGCGCGACCTTGCCGCCACGCAGGTGAATCCCCTCGACCTCCGGCGCGTAGACGAAAATCTCGAACATCGGCCGCGGCGCCGGCAGCTCCGGCACCTTGTGCGGATCGATCTTCAGGCTGACGTACGGCTTGTATCCCCCGTTCGCGGCGGGCTGGAAATAGTTGGTGCGCAGCGTCGCCCAGACCACCGCCGCGAATGCGCGCAGCACGCGATCGCCATCGAGCGTCGCGACCTGATCGAGCCGCTCCTCGAGCTCGCGCTCGATCGCGGCGACCCGGTCGCCGCGGGCGACATCGTCGAGCTGCGGATCGAAGCGCAGCTCGAACAGCCGCACGATCAGGCCCGCGATCGGGGCGTGCTCCCTGAGCAGGCGCGCCATGTAGGCCTTGCTGTAGGGCAGCCCGGTCTGGATCAGGTACTTGGTCACGGTCCGGAGCACCACGACCTGACGCGCATCCAGGCCGGCACCCAGCACCAGCCCGTTGAGACTGTCGTTCTCGCTGTTCCCGTTCCAGACCGAGAGGAAGGCGCTCTCGAAATACTCGCGCTGCTGCTCGGGCCCGAGCGTGCAGTCGCCATAGACCTGGATCTGGAACTCCTGGATCCAGCCGGAGCTGCCGCCACCGCCATGGACTTCGGTCGGATCCTGCCAGATCACCCGCAGCCCGAAGTTCTCCAGAATCGGCAACACATCGGACAGCGGCACCGGGCGGTGCAGGCAATACAGCTTCAGCGAGGTCGGACAGGTGCTGCCGACGGCCTCGAAGTCGACCAGCAGCCGCGGCAGGACCGGATGATCGTCACTCAGCTGCGCCAGATACTGCGTATCGGCGGCCGCGTCGATCGGCGCCACGGTCTCCTGGTACGACAACGGAAACCCGTCCAGATACTGCAGCGCGGCGCTGTCGGCGACGCCGCCGCTGCGCAGCACGTCGCGCAGCTGGTCGCGCCAGGATCGCGTCACCGCGAGCAGGCGCGACTCGACCTCACGCGGGGTCAGGGGGATCGTCGTTCCCGGTGCGGTCCGCACGATGAAATGGATCCGGGCCAGACCCTCGCGCAGGAACTCGGTATTGCGATCCTGCGTCAGGCCGTTGCAGACCGACATCAGCTCATGGCCGATGCGATCGCGCAGCTCGCGGGAGTAGCGGTCGCGCGGCAGATAGACCAGGCAGGAGAAGAAGCGACCGTAGCGGTCACGGCGCATGAACAGGCGCAACTGGTGGCGGTCGCGCAGCGCACGAATGCCCATGCAGGTCTGAAACAGCTCGTCGGCACTCGACTGGAACAGTTCGTCGCGCGGCAGCTGGTACAGAATCTCGCGGAGGTTCTTGCCGGAATGCGAGTCCTCACGCAGATGCGAGCGTCGCATCACCTGTTCGGCCTTGCGACGGATCAACGGGATGTTGCGCGGCCGCTCGATGTACGCATCCGACGAGAACAGCCCGATGAAACGGCAGATGCCGCGCACGCTGCCGTCCGGATTGAAGCGGCGCACCGACACCACGTCGATGTACTCGGGGTGATGCACCGTGGATCGGTGATTGGCCTTGGTCACCACCACGACCCGCATCGATTCGGTGTACTTGTTCAGTTCCTCCGGCGGCGCAATCAGCTGATCGGGGTCGGCGAACCGCGCGCCTTCCCGCGCGAGCCCCAGCGACCGGTCCGGCACGATGCGGAACTGCTGACCGTCGCCTGCGGCGACCGCTTCGGTTTCGGCCACGCCGAGAAAACTGAAATGGCCTTCATCCAGCCACTGCAGAAACGCGCGCGACTCGGCAAACTCCTCCTGCTCGACGCCAGGCACCGGCTGTTCCAGCGCGTCGGCCAGCTCCTGCACGCGCGCGCGCATCGCCGGGAAGTCGACCACGATCGTGCGGATGTCCCGGACCACCTGCTGCAGATCGCGTTCCAGCGCGTGGCATCGTTCCGCGCTGGCCAGCGGCTCGAACTCGACATGGATCAGCGACTCCGCCGTACCGTCGGCGGCATCGGTCCCGGCGAGCTGCATCAGCTTGCCCTCGGCGTCCCTGCGCACGCCGATGACGGGGTGTGCGGTCCAGTCGATCGAGCTGCCGGCGGCACGGATCGCCATGACCACCGAGTCGACCAGAAACGGCATGTCCTCGACCACGGTATCGAGGCGCGACAGACCGCGCGGGTCGCCGTCGCCCGGCGGCGTCAGTTGCATCAGGAGTTCACCCGGCCGGCGCCGCTGCATCAACATCCAGTGTGCGAAACACAGGTCCAGCAGCTCGTCGGGCGCGCGCAGGCGCAAGGCATCCAGCGACGACATCTCGAAATAGCGCCGCTGGAAACTGCGAAACGGCTGGCGATGATGTTCCGGAACCTCCGCATCCACCAGAGCATCGAGCTGCGCCATCAGCAACTCATGCTCCTGTCCCGGACTCGACGGCATGGGCACTTCTCCTCTTACGCGCGATCGTCTGTTGGGCGCAACTGGAGACCGAGTATACGCCCCGCCCCTGACCGATTCGCGCACCCGACCGCATGCCATGCTGCGCCTTGCAGACCACCGCGATGCCCCATTGACCCACGTCAATGCCGGGGCAGCGGCCGATCCTTAATCTGTCTTTCATCGGGTCGCCGGACGCAGCGGCGGCTCCCCAAGTTGAACGTGAACTCTCCTCCCGATCCAACGTGGATCGATGCTCAGCCGCCTCTCCCCGGGCGGCTTTTTTTTTGCACGCATGGCACGGTCGCAAGCACGTGGTGACCCGTTTCGACACGCGCCGATGACGATGTGACTGGTCAGGAATGCTGCGCTCGTCAGGGATCACGCATCACGCGCTGCGCTCGCCCTGCGGGCCGTCGCCTGCGGCGACGTTCAACCCGGCCGCGCCGGGTTGTCGAACCGACCATGGTCGGTCGGAGGTTCGCATGCGGTCTCCGAACGCGCACGGCAGCCATGTCGACAGCGGTCTGACATGAAGGAATGGTGCGCCCTTCAAGGATGACTCGCTGCGCTCGCCCTGCGGGCCGTCGCCTGCGGCGACGTTCAATCCGGCTGGCGCCGGATTGTCGAACCGACCATGGTCGGTCGGAGGTTCGAATGCGATCTCCGAACGGGCACGGCGGCCATGTCGACAGCGGTCTGACATGAAGGAATGGTGCGCCCGGAAGGATTCGAACCTCCGACCCCCAAGTTCGTAGCCTGGTGCTCTATCCAGCTGAGCTACGGGCGCATCGAGACCAATCCGCTGGATCACGTACCGGCCGATCATGGTCAGGTCGGTGCTGTGCCAGGCCGGCATCGGCCCGGAGCGGGCGCGCATTATACCCAAGCCCGGGGAAATTGCACGGCGCGAATATCGGACGCGACGATCGGGCATATTTCGCAGACCCGGAGCGGCAGCGGACCGAATCGGCGGGCACTAGGCTATGCGGCCTTGAACCAGAACAGTGAGCCCCCCGGGGCCGCGTGAGGGGAGTTATTGCATGAATCTGCTGAAGTCGCTGTATGTGTCGGCTTTCATTACCGCGGCAGTCGCGGGATCGATCGCTTCGGTCGTGTTCCTGGTGACGTCGCCCGAGGGCTCCGCCGCGTGGATCGGCGCCCTCCTGGCCTGCCTGCCGGCAGCCCTGTTCTTTGCACGGCTGTATGTGGCGCCGACGGCGCGGACGAGTCCGAACCTGTGGTGGATGCCCAGCTTCGGCGTCGCCGGCACCGTGCTGGCGCTGTTTCTCGCCGCCGGCCCGCACCCGGCAGCGTGGACGGCCTTCGGTGTCGGCGTGATCGGCAGTCTGCTCTATATCTTCTGGTATTCGCGCTTCGGGAACCGCGCCTCGGCCAATGTCCGCAAGGGCCAGCGGCTGCCGGCCTTCGAGCTCGAGGACGAACAGGGGCAGCCGCTGCCGGCCGCCGGCTTCGAGGGCCGCCCCACCCTGTGGATCTTCTACCGCGGCAACTGGTGCCCGCTGTGCATGGCGCAGATCCGCGAGGTGGCCGACCAGTACCGCGAGTTGGCCGCGCGCGGCGCCGAGGTCCTGCTGATCAGTCCCCAGCCGGCGGGGCACAGTCGCGATCTGGCCACCCGCTTCGATGCGCCGATGCGCTTCCTCACCGACCGCGACAACCGTGCGGCGCGCGCACTCGGCATTCTGGCCGAGAACGGGCTGCCCTCCGGACTGCAGGCACTCGGCTATGACAGCGACGTACCGCTGCCGACGGTGCTGATCACCGACGCCGCCGGCATCGTGGTCTATTCGGACCTGACCGAGAACTACCGCATCCGCCCCGAGCCCGACGCATTCATCGAAGTCCTCGACGGCCTGACCGCACGCTGATCCCCGCCGCCGATTGCCCCGGCGGCAGCGGTCTGCGATCCTGCCGCCACTTTTTCCGGGAGCCCGACCGCCGTGTGAGAACGGTTCGAGTGTATTTCGCGATCTGATCGCCCGCGTTGGCCGACGTCGTCCGTCGATGCCACGCGGGTCCCGATCCCATGCTCGAACAGGACCTCTCATGCACGGCCCCCGCCCCGACGACGCGCACCCGATGCCGGGCTTCGCACGCGTCTGCTTCATCAGGAACACGATCCGCAATCCGAACATCATCGTCGGCGAATACAGCTACTACGACGATCCGGACGATTCGGCGGACTTCGAACGCAATGTGCGCTACCACTATCCCTTCGTCGGCGACCGCCTGATCATCGGCCGCTTCTGCGCCATCGCCCACGGCGCGACCTTCATCATGAATGGCGCCAATCATCTGATGTCGGGCTTTTCGACCTATCCGTTCCAGATCTTCGGCAACGGCTGGGAACATGCCGCACCGCCGCCGCAGGCCTTTCCGAACAAGGGGGACACGACCGTCGGCAACGACGTCTGGATCGGTTACGACAGCATGATCATGCCGGGCGTCACGATCGGTGACGGCGCGATCGTCGCGGCACGGTCGGTGGTGGCGGCCGACGTGCCGCCGTACGCGATCGTTGCGGGCAATCCGGCACGCGTGCTGCGGCGGCGCTTCGACGACGCCACGGTTGCGGCGCTGCTCGACATCACGTGGTGGAACTGGCCGGTCGAGCGGATCACGCAGCATCTGCCGCAGATCATGGGCGCGGACCTGGCGGCCCTGCGCGATGCCGCGGCGGCCATCCGCGGGATGCGCAAATCGCCGACACCCCACCGTTGACCGGTGTCATCGACGCATCGCGGCTAGCGGCCTAGCATTCGCCGGAACTCCCCCGATCGAAGGCTGCATTCATGCGCTTCCAGCAACGCCTCGGCCAGCTCGTCGTCCCCGTCCTCCTCGTTGCCGCCGTGGCCGCGGTCGCGTGGCATGTCTATCAGCGCGACGACGGCCTGAAGCTGCCGCCTTCCGTGGCCAGCGGCAACGGCCGGATCGAGGCCACCGAGTACGACATCGCGACGATCTACGCCGGACGCCTGCAGCAGGTGCTCGCCGAGGAAGGCCAGATGGTCGACAAGGACCAGGTCCTCGCCCGGATCGATACCGAAAGCCTGGACGCCGAGCTGCGTGAAGCCAACGCCGGGCTGCGCGAGGCCCGCGACACCCGCGAATACGCCCAGGCGATCGTCTCGGTCCGGGAAAGCGAGCTGCGCTATGCACAGCGCGAGGTCGAGCGCTCGCGCAAGCTGGCCAAGTCCGGGCACATCTCGCAGGAGCAGCTGGACCAGTCCAACACCAATCTGGAAACCGCGACCGCCGCGCTCAAGGCCGCCCGCATCCAGGTCACCCAGGCCGAGTCCGGGATCGAGGCCGCAGAGGCGCGCATCTCGCGCCTGCAGACCCAGATCGACGAAAGCCGGCTGACGGCGCCGATCCGCGGTCGCGTGCTGTACAAGCTGGCCCAGACCGGCGAGGTGCTCGGCGCCGGCGGTAAGGTGATGACGATGCTGGATCTCAGCGACGTCTACATGACCATCTTTCTGCCCACCGAACAGGCGGGCAAGGTTCACATCGGCGGTGAAGCCCGCATCATCCTCGATGCGGTCCCGCAGTACGTGATTCCGGCCAAGGTGTCCTTCGTCGCGCCACGCACGCAGTTCACGCCGAAGGCGGTCGAGACCCGGACCGAGCGCGAGAAGCTGATGTTCCGCGTCAAGGTCCACATCGACCCGCAACTGCTCAAGGACCATATCGAGGCCGTCAAGACCGGCGTCCCCGGCGAAGCCTACATCCTGCTGCCGCCGGCGCAGGAATGGCCGGACGCGCTCAAGGTGAACCTGCCGGGATGAACACCGCCGCCACGCCCGTCGTCCGGGTGACGGGGGTTGCCCATCGCTACCGCGACATCCCGGCGCTGCGCGACATCGATGTCGACATTCCCGCCGGCGTCATGGTCGGACTGATCGGGCCGGACGGAGTCGGCAAGTCCACGCTGCTCGACCTGATCGCCGGCGCGCGCAAGGTTCAGAGCGGACGCATCGAGGTCTTCGGTGGCGATATCGGCGATCAGCGCTACCGCGACCGCATCGCGCCCCGGATCGCGTACATGCCGCAAGGGCTCGGCAAGAACCTCTACGCCAGCCTGTCGGTATTCGAGAACGTGGACTTCTTCGGCCGGCTGTTCGGCATCGAACGCAGCCAGCGCCATCGTCAGATCGACGAACTGCTCGAAGCCACCGCGCTGGCACCCTTCCGCAACCGCTCCGCGGGCAAGCTCTCGGGCGGCATGAAGCAGAAGCTGGGCCTGTGTTGCGCGCTGATCCACGCACCGGATCTGCTGATCCTGGACGAGCCGACCACCGGCATCGACCCGCTGTCGCGGCGCCAGTTCTGGGAGCTGGTCGACCGCATCCGGGGACGCCGCGCGGGCATGAGCGTGATCGTCTCGACCGCCTACATGGAGGAAGCCGAACGCTTCGACTGGCTGGTGCCGATGAACGCCGGCCGCATCCTGGCCACCGGCAGTCCGGAGGCGCTCAAGCAGGACAGCGGCAGCGACTCGCTGGAAGCGGCATTCATCAGCCTGCTGCCCCCCGAGCTGCGCGGCGAACACCATGCCCTGACGATTCCGCCGCTGGCGTCGGCGACGCATGACCTCGCAATCTCGGCGCAGGGGCTGACCAAGCGTTTCGGCGACTTCACCGCGGTCGACAGCGTCGATCTCGACATCCGGCGCGGCGAGATCTTCGGCTTCCTCGGCTCCAACGGCTGCGGCAAGACCACGACGATGAAGATGCTGACGGGGCTGCTGCCGATCAGCGCCGGACGGGCGCAGCTGTTCGGTCAGCCGGTCGACGCCGGGTCGATGGCAGTGCGCCGCCGCGTCGGCTACATGTCGCAGGCATTTTCACTCTACGCCGAGCTCACCGTCCTGCAGAACCTGGAACTGCACGCCCGTCTCTTCCACCTGCCGGAGACGCGCATCCCCGAGCGCATCGACCGGTTGCTCGCGCGCTTCGGACTCTCGGACTATCGCGACGTCCAGGCCGGGCAGCTGCCGCTCGGCATCCGCCAGCGCCTGTCGCTGGCGGTCGCGATCGTGCACGAACCCGAATTGCTGATCCTCGACGAACCGACCTCGGGCGTCGATCCGATTGCGCGCGACGGCTTCTGGGAGCTGCTGATCGAGCTGTCGCGGCAGACGGGCGTGACGATCTTCGTCTCGACCCACTTCATGAACGAGGCGGAACGCTGCGACCGCATTTCGCTGATGCACGCCGGGCGCATCCTCGTGACCGACCGGCCGCAGGCGATCCGGGACGCCGCCGGGGGCGTGTCGCTGGAGGACGCCTTCGTCGAACATCTCAAGGCCGTCGCCGGAACGCCCGCGGCCGACACCGACCGGGCCCTGAGCGCCATCGACGGCGATGCCGGCACACCCGACGCCGGTGCGCCCTTCAGCCTGCATCGCCTGCTCGGTTACAGCTTCCGCGAAGCGCTCGAGGTCATCCGCGATCCGATCCGGCTGACCTTCGCCCTGCTCGGCTCCGCGCTGCTGATGCTGGTGCTCGGTTACGGCATCTCGATGGATGTCGAGGATCTGGCGTTCGCCGCACTGGACCGCGACGGCACCCCGGCCAGTCGCGACTACGTCCAGAACATCGCCAGTTCGCGCTACTTCGTCGAACAGCCGCCGATCGTCGACAGCGTCGAACTCGACCGGCGCATGCGCAGCGGCGAACTGAGCCTCGCGATCGAGATCCCGCCCGGCTTCGGGGCCGATCTCAAACGCGGCCGCAGCCCCGAGGTTGCGATGTGGATCGACGGCTCGATGCCGTTCCGTGCCGAAACCGTGGGCGGCTACCTGCAGGGCCTGCACCTGCAGTATCTGACCGACCTGGCGATCCGCACGCTGGGCGACGTGCCGACGCTCACGCCGGCGGATCTGGAATCCCGCTACCGCTTCAACCAGGACTTTCGCAGCATCTATGCAATGGCGCCGGCGGTCATTCCGCTGCTGCTGATGTTCATTCCCGCGATCCTGACCGCCCTGTCGGTGGTGCGCGAGAAGGAACTCGGGTCGATCGTCAACCTGTACGTGAGTCCGGCCACTCGGGTCGAGTTCCTGATCGGCAAGCAGTTGCCGTACATCGCCGTCAGCATGGTCAGCTTCGTCACCCTGCTGCTCGTCACCGTGTACGTGTTCGACGTCCCGATCAAGGGCGATCTGTTCGCGCTGTTCTTCGCCACGCTGATCTACGTGGTGACTTCGACCGGCCTCGGCCTGCTGGTGTCCGCCTTCACCAGCACCCAGATCACCGCCCTGGCCGCGGCCGCGATCCTCACCATGCTGGCCACCGTCAGCTTCTCCGGCCTGACCGATCCGGTCAGCTCGCTCGAAGGGCCGGGCCGGATCATCGGCGACAACTGGCCGGCGACGTACTACATCAACATCGTCCGCGGCATCTTCACCAAGGGCCTGGACCTGGGCGATCTGAGCGGCGACTTCCGCCGCCTGCTCCTGTTCCCGCCGGTCCTCACCGTCGCCAGCATCCTGCTGCTGCGGAGGCAGGGCAGATGATCGGCGCGTCCCTGCGTACCAGCCTGTCGCATGTCGTGCTGCTGACGACCAAGGAACTGCGCAGCCTGTGGCACGACAAGGTCCTGCTGGCGCTGATCGTCTGGGTCTTCAGCGGCGGCATCTACAGCGCGGCGACGGCGACGTCACAGGAGCTGCACAATGCACCGATCGCGATCGTCGACAACGATCACTCGCCGCTGTCGCAGCAGATCCGGGACGCGTTCTACGGCCCCTACTTCAAGACGCCGGAGCTGATCGACTTCGACCAGGTCGATCCGGTCCTGTACGCGGGACGCTACACCTTCGTGCTGGTCATCCCGGACGGCTTCGAACGCGACGTGCTGGCCGGCAAGCAGCCGGCGCTGCAGATCAACATCGACGCGACCCGCATGAGCCAGGCCGGCATCGGCGACGGCTACATCCGGAACATCGTGTCCGGCGAGCTCAACCAGTTCGTGAGCGGCCAGCTGCCGGTCAGCGAACTGCCGATCGAACTGGTCACGCGCAACAAGTACAACCCCAACCTCGAAAGCCACTGGTTCGGCAGCATCATGGAGATCATCAGCAACGTGACGATGCTGGCGATCATCCTCACCGGCGCGGCGGTGATCCGCGAGCGCGAGCACGGCACGCTCGAACACCTGCTGGTGATGCCGGTGCGCCCCACCGAGATCGTCACCGCGAAGGTGCTGGCCAGCGGCCTGACGGTCCTGCTGGCCGCGGGGCTGTCGCTGGAACTGATGGTCAAGGGCGTGCTCGCGGTTCCGATCCACGGCTCGGTGCCCTTGTTCCTCGTCGGCGCCGCGCTGCATCTGTTCGCCGCCACCTCGATGGGGATCTTTCTCGGCACCGTGGCCCGCTCGATGCCGCAGATGGGGTTGCTGCTGATCCTGACGATCCTGCCGCTGCAGCTGCTGTCCGGCGGCATCACCCCGCGCGAGAGCATGCCGGACATCGTCCAGACCATCATGCTCGCGGCTCCGACCACCCATTTCGTCAGCCTGGCCCAGTCCATCCTCTACCGGGCTGCGGGCTGGGACACGATCTGGCCCCGCTTCGCGGCGCTGCTGGCGATCGGCAGCGTATTCTTCTTCGCCGCCGTCGTCCGTTTCCGGCGCTCGGTCGCGTTCGCCTAGGACCGGTTGAAGCCTCGACCGCAGTGGCGTCGTCAGGCCCCAGCGTTAACAGGCCCTAGCGGCCCTAGCGGCCATAGCGGAATTCGAAGCGCGCCGAAGCGATCGCATGCGCATGGATCTGGAATCCGGCCAGCGCGGCGGTCGCCCCCTCCGGCAGGTCCAGCTGCGCCGCGTCCAGCGCGTACACCGTCACGACATAGCGGTGCGGCGGATCGCCGGCGGGCGGACACGGCCCGCCGTATCCCGGCGCGCCGAAGTCCGTCCGCACCTGGTGGGCCGACGCGGGCAAGCCGGCGCCGTCGGGGCTGCCGGCACCGCGCGGCAGCGCCCGCAGATCGGCCGGCAGGTTGACGACGACCCAGTGCCACCAGCCACTGCCGGTGGGGGCGTCCGGGTCGTAGACCGTCAACGCCAGGCTGCGCGTACCGTCCGGAACCCCGCTCCACTGCAGCGCCGGCGACTGATTGCCGCCTTCGCAACCGAAGCCCCGGAACACGAAGGTCGACGGCAACGGCTGCGCGGGATCGACGTCGGGGCTCTGCACTTCGAACGCGCCGGCCACGGCCGGCTGCAGCAGCATGGCACCGCCCAGCAGCGTTCCGATCAGCAAGCTCGTGTTGCGCATGATGCACTCCGTCGTGAATGGGACGCGGCCAGTGTGCCCGAACACTTTCCGGACGGAGCGCCCGTACCGATCAGATTCGGTCCCGTTCCGGTCAGCCGCGCAGATCGTTCGGCGCAATCCCGTAGTGGCGCCGGAACCGCGCACTGAACTTCGAGGCCGACGCGTAGCCGCAATCCAGCGCAATGATCGCGATCGGGTCACGGCTGCCCTGCACGCGCGCCAGCGCCAGTTCCAGACGCACCGCGTCGAGGATCTGGCGAAAGCCACTGCCGGATTCGCGCAGCCGCCGCCGCAGCGTGGCTTCGCTCAGGTGGAGCCGCCGCGCCGCCTCCGGCGCCGTCCAGGACGCTCCGGGTGCGGTGCGCAGCAGGCGGCGCAGGCGCTCGGCCGTGTCCGCCTCCGGCGGCACGCGCACGCGGAAGCCCTGGCCGTCCACCGCGATCAGCACCTCCGCGAGGCGATGCCGCAACAGCCGCTGTGCATATCCCGCCGAGGCGATGAGTCCGCGCGCGGCATGCTCGAACGCCTCGGCCAGACCCTGCCCGCAGTCCAGGCGCGCGCAGGGGATCACGGCGGCAGCCCCGCACCCCGGACCAGGCATCGCCACGCTGCGCACCAGTTGCCGATCGAAACTCATGCAGGTGGCGCGATACACGCCCTCGTCGGCGCCGGGCACATTGAGCAGATCGACGGTCTGACCGGCGTTGACGAAGACGAAATCGCTGCTGTTGGCGACGACGCGCCCGGCGGCATGCTCGAGAATCTTGGTTCCGGAATCGACCCGGATCAGGCTCGGATCGGCGAAATACACCCGCGAAATGCGCTGCCGGCGCCGCACGCTGATCTCCAGCACGCCACCGACGGGGGCGGCGGCGGGCGCCGCGGATTCGCGGATACGGGGCGCACCTGACATCGTCGCCGCCTCAAGGAAGAAGAGGTCGCCGATGATACTGCAGCCCCCGCGTCCCGCGGCCGCCTTCAGAAATCGTAGCGGTACCCCGCATAGGCGAAGTAGAGCCTGGTCTTGTCGGTGGTGTCGGCGAACTGCTGGTCCGACAGCTCGGCCGCCAGCTCGAATTCCAGCGTCCATCGGCGCCGCGCGTGCCAGACCGCCCGCACTCCGGGCGCATAGATCCACTGGGTCCGGCCGTCGTCGGTACGGCGCCGGTCGACGCGCAGGCGTGGATTCAGATCGAGCTTGCCGACTGCCCGGACCCGATAGTTCAGCGTTCCGGCAAGGCCGCTGTAGCGGGTGGTATCGGTCACCCTGACGCCGAAGATCGCCAGGTCGCTCGTCGCGAACAGATCGGTCCCGATCAGCTGCAGGTTGTAGAACCAGTCCGGGCCGCTGCCGTCGATGGCGTCGATGCCACCCGATGCCGGCATCGACGCGATCTTCGAAGAGGTCACGTCCCCCGAGATCCGGAACCGCGAGTTGATGCCCTGCGACAGGGACACCGTATAGCTCGTGCTGATCGGACTGCGGTCGAGCGCGATCTGCTTGAGTTCGGATTCGCTGTAGGTCTGGCTGAGCTCGCTGATCGACGTCACGGTCTGCCCGATCAAGGCATTGCTCAGGCTCAACAGCGGACTGTGGCGACGGTCGGCGATGACGCTGAAGGTCGTGGTCTTGCCGACGGTGCCGCTGCCGATCAGATAGAGGATGTTCGGCTCACTGAAATAGACGTCGTAATCGGCCAGTCCGAACAGCGACACGCCATCGTTGAAGTAGCGCAGCTCGGTGCCCACCGCGCGCCGGTCGACCATGCCGTCCACCGTCTGGTTGACGCCGTACAGGTGCATGTTCCAGTGCCGGGCCAGCGGGCCGATCTCAAGCCCACCGCCGTAGAACACGCGGGTGCTGTCGAAACCGTCCGCCGTCGAGTACACCGGCGTGCCGCCGATGACGTTGGCCCGGTAGCGCTCGCCGAGCCGGTAGGCGTAGTACAGCCCGTCGAAGCGGCCCAGCGCGCCGCCGGAGGTGCGGGTCTGCCGCCCGAGCCGCGCGCTGTGATGCTGGTCGCGTGTCGCCAGGTCCACGTAGGCCATCGACGCGCGGAACTCGCTTTCGGCACTGTCGAGGAAATCATGGTCGTAGCTGCCGGTGACGCGGAAACGCAGATCGACGGTGTCGGAACGCCGGCGGGCATTGGCGTCGAGATCGGTACTGAGCAGTGAGCGCGTCGTCTGCGTCGCTTCGTCGTTGACCTGGAACTGATCGTAGCGATAGAACTGATAGACGCTGCCGAACACATCCCACTGCGACTCGGCGGTGCGTGGCCGAGGCCCTTCGATCCGCGCGCGCTCCTGCTCCGGCGGCATCAGCAGCGCCGCCAGCCGCTGCCTGACGCGATCCGCGCCGGGCCCCATCGGATACTGCTGCAGATAGGCCTGGTAGGCCGCCTTGGCCTGCGCTTCCTGCCCTGCCTTCTCGCGTACGACGCCGAGCAGTTCGGCCGCGTCCTGCTGCATCGGGGTCACCGGATAGGCGGCGATGCGTTCATAGAAGGTCGCCGCGCGCGTCAGCTCTGCCGTCGCGGCCAGCGTCCGGGCCTGTTCGAACAGCTCGGTCAGCCGCTCCAGGGTGATATCGGGCACGCCGCTGCCGGGCGCACCCGCGATGCGGATCTGCGCCAGGTCGACGTGTTCCGCGCCCGCCCGCACCGCGTCGCGCTCGCGGTCGGTGACTTCACCGACCCAGGCACCGGGATAGTCGCCGCCGAGCTGCAGCAACACCGCCTGCGCCGCCTGGGCACTGGCAAAAAAGCCGAGCCGCTGCCGGTAACGCAGGACGTCACGGATCTTCGAACGCACTTCGTACAATCGCAGCGGTTCGCCGGCGTCGCCAGTGATCCGCGCCACCAGCTTCGAGTCGAGCGGGCCCGGCTCGGCGGTCGATGTCAGGTTGACGACGAAGATCCCGCTTCCCGCCGGAACGGCCGGAGGAACAACCGGCGCCTGCGTCGCCCGTGGCGCCGGCAGCGAGACCGTCAGCGTCCGGTCATCCGGACTCGCAGTGACCCTGAGCACTTGCGTCGGCGCGCCAAAGCGCAGGATCACGGACGGGATCGTGCCACTCAGATCGCTGCTGATCTCCTCGATCGCCAGATCGGCCAGCGTCGGCCCGCGCAGACTGCTGACGCCATCGACCGCGCCGAGATCGCCATTGGCGGTCGGCTCGTCGCGCAGGCGCACCTGCAACACGGTGCCGGACGCGTCCATCGCGTGGCTGACGTAGCGCAGCCCGGTGGTCAGGCCGATCACGACATCGATCCGGTCCGCGCTGCGGTAGGCGTCGACCCGCGTCAGCAGCCGATCGTCGATCGGCGCCGCCAGCAGTCGCGTCGCCGCAAACAACAGGCAGAGCGCCAGCAGCCGGATCCCGCCGCGCCGCAACGCGCCGATGCCGGACGAACCTGCGTCGATTCCTGGCGTCATCGGATCAGTCCCAGCTCGAATCGGACACGCGATGCTCGCCCGAGCGGCTGCGCCGGATCGTCGTGAACGAGCTGTCGGTGTATTCGTGGCAGGCCCCGCTGCAGTCGCGCAGCTCGCTCGCGGTGTAGTTGATCGGCGGCGAGTTGGTCTTGGTGTGCTCGCCGGCCCGGAAGTCGTTGGCATGGCACGCCGCGCAGTCGGGCGCATACGCCGCGTTCGGCCACGGCACGGTCTGGGCGTTGCTGGTGTGACAGGCATTGCAGCTCAGATTGCGCCGGTGATCGCCGGGGTAGTTCGGCGAGCTGTGACGGAAGCTGATCGGCGTCCAGGCGTTGCTGTTGTGGCAGACGGCGCAGTCCTCGGTCGTGACGAAGTGCCCGGGCGGCTTGCCGGTGGCCGCGCTGCCGTTGTGGCAGCTCTGGCAGTTGCCGGTCACGTTGGCGTGATCGAAGCTCGCCGGCGTCCACGCCACGGTCGAGTGGCAGGCGTTGCAGTCGCTGGTCGTCGCCACGTGCCCCGGCGGCTTGCCGGTGGCGGTGCTGCCGTTGTGACAGCTCTGGCAGTTGCCGGTGACGCTGCTGTGATCGAACACCGCACCCGACCAGGTATTGGTCGTGTGGCAGCTCTCGCAGTCGTCTCCGGAGGGGATGTGATTCGGCGGCTTGCCGGTCGCAGTGCTGCCGTTGTGGCAGCTCGAACAGGATCCGGTGACCTCGACGTGGTCGACGCGCGTCACCGGCGACCAGGCCACGGTCGAGTGGCAGGCCTCGCAGCGGCTGGAACTGGCGATGTGCTGCGGGTTCTTGCCGGTCGCGGTCGTGCCGTTGTGACAGCTCGCGCAGTCGCCGCTGACGTTGGCGTGATCGAAGTTGGCCGGCGTCCACGCCACGGTCGAATGGCAGGCGGCGCAGTCACTGGTCGTCGCCACGTGCCCCGGCGGCTTGCCGGTGGCGGTGCTGCCGTTGTGGCAGCTCTGGCAGTTGCCGGTAACGTTGCTGTGATCGAAGCGCGCACCGGCCCAGGTATTGGTCGAGTGGCAGCTTTCGCAGTCGTTGCCCGACGGAATGTGCGTCGGCGACTTTCCAGTCGCGGTACTGCCGTTGTGGCAGGTCACGCAGCTGGTGGTCACGCCGCTGTGATCGAAGGTCGCATCCGACCACGTCCGCGTCGTGTGGCAGCTCTCGCAGTCGTTGCCGCTGGGAATGTGACTCGGCGACTTTCCGGTCGCGGTCGTGCCGTTATGACAGCTCGCGCAGGTCCCGGTGACCTCGACATGATCGACCCGCGTGACCGGCGACCACGCCACGGTCGAGTGGCAGGCCTCGCAGCGGCTGGAGCTGGCGATGTGCTGCGGGTTCTTGCCGGTCGCGGTCGAGCCGTTGTGGCAGCTCGCGCAGTCGCCGCTGACGTTGGCGTGATCGAAGTTGGCCGGTGTCCATGCCACGGTCGAATGGCAGGTTTCGCAATCGTTGCCGCTGGCGATGTGCCCAGGATGCTTGCCGGTCGCGATGCTGCCGTTGTGGCAGTTCGAGCAATTGCCGACGACGTCGTTGTGATCGACCTGCGTCACCGGCGACCAGGCCGTGGTGCCATGACAGGCTTCGCAGCGGGCCGAACTCTGGATGTGCTGCGGGTTCTTGCCGGTCGCGGTGCTGCCGTTGTGGCAGCTCGAACAGGTCCCGGTGACCTCGACATGATCGACCCGCGTCACCGGCGACCACGCCACCGGACTGTGGCAGGCCTCGCAGCGGCTGGAGCTGGCGATGTGCTGCGGGTTCTTGCCGGTCGCGGTCGTGCCGTTGTGACAGCTCGCGCAGTCGCCGCTGACGTTGGCGTGATTGAAGTTGGCCGGCGTCCACGCCACGGTGGAGTGGCAGGTTTCGCAGTCGTTGCCGCTGGCGATGTGCCGCGGATGCTTGCCGGTGGCCGTGCTGCCGTTGTGGCAGCTCGCGCAATTGCCGGTGACGTTGCTGTGATCGAAGCGCGCACCGCTCCAGGTCTGCGTGACGTGGCAGCTTTCGCAGTCGTTGCCCGACGGGATGTGCGTCGGCGACTTGCCGGAGGCAACGCTGCCATTGTGGCAGCTCGAACAGGTGCCGGTGACCTCGAGATGGTCAACGCGGCTCGCGGGACGCCAGCGCTGCGTGCCGTGGCAGGCCGCGCACTGGGTCGAGCTTAGGATGTGCCGGGGCGACTTGCCGGTCGCCGTCGCGCCGTTGTGACAGCTCGCGCAGTTGTCGCCGGCATTGGCATGGTCGAATCGCGCTCCCGTCCACAGGCCGGTGCTGTGGCAACTGGCGCAGTCGTTTCCGGACTGGATGTGATGCAACGGCTTGCCGGTGGCGATGCCGCCGTTGTGGCAGTTCTCGCAGTTGCCGACGACGTCCATGTGCTCCATCCGCGGCACATGCATCCAGGCGTTGTCGCTATGGCAGCTCTCGCAGCGGTCGGAAGTCGGAAAATGCCCGGCGGGCTTGCCCAGGGCGGTGCTGCCGTTGTGGCAGGCCTCGCAGCGCGTCGGGGTGCCGACGAAGATGCCGTTGACATGGCAGCTCTCGCAGGCCACGGTGCGATGCCGCCCGCGCAGTTCGAAGCCGGTCTGATCGTGGTCGAAGTCGCTGCGTACCGCCGCCGACTGGGCATGCGCCGATGCGCCCAGCTGCATCAGGAGCATCACGCAAACGCACAGGATTCGGCCGGCGCCGAAGCGCCTCCCTTGCCCATCGGTTCGATTGTTTCGCATGAGCTACCGAGCCTCCTTGGAAGATGCACCCCGCACCTGACTGCTGATGCGGATGTCGCTGAACGCGCTGGCCTGATGGCAGCGTTCGCAGTTCTGGCCGAAGCCACCCCGATGCGGGTCGTCGTTGGCGTGGCAGGCATAGCAGCCGCTGCCGAGCTCGATCGCGGACATCCGCTCCACCGGCTCGCGATGGCAGGCCTTGCAGTGCAGCTGCGCGTGGCTGCCCTCGAGCGGAAAGTCGGTCTGCCGGTCGTGGTCGAACACCCAGCGGGTCCAGCCGCCGGGGTTGTGGCAGGCGGCGCAATCCGGACCGAGTGCGCCGTCATGCGCGTCGTCGGATTCGTGACAGCTCCGGCATGCCTGCGGCGTCGCCCGGTAGGCCTCGTCCATGTGGCATTCGGCGCAGGATGCGGTCGCATGCATGCCGACCAGCGGGAAGCGGGTCAGATCGTGATCGAAGCGCAGGCTGTCAGGCCACGCCTCCTGCCGGTGACAGGCGTCGCAACGGTCCCCCTGTGCGCCGCGGTGCACGTCGTCCACCCGGTGGCAATCGACACAGGCACGCGCCACCAGCTTTGTTCCCTTGCCGCGTGGCCTGGGCAGCTCACCGCTGTGGCAACTGGTACAGCTGCGACCGCGATGGGCACCGCGCAGCGGGAAGGTGGTGTCGCGATCATGATCGAAACCGCTCGTGGCCCATCCCTGCTCGGAATGGCAGTCGGCGCACTGTCCACCGAAGCGGCCCTGATGGAAATCGCTGCCGCGGTGGCAGTCCACGCAGGCCGTCGGCAGCTCGCGATCGCGTGTGCGCTCGGTGTGGCAGGCGTGACAATCGGCATCGCGATGCCGCCCCTTGAGCGGAAAGTCGGTCTTGGCGTGATCGAAGCGCGCCTTGGTCCAGGCCTTGGTCACATGACAGTCGTCGCAGCGTTGTCCGAACAGTCCGCCGTGGCGATCCTGCAGACCATGGCAGGCCGCGCAGTCGGTCGGCGTGTTCTCGTAGCGGCGGTCGGCGTGGCAGCTGGCGCATGCGACCTCCCCGTGCGCGCCGGTCAACGGAAAGTCGGTGGTGTCGTGGTCGAACTCGCTCTTGCGCCAGGTCTGCGTGCCATGACAGTCCTGACAGGTCTTGCCCATCTGGCCCTCATGCACGTCGTCCTTGCGGTGACAGTCGAAACAGGCGCCGGGCGCGTCCCGCATCGGCTTGCCGTCGGCATGACAGTCCTTGCACGGCAACTTGCCGTGTGCGCCTTCGAGGGCGAAATCGGTATGCGCGTGATCGAACAGGGTCGGCACCAGCCCGACGATGTCGGCGTCGCGTCCCTTGTGCTCGCTGTGGCACTGCGTGCACTCGGTGCCCGCCACCGCCGGCGACAGGCCATGAAAGCCGCGCTTGTCGAGCATGTCGCGGTCGACCTTGTCGTGACAGTCCCGACACAGCTTCTGCTGCGCGGTCTGGCTGAACGAGGTATGGCACTCGGAACAGTCATCTTCGAGATCGGCGTGCGCGCGGGTCAGCTTGCCGGGCATCAGCAGACGCTCCAGCGGCGCCGACCAGGCCGAACCCGTCGCGCACAGCCCCAGCAGCAGCACCGCCATCAGATGCCACACCGGCGTCCGCGGGGGACGTCCGTCAGTACATGTGAACGGCGAGCACATGCACGACTCCGGTGACGATCAACATGAAGTAGAGAGGCAGATGCAGCAGGTGCCAGAGACTGAAGAGCTGGTCGAAGGCGTGGTAGCGATACACCGCGCCGGCCGCGGCCAGACGCTGCCCCAGCAAGGCGAGGGTCGCATCGCGGTCCGCGTGCGGCACATCCGCAAGCCCGCGCAGAATGCGGCGCCCACGGCGGGCGATGCGGTGCCGGCGCCAGCTCGATACCGGCAGACCGAACAGGCTGGCGCCGATTCCGGCATCCCGCGCCGCCAGCGGCTTCTCGAAGGTCTCCACGGCGGCGCCGATCGCATCGAGGTGATGCGCATGCAGATCGAGCTTGCCGCGGGCCTGCAGCCACGCCCCGCGCAACTCGCCGAGTTCCAGATGGCGCCCGTAAAGCCCCTCGTGAATGCGCGAATACAGATAGCGGCCGATCAGTCCGCTCGACGCGACCACGAGCATCGACCACAGCGCGATGTTGCTGTTGGTCGCGCCGGTCCTGAAGTTGCAGTGCAGCAGGATCGCAACCGGCCCGGCGATGCCGAACACCATGTGCATGCGGAACCAGTGACGGACGGCGCCCCAGTTGCGCATCCAGCGCAGATGCTTGCGCAGCGGATACAGTCCCAGCAGCAGCATCAGCGAACCGCCGACGATGCCGAGCATGTAGCCGAGCCCGTCTTCGGCATTGATGTAGTACCGGTCACGATGGCTCCAGCCCCAGTACAGCAGCGCCGCGGCGAAACCGAACGACAGCAGCGACGTCACCCGCGTCACCGCGGGACGGTAGCTCCAGCCCTGGACCTCGACGACATCCCTCATCGCGCATCTCCGCCGGTTCGATCGCCCCTGAAGACATCGAGCAGCGACCTGCGCGTCTGCTCGATGCGGGTGACGACCGTCGCGTGACCGCCGCGGCGCGCCAGATCCAGCGCGGTATCGCCGTCACGGTTGCGAATGTTGGGATCGGCCCGGTGGCGCAGCAGCAGATCGACCACCTCCGGATGCCCGTTCTGGGCCGCCAGCATCAGCGCGGTCTTGTTGTGCGCATCCCGCGCATCGACATCGACGCCGGCGTCGAGCAACCGCTGGACGATGGCGGTGTCACCGCCGCCGGCGGCCAGCACCAGCGCCGGTGGTCCACCGCGACCGTCGAGATCGACGCCAGCGCCGATCAGCAGTTCGACCAGATCGACGCGATGCTGGGCGATCGCCGACGCCAGCATCTCCGCGCCATCCGCCGCGCTGAATTTCGCGCCGGCATCGAGCAGTTGCCGCGTCAGACCGGCGTCGCCATGGCGCACCGCCACCGGCAGCGCCGGCCCCAGAATGCGGGGGTCGACCTCTCCACGGGACAACACCGCGGACGCCAGTCGCGTCATGCCGCCGTCGATCGCGCGCGCCAGCAGCGTCGACTGCTCGCCGACCAGCTCAGGCGCCCGCTGCAGCAGATCGACGGCCATCTCCTCCTGTCCGCCATCGACGGCCAGGGCCAGCGCGTTGCGGCCGTCCGCCGCCCGCACCCGCAGGTCGGCGCCGTTGCGCGCGAGCAGCGCCAGCGTCGCCCGATGGCCGGCGGCGGCGGCGTGCAGGACTGCGGTGCGGCCGTCGCGACTGCGATGCGCGATATCCGCACCGCGTTCGAGCAGCAGACCGACGAGTTCGGTCTCACCGCGCAGCGCCGCCCGTGTCAGTGCGGTATGACCGTCCGGATCGGTGGCATCAACCGTCGCCCCGCGATCAAGCAGTGTCCTGAGCAGGTCGGACTGGCCCCGCCAGGCTGCCGCAACCAACGGCGGCCAGCCGCGGGTCGCCGCATCCGACGCCACCGCCCGATTCGGATCGACGCGCTGGGCCGCGCTCAGAACCCGATCGCGCGCGACCCGGCCGCCTGCGGCCCGAAGCTGTCCGGCAATGGCTTCATCGCCCGCGTCCTGCGCCACCTGCAACGGCACCGCACCGGCACGATTGGCGTGGTTGGGATCGGCGTGATGGCGCAACAGCTCGCCGACCATGTCCCGGTCCCGGCGCCGCACTGCCAGCAGCAGCGGCGTGTTGCCTTGGTCGTCGGCCTGATCGACGGGCGCCTTGCGCGCGAGCAGGCGCCGCGCCACGCCGACGTGACCACCCCGCACCGCCAGCAGCAGCGCCGAGTTGCCATGCGGATCGGTCGGCGCCGGATCGGCGCCGGCCTCCAGCAGGACATCCACCAACTCCACCTCGCCGGCTTCCGCCGCGAGCATCAGCGCCGTCCGCCCCGCATCGTCGCGAGCGGCGTTGACGTCGGCATCACCGCCCCGCACCGCCACCCGGACCGCCGCGACGTCGCCGCGACGGACCAGACTGATCAGGTTCCGGGGTGTCTCCACGCGATCGCCGTCGCCGGCCTCAAGCTGCCGCTGCGCCGGCCGGTAGCCCTGCTCCGCCGCCGCCTGGTACCAACGCCGCGCGGCGCCCGGATCGACCGGTCCGCCGTCGCCGTCGGCATACAGGCGCCCGAGGTTGTACTGGGCGCGGGCATGGCCCTGCTCGGCGGCGCGCTGCAACCAGCGCCGCGCCGCCACCAGATCGCGCTCGATCCAGCGCCCGGTGGCCAGCTGCACCCCGAGCTGATACTGCGCCTCGGCATTGCCGGCCTCCGCCAGAGGCGTCCAGATCGCGAGCGCCCGTTGCGGCTCGCGCTGCACGATCGCCTGCCGGGCCTGTTCCAGCTGCGCGTCGACGTCCGCAGCCATCGCCGTCGCCGGGATCGCCAGCAGCAGCAGCAGCGGTACGACGCGGCGCCCGCAAGCAGCCAGCGGCTGCCGCGCCGTCCCGTCAGGCCGTGCCATGCTTGGTCTCCACCTCGATCCCGGCCTGCCGCAGAAACGGCGTCGGCAACACCCCGCCAGCGCAGACGATGACGGCGTCGTTGCCCAGCGTGCGAGGGCCGTCGTCGGTTTCGAGCTGCACCGCGTCGACCTCGATTGCACGCGGCTGCGAGCGCAGCAGCACCTCGATCCGGCCTGCGGCGCGCAACTGCTCCACACGCATCCGGTTCTTTTCCTTGGCACGGCCGAAGGCGTCGCTGCGGTACGACAGCGTCACCTCCGTTTCCGGCTGCTCGGCCACCGCCACCGCGGCCTCGAGCGCTGCGTCGCCGCCGCCGACGACCAGCACCCGCTGGCCGGCGTACTGCGCGGGGTCCACCAGCCGGTACACCACCTTCGGCAGCTCTTCACCGGCAACGCCCAGCTTGCGGGGGGTGCCCCGTCGCCCGATCGCCAGCAGCACGCGCGCGGCCTGGAAGGTCTCACCCGACGTCGTGACGGTGAAGCCGTCCCCATTCGGGACGACCGCCTCGGCGCGGATGCCCTCCTCGATCTGCAGCCCCGCGGTGTTGCAGGCGTCGATCCAGAATTGCAGCAGCCGCTCCTTGGTGGTCTCGCGAAAGCTGACCTTGCCGACGATCGGCAGCTGTACCGGCGCGGTCATCACGATCTTGCCGCGCGGGAAGTGCGCAACGGTTCCGCCCAGCGAGTCCTGCTCGATCAGGCGGAAGCGCAGGCCCGATGCCTTCGCGAACAGCGCGGCCGCGATGCCGGCCGGCCCGGCGCCGACGATCAGCACGTCGAGTGCATGCGGGTGCTGCACCAGGGACTTCCTGATCGCCTGCATCGCCTGGACGCCCTGGGTGACGGCGTTGCGGATCAGCCCCATCCCACCCAGCTCGCCGGCGATGTACAGCCCGGGGACGTTGGTCTCGAAATCGGGACTGACGAAGGGGATGTCGACACCGCGCTTTTCGGTCCCGAACACCAGCGTGATCGCGTCGTAGGGACAGGCGGTGCGACAGGCGCCGTGGCCGATGCACTTGGTCGGCGCGATCAGGTGCGCACGGCCGCCGATGATGCCGAGAATCTCGCCTTCGGGGCAGGCGGACACGCAGGCCCCGCAGCCCCCGCACTTGCCCGGATCGATCACCGGGTGCAGGGACGCGGGTTCGGTCATCCCGGCGCCCACAGCCTTGTCGAGCGCATCGAGGTTGCGCCGGTCGCGACGGCGGGAATGGGCGCGGAACGCCAGCAGCAGCAGCGCCGCCGGAACGCCGTAGATCAGCCAGGCGAGGAGATCCGTATCCATCACGGCAGCGCCCGCGCCACGGACGCCCGGGCACACGCAGGCAATCGGCCCATTACGAGCCTATGGACCGTCGGGGTCGCCACGGCCACGCATCTCCTCCAAGTTGCTCTATCGGCTCCCCCCGATGCCCAAGACCTTAGGAAGCCGGCCGTAAACGCTGTGTCAACGTCGCGCCGGGATTGAGCACTGAAACCACGTTCACGGCAAAATGGCGGCTGATACGCGCAGCTTCGCGACCGTTCTCACTGCGGGACTGCACGCCGCCCCACAGCTCCCGGACCCCCATGCCGCTGCCCCACGCTCAAACCGCCGCCGCTGGATGGCGCTTCTGGATCGACCGCGGCGGCACCTTCACCGACGTGCTGTCGCTGTCGCCGGACGGCATGCTGCGTGCCGACAAGCTGCTGTCCGAGGATCCGGAGCACTACGACGACGCCGTCATCGCCGGTGTCCGCCGCGTGCTCGGGCTGGCGGCCGAGGCACCGATCCCGGCCTCGCGGATCGAGGAACTGCGGGTCGGCACCACCGTGGCCACCAACGCCCTGCTCGAACGCAAGGGCACCCCGACCGCGCTGCTGGTCACGCGCGGCTTCGGCGATCTGCTGGCGATCGGCGACCAGACCCGGCCCGATCTGTTCGCGCTCGACATCCGCAAGGCCGCGCCGCTGGCGGCCCGGGTCATCGAAATCGACGAGCGCGTCGACGCCGACGGCGCGATCCTGACCCCGCTCGACGAGATCCAGGTCGAACAGGCGCTGGAGACGGCCCGCCAACAGGGCTGCCGCGCACTCGCCATCGCCCTGGTCCACGGCGCCACTGCGCCGGCGCACGAACGCCGCATCGCCGATCTGGCGCGCGCCGCGGGATTCGAGGCGGTGCGCTGCTCACATGAGGTCTCGCCGCTGCCGGGCCTGCTGGGTCGCGCCGAAACCGCGGTCATCGACGCCTACCTGAGTCCGGTGCTGCATCAATACACGCGGCGCCTGGCCGCCGCACTGCCGGACACGCGCCTGCGCTTCATGCAGTCCAGCGGCGGACTGGTCGGGGTCGACGCCCTCTCCGGACGCAACGCCGTGCTGTCCGGCCCGGCCGGTGGCGTCATCGGTGCAGTGCGCACCGCGGCCGCGCTCGGACACGACCGCCTGATCGGATTCGACATGGGCGGTACGTCCACCGACGTGTTCCATTTCGCCGGGACGCTCGAACAGCTCGACGAGGGCCGTGTCGCCGGCGCGCGCCTGCGGGCGCCGATGCTGCAGATCGAGACCGTGGCGGCCGGCGGCGGCTCGATCCTGGGATTCGATGGCGCGCGCCTGCGCGTCGGCCCCGAGTCCGCGGGCGCCGATCCCGGGCCGGCGTGCTATCGCCGGAGCGGACCGCTGGCGATGACGGATGCCAACGTCCAGCTCGGCCGGATCCGGCCGGAGTTCTTTCCGAAAGTGTTCGGCCCCGAAGCCGATCAGCCGCTGGACCCCGCGGCCGTCGGCCAAGCCTTCGCTGCCCGCGCCGACGAGATCGCCGCAGCGGGCGGACGCGCATGGACACCCGAGCAGCTGGCGTGGGGCTATCTGCGCATCGGCGTCGAGAACATGGCCAATGCGATCCGCGGCATCAGCGTCCGTCGCGGCATCGATGTCGGTGGCTACACCCTCTGCGCGTTCGGCGGCGCCGGCGGTCAGCACGCCTGCGCCGTGGCCGACGCGGTCGGCATCCGCAGCGTCCTGCTGCACGACCACGCGGGTCTGCTGTCGGCGCTGGGCATCGGCATCGCCGACCTGAGCCGCCGCGACGAGCGCATGATCGAGCAGGCGCTGGACGGCGCCGACCTGGAGGCGATCGCGACCATCGGCCAGACGCTCGAACACGGCGTGCGCGCCGCCCTGCGCAGCGACGGCGTCGACGGCGACATTCACGTCAGACTGCAGGTGCGCCTGCGCTACGACACCTCCGATACCGCACTGGCGGTCGACCTGACGGACGCCGCGGCGATGCGCGCCGCCTTCGAAGGCGGCCACCGCCAGCTGTTCGGCTTCGCCGATCCGCAGCGGCCGCTGGTACTGCAATCGATCGTCGCCGAGGCACGGGGCGGCGGGCATGCGATACCGCCCGCGCCACCGTCGCCCGCAACACCGGCACCCGCGCTGCAGCGTGTATCCGTCCACTTCGCCGGCGACGATGACGCCACGCCGCGGTCGCTCGACACGCCGGTGTATCGGCGCGAGCAGCTGTCGGCTGGACAGCAGATCGACGGCCCTGCGCTGCTGCTCGAACCCCACAGCACGGTCGTCGTGGAACCCGGCTGGCGCGCGCGACGCCTCGACGGCGCCCTGCTGCTCGAACGCAGCCGCGCGCTGCCGCGCCATCGCGCGGTGTCGACCGCTTGCGACCCGATGCATCTGGAGATCTTCCACAACCGCTACATGGCGATCGCCGAGCAGATGGGCGATGCGCTGCGCCGTACCGCGCGCTCGGTCAACGTCCGTGAGCGCCTCGACTTCTCCTGCGCCATCTTCGACGCGCGCGGACGCCTGGTCGCCAACGCACCGCACATCCCGGTCCACCTCGGCTCGATGGGCGTCTCGGTACAGGCCCTGCTGCGCGAGCACGGCGCGGAGCTGGCCGAAGGCGATGCCTGGCTGATCAACGACCCGTACCGCGGCGGCACCCACCTGCCGGACCTGACCGTCATCGCACCCCGCTTCGACGCCGACGGACGCCTGCGCCAGCTGGTCGCCGCGCGCGCCCATCACGCCGACGTCGGCGGCATCTCGCCCGGATCGATGCCGGCCGCCAGCCGTTCGATCGCGGAGGAAGGCATCCGCTTCGCCGGACTGCGCATCATGCGGGAGGGCCGCTTCCTCGAACCGGCGCTGCTCGCGGCACTGGGCGCCGGACCCTGGCCGGCGCGGCAGCCGGCCCACAATCTGGCCGACCTCCAGGCCCAGCTCGCCGCGACCCGCAGCGGCATCGCCGAACTCGCCGGCCTCGACGACAGCTTCGGTCGCGACGTCGTCGACGCCTACATGCAACATATCTTCGATCACGCCGAACAGGCGGTGCGCGCCCTGCTGCCGAAGCTGCGCCCGGGTTCCAGACGGCTGCAGATGGACGGCGGCCGCGTCATCACGGTCACGGTGACGCCGGCGGACGACCGCCTGCGCATCGACTTCACCGGAACCAGCGCCCAGGACCCGGGCAACTTCAACGCACCCCTGGCGGTGACCCGCGCCGTGACCCTCTACGTGTTGCGACTGCTGCTGGGTACCGACATCCCGCTCAACGACGGCTGCCTGCAACCGGTGGAACTGCAGGTTCCCGACGGCAGTCTGCTCAATCCGGTCGAACCGGCCGCCGTCGTCGCCGGCAATGTCGAGACCTCGCAGGCGGTCGTCGACGCACTGCTCGGTGCCTTCGGCGTGCTCGCGGACAGCCAGGGCACGATGAACAATCTGAGCTTCGGCGACGCGGCGCATCAGTACTACGAGACGATCTGCGGCGGCGCCGGTGCCGGTGCCGGCCATGCCGGCGCCAGCGCGGTGCACACGCACATGACCAATTCGCGCATCACCGACGTCGAGATTCTCGAGGCGCGCTTTCCGGTCCGCCTCGAGCGCTTTGCGATTCGCCGCGACAGCGGGGGCGCCGGGCGCTGGCCGGGCGGCGACGGCGTGATCCGGGAGCTGCGCTTCCTGCAGCCGATGCAGGTCGGCATCCTCTCCGGCCACCGCCACACGCCACCGCAAGGGCTCGATGGCGGCGGACCGGGCGCATGCGGCCGCAATATGCTGATCGGCCAGGCCGGCGAACGGATGCTCGACGCCTGCGTCGCGCTCGAGGTGGCGCCCGGGGAGCGCATCCGGATCGAAACGCCGGGCGGTGGCGGCTGCGGTCAAGTCGCCGACCGTGATCCGTCTCATACCGGTGCGGGTGACGCCTGACATACACTCGTCCCGGAGACCCGCACTCCCCGCCGCCATGACGGATGCCGACCGCGACGCCCCGAATTCCGCCGACACTGACCCGCGCCAGGACTGGACCCTGATCTGGCGTCTGTTCGACGCGGCCGTCGAGCTGCCGGAGGCGCAGCGACAGGCATGGCTGGAAGCGCAGGCGACGGAGGCGGATGCCCGTGAGCAGGTGCTGTCGCTGCTGCAGGCCCACACCGCCGCCGAACTGCGGGCCCAGTCCCGCCCGTCGCAGCCGGACGCCGACCCATCGACGCCGCTGCTGGCCCCGGGACGGATCGTCGGCGCCTGGCGCATCGTGCGCCTGATCGGCAGCGGCGGCATGGGCGAGGTCTACGAGGTCCAGCGTGACGACGGCACCTATTCCCAGCGTGCCGCGCTGAAGCTGCTGGCCCGCATCCAGGACCGCGACGACACGCGGCGCTTCGAGCGGGAACGCCAGATCCTGGCCGCGCTCGACCATCCCGGCATCGCGCGCCTGCTCGACGGCGGCATCCACGACCAGCGCCCGTACGCGGTCCTCGAATATGTCGAGGGCCGGCCGATCACCGAATGCGGCTGCAAGGGCGATCTGCGGGGCTGCATCGAACTGATGCTCAAGGTCTGCGAGGCGGTGACCGCCGCGCATCACCGCTTCGTCGTCCATCGCGACCTCAAGCCGGGCAACGTGCTGGTCCGCAAGGACGGGCAGGTCAAGCTGCTCGATTTCGGCATCGCCAAGCTGATGGCCGCCGACGGCGGCGGCGCCGACGCCACCCAGGTCGTCGCCCTGTCGCCCGACTACTGCGCGCCGGAACAGCTCGAGAACGGCGTCATCACCACGGCGACCGACGTCTACGCCCTCGGCGTGATGCTGTTCGAACTGCTGACCGGGCAGCGCCCATGGCAAGGCAGCGGCGGCGCGATGACGCGGGCGATCGACCGGCTGATGCATCCCGATGTGACGCAGCCGAGTCGCGTCGTCGACCGTTCGCGCCGGCATGCGCTGCAGGGCGACCTCGACGCGATCGTGCTGAAGGCCTTGCGCCCGCGCGCATCGGAGCGCTACGCGAGCGTCGAGGCGCTCGCCGACGACCTGCGCCGCCATCTCGAGGACCGACCGGTCCGGGCACGCGACGGCACCCGGGCCTACGTCGCCGGGCGCACGCTGCGCCGACACCGCTGGTGGTTCGCGGCCGGCGCGGCGATGTTCGCGAGTCTGGCGCTCGGCCTCGCCGGCACCGCCTGGCAGGCGCACCAGGCCAGGATCGAACGCGACATCGCACGCCAGGAGGCGGACCGCACCGACGCCGTCCGCCAGTATCTGGTCTACCTGTTCCGCACCGCCGGCGAGCTGCGCAGCGGCGAACCGGTCACCGCCAAGGCGGTCCTCGACGAAGCCGCGCTGCGCCTGCAGGACGAGTACGCGACGGCGCCGCAACGCGCCGCGCAGATGATGCAGGCACTCGGCGAGCTGTATTTCCTGATGAACGACTACGAGGGCGGCATTCCGCTGCTCGAAGGCCTGCTGCAACTGCCGGGCACGCCGGCCGAACCCGCCATCCTCGCGCGTGCCCGCTTCGACCTCGGGCAGATGTACTACCGTTCCGGCCGTCCGGACGACGCCGCCCCGCAGCTGGAGCAGGCCCAGGCATTCTGGAACCTGGACCCGCCGCGCTACCGCGCCGAGCTTGCGTCCAGCCTGATCCTCAAGGCCCAGCTGCAGCGGGCGTCCGGCGATATCGAAGCCGCGATCGCGACCCTCGAACAGGCGCGCTCCGAGGCGGACGCGGTGTTCGGGCCGACCCATCTCGACACCGGCGTCGTTCACAACAATCTGGGCCTGCTGTACTTCCACGCCGGCCGCCTCGACGAAGCCGACCGCGCATTCTCCCGTGCATGGTCGGTCTGGGAGGCGCGCCACAGCACCCGCGGCGGCGACGCGGTCAACACCCTCAACAACTGGGCGGCCGTCGCGAGTCGGCGCGGCGCGCTCGAGCAGGCCGAGACGCTCTACCGGCAGGCGCTGAAACTGCGGCGCGAGCTGTTCGCGCCGTCGGCGGCACTGGCCGCCCTGCTCAGCAACTACGGCAAGCTCATGTTGCAGAAGGGGGACCCCGACGCGGCCCTGCCCCTGCTGGCCGAAGCCGTCGACCTGGCACGCGAATACGCCGGTCCGCGCAGCCCGCACATGATCGCGGCGATGCTGGGCCTTGCCGACGCGCACACCGCACGCGGCCAGACCGACGCGGCCGACGGCGTCCTGACACAGGCCGAGCACCTGGCGCTCGAAGCCACCGGGCCGACCCATCCGCTGGCGGTCATGGTCGGCCTGTCGCGCGCACGCTGGGACGCGGCCAGCGGACGACCGGAAGCGGCGGCACTGCGTCTCGACGCGGCCGAGCAGGCCTTCGCCGCGATGGGACCCGCCGGGCAGGCCTACCGGTCACAGGTCGACAAGATCCGCCGCGAACTCAGGCTCTGACGGCGGGCGCGGCTGCCGTTCAGACCGGCGCGCCGTCCAGCTGCTGATGCAGCCAGGCGCGCGCCCGCAACCAGTCGCGCTGCACCGTGCGCGCCGTCACCCCGAGGGCCTCGGCGGTTTCCGCGTCGGTATACCCGGCGAAGTAGCGGCATTCGACCACCTGCGCCAGGCGCGCGTCGATCTGCGCCAGACGCCCCAGCGCCTCGTCCAGCGCCAGCAGGGTGTCGTCGGTATCGATCGCAGCCTCCGACTCCATCTCCTCGTACGGCAATGGCGTCACCCCCTCGCCGCGGCGCTGCGTGAGCCGGGCACGCACGTCGTCGACCAGCACCTGCCGCATCGCCAGCGCCGAGGCCCGCAGGAAATGGGCGCGGTCGTTCCAGGTCGGGGTCCGGCACAGCTTCAGATAGGCCTCGTGGATCAGCGCCGTGGTCTGCAGCGTCTCGTTTCTGGAACTGCCGTAGCGGACACGGCGCGCGAGACGATGCAGGTCTGCGTAGTACAGCGGCACCAGATCGGCCGCCGCTGCGGCATCGGTTCGTTTCGGAAGATCGGGCATGTCGCAATTATGGCGGGTTTCCCGTTTCAGGAAGAGTGAAGCAGCTCGCAGTCGGTCCGGCACGAATCGTCCAGACTCCGCGGCGAGCGATAACCGCAACGGAGAAATGTCATGCGCACCCTGCTCAGTGCAGTAGCTCTTTCGATGATGTCGCTGTCGGCCTGGGCCGGCGGCACCGCCGTACTCAAGTCGGACGCCGACGGTCGTTCACAGACCATGCGTGTCGATTACCTCGGCGACAAACTGCGTTTCGACGTCGACGGCGAAGCGCAGACCCACATGGTCATGCGTGACGGCAAGATGTACGCCGTGACCGGCCAGACCGTGATCGACATGTCCGGGATGGCGCAGATGTTCGGCCAGCAGGCCGCCGCGAATCCCGGTGAAATGGGATCGGACGTCGAGCGTCTGATCGGTCTGCATGCCACGGGCCGTACCGAGACCGTCGCCGGCCTGCGCGGCGAGGTCCATGTGCTCGAGTACGTCGACGCCAAGGGCAAGAAGCGCACCGAGGAGGTCGTGCTGTCGAACAACGCGCGCGCCTGGGAGCTGACGCAGGCGATGGAGCGCATGGCGCGCACGTTCTCGGCCTCCGCCGGCGTCGACAAGCGCCCCGGCGAAACCGAACTCTGGAAACAGCTCGACGGCAAGCGTGCCGGCGTCCTGCGCTACGGCTCGCAGATGACCGTCGTGAGCCTGAGCGGCAAGAACCCGTCGTCGTCGCGATTCGAGTTGCCGTCGGCGCCGCAGACGCTTCCGAACCTCGGCGCCATGGGCGGCGCCAGCGCCCAGGGTGGCGCCGGCTTCGACCTGGGCGCAGTGCTCGGCAAGAAGGCTGACCGCCAGCAGGACCGCGTCGAACAGCGCGCCGACCAGGAGGTCGACGAGGCAACCGACACCGTCGTCGACAAGGCCCTCGACAAGGCGTTCAAGAAACTGTTCGGCAACTAGGGCCTGCCGACGGCCGACGGCGCGATCGCGCCGTACTGCAACCGCAAAGGGCGCGCCCGCCGGGTCGCGCCCTTTTTGGTGCTCACTCGGCCGACCCCGGAACGACAGGCGGAATCAGGGCTCCGCCAGCAAGGCTTCCACATCGCGGGCGATGGCCTGGGCCTGCGCATCGCCGACATGGGTCTCCCCGACGTACAGCGCGCGGATGCGACCCTGCTTGTCGATCAGATAGAACGCCGGCCAGTAGCGGTTGCCGATCGCATTCCAGTACCGGTGCGCGTTGTCCTGCATGACCGGATGATGCAGCCCGTACTCGGCCATCTTGGCTTCGACGTTCTCGCGCCGCTGCTCGAAATCGAACTCGGGCGTGTGGATGCCGATGACCTGCAGGCCACACGGACCATAGGCCCGCTCCAGCGCATTGAGCCAGGGAAACGAACGGAAACAGTTGAAGCACGCAAAGGTCCAGAAATCGAGCAGGACGACCTTGCCCTCAAGCGCATCCCAGCGCAGCGGCGCCGATCCGATCCAGTCCTCCGCGGCGCCCCCGAAGGCGGGTGCCGGCCGGGCGGCGTCGGCCGGAGACAGAGGCCGAACGGACGCCGCGTGCACGCCAGCAACCTGCAGCGCCGCAGCCATCAGGACCGCCACGACGATGCCCCGCGCCGCACGGCGCGGAACGCCGGTCATCGATCCGAGGGCGGCTTGAGCCGGTCCGCGTAGTACGTCTCCAGCTTGTCCACCTTGGGCAACGCGACCGCCTGGATGTACGGCTGATCCGGATGCAGCGCGGCGTAGTTCTGGTGATAGGCCTCGGCGGCGTAGAACGCCGGCAACGGCTCGACCGCGGTCACGATCGGATCCGCGAAGTAGTGCGCGGCGTCGAGCTTGCGGATATAGGCCTCGGCCACGGTCTTCTGTTCGTCGTCGACGCAGAAGATCACCGACCGGTACTGGCGCCCGCGGTCGTTGCCCTGGCGGTCGAGCTGGGTCGGGTCGTGCGCGACCGAGAAGAACACCTTGAGCAACTGCCCGAAACTGATGCGGCCGGGATCGAAACGCACTTCCACGACTTCGGCGTGATTGGTCCCGCCGGTGCAGACGGTCTCGTAGTCGGCTTTCGCAGCGCTGTCGCCGGCATAACCCGATGTCACTTCGAGCACCCCGTCGAGCGCGGTGAAAACCGCTTCCACGCACCAGAAACAACCGCCTCCGAGAATCGCCCGCTGCGGCGCGCCCCCGTCGGCCACGTCGAGATCGGGCCCGGGAAAGTCCGCGGGCGTCAGACCGTGGTCCTGGCCCCTGCTGCGACTGAACAGATTCATGACCGCCTCCGGCAACAGCATGTTGATCGTTCTCGTGGGTGAACCCGGATCCGCCCGCGCATCCGGCCGCCGTTCCGGCGCCTCTCTTCCACGGATGCACGCTCGCAGCGGCTGGGCCTTCACAGCTTAGCGAATATTTAGCATCCGGTTAGGGATGATTTAGCAACCCGCTCCGAGTGCGCCGCCTAGCATCTGCGGCATCCATTCTGCCCGGCTTCGGGCACCACCGACAGGAGCCACCGATGCAGCACGAACCGACCTCCGCAGCCGCCCGCACGGTCGAACCGACGCGCTACGACACCTATCGCCGCATCCATCGCGCGCTGCGTGCGGCGATGGCCCAGACCCTGGTCGAGCTGGGCCGGGTCGATCCGGACGATGCCGGCACGGTGGACGTCACGCTCGATGCGACCATCGACCTGCTCGAGATGTGCAACGGCCATCTTGAACACGAGAACGACTTCATCCATGCCGCGATGGAGGCCCGGCGACCCGGCTCCGCCCACAAGACCGCGGCCGACCACGACCAGCATCTGCGCAGCATCGAAGCGCTCGGGCGCGACGTGGCGCGCGTGCGCGCCAGCTCCGGCGCATGCCGGGCGCGGTTGCTCGATGCGCTGTATCTGAACCTCAGCAGCTTCGTCGCCGAGAACTTCGAACACATGCTGGTCGAGGAGTCCTACAACAACGCCGTGTTGTGGGACTGCTACTCCGACGCCGAGATCATCGCGATCGAGTCCGCTCTCACCGGTTCGATTCCCGACCACGAAAAGGCGGCCGTGATCCGGCACATGGTGCCGGCCATCGGCCAGCCGGAACGGCTCGAACTGCTCAGCCATCTGCGGCAGGCGATGCCCGCCGAAGCCTTCACCGGCCTGCTGACGGGACTGCTGCCGCAGATCCCGGCCGCCGACCGCGAGCGCCTCGCCGCCGCACTGGCCTGAACCTCCCGACGTCGGAACCGCGGTGCGCCGGTCCCGGCGGCGCGCCGCCGATTGCCCCGACGCTCCGCGACGGCTCAGCCCTGCCCGTCCAGCACCAGGCGGCGCGTGACCACCAGCCGGAAGCGCCCGCGGCCGGTCTTCTCGATCCGGATGAACGGGCAGCGCTCGTCGAGCCGGCGCTTGAGCAGGATCAGGCGCGCCTCGAGATTGTCGACGATGTCCGGCAACCGCAATGAACCGTCACGCCGCAGTTCACGATTGCTGAAATCGACGCGCTGGTCCTGTTGATACACGCTCAGCAGCTTCCACAACACGGCGCCGGCGACGCCCTTGATCAGATAATCGTTGTCGATGAAGACACTGTGATCGTGCGTGAAGCACCGCACCGTCACCGGCGCCGAGGGATCTTCACCGGTCGCCGCCGGCTCGGCGCCACCGCGATCGTCGGCGGCATCGTCGTCGGCTTCGGACAGTCCGGGCAGCTTGACCGCCAGCAGGCTGGCGATGACCAGCAGGGCATCCTCGTCGTCGTAACTGAAGCGCTGATCCACCGGCGACTCGACATAGAGCACACCGAGCAAGGCATCGGCCGCAACGATCGGCACCGCCAGCTGGCTGCGCGGCGACGGCAACCCGGGAAACGGAATCTCGGTCTCCAGCGACTCGACCTGCCCCTGCGCGAGCAGCGCGTCGCGCACGGCACGGCTGTAGGCGTACTCGGCGGTCGCATGCGAAACCCGGATCGGCGTGCGCTGCTCGGCGGCAACACCGATGACGCCCGCGCCCAGCGGAATCTCGGCACCGACGCCGGAGCTGGAAAACCCCCGCGTCGCGACCGTGTACAGCTTGCGGTCGGCGGCATCGGCCAGCAGCACCATCGAGTGGCGGAAATCCATGTGCCGTTCCAGCTCCGCCAGCAACACCTCGAGCAGATGATCGAGGTCGGTGATCGCCACGATCTGCTGGCAGATCGCGCGCAGACCGGGCACCGGGGTCCCGGCGCAGGCCGGCTGGTCGATCACCGGGCCCGGCAGCGCCTCGATCGAGACGACCCGATAGATGTCGGCGCCCCGCAGATGAAAGATGCCGTTCATGCCGGTATGCGAGGCGATGCCCGACAGCTGTGCCTTCATGCGCTCGAACAGCGGTCCGGCGGACTCGGTGCGCTCATAGTGCAGGCTCATGCGGAAGCGCGCCGCGGTAACCGGATGGATCAGCTGCACGGTGGCCCTGGGGTTGGCGAGGATGTTCTCCCGGGTCTTGTTGAAGAACTGGAACGACAGGGCGACGTGCTCGGCGTCGGCCCGATAGACCTGCGAAACCAGCGTGACGTTGGGAACACCGTCCGGCGAGCAGGTCGCCAGCACGCCGGGGATCCCGCCTTCCAGGCACGGGCGGATGTTATCAAGCCCCAGCTTCACGCCGCGGCCTGCAAACGCTGCCCGGCACCGGGGCCGGGCGTCTGCGAATAGATCTCCTCCGGCCGCATTTCGACCACCATGAAGTCGCCCGCGTCGAAGCTGAACAGGGCGGACACGAAGCGCGGCGTGAAACCGATCGCATCGAGGCGTGTCGCAAAGCGCTCCAGATAGCGGTCCACCGCGGCGTGATCGGCGCGCGTCGGCGCCCTCACCACCGCGCTGCTGGCCTTGATCTGCAGCGTCCGGTGGCTGACGACCTCGGAGAACACCGCCGCGACGGCGGCACCGGCAACGATGTCTCCCAGCACCTGGGCCCCCTGCACCCGGCCAACGCAGATACTCAGGCGTCCGCCGTCGGCATCCAGATCACACCCGCAGGCGCGCGCGAGCGAAGGCTGCAGGCGCGGGTCGCAGGATGCCAGATTCAGAGACAGCCCTCCCAGCATGAAGGAGGCGGTAGCCGCGTCGATAAGCCTATCCATGGTGATATCCGGGGCAGGTGCGGCATCGTAATCCGAGCCGTGCCCGGTATCCAGAGACCGGTTTCGCCGCTACCGGCTCCGCCGCCGCGGATGCGTTGGCGGGGATCACATATCCCGTTCTGATGCGGGCAGCGCCTGAACGCAGAACCCGACGACGGCGTCGATGACGGCCGGATCCCGCAGGATGCGCCGATGCCCCAGGCCACGGGTCGGGACAAAGCGCGCGGCCGGCAATGCCTGCGCGACGGCGCGACCGTCGGCGACGGGGACGACGCGATCGTCCTCGTCATGCAGCACCAGTGCCGGCACCGCGATGGCGCGGACCGCCCGGCGCGTCGAGCAGGCTGCGAGCGGTCGGCCGAAATGCCCGGACAGGAATGCCTGAAGGCGTGCCAGGGCGGCCGGCGGCAGCCCGATCGCCGCGGCGACGCGGCGGGTTTCGTCGAGCAGGTCGCCGCCCGGCGCGATCAGCGCCAGTGCCCTCGCCCGGCCATCCAGTTCACCGAGATAGACCGACGCCGCGGCAGCACCGATCGAATGCGCGACGATCGCATGCAACGGCCCCAGACGATCCGCGATGCAGGCCAGCGCGCGGGCATAGTGCTGCACGTCGGTGCGTGTCCCGGCCGAGCGGCCATGTGCCGGCGCATCCATCGCCACCACCTGAAACCCGTGGCGCAGCAGCGGACCGACGAAACGGGACAGATCCTCGGCCCGCCCCTCCCAGCCGTGAGCCAGCAACACCGGCGGTCGGCCGACCGGGCCCCACTGCCGCCCGCGCAACTGCAGACCGCCGCAGTCCAGGACCAGCTCCCGTGCCGCGCCCGCATCCGGAACCTCGGACTCGACGCCGGACGCGCGGCGACGCTGCGGCGTGATCATGCGTCGGGCCGTCCACCGACCGACTGTCCCGGGCATCACCCGCCCGATGACCTGGAAGAAACCGCGGACCGGCCACGGCGCATGCCGCACGGCGCTGGGGACCGACCGACCGCGCGCGGCTCCGGATGCCACAGCCGGTACCGCAGCTGCCCACTCCCGAACAGACTCTTTCATGCCTTGATCTCCTGCCCACCGAACCCGCACCCGGCGATCGTCGTGGATGCGCGATCCGCAGCCGCGACCCGGCGCGCTCGTGCATCCATCAGCGCGTGCCACAACGGCGGGATCAGGGCCACGAACACCATGGTGTAGAAACTCAGCGGCAGCCTGGGGCTCTGCGCGTGCACGCGCAGATCGGCCGCCGTGCGGCGGACGTCGGCGTGATGGTCGGCGTGCCGGCTCAGGTTGAACACCAGCAGTCCCGAAACCGGATCGATCGAATCCCAGGCGTGCTCTGGCCCGACCGACTGCCAGCCCGCGACCCGGCGGCGGCGACGCAGGCCGTAGTGCTGGACGTAATTGACCGCCTCGAGCAGATGGACAGCCATCAGACTCTGCAGCACGAAGAACAGCACCGCTGCCGGACCGAGCACGACGGCAATCGCGGCGATCAGGCCGGACTGGATCGCCAGGTAATGCAGCATACGATTACGCGCGCTCCACCACGGCAGCCCTCGCCGCCGCAGCCGCCGCGTCTCGATCCGCCAGGCCGCGGCGGGTCCTGCGACCAGCATGTGTGCAAAGAACTGCGGAAAACTCTGGCCGAGTGGCGCACTGCCGGGATCGTCGGCCGTGGCCACGTGACGATGATGGCCGTAGACGTGCTCGATCCGGAAATGCATGTATCCGACCATCGCCAGCAGACTCAGGCCGAGCGCGCGCATCGCGGACGATCCACGGTGGACCAGCTCATGCGCTGCGGTGATCCCGGCGGTCCCGGTCATGATGCCGACGGCCGACACCCACGCGAACCATTCCGCACCCGACAGACCCTGGCTGGCCTTGCACAACGCCGTCGCCAGAACGGTGGTCTGCATCACCGCGTACAGCACGAAGCTCCATGGCGCGAACAGCCGGCGCTGGAGGCGGACCGACGGCTGCCAATCCGGCCACCACTTGCGCATGCCGGCGTCGGCCAGGGGAACCAGTAACAGATTGAACGCCAGCGGCAGCCACATCCACGCACCGCCAAGCACCAGACTCAAGCCCACCATGAGCGGATAGATCAGTGCCGGCATGTCTATGCCGCCTGCCTGCGGTCAAGGTCGGCGCCGGCGCGGCCGATGTACTTGCATTCGATCGCGCGCATCACCGCCTTTTGATGGAACCACCGCCGCGCGCGTTCATGCATGTACGCGATCGATTCCGGATCGCGGGTGTCGTAGTAGATCGCGAAATCCTTCAGCTCCGGTCGCCCGAGCAGATGCAGCGGCGCATGATCGATCGGCACCACCCCGAACTCGACGAAAAAACGCAGCGTCTGGTAGCGCGTCATGCCGACGATGCGGTCGTAGCCCGCGGCGTGCGCCCAGCTCGCCGCGGCGTGCAGCATCAGTCCCAGGAGGATCGTCGAGCGCATCGGTCTGGTGATCACGACGTTATTGACCTCGAGCAGGCGCAGGTCGCGCGCGTGACCGCCATCGCCCGGCAGCAGGTCGTGATAGGGACTGCGCGGATCATCCACCTCGGTCAGACGGTAGATCGCGACAATCGCAGCGCGGTATTCGATCACGAAGCAGCGCGATTGCCGCCCCGGCAGGACCCCATCGGTCATGAAGCCGAGGGGTTCGTAGACCTGGGCCAGCAGCGCCTCGTAGCGCTGGCGATCCAGTTGCCCGTCAATCGCGCGCAGGCTGTAGGCCTGGACCTGCCAGGCGTCGGTGCCCGCAACCGGACCGGCGCCGGCTGAAACCGGAACGACCATAGCCGCGCCCTCAGGCCGCCCGCGCGACGTCGCGCCGCGGCGAGCCGTCGGCGCCGTCACCGGCCGCGACGTCGCGAAACATCTGGCCGTAATGGTGGAAGGTCAACCGCCGGGCCTGAACCACGTCGTCGAAGTTCTCGCCCCCACCCCAGCTGTCGATCGCGCGCCGGGCGTCCTCGAGATGACGCTGGTCGAATCCGGCATGGCTGCGCAGGAAGGTGACCGCCTGCTCCGGAATGCCGTAACGCTGGACCAGCACCTGCGCCATGGAACCGGCGATCTGCGCCCCCATGCCCTCGGTCGCGGAGGCGACCCCGAGAATCGCCGCGGGATTGCCATGGCTCGCGAGGAAGTAGTTCTGCGCGAACAGGCCCGACGCGCCCGGGCCCGGCGGGCGGCGCACACCGCGACTGACGTCGACGCCCATATGACGCAGGTCCTTCAGGCAGAACAGCTCGTGACCGTGCTCCTCGCCCGCCTGCTCGATGAACCAGGCGCGCAGGCCGCGACGATCGTCGTCGCAGCGCGACGCCGCCAGCGCCAGCGTGCGTGAGGTGTGACGGACCAGGTGGTAGGTCTGGATCAGATAGGCCACGTAATGCGCCTGCGTCACGCGACCCTCGGCCAGCATGCGCAGCAGCGGGTTGTCGACGATGTGCCGCGCGTAGTCCTCACGCGTCGCGTCGATCAGTTGTGCGTAGACTCCCATGATGCTCTCCATTGCCATTCGAAACCGACAGGCCGGGGCGGAACCGGCGCTGGAGACATGGTGGCGTGACACAAGCGGAGCCGGACCTGTCCGGTCGGACAGGTGCGCGCGCATGGCGGTCCGGGGCTTACTGTGGGATTTCGCCCTGGGCGTCGTTGTCGGATTTCATGAAAAATGAAGTCAGAAAACTCCCGATCCGCACCGGGCGCGCAGCGATTGCGATCAGCATGAGTCCACCGCAGTGGACACCAGCTGGCCGTCCCGGGGGGCATCAGCCGTCAGGCCACGCGCACACCTGCTGGATGTGGACCGCGAGGTCGTGTTGTTCCGCCCCCTGCCGGGGCGTTCGCACGCGCACATGCGTCCACTGGACGCGTGTCAGCAGCGCGTGCTCACCCCCATTCGATGAGGCCTTGGGAGAGGGCGATCGCAACCGCCTGCAGGCGGTTGCTGGCGTTGAGCTTGCGCATCGCGTTCTCGACATGGAACTTGACCGCGCGTTCGCTGACGTTGAGCTGGATCGAGACTTCCCAGTTGGTCTTGCCGAACTTGAGCCAGTTCAGCACCTCGATCTCGCGCGGGGTCAGGGCCGGAACCTGCTTGAGCAGCCCCAGATGCACCTTCGACAGGGATGCATGCAGGTGCGGCAGCAGATAACGGATGACCAGCACATGCCGCTGGTGCGAGGTCAGCTCCTGCCCGGCGCAGGAGAAGAAACTCGCCGAGGCCGACCGCATGAAGCGGGCGCCGAAGGAGAACCCCTGATCCAGTCCGAAGTCATGGGCTGAGTTGTAGAAGGCCTGCTCCGAGGCCTTGCGGTACCGCTTGCGCAGATCCGCCCAGATCAACGGCCGTTCGGCCCGGAACAGCAGTCGCGCCGCGGGGTCGACGCGGATCAGTCCCTGCTCGCGATAATGCGTCAACCACGCGTCGGGGTAGTCGATGCTGATCCGTCGGCTGGTGCCGACGATGGCGTTGCCCGCATCAAGGCGCGCGACGCTGACATGCGTCTTCTCGATCGGTACGAGCTGCGCCGCCATCTTCATCAGCCCGTGGAACTGTTCCTCGGTGCCGACCGACTGGGCATGATCGATGAGATCCAGGACCGCGATCAGGTCCCCTTTCGACAGCAACCTGCGCAGCTCCGCAGCGGTCACGGCGCGGGCACCCGCATCCGGCCGCTGAGCCTGCGCCCATCGACCCGGACAGTGGTCACGCCGCGTCGCACGCTCCCCCGAGCACAACGCGGATATGGCCCGCCAACAGCTTGAGCCCCCATCGGTTTCAACACACTCAACGGCATCCACGCGAATTGCAGCAGCACCCCCGGGGCGAACGCAAGTGCCATGCCGGGCGCGCCGGGCCTGCGGCCGGCTTCACCCACCCTGCTCCGGGCGACGCTGCGTTGGGTTAGTTTTGTTATTGCGACTCATTCTCATTCGCGTTATGTTGGCCGCACCTGATCCCGATGCAGGCACGCGCGCACGGTCGCGCAGCCGCGGGGCATGACTCACACACGATCCGATCGATCAGACTTTCATGGCGCTCTCATCCCGGTACGACTCAAGCCGCATCGCCGCTCCCGTGCGCAGACGGTTGATTGCGGCCCCGCGGGCGATGGCGGGCACGCTGGCGATGGCACTGGCGGCGACCGCGGCCGGCGGAAGTGAGCCGGGAACCGCGCCGGTGTCGCCCTACCCCCATTCGATTCCGGTCACCGCCGCCACCGACACGCAAGACACGCCCGACGCCGCCCCTCCGGCGCCGGCGACGCCGCTGGAGACGCTCGTCGTCACCGGCACGCGCACCGAACACCGTATCGGCGACAGTCCCGTCGACGTGCAACTGATCAGCGCCGACGACATCGCCGCCAGCGGGGCACGCGATCTGGCGGAATTGCTCGAACGCGAGGGTGGCATCCACGTCTCCCGCGTCGCCGCACGCGGCACCCGCATCGAGATCCAGGGATTGTCTTCGGAGCACGTCCTGATCCTCGTCGACGGCCGGCGCATGACCGGCCATATCAACGGCGCGATCGATCTGGCGCGCCTGCGCATCGGCAACATCGAGCGCGTCGAAATCGTCAAGGGACCGAACTCCGCGCTCTACGGCGCCGACGCCCTCGGCGGCGTCGTCAACGTCATCACCCGCAAGGGCGGTCGTCGCAAAGGGCCGGCCAGCCGGAGCATGACGGTCCGCGGCGACCTCGATGCCAACGGTGAGGTCCACGGTCACCACGACTGGACCCTCGGCCCGTTCACCGGCAGCAGCAGCGGCGGCTACACGCATATCGAATCCTTCGATCTCGATGCGTCGACCGCTGCCGAGGACGGCCCGGACAGCGATGCCGGGTACGCCGGCACCGAGGCGTACTGGCGCTGGTCCGACGCCGCCGGCCTCGGCCTCAGCGCGGCCTACTCGCTCGACGACAGCCGTCGCCTCGACCCCGGCGGCGGAACCTCGACCGACGCCACCCACAAGCGCATCGAGGAGATCCGGGCGGGACTGGCGCCTCGGTTCGAATGGGGCGCGGCGACCGAACTCAGGCTCGACGCCTATTACCACCGCTACTTCGACCAACTGCTGCAACGCAATGCCGACAGCCGCGACATCGGGCTCGACGAGGAAACCGTGGCCGATCTGTATGTCGCCGGCGGGCAGCTCGATCACCGTGTCGGCCGGCACCTGCTGAGCCTCGGGGCCGAAACCCAGTTCGAGCGCCTCGACGCGGACCGCCTCGACCACGTCGGCGAACGGGATCGCCAGTCGGTCTACCTGCAGGATCAGATCGACGCGGTGGGCGGACGGCTCAGGATCGTGCCCGGTCTGCGCTACGACCGCGACTCGCAGTTCGACGAACAGGTCTCGCCGAAGCTGGCGCTGCGATACGACCTGGGCGAAGACTGGATCCTGCGCGCCGGCTTCGGCAGGGGCTATCGCGCGCCGGACTTCAAGCAATTGCTGCTGCGCTTCGAGAATGCCGGCGTCGGCTATCGCGTCGACGGCAATCCGGAACTGCGACCGGAATACAGCACCGGCTACAACCTCGGCGTGACCTGGTTCGCCAGTCCTCGCGCCAACCTTGCGCTGAGCGCCTATCACCACCGGGTCCGCGACCTGATCGAAATCGTCCAGATCGAGGACGGTCCGCCGATCGTCTTCAGCTATCGCAACGTCGCCTCGGCTCGGCTGACCGGGTTCGACCTGCAGAGCCAGTTCCGGCCGTGGCATCCGCTCGAAATCCGCCTCGGATACGGCTGGCTCGACAGCGAGGACGCCGACACCGGCGAGCCACTGAGCGGACGCGCGGAGCATCGCGGCAATCTCGCCCTGCGCTTCGAGCAACCGGCCTACGCGCTGGCGCTGCGTGGCGTATGGATCGGCGAGCGCCGCTTTGCGCTCGAACTCGATACCGGCGGCGCCCCACTGGGTGCCGGCAGTGCCGACGGCTATGCGCTCTACGACCTGCGCGCCGAATGGAACCGCTGGGCGCCATGGCGTTTCGCGGCGGGCATCGAGAACCTGTTCGATGCCGGCGACTCCCGATACCTCCCGATCCAACCGCGCACCGCCTATCTCGAACTGCAGTGGCGGCTGCCATAACCAGGAGCCCGATCAATGCGCGCCCTCTCCGAGCACGCCCCTTCTTCCCGACTGCGCCTGTATCCCCTGCTTGCGCTCGGCCTGGTCCTTGGCGCCTGTGCCGGCGACATCTCCCCGCCATCCGACGACACCGCTGGCGACGGCTCCGATTCGCCCGGCACCCGCAGCCTGCCGGGACCGGGCGGCGCACAGACCGTCTTCAGCCAGCATCGCGACGGCTACTATCAGGCCGAGGTCGATGCCGCCGGCGAGGCCTGGATCTATCTGGACCTCGACACCCAGACCCAGGTCCAGCCGGACGACCCCGCCGGCAGCGATGCCTGGGATATCGCCCTGCTCGGCCCCCGGATCAAGCTCAACGGGGGCGTCTCCGGTGCACCGCCGACCGGCCACGCCGTCGCGGTCTACGCCGACAAGGTCGATCCCGGCTCAGCCTATCCGTTCGAGGACGTCGTCGCCGCGCCGCCGAATGGCCAGGTCGACTACGTCACCGACGCGGCCGGCGGCCTGTTCGGCCTGGGCGAGCCGGACTATGCGATGACCACGTATCCGGATGCCGACGAAGCGCCGAACCTGATCACCGGCGTCGGCGATCACGGCTGGTATCACGACGACGGCAGTACCGTGAGCGCGCGCGTCAACGCCGGCTACATCCTGCGCACGGTCGAGTGCCGCTACCTCAAGCTGCGCATGACCGGCTACAGCGACGCGACCGGAGCCGCCGGCCATCCCAGCTTCGACCTGTTGGAGATTCCCGGCCCGGCGTGCGAAACGGCGTCCGCCGGCGACGACGGCGTCGCCCCGCTCGGCCGCGCCAGCTTCAGCGCGGACGGAGGCGTCACCCGGATCGAGGTCGACGCCGGCGACGAGGAGCTGTGGGTGCATCTGGATCTCAGCAACGGATTGCAGGTCGCCCCGACCCAGCCGTCCGATGACCCGACCTGGGATATCGCCCTGAGACGTGCCGACATCAAACTCAACGGCGGCACATCCGGCAGCGCCGGCGTCGAACTGCACGACGGCCTGCGCGACGACTGGGACGGGCGCAGCACCGTTCCGGCGGACGCCGAATGGCACTCCGACACCGCCGGCGCGCTGGCCTTCGTCACCTACCCGCCGCGTGAAACCGGCGGCGAGTGTGCATTCGACGCCGACGGCGACTACGGCTGGTACTACTACTCGGGCTTCTGCGACAAGGGCGACGGCAACCACCATATCTCGCCGCGCGACGTCGTCTATCTGCTGCGCGGGCGCGATGCCAATGTCTGGAAACTGCGGATCGTCGACTACTACGGCGACGACGGCACGGCCGCGCAATTCAGCATCGAGTACGCACCGGTCGCCGACTCACCCTGACCGCCCGGCGCCCTGCCGGCAGCCCATCGTCACCCCCATGCGAGGATTTTGACCATGACGTCCGAACACGACGAAGTTGCACGCAATGCGCGCGAACTCTACGCGCGCAATCACCAGGGCATCCTGTCGACCCTGTCCCTGGAGGTGCCCGGCTATCCGTTCGGATCCGTGATCACCTTCGTACCCGACCGCAATGGCCATCCTGTGGTCCTGATCAGCGACATCGCCGAACACACCCGGAACATCCACGCCGACCCGCGCGTGTCGATCACGCTCACCGAGGGTGGCGACGACGTGCAGTCCAGCGGGCGCGTGACACTCGTCGGCGATGCGCGACCGCTGCCGGCGACGGATATCGACGCCGTGGCGGCACGCTTCTATCGACGCTTCCCGCATGCGACGGCCTATCACCAGGCCCACGACTTCGCGTTCTACCGGATCGAACCGGTCCGCGTGCGTTACATCGGCGGTTTCGGCCGCATCCACTGGGTCGCCCCGGACGCGTTGTGCCGCACCAATCCCTTCGGAGAGGACGTCGAAGCCGGGATGATCGCGCACATGAATGCCGACCATGTCGAGGCGATGCGCGACTACTGCCGGCTGTACGGCATCGACGCCGGCGGCGAGACGCCGAGAATGTCGGCCATCGACGGCGAGGGTTTCGATCTGATGCTGGGCAAACGCCTGCTGCGCATCGACTTCGACCAGCCGGTGACGACCGCAACCGAAGTGCGTCAGGCGATGGTCGCGCTGGTCCGCCGCAGCCGCAGCCCGGCGGAGCAGTCGTGAACATGGCGCAGCCCCGAGCCGGCACCGGAAGATCGCGCCAGACCCGGCTGGCGCGCTTCGCTCAAGTCGGGTTCTGGTTCTTCCTGATCAAGGGGCTGCTGTGGATCATCGTGCCGACGCTGACCGTGTGGTGCGGCGTCCAGATCAACTGAACACCGCACCACCGCGGCCCGGCGATTGCCTAGGACGACATCTCCGGCCAACTGAACACGATGCGTTCGTGGCCCGACTGGCCGATGTTCACCTTCTGCGTCTTGCTGCGCCCTTCCAGGGTCGCGGTGATCGTATACGTCCCGGCCGGCAGCTTGATCAACATGATCGGGCCGTTGGCGACCGTATCCAGACGCGTGGTCCCGACCGTGTCGGTGATGCGGACGCCGACGTCCGAGGTATACATGCTGCGGCCATCGCTACCGCGCTCGACGAAGTTCAGCGCCAGCGGATAGCGCGGCGTCGCCGCCTTCATCGCGTCGGCCTCGGTTTCCCCGAAACCGCCGACCCGGAACTCCACCGTTCCCGAGTACTGAGCCGGTGGCAGCTCCTGCGCCGCACACACGGCCAGCGGCCCGAGGCCGGCCACGATCGCCGCGGTCAGCGCGATCGCGCGCAAGCCCTTCGCACGCCGTTGACCGGCGCCATCTTCTCGATGCAATTCCTGCAGATTCAGCTCGTGCATGACGATCTCCTATGCAGTCAGGTCTCCCCCCGTCGGTACACGGGGATGCCGCATCAGTCTGCGCGGGGCGCCTGAAGCTCCGCTTAAACGGTCATTCAGCGGGGCTTCAGATCCATGAGCCCCGTCGAAGGAACTTCACCCGCCCCGGCGTTGCCTCACATCCGGACACAACGCCCGCTGATCCGCCGGCGCGCGCAGCACTCCCCCGGCGCCCGCATGATCAAGCCGTGGACATGAACTCTCTACCCGCGCTCAAGGAGACCGATATGAACGCACGCAACACCGCAGCCGCCACGCACATGGTTCCAGGCATCGCCTTCCTGCTCGGCAGCCTGACCGTCGCGGTTCTCTGCGTCTACGCCGTGACGCTCTGATTCAAGACCTGTTTCGATCCGATCGGGCGGCGCTCACGCGTCGCCCGATTGCGTTTGCGCACCGCGCGCCTCGGACCGGAGCCCTCAGAATCCCAGGCGGACCAGCGGCGCCGGGGTCCCCTCGGAGGTGATCCAGATCGCATCGCCCGCGCCGGACCACGCCACCGCCTCGACCTGCGGATAGTCCGGCAACGCAACCGTCTGCGGCATCGCCGACAGCGCATCCGCCCAGCTCTGCCCCGGGGCGCGCCGGTAAACGTGCAGCTGGCTCAGCGTGACCACGGCCAGCCGCATTGCATCCGCGTCGAAATCCATCGACGTCGTCCAGTTGATCCGTTCCGGATTCTCCGTATCCGCCGGCGCGCGAGGAACGGTAGTCGGGCCCAGCGCCTCGGCGATCACCAGCGGCAACACCGGCACCAGGGGCACGCGATACAGCTGCGGCACCTCGTCACGTTTGGACAAAAGGTAGATCCAGCCCTCGCCCGCATCCACCGCCACGCTCTCGACATCGCGCGCGCCGTCCGGGTAGATCAGGCTGATCGTGCGCACGATCGGCACGGACACCTCGAACGGCCGCGGGCGTGTGGCGACATCCGGTTCGTCGACGACATACAAGGTGACGAGCGGCCGGAACGCGCCGTTGTCACCGACATCGGCCAGCAGCAGTCGGGGCTGTCCGTCCTCGACGAAGGAACTCATGTCCTCCCAGTCGAGGTTCACCGCCAACGACACCGATACGCTGCCCTGGTAATGCCCCTGCACATCCACCGCGTACGCCGTCGCCGCACCGCCGCTGTCGTTGTGGGTCCACAACAGATCCGGCGCACGCTGCGAGCGCGCCAGACCGGACGACTCGTCGATCAGATCGGTATCGACCGCGTAGGCATCGACCTTCGCCGCCGCGCCGGCGTCCGCGGCCGGCTCCGAACCGTCGCATCCGGCCAGTGCCGCGCCGAGCAGGACCCCCGCCAGCCCCCGCAGCCCTACTTGCATAGCGAGACGTCCGCCGTGGCCACCGCGTCGGGCGCGAGCTGCGCCGTATGCAGCCGCTCCTGCAAGGCCAGCAGGCAGCCCGGCGAGTTGGTGATGATGCCGTCGACGCCGATATCGACCAGCGCCTGGATATCGCCTTCACGATCCGCCGTCCACGGCACCACGAGCTTGCCGGCGGCATGCGCCGCATCGACCATGGCGGCATCCAGGTCTGGCGAGTCATGGGATGGCGCGACGTACTCGTGCCCCATCAGCGTTGCGTACCCGAGCCCCAGCGTCGCGCTGCCGGACGTCAGGTACAGGGTCCTGACCGACGCGTCGAGCCGTTTCACCGCGTCGATCGCCGCCGGATTGAAGGACTGCACGATGATCCGGTCCGCGATGCCGCTGGCCTGGATCGCGTCGACCAGTACCTGCGCCGCCTGCGTACCGAACAGGTCGCCGGCCGACAGCTTGATTTCGATCGTGACCGTCGGCGCATAGACGCCCTGAAAGCTGGCAGCGAACGCGAACAGATCCTGCGCCGTCGGCACCTGTACCCCGGCGCCGCGCAGCGGATGTTCGCGCGCATCGTCCGGCGACGTCGTCGACTGACCCGGCGACCACCAGTAGGCGGCGTCGCACTGCAGGATCTCCGCATAGGTCTTGCTGGCAACGGTGCCACTGCAATCGGTCGTCCGGTCCAGCGTGTCGTCGTGCATCAGCACCGGCACGGCGTCCGCCGTCAGCAGCATGTCGGTCTCGAAGTCGTCGACGCCCAGCCTCGCGGCATTGCGGTACGCCAGCATCGTGTTCTCCGGCGCATACGCGGCGCCACCGCGGTGCGCCGACACGAACGGCACGGCGGTGAACGACGCGCGAGGCGGCGCGGCATCGCCGCCCACGCCGTCCTCGACCCGCACCGAGCTGCCGCAGCCGGTGACGACGACCGTCACCAGCGCCGGCAGCAGTCCCCGCCATGGACACCGCCTCCCGGCGCGCCTCCCCTTGCTCCCCTTGTCCATCCGCTTCCCCTTCCTGCCCCCAGGCATCCGAAATCGTTCGAACCGCAGTGCTCAGATCCCGCTGATCCATACCGGCGCCAGATACGCCGCCGACACACCGCTGGCGTCGTCGACGCGCACGAAGTACCAACGCTGCTCGCCGGCGACGACGGGCAGATCGAAGCGTGCCTCGGTCCCGAAGCTCGACGCCAGCTCTTCACCGCCGGTCGCGAATACCCGATAGGTACCGACGAAGGGCGTGCCGTCGCGCTCGGTCAGCTGCACGCTGAGTGCGACATCGCCCGCCGCGGCCGGGCACTCCAGGCGCGCACCCATCGGCGCCTGCTGATCGACGCGCAGTTCCGCGCGCAGATGGCGCCCCGGCGACAGCGCATAGGTCCGCCGCGCCAGCCACGCCTCGCGAAACCCGTCCGCGGTCAGTGCCGTTGCGATCGTCACCGTCTTCGGCCGCTCGTCCGAACCGAACTTCAGCTCATGTTCGTCTTCCGCGCCCACCGGAGCCAGATACCAGCCCTTGTCGAGCGCGCGCACGTAGTCGTCGAGATAGCGGTCGCTGCCGTTGCCGTCGTTGTAGAGCTCGATACCGAACATGCGCTCCACCGCATCCGGGACCAGCTCGAAGTCGTTCCAGTTACAGCCGGTGTCGCCGGCGTCGGCGAACAGGCACTTGTCGGACGGATGATTGAAATGCGCGAGGCCGTCGCCACCCCCGCCAAAGGGCACCGGCGCGGTCAGGCTGCCGCCGAGCCCGACGCTGTCCGGCGCCCGCGTGAACCAGTCCCAGAACGTCTGCATCGTCACCAGATAGCCGAGATCGGTCTTCGCGTTGGAGAAGTTCTTCGAAAAATAGACGTTGATGTGGCCGAAGCGATCCGACGTCCACTCGAAACCGCGAATCGCCAGGAAGCCGTCCGCGCTGTGCGTGGCGGCCTGCTCGGCGGTGCTCTGCCACTTGACCAGCTCGTCGGCGGTCGGCGTCAGACAGGTCAGAAATCCGTCCGGCGTGTTGAAGCAATCCGAGCCCACCGAGATGAACACACCGGCATCGAGGGTGTCGGAATGCTCGCTGCCGGCGGCATAGTCGTAACCGGCCTCGCGGATCGTCTGGTAGTAACCGCCCGGGGTCGTGTGGATGTCACCGTCCGAGTAGCTGCTGTGCTCGTGCATGGCGCCTTCGTAGTGGCTCAGCGTCTCCGCAGCCGGCCCCTGGTACGGCGCGCATTTGGCGAGCGCCGGTGCCGGCCCCGGCGGTTGTTCCGGCGGCACCTCGCCCGAGCCCCCACATCCGGCCAGCGCCAATGCCAGCAGCCCGGCGCCCAGCCGGAGCCTCTGCGGCATCTCGGGTGTTTGGCTTTCGCACATCGAGTCGCTCTCCCGCGTCGGTGCACGCCGCACGACGGCGTGAGGTGGACGATCGGCGCCATCCGCATCAGGCGTCCGGATACCGAAGGGCGGGCACCTTACGAACGATGCATGACGGATCGATGACGCGTGACCGCGACCGATTCAGGGGTCTGCCGATGGGGCTCGATTTACTAAGGCGATCCACGGCGAACGCTGGGCACAATGTTCCGGCGATCAGTGAACAGCCCGGTGGATTTCTTGAAATTCGGCCGTGCTGACGGTGTCACGGCAACGTCAAGCGATTTTCTTACACTGTTGGCACAGGCCATGCTTTGAGCCAAAGGCCCGCGCCGCTCAACCACCGATCGCCCGGAACCTTCCGCGGCCACGCAACGAGCGCCGCCTCTCTTGCTCTCGAACTGCATGACCCGATGCCGAATCGCCCGCTGATCACGGACGCCCAGAGCGTTCCCAACATTGCCCAGGTCCAGGATGCGTTGCAGCGTCTGGCCCTGCAGCCGTGTCGGATCATCGGCCGTCCCGAATCCGGCGCCACGGCCGCCGGTGCCTGCGAAGTCCTCGTCGACTTCGGCCTCAACTGCGAGCCTCTGGCGTCCCTGTCCGCCAGCGAATGGCTCGATACCTATCGTGATCCGGAAGGCGCCGAACAGCTGATTCAGGCCCTGCGCATCCTCGCGCAGCGCGTGCGCCGCCCCTGGCAGATCGCCACGACGCCGATGCCGATGTAGGCCGGATCCGACGCCGCGGCCGCGTGCCACCTTATGACATGCAACGCCCGGAGACGGACGCCGATGGTGCGCTAGAGGTGCAGACGCACCGTCGGCAGAAGATCCTCGAACGAACGGCCGTTGCAGGCCTCGCCGATGGCATGCATATGCCAGTCGCCTGTTGCCGACCCGCGCGCGAGACGCGTCATCACCTGTCCGGTATGCGCCCCCTGGCAGCCCAGGCAATAGCGCGCGATCTCCCGGTCCGCGACGACGTCGATCAGACGGCAGGCGGCGTTGTCGATGCCGCGGAAATCGTGTCCCGAAAAGCTGTTGATGACGAACACCAGTGACGTCACCGAATCCGGCAGCAGCGACAGATCGATCAGGATCTGCTCGTCATCGCTGTGCCCCTCGCCGGTGAGATTGTCCCCGGTATGCACGACGCTGCCGCACTGGCTGCGCAGCTGGTCGAACCAGACCGTGTCCACCCAGTTCCGCGCATCGTCGAACAGCAGGCACGACCCGTCGAGATCCACCGGGCCGATCGGCTCCGCAACCGGATCCCAGCCCAGCCCCATGATCACGCGCACCGCCCCCGACTCGGGGTCACGTGCGATCGGCATCGCATCACCCTTGCGCAGCACCAGACTCATCTTGAACTCCCCGACTCTATTGCATGCTTGAAAGACCGGAGTCTAAACGCTCTGGAGCACCATTCGATCTCCGACCAACTTGCTTGCCCGCCGCCACGGACAGCGCTTAAATGGACGCAATACATAAACCGATATATCGAGCCGGAACAGCTAGCGAGCGTTCCGGAACGGTCAAACGGGAGGGAAACATGCAGACACGCCGATCGCTCCATGCGCTCTGGGAGCATGCTGGACGCCGAATCCATACAGCAGCCAGTGCCCCGCCGAACCCGCGACGACGACACGCAAGGCAGGTTTCGAGGCAAGCCGCCGGCGCGCTGCTGGCCGCCTGCCTGGCGGCCATGCTCCCCGCTTATGCCGAGTCCGCCGCACACTCTGCCGGTAAAGCCGTGGGGGAGTTCGGAACCGGCGTCGGAGAGGCGGTCGGCCAGGGGATGGCGGAAAGTCTGAACCGCCTGCAGCCGCGATGGGTCACCATCGACCCGAAATCCAAGGCGGCATGCTTGGAAGAATCCGGCGGCGTCGTCAATCCCGTCTTCGTCAGATGTCGGAACGGACGACAGGAGTTGATCCGCCTGGACGCCAACGGTCAGAAGATCGTCATCAGCGAGCGTCCGATTCCGACGCATTGAGCGCCTGATATCGACAGTCAAGTCACTGCACAGTGGCGACGCATGCACCGGAGATCGACACATGGAAGGTCGCATCTACGCCATCAACCCGCAAGAACGCATCGTCGCCATCGAAACCGAACTGCACGGCTTCACCATCGTCGAGTTGCAGGGACCGTTCGATGTGAAGGTCGGCGACGAGGTCCAGTGGGACAGCGATCTCGAGCTGGGCCTGCAGCCCTTCGTCAATCTCGGCACCCGCAAGTCCATGGACGTGCTGATTCGCAGCCATATGGTCAGCCGCAGCAGTGTCCGTCTGTTCATGGGCGTGTTGCCGTAGACATCCTCGACGCGCGCGTACACTGCAGGCCGCCACGCCATTGGTTCCGGAGAAGATCCGTGCGCACGCTCGTCATCCACTTTTCGCACAGCGGCAACAACCGTCTGCTTGCCTCGGTGCTGGCACGCCGCCTCGGCTGCGACAGTCTCGCCGTCACCGAGCCGAAGCGGCGCACGCTGCTGACGATCTTCCTCGACATGGCGTTCGGCCGCAGGCCCCGTATCGTGCCGCTGGACATCGACTGGACGGCATTCGACTGCGTGATCTGCGTGGCACCGCTGTGGGCCGCGCACGTCGCCCACCCGATGCAGACCCTGCTGCGCCAGGCGGCACCGAGCCTGCGCCGATATGCGTTCATCACCCTCTGTGGCTACCACCGTCCCGACCAGCGTGCCGCAATCGAGGCGCAACTGCAGGCACTGACCGGCCAGCCCGCGATCGCGGTCGAGGAACTGCCGGTCTGCGAGCTGATGCCGGCGTCGCAACGCGACGACGTCAGGGCAGTGTCGCGCCATCGCGCGACACTGCCTGAGCTGGCGCACTTCGAGCGCGCGATCGAGGGCTTTCTGAAGCAAGTGCTGCAAACCGCGCCGCCCGAACCCCGACCGAACCCCACCCTCTAGCCTCTAACTCTGGCTCTGGCCCTGGCCGCGACGGAACCGCCAACCGGCCCAGCGCAACGCTTCCCCTGGGCCACACAAATGGATTGGGGTCAGACACGCCGACCAGGCGGGCAATGGTCGATACTCACCGTCCGGGCGCGGCAACTACACTGCCTGCTGCCGGTGCAGGAGCCCGTCGCTCTCGAGCGCGCCTGCCCTGTAACGCCGCACCATCGCCATGAGCACCGTGTCGATCGGTGGATGGCTCAGCCCATGCAACTCGGCGAAGCGGTCAGCCGCTTCGCCATCGGGTCGATACGCCTGGATGAAATGCAGCGCCTCCGGCTCCGAACGCATCAGCCTGGCGACGCCCGGAACCCTCAGGATCGCGCTCATCACACCGATCGGAAGATGTCGCTTCGGCGCTGTGACCCCAAGCGCCCGGGCCAGCGCTGCGAGCATCGGCTGCAGATTCGGCGTCGCCGCATCCCGCAACAGCAGCCGGCCCGGAACGTCGTCGACCGTCGCGGCGAGTCCCAGCACCGCCGCCAGGTGATCCACCGCCACCAGAGGCAGCCAGTGCTGAGGGCTCCCCGGCACCATGCTCAGGCGGCCTGAAGCCAGATTGTCGATCAGGTTCCACAACGGCTGCGCCGGATCGAGTTCCCCGGTGATGCTGTGCCCGGCCACCGTCGCCGGCAACACCTCGACATACTCCACGCCCAAGGCCCGCGCCCATGCACGGACCCGCAATGCTCCCTCCAGCTTGCTCGCCTCATAGGCGCCGGCATGGCGATAGGCGCGTCGCCAGTCACAACGTTCCACGTCGTCGGGATCGAGTCCCAGACGCTGCAGATGTGCGCGATTGTCCAGCATGAACCCACTGACATAGACCAGTCGGGCGCCCTGCCTCGCGGCCAGTTCAAGCACCGCCCGACTCCCTTCGACGTTGGTCTTCCTGGCCGCATCCGGGTCAAGCCGCCAACCGAAGCGCGCGCCCAGATGCACGATCGATCGCAGCCGCGGCAACGGACTGCGCAAATCGAGGTCGGGGCGATCCAGATCACCGGCCACCATCGTCAGACGCTCTGCCGACCCTCCGAGACGATCGACCGCCTGCCTCAGAATCGGAAAGCGTTGCGGGGAGCGCATCAGCACCATTACCTCGTGGCCCTGTGCCGTCAGCCCCGCACATAGATGGCGGCCGATGAATCCCGTCGCTCCGGTGATCAGAATGCTCATTTGACACCTTTCCCTGCTCTGGCTTGCGAAGGCACCCAGCCTAAGGTGTAGAGTTCACTCTAAGGTCAAGTCCGCTATCGGAATCCACCATGCAGATCGCAGAACTCGAACAGCGCACCGGCATCAGCCGGCACACCCTGCGCTACTACGAAAAGGAGGGCCTGCTGCTCGAGGTCAGCCGCGGAATCAACAACTATCGCGACTACTCCGAACTGGCCGTGCAACGTATCCGCATGGTTCGCGATCTCAAGGCGCTCGGCTTCTCGCTGCAGGAAATCCGTGAAATCGTCGACGCCATCCGTGATAACCGGATCGACTGCGGCCACGGTGCCGAGTTGATGGCCGAGAAGCGCGCCGTCATACAGGACAAGATTCGTGAGCTGCAGACCATGAGTCGTCTCCTGCTGCGGGAGCAGAGGCGTCTTGAAGCCAGTGCCGCAGAGCAGGCACGCAAGACGACGGCCAGATCAATCACGGCACGAACCCCGCGTCCGGCGAGCTCGCCCCGCGTGAGCCGAACCTGACCAACCGTATCGAGAAACGCGCCGTCCCCGCTGCCCCGCAAAAGCAAAGGGCCTGCTGCGCGCAGGCCCTTGCATCACGACGGCATTGCGGATGCCTGGCATCCGGCTGCGACGGGCTCAGGGGGCGAACTGACGCGTGAACTGCGCGGTGAAGTCGCCGAGACGATCGGCCGGCAGATCGTTGATGCCGGCCGCGGCCGCACGCCCGCCGCCGGTGGGGAACTGCCGGCACAGCTCGTCGGCCCCCTTCTTGCGGTTCAGCGGCGCCCGCACGCTGACGAGGTATCCGCCGTTGCGCTTCTCGGTCAGCACCGCGTGCGCGCGGTCCGGGTAGAGGTTGACCAGATCGTTGCTCCAGACGCCGCTGACGCGGCGCGCCCAGGCGGCGTCCGGCAGGACGAACAGCACCGCATGCTCGACCGAGCCGGCAATCGGCTTCGCCGACTGCGCCTGCGCCATGTCGGTCTGGTAGCCATCCGCGAGTTTCTCGAAATGCTCGCGGCCGTCGTGGATGAAGGCGAACGGGCTCTCATGGCGGCTGACGAGACCGAACAGCGTCTCGGGCGCGAAGTGCAGATCCTCGACGCGCTCGCCGTAACCGTTGTAGTTCATGTACGTACCCAGCGCCTCGAGCTGGCCGCGCTGTGCCTCGCTCAGCCCCAGCGGACGCGCGATGGCATCGGCACTCTGCTTGAGGTTGTCGCCGTAGGCACCGACGACCGCCCATTCCGCGTAGCGGTTCTTCAGATGCCCGTTGACCAGCAGCGAGGTGCAGACGTCCGGCGCCTCGTTGATATGGACCTCGAGCCGATCGCTCTGCGGAATCTCGCCCGCATAGTGATGATCGAAATAGCGGACGCGGGCACCGGCGTCGAGCACGCGCTGCAATCCCGCGCGGTTCTTGTCGAGCGAGATGTCCAGCACCGTGAGCTCGTCGCCGGCTCCGGCCTCGAGCGTCTCCAGCAGCGCGATGTCGCGCTTGACGCCGGTGACCAGACGGGCCTCACGCGGCTGCGCCAGATGCAGCTGCGTCAGCGCGCAGATGCCGTCGGCATCGCCGTTGAAGACGTCGATGAACGCCATGCTCAGCCCCCGGTGGAGCGGTAGTAGTCCATCAGGATCTGCGCGACTTCCGGCCGCGAGAACTCCGGCGGCGGTGCGATGCCCTGGCCGAGCATCTCGCGCACCTTGGTGCCCGACAGCGCGATGAAGTCTTCCTTGCTGTGGTCCGGCGCCTCGCGCATCATCACGACGCGACCGAGCTTCTTCGAGAACGCGGTGTTGTCGGCCCGGAATATCTCGATCTTCAGCGCACCCTCCGGCACCTGCTCGTCGAAAATGGTCTGCGCGTCGAACGGGCCGTAGTAGTCGCCGACACCGGCATGGTCACGGCCCACGATCAGATGGGTCGCGCCCATGTTCTGGCGGAATACCGCGTGCAGCACCGCCTCGCGCGGGCCGGCGTAGAGCATGTCGAAGCCATAGCCGGTGATCATCACCGTGTTCGGTTCGAAGTAGACCTCGACCATCTTGCGGATGCAGGCATCGCGCACGTCGGCCGGGATGTCGCCCTTCTTCAGCTTGCCCAGCAGCATGTGGATGACGATGCCGTCTGCGCCGAGCCGCTCCTTGGCCATGCGGCACAGTTCCTCGTGCGCGCGGTGCATCGGGTTGCGGGTCTGGAACGCGACGACGGTCTTCCAGCCACGCTCGACGATCTCGTTGCGGATTTCGACGGCGGTGCGGAAGGTGTCCGGGAACTCGCTCTGGAAGTAGCTGAAGTTCAGCACCTGGATCGGGCCCGACAGCAGCGTATTGCCAAGACCGGTGAAGGTGGCGACGCCGGGGTGCTCCGGATCGAGCGTGCCGAAGATCTTCTCGGCCATGAAGCGGATCTGCTCGTCGCTGACCGTTTCGACCGCCTCGACATCCATCACCGCCAGGACCGGATTGCCTTCGACGTTGGGGTCGCGCAGCGCGATGCGGCTGCCGGCGGCGATGCCGCTTTCCCGGGTCAGGTTGATGACCGGAACCGGCCAGAACAGCCCGTCGGTGGTGTGCAGCTTCTCGGCCACGCTCAGCGCGTCGGCCAGGTTCATGTAACCGTCCAGGGGATTGAAGTATCCGGCGCCGAGCATCACCGCGTTGGCGGCCGCGGCGGAATTCACCAGCAGCGACGGCAGGCTCTGTGCCTCGTGCAACAGCGCCTCGTGCTTGGTGGTGTCATAGACGAACCGGGGGTTGAGCGTTTCCGAACCGTGCGGAGCGATCATCGTGGATATCCCTTGTGCAAGTGGTGAGGCCGGACTCAGGCCGGCAGGATCTGGCGGGTCTGCAGCAGCTCGATCAGCGCCTGGACTTCCTCTTCCAGGGTCATCTGATGGCTGGGCAGGACCAGCTCGGGCTGGCTCGGCGCCTCGTAGGGATCGTCGATCCCGGTGAAATTCTTGATCTCGCCCGCGCGCGCCTTCTTGTACAGTCCCTTGGGGTCGCGCTTCTCGGCCTCCTCCAGCGGCACGTCCACATAGACCTCGACGAAGTCCATGCCGTCGGTCTCGTGCAGCTCGCGGACCTTGTCGCGATCGGCGCGGTACGGCGAGACGAAGCTCGACAGCACGATCACGCCGGCGTCGACGAACAGCTTCGCGACTTCACCGATGCGGCGGATGTTCTCGGCGCGATCCTCGGCCGAAAAGCCCAGGTTCTTGTTGATGCCCATGCGCACGTTGTCGCCGTCGAGGCGGTACACCAGCCGGCCCTGCGCGTGCAGCGCCTTCTCCAGCGCCACCGCCACCGTGCTCTTGCCGGAGCCCGACAGCCCGGTGAACCAGATCGTCGCGCCGCGCTGGCCCAGCAGCGCCGCCCGGTCGTCGCGCGTCACGTCGCCCTCATGCCAGTGGACGTTGGTGGCTTTTTGTTCGGTCAAGGAACGGTCCTCGTCGTTGAAGGAATCAGGGCGCACAGTCTAGGGACCGGAAACGCATAAATAAAACAGATATTCTGAATACCATTCATGTATAAAACTCATACCTTGCAGGGGCACGGGATGAACCTCAACCATCTGGCGATCTTCCATGCGGTTGCGACCTGCAACAGCGTCAGCAGCGGCGCCCAGCGCCTGCACATCAGCCAGTCCGCCGCATCCAAGCAGTTGATCGAGTTCGAGCAGTCGCTGGGGCTGCGCCTGTTCGACCGCCTGCCGAGGGGAGTGCGCCTGACCGAGGCGGGACAACTGCTGCTGGGCCACGCCAACCGCCTGTTCGCGATCGAGGCACAGGCCGAGCACGCGCTGATCGACCTGCGCGACCACGCACGGGGACAGCTGCGGATCGGCGCCAGCCGGACCACCGGCAGCTACCTGTTGCCCGAGCACCTCGCAGCCTTCCACCAGCGTCATCCGGGCATGGAGATCCAGCTGCAGGTCGCCAACACGCGCGCCGTCGAAAGCGGCCTGCTCGCCGGCGAGATCGACATCGGCTTCACCGAGGGTATCGTCGCCAACGAGCAGCTCGAATACACCGAATTCGCCCGGGACGAACTGGTGCTGGTCGCCGCGCCGGATCACCCGGCCGTCGACTGCGCGCCGCTGGCGCCGGGCGATCTGACCCGCTGGTCACTGCTGATGCACGAGGAGGGTTCGGGCACCCGCGCGGTCACCGAGCTGGCACTGGCCCGCAGGAAGCTGCACATCAAGCCGGCGATGCGGCTGGCGAGCGGCTCGGCGATCAAGCTTACGGTCGCCGCGGGCGGCGGCCTGGCCTTCCTGTCCTCGCTCGCGGTGCGCACCGAGGTGCTGGCCGGGCGTCTGGTGGTTCTGCCGGTCAAGAAAATGCGGATCGAGCGGACGCTCTACCGCGTGTGCCTGCGCAATGTATCGCCGGGCCCGTCCCTGCAGGCCTTCCTGGAAACGCTGGGCACCGCGCGAGAACAGCGCCATAAAACTGCGGAATAGCGCTCCGTCATCGCATGACCTCCGACAACGGAGAAGGGCCCTCCGAGCGTACGGAAGGCCCTTCTCCATCGACGCACCGCAGATCCCGCGATGCAAAAAACCCGGCATCCGGACTATAGCGGGAACACCGCCTGCAGCCAGATCAGATCGCCCTGGGGTGCGTTCTCGACGTCGACTTCCCGATGCACCTTCAGCATCACCGCCACCGCCTGCGAGAACCAATACGTTGCCTGGGGCCCGACAATGACCTTCTTCAGGCGGAACCCATCGCCGACCGTCTGACCGTTCTGCTCATCGTCCTCGATCTGTTCTTGATACAGACCGCTGAGCCCGAAATGCCACTTTGGCGCTGCGGAGGGCCTGTAGTTCACCCCCCATGTCAGACCCACCGTGTCTCCGGAAGCGTATTTGGTGTCATTGTTTTTGGTATTGAACGAAATGTTGGAATTCAGATCCAGCATCCAGTTCGGAGTCGGCGTCCAGGTGAACGACAGCTCATGCGACAGGGTGTAGTAGTTCAGCGTGTTGTTCGCCAACGATTCCGGCTCATAGTCACCGGCCGGCATCAAAAAATGCATGCCGTAGAGGTAGTGAAGCGTGCCCACCGAACCGGACAGCACCACGGGCTGCACACTGACCTCAAACAGGCCGGTCGACTGGTCGCTGATGCCACCGGCCTCGATGTCGGCGTGAATGAATTCCTGGGTGAAGCCGCTGATGAACTTCATGCCCCAGGGCAAATCAACATCCCACGCCCGCCGAACCATCACGCCTTCGACCCACAGGTTCGCCTTGAAGCCAGGGATCGCCGAGTCACCGTTGCTGTCGTTGAAGCGATCCGCCGAATAGTTCAGCAGATATCCGTACATCACGGTCGCGCCCTTTGGCGGCGAAATCGCCCCACCGAGCGTCGTCGCATCGACCGCGTAGTTGCCGAAGGCACCGCCCTCGACCGCACCGGCCACTGGCGAGGTCAGCAGGCCGGCGGCGACCACCAACCCGCTCAACACGCTCAACATGCGCCCCACAAAAAAGCCGCGCTCGCGCGGCCCGCGTCTCAGATTCTGCACTTGGCAACTCCTCTTATGATTTTCTTCCGCTCGCCACCTCGCCACGCTGAACGTGCAGGTGACGCCTTTCAGGCACACACCGCGCAAGCGGTGTACACGAATCCGCGTCAGTCCAACGCCCCAACTTCCGCGCAACCTGATGTTGGTCATACCGGCACCGACACCGGCCCTACCTTAAGTACAGGTTTGCGATACATACGATGAGTCGATGCATCCCCTCCTGCTCGCTCAATCCGAAGGACCGCCACCAACACCGTAGACAGAACGGCAGGACGGCAGGACGGCAGGACGGCAGGACGGCAGGAATGACGAGGCGAGCCTTTCCGAGGTTCGGACGTGGAGGGCGAACCCTCGCCTTCCTCCGAACATCAGCAACGCCTTGTCTGAACCCGAGGCTGAGACATCAGGTGCGGACAACAGCGGGAAGCGCCTCCATCCCTCCGGGCCTATGCGCCGTCACGTCACACGCTTCGGATGACAAGAGGAACCGATGTCCATCCGGCGCAGACAGCAGAAATCCCTGTCGATCAGCTCCGCAAGCGCGCGGGCGCAGACGCCTCGATCCGAGTCTACAGCGGGAACACGCACTGCAGCCACAGCAGATCACCCTGTGGCGCGTTCTCGACGTCGAACTCGTGATGCCACTTGAACATCATCGCCACCGCCGGCGAGAACCAGTAGGTCAGCTGCGGCCCGGCGTTGACCTTCTTCAGGCGGAAGCCGTCGCCAACCGTCTGGCCGTTCTGCTTGTCGTCCTCGATCTGCTGCTGGTACAACCCGCTGACGCCGAGCTGCCACTTCGGCGATGCCGTCGGCCGGTAGTTCGCGGCCCAGGTGAACCCCACGGTGTCACCGGAGGCGTAGTCGGTATCGTTGTTCCGGGTGTTGAACGAAATGTTGGACGACAGGTCCAGCATCCAGTTCGCGTTCGGCGTCCAGGTGAGCGAGAGTTCCTGCGCAAAGGTGTAGTAGTTCAGCGTGCTGTTCGCCAGCGAGTCCGGCTCGAAATCGCCCGACGGCATCAGGAAGTGCGTACCGATCACGTAATGCAACGTGTCCGTCGATCCCGACAGCACCACCGGCTGCACGCTGATCTCGAACAGACCGGTCGACTGGTCACTGACGCCGCCGGCCTCGATATCCGCGTGCACGAATTCCTGGGTGAAACCGCTGGAGAAGCTCAGCCCCCACGGCAGATCCACGTCCCAGGTCCGACGGACCATCAGCGCCTCGACCCACAGATTGGCCTTGAAGCCCGGAATCGCCGAGTCGCCATTGCTGTCGGTGAAACGGTCCGCCGAGTAGTTCAGCAGGTATCCGTAGAACATCGTCGAGCCCTTGGGCGGAACGAAGCCGGAAGCGACCGTCTGCGCACCGACGCCGAAGTTGCCGAAGGCCCCGCCCTCAACCGCGCTGGCCACCGGCGAGGCGGCCAGCCCCGCCGCCACCGCCAGTCCGCCCACCATCCGCGACATGCGCCCCGCAAAAAAGCCGCGCGTGCGCGGCCCACCGTTCGAAATCTGCACTTGCCAACTCCTCGTTTTCGTTCTCGTCTGCGCCTTCGCCCACGGCCATAGCACCGCGCAAGCACATGTCATTCAGCCCACGCCGTTCCGGGAACGGCGAACCCCAACCGCGCACCGCGGGACTCCCAGGGCACCACACGTCTCAATGATAAACATACCCCTACCGGCATCGTCCCCATCTAAAGTGCGGGTTTGTACTACGCACTTTAGATGGGACATCCCCCCAATTTCAACAACGCCCAAAACCACACACGCATGAGCCAGCGCCGACACCACCCACCGACACTCGCCGCAATCCGACGGCACCCGCACGTCCGGCAGACCGACGCAAGCCTCCGACTCTCAGCAAGTCACACGAAAAACGCAGGGCCCCTGCCAGATGGATCGCATATCAGGACGCGAAGTACCTGTCGCGGTCTGACGAGGCGCTTCCAGCCGGCGTGTTTGCCGCCAACGAACGCTGGCACACACATGACTGAACGGCCAGATCAGGCAGCCATCGCCGATCTCGGTTCCAACCCCTCGCCGCCCGGCAGGCTCAGCCGCAGCACACGCCAGGTGGTGGTGCCGAACTGGCGCGCAAAGGAGCCGGTGTTGTATGGCAGACCATAGCGTTCGCAGACAGCGCGCACGCGCGGGGCGATTTCCGCGTAGCGGTTGCTCGGCAGATCGGGATACAGATGGTGTTCGATCTGGTGACTGAGATTGCCGGACATGATGTGGAACAGCCTGCCGCCTTCGATGTTGCAGGAGCCGAGCAGCTGGCGCAGATACCAGCGGCCACGGGTTTCGTTGCCGACATCCTCGGCCTTGAACGTATGCGCACCATCCGGGAAGTGGCCGCAGAAGATGATTGCGTAGGCCCAGAGGTTGCGGACGAAGTTGGCAACCAGATTGCCGCTGAACACATACAGGAAGAACGGCCCGGCCAGCAGCGGGAACAGCACGTAGTCCTTGAGCGACTGGCGGCCGGTCTTGCGTCCGATCGTCTTGAGCATCTTCACCGCGTCGCGCCAGCTCTTCTTGCGCTCGATGACCTGCTCGAACTCCACGTCGTGCAGCGCGACGCCGTACTGGAACAGGCCGGCGAGCAGCGCGTTGTAGACCGGCTGGCCGAGATTCCAGACCTTCCACTCCTGGTAGGCGCTCATCCGCAGGATGCCGTAGCCGACGTCGCGATCCATGCCGACGATGTTGGTATAGGTGTGATGCATGTAATTGTGGGAGTGCTTCCACTGCTCGGCCGGGCACGCGGTATCCCACTCCCAGGTGGTCGAGTGGATACCGGGATCCTTCATCCAGTCCCACTGGCCGTGCATGACGTTGTGGCCGATTTCCATGTTCTCGAGGATCTTGGCGACGCTGAGCATCGCGGTCCCCGCGAGCCAGAACGGCGGCAGCACGCCGGCGAACAGACTCGCACGGCCGGCCACCTCGAGACCGCGCTGGACGCGGATCATGCGGCGGATGTACGCGGCGTCGTTCTCGCCGAGACTGGCGCGGACCTCGTCGCGGATGGCATCGAGTTCGCGGCCGAAGGCTTCGGCCTGTTCGTCGGTCAGATAGAAGGCATGTGTCATTGGATGTGCTCCATGGTGTTCATCGGCCGCGCAGCCCTGGCGACGGGGCGGGCCGGATGGAGGGGGAATTCGGGGTGCGCGCGGGACCGGGCGTCAGAGATCGATCTCGACGTCGCCGACCGGCGCGCAGACGCAGACCTGCACCAGGTCACCGGCCTCGTCGTGGATCTCGCCGCTGCGCAGATCGCGCACGCGACCTGACTGCAGGGTTGCGGTGCAGCCGTGGCAGATGCCCATGCGACAGCCATGCTCCGGATTCAGGCCGGAGGCTTCCGCCAGTTCGAGCAGCGACTGCGCGCCGTTGCCACAGGCCCGCACCGCGCTGCGACCGAAGGTGACCTGCGCGGTTTCGGCGTCGGCGGCGGCACCCGGCCGCAGTCTCGGCCGGAACCGCTCCACGTGCAGATGCTCAGCGACACCCGCCCGTTCGAAATGCCGCTCCAGGTTCTGCAGCAGCGCATCCGGCCCACAGGCCCAGGTTGCCCGCTCGCGCCAGTCCGGGCACAGCGTATCGAGCTGCCCGGCATCGAAGCGGCCGTTGTGCTCGCCGGGCTGATGCGTGTCACCCCCGTGGCGTGTGTAGTAACGCTGCAGCGTCAGTCCGGAATGGCGCTGTGCCATCCGCTCCAGCGCGGCACCGAAGATCATCGTGCCCGGCAGCGGCGCACTGTGGATCAGCACGACGTCGCCGAGGCGATCCTGTGCCTGCAGGCTTTCGAGCATGCTCATGATCGGCGTGATCCCGCTGCCGGCCGCGATCATCAACAGCCGCTCCGGCAGCACCGCAGGCAACACGAACTCGCCGGTCGGCTCGCCGAGGCTGAGCGTGTCGCCCACCTCCAGCGCCTGCACCAGATGGCGCGACACCCGTCCGTTGGCGATGGCCTTGACGGTAATCGTGAAACGTCCGTCCCCGCGTTCCGGCGCCGAGCTGATCGAATAGCAGCGGGTATGCCGCACGCCGTCGACGTCGACGCCGACGTTGACGAACTGCCCGGCGCGATGGCCGCGCCAGCCGCGCGGGCAGCGAATGGTGATCGTCGCCGCGTCCGGCCCGTTGGGCTCGATGCGTTCGACGCGGCCGCGTGCGGCGACCGGCGCCTGCGGCAGCAGGGATTCGACGAAAGCGTCCGGCGTCAGGGGCCAGGTCAGCGCGCCGAGGATGCGGCGCAGCGGCGAGGCCGGCTGACGGGACATGGCGGGTGCGGTGGTTTGAAACGACATGCGGTGCTCTCCTGGGACACTCGGTGGCGCATTCAGTTAACGAGTGTTTACAATATTGCAGTGCAGCACTTTCAGTCAACAGTCGTTTACTGATTTGTCGTTTGTTGTTGTTTTTGCTTGAAATAAAATCGCACTCTTCATCCCTGTCGTGATACGATCCGTTCACGATGAGCAGAACAGCAGGCAGACGACGGCGCGGTCACGGCGCGGAAGACACGGAAACCGGCAGTCGTGACGACCGCAAGCGGCGCACCCGCCGCGCCCTGCTCGACGCGGCGCTGGACCTGCTCGAGGGCGAGCGCAGCTTCAGCAGCCTGAGCCTGCGCGAGATCACCCGCGTCGCCGGCATCACCCCGGCCGGGTTCTACCGCCATTTCAGCGGGATGGAGGAACTGGGCCAGGCCCTGATCGAGGACTCCTTCGAGTCGCTGCACCAGATGATGCGCGACGCCCGCAAGGACGGCCTGCCGCCGACCCACATCATCCGCGCCTCGGTCGCGATCTTTCTCGACCATGTGCAATCGCATCGCGCGCACTTCCGCTTCATCGCCAAGGAACGCTACTCCGGCTCGTCGGCCGTACGCCTGGCCATCCGCAAGGAAGTCCGCCTGTGGGTCGGCGAGGTCGCGGTGGACCTGTCGCGCTTCGAACTGCTGAAGCGTTTCAGCAGCGAGGACCTGCAGATGCTGGCCGGGATGATGATCAATGCGGTGATCGCCGCAACCGAGCTGCTCCTCGACGCGGAGCCGGGCGATGCCGCGGCGGTGACACGCATCTACGAAACCGTCGAGAAGCAGATGCGCCTGCTGGTGCTCGGCGCCAGCCTCTGGGACAGCAGCCTCACCGGCGGCAACGCGACGCCGCGGCCGGCCTAGGCGCCGTCAACGCTGCTGGCGAATGCCGCGACTGCAGTCGCGTCGACGGGTCTAACCCACCGCAACCGCGACACACTCGAGAAACGCCGCCAGTGCCGGCGGATGCGGCCGGTTGCGCAGTTCCAGCCGGTACAGCGGCCGCAAGCGACGGCTGTCCCTGGGCAGCTTGAGCGCGGACACGCGCCCGACCGCGACCAGATCGGCGACGACCACCGCCGGCAGCACCGCGACTCCGGCCCCGGCTGCAACCGCCTGGGCGATCGCCTCGTTGCTGCCGATCTCGACCGTGGCCGCCGGCTCGACGCCGAGCGCTGTCAGCCATTCGTCCGCGGCCTGCCGCGTGCCCGATCCGCGCTCGCGCAGCAACCAGACCTCCTGTGCCAGCAGATCCGCGCGCAGCGTCCGCCGGCGCACCAGCGGAGATGACGCCGCGGCGACGATGCGCAGCGGATCGTCGCACCATGGGGTCACCTCGATACCGGGCGCGTCGACCCGTCCCTCGACGAACGCGGCATCGAGACCGCCATCCTGGATCGCCCGAGCGATCTCGCCGGTATTGCCCACCCGCAGCTCGAACGCGATCTGCGGATACGCGCGGACATAGCGACTCACCGCATCGGCCAGCCAGTACGCCGCGACCGTGGTACTGGCGCCGATCCGCAGATGCCCCCGGCGCAGTTCGACCCGATCGCGCACCTCCTCCAGTGCGACCCGCTCCATCGCGAAGATGCCGCGCGCGTGCTGGTACAGCGCGTGGCCATCGTCGGTGAGCCGGACCCCGCGCGCACCGCGCGGACTGCCGGGCCGGTCGATCAGGGGCAGACCGAGCTGCGCCTCCAGCTCGCGAATGCCCTTGGACACCGCCGACTGGGTGACGAACAGTGCCTCTGCGGCCCTGGAGAAGCTCTGCCGCTCGACGACGGCATGGAACATCCGCAGCAGATTCAGGTTGAGACGCAAGGACGATCCCCGGTCGGAAACGATGGTGCGGACCCGACATTACCTGAATTCATATTTCACTGATAAATATGCATTGGACGCATGAACGTCATCGCCCCAGCATGCGCCGCATCCTTCCCTGGAGACCCCGGCGATGGCCATGACACCCCCTGCAACTCCCTCCCCGCCCGGACTCGCGCGGCACGTCCGGGACCGGATGCGCCAGGCCGCTCCCGGCATGACGCTGTCACTGCTCCTCGCGCTCGCCGCGCTGTGGCTGGCCCGGCTGCCGCTTGCACAGTCACACGCGCTGGGCAGCCTGACGCTGGCGATCGCCCTCGGCGCCGTGGTCGGCAACACCCTGTTCGGGCGGATCTCCGCAGCGGCCGCAACCGGGGTCGACATCGCGCGCAGCAGCCTGCTGCGCCTCGGCGTGATCCTCTACGGATTCCGCGTCGACGTTCAGGATCTCGTCCACGTCGGCTGGCCGGGCCTGATCATGGCCGCCGCGGTGGTCGCCGGGGTGTTCGGTGCGGCCGTGCTGATCGGCACGCGGGTGTTCCGACTCGACCGCCAGACGGCGATGCTCATCGGCGCCGGCAGCGCGATCTGCGGCGCCGCCGCGGTGATGGCCACCGAGCCCGTCGTGCGCGGCCAGGCCCACAAGGTTTCGGTCGCGGTCGCGACCGTGGTGGTCTTCGGCTCGCTCGGCATGGTGCTGTATCCGGCGCTGTATCCGCACCTGGGCTTGAGCCCGCAGGCCTATGGTCTCTATGCCGGCGCCACCGTGCACGAGGTCGCACAGGTCGTGGTGGCCGGCAGGGCCGTCAGCGAGCCCGCCGCCGCCGCGGCGGTCACCGAAAAGATGCTGAGGGTGATGCTGCTGGCGCCGTTCCTCATGGCGCTGTCCGCCTCACAGCGCCGCCGTCATGCCCAGAGCGCGACCGACGGCGGGCGCATCACCGTGCCCTGGTTCGCGATCGCGTTCATCGGCGTCGTCGGCCTGCATTCGCTGCAGTGGCTGGCCGAACCGCTGGTGGAACTGCTGACCGGGATCGACACGCTGCTGCTGTGCACCGCGATGGCGGCCCTCGGCCTGCGCACGCACCTCGGCGCCATCCGCCAGGCCGGGCTGCGCCCGCTGCTGCTGGCCGCGGTCCTGTTCCTGATCCTGCTGCTCGGCGGCTGGGGCGCGACCTCGATTCTGCAGCGCCTGCATCTGGTCTGATGCGGCCGTCAGTCCAGCGGGCGCCCCAGTTCGGCGGCAATCGAGCGCATGCCCTGCTCGAGCGTGATCCTGGGCACGTAGCCGAGTACACGCCGTGCCTTGTCGATGCTGTAGGCACCCCGCCGCATCAGGAAGCGGATCGCCGCGGTACTGGCCGGCGGCTTGCGTCCGAACAGACGGTACGCGACGCCGACGCCACCGATCAGCGGCAGCAGCAGCCACGACGGCACGCTGCGCAAGCGCCGGCCGGCCATGCGCGCATGCCAGCCGAAGAACGCGCGGCACGGCGTGGCGACGCCGTCGCTGATCGTGAACGCCTCACCGGTGGCACTCCTCTCCAGCGCCAGCAGGATGCCGTCGATGAGGTTGTCGACGTGGACGTGATTGATCACCCCGCGTCCGCCGTCGGGCAACATGAACAGCCCCTGCCCGATCATCTGCAACGGCCGCTGCACCCAGGGCTGCGAGCCGGCGCCGTAGACGTCGCCTGGACGGATGACGATGACCTCCAGCCCGCCGGGACGGTGCGCCGCCATCGCGACCTGCTCGCTGCGCAGCTTGGTCTCGTTGTAGATGTTGCCGTCGTCGCGGAACGGACCGTCCTCGCCGACCCCGTCCGGATAGTCGAAGCCGTAGACCATCACCGAGGACAGGTGCACGAGACGGCGCACGCCCAGTTCGGCGGCGATCCTGGCGACGTGGCGCGTGCCCTCGACATTGATGCGCTCGTAGTGCTCGCGCGGCCCGTCCTCCTCCACCACCGCCGCTGTGTGGAACACGATGTCGGCACCGGCAAAGGCGGCGCGCAGCGCCTCGGAATCGTTGACGTCGCCGACGACGACCTCGGCGCCGGCGTCCCGCGCCCGCGTCGCCGCGACCTGCGCGTGGTCGAGCCCGCGCACGGTCCAGCCCATTGCCCGGGCGCGCTGCGCCATGCGCAGACCGATGAAGCCACCGATGCCGGTGATCGCCAGAGCGGTCATGCGACGGTTCTCCTCCTGTGTCGTGATATCGCGGAACGCATCCCGGATCAGCCGAGCTGGCGCGCACCCAGAATGACGGCGCGGAACAGCATCAGGATCTCGGCGGTCAGGGCATCGAGGCTGAGTGCCTGCGGCGCGCGCAACCAGGCGCAGAGCAGCTCGTTGACCGCCCCCGCCATCGCCACGCCGGCCAGCGCATAGTCCCGCGCCGGCAGCCGGCCGCGCCGGACCAGGTCGTCGGCGTACTGCCGCAGCATCCCGGCGAATTCCTGGATCACGGCGTCGCGGCGATCGGCGACCGCCGCACTGACCCCGACGACCTCGATGCAGGCGATGCGCGCGCGTCGCGGATCGTCGGTATAGGCGCGCATGAACGCGTCGATCGCCGCCTCGATCGCGGCATCGGCGTCGGCATCCGGATCCCGCAGGGCCTCGGCGATCATGCGCTGGGCGTGGCGGATCACATCCTCGTAGACCGCGAGCAGCAGGGCCTCGCGCCCGCCGAACGCCTCGTAGAAGTGTCGCGTCGTCACCCGCGCCTCGGCACACAGCAGTTCGATCGGCGTGCGGTGGTAGCCGCGCGTGGCAAACAGCTCGAGACCGGCCTCGAGCAGGCGCCGGCGACGCTGCGCCAGCAGCTCTTCGGCACTCAATCCGTTGTAGCCGCGCCGTGCCGGCCGGCGTCCGGACGCGGGCGCGTCGCGCGTTGCGCGACGGGTCTTCGCGGCGGTACCGGGCGGTCGACTTGCGGCGGTCATTTGGAAAAGATACCTTTCCTGAATTGCATTGCCAATCCCGATTCATCGATGCGGCCGCCCCGGCGGTACGCGAGGAGTACGCAACCGATGAGCCTGATCCAGCCCCTGACCCACTTCGACGGGACGCGCGACGCGGCCCGCCCGCTGGCACGCATCGACAACGTGCGTGAAGCGGCCAAGGACTTCCGCCGCCAGATGCTCGCCGGGCCGACGGCCCGTTATTACCGCTCGTTGGAACTGGTGCGCGTGCCCTACCCGACCCGCTACGGCTACCTCAACGCATTCAGCTCGGTGTCGCCGTACCTGCATCTGGTCAACCGTCTGTTCGTGATCCAGTTCGACAGCAGCGAGGGCATCAAGACCCTGCTGGCGTCGCCGTCGGACTGGGAGCATCAGCGCGAAACGCCGTTCTTCAAGCGGCTCACCGACCGCATGGGCCCGGCCGCCGGGCTCGGCGAAGCCGTGGTCTTCCGCAAGACCTCGACCGTACTCGACTGCCTCGCGCGGCTGGGTCTGCAACCCGCGGATATCGACTACATCACCTACGACCACCTGCACACGCAGAACGTCTCGCGCTGGCTCGGCGGCCCCGATCCGATCTTCCCCAATGCCAGACTGCTGGTGACGCGCGAGGAGTGGGAATGCACCCAGTCGCTGATCCCGTGGCAGGCGCAGTGGTACTGCCCGGGCGGGATCGACGGCATCCCGGAAGCGCGCGTGATCCTGCTCGACCACGACGTCGCCCTCGGCGACGGCTCGGTGGCGCTGATCCGGACCAAAGGTCACACCGAGGGCAACCACTCGATCGTCGTCAACACGCCGGAAGGCATCAAGGTCACCAGCGAAAACGGCGTCAGCCTCGACGCCTATGCGCCGACGCTCTCAAGGATTCCGGGCGTCGCCGACTACGCCCGCGCCACTGGCTCCGAGGTCGTGCTCAACGGCAACACGCTCGAGTACGGCGTGGATCAGTACATCTCGATGATCCAGGAGAAGTGCATCGCCGGTCCGCATCCGCGCGACGAGCGCTATCCGAACATGGCGCTGTCGTCGGAATCGGACGGCTACTGGCTGTTCCCGCAGACCCGACCCGGTTTCCAGGGCGGCGAGCTGTGCTTCGGCAGCCTGCAGCTGCCGGCACGCGACGGTGGGCTGGCGAGGCGCGCGGCATGAGCATGCCCAGGCGCATCCTCGTGACCGGCGCCGCATCCGGCATCGGCGCCCACCTCGCACGGCGGTTGCTCGAACGCGGCGACCGGGTCTGCGCGGTCGACATCAATACCGAAGCACTCGCGGCCCTGCGCACGCATGCGCCGGAGACCGACGCGCTGATGCCGCGCCGACTCGATGTGCGCGACGCGGCGCAGTGGGCCGATACGATCGCGGCCATGCACACGCAGTGGCAGGGCATCGACGTGCTGCTCAACGTCGCCGGCGTGCTCAAGCCGGGTTACGTCGACGAGCAGACTCCGGCCGACGTCGACTTTCACGTCGACATCAACGTCAAGGGGGTGATGCTCGGAACGCAGGCGGCGGCGCGGCCGATGCGCGCACAGGGGCACGGCCATATCGTCAACGTCGCGTCGCTGGCCGGCATCGCGCCGATTCCCGGACTGAGCCTGTACAGCGCGTCGAAATTCGCGGTGCGCGGCTACACGCTGGCGGTCGCGCAGGAACTGCACCCGCATGGCGTCAACGTCACCGTGGTCTGCCCGGACGCGGTGCAGACGCCGATGCTGGATCTGCAGGTTGCCTACGAACAGGCGGCGCTGACCTTTTCCGGCAGCGCCGCGTTGAGTGTCGAGCAGATCGGCAACGCGATTCTGGAGCGCGCACTGGTCGACGCGCCGATGGAGATCATGCTGCCGGCGGGCCGCGGCTGGACCAGCAAGGCGGCCAGCGCCTTCCCGGGACTGACGCGCCTGCTGCTCGACCGTCTGCGCCGGCGCGGCCTGCGCGAACAGCAACGACGCCGCGGCGACGGCTGAGTCCGTCAGTCCGCCGCCACACCGCCGCGGGGCGCGCGCAACAGCATCAGGGCCAGCATCGCGAAGGCGGCGCCCAGCGCGAACGTCGCCGTCGGACCGACCGCGTCCCACAGCAGGCCGGCCACCACGCTCGCGAGCAGCAGCAGCACGCCGGTCACGAGGTGGAACACCCCGAATGCCGCACCGCGCCGCTGCGGCGGCGCCACGTCGGCGATCAGCGCCGCGAGCAATCCCTGCGACAGACCCAGATGCAGACCCCATAGCGCGACGCCGGCGAACATCGCCGGCAGACCCGGCGCCCAGGCCAGTATCACGTCCGCGATCACCAGGACCAGCAGCGCCCAGCGCAGCAGGCGCACGCGCGGCACCCGGTCCGACAGGCTGCCCGCCGGATACGCGACGAGGCTGTAGACGACATTGAGCGTGACCAGCACCAGCGGCGCCAGATGATCCGGCAGCCCGAGCACATGCGCGCGCAGAATCAGGAACGCCTCCGAGAAGCGGGCGAGCGTGAACAGCCCGCCGACGAACAGCACCCGCCGATAATCCGCGCCCAGCGCCAAGGCCGGACGCAGCGCCAACCCGCGCGGCGCTGCCGCCGCTGTCGACGCGGGCTCGCGCACGCCGAAGACCAGCAGCGCCACCGCGACGAAGGCGGGCAACACCGCGACCCAGAACACCGCGCGGAAGTCGCCGGCGAACAGCCCCATCAGCAACAGCGCGAGCAAGGGCCCCACGAAGGCGCCGACCGTGTCGAGCGACTGGCGCAGACCGTAGGCGGCGCCCCGGACCGGCTCCGGGGTGACGTCGGCCACCAGCGCATCGCGCGGCGCCCCACGGATCCCCTTGCCGATCCGGTCGACGAAGCGGGCCAGCAGGACCGTGGCGGCACTGCCGGCGAGCGGGAACAACGGCTTGGTCAACGCCGCGAGCCCGTAGCCCAGCACCGCCAGCGGCTTGCGCCGACCGACGCGGTCACTGATCCAGCCCGAGAAAACCTTGGTGATGGCGGCCGTCGCCTCGGCGATGCCCTCGATCAACCCGACCGCCACTGCGCCGGCACCGAGCACGCTGACCATGAACACCGGCAACAGCGCGTGGATCATCTCGGAAGAGACGTCCATGCACAGGCTGACGCCCCCGAGCACCCAGACCGTTCGCGGCAGCCGACTGCGCCTGTCCCCTGTTGTCATGACCTTCGCCCTGCACCCCGGCTGCACTGCACACTATGTCGGGGCTTGGTGCACTGCAAACTGACCTTGATCAATGCCCGCTTCCCGGCTTGCGCGCAGGCTAGTTCGCATCCGCCCTCGCCGACGATTCATGAACCACGCCCCGCCCTCGCTGGACTGTCTGTTCTACGAACTGTACGCCACCGCTGTGCGCGAACCGGGCACGGACGAACAGTTGTGGGAGCGCATCGCCAGCGGTCTTGCGGCGACGCTGAAACTGCCGCTGGTCATGATCGGCCACTACGACAAGCAGGGCACGATCAGCGTGCTCGGGACTTCGCGCGACTGCAATCTGTGGATCGACATGCAACGCGTTCCGGAGCGCTGGGACGGCTCGGTCGTCGGCAAGAGTCTGGCCGCGATGGCACTCGAAGCCCGCCGGCCGGTCAGCCTGACGCTGGACGACGAACGCTTCGTCTGCTGGCAGGAATCCGCGCGCAAGGACCACCTCTTCAGCGGCTGGGCCGTGGCCGTCGAGGTGCCGCCGGGGCCGTACCTGTTGCAGGCCTTCGCCGACACACCCGGCGCCTTCCAGGACGCCGGCCTCGCCGAACAGCTCGACCATGCCCGCCAGCGCTTCGCCCGCTTCATCGAGGATCTGGCCGCACTGCGCGAGCAGCGCCTGCTGGCGCGCGCACTCGATCATGCCGGAAATGCCGCGTTCATCACCGACCGCGACGGCACGATCGAATGGTGCAATCAGGCTTTCACCCGACTCTACGGCTACAGCCGCGAGGAAGCGGTCGGTCAGAATCCGCGCTTCCTCAAATCCGGACGCCAGGGCGTGCGCTACTACCGCGAGCTGTGGAGCACCATTCGCGCCGGCAAGGTCTGGTCCGGAGAAACAGTCGACCGGGATCGCGATGGCGTTGCCTACACGGTCCGGCAGACGATATCGCCGTTCGCGCTCGACGACCGCCCGTCGCACTATCTGGCGCTGCACGACGATGTCAGCGTCGAGCGCGCCGCACGGCTGCGCCAGGAGCTGCGCACCGGCATCGATCCGGTCAGCGGTCTGATGACCCGCGCCGCATTCGAGGCACAGCTCTCCGGCACCGAAAGTTCCCCTGAACACCACTGGAGCCTGCTGCTGATCTCCCTGCGCGAGTTCCAGGCCGGCGTCAGCGCGCTGGGACAGGATCTCGCCGAAAGCATCACGGCGGAGATCGGCAAGCGCATTCGCGGCGCGCTGACCGAGCGCGACTGCGCGGCGGTACTGGCGCCGGGCGAGTACGCGGTGCAGGCGCATCACAACGGCCACGACCATACCCCCGAGCTGGAGCAGGCGTTGCGCCGCGCGTTGACCCAGCCGGTCCCCCATCTGGCCGGAACCCTCAAACCGGCGCCACAGATCGCGGTCGCGCGCCACCCCGAAGACGGCATCGATTTCGACACCCTCATTCACCACGCCGACCACAAGCTCGCCGACCAGCCGATGCCGCGCGTGCGCCACTGAAGGGCAGGCTTCCGTCATTCGATTGATCGTAGTCATTGTTCGCCAGACGGCCGTCCCCCAAGCTGGAGGGACATTCCCGGAGAGCCCCGATGCAGCGACTCGAACGAATCCTGATTGCGATCGACTGTCGCGGCGCGCTCGACACGCCCGCTCTGCGCTGTGGCGTCGAACTCGCCCGCCGCTCCGGGGCGCGGCTCGATCTGGTCCTGTTCGATCACCACCCCCTGATCGACGCCACCGCCGACCTCGTGCCGCCGACGCAGATGATGGCGAGCAAGTCGGACTACCTTGACCGCCATCGCAACTGGCTCGCCGACCGGATCGAGATTCTCAGCGGCGAAGGCCTGCAGATCGCCGGAGAAATCCGCTGGACCCCCGCGCTGCACGAAGCACTGATCGACCGCGTCCTCGAATACCGTCCCGATCTGGTCATCCGCGACGTCGGACACAATCCTGCCAGCGGGAACCTGCATCTGAGTTCGGCTGACTGGAAGACCCTGCGCCTGTGCCCGGCCCCGCTGCTGATCATGCCGCCGAACATGCCGGTCCTGCCGGAACGCATCATCGCGGCGGTGGACACCGCCAAGGGTGGCGGCGCCAAGGGCGGCACCCCGCTCAATGACTTGATCGCCGAGCAGGCCCTGCGCCTGGGCCTCTACGCCGATGCCGAGGTCGGACTGGCGCACGTATTCCCGTATGAGCCGCTGGGCGATCGTATCGGCCAGCGGCTGCAGGACGCCTACGACGACATGCGCGCCATCGACCGGCAGAATTTCGACGACTACGCGCAACGCCTGCGGATTCCGGAACAGAAATGCCATCTGTTGTCCGGCCCCCCCGGGAACGCGCTGGCGCATCTGGCGGAACGCGGGCTCGTCGATCTGCTGGTGATCGGCACCGTGTACCGCAACTCCCTCGAGCGCTTTTTCCTCGGCAGCACGGCTGAATACCTGCTCGGTCTGATGCCGTGCAGCCTGCTGGTCATCAAGCCGTCCGACTTCAAGACCGAACTGCAGCGTCACATCGATCTGGAGGCGCTGCGACGCCGGCAGTCGCTGCTGCAGACCGAACGGGTCTATGCCGTCGGCGAGTCCGAATTCGAATCCCAGAAGGTCGCCTGACATGATGCAGCTACAGTTTTGGGGCGCCTGCGGGCGCGTCACCGGGTCGTGCTATCTGCTCAGCGTCGGCGACAGCCACGTACTGATCGACTGCGGCATGATCCAGGGCAGCTCGGAAGACGAGGAACTCAACCGCGAACCGTTTCCGTTCGATCCTCAACGGATCGACGCCGTCGTCCTCACCCACGCCCACCTGGACCATTCCGGACGGCTGCCGCTGCTGACCAAGTCCGGCTATACCGGGCCGATCTACACCCACCAGGCCAGTCGCGACCTGTGCCGGATCATGTTGCGGGATGCTGCCTACCTCAACGAGATGGACGCGCGCACGGAAAGCCGCAAGCGCCAACGCCGCGGACAGCCCGAGGTCGAGCCGCTGTACCGTCAGGCCGACGCACTGGACTGCATGCGCCATTTCCGGGCGGTGCAGTACGACCATCCGGTGGAGGTGGCGCCGGGTATCGTCGCGCGCTTCCGGAATGCCGGCCACATCCTCGGCGCGGCGTTCGTGGAGTTCGAGCTGCGGCTGGGCGACCAGCACAAGCGCATCACCTTCAGTGGCGATCTCGGCCAGGGCGCGACGGGTCTGATGGGCGCGCCCGAAAAGCCCGGACCGACCGACCTGATGATCCTCGAAAGCACCTACGGCGATCGGATTCACCCGGCGTGGAGCCGGACCGTCCGGCAGCTGCGCGACGTGCTGGAGGACGCGTGGAAGGATCGCGGCGTGGTCCTGATTCCGGCATTCGCGGTCGGCCGCACGCAGGAACTGCTGTTGCTGCTGCACCAGCATTACCACGACTGGAAGCTGGACCGCTGGCGGATCCACCTCGACGGCCCGCTGGGCGTGCAGGCCACCGCCATCTATGCGCGTCACGCCGGGATCCTCGGCAACGATGCGGTCGACTTCGGGCGGGACTCCGGATTCCAGCTGCCGAACATGCTGTTCACGCGCACGCCCGCGCAGTCGCAGCAGCTCAACAAGGCGCCGCCGGGCACGATCATCATCGCCGGTGCCGGCATGTGCAACGGCGGTCGCATCCGCCACCATCTGAAACACCAGCTGTGGAAGCCGGAGACCCACGTCTTGCTGGTGGGCTACCAGGCCCCCGGCACCCTCGGCCGACGTCTTCAGGATGGCACCGACACCGTCAAGCTCTGGGGCGATCCGATCCACGTCGCCGCCAGGATCCATACGATCCACGGCCTGTCGGCCCATGCGGATGCCAACCATCTGATGAGCTGGTACAAGAGCTGCCCCAACCGGCCACCGGTCGCGCTGACCCATGGCGAGCCGCAGTCGACCGAGGCCCTGGCCGGCGCGATCGAGGAGCAGTGCGGAATCAGGGCCCGCATCCCGCGGTTCGGCGACCGCATCAAGCTGCAGCAGCTCTAGACGCCGGACTCGGCTCAGGCCAGCCTCAGCTCCACCGGCATCTCGCCGAGGCGGCGCAGCAGCACCCGCCGCCGGTGCAGATGCCAGTAGTCGTAGAGAAAGACTTCGATTGCACGCCACATCACGACCCAGGCCATGATCGTCAGACCGTCGTAGACGAAATTGGCAAGCATGCCGCGGTTTGCGTAATCGCCGGTGGTTTCACCGATCAGCAGGCAGGCGAGCATGAACATCAGGCCCATGACGAGGTTGAAGCGGCCGCGCCGCAACAACTCCCCCGCCTCGCGGCTCACCACCTCTACGCGGTCGCGGAAATAATGGGAGATCGCGGTTCCGACCCACGAACCGGGATCGATATTCGCGGGCCATTCGCGCAGGTGCAGCACCAGGCGCAATGGCTGATTGCGGGGCAGCTCGGCGGCCCAGCCGACGATGAACTGTTCGGCCGCGCCGTCCAGATCGCGCTCCGGCAGCGGTGACGGATCGAGCGCGTTGAACAGTTGCTCGATGGTGCGAAGCCGGACCTCAATACTGCCGCGCGCGCCGACCGGCGCGCGCTGCAGTTTTCGGGTTTCGGCTCCGGCGGGCCCGGAGGCAGCCAAGCCTCAGGCTGCCAGCGCGAGTTCCTCGTAGTCCTCGACCAAGCCGACCGGCTCGGCCAGCTCGCGCAGGCGGTCGCGATTCTCGATCTTGAGGGTCTTGTCCCGCGACACCAGCACGCCCTGATGCTCGAGGCGGGTGATCACGCGGCAGACGGTTTCGGTCGCCAGGCGCAGGTAGTTGCCGATATCGCGGCGGGTCATCGGCAGGCGCAGCTTGTCGTTGCCGCTGGCGAGGCGGTCGTGCATCGTCAGGATGAACGCGGCGACGCGCTGTTCGGCGGTGTAGTCGCCGGACAGCGACAGCGCGGTCGACAGCTCGCGGCTGGTGCGCTGCAGCAGACGCTGCATCAGCACCGGCGACTGCAACGCCAGCGCGGCGATGCGATCGCGCGGAATCACGCAGACCTGCGACGGTTCGACCGCCGATGCGCTGCTCGGATGATGGCTGCGCGCCAGCGCGTCCAGACCGATCAGGTCGCCCGGGAGGTGGAAGCTGCGAATGCGCTCGTTGCCGTCCTGGTCGACGGTGAAGCTCTTGATGCAACCGGCGCGCACCAGATAGACGTTGTCGGCGGCATCACCGGCACTGAACAGGGCGCCGTTGCCCGGGAACACCGGCATGTGCGTGAGCACCGCGTCGTTCCAGATGTTGAGCTGGTCGGCACTGACGCCGCCGGTGAAGCAACGGCTCCCGGCCGGGCACATCGCGCAGTTCGGCTTGCAGCGGTTGCTGGGGGTTGAATCGAAGGCCATGTCGCATCTCCCAATGATGACGCGCATAGATTCCGAGATTCGCCCCCTCTGCAACATTCGGACCTTCCGCAGGCCCGACTGCGGTTACTACGTACTGGCGCCGCTGGCCGGTTTCGCAATGTCCCAGGTCAATGCAATCAAATCAACGACTTGATCGGTTAGCGCTGTAACGTCAGCGCCATCTTCACGAGCTGCGCCAGCGAGCGGACCTCCATCTTCTGCATGATCCGCGCCCGATGCAGCTCGACGGTGCGTTCGCTGATGCTCAGGTCCAGCGCCACGGCCTTGTTCGCCGCCCCTTCCACCAGCATCAGGGCGATCTCCCGCTCACGGGCGGTCAGCGACTCCCAGCGCCGGCGGATCTCGTCGGTCTGCTCGAGCTCGGCGCGCTCCCGCGCGTCCTGCTCCAGCGCCTTCTGCACGCGCCGGATCAGATCGTCGTCGTTGAACGGCTTCTGCAGGAAATCGAAGGCGCCGCTGCGCATCGCCTCGACCGCCATCGGCACGTCGCCATGCCCGGTGATGAAGATCAGCGGCAGGGAACAGCGCCGCTCGTTGAGAATGCGTTGCACTTCCAGTCCGCTCATCCCCGGCATCCGCACATCGATGACCAGGCATCCGGGCTGATCGGCCGTGTATTCGCCCAGAAACTGCAGCGGATCGGCATAGGTCCTGCTGGCGATGCCGACACTGCGCAGCAGCAGACTGATGCTGTCGCAGATCGGCTCCTCGTCGTCGACGATGAAAACTGTTCCCGTGCCGCGGTTGTCCGCGATCATGCGCCGTCCCCTTCTATGGTTTCTTCTGAGCTGTCACACGCCGGCAGCCGCAGCGCGAAGGTTGCGCCGTGATGCTCGTTGACAAAGTAACTCAGTTCGCCGCCATGCGCGCTGGCGATCGACTTGCAGATCGACAGTCCGAGGCCCATGCCCTGCGGCTTGGTGGTGAAAAACGGTTCGAACAGGCGCTGCGCAACCTCGACCGGCAGACCCGGCCCGCGGTCCGATACACGAACCTCGATCCAGTCGGCCTCCGGCACCAACGTCTCGATCGAGACGGTATCGCCCTCGCCGCTGTCGGCCATCGCCTCGATCGCATTGCGGATCAGATTGAGAATGACCTGCTGGATCTGTACGCCGTCACCCATGAACAGCGGCAGTTCGGGCTCCAGCGACAGCTCGAGCTGGAATCCGTCACCGCGGAGTTCGAACTCGACCAGGCGGATGACGTCACGCACCAGCTGATTGGGTTCGATCGCCTGACGCTGCCGCTCGCTGCGCTTGGCCAGGGAGCGCAATCCCCGGATCACCTGCCCCGCACGCTCCGCCTGCCGGGCGATCTTCTCGAGGATCGACAGCGTCTCTCCCGGATTGGTCTGGTTGGCCAGCATCATGCGGCGGCACGCACTCGCGTAGCTCGCGATCGCGGCCAGGGGCTGGTTCACCTCGTGCGCGATGCCGCTGACCATCTCACCGAGCGTGCCGATGCGCCCCACGTGCGCCAGCTGGCGCTGCAGCTCCTCGGCCTCGCGGTTGGCCTCGTACAGCGCACTGCGGTCGACGATTTCGCTGATCAGCATCAGCGGCTCGCCGTTCTCGTCATGCACGACCGCGGCATGATGGGCCGCATGCACGACCTCCGCCGTCGGACTGACGTAGCGGACTTCGCACTGGCAGGTCTCCTCGCCCTCGCGCAGCCTGCCGAACTGCCGTTCGAGTTCGGCCCGATCCTCCTCGTGGACCAGATCGACGAGGCGCAGGCGCAGCAGCTCCTCCGGCTCGTAGCGCAGCAGTTCGCAGGCCGAACGGTTGACGTTGAGCACCTGGCCCTCGAGATCGGTGATCGTCATCGCGGTCGGCGCGTTGTCGAAGATCAGGCGCAGCTCCTCGCTGCTCTGGCGCAGCTGCTCTTCCTGCTGCTTGCGCTGGGTGATGTCGCGAATGATGCCGACGTAGCCGCTATTGACGCCATCGAAGAATTCGCCGACCGACAGCTCGATCGGGAACACCGTCCCGTCCTTGCGGCCCGCGATGACCTCGCGCCCGATTCCGATGATGTGGGCCTGGCCGGTCTGCTGGTATCGCTCCAGGTAGCGGTCGTGCTCGTCGCGGTAGGGATTGGGCATCAGCATGCTGACGTTGCGCCCGATGACCTCCTCCCGCGAATAGCCGAATATGCGCTCGGCCGCCGCGTTGAACTGGGTCACGATACCGCTGCGATCGATCAGGATGATCGCGTCGACCGCCGCACGCAGCAGTGCGCCGAGCTGATCGACGGCCGGTTCTTGGGAATGCGCCTTCATCGCCGGCATTCTAGCGGCGATGAAGGCGCTGCGGCAGCAATCAGCTCACGACATGCTCAACCGACGCTGATCTTCCTGACCTCGGGCTTGGCCGGCGCGACCTTCGGCAGGTGCACCGTGACGACGCCGTCGGTGTACTCCGCCTTGATCTGATCGGCGTCGACGTTCTCCGGCAGCGAAAAGCTGCGGGAGAAACTGCCGAAGCTGCGCTCGATCCGGTGGTGTTTCTCGTCCTTGTCCTCCTTCTCGAAACGACGCTCGCCGGACAGGGTCAGCACCCCGTTCTGGACGCTGATGTCGACGTCTTCCCGCTTCACCCCGGGCAATTCGCCCTTGATCAGATATTCGCCTTCCTTCTCCGAGATATCGACCGCGGGCGCCCATTGCGCCATCGCCCCACCGCCTTCGACCGGCAGCCCCCTGCCGATCCCCCGGCGCAGCGATTGAAAGACATCGTCCAGATCCCGAAACGGATTCCAAAGTACAGGTTGCATGGGTGTCCTCCTCATTCCAGACCTCAGGCCCACAGGGCACGGTAATTTCAGCGCGCCAGGCCGGGCCTCGACATTGATGCGGGTCAATCGCATCGGGGATGATGCGGGTCAATGAGCGGAATCCGGCACGGATGAGACACTGCGGGTCCGTCGAGCCTCCCGCGAGTCGGCCGGACGCCGGGCGGAACGCGGATGCGAATAGAACAAGAGGATCAGTGATGCGTGCGAGTCTCCCCGTTGCCTGGATCACCCACCCGACCTGCCGGCTGCACCAGATCGACGAGGATCATCCCGAATCGCCGCTGCGCCTGTCGGCCATCGAGGACCGCATGATCGCCGTCGGCCAGGCCGATTTCATGACCCGCTACGAGGCCCCCGAGGCGACCCGCGAGCAACTCCTGCGCGCCCATTCCGAAGCCCACGTCGATCATGTCCTGAGTCATCGCAAGATCGGCGATGTCCGGGTCGTCGTCGACAGCGACACCGCCTACAACCGCTATACCGCCGACGCCGCGCTGCGCGCCGCGGGCGCCGGCGTGCTCGGCGTCGATCTGGTCATGGAGGGCAAGGCCGGCATGGCGTTCTGCGCCGTGCGTCCGCCCGGCCACCATGCGGAACGCGACAAGGCGATGGGCTTCTGCTTCTTCAACAATGTCGCCGTCGCCGCCGCACATGCGCTGACCTACGGCCTGCGTCACATCGCGGTGATCGACTTCGACCTGCACTACGGCAATGGCACCGCCGACATCTTCCGCAACAACGCACAGGTGCTGCTGCTGTCGACCTACCAGCACCCGCTGTACCCGTACTGGACCGGCGCACCGGAGGCGATGAACCTCGTCGACGTCCCGCTCAAGCCGTTCACCGGCAGCGAAGGTTTTCGCGCCGCGGTCATCAACGAATGGCTGCCGGTGCTCGAACGCACCGGTCCCGAGATGTACCTGATCTCGGCCGGTTTCGACGCGCACGCCGCCGACCCGATGGGCGACCTGCGGCTGACCCACGAGGATTACCGCTGGCTCGGCACCCTGATCCACGAGCTGGCCGCCAGCAGCGCCCAGAACCGCGTGGTCGCGACACTGGAAGGGGGCTACGACCTGACCGCGCTGAGTCGCGGCGTCGAGGAATTCCTGACGCCCTTCCTCGGCGGCGAGATGATGCCGCTGTGACCCGCCCCGCCGGGCGCTTCTGCCGGAATTCGCCAATAACAACATGAGCATCCGCCACCTCGAAGTCCTGTTCCGGCCCTCGGGCATCGTCGTCGTCGGCGAACCGCAGGACCTCCCGGCCCAGACCCTGATCGAACACCTGGACACCCTGCCGGTCGAACGCCGCTGCATGCTGCATGGCGAACGCGACGGCTGGGAATGCGTCAAGCGGCCGAGCCAGGTCTCCGACAGCCAGCTGGCCGTCGTCCTCGATCCGGCGCTGGTGAACCCGTCGCTGATCCGGCGCCTCGCCGACCGCGGCTGCCGGGCACTGCTGTGGATGTCCGATGAGCCGGTGCCGTCGACCGTGCTGATGGCGGGCCGCAAGTACACCATGCGGGTCCTCGGACCGAAGACGTCCGGCGTCACCCATGCCCACGGCCTCGGCGCATCCTCGTGGGCCCTGCCCGGAGCCGGCACCACGGCCCTGATCGCACAGTCGCGCTCGATCGCCGGCGCGGCACTCGACTGGGCCGCCGGGCACGCGCTCGGCTTCTCCTGGGTCGCGGTCACCGGCGCCGAGGCCGACGTCGACGTCGGCGACCTGCTCGACTATGCCGCACTCGATCCGGGCACCCGCGCCGTGGTGCTGCAACTGTCGCGCGTCCCCAGCGCCCGCAAGTTCATGTCCGCCGCCCGCGCCTGCGCGCGCTCCAAGCCAGTGGTCGTGCTGCAGACCCCGTCGCGCGACGGCGGCCCCCAGGACCCGGTCCTGTCGGCGGCGTTCAAACGCGCCGGCCTGGTCGAGGTCGACCGCGTCACCGCCCTGTTCTCCTCGCTCGCGGCGCTGGACCGTGTCGGCGAAGCCGCGACCGGCCGCATCGCGGTCATCGGCACCGGCAGCGGCATCTGCCAGCTGGCGCGGGCATCGCTGCTGCGCGAGGGCCTGATTCCGTCGGCGCCCGGTGACGGCACCGCCGACCGCATCAGCCAGGAAGTCCCCGGCGCGCGCCTGAGCGCCGACATGATCGACCTCGGCCTCGCCGACGACGACGCCACCGTCGCCGCGCTCAAGGTTGCGCTCGGAACCTCGGAAGTCGACACCGTGCTGTTCGTGCGCAGTCCGACGCCCGGATTCGACGACCGCGACCTCGCCCGCAAGATCGTCGCGTCGGGCCTGCGCGAGCGCCTCGTCGTGGTCTTTCTCGGGCAGGCCCGCGCCGCGCCGGCCGTCCGGATCTGCGCCGAGGCCCGGATCGCCTCGTTCAACTCGGTCGAGGCCGCCGCCCGCGCCCTGCGCTACCGGCGCGAGCACCGGCATACCCAGGAACTGCTGATGCAGACCCCGACCCTGGATCCGATCGTGCATTCGGGTGGCAAGCCTCCGGAACTGACGCCGCCCAAGCACGGCGGACCGCGCCTGCTGATGGCCGAGGAAGCCAAGGACCTGCTCGCCGCGTACGGGCTCGAACCAGCGGCTTGGATGGGCGCGGAAGGCCGCGGCCTGCGGGTGCGCCTGCGCCGCCATCCCGAACTCGGCATGGTCATGGAGACGCGCCTCGACCCCGCCTCCGCGGCGGCGCCGACGGTCCATGCACTGCCGCCGGTCGACGACGTGCTCGCCGAGATCAAGCTGCGCGAGGCCGGACTCGGCGCGCGCAACGAGGCCCCGCCGGGCCTGCGCGTCCGCGACTACGCCACCGCCTACGCCCGGCTCGCCCAGCTCGCCGTGGAACAGCCCCTGCTGAGTGACGTCGACATCCGCCTGGTGCCGAGCGACGGCATCGCCGAAGTCGGCTCGGCCCGCATCCAGATCGACTCGGTCGCACTGCCGGAACGCGACCGTCTGGCGATGGCGCCGTACCCGGCCGAGCTGACGCATGGCGCGACGCTGCGCAACGGCCGCCCGTACCGGATCCGGGTGATCCATCCGACCGACGAACCCGCCCTGATCCGGATGCTGACGCTGCTCGACCCCGAGGAGATCCGCCTGCGCTTCTTCCGCTACATCCGCCAGTTCACCCACGCGATGGCGGCACGCATGACGCAGATCGACTACGACCGCGAGATGACCTTCGTCGCGGTCCCGGAGGACGACGACGACACCGTGATGGGCCTGTCGACGCTGGTCTTCGATCCGGACATGCAGGAGGCCGAGTTCGCCGTACTGATCCACCACGACTACGTCGGCCAGCGCCTCGGCCGGCAGCTGATGGAGGACATCCTCGACTATGCGGCGGCGCGCAAGGCCGCCAGCGTCTACGGCGACGTGCTGCTGGAGAACAACAACATGCTCGGGCTCGCGCAACGGCTCGGCTTCGTGCGGCAACGCCATCCGGACGACCCCGGATGCGTCCGCGTGGTCATCCACCCCAAACCCACCCGCCACCTGCCGCCATGGCTGACTACGCGCTCCTTCGCTGCTACCTGATCAGTCTCGGGGTCGGCCTGCTGATCGGCCTCGAGCGCGAACGCTCCAATGCGCAGGCCGCGGGGCTGCGCACATTCTCTCTGGTCGCCCTGATCGGCACGACGTCGGCGCTCCTCGCGGACCGGGCCGGCGCTCCCTGGCTGATCGCCGCGTCCCTGCTGACCGTGATCGCGGTGGCGATCGTCAGTTACCTGCGCGATCCGCGACGCGCCAACGATCCCGGCATCACCACGGTGGTGGCGCTGATCCTATGCCATCTGCTCGGTGCGCTGCTGTGGTACGGCCACACCGAACTGGTCGTGATGCTGGCGGTGATCACGACCCTGCTGCTCTATTTCAAACCGGAGCTGCACGGGTTCTCGCACCGGATCTCGCGCAAGGAGATGCGCTCGTTCCTGCAGTTTGCGGCGATCGCGTTCATGCTGCTGCCGATGCTGCCGGACCACGGCTACGGCCCCTTGGAAGTCATCAATCCGTTCCGTATGGGAATCCTGGTCGTGCTGATCTCCGGCCTGAGCCTGGTCGGCTACATGGCGCTCAAGTGGCTGGAGGACGATCATGCAGTGATTGCGCTGGGCGTGCTCGGCGGTGTCGCGTCGAGCACCGCGACGACGCTGGCGTTCGCGCGTCACATCCGGTCGGCTTCGATCCCGGTCCCGGCCGCGGCCCTGATCATCCAGCTGGCCAACCTGACCGTGCTGGTGCGCCTCGGCATCCTGGCCACCGCCGCCGCTCCGCAGACGCTGCCGACCCTGCTGCCGGTGCTCGGCTGCGCGCTCGGCGCCGGCCTGATCGTGCCCTACCTGAACTGGCGCAAGCTCCCGGCACAGCCGATGGACGTCAAGCTCGACGTCCGCAATCCGGCCGAGCTGGGTTCCGCGCTGGGATTCGCCGTGCTGTTCTCGCTGGTGCTGCTGGTCTCGGCCTGGGTCCAGCAGTGGATCGGCGACTCCGGCATCTACGCGGTGGCGGTGGTATCCGGGCTCACCGATGTCGACGCCATCAGCCTTTCCGCGCTGCGGCTGCAGTCGGACGCGCAGATCGACACCGTCACCGCGGTCATCGCGATCGCGACCGCCTACATCTCCAACCTCGCATTCAAGCTCGGTACCGTCGCCGTGATCGCCGACCGCCATGCCGCGATGCAGGTCGGACGCGGCTTTGGCGGCGCCCTGCTCGGACTGCTGGTCGGCCTCGCGCTGTTCGCACGGTGAACCCGACCGGACCGGCACTCGTCCTGCGGTCGCGACAGGACTAAGCTAGGCCCCATGGAATCCGTCTGGCACGTGCAATCGCTGGGGCCGGACCAGTTCGCCGCATGGAAGGCGCTGCGCAACGCGCTCTACAGCGGCCTGGATGACGAGGCCCACGAGCGGGAGATGGCGACGATCCACGCCGCTCCGGATCAGCGCTGCTTTGCCGCGCTCGACGCGCAGCGGCGGCTGGTCGGCTTCATCGAGGCATCCCTGCGCAACATCGTCGACGGCTGCGATGCCGGACCGATCGGCTACATCGAAGGCCTGTATGTGACGCCCGACGCCAGGGGCATGGGCATCGGCGGCGATCTGGTCGCGCACGCCGTCGCATGGTTCCGCCAGGCCGGCTGCAGCGAAATGGCGACCGACGCCGAACTCGACGACTCCGAGGCCCAGGACTACTGGCGCAAGGCCGGATTCGAGGAAACCTGGCGCATCGTCCAGTTCCGCCGAGCACTGTGAGGCTGCCCCCCCGCGCGGCGACACCGGAGATGCGGGCGATTCCAGATTGAGTGATTTTCTGACGTCCCTGTCATCCCGAGTCTGACGCTCCAGCGTCCGCAGCGGGCGTCACAGCCGGTATCGTCGAGCGACGTTTCGGGCGACTCAGGGATGACATGCGCAATCGGAGCTGGATCGGCCTGCTGCTGGCCATGGTTTGGAGCGCGCCAATCGGAGCATGGGCGCACGATATCGCCGCAGTCGAAGGCGTTTCCTCGTTCACCGAGCGGTTCCGCGTGGACGGTCGCGAACGGGAAGTGCTGTATCTGTATCCCAGCAGCGCCGACCCCGAACAACCGCCCCCGGCCATCATCCTGCTGCACTACCTCAACGGCCTGCCGGCGCCGATGGCCGACCTCAGCGGCGTGGCGCGCCTGGTCCGCGACAGCGGCGTCTGGGCCATCCTGCCGCGCGCACTCAGCGGCAAGTGGAACGCCAGCACCACCTATCTCAAGTACGTCAACGACGTGCGTTTCCTGACCGATCTGATCGGCCGGGCGGTCACGCAGCACGGCGTTGATCCCCACCGGGTCTACATGGGCGGCTATTCCGGCGGCGCCTTCATGACCGAACTGTTCGCGTGCCGGCGCCCCGATCTGATCGCGGCCGGCGCCGCGGTCGGCGCTTCGCTGTATCACGCGGACATGCCGCTGTGCACCCCGGAAATCGCCACGCCGATGCTGATGATCAACGGCACCGAAGACGGCCTGACCCACTACGACGGCAACCTGCTGCTCAATCCGGTCGAGGACACGGCCGCCTTCTGGGCCGGGCTCAATGCCTGCACGGGCTACGCGGATACGTCCCTCGAGGACCGCGAGGAGGACGGGACGGTCGTCCGGCTCCGGCGCTACAGCGGCTGCAGCCAGGGCGACGCGGTCGAACTCTATACGGTGTTTGGCGGCGGACACACCTGGCCCGGCACCGTCGACTTCTCGCCCAGTCTCGGCGTCACCAGTCAGGACGTCAGCGCCACCGCGCTGATGTGGGCGTTCTTCCAGCGCTTCGAGCGATGACGTCCGCAACAGCGGACAGTGCCTTCATCCGAAAACACCGCTCAGGGGAGCTTCAGGCATGACCCGACTCAGTGTATTTCCCCTTGGACGGCGGACCGCCCGCCACCTCGCGCTGGTGTCGCTGCTGGCCGTGTGTCCGGCGCAAGGCGCGCCGGCCAGCATCCCCCTCGCACCCGCAGCGGAGCAGCGGGTCAACAGCCATCTCGAGCACGACCAGCAGAATCCGGTGCTGGCCTGCAACCGGGCCGGCAACTGCGTCGTCGCCTGGGAAAGCGCCGGCCAGGACGGCAGCCTCAGCGGCGTCTACGCGCAGCGCTACGCCGCCGACGGCAGTCCGGTGGGCACCGAATTCCGCGTCAACCCGGAAACCACCAATCACCAGTTCGGCCCGAATGTCGCGGTCGGCGCCGACGGCGGCTTCGCCATCGCCTGGGCCAGCAACGCGCAGTCCGGTCCCGGGATCGACCTGCGTGCCCGCCGCTATGCCGCGGACGGCGGCACACTGGGCGCCCCTTTCCGCATCAACGACTCCGGCCGCGACGTCGCCCCGCGCATGGCCATCGCGCTGGACGCCACGGGGGATCTGCTGGCGGTGTGGACCGAAACGATTCCGGCAGTCATCGGCAGCCGCAAGGTTTCGTCGCTCGTCTACCAGCGTTTCGATCTCAACGGCACCCCGGTCGGCGAGCAGAAAACACTCGGCCGCTCGCTGCTCAAGAACATCCGCCGCCCCGCCCTGGCGGTTGGCGACGACCCCGCCGACGGCTTCGTGGTGGTGGTGCACGACGACGCTCCCGGCGGGCTGATCTTCGGCGATATCGAACTCGGCACCGGCGTCTACGCCCGCCGCTATACCCTGGACGGTCGCGCACGCGACCTGCTGCCGCAACGCGTCGACCCGGCCGGATCCGACGTCGTCACCGACCGTCCCGCGATCACCGCGCTGCCCGGTGGCGGCTTCGCCGTCGCCTGGCACCGCCGTGACGCGAACAGTCTGCGTCCCGCTGGCGTCGCGGCACGTGCCTACGACGGGCGCGGCAAGCCATATGCGGACGCATTCACGGTCGGTGACGCAGGGCTGCAGCGTGACGCTTCGGTTACCGCGCTGAGCGATGGCAGCCTGCTGATCGCCGCCCAGGGCGCTGGAATTGGCGCCCGGCGCTATTCGACCACGGGCATTCCGCTGGGACCACCGCTGCGCATCGACACCCGCACCCTGCCGGACACCGAACTGGTCCCCCAGGTGGCGGCCCTGCCGGGCGGCGAGGTGCTGGCGGTCTGGCAAAGTTTCGATCGCGCCGACGACGGCGCACGGGACATCTACGCCCGGCGCCTGGCCCCATAGGCCGCGGGCGCCGCGCCCCCCTACTCCGACAAGCGACTGAGGATGCTGACCTCCGAGGTCAGGATGCGATGCACCGGACATTTGTTGGCGATCTCGAGCAGGCGCTCGCGCTGCTCCGTGGTCAACTCGCCCTCGAGCGTGATCACCCGCTCGATCTCCTCGATCGAGCCGGTCCTGGTCTCGCAGTTCGCGCATTCCTCAGCGTGGATCTTGCGATGACTGAGCGCCACGCTGACCCGCTCCAGCGGGATCTTCTTGAGATTGGCGTACATCCGCAGCGTCATGCTGGTGCAACTGCCCAGTGCGGCGAGCAACAGCTCATACGGATTGGCGCCGGTGTCGTTGCCGCCAAGTGCCTCGGGCTCGTCGGACGAGATCAGGTGAGGCCCCATGCGCACATGCTGCGCGTAGGTGCCCGCGGGCGACTCGGCCACAACGACCTGCTCATGCGACAAGGGCTCGGGAATGATCCCGTTGGGTTTCATCGTGCCTCCAGGAAAAGCGTCCGTGGACTCGCGGGCCGCAACGCTGTTGCGGCGCCGTCATTCTCGCATCCCTGGTCGGCGGCGTGTCGACCGATCCGGGCCGATGCCCCCCGATCAGCCCTTGCGGCCAGGCGCGATCGCGGCGAGCTGGCGCTGAACCCAGTCCATCAGTCCGGTCAGGCTCATCGCGCCACTGATCCGTGCACGTTCCCTGCCCTGATGGAACAGCACCAGCGTCGGGATGCTGCGAATGCCCAGGTTAGAGGTGATCGAGGCATTGGCGTCGGTTTCCAGCTTGGCGAAGCGCAGCCTCGGCTCCATATGGGCACAGGCGCGCTCGTACACCGGCGCCATCGCGTGACAGGGGCCGCACCAGGTCGCCCAGAAGTCGACCAGGACCGGCAGATCGGACTGCTCGATCTGCGCATGGAAGTTGCCCCCGTGCAGCACGGCCGGGCGCCCGAAGAACATCGGTTGCGCGCAATGCATGCAGACCGCCGATTCCAGCGGCCGCTCTCGTTCGACGTCATTGACGACATCGCAATGCGGACAGACCAGACGCAGCGTCTTGAGCTTCGTCGAATCGGTCTGATCGTAGCCAAAAGGCATTTATGGGCTCTCCACCATCATTCAATACAGCTGGCACCACGCCGTCATCGCCGACGGATGCCATACCGCAACCACCGCACTGACCATCCCCATGGCCACCAATACCAGCGCACCCGCGCGTCGCAGCTGCTGCAGGCTGCCCGCATGTGCCACCAACGCACCGCTGCCACCGAGCAAGGGCACCGATCCCAGGCCGAATGCCGCGAGCAGCAGCGCCCCGAAACCCGCGCTGCCCGACAACGCCGCCAGCCCGAAAACCGAATACAGCACGCCGCAGGGCATGCCCGCCCACAACACCCCCTGGACGAACAGCCGCAGCGACGGCGGAACGTTCCGCAAGCCGATGGCGTGCCGCGGCGCGTGGCACCCTGACGGACTCCGGCGCGGCGTCCGCCGCAGCTGGATGATGCCGACGCTCACCAACAACGCCGCCGCGGCAAGCTGGATCCAGCGCCCCCAATCGGCGGACGGCAGATCATGCAGCAACCACTGTCCCATCGCCCCGGCGATTCCGCCCAGCGCCGCGTATCCGGCGACGCGCCCGGCATGCAGGGTCACCAGGGCCCGCGGCAGCGGCAGGTCGGCACGCGACTGCAGCTGCGCCACCTGAAACGCTCCGCACATCAGCCCGCAGTGCGGGCTGGCGGCAAGACCGGCGGTGAACAGCGCGGGAAGCGTGAGTTCGATCACCTGCGGCTCAGATGTCCTGGAACTCGGCCAGATTGCGCGCCAGAGCACGCCCTTCTCCGCGCTCCTGTTCGAGCATCTGCTCGAACAACTCGCAGACCTCGCGGCCGTGGCAGGTGGCGGTGACCGCGTCGAGCAGCCTGACCAGATAGTTGTCGAATGCGATCGCCAACGCCATCGCATCGTCGACCGACATCTCGGCACCGATCTTCGGCAGATCCAGCTCCAGTGCGTCCAGCTCCGGCAGGTACTGCAGCCACTCCTGGATCAGCACCGAATTCTCGGGCGCCTTCTCGAAGGTCTCGATGGCCTCGGCGAACCGTGCCTCGCGTTCCGCCAGCCACTCGAGCAGCATCCGCAGCTTGCCCTGCGCGGCCTGCTCGGATGCCGCCTCGAACAGACGCTCGGCGCGCTTGTGGAACTCGCGGATGAAATTGAGGACGTCACCGACTCGTTCGTAGTTCATCGTCCGTCACTCACGCCGGCCTGGACTGTTCCGCACGGCTGGCGCAACTCGCGCACGTGGTCGCCTGCGGCAGCAGCGCCAGACGCCGCGCGTCGATGCCCTCGCCACAGATCTCGCAGACACCATATTCGCCGGCCTCGGCGCGCGCGATGGCGCGATCGAACTGGGCCAGCTCCGCCTCCGCGACGGGCTCCAGGCGATCGAGTACCTCGTCGTTCTCGCGCTCCTGCGCCTGCTCGGCGAAATCCTGCTGAACCGGGCCGTCCTCCCGCGTCCGGTCGCGGTGAATCCGGCTGACCCGCTCGGCCAACTCTTCGCGCCGTGCCCGCAACAGCGTCAACAGTTCCTTCTGATTGCTCATTTGCGCCCTCTTATAGTCTTCGCCCGCAAGTCTGAGGCCGCGCCGACCGGACGCCATTGATCTGCATCAACCAGCCTCCGCGACAGCCCGGTGCGCCCCCACCGTTCCAGCCGGAATCCCCGTTCTATCGACGCGCTGTCAGGGTTCGTCGTCGGGCATGCGCCGCCCGATCGCCTCGAGATTGTCGTACTGCCCGGACTTCACCGCCCAGATCAGCACGCCCGCGGCGACGCCGACCAGAACGATTCCGAGGGGAATCAGGACGTAAAGAATTTCCATGTCGGATCCTCGTTCAGCAGGCCTCGGCCAGCGGCGGTCGCGGCTCGGGCGCCGTGTCCGGTGGCATCGCGGCGCGCAGGCGCAGGGCGTTGGCCACGACCAGCAGCGACGACAGCGACATGCCCAGGGCCGCCATCCACGGCAGCAGCACACCGGCCATCGCCAGCGGCAGCACCGAGAGGTTGTAGCCGATCGCCCAGGCAATGTTCTGCCGCACCCGACGGTCGGCCAGCCGTGCCACTGCCCGCGCCGGCGGCAACGCCGCCAGCGAATCGCCGATCAGCAGCAGATCGGCGCGGGTCTGCGTCAGCGCGGCGCCCTGCGGCATCGCCACCGATACGTCGGCCGCCGCCAGGAACGGCGCATCGTTGATCCCGTCGCCGACCGCGAGCACCGTGCGCCCCTGTGCCTGCAGTTCGCGCAGACGCTCCAGTTTCTGTTCGGGCGTCTGGCGCGCCCGCACCTCGTCGATGCCAAGTTGCCGGGCCAGCGCCAGCGCTGCGGCATCGCTGTCGCCGGTCAGCAGCTCCACCGCGATCCCGGCCCCGACGAATTGCGTCAGCGTCTGCGCCGCCTCGGGCCGGGGCACGGTGGCCAGCGTGAACCGCGCCAGCGCCGTCTCGCCCTGCCGCAGCAGCACCACCGTCTCGATCCCGGCGTCGGCCGCCGCATCCGCGGCCCCGATCGAATAAACGGCGCCGTCGATAGTGCCGCTGACGCCCTGCCCCGGGACCTGACGCTGATCGAGCGCGATCTTGCGGCTCGGCGCGTTTGCGAAGGCCCGTGCGATCGGATGGGTCAGTCCCCGTTCGAGCGCCGCCGCCAGCGCCAGACATTCGGCCTCGTCACGCGCGTCCAGGCATTCCACACCGCTGATGGTCAGGTCGGACCGGGTCAACGTCCCGGTCTTGTCGAACAGGACCGTGTCGACCCGGGACAGGCGCGACAACGCCGCCGGGTTCGCGGCCAGCACGCCGAGCCGCGCGAGGCGCGACGCGGCAGCGGCGATCGCGGCGGGCACGGCCAGAGACAGCGCGCACGGACAGCTGGCGACCAGCACCGCGAGCGCGACCGACAGGGCGTGGTCGGCTCCGGCATGCCACCACAACGCCGCCCCGCCGGCCGCGAGCAGCAGCACGACGAAGATGAACCATCCGGCCAAGCGGTCGGCGAGGATCTGGAAGCGGGGGCGCTGCGTCTGCGCCCGCTGCAGCAGCTGTGTGATCTGGGCCAGCCACGTCGACGCGCCGACACTGCGGGCGCGCAGCGCGAACGGTTGCTGGCCGAGATTGACACTGCCCGCGAGCAGGGCATCGCCGCTGCGGTGCAACACCGCGCGGGACTCGCCGGTGAGCAGCGCCTCGTCGAGTTCGGCCGCGGTGTCGAGCAGTTCACCGTCGACCGGGACCGACTCGCCGGGGCCGACGATCAGGCGGTCTCCGACCGCCAGCACACTCAGCGGCACGGTCTCGAGCGTGCCGTCCGGCGTTTCGCGCTGCGCGGTGAGCTTGCGGCGCCCCGCCAGCAGACGCAGCCGCTCGCCGGCCTGGGCGCGGGTGCGGCTCTCGACGAAACGCCCGATGAGCAGGAACATCACGAACATCGTCGCGGTATCGAAGTAGATCTCGCCGCCGCCGAGGACCGTCCGCACCAGCGACGCGACGTAGGCGATGCTGATCGACAACGCCACCGGCACGTCCATGTTCAGGCTGCGCCCCCGTATCGCCAGCCAGGCGCCACGCAGGAACGGCCAGCCGGCATAGAACACGCCAGGCGTCGCGACGACGAGCTGGGCCCAGCGCAGCAACTGGTCGATGCCGGGATCGATGACGCCACCGTCGGTATAGCTCGGCCATGCGAGCATCATCACCTGCATCGCGCAGATCACGGCAACACCGATCCGCGCGAGCGCGTCGCGGCGTTCGGCGGTCTGTCCCTGCAGGCCTCCATCCTGGGCCAGCACCTGCGGCTTGAACCCGGCGCGGTCGAGCCGCCGTAGCACTTCCGACAACGGCGCTTGCTCGGGATCGAAGCGAAACTCGACCGTTCGGCTGGTCAGGCTGATGCGCGGATCCGGGGTGACGTCGGCCAGCAGCTTCTCGATCCGGCCGACACAGGCGGCGCAATGCATGCCGTCAGCGCCGATCAGAACCTCGCGGCGGCCACCGCCGACATCGGTGCTGACCGTATCCCGCAGCTCCGGCCGGTCATAGACCGTCCAGTCGATCGCGCTCATCGACGCCCTTCCGGCTCGGTATGCTGCGCCCCCATGATCAGCGCGGGTTGATGATTTTCGGCGCGTCCGGCATCGGCGTGAATCCGTGCGAAGTCGCCAGCATCGTGGTCACCGCACCGGCCACCAGTACCGCCAGCGGCAGTCCGATCAGCAGCAGCAGTTCGATGACAGGCTTGCGCTTGCGGGAGGGGGTCGAGGATGTCGGGTTCATCGGCAGGGGTCCCTAGTCGACTGAGGCAGGCGCGAGGAAGGTCGCGACATGGTCATCGTGGTGCTTCTCCGCATCGGTAGCCTGTACCACGAAGCGCAGCTTCGAAACGCCCCCATGCGGATCCTCGGCACGTGCGGTCACCGTCACCGACACGTGCTCGCCGCCACCGACCTCGAATTCCGACGGATCGAGCTCGACCTCGGCATCCTCGCCATGCTCTCCGACGAAGCTCGCATTCAGAACGTAACGATGCGCCAGCGCGTCCTTGTTCGACAGCTTGACCGCATAAACGTTCTCGACCCGGCCGTCCGCAAGTTCGCGGTACAGCTGCTTGCGATCGCGCACGACGTCGAAGTTGATCGGACTGCGCAGCAGCACCAGGACCGCGAAGCCGGTGACGACCAGCATCCAGATGATGCCGTAGCCGATCGCGCGCGGACGGAAGATGTGGAACTTGCCTTCGGTGTCGTGCCGCTGGCTGGTGTAATGGATCAGGCCGCGCGGCTTGCCGACCGAGTCCATCACATCGTTGCAGGCGTCGACACAGGCGGCGCAGGCGATGCACTCGTATTGCAGGCCGTTGCGGATGTCGATGCCGGTCGGGCAGACCTGCACGCAGATGGAACAGTCGATGCAGTCACCCGCGGTCTTGCCGGCCTTCTTGGCGACGCTCTTGCGCGGTTCTCCGCGCTGCTCGTCGTAGGCGATGATCAGGGTGTCCTTGTCGAACATCGCCGACTGGAAGCGCGCGTACGGGCACATGTACTTGCAGACCTGCTCCCGCAGGAACCCGGCGTTGCCCCAGGTCGCGAAGCCGTAGAACACCGACCAGAACAGCGCCCAGCCGCTCAGCTGGAAATGGAATGCCGCCGGGAACAGCTCCCGTGCCGGCACAAAGAAGGAAACGAAGGTCAGGCCGGTGTAGAGGGCGAACACCGCCCACAGCAGGTGCTTGGCACCCTTGCGCAGGACCTTCTCCGAGGTCCAGGACCCGCGATCGAGTTTCATGCGGGCGTAGCGGTCACCCTCGGTCCAGCGCTCGATCCACATGAACGCCTCGGTCCAGACGGTCTGCGGACAGGCAAACCCGCACCACAGTCGTCCCGCCAGGGTGGTGAAGAAGAAAAGCGTGAACGCGGCCATCATCAGCATCGCGGTCAGCAGGTAGAAATCCTGCGGGACCAGCGTCAGCCCGAGCACGTGAAAGCGCCGGTGCGGCAGATCAAACAGCACCAGCGGATGACCGTTCCAGGTCAGCCATGGAGTGACGTAGTAAAGGCCCAGCAACGCGTATACCGCGATCACGCGCATACGGGCATAACGCCCCTTGACGTCCCGCGCGTAGATCTTTTCCGCGGACTGGTAGAACGAAACCGACTGTTCTTGATTGCTCATGCGCCTGCCGAGGTTTCGTTGCTTGAGACGACGCGCGCCTCAGTCAACGTTGATGGGGTGGATCGAATGCACCGGGAGAAGGTTGTGCCAACAGTGCGGCGGACAGCGCCGGGATCGCGGCAAGGGCCCACAACACCACGAAGACGAGGGCGAGATTCTCGAATTCGATCGTCTCGCCATCGCCAGGTAGCGCCAGCAGCCACGCCGCCAGCAACACCACCGCCCCGAGAAACGAGGACCATGCGGTGATTGCCAGCAGGCGTAGCCCTGGCCGTGCGCCCAGTGCCCGCTCTCGGGCCGCTCGCAGGATTGCGGCGGCCTCTTCCGGATGCGGGTCGAGTTCTGACATGGATGAACCCTTATCGTTAGTGCGAGAGGCTGTAGACGTAGGCCGCGACGACCTTGATCTCATCCTTGCTCAGCAGCGGCTGGTGCGCGGGCATCTTGCCCTGGCGGCCGTTGACGAGCGTCTGCCGGATGCGATCGGTGGTCCCGCCGTACAGCCAGACGTTGTCCGTCAGGTTCGGCGCGCCCAGCATCGGGTTGCCCTTGCCGTCCGGGCCATGGCAGGCCATGCACGTGGTGTTGAACTGCGCCATGCCCTTTTCGCGGACCGCCGGATCAAGCGATGGATCGCCCCAGTGCGCCACGGTCTTGACCAGCGCCTCGAGCGTGTCCTTGTCCATCGTCGCGCCCAGCGGCGGCATGATGCCGGTCCGGCCGTTGGTGATCGACGCGACGATCGTCTCCGGCGAACCGCCGTACAGCCAGTCGTTGTCGGTCAGGTTGGGAAACCCGATCGCGCCCTTGGCATCCGCACCATGGCAACCGGCGCAGTTGTTCAGGAACACGTCCTTGCCCAGCGACAGCGCCGCCGGATTCTTCGACAGCTCCGCCGGGCCCTGGTCGCCGAACTGGGCGAAGATCGCCTCACGCTTGGCCTCGACCTTCTCCAGACGTTCCTGCAACTGCTTGTCGGAGGTCCAGCCGAACTGCCCGCCGAAGTTGCCCAACCCCGGGTACACCGCGAGGTAGACCACCGCGAAGACCACCGTGAGCACGAACAGATTCAGCCACCAGCGCGGCAACGGATTGTTGTACTCGCGCAGGTCACCGTCCCAGACGTGTCCCGTGTCCTCGGTGGTCATCTTTCCCTTGGCGTTCGAGAACAGCAGCCACAGGGCCCCGATCATTGACATCACCGTGATGGCGATGACAAACCAACTCCAGAAGGCGCTCATCGACGTGTCTCCTTGGCGCGCTTGCCGTAGGCATGGACGAACACATCGTCCCCGGCCTCGGCAACCAACCATCCGTATCCCAGCAGGGTCATCACCGTCGCGCTCGCGACGAACCAGTGCCAGTACTCGAGCAGGACGTTCATGCGCGTCCCTCCCCGGCCTGCACCGCCGTATCCTCGTCACGCAGCGGCATCTGCGCCGCGTCGTCGAAGCGGTGGCGGTTGCGCGCCGAATACGCCCAGTAGGTGATGCACAGGAACGCGATCATCAGCACTGCCGTAATGATGCCGCTGATCATTAGGCACCTCCCGGCGCTGCCGGCGCCTCGGTGGCGGCCTGTGCCGGCGCCTGCGGTACCTTCAGCGACTGCAGGAACGCGATCAGCGCATCCATCTTGGTCTTGCCGGCCACGGCCTGCGGCGCCCCGGCGATCTCATCCTCCGGGAACGGCACGCCGACGATTTTCAGTGCCCGCATCATCGCCTGCACCTCTTCGCCGTCGACCGCCTGTTCGGCCAGCCACGGATAACCGGGCATGTTCGACTCCGGCACGACGTCACGCGGATTCAGCAGGTGGATCCGGTGCCAGTCGTCGCTGTAGCGGCCACCGACACGGGCCAGATCCGGACCGGTACGCTTGGAACCCCACTGGAACGGATGATCCCAGACCGACTCACCGGCGGTGGAGCGCGGACCGTAGCGGAGCACCTCTTCGTGCAGGCCACGGACCATCTGCGAATGGCAGTTGTAGCAGCCCTCGCGGACGAAGACATCGCGGCCGGCCACCTGCAGCGGCGTGCGCATCTGCAATCCCGGTGCCGGCTCGGTCGCGGCCTTCTGGAACATCAGCGGGACGATCTCGACCAGACCGCCGAAGGCGATCGCGACGACGATCAGGATGCCCAGCCAGCCGACGTTTTTTTCGACAAGTTCGTGATTCATGCCGAAGCCTCCGCTGTGTTCGCCACCGACTGCGGTGTCGGCGTGGCGATGGTTTTCCAGACGTTCCACGCCATGACCAGCATGCCGCTGAGGAACACCACACCACCGAACAAACGCACGCCGTAGTACGGATAGGTCGCTTTCAGGCTTTCAATGAAGCTGTAGGTCAGCGTGCCGTCGTCCTCGACTGCGCGCCACATCAGGCCCTGCATCACACCGGCGATCCACATCGCGGTGATGTACAGCACGGTGCCGATCGTCGACAGCCAGAAATGCAGGTTGATCGCCGGGATGCTGTACATCTGCGGCTTGTTCCACAGGCGCGGAATCAGCACGTAGATCGAACCGATCGAGATCATCGCGACCCAGCCCAGCGCACCGGAGTGCACGTGGCCGATCGTCCAGTCGGTGTAGTGCGACAGCGCGTTGACCGTCTTGATCGACATCATCGGACCTTCGAAGGTCGACATGCCGTAGAACGACAGCGACACGATCATGAACTTCAGGATCGGATCGTCGCGCAGCTTATGCCAGGCACCCGACAGCGTCATGATGCCGTTGATCATGCCGCCCCAGGACGGCGCCAGCAGGATCAGCGAGAACACCATGCCCAGCGACTGCACCCAGTCCGGCAGCGCGGTGTAGTGCAGATGGTGCGGACCGGCCCACATGTAGATCGAGATCAGCGCCCAGAAGTGGACGACCGAGAGGCGATAGCTGTAGATCGGGCGGCCGGCCTGCTTCGGCACGAAGTAGTACATCATGCCGAGGAAGCCCGCGGTCAGGAAGAAGCCGACGGCGTTATGCCCGTACCACCACTGCACCATCGCGTCGACCGCGCCCGAATAGGCGCTGTACGACTTGGTCAGGCTGACCGGAATGGCCGCGCTGTTGACGATGTGCAGAACCGCGACGGCGATGATGAAGGCGCCGTAGAACCAGTTGGCCACGTAGATGTGGCTGGCCTTGCGGACCGCGATGGTTCCGAAGAAGACCACCGCATACGCCACCCAGACCGCGGCGATCAGCAGATCGATCGGCCACTCGAGCTCGGCGTACTCCTTCGACTGGGTTATCCCCAACGGCAGCGTGATCGCGGCAGAGACGATCACCACCTGCCATCCCCAGAACGTGAAGCTCGCCAGCTTCGGCAGGAACAGGCCGACCTGCGAGGTTCGCTGCACGACCCAATACGAGGTCGCAAACAGCGCGGATCCGCCAAACGCGAAAATCACCGCATTGGTATGCAGTGGGCGCAGGCGACTGAAGGTCAGGTAGGGGATATCGAAATTCAGCGCCGGAAACATCAACTGCGCGGCGATGATGACGCCGACCAGCATTCCGACGATCCCCCATACGACCGTCATGACGGCGAACTGGCGTACCACGGTGTCGTGGTAGACCGGCGCCGGAGCGGTTGTTGTGGACATTGGCACTCCCGAGTTGTCAGGTCCTTATGCGGACCCGCGTCATTGTCGGGAGCCCCCCCCTCTGCGAACATTGACTTGCGTCAACGCCCTCCGGAGGCGTCTTTTCGCGGCCTGTCAGCGGCGCGTTTTGAGGTGCTCGCGCAGCGCGTGCAGCACCGGGTCGCAGAGGTCGACCGCATTGGTCGGATGCGCGATGCTGTTGGCCGTGACCAGGCGCGCCGCGCCGGCCTCGGTCAGCAGGGCCTCGGCCTGTCCGGCGAACACCGCATGCACCGCGAGGCACACCGGCGGGGCGAATCCCTCGGCAATCAGCCCCCGCACCGTCTTCGACATGGTATTGCCGGTGGACAGAATGTCGTCGATCAGCACCGGCGTGCGCTCGCGCCAGTTCGCGACCTCCGGCAGCTTGACGTCGACATCCTCGTCGCCGTGGCGCGTCTTCTCGAGCAGGATGAACGGTGCATTGGCCAGCTCGGCCGCCGCGCCCACCCACTGCAGGCTCTCCTGGTCCGGCCCCACCAGCAGGGGTTTTTCGATGTTGCGCCGGATCCAGTCGGCCATCAGCGGCACCGCACTGACGACCGTTGCGGGGATCCGATACAGGGCGTCGAGGCGGTGATAACGGTGCAGATGCGGATCGACCGTCACCAGATAGTCGAAATGGTTCGAGATCAGATGCGCGAACGGCCGCGCGGAGACCGCCTCGCCGCTGTGAAAACGCTTGTCCTGGCGCATGTAGGCCAGATACGGGGCCACCAGTCCGACCGACAGCGCCCCCAGTTCGCGCGCGGTGTAGGCCACCGACAACAGCGGAAACAGGATCTCGTCGGGGCTGCGCAACGAGCAGAACACGACGCAGTGGCGTCCGGCGAGGCGCGCGTCGACGCGCACCAGCGACTCGCCGTCGGGAAACCGGTGCAGTCCGACCGGCACTTCTTCGAAATCGCCCTGTTCCGCCATCCGGTTCGCGAACGGCGACCGTCCCTCGAAGCACAGCAACAACGGATTCAACCGTTCTTCAGACACACGATCTCCGGGTGGTCCTCAAGATAGTCCAGCGCAAAGGCGATTTCGCCTGCGCTATCAGCATGCAAGGTGAACATGGGCTGGCCGGCCACCAGACGCTCGCCGAGGTGAACGTGCAGGTCGACGCCGGCTGCCGGATCGCGAGGCGCCCCGGCGAATTTCGCCAGCCGCGACAGCTTGCGGCTGTCGATGTTGCTGACGATGCCACTCTGCGGCGCCACGCAGGGGCGATGAAAACGCGAAACCGGGGGCTCGCGCAAGCCGCCCTGTGCCTCGGCGATCGCCTGGAACTTGGCCCAGGCCCTGCCGCTGTCGAGAATCTCCGCGGCCCGCGCCAGCCCGCTGCCAGGGTCCGCCCCGGTCCCCAGCTCGATGATCGCGCCGGCCAGCTCGAGCGAGCGCTCACGCAGATCGTCCGGCGCGGCCGGCTGGTTCTGCAGCACGGCGAGCACATCCCGCGCCTCCAGCGCCGGGCCGATGCCGTTGCCGACCGGCTGGCTGCCGTCGGTGAGCAGCGGCCGCACCTCCAGCCCCAGCACCTGCCCGACCGCGACCATGCGATCGGCCAGGCGCTGCGCGGCCTCGCGTGTGCGCACCTTGGCCGTCGGGCCGACCGGCAGGTCGATCACCACGTGGGTCGAACCCGCGGCGACCTTCTTGGACATCACACTGGCCACGAGCTGGCCGGCGCTGTCGAAGTCGAGCGGGCGCTCCACCCGGATCAGCACGTCGTCGGCCGGCGACAGCTGCACCGCCCCGCCCCAGACGATGCAGCCGTTCTCGCGCTCGACGACCTTGCGCATCCGCGCGAGACTCAGCTCGACCGGCGCCAGGGTCTCCATGGTGTCGGCGGTTCCGGCCGGCGAGGTGATCGCGCGGGACGACGTCTTCGGGATGGTCAGCCCGGCGGCCGCGACGATCGCCACCACGATCGGCGTGGTGCGATTGCCCGGCAGCCCGCCGATACAGTGCTTGTCGACAATCGGGTGGCGCCCCCAGTCGACGCGCGAGCCGACCTCGACCATCGCCCGCGTCAGCGCCACAGTTTCGTCCTGATTCAGCTGCTCGCCCGCGCAGGCAGTCACGAACGCCGCCAGCTCCAGCTCCGAATACCGGCCGGCGGCGACATCGGCGATGATCGCGCGGATGGCTTGATCGGGCAGCGTCTGGCCGTAGACCTTGGCCCGCAGGAACGACAGCGAATCCAGTGGCTCGGGATGCGACAGCTCGGCGGTGTCGCCCTCGTGCGCGTCGAGCAGTTTCCAGGCGACTTCCGACAACGCGGCTTCGTCGGCCTCGATCCAGTCGGCCGACACCACGTTGAGCGTGGCGATCACTTCCTTGTGACTGCGCCGGATCCGGACCCGCGACAGCGCCTCGAACCCCTCCGACCGGCACACCGCACTGTCGGCGCGCAGGAAGATGACCGGGGTCTGGTAGGTGTCGATGCCGGCCCGGGTCAGCCGCAGCAGCGCGGAAGCGTGCTTGTCCATCTCACCGCCCCCGCGTGCAGTGGGTTCCGGACGATCCTGCCGGCGCCATCAAGGCTCCTCAGCGAAATCGTCGGTGTCGTCCAGCGCCCAGTGGTTCTGCCCCAGCGCCTCGTCCCATTCCTGGGTGACCACAGCCTCGGCGTTGCAATGCATGCACCGCAGGCGCAGGCCCTCGACCTGCTGCTCCGGCGCAATCGTCATCTCGGCACCACAGGACGGGCAGGACCGCTGCACTGCAGGATGGGACTCGCTCATGGATCACTCCGCTCGCCGATGGGCCGCATACGATAGCCTGCCCGGCGGAAATCGAGTATTGACCCGTGTCAGCGCCCTTGCGGCGTCAACGGCGCAGCCCGCCGGCCATGATCTCAGGCCACCGGCAGGACCGTGGCGGCGACCTCCGCCCTGCGGGTGTGGCCGACCGCGACCGCCTGATTGCCGCCCCGGCGCTGCGCCTGCCCCAGCGCATCGTCGAGCAGACCGATCAGGGTTTCGGGGTCCACCACCCCGCTGCGCCAGTAGCTGACCACACCGATCGACGCGGTGACGGCGAACACCCGCCCCTGCCCGGCCTTGTGCGTCGCCGCCTCGATCCCCTTGCGCATGCGCTCGGCGACCTGCATGGCGTCTTCGAGGCCGGATTCGCGCAGGATGATCGAAAAGGTGTCGCTGCCGGTCCGGGCCACCGTGTCGTCCTCGCGCACCTGCTGCAGCAGCTGGTGCGCGACCTTCCGGAGCACCGCGTCGCCGCGGGCGCGCCCGAACTGCCGGTTGACGCGTTGCAGGCCATCGACATCGAGCCGCAGGACCGCCAGCGGCCGCCCCTTGCGGCGGGCATGCGCCAGCTCGTCCTGGATCCGGCGCGCAAAATACTCCGCAGCGAACACGCCCGTCAGCGGATCGCGGAAGCCGTCGCAGTGCGGCCGGATCCGCCGGTCCAGCAGCAGCACCGCCAGCGTTGCCAGTCCCATGTAGAGAAACAGCCCCGCGTCGGCGCGCAGCGCCGCCACCGGCTCCGCGCCCCCGAGCACGCGCAGCAGCCACCAGCCGGCGGGAAGCGCCGCGACGGCGAGCGCCAGCCACACCGGAAAGCGCGCGGTGTCGTCCTGCCTGGAATGTCGGCTCGAATGAAGCATGGATGGCCCCACTTTGAACGAGCGCGCGCGCCCACGCGCGTCCCGGGCGCCGGAAGCCCCCAATCCGGCGGGTGAACGGCATCCCGATGCAGACCGCCCGCCGCGGCCGCCGCCACGCCGGCTCCGACACCCCCGGTTGACGGGGATCAATGTCCGGGGCTGCAATGACGGGCACGATCCGCCCAAGACTATCGGGGACGTCTCATGAGTCAGTACCAACGCATTCTGGTGATCGCCGACAACGCCCTGCGGCGGACGCCGGCGATCGAACGCGCGGCGCAGCTGGCCAAGGCGACCGGCGCGGAGCTGCATCTGTGCCTGTTCGACCACCATGCCGGCATTGCCGCGATCGGCACCGTCTCCGAGGAAGTCATGGCGCTGGCCAAGGCCGGCTTCCTGCGCGAGCGCGAGGAATGGCTCGCCGACGAGGCCGCCGCGCTGGAAGCCGAAGGCGCCACGGTCCGGACCGACGTGGTCTGGGGCAAGCCGGTCCACGAGAAGGTGATCGGCAAGGTCGCCGAGATCAAGCCGGATCTGGTGATCAAGGACGTACACGCCGAATCGGCGGTGAGGCGCCTGCTGTACACCCCGCTCGACTGGCAGCTGATGCGGCTGTGCCCCGCGCCGCTGCTGCTGGTCAACTCGCAGGCGCATCCGCTGCCCCAGCGGGTCATCGCCTCGGTCGACACCGGCGTGATCGGCGAGGACGCCGAAGCGCTCAACGATCAGGTCGTGCGCTGCGCGCTGCAGCTGGCACTGCAATGCAATGCCAGCCTGCATCTGGCGCACGCCTTCGACGGGCTGACCACTGCCGCGGCGGTCGATCCGCAGGGCGACGGTCTGCTGATCTCCGAGGCCTACGAAGCCCTGCGCGAGAGCCGCAAGGAGCGCTTCGACAGCTTCGCCGCGCGCCACGGCGTCCCCGAAGACCACAAGCATTTCATCGACGGACCCTGCGCCGAAGCCATCGGCGACCTGGCCGACGTCACCGCGGCCGACGTGGTCGCGGTCGGCTCGGTCTATCGCGAAGGGCTGGAACGCCTGATCCTCGGCAGCAGCGCCGAACGCATCCTGCACCGGCTGCATTGCGACGTCCTGGTGGTGAAGCCGCCGGAGTTCATCCACGTGCTCGCCGAGCATCTCGACATCCCCGAGGAGCTGCTGCCGCCGTTTCCGGCCTGAGCGGTGACGCCGACGCCGCACCGGTCCGCGACGCCGTGAGCGGGACGCAGCCAGCCGGGCAGCCGCCGGTCCTGCTCAGCGCCCGTGGTCTGGCCAAGGTCTACGACGGCGAGTCCCCGGTACAGGCCCTGCGCGGCGTCGACCTCGACCTGCGGGCGGCCGAGTTCGTGGTGCTGCTCGGGGCGTCCGGCAGCGGCAAGTCGACCCTGCTCAACATCCTCGGTGGACTCGAAACCGCCAGCAGCGGGCAGGTGGTCTACCAGGACCACGACCTGACCCGCGCCGGCGACCGCGCGCTGACCCGGTACCGCCGCGAACACGTCGGCTTCGTATTCCAGTTCTACAACCTGATCGCGAGCCTGACCGCGCGCGAGAACGTCGAGGCGGTGACGGAGATCGCCCGCAATCCGCTGACGCCGGAGGAGGCCCTGACCGCGGTCGGGCTCGAACACCGCCTCGATCACTTCCCGGCCCAGCTCTCCGGCGGCGAGCAGCAGCGCGTCGCCATCGCCCGCGCCATCGCCAAGCAGCCGGATCTGCTGCTGTGCGACGAGCCCACCGGCGCGCTCGATTCGCATACCGGCATCCGCGTGCTCGAAGCGCTGGACGAGGTCAATCGCAGGCTGCGCACGCTGACCGTCGTCATCACCCACAACGCCGTCATCGCCGACATGGCCGACCGCGTCCTGCGCCTGTCCGACGGGCGTATCGTCGGCGAGCACCGTAACGCCACCCGCCGCGCGCCGCGCGATCTGCAATGGTGACATGAGCGTCCTGGTCCACAAGCTGGCGCGCGACCTGTGGCGCCTGCGCGGCCAGGCACTGGCGATCGCGCTGGTCGTCGCCAGCGGCGTGGCGACCTACGTGATCGCCCACAGCACCATGCAGTCGCTGGCGCTGACCCAGCGCGAGTTCTACCGGGACAGCCGCTTCGCCGACGTGTTCGTCGCGCTGATCCGGGCCCCGCGCGAGATCGAGTCGGTCATCACCGCCATCGACGACGTCGAGACCGTCGAAACGCGGGCACGTGCCGCCGCGCTGGTCGACGTGCCGGGATTCGACGATCCGGTCAGCGCGGAAGTGCTGTCGCTGCCCGATCCGAGGAAGGGCCTCAACCGGCTCTATCTGCGCGCCGGGCGCCTGCCGGCCTCGGACCGCGAGATCGCCGTCAACGAGGCCTTCGCCGAAGCCCATGACCTGCATCCGGGCGACCGCCTCCGGATCACGCTGCGCGGCCGCCAGCGCCAGGTCACGATCACCGGCATCGCGCTGTCCGCGGAGTTCGTCTACCTGGTCCGGCCGGGCGACCTGTTCCCGGACTACAAGCGCTACGGCGTGTTCTGGATGGCCCGCGAACCGCTCGACGCCGCCGAGGGGCTGGACGGCGCCTTCAACGACCTGCTGCTGCGGCTGCGCCCGGGCGCGGACCCGCGGCCGGTGATCGAGCGGCTCGACCGCGTCCTCGCCCCCTACGGCAGCGTCGGCGCGATCGCCCGCGAGGACCAGACCTCGCACCGCTACCTCACCGACGAGATCCGCCAGTGGGAAGTCCAGGCGACGATCCTGCCGGCGATCTTCCTCGGCGTCGCGGCGTTCCTGCTCAACGTGGTGATGATGCGCCTGCTCAAGCAGGAGCGATCGCAGGTCGCCGTGCTGCGCGCGTTCGGCTACAACCGGCTCGAGATCGGCTGGCACTACCTGATGCTCGCCGGCAGCATCGTGCTGCTCGGCTCGGCGCTCGGCGTCGCGGTCGGCGGCTGGCTCGGCGCGGGCATGTCGCGGGTCTACCAGGAGTTCTTCCGCTATCCCTATCTGCACTATGTGCTGTCGACACGCGTGATCGCGTCCGGCATCGCCGTCAGCGCCGGCGCGGCCCTGCTGGGCGCGGCGACCGCGGTATACCGGGCCGCGCGCCTGCCGCCGGCGCAGGGCATGCGGCCGGAGCCGCCGCCGCGCTACCGCATCACCCGCTTCGAGACCAGCCGGCTGCGGCACTGGCTGTCGCCGGCAACGCGGATGGTGGTGCGCAACCTGATGCGCCAGCCGCTGAAATCCGGACTGACCGTGCTCGGCATCGCGTTCTCGGCGTCGATCCTGGTCGTCGGCGGCCTGATGGAGGACGCGATCGACTACCTCGTCGACGTGCAGTTCCGCCAGGCCCTGCGCGCCGACCTGACCGTCAGCTTCGACGACGTCAAGCACGAAAGCGTCGTGCACGAGCTGGCGGCGATGCCGGGCGTCCACCGGGTGGAGCCGATGCGCGCGGTTGCGGTCCGCCTCCAGGCCGGCCATCGCCACGAACGCAGCGCGATCCAGGGGCTCGAGCCCGACGGCCGCCTCTACCGGCTGCTCGACGCGGATTTCCGCCCGGTGGCGATCCCCGACCAGGGCCTGATGATGACCGACATGCTCGCCGCCAAGCTCGGGCTGCAGGTCGGCGACACCGTGCGCGTGGAGGTGCTGGAAGGCAATCGCCCGACCCGCGAGGTGACGCTGGTGGGCATCACCCATGAACTGACCGGGACCAGCGCCTACATGCGCCGCGGGGCCCTCAACCGCCTGCTGCGCGAAGGCGACGTCGTCACCGGCGCGTTCCTCGGCGTCGAGCGCAGCGCGTTGCCCAGGCTGTATCGCGACATCAAGTCGACGCCCCGCATCGCCGGCGTCATGAACCGCCAGGTCGCGATCGACAGTTTCACCGAGACGATGGCCGGCAACATGCTGATCTTCGGCGCGGTGCTGCTGGTGCTGGCGTCGACGATCGCGGTCGGCGTCGTCTACAACAGCATGCGCGTGGCGTTCTCGGAGCGCGAACGCGAACTGGCCAGCCTGCGGGTGCTCGGCTATACCCGCTTCGAGACCGGCATGATCCTGCTCGGCGAGATCGCCACGCTGACCCTGATCGCGCTGCCGATCGGCGGCGTGATCGGCTGGTGGCTCAGCGCGTTGATGGTGGAGGCATCGAATTCCGACCTGTACCGGATTCCGGTCGTGATCGAACCGCAGACCTACGCCTACGCCGCCTCGGTGATCCTGATCGCCAGTACCCTGTCGTCGCTGCTGATGATCCGCTTCATCCGCCGGATGGATCTGGTCTCGGCCCTGAAGGTACCGCAATGAATACGATGACCCGACGTCTCCTGCTGCCCGGCGCCATCGGCGCCGCCATCGTCGTCGCGATCGCGCTGGCCTACCGCAGCCCCGCGGTCGGCGTCAGCGCGGTGGAGGTGGCGCGGGGCCCGGTCCAGGTCGTCGTCGAGGAGGACGGCGTCACCCGGATCCGGGAGCGCTACACCGTGACCCCGCCGGTGACCGGCTACGTCTCGCGCCTGGACTACCACGTCGGCGATCCGGTCCAGGCCGGGCAGCTGCTGTTCGAGCTCGAACCGCTGCCGGCCTCCGCGCTCGACGCCCGCGCGCGCGCCGAGGCCACCGCCGCGGTCGCGCGGGCGCAGGCCGCCGAGCGCGCGGCCCGGACCGCGGCCCAGGCCGCCGCCGCCAGCGCCGACTTCGCACGCCGGGAGGTCTCCCGGCTCAAACCGCTGATGCAGTCCGGTGCGGTCTCGCGCAACCAGTACGATCAGGCCGTGGCCGAAGCCGACCGCACCGCGGCCAACCTTGCCTCGGCGCAGTCCGCGATCGAGGTCGCACGCTACGAACGGGTCGCCGCCGAAACAGCGCTGCAATACGCTGGCGGCGCCCGCGAAAGCGGCGACCGGATCAAGGTCGCCGCGCCGGTCAGCGGCTCGATCCTGGCCATCCACCGCGAGGACGAGGGCGTGGTCCAGGCCGGCGCCGAGATCCTGTCGATCGGCGATCCGCACTCGCTGGAGATCGTCGTCGACGTGCTGTCCCCGGACGCCGTGCGGATCCGTCCCGGCATGGCGGTGTGGCTGGAGCGCTGGGGCGGCGACGCCGATCTGGCGGCACGCGTCCGCGAAGTCGAGCCGGTCGCGTTCACCAAGGTCTCGGCGCTCGGCGTCGAGGAGCAGCGGGTCCGCGTGATCTGCGACATCACCGCGCCGGCCGGGCAGTGGACGCGCCTCGGCGACGCGTATCGGGTCGAGGCCCGTTTCGTCCTGCTCGACCAGCCGGACGTGTTGCGCATCCCGCACAGCGCGCTGTTCCGCAGTGCCGGCGAGCAGTGGTCGGTCTTCGTCGTCGACGGAGACCGCGCGCGTCTGCGTGCGGTCGAACCCGGCGCGCGCGGCCTGCTCTACACCGAAATCCGCACGGGCCTGGCAGCCGGTGATCGCGTCGTCAGCTTCCCGGACGACCGCATCCGCGACGGCGTGCGCATCGCCGTCGACACCGCGTCGTGACCCGTCGGATCGGCAGCCGTGACGCCGCTCAGTCGGCCTCGTCTCCGGCGCCGTCGTCCCGTCGATCCGTCGGCGGCGTCCGGATCGCCTCCCGCGCCGCCCGGCCGACGACGCGATTGACCCCGCGAATCGAACCGTAGACCGCCCCGGCGATGAGGTCGTGGGTCTGCCGGACGACGCGCGCAGCGCCGCGCGTCGCCGGAATCGACTCGAGGACGCCGAACGGAATCCCCGCGATCCCCTGATGGATCTTCTGCACGGTGGCCGTTCCGGCATCGACGGTGTACTCCGCCACCCGCTGCAGATCGTCGACCTGCTGCCGCAGCCGGACGATGGCGCGCAGCTCGCCCCAGACCGCACCACTGCGGCGCAACGCGACGGCGGCCGTCCTGATCCGGCCGTCGACGTGCCGCAGCCGACCGGCCGCCGTCAGCAGCAGAACAGCGGCAACGGCCAGAAGCAGCCCCTCAAGCCAGACCATGGGTCCGCACCTCGGACTGCACACCGGACTTGAGCAGCTCATCCTGCAGGATCTGTGCGGTCCGTTCGTAGACCCGGCGCCGGATGACCCCCGGCACGACGGCGCCGAGCGGCCCGGCAAAGCGCGACTCCCGCGCGGCCAGTTCGATCGGATTGAGAATCTCGACGCTGATCAGCGGCGCCCCGCCCCGGGGCAGCAGCGCCGCCGCATCCGCCGGCAGTCTGGAGAAGGCCGCGGTCAGCTGTGCGTGATCCTGCAGCAGCGTGTCGATCAGGCGCTGCTGCTGCCGCAGCCGCAACAGCAGCCACGTGGCCATCGCGACCAGCAACAGCATCGGCAGAATGATCCAGTCATGCATCGGATGCTCCGGCAGGCGGACAAAGCCGCACCTTAGCGGCTGCGGACCGATCCGTCTCCGGCCGCCGCGCCGCGCCCGGCGATCCCCAGCGCCGCCGCCGTCAGCAGCGAACCGAGCAGCGCCAGCGCCATGTCCTTGTGCGCATCCCAGATGTCGCCCTGCGTCCCCAGATAGGCCTGGCCGAGATCGCCGCCGAAAACCTCGGCCGCGGCCCACTCGAACAGCTCGAACAGCATCGAACCGGCCGCCAGCACGCTCAACGGGAACAGCCACGCACGCCAGCCCCGCACCGAGCCGTCGGCGCACAGCAGTTCCTGCGCCGGCCGGAACAGCAGCAGCCCGTAGAGGAAATGCACCAGACGGTCGAAATGATTGCGCTGCAGGTCCAGCCAGTCGTTCAGACCGCGCCCGGACAGGGCTTCGACCCAGCGGTCGTAGGGCACCTCGGCGTAGGTGTAGTGCGCGCCGATCTCGTGCAGCACGCCGAAACAGAACAGCAGGACATAGGCACGATCGCTGAACGGATGGCGGCGGTGCCGGGCGACCAGCGCCGCAACCCCGACCACGACCAGCACGTTTTCCAGCGCCCAGTCCTGGCGGTACCAGGGCGCGATCGCCAGCGCGGTCCAGATGAGCGCGAAAACCGCGAGCAGGACCGCAGGCAGGCGTCCCTCAGATGGCCTGGGCATGCCGCTGCACACCGGTGACGGTGGGCGGCGGGCTGTAGGCGTCGAAGACCTGGGCGACATTGCGCGCGAGCAGGCGCCCGGCCGGCGTCACCCGGATCGCCTCATGCTCCCAGCACACCAGTCCGTCCTGCTCCAGCGCCATCAGGCGCTGCAGCTCGTGCGCGAAGTGGCGCTCGAAGCGCACGCCGTAGTCGCGCTCGACCGCGCGGGTGTCGACCTGGCCACGGCACATGAGATCCTCGATCACCCGTCGCCGCAGCTGGTCCTCCGGACTCAGCCACAACCCGCGTTCGATCGGCAGATGGCCGGAATCGACGGCGGCGTTGTACTGCTTCATGTCCTTGGTGTTCTGGCTGTAGCAGTCGCCGATGCGGCTGATCGCGCTCATGCCGAGCCCGAGCAGGTCGCTGCCACCCTGGGTCGAATAGCCCTGGAAGTTGCGCTGCAGGTCGCCGTGCTCCAGCGCCCGCGCCAGATCGTCGTCCGGCCGCGCGAAGTGATCCATGCCGATGTAGACGTAACCGTGACTGGTCAGGAACTCGATCGAGCGCTGCAGCAGTTCCATGCGCTGATCCGGCGTCGGCAGATCCTTGAGCCTGATCTGGCGCTGCGCCTTGAACAGGTGGGGCATGTGCGCGTAGGCGTAGACCGCGATCCGGTCCGGGCCGGCGTCGGCCACCGCGGCCAGCGTCTCGGTGAACGATTCGAGGGTCTGCTTCGGCAGCCCGTAGATCAGGTCCAGCGACACCGACTTGAAGCCGGCCTCGCGCGCCTGACGGATCGCGCGCCAGCTCAGCTCCGCCGGCTGCACGCGGTTGATCGCATCCTGCACGTCGGCATTCAGGTCCTGGACGCCGAAACTGACCCGGTTGAATCCCAACGCCGCCAGACCGGCGAGGGTCTCGTCCTCGAGGGTGCGCGGATCGATCTCGATCGAGTACTCGCGGTCCTCGCTCTCACTCAGCCCGAAGTGGTAGTCCAGCGCCCCGATGATGCGGCCGAACTGGCTCGCCGTCAGGATCGTCGGCGTGCCGCCACCGAAATGCAGCTGGCGGATCGACCGGCGCCGGCCGAACAACTGCCCCTGCAGCGCGATCTCGTGGACCAGACGCTTGACGTACTGCTCGATCTTCTCGGGCTGGCGCGTGATCAGGCGCGTGCAGCCGCAGTAGTAGCAGGGGCTGGAGCAGAACGGCACGTGGATGTAGACCGACAGCGGGTCGGTATCGCTGCGCTCGATCGCGCGTACCAGATCGTCCTCGCCGAACCGGGCGTCGAACTGCAGGGCCGTCGGATACGAGGTGTACCGCGGCACCGGCGCGCTGTAACGGCGGATCAGGTCCGGTTTGAATTCTGGAACGGTCTGCACGGCGTGGCTCATTTGGTCTGTCATTGGCGCACAGGCTCGGGGATCACCCCCTGCAGCCGCATTGACCCGCGTCAATCAGCGCCGAACCCGGACGACGCGGATCCACGCTTGTGAAGCGTGTCAAGCGACCTTACAATGCGCGACCCAAACTCCCCTCCATCCGCATGCACCGATGCCCTGCGGGCGGAGGTGGGGCTTGTCTATTCGGAATGAATCGGGAGATTTCGCATCGCACTAGAACGTGAAGATCGGCGCAACCAGCACATTGCTGCGCCGCGCGTACGCGTCATTGCAGAGGACGGCACCCAGCTCGGCATCCTGCCGACGCGTGAGGCTTTGACCCGCGCGCAGGAAGAAGGCCTGGATCTGGTGGAGGTTTCACCCAACGCCGAACCGCCGGTCTGCAAGATCATGGACTACGGCAAGTACCTTTATCAGAAGGACAAGGCCGCCCACGCTGCGAAAAAGAAGCAGAAGCAGACCGTGGTCAAGGAAATCAAGTTCCGCCCCTCCACCGAGGAGGCCGATTTCCAGACCAAGATGCGCTCGATCACCCGCTTCCTGGAAGAAGGCGACAAGGTCAAGATCACCGTCCGCTTCCGCGGCCGCGAGATGGCGCACCAGGAGCGTGGCATGGAGGTCATGAACCGCCTGCGCGAAACCCTGGGCGACACCGTTCAGGTCGAGCAGTGGCCGAAGATGGAAGGCCGACAGTCGGTGATGGTGATCGCACCGAAACGGAAGTAGAATACGCGGTTCACGTCTGGCGGCACGTTCGCCCGACATGGCGGGACGCCCCGGTTCGGGTCGGCCCGCAGCAGCAAGGAAGTCCTCGACTCCATCTGATGGAAACGAGGCCCGGTCAGCTCCTCGGCAGGGATGCGAAGCCGGCAATGGACCTTTATTAGGAGTAAACAATGCCGAAGTTGAAAACCGTGAAAAGCGCGGCCAAGCGCTTTGCCAAGACCGGCAAAGGCGGCTTCAAGCGTTCCCATTCGCACAAGCGCCACATCCTGACCAAGAAGCCGGCGAAGCGCATTCGTCAGCTGCGCGGCGAGACGCAGATCCATGCGTCGGACGTCCGTGAAGTCCGTCAGATGCTTCCGTACGCCTAACCGAATAGGGAGAACCGCACATGGCACGCGTCAAGAGGGGCGTCACCGCCCGCGCAAAGCACAAGAAAGTCCTCAAGAAGGCCAAGGGTTACTACGGCTCCAAGTCCCGTCAGTTCCGCTCGGCCAAGCAGCAGGTCATCAAGTCCGGCCAGTACGCCTACCGTGACCGTCGCGTCAAGAAGCGCGAGTTCCGCGCCCTGTGGATCATCCGCATCGGTGCCGCGAGCAAGGAACTGGGTCTGTCGTACAGCCGATTTATGAACGGGCTCGCCAAGGCCGGCGTCGCCCTTGATCGCAAGGTCCTCGCGGATCTGGCGATGAACGACAAGGTGACCTTCGGCGCTCTGGTGGCCCAGGCCAAAGCCCAGCTCGGCGTCGCCTAAGCCAGACCTGTCGTACTTGCTGTACGCAATGAAGGGGAGCGGCGCCCAGCCGTTCCCCTTTTGTATTTCTGAACCACCCGAATCCTCATGACCGACCAACTCGAAGAACTGCTGCGGTCCGCGCAGACCGACGTTGCCGCCGCCGCCGACCGCCGCGCGCTGGAACAGCTGCGCGTCGACCTGCTCGGCAAGAAAGGGCGCATCACCGGGCAGATGAAACAGCTCGGCACCCTGCAGGGGTACGAGCGCAAGGCCTTCGGCGAGCGCATCAACAAGGTCAAGACCGCCGTCAGCGAGCTGATCGAGGCGCGCGAACGGGTACTCGCGGATGCCGAGCTCGCCCACAAGCTGGCCGCGGAGCGGATCGACGTCACCCTGCCCGGCCGCGGTCACGACACCGGCGGCCTGCATCCGATCACCCGCACCATCAATCGCATGGCGCGGCTGTTCGGCGAGCTGGGCTTCGAGACGGTCGAGGGCCCGGAGATCGAGGACGATTTCCACAACTTCAGCGCGCTCAACATTCCGGAGCTGCATCCGGCACGCGCGATGCAGGACACGTTCTACGTGATGAACGCGGCGCGGGTCCTGCGCACCCACACCTCGCCGGTGCAGATCCGCACGATGGAACAGCGCCAGCCGCCGATCCGGATCATCTGCCCGGGTCGCGTCTACCGCTGCGACTCGGATCGCACGCACAGCCCGATGTTCCATCAGGTCGAGGGTCTGTACGTCGCCGAGAAGGTCAGCTTCACCGACCTCAAGCACGACCTGCAGACCTTCCTGTCGCGTTTCTTCGAGCGTGACGTCGAAGTGCGCCTGCGCCCGTCGTTCTTTCCGTTCACCGAACCGTCCGCCGAGCTCGACATCAAGGACGAGAAGGGCCGCTGGCTCGAGCTGCTGGGCTGCGGCATGGTGCATCCCAACGTGTTCGAGGCCGTCGGCATCGACCCGGAACGCTACACCGGCTATGCCTTCGGCATGGGCGTCGAGCGTCTGGCGATGCTGCGCCACGGCGTCGACGACCTGCGGCTGTTCTACAACAACGATCTGCGCTTCCTGCAGCAGTTCAAGTAGAGCCCCGCCCTCGCTAGCAGAACACGGATACGAACAGCGATGAAACTGAGCGAAAACTGGCTGCGCGAGTGGGTCAACCCCAGCGCCGGCATTGAGGAAATCGCCGCCCGCCTGATCATGGGCGGCCTGGAACTGGAGATCGAACCGGCGGTGGACACCCTGCCGGACAAGGTCGTCGTCGGCCGCATCATCAGCGCCGAGAAGCACCCGCAGGCCGACCGCCTGCAGGTCTGCAGCGTCGACGTCGGCGACGGCGAGCCCCGGCAGATCGTCTGCGGCGCGCCGAACGCCCGCGCCGGGCTGCATGCGCCCTGCGCGCTGGTCGGCGCGCGCCTGCCGGGCGGCATGGAGATCACCGCGGCCAAGCTGCGCGGCGTCGAGAGCTACGGCATGCTCTGCTCGGCACAGGAACTGGCGCTGTCGGACCGCTCCGACGGCCTGCTCGAACTCGACGCCGGCGCCAAGCCGGGTCAGCCGATCACCGACTACCTGAACCTGCAGGACAACATCCTCGACCTCGAGATCACGCCGAACCGTGGCGACTGCCTGTCGGCGCTCGGCCTCGCCCGCGATGTCGCGGCGCTGTTCGACGTCAACATGAAGCGGCCGACGCTGCCGCCGGCGGTCGTCGTCGGCGACCAGCGCCTGCGCGTGGACGTCGAGGATCCGGCCACCTGCCCGACCTACTCGGGCCGCATCATCACCAAGATCAACCCGAAAGCGCGCACGCCGGACTGGATGCGCGAGCGCCTGCGCCGCAGCGGCCTGCGCTGCATCCATCCGGTGGTCGACATCACCAACTACGTGATGCTCGAACTCGGCCAGCCGCTGCACGCCTTCGACCGCGAGAAGCTGGGCAGCTCGATCTGCGTGCGCCGCGCCAAACCGGGCGAGCAGATCACCGTGCTGACCGGCGAACAGCTCACGCTCGACAACGGCGAGCTGCTGATCACCGACGACAATGGCCCGATCGCCCTGGCCGGCGTCATGGGCGGCCGGGACTCCGGCGTCACCGACGCCACCACCGCGATCTTCCTGGAATCGGCCTGTTTCGCCCCGACCGCGATCGTCGGCACCGCGCGGCGCCACAAGCTGACCTCCGACGCGTCCTACCGCTACGAGCGCGGCGTCGATCCGGCGCTGCACCGCACCGGCATCGACCGCGCCTCGCAACTGATCGCCGACATCTGCGGCGGCGAGGTGCATCCGATCGCCCAGGCCGGCCGCACCCAGCCGGAGCCGGTGACCATCCGCCTGCGCCACGCCCGCCTCAACCAGCTGCTCGGACATACGATCCCGGCCAAGGACGTCGAGGCGCTGCTGGCCCGGCTCGGCATCACCACGCGCAACGAGATCGGCGACGCCTGGATGGCGCGCATCCCGAGCCATCGCTACGACCTGCGCATCGAGGTCGATCTGATCGAGGAAGTCGCCCGCCTGTACGGCTACGACAACATCCCCGGCAAGCCGTATCTGGCCGCGATCGCACCGGCCCGGTCGGCCGAGGCGCAGCGACCGCTGGCGACCGCACGCGACACCCTCGCCGCCCGCGGCTGGCAGGAGATCGTCTCGCTGGCCTTCGCCGAACCGGAGATGCAGACCACGCTGAACCCGGACGACACCGCGGTGCCGCTGGACAACCCGATCGCCGATCCGCTGTCGGTCATGCGCACCACGCTGTGGGCCGGCATGATCCCGGCGTGGCTGCACAACCGCCAGCGCCAGGTCAGCCGCATCCGCCTGTTCGAGACCGGCGTCTGCTTCGCGCTCGACAACGGCGAGGTCGTCGAGACCCTGCGCGTGGGCGGCCTGGCCGCCGGCAGCGCCTTCCCCGAGCAGTGGGGACAGCCCGAGCGCCCGACCGACTTCTTCGACATCAAGGCGGACGTCGAGAGCCTGTTCGGCCGCGCCAGCGCCGAGTACCGCTTCGAGGCCGCCGAGCACCCCGCCCTGCATCCGGGCCGCAGCGCCCGCATCCGCCGCGGCGACAACGTCGTCGGCTGGGCCGGCGAGCTGCACCCCCGCATCGTTCAGGAGCTCGACCTGCCGGAAGCCCCGCTGGTGTTCGAACTCGACTGGGCCGGACTGGCCAACATCGACGTGCCGCACCCCGAGGCGCTGTCCGAATTTCCGTCGTCGCGGCGCGATCTGGCCGTGGTCGTCGACGAGGCGGTGAGCGCCGCACAGCTCGTCGACGGTGCCCGCGCCGCCGGCGGTCCGTTGCTGCAGAAAGCCTGGGTGTTCGACATCTATCGCGGCGAGAACGTAGGAAAATCCAGTAAAAGCGTTGCGTTAGGGTTGATTTTTAATGACCGTTCACGCACGCTAACCGTTGAAGAAATCGACGCAGCGACCGCCTCCATCACCGAAGCACTGGCTCGGGACCTTGGCGCGGTCATTCGTCAGTAACTCCGAAGGGATCGGGACAGAACGTGGCGTTGACCAAGGCCGAACTTGCCGAGGCGCTGTTTGACGAGCTTGGACTCAACAAGCGCGAAGCCAAGGAATTCGTGGACCTCTTCTTCGAGGCGATCCGCGAGCGCCTGGAGGCCGGGGAGGAAGTGAAGCTCTCCGGCTTCGGTAATTTCGAGCTGCGCTCCAAGAACCAGCGCCCCGGCCGCAATCCCAAGACCGGCGAGGAGATCCCCATTTCCGCCCGTCGTGTCGTCACCTTCCGCCCCGGTCAGAAGCTGCGCCTGAGAGTGGAGGCCGATGTCCCAGCCCGCTAAGGCCACCGCCGACCTGCCGGAGATTCCGCGCAAACGCTACTTCGCCATCGGCGAGGTCAGCGAGCTGTGTGACGTCAAGCCGCACGTCCTGCGCTACTGGGAACAGGAGTTCCCGCAGCTCAAGCCGATCAAGCGCCGCGGCAACCGTCGCTACTACCAGCAGGACGACGTGCTGATGGTGCGCCGCATCCGCAGCCTGCTCTACGAGCAGGGCTTCACCATCGGCGGCGCGCGCCAGCGCCTCAAGGAGATGGCCCGCGGTGGCGCCGCCAACGACGTACCGCCGGGCACCGGCAAGACGCCGACGGCGAACCGCTCCGAGGAGATCAAGGCGCTGCGCGACGAGCTCGAGTCTCTGCTCAAGCTGTTTCCGGACGACTGATCCGGCACCCGCCGCGCATGCGCGGCGCTTTTATTGACCGCGGGCGTCCGGTACACTTCGCGCCCTTCAAAACCGTTTTCGTGTCGGGGCGTAGCGCAGCCTGGTAGCGCACTACCTTGGGGTGGTAGTGGTCGGAGGTTCAAATCCTCTCGCCCCGACCAATTTTCTTTGTCAGATGCGGGATCGTTCGGATTCCCGGCCCTCGGCATAGCCTCGGGCGTTCGATCCTGCCGAAGCCACACCGTGGCTTCGCCTCGCCTTCGGCGACCGGCTCTCACCCTCTCGCCCCGACCAATTTTCTTTCGGTTTAACGCGCGTTCGGGCCGACACAGCCACACCTCAGGCTTTGGCGCATCTTCTTGCGCCCCCTCCCCAGCGCCTTTCCGCATCGACTCCCGCAACAGCGTTGGTCCTTGCAGGAGCGCGGCGATCCGCACGTGCTTTCCGGCCCTCGCTCACGCTCGGGCGTTCAGGCCTGCTGAAGCCACACTGTGGCTTCAGCTCACCTCCGGTGACCGGCCTTCACCCCCCAACGAAAGTTGTGCGGGTTGGCGGGGGTTTGACCGTATGCTTGGCCGCATGAATACCGACATCCCCAGCTTCGAAACCGTCCGGATCGAACTCGACGGCCCGATCGGCATCCTGCACATGGCCCGGCCGGACCGCGCCAACGCCATGAACCTGCCGATGTGGGACGAGTTCCCCAAGGCACTGGCGTGGATGAGCGCACAACCCTCGCTGCGCGCTGCGATCCTGTGCGGCGACGGCAAGCACTTCTGCGCCGGCATCGATCTGTCGATCCTGCAGTGGCTCGACGGGGTGGTCAGCGATCCGCAGGCCTGCCCGTCGCGGGCGCGCGAGAAGGTCCACGCCTTCATCGAGCACGCCCAGGCCGCGCTGAACGCCTGCGAGCAGCTGCGCGTGCCGCTGATCGCCGCGGTGCACGGTGCCTGCGTCGGCGCCGGGGTCGACATGATCGGCGCCTGCGACATCCGCATCGCCACGCGGGACGCGCGCTTCTGCATCAAGGAAGTGGACATGGCCGTGGTGCCGGATGTCGGCACGCTGCAGCGCCTGCGCCACGTCATCGGCTATTCGGCCACCGCGGAGCTGAGCCTGACCGGCGAGACCTTCGACGGCGACAAGGCACTGGCGCTCGGGCTGGTCTCGCGCGTCTGCGCGGATCGCGAGGAGCTGCTGGCCACCGCGCGCCAGCTCGCGCACACCATCGCCGCCAAGCCGCCGACCACCGTGCGCGGCATCAAGCGCAACCTGCTGTGGGCGCGCGACCACGATGTGCGCGACGGCCTCGCCTACACCGCCGCGTGGAACGCCGGCATGCTCATGGGCCACGACATCCGCGAGGCGGTCAGCGCGCAGATGGAAAAGCGCGCGCCGAAGTATTCCGACTGACGTCGCCATCGGCGCATAACGAAAACAGCCCGGCATGGCCGGGCTGTTCTGCATCGAACCGCTGACGCCGCTCAGGCCTTCTTCACGAAGCAGGCCTTGAGCATCATGTCCATGTTGTCGACGCGGCAGTCGATCTCGTGGTCGCCGGACACCAGGCGGATGTTCTTCACCTTGGTCCCGCCCTTGATCGTCGTCGACGAGCCCTTCAGGCGCAGGTCCTTGATCAGGATGACGGTGTCGCCGTCCTCGAGCAGATTGCCGTTGGCGTCCTTGACGACCAGCTTGTCGTCGTCCTCGGCGGCGGCCGCCACTTCATTGGGATTCCACTCGTGGGCGCAGTCGGCGCAGATCAGCAGATCCCCATCCGGGTAGGTGTTTTCCATGCCGCACTTCGGGCATGCCGGCAAATCGGACATCATCGTCTCCTGTGGTGCATCTTCCGGACGCCGGCCCAATCGCCGTGGAAGCCACACCCAATCACGCAGCCGCCCGAATCGTAGGGGCGCAATTGTAAGCCCCACGGGCCAATGCACAACGCATCCGCCCCGCCGGGCTCACAGATCGAGCGTGATGCCCTTGCCCCTGGCGCGGGACACGCAGACGCAGACCGCCGAATTCTCCGCTTTCTCCGCCTCGCTGAGATAGGCGTCGCGGTGCTCGACCTCGCCGTCCAGCACCGGCGTGATGCAGGTGCCGCAGGTGCCCTGCGCACAGGCATACGGCACTTCCAGACCGGCCTTGTTCAGGGCCTCCAGCATGGTCGAGTCACCCGGCACGTCGATCCGGCGCTGCGAGCGCCCCAGCGTGATGACGAAGGGATGGTTCTCGGTCTTCTCGGGAATCGGCGCGGAGAATGATTCGGTGCGGACCAGGCGCTCGTTCCAGTTGCGCCGGACGGCCTCGTCGCGGATCCAGTTCATGAAGCCTGCCGGCCCGCAGATATAGAGCATTCTGTCGCTACGGGGCCCGGACAGCAGCGCATCGGGATCGAGGCTGCTGCGCCCGCCGGCATCCAGATGCACGTGGATGCGGTCGGCAAACGGGAAGCGGTCGAGGCTGTCGCCGAAGGGCACCGCCTCCCGGCTCTGCGCGCAGACATGCAACTCGAAGGCCTTGCCCAACGCCTGCAGCCGGTACGCCATGGCCAGCAACGGCGTGATGCCGATGCCGCCGGCAACCAGAAGATACGTGGCCGCCTGCTCGTAGAGCACGAAGTTGTTCCTCGGCGCCGAAATCTCGATCCGGGCGCCGGGCACGAGCATGTCATGCACCTCCCTGGAACCGCCGCGCCCCTGTTCCTCGCGCTTCACCGCGATGCGATACCCGGACCGGTCCGCGGGGTCGCCCAGCAGCGAGTACTGCCGCACGGTGCCACTGGGCAGATACAGATTGATATGGGCGCCCGCGTCGAACGCCGGCAGGGGCGCGTCGCTGCCGCGCAGGACGAAACTGCGCACATCCCGGGCCACCGCCTCGCTTGCCACCACCTCCACGTTGTAGCGCGCCGCCGGCTCCGCCACCTCGGTGGCGGTTCCCTGGATGCCGTGCACGCCGGAGATCATGCCGCGCTCCGGAATGGGCATCCGCCGCAGCACCGCGTTGGCCAGCTCCCAGACGCGGTGATACTTGTACCAGGGCACGTGCGGGACGAAGTGATGCAGGCAGTGATCGGCCTGCCCGAGCATGATCCAGCGCTTGAGCGGATGCCCCACCACCGTCACCGTGGAGGCGAAGGGCTCCTGGTTCCAGCTCTTGCCTTCCGGGTGCTGGATCGTCGCGAAGCAGTAGCCGGTGAACATCATGCCCAGGCGCGCGGGCACGAAGTACAGCACCAGAAACTCAAACCAGTACGGCGACATCATTGCGGCGACCAGCGCCGCCAGATTGAGCACCGGCACCACCAGAATCCATTTGCGCAAGCTGGGCGTCCACCGGTTCCAGGCCGTGGTCAGGTACCAGTGCAGCCACAGCACGTCGATGAACGCGAGCTTCCAGGCGCTGCCGATCCCCGGAATCACCAGCTGCTCGTCGGGGTCCAGCACCTTGTCGCCCACGTACTTGTGATGGTCCATGTGCAGGGCGCGGTAGGCCTTCGTGGTGATGCCGAGCACGAACAGCTGGCCGGACACGGTGCCGATCAGATCGTTGACGAACGCGTTGCTCGACGCCGCCCGATGGACCGCGTCGTGCAGCGGCGTGAACGACAGATACACGCTGAACGCGATCAGCGGTATCGCCACCCACAGCGGCAACTGCCCGTTCAGATAGCCCAGCGCGCCCAGTGCGCAGCCGCCATAGGCGAGCACCACCAGTCCGATCTGGAACGCCGAGAACACCGGAACGCGGGTCACGTCCGGATAGCGGGGGTCCGCCACGATCTGGGCCAGCACTTCCCGCACGGCGGGGTTTTGGGTCACGCTCATTCTGAATTCTCCTCGCATCGCGACGCGCGCCTGTCATGGCCGATCCGACCCCGGCCGAGCGGTGGGTGGACTCTGGCGGGGCGACGCGCTGATCTTGTTGCCGCGCCTATTGTGTTGGGCGCGGAAGCCGGCATTCTTGACGATTCACGAATCTTTGTTGACGATTCGCGAATCACGCCCCGCGACCGCGGCGGGCCAGCGACGCGACGGTGCCGGACACGCATGGAATACATCATCCGCAGCGGCAGCCTGAAGCACTTTCCCGATCTCATGGTGGAGCTGGGCCAGAACCCGATCCGCCTGCTCGAGGACAGCGGCATCGAGCCCGCCGCCCTGCGCGATCCGGACACCTATATCTCCTACCTGCGCATGGCGCGCCTGCTCGACAACGCCTGCGCCACCTGCCGGCGCAGCGACATCGGCGCCCTGCTGGCGATGCGCTACGGGCTGGACATGATCGGCGCGCTGGCGCCGCTGATCTCGCTGCAGGCCACCGTGGGCCGGGCGCTGGAACTGATCCAGCGGCATATCGGCTTTCACGCGCGCGGCCTGGTGTTCGACACCGAGCGCGGCCCCGACGAAGTGGCGGTGCGGGTGGAGTTCGAGTTCGCCGGGCGGGTCAACTGCACCCAGCTCGCGACGCTCGCGATGGGCGCCCTGCGCCTGGTGCTCGGCCAGCTCGCCGGCGGCCGCGCGTTTCCGGTTGCGGTGGGCCTGCGGCGCACCGCCCCGCCGGACGACAGCGTCTATCGCGAACTGTTCGGCCCGTCGATTCAATACCGCCAGAGCGCCGACTGCATGCGCTTCCCCGCCGAATTGCTGGATCAGCCGGTGCAGGTCGAGGCCCTGCTGCGCGAGCGCATGGGCCGGGTGTGGCGTCAGTTCGGGCTCGACGTCCCGGTGTCGCTGACCCAGCAGATCGAGCGCGCCATCCGCGCGTCGCTGCCCACCGGCGACTGCAACCTCGAACAGGTGGCCAGGATGGTGGACCTGCATCCGCGCGTGCTGCAGAACCGGCTGCGCGACGAGGGCAAGCGCTTTCGCGATGTGCTGCAGTCCGTGCGCACCGAACTGGCCTGCCAGCACCTGCAGCATGGCGACCTGTCCCTGACCCAGCTGGCGCTGAATCTGGGCTACAGCGAGGTGTCCGCGCTGAGCCGCAGCTTCAGGAGCTGGACCGGGGAATCCCCGCTGGCCTGGCGCCTCCGGCACCGAGCCTGACCCGCCCCGCCCGACCCGCTCCGTTCCGGTTCAGCGCCTCACCCGCCCGACGCCGGCCGGAACAATCGCGGCGTTGCCGCCTATCCCGCCTTGCGGTAGATGAAGATGTCCATCATCGCGCCCTGCAGGCGCGTCTCGGCGAATGCGGCATCCGGCAGGTACGCGGACGGATCCGCCGCCTCGGGATGACCCGGATCGGTGGTCCACAGCTTTTCGAGTGTTTCCCGGCGCGGCTCGAAAAAGACCACGGCGCCACCGTCCTTGAGCGTCCGCTGCACTTCCCTGAACACCGCGCCGCGGACGGATTCGTCGATGTGATGCAGCACGCCGAAGAAAAAGATCGCGTCGAAACGCCCGGTCTCGAACGGCATCCGGCTGGCATCGAAGGCCTCGAAGCGGATCCTGTCGGCCACGCCCGCCTTCTCGGCGTTCGCCGCCCAGTCCTTGCCGGCATAGTGCGTCGTGTCGGTGGCGGGCTCGCCGGTCAGAACGTCGAAGCCCCGCGCGGCCAGAAAGATCGCGAACGAACCCGCGCCGGTGCCGACGTCGAGAACGGATGCGTCGGCGGCAAGGTCGAGCTCGGCCAGCGCGAGCGCGCCATCGGCCGCGATCATCGCAAACGGCCCGTCCAGCTTCTGCGCTATTTCCTCGATCGTCATTTTCGTCTACCTTGGGAGATGAATATTATGTGCGTGCGCACGCATCTTTATGCAGGGCGCACGCCCCGTCAAGGGTGAGAGCGGCAGGTGAACAGTTTTCTGACTCTATTCGACATGATCGGCGTCCTCGCCCATCGGCGTTACCAGATGGCCGAACGCAACTTCGCGAGCCTCGGCCTGAGCCATTCCGAAGCACGGCTGCTGAGCATCCTCAACCAGGAAGGCGGACAGGCGACGCAGGACACCCTCTCGGCGCAGATGTTCATCGACCGCAGCAACGCCGGCCGCGCCCTCAAGCGGCTCGAGGCGGTCGGATACATCGTGCGGGTGCGCGGCCAGACCGACAGACGCAGCAATCGCGTGGAACTGACCGACAGCGGCCGCGCGATCCTCGCCGACGTCGCCAAACTGCGGAAAAAGATCGCGCAGCACTTCTTCGGCGACGTCCCCGAGGCCGACGTCGCGCGCATCGTCGCGCTGCTCAAACCCGCGCTGACGGAAGAGGAATTCAGGATGCGCGGCAAGGCGCCGGGCACCAACCGCGCCTGACCCCCCTCCCCACCCGCGTATGGCCTGAGACGACGCGCAGTGGCGGCAGCCCGGATCTGGCGCTACCCGGCGGACGTTCCGGGAGCTGAAACACCGCCGGATATGCAGCAAGATGAGTCGGGCTTCGCATCTCCTGCGGAAGCCGGCTCGGGAGGAAACAGGCCGATATGATCAGCATCCTGTCGTGCTTCATACAGCCGGGCGGTCGCGCGCATAGGCCGACCCCGTGGTCTGCCTGCAGCCGTTGGGCAGCCGAACAATGACATCAAAACACCTTCGAGCGATCGCAATCGCCAGTGCCATCTGCGCGTCGCCGGCTGCGTTTTCGGCGGACACGGGGAATGCCGCTCTCGCCAGTCACCGATGGATTCATGGCGCCGAGGACTGTTCGGCCGATCAGGACCCGGCGATCGAAACGTACCGGTTCGATGCCGACACCTATGTGCTGCGGCAGAACAAGTGCGTGAACTACGAGGCCCCGTTTGTCTTCGTATTGTTCGGCGCCGATACCGTGCTCGTCCTGGATACCGGCGCAACCAGGAAGGCTGAAAGGTTTCCGCTGTACGCAACGGTTCAGGGCCTTGTTGAAGAACGCCGTTCCGGCCAGGCGACCTCCCCCACGCAGGTGCTTGTTCTTCACACACACAGCCACGGCGATCACAAAGCCGCAGATGCCCAGTTCAGAGGCAAGCCGGATGTCACGTTGATCAAGCCAAATGCATCGGGCCTGAAGAGGTTTCTGTCTTCGTTGAACGCAAGCGGCGGCCTGCTGGACCTTGGCGGGCGGCAGTTGCAGATTCTCAGAACACCCGGCCACCAGGCCGAGAGCATCGTGCTCTACGATTCCCGGACGAAATGGCTGTTGACCGGCGATACGATCTATCCGGGCATCATTTCAGTCCTGGATTGGGACGACTACCAGTCCAGCGTCGAAGCATTGGTCGAGTTTGCCTCGACGCATGAAGTCTCCGCGGTCATCGGATCGCACATCGAAATGTCGGACACGCCTGGAGTGCCGTACGAGAGAGGCACCACCTACCAGCCGCGAGAAGCCAGTCTCGTGCTGCCCGCAGAGGTTCTGAAACAGGTCAGCGCAGGCCTCGCGGAGACACACGGCAAGCGCCGGGAAGTGGTCACCGACGCCGTGGTGATCCGGTCGATTCCTTTGCCGGCCAGAATGTTGATCAGGTTTCTGAAGGCGGTCGGCGCCGGGTGAACGGAAAGCGGCTGCCAGACCTCACCCCATAGCTGAGTCGCACAGTGGATTGGCGCCCGGCCGATGCCCCGGGCGGTCAGCCGCTCAGTCCCAGCTCAGCGCGCCGCCGGTCTGGTACTCGGTGACGCGGGTTTCGAAGAAGTTCTTCTCCTTCTTCAGATCGATCAGCTCGCTCATCCACGGGAACGGATTCTCGGCACCGGGATACAGGATCTCCAGCCCGATCTGGGCGCAGCGGCGGTTGGCGACGTAGCGCAGGTACTCGGAGAACATGTCCGCGTTCAGCCCCAGCACCCCGCGCGGCATCGTGTCGATCGCGTAGCGGTATTCCAGATCCACCGCCTGTTCCATCAGGCCGCGGATTTCCTCGCGGAACGCCGGCGTCCACAGATGCGGGTTCTCCTGCTTGATCTGGTTGATCAGATCCACGCCGAAGTTCAGGTGCATCGACTCGTCGCGCAGGATGTACTGGTACTGCTCGGCGGCGCCGACCATCTTGTTGCGCCGCCCCAGCGCCAGGATCTGCACGAAGCCCACGTAGAAGAACAGGCCTTCCATGATGCAGGCGAAGGCGATCAGCGAGCGCAGCAGACGCTGGTCGTTCTCCGGCGTGCCGGTCCTGAAGCTCGGGTCCGTCAGCGTCTGGATGAACGGCAGCAGGAACGCCGCCTTGTCGTGGATGCTCGGAATCTCGTTGTACATGTTGAAGATCTCACCCTCGTCGAGGCTGAGACTTTCGATGATGTACTGGTAGGCATGCGTGTGCAGCGCCTCCTCGAACGCCTGCCGCAGCAGATAGCGCCGGCACTCCGGGCTGGTGATGTGCCGGTAGGTGCCGAGCACGATGTTGTTCGCCGCCAGCGAATCCGCCGTCGAGAAAAACCCCAGATTGCGCTTGACGATGCGCCGCTCGTCCTCGGTCAGCCCTTTGGGATCGTTCCACAGCGCGATGTCCGCCGCCATGCTGATCTCCTGCGGCATCCAGTGATTGGCGCAGCCGTCCTGGTACTTCTGCCAGGCCCAGCGATGCCGCTCGCAGCTGCCCAGGCCCGCCTCCGCGTTGCTCGGCGCCTCCGGCGCATTGATGACCCCGGCGGGACGATCGGAAAACGACAGATGGGCTTCGGACACGGACATGGGATGCAGACTCTGGCGGCAGGCCGCGGCAGCGGCGAAACCCCGACCTTAGACAAGCCACCCCGCCCCGCCGGCTGATGCAGATCATTGCAGCCGGCCGCCCCGCCACGACGCCAGCGGTGACGGGCCGTGACGGCCATTGCCGACATCCAAAACGCGCCATTCACCCTTGCGCCACCCGCGACGGAAGGGTAAAAAAATCACCAACCGCCATCTGCGCGTCGAAAAACCCGGCCCCGACCCCGTCCCGTCGCGCCGGCACACAGGGAGGGACTGCATTGGCTCATGCATATAACAGCTGCCATTCCGGGACCGGGTTCCGTTTGCGGTGCCAATTCCCGCTGCCTGATCGGTTTTTCCCCGCGTCATCAAGCCGTTGGGAACAGACTGACCATGTTATGGAACCTATAGCCGAGTTATGGAACCAATTTGGTTCCTTAATAAAGCGTTATGCGGCAAGTCTTGCAGCGTGTATTCCACGTGCTCGCAGCCTTCCTCGGGAGCGGCGCCGTGCTTGTCGGTGTCCCATGGTTCACGCAACGATTCGACAACATGACCGCGCAGTTCGCCGTAGCAGATTTTGTCCACCGACTCCGGCCAACCATCGCTTCTTGCTTCGTCTCTGCAATATTCAAACGCCTTTTCGGCAGCGGCTTTCGCTTCGGCCAAGGTGTTGTGGAGTTCAAATTCGTTCTGATCGTCGTATGAGAAAAACCGTTTCATCTTCGTTCCTCGCGGCAGCGCCGCATAACAGTTCATTCAAGCCGACGCCGCTTCGCGGCGCGGCTTAATTCAGGCGTTAGATGCCAGTGGGAAGCATGCTCCAACTTCTAGAGGTTGATAGCAGTCAAGGTGCCGCTCAGATTGAACTGGCATGGACCAATATTCACCTTTTCAAGGACATAAAGTTCTCGATTCCATCCCCTGTGGGGAAGATGGAAACCCCGATCTCTATTCGAGTAATGCACTGTAACTCGCCATCTCTTCCTGACTACTTCAGGTGCGGCCCACTACACTTGGTCTCGGCAGAGTTGAAAGTCTTGCTGCAAGCATATTCGTCGGAGGTTGAGTACCTGCCAGTAGAGGTGGAACTACCAGATGGGTCATTTTCCAGCCACAGCGCTGCCCATTTCATACATGCAATTCCATGCCTAGATCGAGAGAACACAATTGGCGAGGAAAAAGGCGGTTACTTTTTCAACATCAAGCAGCTTCGCTTACATGACGAGGATGCGGGGAGTGCAGAGCTTTTCGTTGTAGCAGAGGCGCCGTTTGTTGTCTGTGTCGGGCGCGGATTGCAAGATGCGCTTGGGGCATTCAGCGGTATAAGCCTCATCTCCCAAGAGCAATGGAAGTGGTATGAGCAGTCGGGGAGATAGGTAACAAAATAGTCGTGAGACATGGGTAACAGTTACCGGTGTCTGAGTAGGCGGCCGTTAGCATCTTCGACTCGCATGTGACGTTCGTGGAATCGGCCAAGTTTGAG
>JAQVDP010000021.1 GCA_028698335.1 Nevskiales bacterium | reverse complement strand
AGCCGTTGAGTTCGGTGACCTCGAGCTTGATCTCGATCTCGTCCGGATCGCCGTCGCCGTCGAGATCCCTGCGCTTGATCACGGTATCCCGGGCCAGACGCGTGTCCATCAGCGCCTTGACCGCCCGATTGGTACCCTTGACCACCGCCGCGACGACGGCCGGGTTGTCCGGCTCGCAGGACGGATCGGCCTCGATCTCGACGCCGTCGATGGTCTGCGCGGCACGCCATTCGGCGTTGGCCAGCGGCGGGCACGGTACCTCCGGTTCGGCGTCGACAATCGAACCACCCGACGTGGTCGGCGGGTTGAGCTGGCGCCAGCCGAGTCCCGCGGCGCCGGCGATGACCGCGATGGTCAGGAACGTGATGAACCATTTTCCGCGCTGCATGCGTTGTCCTCAGTGCGCCGCGCGGGGAATGCAGGTGGAGAAGGGAAGACGTCCGCGCGGGTACAAGCCGCGATTTGACCACACACCGATGCCCGCCCGTGCGTGCCGCCGCAATTGAATCGGGGGGACTTGCGGATCGGCGGGACCGCTTGGGGGGATGCGGTCCTGCAGGAGAGAGAGGGCGGGCATCGGGGTGGACAAGGTGAGGTGCCTGCTGATCGGAGTGGCCGGTCCGGTCCCGTGTGCCGGCGCGATCAGCGGGCGCCCGTTCAGGCGGGGGATGGGGGCGTCGCGCCCGCCCTGTGCTTGCGCCCGGTGACCCGGTAGACGGTCACCGACAGTGCGACGATCAGGGCGAACGCGATCGCGTATTTCCAGTAGTTGTGAAAGCCGACGCGGAACGGGAACACCGAGTGCAGGGTGCCGCCGGTCTTCGGGTCGGTGGCGCTGAGCACGCCGATGTACCAGCCGGACTCCTCCAGCTTCGGTTCGAGCGTGATCGTGCCGCGGGGATAACTGGCGGCGGGCACGTTGAACAGACTGTGCTGCCGGATCTGCTCCATCGACCCGAGATCCTCGTAGCGGGCGTTGGCGCCGAGGCCCTCGCGATCCCGCAGCAGGTTGAACTCGACGTCCATGCCACGCAGCGCGTTGTCGATGAAGTCCAGCACGATGATCGCCGGTGCGACCACCGGGATGTCCTCGCAGAACTCCTGCGTCGCACGGTATTCGGGCTGGTAGCCGGTGAAATGCGCGCGATACGGTCCGATGCGCATGATGCAGACGTCGTCCTCGACCGAGACCCCGCCATGGGAAAAGGCGGGGCCGGCGGCCAGGCCCAGGATCAGGGCCGTGGCCGCCGCGAGCTTGCGCCACATCAGACGAACTCCGGAATCATCATGCCGCCGACTTCGACCGGGAAGCGTTCGCCGTTGGCGTCGAAGAAGAACAGCATGCCCGCCACCAGCGCGTCGGGCGACGCGATCATCGTCGTCATGCGCTGCGTTTCCCACAGGGCGTCGTCGGCATAGACGACGATGGTGCGGGTCTCGCCCGGTGCGATCGGACCGCCCTCGACGCGCAGCGCGTCGGTGGCCACCAGGTCGTCCTCGTCCTTCGGCGTCACTTTCAGCACGTCGCTGTTGATGAAGCGCAGGTTGCCGGCGGCGAACTCGCCGACCATGACCGGGCTGTCGCCGCTGTTGGTGACTTCCAGTTCCATGCGGAAGCTGCGGCCCGGGATGCGATAGCGCGCGTCCTGCAGACGCACCTGCAGGGGCAGGTCGACGTCGATCGGCGGCACCTCGATCTTGCCGGTCTGCAGCGGCGTGGTGATCGGCCATTTCTCCTGCGTGTACATGTAGGAGCCGGCGACGACCGACAGGGCCAGAACCAGGAACACCAGACCGGCGCGGCGATCGTTGGGGGTGATGATCTTGTCGGCCTCGGCCGGCCCGAGTTCGTTGACGCGCTTGAAGCGCGGCACGACGATCGGGCACTTGAGCAGCCAGTAGGCGAACCACGCCAGGCCGATCACGAACCACAGGCCGGACCAGAACGCCGCGTTGGCGAGGCCGTAGGACTCGAGGTTGATGGTCTTGCCGAGCAGCGTGGTGGCGCTGTTCTCGAAGGCGGCCTCGTCGCCGCCGACCTCGACCCACAGACCCGGTCCGATGATCGGGCCGGTGCCTTCGACGTTGATGACGGGGTGGACGTGGTAGCGGCCGGTCTTGCGCGCCTTCAGGGTGATCTCGAAGTTGTACAGCTCACCCTTCTTGAACGCGGTCGACCGGATCATCGGCACGCCGTTGACCCGCGAGTCGAGGCGCACGAAAGACGGGCCCGGAACGCCGATGTTGAGGAACGCGGTCTTCTCGATGGACTGGACGTGCTCGGGCCAGTAGTTCGACGGCATGAAACTGCCGGTGACCTTGATCAGATCGTTGATCTGCATGTTCACGGTCGAGACGTTGATGTCGAACCAGTGCACCGAACGCATGCGCAGCTGTGGCATCTGCGCGCGTTCGCCGTGGGCCTGGGCCGGCTCCATCGCGGCGACCAGGCTCAGCATCGCGACCAGCGCCGAGCAGGTCAGGGAGATCAGTCGTTTCATTGTTCTCGCTCTCCTTAGACGATCTTGCGCAGCCACAGCGCCTTGCTGCCGAGGTAACCGATCCAGGTCCAGAACCAGAAGTTCATGATGTTCAGGAAGCCGGCGAAGACCGCGGTCAGCGGGGTGACGGCCTCGCCGAAGGTGCGCAGGGTCGACTGCTCGATGATGCGGACGTACTCCGGGATGGCCGTCCGGATGTACTCGAAGCCCATCAGGTCGGACACCGTCAGCATCGTGCCGTGCATCTCCACCGGGACCTGGAACGGCGCCAGCAGCGGCCAGTTCATCGGGTAGAGCAGCACGCCGAAGGCGAAGCCGCCGAACAGCCCGGTCCAGAAGAAGCTGCCGGTCAGCAGCAGGATGCAGTCGACGATCAGGCCCAGGCCGATGTACGCCGACGGCCACACCATGTTCATCGGAAAGTTCGCGAACAGGTGGAAGTTCAGGTAGCGGCTGATCCACGCGGCCGCGGTCAGCGCGATGATGGTGAGTGTCGCGCCGAGCGGGAGGCGCAGGCGTTCCCACAGGAAGTAGCCGAACACGGCCGGCAGGATGGTCAGGGCCAGCGGGGTCACCAGCGGCCACCAACGGCGGTCACGCCAGTCGATCCAGTAGTCCCAGTCGCCGACCAGCAGGGCGAACTGGAAGCTGAAGACGGCAGCAAAGAGCAGGACGACCAGCGGAATCGCCAGCAGGTCGACCTGGACGTGCACCCGATGCTGCTCGGCGGTGCTGTGCACGGCCGAGGCGGCTAGTTCTTGAGACATTTCTCCTCCCGAATAAAACGGGGGAGCCGCAAAGAAGCCGGCTCCCCTTGTGAAGCGAGGTTACAGCGTGTTTGGAATCAGGCAGCCGCGTTCAGCTCCGCCTTGGCGGCGGCTTCGACCTGGATGTCGGTCTGCTGCGCGCTGGCCGAGCCGATGACCTGGGTCAGCTGCACGATGCGGCTCAGGATCTGCACCAGCAGCCCGCCGGCGGCGAAGGTGGCCCAGCCCAGCAGCACGAAGCCCCAGTGGATCGGTGCCGCGAACAGTTCTTCAGCGTAGAAGAAGGTGTGGCCCCACTCGTTGAAGCCGAGGTTCGGCATGATCATCACCGGGCCGGCGACGAGCAGTGCGAACGGCAGCGACACCTTGCTGGCGAAGGCGGGGATGCGGGTGCGGGCATAGACGAATGCGGTCAGCACGCTGAGGATGAAGACCGGAACGCCGAAGTAGAACAGCCCGATGTGGGTCGGCGTGAAGTCGGTGTCACGCACCGTGACCTGATGCCAGGCGGCGTCGGATTCGGTGTAGATCGACGTCACCACGTAGGCGATCGCGCCGAACAGCAGCAGTTGGCTCATCAGCACGAGGTAACGGCGCAGTTCCTCGGCGGGCGTGATCTTGTCGAGGTGGCGGTCGCGTGTCGTCCACAGATAGCCGACGATCGCGGCGCCGAGCAGCACTTCGATGGCGAGTTCCGCGTACAGGACGCTCATCCAGTAGGTGGCGAACTCGGGGTTGAAGTAATCGAGGCCGAAGGTGAACGCGGTCTCGTGCTGGTAGATGCGGTAAACGGTGAAGACCACCGCTGAGAACGCCAGCATTCCGAAGAACGCCTTCCAAGGCGCACGGATGGGCTTGTCCGGGGTGGCACGGGGGGTTTCGACTGTAGTGGTCACGAAGCTCTCCTGACTTTTTTGCACGTCTCGTGAGCCGGCCGAAACGCGGCTGCCGGCACTCTGGTCCGGTTTTCCGGATCCATTGCGGCGAAGTCTTGCACAGGATTTTGGGCTTGTCTAGAGTGAGTAGTTGCACTACGTACAATTGATGATTCGGGCCAGAGCTGCGCCATATTGCGGTGCAGCAATCAGGCCTTCGTGCGGCGCCCGGGCTGTCCGCCCCTCCACCGAGAGAACCGATCCGTGAATGACTCCATCCATATCGCCGGCGTCGGCCGGGTGCCGTTCGTGAAGCCGGGCGGCAGTCCGCCCTATCACGATCTGGGCGCGCGCGCCGCTGTCGCCGCGCTGGCCGACGCCGGGCTCGACTTCATGGATGTCGATCAGGCCTTCGTCGGCTATGTCTACGGGGACTCGACCTGCGGCCAGCGCACCCTCTACGGGCTGGGAATGGCGGGGATTCCGATCTTCAACGTCAACAACAGCTGCGCCACCGGCGCCAGCGCGCTGGTTCTGGCGCGGCAGGCGGTGGCCAGCGGCGCGGCCGACTGTGCGTTGGCACTCGGCTTCGACCAGCTGCGCCCCGAACTGCCGTTTCCGCGCGACGTCAGTCGCCCGGCGCCGACCGAGCCGATCGAGCTGGCGGCCGAGGCCCTGATCGGACACAGCGAAGCGCCGCAGGCGATCCGCTACTTTGCGGCGGCGGGCGCGGCGCACATGGCCCGGTACGGAACGGCGGCGAGCAGCTTCGCGCAGGTGCGCGCCAAGGCCAGCCGTCATGCACGCCACAATCCTTACGCGCTGCTGCGGCGGGAGCTGTCGGCCGACGAGGTGATGGCGTCGCCGGCGCTGTCGGCGCCGCTGACCCGCCTGATGGCGTGCCCGCCGGCCAGCGGCGCGGCGGCGGTGCTGGTCTGCTCGGAGGCATTCCGGCGCCGGCGCGGGCTGCGCCGCTGCGTCCGCATCCGCGCGCAGGCGATGGTGTCGGATCGGCCGGCGACGCTCGATGCCGCGGACATCATCTACACGGTCGGCTACGACATGAGCCAGGGCGCCGCCGACGCCGCCTACGCGATGGCGGGCCTCGGCCCCGAGGATGTCGACGTCGTCGAGCTGCACGACGGCTTCGCCAGCAACGAACTGATCACCTACGAGGCCCTCGGCCTGGCGGCGCCGGGCGAGGGCGAACGCATGGTCGTCGACGGCGACAACACCTACGGCGGGCGCTGGGTGGTCAATCCGTCCGGCGGCATGATGTCGATGGGGCATCCGCCGGGGGCGACCGGGCTGGCGCAGTGCGCCGAGCTGGTCGAACAGCTGCGGGGCGAGGCGCAGGCGCGCCAGGTGCCGGCGGCGCGCATCGGCCTCGGCCACAATCTCGGCATCGGCGGCGCATGCGTGGTCAGCATCTACGAGGCGGCCTGATCCGGCCGGAGCCGCCAGGATGCGGGGGTGGCGTCAGTCGGTCGCGACGGCCGCTGCGGCCTTGGCCACGATTGCGCTGTTGATGTCGGGCCAGCGCCAGTGTCCGCCGGGCTGCTCGCAGTACTTCAGCGCGCCCCGGCAGTTCCGGTAGACCGCGCAGCCCTCGGTGTCGGTGTCCGGGCTGGCGTCGCAGCCCAGGCATTGCGCCCAGCCGCGCGCGGCGGATGCGCCGTAGCCGGGGAAATGGCGGTCATCGCGGCCGTGATACAGCGTGACGTCGATCGGGCGGCGGCATTCGAATTCGGCGAAGTCGGTATCGATCAGGCCGCCGGCGCTGGCGACGACGGCGGCGGGGGCGACGTCGATGCCGGTGTCGAGCAGGGCGATCAGCTCGGAGACGCTGCCGCCATCCGAATGCCCGGTGAAGCTGATGCGTCGCGGATCGATGCACCATTGCCGCTCGATCGCCGAGACCACCCGGGCGAAGCGGGCCACCGCGTCCCGGCTCAGGCGCAGGCTGTCGACGTAGGCGACGATCAGGCCCTGCGCGGTGGCATCGTGGGTCAGGCCGGTGAAGCGTTCGGTCAGTGCGCGGTTGCTGCCGGCAGGGCTGAATACCATCAGCAACGGGTGCGCGCGGCGCGGATCGTAGTTGCTCGGGGTGCGGACGGTGTAGCCGGGCAGACCGCTGTCGTCAGGCGGTGGCGCAGCTGCGGTCGTTGCCGGGCATTCCGGCCCGGTGGCCGGATAGGCATATGCGGCCGGGCGCAGGGCTTCGCCCCAGTGCAGCTGGCCGACGATGAAGGCGCCGAAAGCCGCAGCGGCGGCGAGCAGAATCGACCATCCGATGACGTCCGTACGCATGCGCCGACAGGCAGGATCGCGGCCGGCGCCGCGAGTCAGGCCCTGGCGCGACGCGTGGTCGCCTTGCGGACCGCTGCCTTCTGGCTCGCGGCCTTGCCGCGGGCCGTCGCGGTCGCGGAGCGCTTCGGCGCGCGCGTCTCCGCGCGCTGTTCCAGATAGCGCTGGATGAACATGCCCAGCCGCCGCTCATGCAGGATCGCGAAGACCCGGCTCAGCGTCGGGATGACGATCTCGGACAGGCGCGAACCTTCGTCCGGCGACATCATCTGGATCTTCTTCTCGAACAGGCGCAGCTCCTGCTGCACGGCCAGATCGACCAGCTCGACCAGATAGCCTAGATCCTTCGGGCTGAAGCCCCGGTCCTCGCTCAGGCCGTTCTTCTTGAGTTTGGTCCACAGTTCGGCGACCTCGATGTCGCTGACCGTGGCGTCCTTTTCCAGCGACAGGCCGATCTCGCTGAACTCCTTGAGCTCCTTGCGCGTCAGGCCCAGGTCGCGGGCGATGGCGCTGGGCTTCTCCGACGGCAGCAGGCCGCGGCTGCCGAACGAGAGCTGGTGGCGGATCTGGGCCAGTACGCCTTCCTGCTGCGCGGTGAACTCGAAGTCGGACGAGCCGTGGACCAGCGACTTGATCGCCTTGAGCGGCAGGAACTGTTCGCGCTGCAGTTTCTGGATCAGGTGCAGCAGTTCGATATGCCGTTCGGTGTACCAGCCCATGTTGCGCGCCGATTTCTCCGGCGGCGGCAGCAGGCCCTCGTTGATGTAGAAGCGGATCGTTTCGCGCGAGACGCCGGTGAGTTCGGAAACGTCCTTGATCCGGTAGGGCGCCGGCTTGGCGGTCCCGTTCTTCGTCTGTGTCCGCTTGGTTTTCGTGACCATGTCGATCTGGCTGCCTTTTCTAGTTCTCGAAACAGCTTGGCTGCGCTGACCCACCCTCTCCGATGGCCCGGGCAGCGGTTCTATTGTAGTGCGGAGTGATACTTGAATTCGCCCCCCGTTCCGGTCGCGTCGGCCGCGACGGCGGTCGGGGTGTGCGAAACCCATGAAAAAGGCCCGCCGCATCGATGCAGATGCGACGGGCCCCGGAGTCGCGAGGGACCGGTCAGTGCAGGGTTCGACGGCGCCGCCGTGCCGCGGCGAGCAGCGCGAACAGGGCGATCATGCCGCCGCCGATGGCGCCGCCGCCGGAGCTCGATCCGCCCGTGCCGCCACCGCCGGTGTTGCCGCCGCCGCTGCCGCCGCCGCTGTCGGGCGGGGTCACGTCGCAGACGCCGAGTTCCTCGCTGACCGCGGTGAACGCCGGTTCGGCGCCGGTGGTGGTGAGGTTGTCGACGATCCAGCCGAACGCGCCGGTCAGCTCGTCGGACGCGACGCTGAAGCGGACCCGCACACTGTGGCCGGCGACCAGGGTGCCGAAGTCCAGCGTCTCGGTGACGACACCGCCACTGGAACCGGTGTAACCGCTGCGGCCGTTGGCCTGAATGGTGCCGTCGTAGCCGTTGGCGAAGCTGACGCCGAAGGTTTCGGCATCGACCCATTCGCCGCCGTCGACGCTGACGTCGATGTAGCCGCCGTCATAGCCGGTCGGCAGCAGCGGTCCGACCTCCTCGAACTCGTAGTAGTGGTCGAAGCCCAGCGTGAAGCCGGTATCGGCCGGCACCACGAATGCCGGCGAGACCAGCTGGATCTCGGTCTGGGTATCCAGATCCGGGGCGAACCAGGCCAGACCGCTGCCGGTGATGTCGTTCTCGTCGGTGATGCTCCAGACCGTCGTCGTCCCGGTGCTGTTGACCGTCCAGTCGCCGACCGACAGGGCCGGGATCTCGAAGTCGTCCGAGGTGGCGGTCTGCGCGGCGTCGTAGTTGGCCAGCAGGGTCAGGGTGACGCTGTCCGGGTACTGCACGACCGGATCCGGTGTCGCCAGCGGCGAGGCGGTCAGCGTCAGCGTGACCGTCAGCGGCGACGGTGCCGTCTCGGACAGCTCGACGAGGATGTCCGCGGTGCTGGTCTCGCCGATCGCGCCGGCGGTGAAGCTGAGCGTGTTGCCGTCGACGAAACCCAGCGCGGCGCTGTCGCTGCTCAGGGTGTAGCGCACCGTGTCGCCGGCGGCATAGGCCCCGTTGTTGAGCAGTTCGAAGCGCAGCGTCCGGTATTCGCCCGCGTCGAGGATGCCGTCGGCGTCGCAGTCGCCGGTACCGTCGTCGCTGCCGGCGATCAGGCTCGGTGCCTGGGCGATGACCGCCACATAGCTCTCGACCACGCCGGCGTGATCGGTGCTGTCGCGCGCCGGGGAGACGGCCTCGACGCCCATGCCGCGCAGCGCGAAGGCCTTCGCCATACGGCTGAAGTCGACCACGTCATTGGCCTTTGCGCAGGCCAGCACGCCGTCGCGCGCCTCGGTGTAGGTCGGCGAACTCGGCGTCATCTTCATGCCGCAGATGATGTAGTCCTTCATCCGGCTCTGCGCTTCGGAGAAGCTGTGGCGCGGATCGGTCAGCAGCATGGTGTAGGCGTGGAACATCGTGTTGGCCCACACCTCGCCGGCGTTGTGCACTTCCGAATTGGTCGCGCCATCGGTGCCGAAGCCGACCGGTGCGTCGCCCTCCAGCGGCACACCGTCCTCGATGTGCTTGAAGGTCAGCAGGTTCTTGCCGAAGTCCGCCGAGTACGGCATGCGGCGGATGCCGTAGTAGAAGCTGTCGAGCACGTAGTAGCCGGACGGGTAGGCGCCCTGCCAGGCTCCGTTGCCGGGCACGTTGACGTCATCCTCGCGCACCGAGAGCATCCACGCGGAGATGTCGCCCCAGCCTTCGCCGAGGCTGCCGCCCTGGTTGTTGCTCAGGCCGTTGCCGTCCGAGATCAGACGGTTACTGACGTAGTGGAAGTACTCGTGCGCGATCACCAGATTGTCGAGGGTGCCGTCGTAGTCGATCGACGGCTCGCGCAGCACACGCATGGTGATGCTGTCGCCGGCCGCGAGCTGCGCCTTGAGGGCGTCGCCGCTGGCCTTGCTGATCATCACTGCCGGCGTGATGTAGAGGCCGTCGGTGGTGAAGCCGACGTCGATCGGGATGTCGGCGTTGCCCATGGAGATGGGTTCGCCTTCGCCGTTGTTGATGACGATCATCGCCGCGGCGCCGGACAGCATCGCGTACTGTTCCTTGGTGGTGAATGAGCAGCTGCCGCGGTCGATCAGCACGATGCTGCCGGCCAGGGTCGGGTCCGGCAGCGGTGTGTCGGGGACCAGGCCCAGCCCGATCGGATCCGGGATCAGCAGGTTGTCGTTGCAGCCGTTGGTGACCGGCTCGGAGCCGTCGTCGATCAGCACCAGCTCGCCGGTGACGTCGAACTCCGACGGGCCGAAGCTGGCACCGGAAAAGCGGTAGCCGTCGCCCGCCGCCGTGGACGGGCAGTTGTCGTTCGGCGACTGCTGGCAGACCTCGCCCGAGATCGAGCCATCGAACAGATACATCTGCATGCGCGGCGAGCTGCCGTCGCCAGGGGTCAGCATGTTGGCGTTGTTGCGGCCGCCGGCGTCCTGGCCCTGGGCCTGGATCGGATCGCCGTCGATGCCGCCGCGGCCGTAGTTGTCGGTCTGCGCGTTGCCGGCGGCTTCGTCGAATCCGTGGTCGTACCACCAGTCGTGCAGCCAGTTGTTCATATAGAACAGGTTGACGATGGCGGCCTGCTTGGCGTCGCTGGCCGCAGGATCGTCGTCGGCGGCGATCGGATAGTCGAAGGTCGCGGTGTCGGTGGAGGCGCTGCGCAGGTCCCCGGTCAGCGGCACGTAGCCGTCGCCGGGCCAGTCGAACGGCTGGTTGTTCAGGTAGATGCCGGGATCGAGCTGCAGGCCGGTATCGAGGTAGGCGTCGGCGTGGTTGCCGGTGGTCGTCGTCGCGCCGTCGGGCAGCCAGGCGTCGCCGGTGCTGATCGGGCCGCTGACCAGGGTGACGCGATTGGCGGTGGCCGACTGGCGTGCCGGCACGTCCTGCGGGGTGGCGCCTGCGAACGGCACGCTGCTGTTGCCCAGCGGCGAGTCGTAGGGCTGCTTGATGCCGCTGGGATCGGCGAAGACGCGGTAGGTGTATGCGGTGCTGCCGCCCTCGTGGGCGATCAGGTTGTTGCGGAACAGGATCTCGCCGGTGCTCGCCGAGACGACGTAGCTGTATCCATCCTGCCGCTTCGAGCCGGCGGCACGGCCGATCACTTCGATGTAGTACGCCGGTTCCAGGGTGCCGGGCAGCGGGAAGTAGACCTGCTTGACGCGGACCGGGCGCTCCAGGAGGTAGTCCGGATTCGTCGCGTAGTTGGAGTAGCTCAGGTATCCGCCAGCGGACTTTTCGGTGCTCATCGCGACCGGCACGATGCTGCCGCCGAGGTCGCCGACGGCGGCGGTGATCGCCTGCTCCGGCGCGCGCGCGAAGCCGGACTTGCTGACGATGCCACGATCGAAGCTGCCGGAGATCGCAACCAGGCGCTGGTCGGCGCCGGTCAGAACGTTGAGCTGACGTCCGAACACCTCGATGTCGCCGACGCGCTGCTGGAAGCGCGAGATCGTGCTGCCGCCGCGCATCTTCTGCGCGCCGATGAGCCTGGCCGAGCTGATCGCGCTGCGATCGAGTCCGAGCGTGCCCGCGTACTTGCCCAGATACCGGCGGCCCAGCGCTTCGGGCAGCGCGGCGGCCTTGACCGGGCCGACGCTGACCGGCGCGGTGTCGGTCGCCCACAGGAACGTGGCCTGCTGACGCAGGGGGTCGAACTGCGACGCATAACCGGCCGCCGAGCGCTGGCGGGCGACCTGCTTGGCGCGCAGGCTCGTGGCGCCGGTGGTCGCCGTCGTCGCGCGGCTCTTGGCGTAGAACGCGTCGTAGTTCGGCCGCGCGGCGGCGTGGGACTGTGCGGCGGCTCCGGCGGGGGGTGAGACCGCGGCGGCGGCCGTTGCCGAAGTCAGCGCTGCCGACAGCAGCGCCACGAAGGTGCGTGACATCATGGCTTTCCTCATCTGGGATCGTGATCCGGATACGGGCTGTCGGTATCCGGCGATCGAACCAGTAAGCCGTTTGCCACGCGGCGGCACAAGGGCGAGAACCCCCAAGCGGTCGGAAAAAATTGACCTAACGGTGCTGCGGCGAGCCGGAGTGGGCGGCGGCGACAAAAAACGGACACCCGGGAAGTCGGATGTCCGTCGGATCGTCGGCTCGGCCCCTCGGCCTGGGGCAAGGCCGGTGGGTCGATGGTGCCGCCGAAGCAGGCTCCCGGCCGGTGACGGCCGGGATGATCGCTGCCCGGCCCTTACTGGCAGGCCTCGCAGTCGGGGTCGAGAATGGAGCACACCTTGGCGCCGCCGACGTCGGAGGCCGCCGCGGCCGGCTGCGGAGCGGCTGCGGGTGCCGCCGACACGCCGCTGGCGCTGGACTGGCCGACCTTGTTCAGGCGGTTGTCGTTGATCGTCGCCTTCTCCGCGTGGGTCGCGCCCATGGTGCGGAGGTAGTAGGTCGTTTTCAGGCCGGTGCTCCAGGCATGCTTGTACAGCTCGTCGAGCTTCTTGCCGCTGGGCTGGGCCATGTACAGGTTCAGCGACTGCGCCTGATCGATCCACTTCTGGCGGCGGCTGCCGGCATCGACCAGGCGCTTCGGGTCGACCTCGAACGCGCACTTGTAGATCGCCTTGAGCGCGTCGGGAACGCGGTCGATCTGCTGCACGCTGCCGTCGAAGTACTTCAGATCGTGCGCCATGACCTCGTCCCACAGGTCGAGCTTCTTCAGGTCGTTGACGAGGTATTCGTTGACGACGGTGAACTCACCCGAAAGGTTCGACTTCACGTACAGGTTCTGGTACGTCGGCTCGATCGACTGCGACACGCCGGTGATGTTGGCGATGGTGGCGGTCGGCGCGATCGCCATGCAGTTGGAGTTGCGCATGCCGACGGTCTTGACCTGCTCGCGCAGGGTGTCCCAGTCGAAGCGGCCGGACATGCCGGTGTCCTGCTGCAGGTACTGCGGGCCGCGTGCCTCGGCGACCAGACGGATCGAGTCGATCGGCAGGATGCCCTGCGACCACAGCGAGCCGTCGAAGCTGGAGTACTTGCCGCGCTCTCCGGCCAGGTCGCTGGAGCCCTTGATCGCGTAGTAGCTGATCGCCTCCATCGTCTCGTCGGCGAAGCGGATCGCCTCGTCCGACTCGTACGGCAGACGCAGTTTGTAGAGCGCGTCCTGGAATCCCATCATGCCGAGCCCGACCGGACGATGCCGCATGTTGGAATTGCGCGCCGTCGGTACCGAGTAGTAGTTGTACTCGATGACGTTGTCGAGCATCCGCATCGCGGTGCTGATGGTCTTCTCGAGCTTGGCCAGATCGAGCTGGCCGTCGTCGGTGATGTGTGCCGGCAGATTGACCGAGCCGAGGTTGCAGACCGCGATTTCCTGGTTGGCCTTGGTGTTCAGGGTGATCTCGGTGCACAGGTTCGAGCTGTGGACGACGCCGACGTGCTGCTGCGGCGAGCGCAGGTTGCACGGATCCTTGAAGGTGATCCACGGATGGCCGGTCTCGAACAGCATCGACAGCATCTTGCGCCACAGCTGTACTGCCGGGATGCGCTTGAAGTTGCTGATGCGGCCCTCGTCGGCGAGACGCTCGTATTCGGCATAGCGCTTCTCGAAGGCGTCGCCGATCAGATCGTGCAGGTCGGGCGTTTCCTCCGGCGAGAACAGGGTCCACTGGCCCTCTTCCATGACGCGCTTCATGAACAGGTCCGGCACCCAGTTGGCGGTGTTCATGTCGTGCGTGCGGCGGCGGTCGTCACCGGTGTTCTTGCGCAGTTCGAGGAACTCCTCGATGTCGCGGTGCCAGGTCTCGAGGTAGGCGCAGACCGCGCCCTTGCGCTTGCCGCCCTGGTTGACCGCGACAGCGGTGTCGTTGGCGACCTTCAGGAACGGCACGACGCCGTTGGACTTGCCGTTGGTGCCCTTGATCCAGCCGCCCATGCCGCGCACCGGCGTCCAGTCGTTGCCGAGGCCGCCGGCGAATTTCGACAGCATCGCGTTGTCGTGGATCGCGCCGAAGATGCCGTGCAGATCGTCCGGGACCTGGGTCAGGTAGCAGCTCGACAGCTGCGGGCGCAGCGTGCCCGAGTTGAACAGCGTCGGCGTGCTCGACATGAAGTCGAAGCTCGACAGCAGCGTGTAGAACTCGATGGCCTTGGTCTCGCGTTCGATCTCGTTGATCGCCAGGCCCATCGCCACGCGCATGAAGAATGCCTGCGGCAGCTCGAAGCGCGTCTTGTTGGCGTGGATGAAATAGCGGTCGTACAGCGTCTGCAGGCCGAGGTAATCGAACTGCTGGTCGCGTTCCGGCAGCAGCGCGTTGCCGAGCATGTCGAGGTCGTACAGTGCCAGCTTCGGGTCGAGCAGTTCGAGCTCGACCGCCTTGTTGATGTATTCGCGGAAGTAGGCCGGGTACAGGCCCTTCATCTCTTCCTGGGTCGGACGCGATTCGGGCATGCCCAGGAACTTCAGTGCCTCGTGGCGCATCGCGTCGAGCAGCAGGCGCGCCGACACGTAGGTGTAGTTCGGCTCCTTCTCGATGCGGGCGCGGGCGGCCAGGGTCAGCGCCTGCGACAGTTCGGCTTCCGGCATGCCGTCGTAGAGGTCGCGCAGTGCCGCGGTGACGATCTCGTCGGCGTTGACGCCTTCCAGTCCGGTGCAGGCCTCGCCGACCAGACGATGCATGCGCGCTTCGTCCAGCGCGACCGTGGAACCGTCGTCACGGGTGATCGACAGCGCCGGCTTCTGAGCCTCGGCCTTCTGGGTCGCGGCTTCGGCGGCGCGCTTGCGGTTCTGCTCCTCGCGATACAGCACATAGGCGCGGGCGACCTTGTGTTCGCCGTTGCGCATCAGTGCCAGTTCGACCTGATCCTGGATGTCCTCGATGTGCAGGGTGCCGCCACCGGACATGTGCCGGTTGAGAGCCTGGACGACCTGATCGGTGAGGCCGTCGACCTTCTGCCGCATCGACGCCGAGGCCGCGGCGGCCGAGCCCTCGACGGCGAGGAAGGCCTTGGTGACCGCGATCTGGATCTTCGACGCGTCGAACGCGGTGACTTTGCCGTTGCGGCGGATCACGCGGACGGCGCCGGGGGCCGTCGCGGCCAGTTCGGCCGTGTGGGCCGGCGCCTGAGGCGGGCGCTGGGATTCGGTGGTGGCACCGCGGGTCTGGGTCTGCATGGTCGTAGGTTCCCCCCAAAGAAGCCGAGAAATAGGACGAGGCGCGTTGCCGCTGGCGAACGCAGAATTGACGAAGCCACGGGTGACCCCGGAAGGGCGACGCGTGGCAGTGACGCAACCATATCTTGTGGTTTCGGGGCGAGTCAACCGCTATCTGTTGTGTTCAAAGCGGTGCATGAACAGCACAAAACCTGTGCATAACTGCGGTCGCCGAAGCGATCCGCGAGCAAATCCAATTGCTTAGCGACGGGTGCCCGCGGCGGGGCGTGGCGGCGGTTGCTCCGGCACCCTCCATCAATCGGGTGAGGCCGCGGCCGGATCGAATCGGTATATCAATATTCCGGCGCCGATCCGCTATAAATCGCGGCGGCATCGGATCACCGGGTTCCGGCGACGGAACTTGTAGGCGGATCCGACCCTCCATTCATTGCCCCCGCGCAGCGGGGCCATTCGCATCCACGATCGAAGGACCTCCCGGCATGGCCGCACTGACCACCGAACGCGTTCTCAGCGTCCGTCACTGGAACGACACTCTCTTCAGCTTCCGGACCACGCGCGGGGCCGGGCTGCGCTTCGAGAATGGTCAATTCGTGATGATCGGTCTGCAGGTCGAGAACCGGCCGCTGCTGCGCGCCTACAGCATCGCCAGCGCCAACCACGAGGACCACCTGGAATTCTTCAGCATCAAGGTGCCGGACGGTCCGCTGACCTCGCGTCTCCAGCATCTGCAGGAAGGACAGGAGATCTTCGTCAGCAGCAAGCCGACCGGCACCCTGCTGCTGCACGACCTGCGCCCGGGGCGACGCCTGTTCCTGTTCAGCACCGGCACCGGGCTGGCGCCGTTCCTGAGCCTGGTCAAGGACCCCGAGATGTACGAGCGCTTCGAGCAGATCGTGCTGATCCACGGTGTCCGCCAGGTCAGCGAGCTGGCGTACCAGGACTATCTGACGCGTGACCTGCGCCAGGATGAGATTTTCGGCGAGATCGTCGGCGACAAGCTGCTCTACTACCCGACGGTGACGCGCGAGCCGTTCCGCAACCGGGGTCGGCTGACCGACCTGATCGAGTCCGGCAAGCTGTTCGAGGATCTCGGGATCCCGCCCCTGGACGCCGCCAGCGACCGGGCGATGATCTGCGGAAGCCCCAGCATGCTGGCCGACACCGCGGCGCTGCTGGATGCCCGCGGCTTCGAGATCTCGCCGAACATCGGCACGCCCGGCGACTACGTGATCGAGCGCGCGTTCGTCGAGAAGTAAATGCGGTTTCGCCCGGCCGCGGCCGCCGTCGTGCGGTCGCGGCGCATCTTTTCGGCAAGGGGCTTGCGGATGCCGGCCCGGGCATGACAAAAAGGCGGACCTGCGCCGCCGGCGCGCCGTGTCCCGCTTCGTGATCCCCAATTCCATTTCCGTTTCCGCGGCGTTCCGACGGCCGCTGGTGTCCGCATGAACCGTCGGGCGGGCGAACAGGCGGCCGCAACCCAGCGGCAGCAACAGCGCGACCGCCAGCGCCTCGACGGCGTGCTCGGGCAGTTGCAGGGTGCCGGCGACGAGCAGCGTCTGGCCGCGCTGCGGGCACTGGTGCGCTGGCTGCGGCCGCGCCGGGCGTCGCGAGCCGAGCCGGCGCAACAGCGCCTCAAGCTGCTGACCGAAGTCGTGCGCGAGGACGCGGCGGCGCGCGCCGGCGTTCGCAACAGCGTGCTGTGGCTGACCGCGACCAAGCAGCCGCTGCGGTTGCTGACCGACTCGGGAATTCTTGCCAACGAGGGGTTCTTCAGCGGCCTGTGGCACCGGCTCGGGGCCAAGGTGCTGCCCGACGAGCTCGACACCGAGCAGCTCAGCGACGCGCTCTACATCCTGTTCGAGCGGCGCGACGATCACGTCTGGGTCGAGGCGATCGCTGATGCCGAATGGGTGGGCTTGCTCGATGCGCTGGATTTCGGCGCGGTGCTCAGCGGCACCGACGGTCGCCGCATGCCGTTCCAGATTCTCGAGGCGCTGCAGGTGACGTCGTACCGGATCGCGGCGATGGGGCTGGAGCCGGAGCTGGTGCGCAACCATCCGGCGATCGAGCGTTACGAATCGCCGTTCCTGACGCAGAACGTCGAGATGCGCCATTTCATCGATGAACGCCGGCAGGCGATCAGCGACAAGCGCGATCCGGCGGTCGACGACAAGCACCTGCTGGTGCTGCTGGGGCAGTGCGACGAGATCCTCGGCAAGGTGCGCAAGCAGGCCGCGCAGACCGGCGCCAGCGTCAGCCTCACGGTGCTGCTGGCGCGCCTGACCCAGAACATCGCGCGGCTGAAACTGCTGCTGCTGCTGCTCGAGCGGCGTGCCGCTCACGATCTGAACGAGCTGCGCGTGCGGTTCTTCAAGCAGGTGGTACGGGCCGAGAACCGCCGCAACAGCGTCGGCGAACTGTGGACGCAGACGCTGGATCTGCTGTCGACGCGCATCGTCTCCAATGCCAGCAAGGCCGGCGAGCAGTACATCACCAGCAGCCGGGCGGAGTTCTTCCGGCTGTTCCGGTCGGCAATGGGGGCGGGCCTGATCGTGGTGCTGGCGTCGCTGGTCAAGCTGTCGGTGTATGACCCGACTCGGGCTCCTTTCGTCGAGGCCCTGGTGTACAGCGGCATCTACGCCGCCGCGTTCGTGCTGATGTACGTGTTCCATTTCTCGCTCGCCACCAAACAGCCGGCGATGACGGCCAATGCGATCGCCCAGGCGATCGAGACCGGCGAGGACAAGCACGGCATGAGCCGCCTGGCCGATCTGATGGTGCGCACGTTCCGCAGTCAGTTCATCGCCCTGGTCGGCAATCTGGTGGTGGCCGTGCCGCTGGCGCTGTTCGTGGCGCAAACGCACTGGATGCGCCACGGCGAGCCGTATCTGTCACCGACCAAGGCGACCCATCTGCTGGCGGACACCGATCCGCTGAGTCCGCACGTCTGGATCTGGGCCGCGATCACCGGCATCTGCCTGTTCGCGACCGGACTGATCTCGGGCTACTACGACAACAAGGCCGCGTACGGCCGGATTCCGCGCCGGGTGCGGCAACTGCGCTGGCTGCGCCGCCTGTTCGGGGTCCGTGTCGCCGAGGGCGTCGCCAGCTATGTCGAGAACAACCTCGGCGGCCTGATGGGCAGCGTGTTCTTCGGCGTGATGCTGGGGTCGGTGGGGGCGCTGGGGCGCGTGTTCGGCGTTCCGATGGACACGCTGCACGTCACCTTCACCTCGGCCAATACGACCTACGCGATGGCAGCGCTGCAGGAGGTTCCGCTCTGGCAACTGCTGCCCGCAGCGGTGCTGGGCGTCTCGGTCATCGGCCTGCTGAATCTTGCGGTCAGCTTCAGCCTGGCGCTGTACGTGGCGATGCGTGCGCAGCGGGTGTCGCTGACCAACCGCCGCGCGCTGATCGTCGCGCTGCTGAAGCGTTTCGTCAGTCGCCCGCAGGACTTCTTCTGGCCGCCGCGGCCGCCGGTTGCGCCGCCGGGCAGCTGAGTGCGTCTTCGCCGGCAGCCTCCGGCGGAGGCTGCACGCAGGTGCGGTTGCGACCGGATGTCTTGGCCCGGTACAGCGCCGCATCGGCGGCGCCGACCAGCGTATTGAGGGCGACACGGACGCCGACCGGCTGCGTGGCGCAGCCGAAGCTCATGGTCAGGATGCCGCCGTCCACATCCGGATTGGCGATGCGCAGGCGCTGGATCTGCTCGCGCGCCGCCTCGGCCCGCACCACGGCGGCATCGCGGTCGCAGTCGTACAGCACCATCAGGAATTCCTCGCCGCCCCAGCGGGCGGTCAGATCGCTGCTGCGCCGTGTGGCCTGCTGCAGTGCATCGGCGACGTTGCGCAGGGCCTCGTCACCGGCGAGGTGGCCGAGACGGTCGTTCAGCCGCTTGAAGTAGTCGGTATCGCACAGGATCACCGAGACCGGGCAGTGATCACGCGCCGCCGCCTCGAGCAGCAGTTCCGCGCGCAGGATCAGGGCGTGGCGGTTGTACAGACCGGTGAGCTCGTCGTGATGGGCGAGCCGGTTCAGCAGGCGTGCCTGCAGCCAGCTGCGGCGCGAAACCTGTTCGCCGAGAAAACTGCCGAGGCTGCAGGTGGCCAGCGTGAACAGGACGAAGCTGAGATTCCACACCAGGCGCTGGGGGTCGGCCTGGTCGGCACCCTCGATCAGTGCCAGCGCCGCGGCGGTCGCCAGCGCGACGGGGAAGGTCGTGCGGAACGGCAATCCGCTCAACAACTGGATGTTGATCAGCTGCAGCACGATCAGCTCGTAGGGGGGCGGCAGACCCAGCTCCAGGCAACGGCCTGCAGCCGCCGCGATCGCGACTCCGACGATCAGCATCATGAACGGCAGCAGACGCATCAGGCTCCGGTGCCAGTGCGGGACGTAGCTGCCCGCGGCGCCGATCAGCGTGAGCGGGCCGCAGATGCCACCCAGCAGAATCGCCACGATCGGATCGGCAAGGCGCCGTACCGTCATCACGTCGATCAGCAGATATGTCGCCAGGACCAGCAGCGCCAGCGTGAACGTGCCGCGGGTGAGCCGGGTCGAGCGTTCCGCCGAGTCGCGGCGGAAGCGCCGCTCCAGGTGGGGCGGAAAGCGCTGCGACCAGAGCGGCCGCTTCAGCAGCTTCTGCAGTTCGGCGGTTTGCAGGGATTCCGACGCGGAAGGACTCGTCACCGCACGGTCCTGGTCGCGGCGGCATCGAAGATGCGCGCGGCGTTGGCGGACAGGAAATTGCGGTAGATCAGGGGGCGGCCGTCCTGGCGCCAGAGCGGATGGCCGTCGGCGTCGGTGGCCTGGCCGCGTTCGATGATCTCGACGAACTGCTTCTCGGTCCGGGCGCTGCCGCTGCGTCCGTCGGCTTCGAGCACCGGGGTGGCGATGCTGGCCGCGAGTGTCGCGGTCTGGCGCAGCATGCTGCCGGGCGCACCCTGGATCTGCGGCAGCATGCGCATGCCGAGCGACTGCATGGTCGTGGCCATGGCTTCGATGCTGTCGAAACCCGCCGCACGTACGTCGATGGTGACGTGATTGAAGTCCGGGCCGAGCGCCAGTGCGCTGGCGGCCTCTCCCGAGACCGCGGCGACGGCTTCGAGGGTGCTGCGGGACATCGGCGGCCCGTTGCGCTGCATCAGGCGGTGCACGAAATGATCGACGAAGGCATCGGCATCGGCGGCGTCCAGTGCGCCATGTGCCTCGAAGCGCTCGATCAGCGTGACGAACGGGGCGTGGTCGACGTGGGCGGCCTGCTGTGCGCAGTCCTCCTCGATCAGCCGCCAGACGTCGGACGGGAACGCTTCGAGGTCGACCTGCGAGACGAAAATCTTGAACTGCTCGGCGTCTTCGCCGATCACCTGCAGGTCGCAGGACAGCAGATGCTTGTCCGGAAACGCGTACTCGCGTTCCCGATGCAGCCCGAGCACCTGGGCGGCGCGGATGAACAGGTCGCGCAGACGCGGATCGGCGGTCCGGATCGCGCCGTGGTCATTCAGAAAGCGGCCGCCGTTGTCGTCCACCAGTTTGCGCAGACGCACGAAGTCGGGGACGTTGCCGGCGAACTTGGCCGTGGCGCACTCGACGAAGCGCGCGCGGATCCGCTCGGGCGTCAACCGGGTGCGCATGTCACCGACCGAGCCGGATGGTGTCACCCTCCGGCGCGGCTCCCATCATCGACAGGGGGGAGGAATGGCAGCTGAAACGCACGATCTCCCCGGTCTGCTTCGCCAGCGGCGCACCGGCGCTCAGTGCGCCGTCGCCGACCAGGGCGATGCGATCGTGCCAGAGTTTGACCTCCTCGCCGGAGCCGGTGAGCACGAAGGTGCCGTTGCGGCTGTCGTCCACGTAGTGAAAGCGCCCCTGTCCGTATTCGATGCGGCCGTGGATGCGCGAGGCGGTTTCCGACTTGAGCTGGACCAGACACTTCGAGTCGCGGCCGATCAATACCGGACAGTCGGAGCTGCGCAGCACGCGCGGCTGGCCGTGCAGGCGCAGCGTGATCGACGTGAATACGCCGGACTCGTTCTGGAGCGGCGAGGCGAGCTGGGTCTCGACGTTTTCGGAGGCGATCTCCTGGATCAGGTACACGCCGGGCGCGAGCTCGGTCGGCGCCGGCTTGGGATCGGTCTGCGGCAGGGTCTCGACAAAGCCCTCGAGCGCGGCGATGCCGTGCGCGGGGACGCGCGACAGCATGCCGTTGAGGCGATAGGTCCAGTCGCCGCTGGGGCGGCCGTCGCGGATCGTCATGCGGCCATGGCCAAGCATCACACGCGCGCTGAGCGAATGACGTTCGGGGTCCTTGGCGCGGATTGCCGTCATCTCTGACTGGACCGCCTCCGCAAACCTGAGCGCGTCCTGGCTGTTCCCGAAGTAAGCCAGCATCCGCCGCAGGCTGAGTTCCAATGCCTCGCCGGAATGCGCCTCGACAGCCTGCGACAGGCGCCGGATCTCGTCCGGGTTGAGCGCAGCGTCGGTGATCAGCGCGCGACGCGGGTCGCTGAACTCCGCCAGCGCGAGCGCGCCGATCCTGATGTCGGGGTCACTGTTCATCGCCACGATCGCGGAGGAATCCTTTTGCTGAGTCGCCGGGGATTGGACCGATCCGTCATTACCCATGCGCAAATTATGGTCGCAAATTTAGCACGCCCAGCCGGGCTGCCGTGCCAACGCACATGGGGGGCGCACGAACGGTCGCCGATGGCCGATACAATGGTCGCGGCGGGATCGCCGCTCAGCGGATAGGGTCGGACCGGCATGATTTATCAAAAGCACTGTCCGGGGTGCTTCGAAAACAAGAATAGCCTGGCGGTCTGCCCCCATTGCGGCTACGACGAGTCGGCGCCGCGCACCGCGCTGTACCTGCCGCACGGCGTGATCATCGGCGGACAATACCGGGTCGGCAGCGTGCTCGGCCGCCCAGGCGGATTCGGCATCACCTACATCGCCTGGGACGTGCACCTGCAGCAGCGGGTCGCGATCAAGGAGTACCTGCCGCGACGTCTGGCCGGTCGCTCGGAGACGTCGACGGACGTGGTCGTCGACAGCCCGGAGCACGAAGCGGCCTACCGCGAGGGGCTCGAGGACTTTCTCGCCGAGGCGCGTGTCATCGCGCGCTTCGACCATCCCAACATCGTGCGTGTGCGGGCGTTTTTCCGCGCCAACAATACCGCGTATCTGGTGATGGACTACTACGAGGGCATCAGCCTCGGCGACTACATGGCAACGCTGAGGGAGGGGCATGTTTCGGCCGAAGTCGCGGTCCGTTTTCTGGGGCCGGTTCTCGAAGGGTTGCAGTTCGTCCACGACCACGGCGTGATCCACCGGGACATCAAGCCGCAGAACATCTATCTGGCCAGCGGTGGTCGCGCGATCCTGCTCGATTTCGGCGCCGCGCGGGATGCGACGCGCTCGGCCGACGGTGGCGGACTGGTGTTGTTGTCCGAGGGCTACGCGCCGCTCGAGCAGTACCAGAAAGAGGGGCGACTGGGGCCATGGACCGACGTCTATGCGGTGGCCGCGACGCTGTACCGGATGGTCACCGGCAAGATCCCGCCCGCCGCCCTGGACCGGGTCGGAGACGATGCGGTGATGCGGCCGATGGGCCTGGACGACGTCAAGTTCGAACAGGCGCTGCGCACGGGGTTGGCGCTGCACATCGAGGATCGCTTCCAGTCCGCCTACGAGTTCCGGATCGCGCTGTTCGATGCGCTCGACATCCTCGACGACAGCCGCGATACCGGCGAGCCGGCGGTTACGGGGACGCGGGAGGTCACGACGCCCGTCGAGCCGGAGACGGTGCCGCTCGACGCGGCTCGGAGCGCGGACCGCGAATCGCCGCGGGCGATCCCCGCCGCGCCGTGGGGATCCGATCGGGGCGCCGCGATGATCGCCGCGGCGATCCTGATCGGGGCCATCGTCATTGCCGCAGTGCTGTGGCTGCGTCTGCCGGGTTGAGCCCCGCTCGCTGAGACCGCCGTCGCGTTGATGGGCCCCTAGCGGGCGCGCAGGGCCTCGACGATCGGCACACGCGCGGCGCGCAGCGCGGGCAGCAGTCCGCCGCACAGGCCGATCAGCAGCGCCCATACGATCCCGAGTCCGATCAGTGCCGGGTCCACCGTCAGACGGAACACGATCTGGCTGAAGTTCTGACCGAGCGTGTTGACGACGTTGCCGTTGAAGAACAGCCAGGCGATCAGGGCGCCGGCGCAACCGCCGATCAGGGCCAGGACCAGCGCCTCGACCATCACCGAAACGACGACCGGCGTCGACGAAAAGCCGATCGCGCGCAGCGTCGCGATCTCGGTCGAGCGGCTCGACACTGCCGAATACATGGTGTTGAGCGCACCGAACATCGCGCCGACGGCCATGATGCCGCCGACGAAGTAGGCCAGGAAGTTGAGCACGGTGGTGAGCTGCCGCGACTGCTCGGCGTAATACTCCGGTTCGCGTTTGACGTCGACGGTCAGCGTCGGGTCGGTCGTCAGCGCGTCCTTGAACGCGGGGAAGGCGTCGGCAGAATCGAGCAGCGCGGTCACCGACTGGAAGCCGTTGCGGCGGTACGCCGACAGCACGGTCTCGCTGTCGGCCATCAGCTCGGATTCGTGGGAATCACCGTTGCTCTCGTAGGCGCCGACGACGGTCCAGTCGCTGTCGCGGAAGGCGATGGTGCTGCCGACCTGGAGTCCCTGGAACTGTTGCTGCGCAGCGCGTCCCACGATCACCTCGCGCACCGCGGGTTCGAACATGCGACCCTCGACGAGGCGGATTTCGGGCCGGACCTCGAACGCGCGCGGTCCGACGCCGCGCAGGGTGACGTTGGAGTCCGAACCGTCGCTGATCTTCGGCAGGTTGACGATCACGACGGCCTCGGCGGAGGCAATCGGCTTGCCGTCCGCGTTGCGGCGCACGCCAGCGCTGTCCATGATCGTCAGGACGCTGTCGCGGGTCAGCGCGCTGGACAGCTCGGCGTTGGAACCGCCGCGCAGCACGATCGCCCGGTCCGGTCGCCCGCTGCCGGCCACGGTCTGGCGAAAACCCAGCGCCATTGCCAGGACCGACACCAGCACGGCGACGACGCCGGCGATGCCGATCACGATCACCGAGGACGTGCCGACACGCGACGGCAGGCCGCGCAGGCTCATCGCGGTGACGGCGAGGATCTGTTTGAGCATGTCCGGCTCCTCAGCGCTCGGTCAGCGCGTCGACGATGTTGAGGCGGCGCGCGTGCAGCGCCGGCGGCAGTCCGACCAGCGCCGCGAGCAGCGCCGCGACGGTCAGCCCGGTTCCGATCACCGGCCATGGCAGCGTGGCCACGCCGATGTAGTTCTTGAGCGCGGGAAACGCCAGATAGGCCAGGGCCAGACCGGCGCCGGCCGCGATCACGCACATCAGCAGGGCTTCGAACAGCACCAGTGTCAGCACCGCGCCGTCGCTGTATCCGAGCGTCTTGAGAATCGCCAGCTCCGGAATGCGTTCGCGTACCGACTGCATCATCGTGTTCCCGGTGAGGAACAGCAATGTGAAGAACACCGCGCCGATGATGGCATTGGCGATGAAATTGATGTCGCCGAACTGTTTGAGAAACGACTGGGAGAATTCCTTCTCGCTCTGGGTCTTGGTCTCGTTCGGAGAATTGGCGAACAGGGCGTCGATGCGCTTGGCGACCGCGGCGGCCTGGGTCGGGTCCTGGACCCTGACCAGATACCAGCCGACCGTGCCCTTGCCGTAGAGGCGGGCCTCGTCGAAGTAACCGTGGTTGAACAACATGCCCTGGGTCTGGCTGCGGTCGGTCGGAAAGTCGTAGGTGCCGACGATGTCGAATTCCCAATCGAGATTGTTGACGTCGCCATGCGGCCAGATCGTCGAATGGATTGGAATATGGTCGCCGACCTTCCAGCCGTACTTCTGCATGGCCTCGATGCCGACCAGTGCTCCGGTACGCGTGCGTTTCATCGCGTCGACCTCCGCGCTGTCGACGACGATCTCCGGCACCACGGCCAGATAGCGATCGATGTCCACCGGTGCAGCGAAGATGAAGTTCTTCGGTTCCTGGTAATAGCCGCCGAACCAGGTCGCGAAGGCGGTGCCACGGACACCCTCGACGGCGTCGATCTGGGCCATGTACGCGTATGGCAGCTGTTCGGTCAGGGCGATCCGGTTGATCACCACGAGGCGGTCGACGTTGGCCAGCTCGACGCCGCGGTTGAACGCGGCGTTGACCCCCTGCAGGAGGCCGAACAGGAAAAACGCCACGACGATCGACAGCAGTGTCAGGATGGTGCGCGTCTTCTTGCGCCACAGCGCGGCCCAAACCAGTGGCAGGTGCTTCACGTCACGGCTCCGTCGTCCGGATCGACCAGGGTGCCCTTGTCCAGATGATGCTGGTGGGTGGCGTACTCGGCGGCCTTGGGATCGTGCGTGACCATGACGATGGTCTTGCCGTGATCGCGATTGAGGGTCTGCAACAGGCCGAGAACCTCGTCGGCGGTCCTGCGGTCGAGGTCGCCGGTCGGCTCGTCGCAGATCAGCAGTGTCGGGTCGGCGACGATGGCGCGCGCGATCGCCACACGCTGGGCCTGCCCGCCCGACAGTTCGCCGGGCTTGTGGCGCGCACGGTCGGCCAGACCGACGACCTGCAGGGCGATGCCCACGCGCTTCATGCGTTCGGCCTTGCCCAGATGGGTCAGCAGCAGTGGCAGCTCGACGTTGCGTTCGGCGGTGAGCATCGGCAGCAGGTTGTAGAACTGGAACACGAAACCGACGTTGGCGGCACGCCATTTCGCCAGTTCGCCGCGGCCGAGCTGCTCGATCCGCTGTCCGCCCACGACCACCTGCCCGGAACTGGGCTGGTCGAGGCCGCCGATCAGGTTCAGCAGCGTGGTCTTGCCGGATCCGCTGGGGCCCATCAGGGCGACGAAATCACCGCGCGCGATGTCCAGACTCAGGTCCTGCAGCACCGGGACGCTCTGCTTGCCTCGCGTGTAGGCCTTGCTGACGTCCCGCAGACTGACGATGGGCTCGTTCACGTGTTCCCCCAGCTGGTTGTGGTCGGCATCGCTGCCGGCAGTGTCGCGCGGCAAGCCGCCGTGGATCAGTCGGTCACCTGCACCTTCGCGCCGTCGGACAGCTCGGACAGCGCACCGATCGCGACGCGTTCGCCGCGGCGCAGCCCCGACATGACGATCATGTCGGTGCCGTCCGAGCCGCCGGTGACGACGGCGCGGCGCTCGACATGGCCGGCGTCGATGACAAAGACCTCGCCGTCGTGCACCGCTTCGGCGGGAATCAGGACGCCGGCGCCGACGGCCTGCGGCTCCGGGCTCTGCGCCGCGGCGTCCATGAACGACACGCGCACGCCCATCTCGGGAAGGATGCGCGGATCCTCGACGTCGAGCCCGATCCGGACCTTGACCGTGGCCTTGCTGCGATCGGCGGTCGGGATCACCGCGATCACGCCGGCCGGAATCCGCCAGTCGGGGTAGGCGTTGAGACGGGCGGTGACCTTCTGTCCGGATTCGACGCGGTTGATGAAATTCTCGTTGACGTCCACCTCGACTTCGAGCGATCGCATGTCGACGAGCGTGCCGATGCCGGTCCGGGTTCCGGCTCCGCCCGCGGACAGCGGCGAGATCATCTCGCCCGGCTGGGCGTTCTTGATGGTGATCACGCCGTCGAAGGGCGCGCGCACCACGGTGTCGTCGAGCTGCTGTTGCTGGACGGCGACGCTGCGCTCCGCCACGACGACATTGCTGCGCGTCGTGGCGAGGCGCGCCTTGAGCCCGTCGACGCTGGCCTGGGCGCTGTCCAGCGCCTGATCGCTGACGAGCTGCCGATCCGACAGTTCACGCGTCCGGCGCAGTTGGCGTTCGGCCTCGGCGAGCTGGACGTTGATCTCGGTGAGCTGGGTACGGGCGGCCTGCAGCTGTGACTGCGCCAGCGCCAGCTGCGCACGGGCGTTGGAGTCGTCGATCCGGGCCAGCACGTCGCCCTGGCGGACTGCCTGGCCTTCTTCGATGAGGACCTCGGTGACCTTGCCGGTGACCTTCGACGAGACCGTCGCCTGACGCCGGGCGACGACGTAGCCGGAGGCGTCGAGCACCGACGCGGCCGTCGTCTCCGGATTCAACGCGCGTGCGGTTGCGCTGCGCACCGTGATCGGCGTGTCACCGGACCACCGGATGTAGGCGCCGATCGCGCCGGCGACCAGCAGTCCGCAGATCAGCAGCCACGGCCATATCGTCGAACGGCTGGCCGCTTCCACCGTCCGGTCGATTCGCAGTTGGTCCAGCAGCTTGGAATGGTCGTTCATCCTGTGCTCGCGCCTTGCGTCATCTTCAAGTTCGGCGATCGACGGCCGGCAGCTCCCGGCGGCATTCGCCGCGCGCTGATCGCAATGTGGACGGCGACCAGTTTGAACCCTTTTGGCATGACTCGCCAGGCGTGCCGGCTGGCCGAAATTTCGCCCAAGGCTGGGTCCGTGGCGCGGGCCGGACTATGATGGTGTCGAGGGTGCATCCTCGTTCGTCCAACAATCAGGAAACGTATGACCGACTCTGGATCAGAGACGCAGCGCCAGAGCTGCGTGATCGTGGGGGCCGGCCCGGGCATCGGCAAGGCCGTCGCGATGGCATTTGCCGCCGAGGGCTACGACATCGCGCTGCTGGCGCGGCAACCGGCGCGATTGCAGTCGATGTGCGCCGACATCGACAAGAAGACCGGGCGCACGGCGCGCGCCTACGCGGCCGACGCCAGCGACGAAGCCTCCTTGATGAAGGGACTCGACGCGGCGCGGGCCGACCTCGGCGATCCGGCGGTGCTCGTGTACAACGTCGCCACCTTCGAGATCGGACGGCCGATGGTGGTTTCGAGCGAACAGGTGCTCGACGATTTCCGCACCAATGTCGTCGGTGCGCTGATCGCGGCGCGCAGCGTGGCGCCGGCGATGATCCAGCGCGGCAGCGGCACGATCCTGTTCACCGGCGGCGGGTTCGCCTACGAGCCGGCGGCGGACTATGCCTCCTTGTCGATGGACAAGGCCGCGCTGCGTTCACTGACCTATACCCTGGCGCAGGATCTCGGGACGCACGGCGTGCATGTGGCGACCGTCACCGTGCACGGCTTCGTGCAGCGCGGCACCAAGTTCGATCCGCGGCATATCGCCGAGGCCTACGTCCAGTTGCACCGGCAGCCCAAGGGGCACTTCGACATCGAGACGGTCTACAAGTAGCGGTCGGATCGGCGGCTGCGTCCAACAGGGAGCGATGGATGAAGAAGGCTTTTCCGTTTCAGCGTGATATCGGGGCCCTGCGCGATGGCAGTTTCGACCTGCTGGTGATCGGCGGCGGGATCTATGGCGCCTGGGCCGCCTATGACGCCGCCAGTCGGGGACTGTCGGTGGCCCTGGTCGAGAAGAGCGACTGGGGCGCCGGCACCTCGTCGGCCTCGAGCAAGCTGATCCACGGCGGCCTGCGCTATCTCGAGCAGTACGAGTTCGGCTTGGTCCGCCACGCGCTGCGCGAGCGCAGAACGCTGTTCCGGATCGCGCCGCATCTGGTGCGACCGCTCAATTTCTATCTGCCGATGTGGAAGGGCGGGCGCGTCGGGCGCCCGATGATCGCCGCGGGACTGACGCTCTACGACCTGATGGCGATCGGGCATCAGCCGGTCTCGCGGCATCGCTATTTCGGACGCCGGCAGCTGCTGTCGGACTACCCCTTCGTCGACCCCGAGGGTCTGCTTGGGGCGTTCCGCTACGGTGACTGCCAGGAGGACGACGCCCGCGTCAATCTGCTCGTCGCCGCTTCGGCGCAGGCCTTCGGTGCGGTCTGCGCCAACCGGGTCGAGGCGCTGTCGCTGCTCGACGATGGCAAGGGGCGTGTCTGTGGCGCCCAGGTCCGGGATCTGGCCGGGGATGAAACCTTCGATCTGCGCGCCAAGGTCGTGGTCAACGCCGCCGGTCCGTGGGCGCCGTTCCTGCCCGGTGCCGCGGCGCCGAAGGTGACGCTGATCAAGGGCACCCATCTGGTGCTGCCGGCCGTGCCCGGCTGCAACGATGCCTTCCTGCTGACGGCGAAGGACGGGCGCGTGTTCTTCGTGATCCCGTGGTACGGACGCACGCTGGTCGGCACCACCGAAGAAGAGGTCCGGCATCCCTCGGAAGCCCAGCCGACGGACGAGGAAACCCGTTACCTGCTCGACGGCGTGCGCCGCGGCATGCCTGGAATCGGCTGGACCGAAGCCGATGTGATCGGGCGCTTCGCCGGCGTGCGCATGCTGCAGGCGGTCGACGCCGAATCCCTGTCGGCGGTGACGCGGGACTTCGAGGTCCTGAATCCGCGCCCGGGTCTGCTGATGCACGTCGGCGGCAAGTACACCACGGCCCGCTTCGACAGCCAGAGCATCGTCGACAAGGTCTATGCCCAGCTCGGCAGTCGCGCGCCGGCGCCGGTGACGCAGCTGCATCCGCTCCCCGGCGCGCCGCAGGAGATGTTCGAGACCTGGCAGTCGCAGGCGATCGCGCAGCTGGCCCAGGCCGGCGTCGACCTGGAAGCCGCGCGCTGGCTGAGTCAGCGCCACGGCACCGGAATCGAGGCGATGCTCGCGCTCATCGCGGCGCGCCCCGCGCTGGCTGCCCGCATCCATCCGGATGCGCCATTCGTCGCCGCCGAAGCGGTGCATGCGGTGCGTGCCGAGATGGCGAGCACGGTCGAGGATGTCGCGCGCCGTCGCATGCCGCTGTCGCTGCTGGTCGCCGGCGATGGCTGGCGCTCGGCGGTGACTGACCTGTTACGGGGCGAGCCCGGATTCGATGCCTCCTGATGGTGCGTTGCAGCAATCCGACGAACGGTAGCTGAGCGGCGCTGTTCCGTCAGAAACTCGATTGGCCTCCGCGTTTTACGGCGCGATACTGAACCCGCTTACACAATAGACCGGCCGCCTCAGGCCGGATACGGACGGGTGAGGGGAATGCCCCTCGACAGTGCGCACAAGGAGAGCCTCGATGACGTATTCCAAGTGGGTGCCGCTGCTATTGGCTGCGGCGTTGGTCGCGTGCGGCAAGGCGGACAATGGCGACGGCGGGCTGGCGGCGTCTCCTGACAAGGCGTTCTCGCTGTTCGATCCGGTCGCCGCCAGCGCGGTGATTCCGTTTCCGAACGACGGCCTGTTCACCGGGACGACCGATGCCACGCTGAACATCCCCAACGGCAGCAATGCGCCGTTCGTCACCGCCGCCAACTACCTGGACGGCTTCTCGACGGTCGGTTCGCTGTTCACCGACTTCATCGGTGGCGTCGACATCGACACGGCCAACGCGCCGGGTTCGATCGTCATCATCAACACCAAGACGTTCTCGGCGCTGGTGCCGGGGGTGGACTATCGGGTGCTGTCGTCGCCGGCGGTCGATCCGGCCACCGGCGTGCCGCTGAACCTGCTGCGCACGCGATTGCTGATCGAGCCGCTCAAGCCCTTGTCTCCGGCGACGACCTACCTGGTTGCGGTGACCCGCCAGTTGCAGTCCGTCGATGGTCTGCCGGCCGAACCGGCGGATCTGTTCCGCGTCGTGGTGTCGGCGCAGACGGTCGATGCCCAGTTCGCCGCCGGCAGCGAGCCGGTGCTGACGCTGCTCAGCGCCAGCCAGCGGGCGACGCTGGAGGGCATCCGTCAGCTCTATCAGGCGCAGATCCTGCCGGCGCTCGGCGCGGCGGGGCTGAGTGCCGAGAGTCTGGTGATCGCCTGGCCGTTCACGACCCAGTCGCAGGGGATATCGTTGGCGTATCTGCGCGAAAACGCGTCGGCTCAGGCGCTGCAACTGATCGCGTCGGGGCTGACGGTGCAGGACGCGGTGCCCGCGCTGCCTCCGGTTGCCGACATCTACGTCGGCAGCATCAGCCTGCCGTACTACCTTGCCGACGCCAGCGCCAGTGCGGACGATCCGGATTTCACCGTCGACGGCGCGCCGGACAACCCGCTGACGACGTTCTGGCATGCCGACCCCGCGGTGGTGACCGACGGCAACACGCCGACGGGCACCCCCTGTGCCGCCCTGGCGCAGGCCGGCGCCGTCAGTGTCAGCACCACCGGCTGCTTCCCGGCGCCGCTGGCGCGTGCCGCGCAGACGGTGCCGGTGCTGATGACGATCCCGAACCAGAACAGCGGGCAGTCGATGCCAGCCGGGGGCTGGCCCGTCGTCATCTTCCAGCATGGCATCACCGGCAATCGTTCACAGATGCTGGCGCTGGCGCCGGCCCTCGCCGCGGCGGGCTTCGCGGCGATTGCGATCGACCTGCCGCTGCACGGGGTCGAACCCGACAATGCCCTGCGGGTCCCGGGAACGACCGAGCGGACCTTCGATCTGGATCTGGTCGACAACCAGACCGGCGCTCCGCCGGCCGACGGCATCGTCGACGCGTCCGGAACGCACTTCATCAACCTCAGCAGCCTGCTGACGAGCCGGGACAACCTGCGTCAGGCGGTGACCGATCTGTTCACGTTGCGGGAGTCCCTGGCCACGGCCCTGATCCTGCAGCCGACCGCGGCGGGCTTCGTGCCGACGGGGGCGTTCCTCGACGGATCGACGGTGCGCTTCGTCGGACATTCGCTCGGCGGCATCGTCGGAGCGACGATGCTCGGCGTGGACGACAGCATCGGCGCTGCCACGCTGGCGATGCCCGGCGGCGGGATCGCCAAGCTGCTCGACGCATCGGCCACCTTCGGTCCGCGGATCGCGGCGGGCCTGTTCGCCGCCAGCGACGGCAGCATCGTCGAGGGCAACGACAACTTCGAGACCTTCGTCCGCTTCGCGCAGACGGTCATCGATGACGCCGATCCGATCAACTACGCCACTGCGGCGGCGGCCCTGCATCCGATCCACATGATCGAGGTCAGCGGGGACGCGGTCGTGCCCAACTGTGCGATCGCCGGTGGCGAGTGCAACACCGTCGACACCCTGACCGTTCCCGGCTATCTGGCGGGCACCGATCCGCTGGCGCGGATCATGGGGCTCGGCTATGTCCCGGGGCCCGACGCGCAGGACGGCCTGGATGTGCCGGCTGCGGCGCAGGTGCTGACCGGGGACGCCGCGCGCAACAACGTGGTCCGGTTCAACCAGGGGGATCACGGGTCGATTCTCAGCCCGGCGGCGTCGCTCGACGCGACCTGCGAGATGCAGGGGCAGACCGCCACGTTCCTGGCGACCGACGGCACCGTCCTGAAGGTCGGCAATCCGTGCCCGGCTTCGGCCGCCGCACAGCGCTGAGGAGACGCGACCATGATCAAGCATACGAACAAGAAGACGAGCGGAACCGCGGTGCTGGCGCTGACGGCAGTGGGCTCGGTGCTGCTGCCGATCGCGGCGAGTGCGGCCGACTGGTCGTTCCACAATGACAACCGCCTCACCGTCGGTGCGGCGATGCGGACCGAGTCGCGCGACCCGGATCTGATCGGCATCGGCAACGGCGGCAACGCGTTCTCGACCAATGGCGACGATGGCAATCTGGCTTTCGACGCGGGCGACATCGTCTCGGCGGCGGCCAAGCTGACGTCGGACCTGACGGTCACCCGCGGCGATTTCGGCGTGTTCGTCCGCGGCAGCTACGTGTTCAACCAGAAGCTCAACAGCTTCACGCCGTTCGATCGCAACAACTATTACACGCCGACGCCCGGGCTGCCGGATCCCGGCGTCGGCCTGACCCCGACGGGGCGGCCCTCGGAAGTGCCGATCTCCGTTTACGACCAGCGCACCGAGGATGTCCGCAACTACGTCGGCAATGATGCCGATCTGCTCGATGCCTACGTCTACGGGTCCGTCGACGTCGGCCTGTTCGACCTGTCGTTCAAGATCGGGCGCCAGGTCATCAACTGGGGTGAGTCGACGTTCGTCCTGCACGGGATCAACAGCATGATCGAACTCGATGCCAACCAGGCGCGTGTGCCCGGCGCCGAACTCGACGAGATCTTCATGCCGACCGCGATGGCGTGGTTCTCGACCTACCTGTTCGACGCGATCAATGTCGAGGCGTTCTATCAGCTCAAGTGGGATCACTCGGAGATCGACGCCGCGGGCACCTACCTGTCGACCAACGATTTCGCCGGGACCGGCGGGCAGCGCGCCAACATCACCTTCGGGCTGCCGCCGGAGAACTTCCCGAACACCACGATCCCGCGTATCGCCGATCGCGATCCGGGCAACGATGGCCAGTTCGGCTTCAAGGTGAACTTCTTCATCGAGTCCCTGAACGACATGGATCTGTCGTTCTACGCGATGAACTACCACAGCCGCCTGCCGGTGGTCAGCGGATACTCGAAGACCAGCTACGCCGCGCCGTCGACGACGGGGCGCTATTTCCTGGAGTACCCCGAAGACATCCAGCTCTACGGCACTTCGTTCAATACGGTGGTCGGCAACTGGTCGTGGCAGGGTGAGTACAGCTACAAGGTCGACCAGCCCCTGCAGTTCGACGACGTCGAGGTGCTGCTGGCCGGCGTCGGCCTGCCCAGCCAGGTGACGCCGTCTCCGGCGTTGCCGTTCGGTTCGGCGCTCGGTGGCAAGTACATCCGGGGCTGGCAGCGGCATGACGTCAGCCAGGCCGACTTCAGCGTGACGCGCATCTTCGGGCCGCTGCGTGCGACGCGCTGGGATCAGCTGATCTTTGTCGCCGAAGCCGCCGCGGTGTACGTGCACGATCTGCCGCCCCAGAGCGTGATGCGGTACGACGGACCCGGCACCTATGCGCCGGGCGACGCCGATGTCGCCGCCCTGGTTTCGGCATCGACGGTGCCGGCGTTCGGGATCGCGGTGCCGCAGCAGACCGAGGGCTATGCGACCGCGTTCTCATGGGGCTACAAACTGGCGGCGCGCGCGACCTACAACAACGTGTTCGAACGCTTCCGGGTCGAGCCGAGCCTGCGCTTCGACCACGACGTCGCGGGCATCACCCCGACGCCGATCACCAATTTCGTCAAGGATCGCAAGCAGGTCTCCGCCCACGTTGCGGTGAACTACCTGCAGGCCTGGACGGTGAAGGCCGGGTACTACATGTATTTCGACGCGGGGCAGCAGAACCTGTGGGGTGACCGCGACTACGCCGATCTGGTGTTCGAATACAACTTCTAGGATGGCTCCGCCGGTCCCGGCTTGGGACGCATACGACAAAGGCCGGCGCAAGCCGGCCTTTGTCGTCATGCCTGAGCAGATATCAGGTGGGTTCGGCTTCCGGCGCCAGCCGGATCGGTTCCGGCTGGCCCAGGAACTTCGGTTCGGTTCGCAGCAGGAAGATGTCCATCACCGCCTTGGCGCGCGCAAACACTTCGCGTATCGGATGGCGCCGACCCTGATCGCCGTCCGCCGTCGCTGGTGCCACGAACGCCACCGTCTGCATGCCCAGCTTGCGGCCGATGAAAACCGCCCGGTAGGCGTGATACTTCTGGGTGATCACGGTGAATCGCGTCAGGCCGAAGATCTCGCGGGCCCTGACAATCGAATCGAAGGTGCGGAATCCGGCGAAATCCATCGTGATCGCGCTCTCCGGAATCCCCGCCTTGGTCAGCGCCTGATACATCGCGCGCGGTTCGTTGTAGGTCGAATCGGGGTTGGCCCCGGAAACGATCAGATGCCGGACCTTGCCTGCCGAGTAGAGTTCAACGGCCGAGTGGATCCGGCCGTTGAACGCAGGGCTGGGCTTTCCGCTTTCCAGATACTTGCTGGTGCCGAGCACGAGGCCCACGTCGTTGAACGGCAGCAGCGACCAGTTGCGGAACACATATGCGTCGGTGCTGTTGATCACCCAGCGGTTGCACAGCAGCACGAACAGCGCAAAACCGAAAAAGCCCGCCAGCAACCAGCGGCGAAGAAGGCGTCTGACGGACGGTTTCATCAGGCGAGCAGGCCCCAGAGCAGGTAGGCGAACAGTCCGAACTGGATGGCGTAGAAGGTCGCCCGGATCAGGACGAGGATATGCGTCACGCCGATCAGATGCGTGACACCCTGGGCGATTCGCGCGTACAGCACCCATGCGGCGACGGCATCGACCACGGCGGATTTTCCGATCACCTGCGCCACGAGCACGATGACCGCAAAGATCGGCAGATTCTCCAGCGCGTTCAGATGGGCGTGTTCGGCGCGCTTGACCAGCGACGGCGACTCGATGGCGTTGCCGCGACCCCAGCTGTTGGCCGGCTTGCCGCGGACGATCTCGAGCCCGCGCCAGCCGACGACCAGTGCGATCAGCGCCAAGGTCCATGCGGCGAAGCCGAGCAATGCAGTCATTCCAGTCACTTTTTATTCTCCCCTCGGGATTGGTGGAGCGGGCATTCTAGTGCACCGTTGCGATGCATGCGCGCAGCGTGGACGCGATGGTGCCGGACGGGACAAGTCAACGGAAACAGGCTTCAGCGCGTCAGGCGTCGCATCGCCTGTTCGAGGCCGGTCAGGCTCATCGGGAACATGCGTTCCTCGCCGAGCAACTCCTGGGTGATCTGGATCGACGGCGTGTGACCCCAGTGCTGTTCGGACTCGGGATTGAGCCAGACCAGGCGCGGGAAGACATCCATCACCCGCTTGAACCAGACGGCGCCGGCTTCCTCGTTCCAGTGCTCGACGCTGCCTCCCGGATGCACGATCTCGTACGGGCTCATCGTCGCGTCGCCGACGAAGATGACCTTGTAGTCAGGCGTGTACTTGTGCAGGACATCGAACACCGGGATCTTCTCGGAATGCCTGCGCGCGTTGTCCTTCCACACGGATTCGTACAGAAAGTTGTGGAAGTAGAAATACTCGAGATGCTTGAACTCGGTCTTGCAGGCCGAAAACAGCTCCTCGCAGACGCGGATGTGAGGATCCATCGAGCCGCCGACATCGAGAAACAGCAGGACCTTCACCGCGTTGTGCCGCTCCGGCACCATCTTGATGTCGAGATAACCGGCGTTGCGGGCGGTCGAGGTGATGGTGTCGTCCAGGTCGAGGATCTCCGGGGCCCCCTGTCGGGCGAAGCGGCGCAGGCGGCGCAGCGCGATCTTGATGTTGCGCGTGCCCAGTTCGAGGGTGTCGTCGAGATTGCGGTACTCGCGCTTCTCCCAGACCTTGACCGCGCGCCGGTTGCCCCCGGAACCGCCGATGCGGATGCCTTCCGGGTTGTAGCCACCGTTGCCGAACGGCGAGGTGCCCCCGGTGCCGATCCACTTGCTGCCCCCTTCGTGGCGCTTCTTCTGCTCTTCCAGGCGCTGCTTGAGGGTTTCCATCAGCTTGTCGAGTCCGCCGAGGGCCTCGATCTGACGCTTCTCCTCCTCGCTGAAGTGGCGCTCGGCCATCTTGCGCAGCCAGTCGTCCGGCAGGTCGGCGAACAGTTCGCCGGTCACCGCTTCGATGCCCTTGAAATAGGCGGCGAACGCACGGTCGAAGCGGTCGAACTGGGTTTCGTCCTTGACCAGCGTCGCCCGCGCCAGGTGATAGAAGTCGTCGATCGAAAAGATCGCGACGTGTTTGGACAGCGCCTCCAGCAGCGTCAGGAATTCGCTGAGGCTGGGTTTGAGGCCGGCGGCGCGCAGCGTGAAGAAAAAGGTGAAGAGCACAGGTGCCGTGTCGGATCGGGTTTGTGGCATTGTAGCGCCGGTCCGCATTTCGCCCAGTCCACATGGCCCGCATCCATCAGACGCTTCGTGACGCTGAGCTGCATCTGAGCAGTGCCGATCCGGTGATGGCCGGTTTGATCGAACGCTACGGGCCCTGCGGCCTGGCGAGACGCCGGCGTGATCCGTTCCATGTGCTCTGCGCGTCCATCATCAGCCAGCAGCTGTCGAGCCGTGCGGCGGATACGATCCAGGCACGGGTGATGACGCTGGTCGGCGCCGAGCGACATGTGCAGCCGGGACATCTGCTCGGGGTATCCCCCGATGCGTTGCGTGCGGCGGGGCTGTCCTGGTCCAAGGTCAAGTGGTTGCGTCACCTCGCCGAGGCGGCCGACAGCGGCGCGCTCGATTTTCGCAAGCTGCGCCGGATGAACGACGAGGACGCGATCGAACTGCTCGACGCCCAACCCGGCATCGGTCGCTGGACCGCGGAGATGTTCCTGATGTTCGCGATGCATCGTCTCGATCTGTTTGCGATGGACGATGTCGGCCTGCGGCGCGGGGTCAACCAGCTCTACGGCAGGGGTCGCCGGCTGTCGGACCGGCGTACCCTGCAGATCACCCGGGTGTGGGCACCGTACCGGACCGTCGCGAGCTGGTATCTGTGGCGGGTGGCCGATCCGGACACCCAGACCTGGAACTGACGTCGCCTCAGGCGACCTTGTCGGCGCGGCGCAGCGGTGTGACCTTGTCGCGCCCGGTCTGGTTGAGGTGGTCGAGCTCCACCCAGCGCAGGATCTGGATGCGGCCGTTCATGTCCTCGGCCAGCGCGGTGCAGGATTCGACCCAGTCGCCGCAGTTGTAATAGGTGACGTCTTCGATCTGCCGCGCCTCGGCGTGATGGATGTGGCCGCAGACCACGCCATCGAGTTCGCGGCGCCGGCATTCGCGCGCCAGCGAATCCTCGAAGGTCGACACGATGTTGACGGCGGTCTTCACGTGCTGTTTGGCGAATGCCGACAACGACCAGTACCGCATGCCGAGAATGGAGCGGGCGCGGTTGAACCAGTAGTTGAAGTGCATCGTGCCTTCGTACAGCGCATCTCCGGCCATCGCGATCCACTTGTGGTAGCGCGTGATCACGTCGAACAGATCGCCGTGCATCACCAGCAGCCGGCGGCCGTCCGCGGTTTCGTGCACATCCTCGTTGACCAGGCGGATGTTGCCGATCTCCAGACGGTAGTCCACGAACTTGCGCAGGAACTCGTCGTGATTGCCGGTGACGTAGATGACCTGCGTTTCGCGCTTGGCCTTGGTCAGGATCTTGCGCACCACATTGGTGTGTTCCTGGGGCCAGTACCAGCCGGACTTCAGCTTCCAGCCGTCGACGATGTCGCCGACCAGGTAAAGCTTGTCGCAGGTGTGGTGCTTGAGGAAGTCGACCAGATGTTCCGCCTTGCAACCGGTCGTGCCGAGGTGCACGTCGGAGATCCAGATCGTCCGGAAGTGGGTCCGTTCGGCGTTCTTGCCGGACCGTTTGCTGGGGCGGGAGGTGGCGGCCATGGTCGAAGGATCCGTTTTCACTGCTGACAAGATGACCGGGCGCGATGATCCGGATATGACGTTGTGATGAACGTTGTGTGACAGCCGGCTCGATGCTTGACAATGAACGATGTTCATTACAATCTCAAATGAGCAGCGTTCATTGCTGTGCGATGAGGAGGCCGTCATGGCTAGTGTGATGTTCCGGATTCGGGAAATGATTCAGGCTCAGGCGCATCAGGCGCTCGATGACGTCGAGCCGCCCAGGGCGCTGGCGCAGCAGTTGCTGCGCGATCTCGGCGACGAGATCCAGCGCGCCCAGCGCGCGCTGGTACTGGCGCTGGCGGCGCAGAAGCGTCTTCAGCACGAGCGGCAACGGGCGGAGGAGGAGGCCGATACCTGGGCGCAGCGGGCGGAAGCCTTGCTGCGAGCCGGGGACGAGGGGATGGCCCGGGCCGCGCTGGAGCGGGCGGCCCTTGGGCGCCGCCGCGGTGCCGGGCAGGCAGGCTCACAGGCCGCCGTGGATGCGAACGTCGACAGGGCGCGGGCGCAGCTCGAACGTCTCAAGCGGGAACTGGCGGAGGCGAGATTGCAGGCAGCCCGGATCGATGCCGCCGACACCGCGGCGAAGGTCACGGGCGTGTTCGACGACGCCTACACGCGCTCGGCCGCGCGTGCCGGTACGCTGGAGCGTCTGTTGCACAAGGCCGGTGGTGCCGCCTGCGAAGCCGAGGCTGCGGCGCAACTGCTGGACGAACAGACGGCCTTGTCCGATGCCGTAGGCGCGGCGGAGCTGAATGCGGACGTGGATGCGGCGCTTGCCGAACTGAAGCGTCGGGTCCGGGGCGGGACCGCGGAGTCCGGACGCGATGCTTTCGGCACTTAAATGAACAAAGATCAGTTTAGTGCGGATGCTGCTTCCGCGCTGCCGCGCCTGCGGTCGGTGCTGAAGTTGCTGGCGGCGTCGGTGCTGCTGTTGCTGATCTGCGTGGCGGTTGCCGACGTGGCCGCGCTGCCGAGGGCGGCCCTGCGGCTTGTGCACTGGCTGTACCGGAGTTGACCGATCAAAGACTTGTACAGGAGAACGAGATGGAACCGGGATATGAAAGTACGCGGTTTGATTCGCCGTCGTGGGTATTTTTCGTCAAGGCGTCGTTTGTCTGCGCGCTCGGAGGCATGCTGTTCGGCGTGGTGATGATGGGGGAGGTTCCCATCTGGATGCGTGGCTACCTGGTGCTCGGCACCCTGTTTCTGACCGGGTCGACGTTCACACTGGCCAAGACCCTGAGAGACCAGTTCGAGGCCGGCAAGCTGATCAACAAGCTGGCCCAGGCCCGGACCGAGAAGCTGCTCAAGGAGTACGGCGTCGAGACCTGAGTGCGGCGGCGGGAGGGCATGCCGATGCGTGCTCTCCCGCCGTTGGATCAGCCGTGTCGCGCCTGCAGACCGGCCACGTACGTTGTGATCAGGTCGTCGGAGTAGCGCCGGAAGTCGGCCTCTCCGGCCCATTTGAACTTGCCGCTGACGGCCAGCGCCGCGATGCCGTGAACGCCGCTCCAGAGCGTCGTCGCGATCTGGCGCAGACGGGCCGGATCGTTCTCTGCGACAACATCCGCCGCCGCGCTCTCGACCAGCTCGAACATTCTGCGGATACGGGTTTCGCTGCTGGGGCGGGGTTCCATCTCCGGCGGCAGGCGGTGCTCGAACAGCATGCGGAACCGGTGCGGGTGATTCTGGGCGAACTCGATGTAGGCGGAGCCCAGCGCCTGCAGGCGCGGCAGCGGTGCGGTCTCCGCGTCCGCCGCGTTGCGCAGATGCCCGTAGATCGCGTCGGTGGTGCGCTCGTTGATCGTCGCCAGCAGGTCGTCCTGGTTGCGGAAGATCAGGTAGAGCTGGCCGACGGTGTATCCGATGGCATCGGCGACCTTGCGCATCGACAGCCCGGAGAAACCCTCGCGGACGAGAATCAGCTCTGCCGCCGCGATCGTCATTTCGCGTTGCTGTTCGCGTGAATGCTGGTTTCGGCGCCCCATATCGCGCCTCCGTCGGCGCAGGTCATGGTCGGGAGTGAACGCCGTCCATTTTATGTGTGCATGCACGGCTGACAAGAGGCGTGTGTAACAAAAAAGCGCCGGCATGAGCCGGCGCCGGGATACAGGCGGAAGACGGCGCGGTCAGCCGCCGAGTCCGCAGACGATGCGCAGCAGTGCGGTGTTGGCGAACAGGCAGCCGTTCTCCGGCGGCCCGATCAGATCGCCGGTCAGCAGCCCGCGAATCTGCGAGGCCACCAGGCTGATGATCGGCGCCAGGGCGGTATCGGCAAACGGCGCGGCAACGCCGTCGGTCGGTACGCCGCCGAGGCCCTCGCCATAGGTGCCCAGCACTTCGGAGAGCAGTGCGCTGATGGGGCCGAGCAGCGCGGGGAGCAGCTCGTTCTCGATCGGGTCGAGCAGCGGGTCCAGGGCGCCGGCGAGAACGTTGCTCAGGACCGGGTCGAGGGCGGTGGCGCCGACCGTGCCGACCAGCGTGCTCAGTTCCGCGACGCCGGCTTCGATGCGATCGGTCAGCGCGCCCGGTCGTCCGGCCTGGTCCTCGACGTAGCTCAGCGGCAGTACCTGCGTCAGCAGGTTGACCAGCGTGTTGTTCAGGGTGTTCTGCAGTTCCAGGCGGGTTGCGGCGGTGTCGTAGTTGGTGACGGCGCCGAGGAGGGCGGAGACGTCGCTCAGCGCCTGGTTCAGGGTGGCCAGCAGACCGCCGACCACGGGGGCGTCATAGGCGCCTGCAGGCACCTGGCTCAGGCCGAGCTGCAGGGCGGTGGTCAGCTGGGTCACCAGGTTGGCCACGGTGGTCAGCTGCAGATCGGTCGACCGGTCGCCGTTGCCGCCGGTGAGATAGATGATCTGCTCGAGCACGGGCCCCAGCGCGGCGCCCAGGGGGGCCAGTGGCGTGCCGGCCAGCAGGTTGGCGGAAACCAGCTCGGGATCGGCGTTGGCATTGATGTAGCTACAGCCGTCCCCTTCGCCGGCGAGAGCCTGCAGCAGGCCGGTGAGGTCGTTGGCGAGCTGCGCCAGTGAACGGGTCAGCGCCGCGTTGTCCGGTGCCAGCGCCTCGCCGCTCGAGGACTGCACGCCGGCCTGCAGCGCGGTCAGGACGATATCGGCGAGGTCGAGCACGTCATAGGTGACCGCGGAATCCGCGCAGCGCACGACGCCTTCGAGCGCGGTGCCGGCGACGGCATCGGCGAGCGGCTGGAGGACCGATCCCGACACCCCGTCCTGAACGACGTCGAGCGGACCCGCGCTGCGTTCGACCACGACCGGATCGGCGGTCGGTTCGGAGGAGCCGCCGCCGCAGGCGGCAAGGAAGGTGGAGGCGGCGACGGCCAGCGCCAGCATCGGTTTTGTCGTCATGATGATCGGGATCTTCGAAAAGGGAGGCGGTGATAGCGCGCGACTCTAGGGTGCGCGCCGCGTCAGAGAATTGCTCAGCGGGGACGAGCGGTCACATTCGAGGGATCAGCGGCGCGCGCCATCCGTCGCCGGACTGCGTCCGCCCCAAAAAAACACCCCGCCGGAGCGGGGTGCCGTTCGGTCCTAGGGGAGGGGCCGAACTCAGGGGGCCGGAACCGGCACGATCTGGCCGTCGGTGCACAGCTCGTGCACCTGCATGGCATCGCCCACGTTGACCGACAGCAGGGTCGGTTCGAGCGAGACCGAAGCGGCGGTATACGGAACCGTGGTCTTGACGCCGACGTAGATCGGATCGCCGCCGGCCAGGCTCTGACCGAGCAGATCGAGCGCGGTATGGCTGATCGACACGGTGTCAGCCGTTTCGACTGCGTTCATGTAGGTGCGCACCGTGATGGTGTTGAGCAGCGACAGATCCAGCGTGCCGCCGGGGAAGCTCAGTGCGAACACCGCGAAGTCGCCGGCCGGCACCGGGGTCGGCAGCGTCACGATCTGGTCGATCGAGGTGATCAGCGGGCCGATCAGGCCGGCGGTCAGGTCGAAGGTCGAACCGGTCTGGAGCTGGCCGTCGATGGTCAGTTCCTTGTCGTTGACGCTGTTGAGCAGCTGGGTGACGGTGTCGGTGCCGAGAAGGTTCAGGATCGGCGTCAGCGTACCGACCAGGCCGTTGAGGCTGGCCTCGGTGGTCGCGCCGAAGAACGACTGGGCGCTCTGGGTGCAGACGAAGCCCATGCCGGTATCGCCGCCGGCGATCTCGGTGCCGCCCTCGGTGACGCTGCCACCGGCGCTGCCGTCGTTCGGGAAGCCGCCGTTGTCCGGATCGGTGTTGTCGGTCGGCGCCGTGCCGTTGCCGTTGGGGCCGGAGCCAGTGACGCCGTTGGCGTCGGCGCGGCAGCCGGCCATGGAGCCGGCACCGGCGATCATCGCGGCCGCGACCGCGGCAATCTTCAAGATTTCAAACGTCTTCATGATGAGTTACCTGTATCTGCGTGGAACGAGGACGATCCGTCGTCTTTAGTTCAGGATCCGGAGCTCAACGCGACGGTTGCGCTCGCGGCCCTCTTCCGTGTCATTGCTGTCGAGAGGCTCGGATTCGCCATAACCGTGAACGGTCATCTGCGCGTCCGGCACGCCGTGCTCGACGAAGTAGGTCTTCACCGCTTCGGCGCGCGCCTCGGAAAGCGTCTGGTTGTAGGCGTCGGAGCCGATGCTGTCGGTATGACCGGCGACCTCGACCTGCATGTCCGGATACTTCTTCAGGATGTCCACGGCCCAATCCAGGATCGTCTGCGCATCCGGGCGCAGGCGGGCCTTGTTGAACTCGAAGGTCACGCCCTTGAGGTCGATGATCTGCGGCAGGGTGCAGCCGTTGCCGTCGACGCGCTCGCCGGCGGCGGTATCCGGGCACTGATCCTTGGCGTCGACGACACCGTCGCCGTCGGTGTCGGTCAGTCCGGTCGAGACCTCGACGACCTTGACCTCCGGTTCCGGATCCGGCACTTCGACCGTGACTTCCTCGAACAGCGGAATCTCGATACCGGCGCCGGCACGGATATCCTCGAAGCCGTCCTGGAACCAGTCATAGATGTAGCGGACTTCGGCGCGCAGGCGGATCTGGCCGCGCTTGAACACCGGGCCGGTCACGAAGCCGAGGCCGGCGTTGGCGAGGCCGGAGATCCCGTCCTCTTCGTCCGGAAGCACGTCGTTGTAGGCGACTCCGCCACCGATCAGGAAGAACGGCGTGAAGCTCTTGCGGTCACCGAAGGAATAGGTGAGGTCCAGGCCCGCGGCGGAGCGGTAGAAATCGGTGGCGACGGCCTGGCCGGTTTCGAAGGTGTCATACATGAAGCCGATTTCGTAGCCCCAGCCGCTTTCGCCCATTGAGCCGAACAGGGCGTTGACGCCGACGGCGTGATCGATCTCGAAGCCGCGCTGGCTGTCGTTGATCACGTCCGAGAACGTGTAGGCTCCCATGAAGCCGAGGTAGCTGTCGGAGCGCAGCTCGGTGACGGTGCCGGAATAGGCAGCCGGAACGGCAAACAGCGCTGCAGCGGCAGCGACTCTGGAAATACGGCGCATAAATTTTCCCCTGTTACAGCACGCAATTGGTTCGAACAGCTTGTGGGGGCTGTCGATGACAGCCCCATGACTGCGCATTAGCAACTTGCTGATGTTGCAGTGCGCAAGCGTAGAATTGAACGCTGGGTCTGGATGCAGGGAAAATCACCTACGACGTGTAGGAAATAAGCTACATTCTGTGGTGGGGCTTCCGACCGGAGAAGGGTCCCGATGGGGATCCTTCTCCGGTCGGCAGTCTGGGAAGGCGGCGCCGCTCAGAACTGGTATTTGATGAAGGCCTGCGCGAAATCGCGGTCGCTGTACAGGTTGTACTTGCCGCCGCCGAAGTACCAGCCGTAGCCGAGGGTCACCGACAGCGCACTCTTGTAGCGGGTCTCGACGTTGGCGAGCACCTGCTTGCGGCCTTCGACGAAGTTCTCCGCCGGGCCGGGCGCGGTGCCGTTGACGTCGTGGGACCACACGATGAACGGCTGGACGCTGATGCCGGGCAGGACGCTTTCGTATTTGATGATCGTGATCAGGCGATAGCCCCACGAGAACTTGTCGACGAATGCGTCGAGATCGGCCTGGGTCGGATTGAAGCGCAGGCCGTCCGGTCCGATCGAGCAGGTCGTCACCGTGGAGCAGGCCTGGCGCGACCCGTCCGCGCCGGTGCCGTCGGCGCCGGCGGTGGCGGAAGTGTAGACCCCCGGTGCCTCGATCTGCAGGACGTCCAGCGACGGCAGGCCCGGCACGTGGGTGGCGCCGATCTCGCCGACGATCTGCACCTGGTCGGCGCCGATCGGGTTGTCCGTGGCGCCCAGTACGCGGGTGAAGCCGAAGTTGTACTGCAGGACATCGAAGGTTTCGTAGCCGCGGATGTAGCCGCGGTTGTTGCGATCCAGCGGCTGGCTCAGATCGGTCGATGGGTTCTCGCCGACGACACCGCCGCGATACGGCACGATGAAGTTCGGGAACGAGCGGGCCGATCCGGGCACGTGGCCGACCAGCAGGTTGATGGTGTCCGGGAACGGGTTGTTGCCGTTGGCGTCGACGAAGTCACTGCTGCCGTAGAAGGTGCGCGATCCGTCCTCGGTGAAACCGGAGCCGGCCGTGGTGCCGAAGCAGCCCAGATCCGGGTCATGGCAGCGCGACAGCGTGGGCCCCAGGGCCGCGAACGACAGATCGGCGATCGACACCTGCAGCGGCAGGCTCGGGCGATAGGCGACCTCACCCTGAACCGAGTAGTCGCCGACGGTGGTGTTGAAGCTGACGCCGTAGAGCTTGATGTTCTCCGGGTACTCGAATACCAGCATCGGCGAGTCGAGCTGGACGACACTGGAGAACGGCTGGGTCGGGTCGCCGGTCAGCAGGTTGAGCAGTCCCGCAAGGTTCAGGCCCAGGTCGGCGAGGATGCCTGGGCGGTTGAGGCCGAGCTGCAGGGCGTCCGCGGTGAGCTGGTTGCGGGCGTCGGTATTGGCGACGACCGGCAGGTTGGGGCAGGCCTGCAATAGCGTGGTGGTGTTGTAGGCATCGATTCCCATCGGATTGCCTTCGGCACGCGCGCATGAATCCTGGCCCGCCATGAAGCTGACGTACGGCAGCTTCGAGTGGTAGTTCATGAAGTACAGGCCGAACTCGGTCCCGTAGTTCAGGTCCTCGGCGTAATACTTGAAGGCGACACCGTACTGGCCCTGATCGCTGGGTTCCCAGTCGCGCAGGCGGCGGACGGTGCCCGAGGTCGGCGTGATCAGGGTCAGCGGATTGTCCAGATAGCCGACCTGTTCGGCCGGGGTGGCGCCGACGAAGGCGCGTTCCGGATCGTCGGCGGTGGCACCGAAGCTCAGGTTGACGTTGTCGACCAGATTATTGGTGCCGAGATCGACGAAGCTGAAGTAGCTGCCGGGGGTCGGCGATTCCAGCGGGGCCCACTCGTACTGGTAGTAGGCCTCGATCGTGGCGCCGTAGAACGGCTCGGTCGACAGGAACACGGTGCCGACCGGCGTGAAGATCTCTTCGACCTGGAAGCCGAGACGGTACAGGTTATTGGCGTTGACCGGATTGGCCTGGTTGAGGCTGTTGATGGCCAGCAGCGTCGACTCGCCCCAGTTCACGATCTGGCGGCCGATCTTGAAGGTCAGCTCGCGACCGCCGATGAAGGGCAGGCGGCCATAGACGTTCGCGTCGAGCAACTGCAGGTCGGAGCCGACCTGACGCAGCGCCTCGCCGTCGGTGCGGCGGGTGTAGACCTCGGCGCCCGGGCCGTAGGCACGGACCCCGTTCTTCCAGTAGTAATTGGACTCCGGGTCGTCGGTGTAGCCGACTTCGTTGACGTTGTCCGGCGTGATCAGGTTCGGGTGGTATTCCTCGAAGTCGTTGTTGACGAAATCGTAGAAATACAGCCAGCGCGCGAACAGGCCGAAGTCACCCCAGGTCACCGTCAGATCCTGCGTGATCTTGGCGACGCCCTGGAAGATGTCGTACTTGTCGTAGTTCAGGTTGCCGTCGTCGGCGCGCATCGTCAGTGCGCCCGGCGATGCCACGAGGTGGCGGGACGGATAGACCTGATCGCGGAACAGACCCTGACATGACTGGTACTGCCCGACGCAGACCTCGGGGTCGAGGTTGGCTTTACCGATCAGGTCCGAAGACGGATCCTGCATGCGCCACGCGGCGCCTGCGGTGATCGTCGTATTGAGGACGCCGGTGATGTTCCCCTCGTCGTCAAAGTCGAAAAAGATCGCGTGGGCGGGCTGTGCCGCAGCCAACGCGGCCACCGCAAGAATGCGAAAAACCTTCATCGCGCGTTCCATGGTGTCGTCGTTATCGTTGCTGGAAAAACCGTCCGGGCCACACTGGGCGACCCGTCAAAGCGCGCAACGATACCACGTCCCCAAGACAATTCCATTTGCCCGATCGCAGCGGGGCAATGTCCGAAATACGCGGTGCCGCCGGTCTGTTCGCAGCGACGTTTCGGCGTAATCCGGATTTCCCGGTTGTGCGTCGTTCAGGGTCGGCGATGCTCGATGATGATGCGGCGTTCGACGTCGGGCGCGAGGCTCGGTGGCACCGTGCCTTCGAGCGTGCGCTCGGTGCCGTGCCGGATCACCGTGACCCGCAGGCGCGTGCCGCCGTCGGCACCGGACAGCGCGTCCCAGGCGTCGATCGGATGCTCGACCCTGCGCCCGTCCACCGCGCGGATCACATCCCCGCCCTTGAGTTCGAGGGCGCCTTTCGGCAGCGCCTTGCCGGCGGGCGCGGCGACGACCAGAACCCCGCCGTCGGTGTCGAAATATTCGGCGAGGTCATCGTTCATGCCGGCGAGCTGGACGCCGGGCAGGGGGGCACCACAGGGGGCGGGTGCCAACGGCGCGGACGGCGGCAGCAACAGCTCGATGTCGTGATCGCCCGACTTGAGGAAGGTGCTCATCGTCCCGAAGGCCTCATGCGGTCGTGACGCGATCACTTCCGTGCGTGCGCGCTTGCCCTTGCGTTCGTACTCGATGGTAACCGGATCGCCCGGACGCAGGGCGCCCATGATGTCGCGCAGCTTGTGAACCGGGCCTTTCGGATCCTCCGTGGCTGCTGCCAGCGTCTCGCCGTTGGCGCTGAGCAGGAGGTCGCCGGACTCCAGGCCGGCCTTGTCGGCACCGCTGCCGGGGGTGACGCCGCTGATCAGGACGCCCCGCTTGGTGTCGTTCTGGTGTCCATCCTTGCCCGAGTCGGAGATCGTGACGCCGAGCATGGCCCGGTCGGGATTGGCCAGAAACTCGAACGCGTAGGCGCCGGGACTGTCGATGGCCTGTGCCTCGCTCAGTCGCGCGAGTTGCTCGGCGGCGCGCGCGAGTTGCTCGCGTGCCTGTTCGAGCTGTTCGCGGGCCTTGTCCATTTCCGCGGTCGCGGCGGCGCGTGCCAGGGTCGCCTCGGCGCTCGGGTGGACATCGTCCGGGGCGTCGGGCGGGGTCGGCGGCGGCGCGGGGGGCGCCGCCATGCCCGGCGTCGCCGACAGCAGCCCGAGACACAGCAGGACGGAAATCAGGGCGGTGGACGGTTTCATAGGCTCAACTCTGTCGGATGCGGGGTTCCGGTCGATTCGGGGGTGGCGCGCTCGTGCGTCTGCACCAGACGGGACATCAGGGCGACGCGGTCCTGCCACAGGCGCGTGGCGGCCTCGTCGGAAGACGCGTAATTCAGCTGCAGGTCGACCAGCGCCAGCTTCTGCTCCGTGTTGCGGGCCGCAGCGGCGAGGCCGGCGTTCCAGACGCGGACCTGCGGGCGCAACTGGCGCAATTCGCGCTCGAGCTGCTGTGATTCCAGCATCAGCCGGGCCAGCTCGCTCGGAGCGGCCTGCGGCGTCGCCGCGGGCGGCTGCAGGCCGGTGCCGGGGGCGCCGACGCGCAGGACCACCGTGACGACGATTGATGCCGCCAGCGCCATGCCGGCGCCGGCGCGCAGGCGCCGTCGCCGCTGTCGTGCCGACATAGCATCCTGCAGCCGGACCCAGCCGCCGGCGGGAGGCTCGTGCACCGGGAGTGCACGCAGGGCCTGTTCCAGGGTGTTCATACAACCTCCTTGATCCGCGTCGGGTGCGGATCCGACGCGCCGTCGTCGAGCGCAGCGCGGAGCTTCTGGTGCGCGCGCGACAGCTGCGATTTGGAAAAACTGACGGTACGGCCACACAACTCGGCGATTTCCGGGTGTGTGTAGCCCTCCACGTGATACAGCCACAGCACCGCCCGGGGCAGGGGTGGCAGCAGGCCCAGCGCCTTGTCCAGATCGAGTTGGCAGATATCCTCGACCGGAGCGTCGTCGGCATGGGCCGATTCGGGCACGAACAGTTCCAGAAAACGCCGCCCCGCGCGCAGGTGCATCAGCGATTCGGTGGCGGCGATGCGGCGCAGCCAGTGGCCGAACGGGGCGTCGCCGCGATACTGGTGGATGCTGCGAAACGCCCGCATGAAGGTGTTCTGCATCACGTCGGCGGCAGCATCCGGGCAGTGGGTCATGCGCCGCGCCAGGTTGTAGACCGGGCGTTCGAAGCCGCGGTAAATCGCTTCCTGGCCGCGGGCCTGCCCGGCGCGGGCCAGTTGCAGCGACTGGGGATCGAGATCGGCGTCGAAGGTGGCGCTCATGACCTAATAGATGCAGCTGCGGCCGGAATGGTCGCAGCCCCTGCCGCGGAGGGGGCTAGAGTTGCAGGCCCTGCAACCATTGGCGCACCGTCCGCGCCGTTTCGACGGGGTGTTCCAGCATGAAGCAGTGTCCGCCTTCGAGGTCGCGGATTTCGATGCCCGGGTGGATGCGGGCCGCGCGGGCGGCGGCGCCGGGCATGAACGGGTAGCTGTCGCGGCCATATATAAATAGAACCGGGCAACGCAGCCTGCGCAGCGCGCGCCAGGGGTAGACCGGATGCTCGAAGATGCTGGCTTCGAGCTCGGGCGGGCAGCTCAGGCGGCGGCCGTCCGGCGTATCGTGAGTCGCGTAGTCGACGAAACACCGCAGGGCTTCGTCGGTCCAGCCGCGGTAGGTGCCGCGATCGTGCAGGGCATGGAACACCGCATCGGCGGATGGCCACAGGGTACGCCGGCGCCGTGCGGCATGCGACATCGGATTGCGACCGGCGGCAGTGCCGATCTTGAGCAGCGCCCACGGCAGCGGCGGGATCAGGATCGGGTCGAGCAGGACCAGGGCCCGGAACAGATCAGGCTGTGCCGCTGCGGCGCGGACGGTCAGTGCGCCGCCGAAGCTGTGCCCGACGCCGATCAGCGGCTGTCCCGGACGCGGCAGGTCCTGTTCGGCGATGACCGATCCGATCCGGCGGACCAGAGTCCGGATGCCGGAGAAGCGGGCGGGTGCGTCGCTGCTGCCATGCCCTTCGAGATCGTGGCAGAACAGTCCGTAGTAGTCCCCCGACAGGCCACGCAGGAACGGCCAGTAGGTGCCGCCGCAGAAGCCGTTGCCGTGGACGAAGTGCAGGCAGGGCGCGTCGCGATCCAGGCGCCGCCCGCGCAGGGTCGGGGCGCCGACGGCGCGGGATTCCCAGGCGCGGGTGGCGGCGTGAAAGTTCAGCGTCGATGGGACATGCATGGACATCGGACGTCGGTTCAGCAGGAGCGCAGGAATTCGACGATGGCGTTTCCGGTCGCCTGCGGGGCGTCGAAGTGCAGCATGTGGCCGGCGTCCGCGATCACCCGGGCCTGCCGGCGCGGGAAGCAGGCCCGGCGGGCCGCCGTCTCGGCATCGGGCAGGGTCTGCGCGAAAGCCGAGCGGCCGCCGTCGATGAACAGCGTCGAGGCGCGGATCTGCCGCCAGATCGCCTTGGACTCGGCCGCGCGGTACAGGGTCGGCATGTCGAGGCGGTGCTTGGGATCGGCCAGCAGGCGGATGCGGCCGAAGCCGTCCTCCTCGCTCCAGCACCGTGCGATGAACAGCGCGCGCTGCTCCGTCAGCTGCGGGTGCTGGATGCGGATGCGGGAGGCCAGGAATTCGTACGACGGGTAGGTCTTGCCGCGCCCGCGGCCGGACTGCTGATCGAGCCAGCGGGTGAATCGTTGCGGTGCCAGCTCCGCCGGCATGTCGGGAAGAAACAGGCCGTCCAGGCAGACCAGATGCGAGACGCGCTCCGCGCGCAGGCCGGCATAGAGGCTCATGATCTGCGCGCCCATACTGTGTCCGACGAGGCGCAGCGGCGCCGCGTCCGCATAGTGCGCGACCAGCGCGTCGAGGTCGGCAACGTAGTCCTGGAACCAGTAGCCGTCCTGCGGCCACTGGCTGTGGCCGAAGCCGCGCCAGTCCGGCGCCAGCACCTGGAAGTGGGGCAGCAGCGGCTGGACCAGGTCCTGGAACGTCGCCGAAACGTCGAGCCAGCCGTGCCCGAGGAAGACCATGGGGCGGTCCGGTGCGCCCCAGCGGCGCACGTGGTAGCGCAGCCCGCGGATGCGGACGAATTCGGATCGGCTCGCCGATCCGTGCGCGGGGAGGGCTGAAGCGGGCATGTCGGTTCTGGGGCGGGCTCAGCCGGCGAGTCTAGCGGGCTTTGCCGGGCGCCGCCTGTCGGATGGCAAGCCTTTTGCCAGAAAACCGGGCACCATGCGGTTCGCTGATTCCAGGTCGGGTAGGCCTCCATGTCGATACACGTCGCGCTGCACCACGTCACCCACTATCGCTACGATCGGCGCGTCAATCTGTCGCCGCAGCTGATCCGGCTGCGGCCTGCGCCGCACACGCGGACACGGGTGCTCAGCTACGCCCTGCATGTCGATCCCGATCCCCATTTCATCAACTGGCAGCAGGATCCTTTCGGCAACTGGCAGGCCCGGGTCGTGTTTCCCGAGACGGTGACCGACTTCAAGGTCACGGTCGATCTGGTGGCGGATCTGGCCGTCATCAATCCTTTCGATTTCTTCATCGAGACCGATTGCGAGCATCTGCCCTTCGACTACGATCCGGCCCTGCGTGCGGACCTGACGCCGTATCTGAAAGCCGATGCGGCGGGGGCGGAGCTGACGGCCTATCTGGCCACGATCGAGCCTGCCGGAGAGCGGACGATCGATTTTCTGGTCGGGCTCAACGCACGTCTGCAACAGGACATCAGCTATCTGATCCGGCACGAGCCGGGGGTGCAGACGCCGGAGGAGACCCTGACGCTGCGCAGCGGGTCCTGTCGCGACTCGGCCTGGCTGCTGGTGCAGATTCTGCGGCACCTCGGTCTGGCGGCGCGATTCGTGTCCGGATATCTGGTGCAGCTCAAACCCGACGTCAAGCCGCTGGAAGGGCCGGCGGGCGCGCCCGAGGACTTCACCGACCTGCATGCCTGGGCGGAGGTCTATGTCCCCGGTGCCGGCTGGCTGGGACTGGACCCGACGTCGGGTCTGTTCGCCGACGAAGGCCATATCCCGGTCAGCGCCACGCCGGAGCCGTCCTCGGCGGCGCCGATCAGCGGCAGTGTCGATCCCTGCGAAGTCGGGTTCTCGCACGAAATGTCGGTGCAGCGCATCGTCGAGACGCCGCGGGTCACCAAACCCTATACCGACGCGCAGTGGCAGGCGATCGACGCCCTGGGGCACGATGTCGATGCGCGCCTGCAGGCGGACGACGTCCGCCTCACCATGGGCGGCGAGCCGACCTTCGTTGCGGCCGACGACATGCAGTCCGCGGAGTGGAATACCGCTGCCGTCGGTCCGGTCAAGCAGCAACGCGCGCTGGATCTGGCGCTGCGCCTGCGGGAGCAGTACGCGCCGGAGGGGCTGCTGACCTACGGGCAGGGCAAGTGGTATCCGGGCGAGTCCCTGCCGCGCTGGGTGTACTCCCTGTACTGGCGACGCGATGGCGAGCCGTTGTGGCGCCTGCCGCCGCGACTGCCGTCGCCGGAACGGCCGGCCGACCTGCTGCAGGCCAACCGGTTCATGCTGGGCCTGGCCGACCGCCTCGAGGTCGATCCGCGCAATGTCTCCGAGGCGTACGAGGATGTGCTCCACCACCTGGTCCAGGAGCGCAAGCTGCCCGTCAATCTCGATCCGACCGACACCCGGCTCAAGGATGCGGAGATGCGCGCCGGATTGCTGCGGGTCTTCGAGCACGGCCTCGGCAAGCCCCGCGGCTACGTGCTGCCGGTGCAGCGCTGGCAGGCGCAGGGCCGCTGGATGAGCGAGCGCTGGGCGTTGCGCAGCGGGCGTCTGTTCCTGACCCCGGGCGACTCGCCGATCGGGTTGCGCCTGCCGCTGGATTCGCTGCCGTGGGCGGCGCCGGTCGCGGTGCCGGTGAACTATCCGCTCGATCCGATGGCGTTGCCGCCGCATCTGCCGAAGCCCGATCCCCGCCGCCAGCCCTATCTGCAACTGCGCGGTCGGGCAACCGATGCCCCGCGCGGCCAGACCCTGGTTCCGGAATCCGAGCAGCCGGCGCCGCGGACGCGCGGCGGTTTCCTCAACGGCAGCAATGTCCGGACCGCGCTGGCGGTGGAGCCCCGCGAGGGCTGGATCAACGTGTTCCTGCCGCCCGTCGCGAGCGCCGAGGACTATCTGGATCTGGTCGCCGCGATCGAGGACGTCGCGGCCGAAACCGGTCTGCCGGTGCGCATCGAAGGGTATGCGCCGCCATCGGATTCGCGTCTGGAGGTATTGCGGATCACCCCCGATCCCGGCGTGATCGAAGTCAACGTGCAGCCCGCGCGCGGCTGGGGCGAGCTGACCGACAACATCGAGTCGCTCTACGAAACCGCGCATCAGTGCCGTCTGACCACGGAGAAATTCCTGATCGACGGCCGGGTCGTCGGGACCGGCGGGGGCAATCATGTCGTCATCGGCGGAGCCCAGCCGGCCGACTCGCCGTTTCTGCGGCGCCCCGACGTGCTCGCCAGCATGCTGCGCTACTGGCAGAACCATCCGAGCCTGTCGTATCTGTTTTCCGGGCTGTTCATCGGCCCGACGTCGCAGCATCCCCGGGTCGACGAGGCGCGTGACAGCCAGCTCTACGAGCTGGAGATTGCGCTCTCGCGCCTGCCGTCCAAGGATGAGGTCGTGCAGCCGTGGCTGGTCGATCGGGTCCTGCGCAATCTGCTGACCGATCTGACCGGCAACACCCATCGCGCCGAGTTCTGCATCGACAAGCTGTATTCGCCGGACTCGCCGACCGGCCGGCTCGGCCTGGTCGAACTGCGGGGTTTCGAGATGCCACCGCATGCACGCATGAGCCTGGTGCAGCAGCTGTTGGTACGGGCGCTGATTGCGTGGTTCTGGCGCCAGCCCTACGCGCGGCCGCTGATCCGCTGGGGCACCCAGCTGCACGATCGCTGGATGCTGCCGAACGACAACTGGCTCGATCTGCTGGACGTGATCGCGGATCTCAATCAGGCCGGTTTTGCGTTTTCGCCCGAGTGGTTTGCGCCCCACTTCGAGTTCCGCTTTCCGTGTCACGGCGTGCTGCGCTACGAGGGCATCGAGATGGAGCTGCGCCATGCGCTGGAACCCTGGCCGGTTCTCGGTGAGGAGCCTGGCGGCGGCGGCACCACGCGGTTCGTCGACTCCTCGGTGGAGCGCCTGCAGGTCAAGGTCCGGGGCCTGATTCCCGATCGCCACCAGCTCACCTGCAATGGGCGGCCGATGCCGCTGCGGGCGACGGGGGCGCAGGGCGAATACGTGGCCGGCGTGCGCTTCCGCGCCTGGCAGCCGTATGCCTGCCTGCACCCGACCATCGGGGTGCATTCGCCGCTGGTGTTCGACATCTATGACCGCTGGAACGGCCGCGCGCTGACCGGTTGCACCTACCATGTGGCGCATCCGGCGGGACGCAACTACGACACCTTCCCGGTCAACTCGCTCGAAGCCGAGGCGCGGCGGCTTGCGCGTTTCGAACCGCACGGCCACACGCCCGGGCCGATGCAGGTTCGACCCGAACCGCTGAACCCGGACTACCCGGCGACGCTGGACCTGCGGCGATTCGCCTGAGCGGCTGCGGTCTCAGCCGAGCCGGCCGCCGAGGTAGGCGTCCAGCAGTTCGAGGCGATCGTTGCCCCAGAACATCTGCTCGCCGACGAAGAAGGTCGGCGCGCCGAACACGCCGCGGCGGATCGCCTCGTCGGTGTTGGCCTTCAGGGCCTCCTTGACCGCGGGCGTCTGCGTTTTCGCGAGCAGGGCGTCGCTGTCGAGCCCCAGGTCGGTTGCGATCTGGGCCAGCGCCTGCGGCTGGCCGATGTCCTGGTTCTCGGCCCAGTAGGCATGCATCACCGCCTGTGCCCAGCGTGCGACGTCGGCCTCCGGCAGTGCGCAGGCCACGCGCAGCGAGCCGAGGCTGGCGACCGGGAAGACGCTCGGGAACTTGAGCGGAACGCCATAGTGCCGGGCCCACAGCTGCAGGTCGCCGAACAGATATTTGCCCTTGACCGGGACGCTGGCGGGCGCACGGTTTCCGGTCGCCTCGAAGGCCTTGCCGAGGAGGAACGGGCGCCAGCGCACCGTCGCGCCGTGCCGGGCCGCGAGCTGCTCGATCTGGGTTGCTGCCAGGTATGTGTATGGGCTGGCCGAGTCCCAGAAAAATTCGATCTGTGCCGCGCTCATCTGTGTGTGTCCCCCGTCTGGCTGGTGCGGCTCTTGTACTGCAGGCGTTTTTTCGGCACAAGTTCTGCTAGCAAGAAGGACCGGCGGGGCCGCCCGGGTCGCATCGCAGTGCCGTCGGCGTCGCGGCGGCGTGACGCCGCGATTCGGTGCGTCCTACACTACGCGGCCCGGCACCTCCGGACGCGGCATGGAGCGCCTCCGACTTCTGGGTGTTTGCCATATATTTCAAGGGCATACGAAAGTATGACGTATTGCGTCGCGATCAAGGTCAACGAGGGGCTGGTCTTCGCCGCCGACACGCGCACCAGCGCGGGCGTCGACGATGTGCGCACCTACAACAAGCTGCACGTCTTCGAGTTCCCGGGCGAGCGGGTGTTCGTGGTGCTGTCCGCGGGGAACCTGGCGACGACGCAGGCAGTGCTCGCCAACCTGCGCCGCGATCTCGAGGATCCCAATGCCGTCCTGAATCTGCGGACGGTGCGTCACATGTTCGACGCCGCCGAGTACGTCGGCAGCATCTCGGTGCGTTCGCAGCGCGACACCGCGGCGCAGATGCAGTTGGCCGCCGGCAACGTCGATCTGCGCACGACGCTGATCGTCGGCGGGCAGATCCAGGGCGAGGAACCCGCCCTGTATCTGATCTACCCTGAGGGCAACTGCATCTCCAGCTCGCCCGAGACGCCGTACCTGCAGATCGGCGAGAGCAAGTACGGCAAACCGATACTCGATCGCGTGATCCGGCCGACTCTGCCGTTGGAGGACGCTGCACGCTGCGCGCTGGTGTCGCTGGATTCGACGATGAAGTCGAACATCTCGGTGGGGCCGCCGCTGGATCTGGCGATGCTGCCGCGCGACGCGCTGCGCATCACCCACACGCTGCGACTGGATCTCGACACCCCCTTGCTGGCACAGATGCGCGAGGCGTGGGGCGAGCAACTGATGCAGGCCTTCCGCAATCTGCCGCGTTTCGACTGGGAACTGCCGGCGGCGCAGCAGAGCCTCCTCGACGACGGCACCGAAAGCGTTTGACGCCTGGGTGATCCGGCGCGTGCGCGCCGGATCGCCGTGCCCGTCGCCCGGGGTCAGTGATCGAAGTAGGCCGAGCTGATCGATTCGTGCAGGCGGCCGATGCCGACCTGGATTTCGTCGAGCCAGTCGTGCAGGCCCGATTCGACCAGACGTTCGAGGTTGGCGTCACGGACCAGCGCGCGCGTGCGTTCGAGCGTGCGTTCGATCGCGCGATTGGGCGGGAGATGCGGCAGGGTGCTGCCGATCATGTTGAGGCAGAACATCACCGCGCGCGGAAACTCGCGGTCCTGGGTCAGGTAGCTCAACACCGCGGTGCCGCGGACCCGACTGCGCTCGTGGCGCCGATACATCTGGTAGGCGGTCAGCGAGTTGAGCACGTTCATCCACTGGATGTTCTGGAACGGGCGCAGCCCCTCGTCGACGATCGACGGCTTGATCAGGCTCGAGGTGCGCACGTCGATGATGCGCGTGGTCATGTCCGCCTGTTCGAGGTTGGTGCCGATGCGCATGAACTGGAAGCCGACGTCGTGGCTCATGTTCGCGACCAGGACGCCGTAGGTGTAGAGCGCCGTGTCCGACACCTTGCGCAGCAGCTCGATACGCTTGCTGCGGGGCAGGTAGCGTTCGCCGCGCTCGCCGATGAGCAGGTGCAGGTCGTTGAGGTGTTCCCAGATCTCCTGCGGCAGGGCCTCGCGGACGGTGCGCAGGATCTCGCGTGACGTCTTGAGTGAGTTGGCGATCGAGCTGGGGTTGTCCTCGTCGAGAATCAGGAAGCGGACGACATTGGCCTCGCTGAAATCGTTGCCGTATGCCGCCTTGAAGGGCTGGTCGACGCCGAAGATCTCCACCAGCGGCGACCAGCCGAACTCGAATTTCCGGGGCAGGTCGAGCACCACGTCCGAATGCACCGAGATCAGCCTTGCGGTGTTCTCGGCGCGCTGCAGGTAGCGTCCGAACCAGTACAGGTCTTCGGCGACGCGCGAGAGCATCAGGCGACCCTCCTGGCGGCGGCGGGGGGGCGTTTGCCGCGGACGCCCCGCTTGCGGGCCGGCTTGGTATTGACGACGGCGGCTTCGGGTTCGGAGTCCAGATCGACGATCCAGGTGTCCTTGGCGCCGCCACCCTGGGAGCTGTTGACCACCAGTGAGCCCTTGTTCATCGCCACGCGAGTCAGGCCGCCGGTGGTGACGTAGACCGAGTCGCCGCGCGAGAGAATGAACGGGCGCAGGTCGAGATGGCGGGGCTCGATGCCGTCCTCGGTCAGGGTCGGGGCGGTCGACAGCGACAGCGTCGGCTGGGCGATGTAGTTGCGCGGGTTGGCCTTGATCAGTTCCGCAAACTTCGCGCGCTCGCTGCGGCTCGCGCGCGGACCGATCAGCATGCCGTACCCGCCGGATTCGTTGGCCGGTTTGACCACGAGCTTGTCGAGGTTGGCGAGTACGTGCTCGCGTTCCTTCTTGCGCATGCACAGCCAGGTCGGCACGTTGGGGAGGATCGGATCTTCGCCGAGGTAATAGCGGATCATCTTCGGGACGAAGGCATAGACCGCCTTGTCGTCGGCGACTCCGGCTCCGGGCGCGTTGACCAGAGCCACCTTGTTCTTGACCCATGCGCGCATCAGCCCCGGAACGCCGAGCAGCGAGTCCGGGTGAAATGCTTCGGGGTCGAGGAACAGGTCGTCGATGCGCCGGTAGATGACGTCGACGCGCTTCGGGCCCGAGACCGTGCGCATGTACACGCAGTCGTCGTCGTCGACCAGCAGATCGCTGCCTTCGACCAGCTCGATGCCCATCTGCTGCGCCAGCCACGAGTGCTCGAAGTACGCGGAGTTGTAGATCCCGGGAGTCAGCAGCGCGATCGTCGGCCGGCTGCCGGGGCGGGGCGACATCGCCGACAGCATGTCGTAGAGCTGAGCCGGATAATCGTCGACCGGCAGGATCGAGCTGGTCTGGAACAGCTCCGGAAACACGCGCTTGGTGACCAGGCGGTTCTCGACCATGTAGCTGACGCCGGACGGTACGCGCAGGTTGTCCTCGAGGACGTACAGGGTGCCGTCGATGTCGCGGACCAGATCGCTGCCGCAGATATGGGCCCAGACGCCGTGGCGCGGACGCATGCCGATGCACTGTTTGCGGAAGTTGGCGGATTCCTTGAGCAGCGAGGCGGGAAACACCCGGTCCTTGATGATCTTCTGGTCGCCGTAGACGTCCTGGATGAAGTGATTCAGCGCCCGGACCCGTTGCTGCAGGCCGAGGTCGGTGCGGATCCATTCACTGCGGGCGATGGTGCGCGGAATGATGTCGAACGGCCAGGAGCGGTCGACGTTGCGCCCTTCCGAATAGACGGTGAAGGTCACGCCCATGACCTTGATCGCGAGGTCCGCGGCAAGGCGGCGTTCACTCAGTTCAGCCGGCGACAGCTCACCGAGATAGCGGGTCAGGTCGTGCGCGGCCGCACGAGGGGTGCCGGGGGATTCGAAGAGCTCGTCGAAGTAGCCGGTGCAGCGGTAGTGTTGCCAGTCGATGGCCATGTTGCGGTTGTTGGTATGGACTCAGGGGTCAGTGGACAACAGCTTCGAAGCAAAACACTTGCCAAACCCTAATGCAGCCCGGGCAGGTTGCATAGGGGTGGTGGTTCCGGCCCGGGGGCGGCCGGCGCATGCGCGCGGCGCACAAAAGCGCGGGCAGGCAGGGTACAATTTGTCAACCGAATGACACTGACATGACGCCTAAGAACGCGCTTGAATTCAAGGGTCGGATGCTGTCGTTGACGCGTGCCCGCATCATCGATCCCGACGTATCCGCGATCGCCGCCCAGTTACAGGATTTCGCCCGGCAGATGCCGCAGGCGGTCAGGGGCATGCCGGTCGTACTGGAGGCCGACCGGGCGGTGGAGCTCGGCGGCGTGATCGCGGCGATGCGCGAGGTCGGCATGCTGCCGATCGGCGTGGCCGACGGACCGCTGGCAGCATCCGCCCAGAACTGGGGGTTGCCGGTACTGCCGGGGGAGTCGCGGTCGCGGCCGGGTCGCGCCGCGCCTCCGGCTCCGGCCCCTGCCGAAACGCCCGCGGAGCCGGCAGCCGCGGTCGCGGCGCGGCGCCCGACGCGGATCGTGACCGAGCCGGTGCGTTCCGGGCAGCAGATCTATGCCGTCGACAGCGACCTGGTCGTGATCAGCACGGTCGGCGCCGGTGCGGAAGTGGCGGCGGACGGCTGTGTCCATGTCTACGGCGCCTTGCGTGGCCGCGCCATCGCGGGTGCGCGCGGGGAGACCACGGCGCGCGTGTTCTGCCGCAAGCTCGAGGCTGAGCTGGTGGCGGTGGCGGGGGTGTACGCGGTGGCCGAGCAGATCGCCGCGGATCTGCGCGGTCGTCCGGCGCAGGTTCAGCTGGCCGATGGCACACTGAAAATCGAATGCCTGGACGGCTGAGCCGGACGGGGCGGATGCAAACAGGCTTCGCGCGAGCGGAGCGAACCATGGTGACGGGAGCAGGACCTTGGCAAAGATCGTAGTCGTGACATCGGGCAAGGGTGGGGTCGGCAAGACCACGACCAGTGCTTCGTTCGCCACAGGGCTGGCGATGCGCGGTCACAAGACCGCAGTGATCGATTTTGACGTGGGCTTGCGCAATCTCGATCTGATCATGGGGTGCGAGCGGCGGGTCGTGTACGACTTCGTCAACGTCATTCAGGGCGAGGCGACGCTGCGGCAGGCGTTGATCCGGGACAAGCAGCACGAGAACCTTTCGATCCTTGCCGCCAGCCAGACGCGCGACAAGGACGCGCTGACGGTCGAGGGCGTCGAGCGCGTGCTCGGCGACATGAGCGAAGAGTTCGACTACATCGTCTGTGATTCGCCCGCCGGGATCGAGCGCGGCGCCCATCTGGCGATGTACTTCGCCGACGAGGCACTGGTCGTGACGAACCCGGAAGTCTCCTCGGTCCGCGACTCCGATCGCGTACTCGGGCTGCTGGCCAGCAAGACGCGCAAGGTCGAGAAGGGCGACGGGCGGGTGCGTGAACATCTGGTGCTGACGCGTTACAACCCGGGCCGTGTCGCCAAGGGCGAGATGCTGTCGGTCGACGACGTCAGGGAAATCCTCGCGATCCCGCTGCTCGGGGTCGTGCCTGAGTCGCAGGCGGTTCTGAGTTCCTCGAATGCGGGCGTGCCGGTCATTGCCGACCCCAACGCCGATGCGGGGCGCGCCTACGACGATCTGGTTGCGCGTTTCCTCGGTGAAGAGCGCGAGCACCGCTTCCTCGCCGCTGAGAAGAAGGGGCTGTTCGGCCGCCTTTTCGGAACCTGAGGAGACGACGGATGGATTGGCTGAAGTTTTTCAGAGGGGAGCCCAAGAGCACGGCGGCGATCGCCAAGGACCGGCTCAAGGTCGTTGTGGCGCACCAGCGCGATGGACGTGCCAACGGGCCGGTCTACCTGCCGCGGCTGCGCGAGGAGCTGCTGCTGGTCGTGCGCAAGTACGTTCAGGTGCCGGACGATGCGGTCAATGTCCAGGTGCAGCGCGAGGACGGCCTGGAGGTTCTCGAAATGAACATCACCCTGCCGGACGCGCCCACCGAAGGCGCCGCCTGAGCCGACCGGGCTTGCCCCGGAGCAGCTGCCGCGAAATCCGGCGGCGTACCCGGGGCGGGCACGTGGCCTGATTGACACCGGTTTGACATTCCGCTGAGTAGTTTTCCCGTTAACGGCGGTTTCGGGCGCCGGCATGATATCTGCTGAGCGCTTTAATCCGGGACGGGACGACATTGGCGAGTGATCGATGAGCAGTGCAGTGGGCCGCGATGCCTCGGGCGGGCGCGATCGATTCTTCGAGGCGCCGGAATCGGGCGAAAGCGATTTCAGGTTCACCGAGGAAGTGGCGACCGTCTTCGACGACATGGTCGGCCGCTCGGTGCCGTTCTATGACGAGATGCAGCGGATGGTCTGCGAACTCGCCGGCGACTTCGCCGAGCCGGGGACGCGGCTGTACGACCTGGGCTGTTCCACCGCGACGACGCTGATCGCCCTGGACCAGGCCGTGCATCCGGACGTGCGTTTCGTCGGTGTCGACAATTCCGCGCCGATGCTCGATCAGGCCCGCGCCAAGCTCGCCGACGTCGGCGTGCAACGGCCGGTGGACTTGGTCTGCACCGATCTGCATGACGGTCCGGCGATCGAGAATGCGTCCGTGGTCACGATGATCCTGACCCTGCAGTTCGTCCGGCCGCTGTTTCGCGAGCGGATCGTCCGACGCATCGCCGCGGGCCTCAATCCCGGCGGCTGTCTGCTGTTGGTCGAGAAGATCACGCCGATGAACAGTACGCTCAATCGCCTGTTCATCAAGCACTACTACGACTTCAAGCGGCGCAACGGCTATTCGGAGACCGAGATCGCCCGCAAGCGCGAGGCGCTCGAGAATGTGCTGATCCCGTACCGGCCGGAAGAGAATCAGACCTTGCTGCGGGACGCCGGATTCTCCTGCGCCGAGGAGCTGTTCCGCTGGTACAACTTCACGGCGATGGTGGCGCTGAAATAGAGCGATGCAGAGCCCGACCCGGTATCCGGCCTGGCTGATTGCCGCCGGCAACTTCCTGTTCCGATTCCGCAACGGCGTGTTTCCGGTGGTGCTGCTGGTGCTGATCGCCTTGTTCCCCCCGCGCTATGCCGGTGGGACGCCGGCCAGCGACTGGATCGTCGATGTGATCGGTCTCGGGATCGCCATGCTCGGACAGGGGCTGCGTGCCGCGGTCATCGGCTACGCCTACATCGTCCGCGGCGGCAAGGGCAAGCAGGTGCATGCCGACGATCTGGTCACGCAGGGATTCTTCAATGTCTGTCGCAACCCGCTGTATGTCGGCAATCTGCTGATCTACGCGGGGGTGCTGGTGGTGCACAACAACCCGTGGGTCTACGGACTTGCCGGCGGCTTCTTCGTGTTTGCCTACATCGCGATCGTCGCCGCCGAGGAAACCTACCTGTCGAATCGTTTCGGCGACAGCTTCGCGCGGTACTGCGAGCGGGTGAATCGCTGGGTGCCCGATTTCGCGCGCTTATCCGAGGCGACGCAGGGGATGACCTTCAACTGGGGGCGGGTGGTCGTCAAGGATTACAGCACCGCGGGTGCGTGGATGCTGACCCTGCTGGTGCTGGAGGCCTACAAGCTGCTGGCGCTGTCGGAGCCGGCGCCGCCCGGCGGTTCCCTGCAACTGGTGACGGCTGCGGGCGGGGTG
>JAQVDP010000043.1 GCA_028698335.1 Nevskiales bacterium | reverse complement strand
TCCGCCTGCTTCAGGATCGCAATGATCTGGCTGTCAGTGAAACGGGACTTCTTCAAGGGAACCTCCTCGGGTCAGGGTACGAGAAAATTCCACTTTCAGCTGGCACTATCCTGTGGGGGGATTACCCCTCCATTCCAAGAAGGGGGTGTATTACGACGGTTCGGCCTTCAAGGAGCTCGGTCGTATTGAGGGCTTCAATGCACCGATCCATCACGTGCAGGTCCCGCACAGCGTGCTGGCCAGCAATCAGCTTTTTCATCTCCATCCGGTACAGGCCCTCAAGACCGAATGGCTGGAGAACCGGATCGTTGTGATGGTCATGGCCAACCTGGATGAGCAGTCAGAACCGGACGCTGTACGCGACACTGCCCGCTGGCTCGAAAGCCTCCGCTGGCATCTGCACCATGAGTTCGGCGACCAAGCCCAGTTGTGGCTGGTGCGCGTGGACTCCCACGAGCGCGACCGTCCACGTTCACCGCTGTTGCCGCCAGGGTGGTTCAAGACCAGCTGCTTCGAGTGGTCGCCCGAGGGGTGCTTCGATCGCTTCTTCATCGGGTACCTAGACCACTACAACAGCAAGCGTGGTTGGCCTGCGCTGTCCGAATGGCTCGCGCGGGTCGAGCACAACGGCGAGGATCCGTATCTTTTCGGCCGACATTATCGGGTCTGGTTGCCGCACACGATACTGACCCTGCCGGACGGCCGGGTGTTCTCGAGTTATCAGCCGCTTCTTGCTCCCACGCTGATCGAGGTGATCAAGAAGTTGATGGCCCAAAATGAGGCCCACAATGGATAACCACTCATTCTTGATCACCCGGGTTCTGGCGGGATTATTTCTGGTGGCGCTGGGTGTGGCCGCGGGCTTCATCGGCTTCGGGGACCCCACGGACATCGCCATTCGCACGGGCGCAGCCATGCACGCCGTTGCCAGCAGTGTGAATGCATCTCGCCAGCTGGCGATCCTCCTGGTCGTCGCCGGCATCGTGGTCATCTGCACGAGCAAGATGATGGCCTGGGCGGTGGCACTGGGTCTGGCCGCCCTGGTGGTCTGCAATGCCGACGACGCCTACGTGGTCACAAACAACTCCGCATACGCACTGACCTCGCGCTACTCGGTGGTCCCGCCGGAAACCACTGGAACGAGGCCGAACATGTCGACGCTCAACCAGTCCATGTTCTTCGACCTCATCAGCACGACTGGGAAGACCATCCTTCAGGCAATGTCGCCGTTCTTCGGCAAGGATCTGGTGAAGTACGCCGAGACGCATAAGCCTGCGGAGGTCTATCGGGTGAGGGTCCCCAAGGTGCCCGAACCCAAGCGAGTGACAGCACCGTTCGCCGACTTCGATGACGTCGACGACATCCAGGCCGAGCCGTCGGCGGAACCGCCCAAGGCCTACATGTTCGGGAAGCCGCGGGACTTTTAGTGCCAACCGAGTTGCGTCGCAGGTTCGTCCAGGCTCCATTCGGTTTCTGGGCTTGTGGGCCGCATTTTTTGTGTTTCTGGTGGTGGGGCTGTCCCACAAACCAGGAGCCCAACCCATGCACCAAATCCATCATCCCGTTCGCCCAACGGTTCGCTTTGCCGGGTGTTCCGTTTCCGAGGCACCGAAAGAGCAGGAGCGCAGGCCACCCCTTCGACGCCCCGCAAGAGCAGCCCTGACCAGACTGGTCGTCTGCTGCGTGCTCGCACTGACGGCCTGCGATTCCGGCCCCTCGGATGCGAAGCTCGCAGCCGATGCCGCTGAATGGTTCTGCGGCGTCAGCCGGGCCTGCGATTTCGTCGATGTGCGGACCGAGGTCGAGTCCCGAGCGCAAACGGCCGAGGACCGCATGGAAGTCGACGTCAGCATCACTTTCACGCGCAACGAGAAAGAGCTCTCGGGCGGCAAAAGGCTCGACCTGCAACTCGACCGCGCCATGCAGCGTTACGGACGCAGCAAGGGCAACCCGCTCTCGGATTTCCTTCTGTCGTCGTCTGGGACCTCCGAGTCGATGCAGGTGACCTTCGAGTTCGTCAGGCGCGGGGATGACTGGCTGCTGCGCGCCGCAACCGATGTGCAGCCGCCGCACTAGGCCGATCCCCACCGGGGACTGACCCTGCAGATGTCCGGGGGGCCTCGCCACCCCCGGACGCTTGCCCGGGCCCCGATGATGACCAACCGCCGGCTCCTCCACTGGCTGCTCTCGCAGCCCCCGTCGACGGGCCGATTTCGTATCCATTTGTAATTCCGCGAAATAAAGTTCTTGCGGGCCGCCGATGCATACGTAGGGTCGATGGGTTGACCTCACGCTGGAGCGTTTTTCGATGACACGAATCCTCACCCTCCCGGCCTTCGGGCGGGCCATTCCGGAACTGCTGGAAGTGATCAGTGACCTGGTGACGGTGCAATCGACCTTTGCAAGGGTTCTGAGCGAAACGCCGGGCGACGACGACGACTTCGACACGCTGGTCAGGATCCATGCTCTCGTCAGTTCGGCGATCACCGCGTTGCTCCGCTGGGCCGGCAAGAGCCGGGCGAGCGCGGACTGGGCCATCGAGCACGCCGAGGAGCTGGGCATGGCCCAGGATCAAGTCGCCGAGGCGCGCGCCATGACGCCCCCCAGCGACCTGGCCTTCGCGATCGGACTCTGCAATCACCACCTCGAGTGCCTGGTCCTGCGGGTGGTCAAGCTGCATGAACGGGCCCTCGAACTCCGGCATGACGCAGATGCTTGAAATCCGGCCCTCGTTGCAGTCATATCCGTACAAGGATCCCGGCCGGCATCGGGCCGGCCGCACAAGAAACCAGAACATCCTCGAAGGGGGGATCACGATGATTCGCAGACCGTTCGCCGGCCGTCTGGCGTTTGCCCTGTTCGCAGGCCTGCTGGCGCTGCCCGCCGGCGCCGCCGAGCGGGTTTCGATCGACTGGGATGCCGGCAAGGCGCAGGCCTCGAGCGTGCAGTTCGCGGTCCCGCAGGCCGTCAGCTATTCGGCGCGCACGCATGGCACCTGGACCCAGGACGGCGACGCCGCAGTCTGGACGCTCGACGTCGAGATCCCCGGTGCGGTGACCAGCTCCTTCGCGGCACGCGACGTCGTGCTGCCGGAGGGCGCCACGCTTTCGATCGCCGGCGCCGAAGGCAAGGCCATCACCATGGACGCCAAGTGGATCGTCGACGGCCGCCTCTGGTCCGAGCTGGTCGACGGGGACCGCTTCACGCTCGTGGCGCGCATGCCGCGCTCGACGGCCGACGACTTCGCCCTCACCGTCTTCGAGGTCCAGGGCGGCTTTCGCAATCCGATGGCCAAGGCCGCCGGCGATGTCGTGAACTATGCGTGCAAGGCCAATGCGTCCAATCGCCTCAATGCGCGATCGACCGGTGCGCTGCTGATCAACAACTCCACCAGCTGCACTGGCACGCTCATGAACAACGCGGCTGGCGACTACCGCAAGTTCTTCCTGACGGCGTCTCACTGCGCCGGAGCAACCGATCTGGCGTCCAACGACTACGCCGGCAAGGCGCCCGGCTTCAAGGTGTACTTCAACGAGGAGACGCCCTGCGGCCAGACCCTGGGTTCGGCGCGAACGACGACGCCGACGGTTGGCGCGGTCCACCGGGTCCGCGTGAACGATCACTGGCTGGTCGAGCTGACTGGCACGCTGCCGGCCGGGGTCTACTTCTCGGGCTTCGATGCCAGTGGCACGACGCCGACGGCGCTGTACGCCATTCATCATGCCAGCGCCAAGGATCGGCAGTGGCTGGAGTCCTCGAGTCCGCTACGCGGAACCATTGGTTTCGGTGGTGAAATGATGACCTTTTGGTCTGACGCGTACGACGATGGTGTCTCGGGGCCGGGGGGGTCGGGTGGCGCAGTCGTTAGCTCGCAGCGCCTTGTGGGAGTCATCAGCACCGGCGGCGGAACGAATTACCAAGCCAACGCCCTCGACAGCGTCTACAACGCCGGCCTCAACACCTACCTCGGCAACGTCACGACGCTGGCCGGCGCCGAGCCGCCGGCGCCGCCGACGGTGACGCTGGGCGCGAACCCGACGACCGTGGCGTGGAACGGCTCGACCGCACTGAGCTGGACGACGACGAACGCGACCAGCTGCACGGCATCGGATGCGTGGAGTGGCGCGAAGGCGACCAGCGGGTCCGAAAACGACGTGCCGGGCAACGCCAGCACCACCAGCTCGCGGACGGCGACCTACACGCTGACCTGCACCGGCCCGGGCGGCGAGGCCTTCGATTCGGTGAGCGTGACGGTGACCGCCAAGCCGGCGCCGCCGACCGTGA
>JAQVDP010000037.1 GCA_028698335.1 Nevskiales bacterium | reverse complement strand
ATGATCGACAACTACGACAGCTTCACCTACAACCTCGTGCAGTACTTCGGCGAGCTCGGAGCGGACGTGCGGGTGTTCCGCAACGACCAGATCAGCGTCGACGAAGTGGCGGCGCTGCAGCCCCGGCATATCGTGCTGTCGCCGGGGCCGTGCACGCCGAACGAGGCGGGGATCTGCCTGGAGCTGATCGACCGGCTCAAGGGGCGGTTTCCGATCCTCGGCGTCTGTCTCGGGCACCAGTCGATTGGCCAGGCCTTCGGCGCGACCGTGCAGCGCGCGCGCGAGGTCATGCACGGCAAGGTCAGCCTCGTCCATCACAACGATCACGGGATCTTCCACGGACTGCCGTCGCCATATACGGCGACGCGGTATCACTCGCTGGTGGTTGCCCGCGAGGGGCTGCCGGACTGTTTCGAAATCACGGCCTGGACCGAGCATCCGGGGGGTGCCATGGACGAGATCATGGGGCTGCGCCACCGCGAGCTGCCGATCGAGGGCGTCCAGTTCCATCCCGAGTCGATCCTGACCGAGCACGGCCACGCGCTGCTCAAGAACTTCCTGGAGACCTACTGATGCCGATCACGCCCCAACAGGCGCTGCAGCGCACGATCGAACACCGCGAGATCTTCCACGACGAAATGGTCGCGCTGATGCGGCAGATCATGCGCGGCGAGGTGTCGCCGGTGATGATGGCCGCGATTCTGGCGGGGCTGCGGGTCAAGAAGGAGACCGTCGGCGAGATCGCCGCCGCCGCCCAGGTGATGCGCGAGTTCGCGCGGAAGGTCACGGTGCAGCCGCATCCGCATTTCGTCGACATCGTCGGTACCGGTGGGGACGGCGCCAACAGCTTCAATATCTCCACCGCGTCGATGTTCGTCGCGGCCGCGGCCGGCGCGCGCATCGCCAAGCACGGCAACCGCAGCGTTTCGAGCAAGTCCGGCAGCGCCGATGTCCTCGAGGCATTGGGGGCGGACATCGACCTGCAACCGGAACAGGTCGCCGCGTGCATCGACAATTGCGGTATCGGATTCATGTTCGCGCCGAATCACCATCCCGCGATGAAGGCGGTCGCGCCGGTCCGCCGTGAGATGGGCGTGCGGACGATCTTCAACATCCTCGGGCCGCTGACCAACCCGGCCGACGCCCCGAACATCCTGATGGGCGTGTTTCACCCGGATCTGGTCGGCATTCAGGTGCGCGTGCTGGAGCGTCTGGGTGTGCGCAATGCCATGGTCGTCTGGGGCAAGGACGGGATGGATGAGATCACCCTGGGCGCCGGGACGCTGGTCGGCGAACTGCGCGACGGCGAGTTGCGCGAATACGAGATCCATCCGGAGGACTTCGGCCTGCGCATGGCCGGCAGCCAGAACCTTCGCGTCGAGGATGCACGGGAGTCGCAGCAGCGGATCCTCGAGGCCCTCGAAGACGTCGATGGCGTCGCGCGCGACATCGTCGCGCTCAATGCCGGGGCGGCGCTGTATGTCGCCGGTGTCGCCGACGACATCGGCGGCGGTGTCGACCGGGCGCGGGCCGCGATGACCAGCGGCGCGGCCCGTTCCAAGCTCGACGAGTTCGTCGCGCAGACCCGCGCGATCAAGGGGCGGGGCTGATGGCCGGCGACATCCTGGCGCGCATTCTGGAGGTCAAGCGTGCCGAGATCGAGGCGCTGAAGCGGCGTTACACCGCCGGCGAGCTCGAGGCGCTGGCGCAGGCCGCCGATGCGCCGCGTGGATTCGTCGCCGCGCTGCGGGCCAGGGTCGACGCCGGCGACGCTGGCGTGATCGCCGAGATCAAGCGCGCCTCGCCGAGCAAGGGCCTGATCCGCGCGGATTTCGATCCGGCGTGGCTGGCGCGGCAGTACGCAGCAGGCGGCGCGGCCTGCCTGTCGGTTTTGACCGACGAGCAGTTTTTCCAGGGCCACAACGCGTTCCTGATCCAGGCGCGCAGCGCCTGTGCGTTGCCGGTGATCCGCAAGGACTTCCTGATCGACGAGGCGCAGATCGTCGAGGCCCGTGCGATCGGCGCGGACTGCGTGCTGCTGATCGCGGCGGCGCTGGCGCCGGATCGGCTCAAGGCCCTGTACGGCTGTGCCCGCTCGTGGGGCATGGACGTGCTGGTCGAGGTGCACGACTTGGCCGAGCTCGAAGCCGTGGCGGCGCTGCAGCTCGGGGACGGCTGGCTGCTCGGGGTCAACAACCGCAATCTGCGGACTTTCGAGACCCGGCTGGAGACGACGCTGGATCTGCTCGAGCGGATGCCGGGCGGCGTCGATGTCGTCACCGAGAGCGGGATCGCCAGCCGCGACGATGTGCGGCGGATGCGCGCGGCCGGGGTGCACCGCTTCCTCGTCGGCGAGCGCCTGATGCGGCAGGATCTGCCGTCGGCGGCGTTGCGGGAACTGCTGGGCTGAACCAACCCGCGACGCCCGCGCCCGCGGCGTCAGGCTGTGGGGATCTGCACTCCCAGGATCAGGATGTTGCGGCCCTGCGACTGGACCATGCCGTCCTCTTCCAGCTTCTTGAGCACGCGTCCGGCCATCTCGCGCGAGCAGCCGACCAGACGCGCGAGTTCCTGCCGGCTGCTGCGGATCATCACGCCGCGCGCGTGCGGGAGCGCGTCGGGTTTGCGGACCAGCTCGAGGAGGATGTGTGCCATGCGTCCGGCGACGTCGAGGAAGGCCAGGTCGCCGAGCCGGCGGGTGGTGTCGCGCAGCCGCGAGGCCAGCTGCCCGGCCAGCTCGAACATGATCTCGGGATTGTCCTGGGCGAGGTTGCGGAACACCTCGTATCCGACCTCGGCGACCAGCGTCGGCTTGCGGGTGCGGACGATCGCGGTTCGCGAGCCCTGCTCCGGAAACAGGCACATCTCGCCGAAGAATTCGCCGGCGCCCAGGTAGGCGAGGACGATCTCCCGTCCGTCTTCATCCTCGAGCATGATGCTGACCGAACCCTCGAGAATCAGATACAGCGATTCCGGTACGTCTCCGGCGTGTAGGATCGTATGCTTGGGCGGATAGCTCCGCTTGTGAGCCAGGCCGATATAAGCCTGTATGGCGGGACTCATCTTCATGCTCGTTCCGACCCGGATTTTGTTGGGTTTCTGATTTTCCATCAAAATATCACATTCCCCTGAGTCCCAGCTGAAGGAGTCACGTCTTGAAAGCCCGAGTCAAATGGTCCGAGCAGGCCAGTTTCATCGCGGAGTCCGGCAGCGGGCATGCCATCGTCGTCGACGGTCCGCCGGAGATCGGCGGACGCAATCTCGGTCCGCGGCCGATGGAACTGATGCTGATGGGCGTCGGGGCCTGCTCCGCGGTGGACGTCACCCTGATCCTGAAGAAGGCCCGCCAGAAGGTGACCGACTGCTGGGTCGAGCTGGAGGCCGACCGGGCCGAGACGGAGCCGAAGGTATTTACCGAGATTCGGATGAAATTCGTCGTCGTCGGTCACGCGCTCGCCGAAAACCACGTTAAGCGCGCCGTCGAACTGTCCGCGGACAAGTACTGCTCGGCGTCGATCATGCTGGGGCGGGGCGGTGTCGTGATCAAGCATGGCTACGAAATCCGCGTGGCGGAGTAGGCCGTGGCTTGGAGATCGGGGCCGTTGATCGGTGATTCACCAGTTCGCCATCGATTTGGCGCATAATCCGCGGCTTCGATCGTGCCGGGTCCGCCTGGATTCGGCACGCTGCCTGCATCGACCGGAGTACTGCATTGGCCAAGGCAAAGCCCAAGCCGACCAATAACCCAAAGCTGAAGCTGCTCGGATTCAACAATCTGACCAAGTCGCTGTCGTTCAACATTTACGACATCTGTTACGCGCGCAGCAAGGAACACCAGCAGGAATACATCGAGTACATCGATGAGGCCTACAACGCGGAACGCCTGACCGCGATCCTGACCGAAGTGGCACGCATCATCGGTGCCAACATTCTCAACGTCGCCCGCCAGGACTACGATCCCCAGGGCGCGTCGGTGACGATGCTGATCTCCGAGGGCCACCTCGACGGACTGCCGACGCCGGGCAAGCCGGGCGCCCCCAAGAAGAAGGACTCGGTGGTCGCGCACCTCGACAAGTCGCACATCACTGTCCACACCTATCCGGAGACCCATCCGGACGCTGGCATCTCGACGTTCCGCGCCGACATCGATGTCTCCACCTGCGGCAAGATCTCGCCGCTGAAAGCGCTGAACTATCTGATCAAGTCGTTCGAGTCCGACATCGTGGTGATGGACTACCGCGTGCGCGGATTCACCCGCAACGTGCGCGGGATGAAGCACTTCATCGATCATTCGGTCGAGTCGATCCAGGACTTCCTGTCGGCCGAGATCAAGAACCGCTACCAGATGATCGACGTCAACGTGTACCAGGAGTTCATCTTCCATACCAAGATGCGGCTCAAGGAACTGGATCTCGACACCTATCTGTTCGGTGAGGGCGCCTCGGAGCTGCCGCCGCGCGAGGCCCGGCGCATCCGCGAACGGGTCAACCGTGAGATCCTCGAAATCTTCTACGGCAAGAACATGCAGCTCTGAAGCGCGGCGCAGTCACCTCCGGGCGGCCGATCGGCCGCCCTTTTTTGTTTTACGATCGCTCCGGGCACGGGGATTTTTCCGGGCGGACGAGCGGATCTGCGGTCACACGAAACGGCGATGAAGCATTCCCACGATCATCATCACGGGCACCACCATGGCCACCATCACGGTCTGGAGCTGCATGAAGGGCAGAACACCGGGCGTCTGAAGGCCGCGTTCGGACTGACCGCGGCGTTCATGCTTGCCGAGGTCGTCGGCGGGCTCTGGTCCGGGTCCCTCGCACTGCTGGCCGATGCCGGGCACATGCTGACCGATGCCGCGGCGCTCGGCCTCGCGGTCTGGGCGCAAGTGCAGGCCAGGCGGCCGGCGGACGCGCGCCGCTCGTACGGTTACCACCGGGTGCAGGTGCTGGCAGCCTTCGTCAACGGGCTGGCGCTGTGCGTCATCGTGGCGTGGATCGTCGCCGAGGCGGTACAGCGTCTGCTGGATCCGCCGGAGGTGCAGGGGCGGATCATGCTCGGCATCGCGATCGCGGGTCTGGTCGTCAACATCGCCGCGTTCATGGTCCTGCAGGGCGGTCATCGCCATGACATCAATCTGCGCGGGGCATTGCTGCACGTCATCGGCGACCTGCTCGGCTCGGTTGCCGCGATCGCGGCGTCGGTGGTGATCCTGTGGACCGGATGGATGCCGATCGATCCGCTGTTGTCGGTGCTGGTGGCGGCGCTGATCCTGCGCAGTGCCTGGGCGCTGGTGCGCGAGTCCGCGCACGTGCTGCTCGAGGGGACGCCGGAAGGATTCGATTCAGGCGCCCTGGCCGAGGGCTTGAAAACGGATATTCCAGGTGTCGTCGGGGTGCATCACGTCCATCACTGGATGCTGACGCCGGACCGCTCGCTGATGACGCTGCATGCGGTTCTGGACACGCGGGCGGACGACGAAAACGTGGTCCGCGAGATCCAGGGCTGGGTGCGCGCGCATTACCAGGTCGGCCATGTGACGGTGCAGACCGAGCGCAAGCTGTGCGCCGACGAGTGCCGCTGATTCAGATCCTCGCGGCGCCGAACTTCATGACCTTCGCGACCTGACGCATCAGGCCGCGTACCGGCTCCGGCAGCGGCCGTCCGCCGGCTTCGCGCGCGTCGCGGCCGTGCCGTTCCTCGTCGCGCCGCATCTGTTCGAGGATCGCGCGGCTGCGGCCGTCGGACTCCGGCAGGCGTCGCAGGTGCTCGCCGAGGTGCTCCGAGACCTGGCGTTCGGTTTCGTCGATGAAGCCCAGGCTCCACCGATCGCCAGCGAGGCCGGCCGCCGCTCCGATCGCCAGCGATCCGGCGTACCACAGGGGCTGCAGGCGACTGGGGTGATCGTCGAGCTCGTGCAGGCGTTCCTCGCACCAGCGCAGGTGATCGCGCTCCTCGTCGGCGGCTTTCAGCAGCTGCTGGCGCGTCGCCGGATCGCGCGCGACCAGCGCCTGGCCGTGATACAGCGCCTGTGCCGCGACCTCGCCGGCGTGGTTGACACGCATCAGTGCCGCGACTTCGCGGCGGGTGGCGGCGTCCAGCGCATCCGCCGGCGGCGTGCGGGCGGCGGGGTTGCCGCGGCCAGCCAAGGGGGCGTTGCGGTCGGCGGCGAGCGCCAAGCCGCGACCCAGAGCGGCCAGCACACGGTCGGCGGGGGTCATGTCTCGTTTCATGGATGTCAGTTTAGTCCCCGGCGCCCCGCGGTGGCAGTCCCGGGCGTCGCGGCCCGCTACAATGCCGGGACATCCCTGGCCCTTGTGCCCACACGCCTTCTCCATCGACCGAAGTCCTTATCGTGCAAGTCAAACCCGCTCAGATCGCCTCCCACCTGACCAAAGGGCTTGCGCCGTTGTATCTGGTCGCCGGTGACGAGCCGCTGCTGATCCAGGAGACGCTCGACGCGATCCGCGCCGCGGCGCGTGCGGCCGGTTACGAAGAGCGCGAGGTGCTGGACGTCGAGCGCGGGTTCGACTGGCAGCGGGTGGCCGACAGCTGCGCGAGCATGTCGCTGTTCGCGTCGCGGCGGATGGTCGAGGTGCGCATGAGCGCAGGGCCCGACGACGCCGGTCGCAAGATGCTGCAGCAGCTTGCCGAACAGCCTCCACAGGACGTCCTGCTGCTGGTCGTGTGCGGCGCGCTCGACAGCCGTGCCCGCAACGCGGTCTGGTTCAAGGCGCTGGACGGTGCCGGCGTCAGCATCTATGCATGGCCGGTCAAGCCGGACGAGTATCCGGCATGGCTGTCCGCCCGTCTGCGCAAGGCGGGAGTGGAACTGGACGCCGACGCCCAGCGGCTGCTGGTCGAGCGTACCGAGGGCAATCTGCTCGCGGCCGATCAGGACATCGCCAAGCTGGCGCTGCTGTATCCGGGCCAGAGGATCGGCGTCGAGGCGCTGGCGCAGGCGGTCGCCGACAGCGCCCGCTACGAGGCCTTCGATCTCAACGACCGGGTCCTGGCCGGCGATGCGGCCGGCAGCGTCCGCAGCCTGCTGCGTCTCCGCGAGGAGGGGGTGGCGCCGCTGGAGATCCTTGGCGCCTTGATGTGGTGCCTGCGGCAGCTGATCAAGGCCTCGATGGCCTATGCCCGTACCCGCGACGCGGCCGCTGCCTGCGATGCGGCCGGCGTGCGCCGGTTCCAGCAGGCGCAATACCTCAAGGCTGTGGCGCGGACCCGCCCCGGGGCGGCGCTCGGCTGGCTGCGTCGCGCCGCCCGGGTCGATCAGCTGGTCAAATCGGGGCAGGAAGCGGCAGCCTGGGAAGAATTGATAACATTGATCCTTGCCGCCAGTGGGGCGGCGATGCGTAAGTCCCAGTAAGCCCTAGATGAGTGCCTCCTCTGCAACCAAGAGCAGCAAGTCGTCCCAGAACGCGATTGCTGCCTACATGCGCGACCGCGGCGCGCGCGCGCGCGCGGCTGCGCGCGAGATCGCCCGCGCCGATACCGGCCTGAAGAACGCCTGCCTGTTTTCCCTGGCGCGGATTCTGGTGGAAGAGTCCGCCGCGATCCTGGACGCCAACGCCGCCGATCTGCGCGAAGCCCGCGCGGCGAAGCTGGACGAGGCGCTGATCGACCGGCTCGAACTCAACGCCGCCCGTGTCGAGGCGATGGCCGACGGCGTGCGCCAGATCGCCAATCTCGCCGATCCGGTGGGTGAAATCACCGAGCTCAAGCAGCGACCGAGTGGCATCCAGGTCGGGCGCATGCGTGTGCCGCTGGGGGTTGTCGGCATCATCTACGAGTCCCGCCCGAACGTGACCGCCGATGCGGCGGCGCTGTGCCTGAAGTCCGGCAACGCGGCGATCCTGCGCGGCGGTTCCGAGGCGCTACGCTCCAATCTCGCGATCGCGCAGTGCATCGAACGCGCGCTGATCGAGGCCGGCCTGCCGCGTGATGCGGTGCAGGTCCTCGACACCACGGACCGGCGCACGGTCACCGAGATGGTGGCGATGCCGGAGTATGTCGACGTCATCATCCCGCGCGGCGGCAAGGGGCTGGTCGCGGCCGTCAGCGAGGCGGCGCGCGTGCCGGTGATCAAGCACCTCGACGGGGTCTGCCACGTCTTCATCGACGCTGCCGCCGATCCGGAAAAGGCGATTGCCGTTGCGGTCAACGCCAAGACCCAGCGCTACGGAACCTGCAACACCATGGAGACGCTGCTGGTCGATGCGGCGATCGCCGAACGGGTGCTGCCGGAGCTGGGGCGGATCTATGCCGAGGCCGGCGTCGAGCTGCGCGGCTGCGAGCGCACGCGGCGACTGGTCGACGACGCGCGTCCGGCGACCGAGGACGACTGGCACGCCGAGTATCTGGCGCCGGTCCTGGCGGTGAAGGTGGTCGACGGGCTCGACGAGGCGATCGATCACATCGCCCGCTACGGGTCGCACCACACCGACAGCATCGTCACCGAGAACTACAGCACCTCGCGCCGCTTCCTGCGCGAGGTCGATTCGAGTTCGGTGATGGTCAATGCGTCCACCCGTTTCGCCGACGGCTACGAATACGGGCTGGGCGCCGAGATCGGGATCAGCACGGACAAATTCCACGCGCGCGGGCCGGTTGGTCTGGAAGGACTGACCTCGCTGAAGTGGATCGTGCTCGGCGACGGTCAGGTGCGCTGAAGGCGCCGGATCCGTGATCGACCATGTCGGCCTGAGCGTCAGCGATCTCGAACGCAGCAAGGCGTTCTACGCGGATGCGCTGGCGCCGCTGGGGTTCTCGTTGCTGATGGAGTTGCCCTCCAGCGTCACCGGCTCGGTCCCTTTTGCCGGCTTCGGTGTTGCGCCTAAACCGGAGTTCTGGCTCAGCGAAGGGGTGCCGGGAGCGCCGGTGCACGTGGCGTTCCGCGCCCGCGATCGAGCCACCGTCGATGCATTCCATCGTGCGGCGCTTGCCGCCGGCGGGGTCGACAACGGCGCGCCGGGTCTTCGCGCGCACTACCACCCGCATTATTACGGTGCGTTCGTCCGGGACCCGGACGGACACAACATCGAGGTCGTCTGCCATGCGCCGGGTTGACGGCGATCGCACATCCCTCGCCGCGGGGGCTGCGTGAGGGCGATCGGCGTCTTCGGCGGTGCGTTCGCGCCGTTCCACAACGGACATCTGCGCCTGGCGATCGAGGCCTGTGAACGCCTGGACCTCGATCAGATCCGGTTGATTCCGACGGCGCAGGCGCCGCATCGGCCGGACTCGCGGGTCTCGGCCCTGCGCCGGATCGAGTGGATCCGGCTCGCCATCGAACACGAGCGCAGTCTGGTCGCCGACGACTGCGAAATCCGCCGGGACGGCCCGTCGTACACCGTCGACACGTTGCTGGAGTTGCGTGAGGCGTTTCCCCAGCACGCGCTGGTGCTGCTGATCGGCAGCGACGCCTTCGCGCACCTGCATACCTGGGACCGCTGGCCGCAGCTGCTGGAGCTGGCGCACCTGGCGGTGGTGTCGCGACCGGGCGCGGCGCTGGCGCCGGCAGACGAGACGCGCAAACTGCTGTCCCGGCGCCGGGTGCGGAGCGCCGACGAGCTGCACGCGAGCCCCGCGGGGCGCTGGCTGCAGTTCGAGGTGCCGATGCTCGATATCTCCTCGACCCGAATCCGGCGTCTGCTGCGCACCGGCCGCTCCGTGCGGGGCCTGGTGCCCGATGCCATACTCAACGCCATGACCGCTGCCGATACCGCAGCACTGACGCAGGATGACGATGCCACGACCCATTAAGCTGACCAAGCTGGCCAAGACCGCGATCGAAGCGCTGGAGGATCTGAAAGCGCAGGACATCAAGGTCCTCGATGTGCAGAAGCTGACCACGGTGACCGACACCATGGTGATCTGTACCGGCACTTCCAACCGGCACGTCAAGGCGCTCGCCCAGAATGTCGTCGAGGACGCCAAGAAGAGCGGCTTCCGGCCCTTGGGCGTCGAAGGCCTGGAGGGCGGCGAGTGGGCACTGGTCGATCTCGGCGGTGTCGTCGTGCATGTGATGCAGGCGCAGGCGCGCGCGTTCTATCAGCTCGAGAAGCTGTGGGCGGTCGAGCCGCCGGCCGGCGACGAGGCAGAGGGCGCTGCGCCGAAGAAGCCAGCCAAGAAAGCGGTCAAGAAGACGGCGAAGAAAGCCGCGACCAAAAAGGCGGTCAGGAAGCCGGCCACCAAGGCCAAGTCGGCGAAAAAGGCGCCGGCCAAGAAAGCCGCGACCAAGAAGGCCCCTGTGAAGAAGGCCGCGACCAGGAAGGCGCCTGCCAAGAAGACCGCCGCCCGCAGGTAACGCGGGCGGCGGCAGTCCCTGCCGGAATCAGGACGCGGCGCGGCTCGGCGTCGATGTCGCCGCGCGCGTGGGCGCCGTAAGCATCGGAATGCCGGCATTGAGTCGCGACTGAAAGTCCGGCGTCAGCGTCACGACCACCGGTTTGGCGTCCTGGAGCCCGAGTCGGCGCAGGGTCGCGGCCATCGGGTGCGACGAGTCGCCGATATGCAGGCGCACCGAGCCGGGCAGCAGGGCCCGCGTGTGGCCGCGGGTGATCACCGTGGTGCGCAGGTCGCGCCCCCCGGCATTCGAGAACAGCAGCAGGTCCAGGGTCGGCGCCGGCATCGCGAGCCCCGGCCTGCCGGCCAGCTCGACGATCGCCGAGCCGTCGTCGGGATCGAGCACGCCGCCCCGGAAACGGCGGGCGTTGAATTCGAACGGGATCTCGGTCACGAACTTCGGCAGTCCCCACAGCTCGCGTCCGGCGGCGTTGGCGGCCTCGGTGGTCACCGGCAGATGCAGGACGTGGAAGGCCAGGCGGCGGCCGGGATCGTCGACATTGCGCCACAGGTCGCGCCAGCTGCCAGCGGCCGTGGACTGACGGGTATCGACCACCGGCACCGCCAGCCCGACTTCGTTGTAGGGGCCGATGCTGGTGTCGCGGTATTCGAAGAACACCAGTCCGACCACCGCCTTGTTCCCCAGCGTCAGCCCGGGGCGCAGGTGATCCGATCCCAGCGCACCTTCGACCCGGCCGCGATCGCACAGGAAGTAGGCCTGGACCTCGGTGGTGTCGTAGTAAAGGATCGGCAGGTCGGCCGGGCCGGCGCTGGTCGGATAGTTGCGCCGGGGAACCTTGAAGAACGGGTCGTTGCGGGTATTGCTCATCGGATGTCTCCTCGCGAATGCGGTATTGCGAACGGGATGGCGGGTCAGGCAGCCGCGCCGTCGGTGCTGCGGGCCAGCAGCTGGTCCTGGAAGTCCTCGATCACCGCGAGACGGTTGATCTGATTGGTGCCTTCGAAGATCTGGGTCAGGCGCGCGTCACGGAACACCTTTTCGGCGCCGTTTGCGTGCAGCAGCGCATGGTTGCCGAGCAGATCCATCGCCATCTCGGCGACGCGCACCGCGGTATCGGTCGCCTGGAACTTGCAGATCGATGCGGTGGCCTGGCGCGGGGTCCAGGTGTCGGCGCTTTGCCAGATCAGCGCGCGTGCGGTCGAGGTCTCCGCCGTCATCTGCGCCAGCTGCAGCTGGACTTCCTGGAAATGGATGAGCGGCTTGCCACCGAGCCGCATGCGGCAGGCGAAGTCGTAGGCGAGGTCGGTCGCGCCCTGCGCGAATCCCACCGCCAGCGCGCCGACCGGCATGCGCGACAGGTTCAGCGTTGCGCGGTTCAGGGCCCAGCCGCGGCGCAGGCCGCCGATGATGTGATCGTCGGGGACGAAGACCTCGTCGAATTCGAGCTCGCTGGCGGTCGACGCGCGCATCCCCATCTTCAGTTCGTTGCGCACGGCGCGGAAGCCCGGTGCGCCGCGGCGGACGATGAAGCAGGTCCATGACTCCATGCCTTCGCCTTCGAGCGCGGCGAACACCGTCAGCGTATCGGCGATGTCGCCGCCGCTGATGAAGACCTTGCGGCCGTTGAGGCGCCAGCCGTCGCCGTCGCGGCGGGCGACGACGCCGGGCTTGTAGTGGCGCGCGCCGTGCCCTTCCTCGGCATCCGACCCGGCCCCCGGCTCGGTGATCGCGAATGCGAACAGGCGCGGTTCGCCGCGTCGCTGGGCGCGGAACAGCGGCATCGCGAAGCGGCGGATCGCCGACGGATCGCCGGAGAGGAGGATCGGCATCGCCCCGAGTGCGTTGGCCGACAGCAGCAGCATCAGGCCGCCGCAGACCCGTGCCAGTTCCTCCACGCGGATGCACTGCTGCAGCACGATCGGATGGCGGAAGCGTGCCGGTCGACCCGAGCCCAGCGGCATCGGTAACATGTCGCCGAGCAGGCCGGCGCGGCCGGCGCGGGCGATCAGGTCCCGCAGCGCGGGCGACAGTTGCCCGGGTTCGGCATGCGCGGCGAGATCCGTCTGCTGCGCCAGCGGACGCAGCTCGCGCAGCGCGAATGCGCGCGCGTCGCGGCGCAGTCGCTGCAGCGGCGCCGGCAAGCGGCGTGTCTCGACCTCCCACTGATCCACCGCGTCGTAGGTCGCCAGACGCCGCGACACCGGGCCGAGCCGGGTGAACGCTGCGGCGGGAGACAGCGGATCGACGCTGGCCAGATGGCCGTCGAGGTGCGGCATGGCCGCCCGTGAATAGCCGGTCATGACGCGTCCTCCTCCAATGCGGTGGCCGCCAGCTGCAACTCCAGCGGCGTGCCGTGAATCACGCGCAGGCAGTTCTGGTCGCGCAGGATCTTCTCGAGCCCGGTATCGCGCATGTAGCCCATGCCGCCGAACACCTGCAGCGCGTCGCTGCTGCCTCGGCACAGCATCGGCTGCAGCGCGGCCCGGCTCCGGTAGAGCCGGGCCAGTGCCAGGGGGGAGTCGCCGGCCTGTCCGCATGCCGAATCGAGCATCTGTTCGGTCAGGGCGATCGCTTGACGGCCCTGTCCGAGCAGCAGTTGGACTGCCGCGTGCTCGCGGATCAGCTGCGCGCCCTGACGCCGGGTCGCCGCGTAGTCGAGGGCCAGCGCGTGCGCGTGCTCGACGCCGCCGAGCGCAACCGCGAGCAGGCCCAGGGTGTTGAGCGCGCAGAGTTCGGTCATCACGTCGCGGCTGGCATCCGGTGCCAGGGCGGACGTCGGGGTGTCGGCTTCGCCGCGCTGGACCGCGTAGCTGCACAGTTCGTCGAGGCCGTGGCTGTGCGGCAGCGCCGATACGCGCAGGCGTTCGCGCGGGTGGTACTGCCACTGCAGGCTCCGCTCGGCGCCGAGCCGGGGCAGCCAGACGCCGCTCCAGTCGGGGGCGCAGTGCACCAGCAGTCCGGGCGCGCTGTCGGCGTCGAAGTAGTCCTGCAGCAGGGCCAGATCCTCGGCGCCGGCGTGGCCGCGCAGATAGCGCGACAGACTGCCGCGCGCGAGGCCGTAGCGGCCCTGCAGGGCCACCACGTTCCAGCCGGGGGCGTCGAACCGCAGGCGACGTTCCAGCCAGCGGGCCAGCGCCGACTGGTGGAGCTGCCAGGCAAAGCCCATGTTGATCCGGCCGAGTCGGCGCAGTGCGCCGATCGACAGGCGGCGATTGTCCGCAGAGGCATCGCATTCCCATAGTGCAAGGCCGCTGGGGTCGCCGGCGTCGGCGGAGACGAGGCCCATCTCCGCGGCGACGTCGCGGATGTCCCGTTGCCGTTCGGGCGTGAGTGGATGCTCATGCCGGGCGACGGCCGGTTCCAGGCTGTGCGCGGCGAAGCGCGCGACTTCGTCCCAGAGCGCCTGCATCGGCAGGACGTCTTCGGCGACCGCGCTCACCGGGCGGACTCCGAAGGCGGGGACTGCGGGTGTTGGATGATCATCGGCGCGCTCCTCCGTGCTCGTGCATGCCCCGATCCTTGGGCCGCGACCGCGCGCGCGCCATGCGTGAATCGGAACCGGAGTTGATCGATTCGGACATCCGGGCGACGTGGCGCGCTTCGCATTGACCTGGATCAAACATGGCGCCGGTTTCGGATCGCGGCCCGGCCGTCGTCCGCGGCGCTGCGGACGATCGGATCGCGTCATTCGTGATTCAATGCCGCCATGAAGATTCATCTGATTGCGGTCGGCACCCGGATGCCGGCCTGGGTCGAAACCGCCTACGGGGAATTCGCCGGGCGTCTGCCCCATGAATGCCGCCTGCAGCTGATCGAGATCGCGCCGGCCCAGCGCGGCAAGAACGCCGACCTGATGCGTGCCCGCGTGCAGGAGGGCGAGCGCATCCTCAAGGCCGTGCCGCGCGACAGCCTGGTGGTGGCGCTGGACGAGCACGGTCGCGAATTGACCAGTCCGCAGTGGGCGGAGCAGCTCGAAGGCTGGATGGGGTCGGGCCGCGATACCTGTCTGCTGATCGGCGGGCCCGACGGCCACGCCCCGGAGGTGTTGCAGCGCGCCGACCAGAAGTGGTCGCTGTCGAGGCTGACGCTGCCGCATGCCCTGGTCCGGGTGTTCGTCGCCGAGCAGCTGTACCGGGCCTGGAGCCTGCTGAGCAACCACCCCTACCATCGGGCCTGAGGCCGGCCAAGCACACGAGAGTCATCGATGACGCAATCGATCACCGTTCACCATTACTCCGACCTGCTCTGCGTCTGGGCCTACGTCTCGGACATCCGCGTGCGGGAGTTGCAGGCGGCGTTCGGGGACCGCATCGAGCTGGATTTCCGCTTCGTGCCGGTGTTCGGCGACGTGCCGCGCAAGCTGGCCGACGGCTGGGGTCACCGTGGCGGCGTCGCCGGCTATTCGCAGCACGTGATCGGCGTCATCGGTCAGTTCCCCCATGCCGAGGTCCATCCGGAGGTGTGGGTGCGGGGAACCCCGCAATCGTCCTACCCGGGGCATCTGTACCTGTCGGCGGTGGCGCTGGCCGAGGCGGATGGCGAGCTCGCCCCAGGCAGTTACGCGCAGCTGGCCTGGCGTCTGCGCACCGCGTTCTTCGCCGAGGCACAGGATATTTCCGCCGCCGATGTCCTGCGCGATCAGGTCGGGCGGGCGGGGCTGGACCCGGCGCCGGTCGAGCGACGGATCGCGTCCGGCGCGGCCTATGCACGTCTGGCGGCGGACATCCGCATGGCGCAGGAACAGAACGTGCGATCGAGTCCGACGCTGATCTTCAACGAGGATCGCCAGCGGCTGACCGGCAACGTCGGCTACCGCATCATCGAGGCCAACGTCCGCGAGTTGCTGGAGCGCCCCGCGGCCCAGCACTCGTGGTGCTGAGGCGGGCGGGCGTCACGATCGCGTCGCGGTTCCGGACTGCGACATCGCCGCTTCGAAGTCGGCGTAGCCCTGCTGGACCAGCGCGTAGGTCCGGTTGATGCCGTCGGCGATGTCGCCGCCGAGTACGCCCAGGCCGTCGAGGATCTTCTCGGCATCACGGAAGCCCTGCTCGAAGCCGCGGCGGATCGTGTCCATGAAGCCGCCGAGTGCGGCTGCGTCGTCGAGTTCGGGATGCTGGCGCCGGTAGGCGTCGAAGAAGCCGGTCGACAGCGACACGATGCGCTCCGCCGTCGCTTCCGGAGTGAAGTCCTGCTCGGCCGCGTTCTCGATCGCGTTCGGGCCCAGTTCCGGCGCCAGCAGTTCGTTGATGCGGTCGATCGCCGATCGCAGCACCAGGGTCAACGGCTGGTTGCCGGCTTCGAGGGATACCGCCAGCGAGGCCTCGACGATCGCGGCGTTCTGCTGCTGCTTGAGGGCGTCGCGCCCCGGGGCCGCTGCCGCCTGCCCGGCGGCTGCCTGCGCCTGCTCGGCGCCGGAGCGGTTCATCTGCTGCGCGGTCTTCTGGGTCGGGCCGACGGCCTGGATCGATGTGGGCATGGGACACCTCCGTACGCGGGGCCGCGGCGCGGCCCGATCGGGGCGACGGTTCGCCCCTGATCCCGTTAGCGGCCGCTCGTCCCCGAACTTGAGGCGCGGGGCGTGCTCAGGCCCGGTCGCCGCGCAGCGCGCGGACGCGCGATTCCAGATCGGCCGCGGCCACCGCTTCGGCCGGGACCGGCTCGCCGGTGGCCATCTCGATCCTCGACCAGAACCGGCGCGGCAGGCGGGCACGGCGCAGGAAGCTGTCGCGCCGCGAAAAGATGCTGCCCCACAGGCCCTTGAGTGCCATCGGGATCACCGGCACCGGCGTGCGCGCGATGATGCGCTCGATGCCGGGGCGGAAGGTCTGGATTTCGCCGTCCGGCGTCAGCGCGCCCTCCGGAAAGATGCAGACCACGTCGCCGTTGCGCAGCGCCGCGTCGATCTCGTCGAAGGCGCGTTCCATCAGCGCGGGGTCTTCCTTGGCGCCGGCGATCGGGATCGCGCGGGCGGTGCGGAAGATGAAGTTCAGCACCGGGATCCGGAAGATCTTGTAGTACATGACGAAGCGCACCGGGCGGCGGATGTTGCCGCCGAGGATCAGCGCGTCGACGAAGCTGACGTGATTGCAGACGATCACCGCCGGCCCTTCGTCGGGAATGCGGTCGAGGTCGGTCTTGCGGATCCGGTACAGGGTGTTGATCAGCACCCAGACCAGGAAGCGCATCAGGAATTCGGGCACCAGCGAGTAGATGAACACGGCCACGGCGGCATTCATGATCGCGGTGGTCAGCAGCAGCTCGGGAATGCTCAGCCCCGCGCCGAGCAGCCCGATCGCCGCCAGGGCGGAGACGACCATGAACAGCGCGTTGAGGATGTTGTTGCCGGCGATGATGCGTGACCGGTGTCCGGCCTCGGAGCGCGTCTGGATCAGGGCGTACAGCGGCACGATGTAGAACCCGCCGAAGATGCCCGTCAGCAGCAGGTCCCAGAGCACGCGGTGGTGGCGCGCGGAATCGAGGAACTCGCCGGCGGACAGGCCGGTGACCGCTGCCGCATCCGGCTGGGCCAGATAGAGGTCGACGCCGAAGAACGTCAGTCCGATCGAGCCCAGCGGGACCAGACCGATCTCGACCTTGTGTCCGGAGAGCCGTTCGCACAGCAGCGAACCGATGCCGATGCCCAGCGAGAACACGGTCAGCAGCAGCGTGACGACGGTTTCGTCGCCGCCGAGGAAGGTCTTGGTGTAGTTCGGAAGCTGCGACAGGAAGGTCGCGCCGTAGAACCAGAACCAGGAGATTCCGAGCACCGAGAGGAAGACGGTGCGGTTGCCACGCATGAAGCGGAAGTTCCGCCAGGTTTCGCTGATCGGGTTCCAGTTGATCCGGAGGTCCGGGGCGGTCGGCGCGGCGGCCGGGATACGGCGCGACGCGAAATAGCCGAGGATCGCCACGGTGACGACCGTAGCGCCGACCCACCGGGTGCCCCCGTCCTGCGCCATCAGCCAGCCGCCGAGCATGGTGCCGAGCAGGATCGCGAGAAAGGTTGCGGCCTCGACCAGGGCGTTGCCGCCGACCAGTTCCTCCTCGCGCAGATGCTGCGGCAGGATCGAGTACTTGACCGGCCCGAACAGCGCCGACTGCAGGCCCATCAGGAACAGCACGCCGAGCAGGAAGGTCACGTTCGCCGTGACCAGACCGATCACCGCCAGCGCCATGATCACGATTTCGAACAACTTGATCGCACGGATCAGTGCCGCTTTTTCGTACTTCTCGGCGATCTGGCCCGCAGTGGCCGAGAACAGGAAGAACGGCAGGATGAACAGCCCGGCGGCGAGGTTGACGTACAGATTGACGTCCGCGGGCGACAGGCCGGCGATGCCGAAGGTCACCAGAATGACCAGCGCATTCTTGAAGACGTTGTCGTTGAACGCCCCCAGCGACTGGGTCAGGAAGAACGGGCCGAAGCGCTTGGCGCCCAGCAGGCGGAACTGGCTCTGTTCGCTCATGCGGTTTCGGATTCCTGTCGTCATGGATCGCGGTGGGGCCAAGCATAGCGATTCGGGTCCATGTCCGAGCGCGCGCGGCTTTGCTAGGCTGCCGCGATGGAGCGTATCCGATGAAGACCGGCGCGGCGTGGCTGCTGCGTGAGCTGCCGAGACTGGTGACGACGGGCGTCATCGACGCCGCGTCCGCCGAGCGCCTGCGCGGCCATTACCAGGCTGCGGCCGATGCACGCGGATGGACACGGGTGCTGCTGCCGGTCGGGGGCGCGCTGCTGATCGGCTTGGGCGTGATCCTGATCGTTGCGCACAACTGGGACGTGCTGGGCCGGGCGCAGCGCCTGGGCCTGGGTTTTGCGCCACTGGCGATCGCACAGGCGCTCGGTGTCTGGGCCCTGTCGCAGTGTGCCGACTCGCGGGCATGGCGCGAGGCTTCGGCGGTCCTGATCGCGTTCGGTTTCGCCACGGCGTTGGCACTGGTCGGACAGATCTATCATCTGCCGGCCGACCCGGCGGCATATCTTCTCGCCTGCGCGCTGGCGGCGTTGCCGCTGGTCTATCTGTTCTCCGCCAGCGTCACCGCGGTGCTGTGCGCGTTGAGCCTGCTCGGCTGGGTCGGCGCCGGTCGCGGCGACGTCTCGGTGGTCGAAGCGGCGATCTTGTACGCGCTGCTGCTGCCGCATGTCCGATGGGTGTTGCGCGGCGACGGTGACAGCCTGCGCGCCGCCCTGCTGGTCGGAGCGTTGTTGCCGCTGGCGCTGGCCGCGCTGCTGTTGAGCCTGCGTCCCAGCGCCGCACTGGGGCTGACCTGGGTCGCCGCCTGCGCGGGCGGGCTGGTGCAGGCGGGCTGGCCGACGGGGGCGATGCCGCGCTGGCGCCGCAGCCTGCTCGGATACGGGATCGTCGCGATCGGCGGCATCACCGTGATCGCCACCTTTCCGGACTTCTGGCGCGACATGCTCGATCGGCCCTGGCTTCGGCTCGATCGCGCCCAGGCCTGGGACAGTTTTGCGGCGCTGGCGGTCGTGTTGAGCGGACTGGGAATCGCGACGACGCGGGCGGTCGTGGCGCGCCGCTGGATGGCGGCCGCGGCGGCGGTTCCGGCGGCGGCGCTGATGGTGTCGGCCCTGCTCGGTCCGGGCTGGGCCGGGCCCCTGGCGGCGGGATTCGTGCTCTATGGCGTCGGCGTCAGTCTGGCGGCGGTCCGCGCCGGCATGCGCGACGCCAGCATGCCAGCGATCAACGCCGGGTTGACCCTGTTCGCGATGCTGTGTCTGACGCGTTTCTTCGACGCCGACTGGCCGTTCACCGTCCGCGGTCTGGCGTTCGTCGGCGTCGGAACGGGGTTCATCATTGCGCATGCCTGGTTGCGCCGGCGGGTGACGGCATGAAGCGCCGGGCCGTGCTGCTGCTGTTCGCGCTGGTGTGCGTGGGGCAGTGGTGGCTGCCGGGGGCGGCGGTGGTGCAGCACCAGCGCGCACTGCGCGACGGGACCGTGTACCGCTTCCGCACGGCGCCGGTCGACCCGGTCGATCCCTTTCGCGGCCGCTATGTCGCGCTGGACTTCGATGCCGCGCGCATCCCGAATCCCGGAGGCGTCCCCGACGACAACGGGCGGTGGCTCTACGTCCGGATCGAGGTGGCCGCCGACGGCTTTGCGCGGCTGGTGTCGCCGTCGCTGTCGCGCCCGGAGGACGGCGACTACCTGCGGGTGCAGGCGCGTGGCAGTACCGATGAAGACCTGATCGTCGAACTGCCGTTCGAGCGCTACTACCTGGACGAGCGACTGGCGCCGGAGGCCGAACGCGTCTACCGGCAGAGCAGTCGCCAGACCGACGCCGATGCGCGACCGGCATACGTGACCGTGCGCGTTCTCGGCGGGACCGCCGTGCTCGACGAGCTGTATCTCGACGGACTGCCGGTGCGTGAGCGCCTGCGTGCGTCTGCGGCGCCGGCCGGCTAGCCCGCCCGTTGCCGGGCGATCCAGCGGTCGATCTGGCGTTCGAGCACGTCGAGCGGGATCGCGCCGCTGCCGAGCACCACGTCGTGGAATTCGCGGACGTGAGACCGCTGCATAACCCCTTCTGATTTCGGACAATGAGGCATCACATTGACGGGAGCGGATCTTGAGCACGAGCTTCTTTCTGGCTGGCGCCGAACAGCAGCTGCGGGACCACCCGCTGATCAA
>JAQVDP010000036.1 GCA_028698335.1 Nevskiales bacterium | reverse complement strand
CGCCAGCAGGCTATCCAGCAACGCAGACGGCACAGCCGCATTCTTCTTCTTTACGGTCATCGCTACTCCTTGGAGCGAGGCAGTCTCCTGCCTCATGACCGTTTACACAAAATCTGGGACACGCCCTACACCGGGACTTGCAGACGATCATTTGGCACCGCCGCGACTGACCCTAGGGGCCTATCACTTTCCTCGTTTGTCCGAAGTAGCGTCATGCTCGTCGGGAAAGTCCTCCAGCACGGCTTGGCGCGTCAGGGATTTTCGCCGGGAGTCATCGATGTCGCGCTCAATGTGTTGCCGACTTTCCAAGGCGCGGGCGTCCTGCTCGGCGACGCTGTCCGCCATGTCGTCTGACAGCTCCCCATGAGTTCGCTGTCCCACTACACGCGCGTTTTCGATATCTCGATGAACTGAACTGGTGTCGAGGCTTGCTGCGCCGGCAGCTTGCTCGATATGTTTCCTGTCGTGCTCCGACTGGCGGTTGACGGTCGTATCGGCCGCCGATCGCACGTCGCTGCTCCATCCCGCGGCTTGCCGCGCGACAAGGTCAGCCTGCAAGGGACCGGTGGTGCGTGCAATCTGTTCAGCGTACTGCGCTGAGAACTCACGCATATGCGCCGAAAGCTCTACCTGTGCGGTCGGATCGTTGCCCTGTGCGCCTTCTCGAATCAGCTCAAGCGCCTGGTTCTGGTTGCCGAGTCGATCAGCCAGCCAGTTCTTGAACTTGTCGTCCAGCTGCATGCTTGTGCCGAAACCTTCGCTGTCGCTGAGCCGCCGTGCTTCGTTGAAGGAGCGCGCGTGTTCGAGTGATGCCTGAGCGGTCTCAATGGCACTAACCTCGCGCGAAAGCCGGTTCGCTGCACTGCTGGCGTACGATTCCAAATCACCACCGCTGTAGCTTCCAGTTACGCTTGCGCCTGCTCTGAGGGTGTCCGAAAGGGCCGTGCCAAAGCTCGTGTCATAGCCGAGATCATGTGCCTGATCGAGGATTTTCTGTCTGCCCGCGGCATCTGCCGATTGATAGCTTGCTCCACCTCTGGCATTTACACCGATGGCGCCCTTGACTGGGCTTCCGCCCGGCGTTCCGATCCCCAGTGCGCCGGACAGTGACGCACCGCCATCGAACAGGAGCTGCGCCGTCTCCGACCGGCTGAACCGCGTCCCTTCACGCAAGGTATCGAGCATCCGCGTTGTGTCGCCGTAGTGCTGCTGGAAGTCCGCCGCTTCGGTCCGATCGACACTATCCCGAAATTCCTGGCTGCGACTGAGCTGCCGGTTCAGCTGATCCAGCTCCGATAGCTGAGATGCCACGCGCTGCGACTGCGCGACGCTGTCGGAGCGAGCCGCGCGCGTGGCTTGCTCCGCGCCTTTCTCGATCGAGCCGCGGACGGCGCTTTCCAGCGACATCGAAACCGGCAGCGAAGACTGCGGCATCGTCGCGAATTCGCGCCCGGCGGCGACGCGCCGCGTGATGCCGTCGGCCCCGGTCTGTTGCGCGTATCCGCCCTGGGAGGATGGCGCGGTGTTCTGCGCCCACCAGTTGGCGTTGCCGAAGCTGGTGTTGCCGAGCGACACATTGCCGGTCGTGGCCTCGGTCGTCGCCGCGCTGGCGGTGCGCTCGTAGCTCGCCAGGATGCTCTGCGCCGCAGTGGCCAAGGCGATGCTGCTGCCGCTGACGACCAGCCAGGCCATGACCGGGATCGACACCGACAGATAACCCGCGAAGACCGAATAGTCCGACATCACCTGTCCGAAGGCCGTGTAGTTGGCCATCGACAGTACCTTGGTGCCATCCGCCAGGGTGATTGCCGGCTCCGCTGCGAGGGACGTGAACAGACTCATCGCCAGATGGATCACCGCGAACAGGAACGGCCACAGCGTGATCCAGAACAGCACCTTCATGTACGTCAGCACCGCGCGATATCCGCCCGGCATCAGCATCAGGATGAACACCAGCGGAAACACCGCATAGATGCCGGCCTGGATCAGGGTATGCACGATCGGCAGCATCTTCTGCGCGAGCTGACCCAGCACCGTATAGGTCGTGCGCCGCTCGGCCTCGGCACGCGCCAGCGCGTAGTCCTGCGCCGCCGCCGGTGCATCAACGCGCGAGGCCCAGGCCGAGATGCCGCGCTGCATCGAGTTCGACAAGGTGGCCTGCATGATGATGCGCGAGGCACTATCCGACAGCCCGCTGAAATACTGGTACGCGATCGGCATCGCCGACACGAACTGCGCCACCGCGGCATTGCGGTCGGCCGCCCGTACCAGCTGCGCGCCATACAGATTCTCGATGTCCGGTATCTGGCTCGTCAGCTCATCGTTCAGCACGCCGTTGGCCGCCGTGCGGCAGACCTCGATCGTCGACGGTCCCGATGCCGGCTGGTACGAGAACGCCCGCGACACGGAAGTCTGCGACTGCACGAAGGCCCACAGGTCCGGCGCCGTCTGCAGGTCGGTGATCGTGTACTGCCCCAGCAGCAGGTCGTAGAACACGCACTGCTCCCAGAACGACGACATATTCCCGGCCACACGCGGATCGCTCAACTCGAAGCGCATCGTTGCCTCGACCAGCTTATTGCCGAACAGCATGCCCTGCTTCATATAGCGCATCTCGTCCGGCAGCGAGAACACCGTCTCCGAGGTCTCGGCCAGCCAGTGCCCGACCGCATTCGAAAAGCCCGCCGTCGCCGCCATGCCCAGCGGCACGTTGTCCACCACGGCCGACTGGCTGGGGTCGAGATCGTCCACGACGATGACCGTTGCCGTCGGCAGAAAGGCGACATAAAACCCCATCGCCGCGAACAGCAGCCACTGCAGGTCCAGCACCTGGCCCTTGTAGGCCGCGCGCACCAGGATCGCCAGCAGGCCGATCAGAATGCCGATCCGCAGCAGCACGCCATAGTCGCCGTCGCCCATGATCACGGCGATGCCGTTGAAGATCAGGCGCAGGTATTCTCCGCCACCGAGCGTGTGGATCTCCCAGTTCACGTCAGGCTACTGCCGGGCCTGGAACAGCGCGCTCTGTACCACCGCCGGCGACAGGTGCCCGACCAGTGCACGCTCGTAATCTCGCGCGGCGGTCGTCAGCGCCAGCGCCGCGTTGAAATCGCTCATGACCTTGGCGTCGGCTTCCATGACGGCGTGCCGTGCGTCACGGATATCCTGCTGGAAGGCCGTGATCAGATCCTGCGCCGACTGCGTGCCGAGCCGAGCGGTGCCGCTGGCCACCTTGCGCAGCAGGTCGAGCAGGTAGGCGTAGAGCAGGTCCTTGCCGATGATCTCGGCGTACTTCAGGACCTCGGTGTCGGCATTGCCGCCCAGCAGCGCCACCGACACCGTCAGGTATTTGTGTACCGGCAGGGTGGTCGAGCGGATCAGGCCCAGTTCCTCGGCCGACAGCGGCGTGTCGAGGCGGATCTTGTCGGCGATCGAGGACAGCAGCGCCCGCACGCGCGGCACGATGGCCTGGCCGGAAGCGATCGTCACGTCGACCGGCGCACCGCCGAGGTCCATGCACGATGTTTCGTCGATGCTTGCATCGGCACATTGGTAGATCGCGGCACTGCCGCCATGCAGCAGTGCGTCGACCAAACCACCCGTGGCCGCATCGGCCGAGACCAGCAGTTGCGGTGCGATGCGTCGGATCGTCGGACTCGGATCGGCCGAGCCATCGTCGCTGACGATCACCGTGCCGGTCAGGTTCATGACGGCCTGGGCGAGATCGAGGTCGTCGCGGAAGAAGTCGATCGGCATCATCGCCTTCCAGGCCAGATTGCCGTGGGTGAAATACGGCTTCGGGTCCGGCGTACCAGTGTCGTTGGGATTGCTGCGGCAGTTGGCGTCGGCGGTGTGGTAGTCCTCGCCGAGCGAGGCCATGCGCTGCACGACGCAGCCGGACTCCTTCGCTCCGAACAGTCCCAGCGCGCCGCCGAGCGCGGCGCCGGCGGCCTCGCAGGAGTTGATCTGCGCATTGTTGGCCTTCTGCGCCCAGTCGTAGATGTCGGCGAGCACCCCCTTGATCTGCGGGCTGACGACCTGCAGCGCCAGCATGAACGCCAGGCTCGTCGCGTTCGAGCCGATGTTGCGCAGCATTTCGGTGAACTGGTCGGCGTTGATGAAGGAAAAGCCGCCCGAGTACAGGTCGATGCCGCCGCAGCCGGCGCGAAAGCGCGGCATCTGCACGTTGAGCAGGGAATAATTGCGGATCGGTGTGCGCGTGTAGAGGCCGCCGCCGGTGAAGTAGCCGGCGCTCTGGCCCTCGTAGACGCCGGGCGCAGTGACGTTGGCGTAGTTGATCTCGTCGAAGAAGTCCTGCACGTCGCTGCCGATACCCGCGCGAGCCGCACAGGACCCGAACACCAAAGCAAATGCGAACGTGGCGCCAACACGCGAGATCACAGTCATGGCGAGTCTCCGAGCGAGAGGTCTTGCGCAGGACCCGCGGACGATGACCCGGCTTGATCGAGCGCGTAGACGACCCGCCGCACCAGTTCGCTCCAGCCGACCAGGCCGAAGGCGGCCGGCACGATGCGGCGCGTCTGCGGATCGGCGAGATAGAGCGCCGGCACGGCTTGAACGCCGAGCGATTCGGCGGCGCGGTCATTGCGTCGCGGTTGCGGAAACTCGGGCAGCGTCCCGCCGTCGAGCGAAACGCCGACGATGTCGAAACCGTAGTGTTCGGCGAAGCGGCGCAGCAGTGGCGCCAAGCGGTGACAGTACGGGCAGCTGCCGCGGAAGAAGAACAGCAGGCCCCAGCGCCGTGCCGCCGCGGCCAGTTGTGCTTCATCGGACGCCGCATCGCTATCGGCCTTGAGGTAGGCCGAGGCACCGACCGGACTGACGAGGCTGTAGTCGAGCGCCGGCTCGCTCCAGACCAGTCCACGCCAAGCCTCGGCAAAGCGGCCGGCCTGGGCCATCAGTTGCTGGTTGAGCTGCAGGTAACGGCGCATATTGTCGCGCGTCGGAGAGAGGATGGCGCGACTCACTGCGATTTCAAGCTGTTGGCGTTGCGCCTTGATCTGCTCGACGGGGTCGATCGAGGGGACCGGGGGTTCGGGTGCAGTCGGTTCCTCCGCTGACTTCGGATCCCGGTACCAGAACCAGCCCTCCGCATGGCGGCCGAAATAGGCTGCCTCGTCGGTGACGCGCGTCTCGACGACGACACGACCGCCCGTCTCCGCCGATGCCGGCGCGACCAATACCGTCGCCGCCAGCGCAAGCCAGCCGTGCACGACGACCCGACCACGGCGCGTCGCAGCCAAGTGACGCCCCGTCATCGGTCCAGGTCCTGCTGCAGGCGCCGGCGAATCGCGTCCTCGGGTTCGCGGGTCGCCAGTGCGGCGTCGGCCTGCGACCGGGCCTCGTCCTGAAACTCGCGGAAGTCCATCGCGTCGAGGTCGAGTCGCGCCATCTCGTCGGGTGTCAGCGCGCGGCAGTCCGGATGGCGCGCACTGCCCCAGCCGATGCCGAGCTGCGCGCGGCCCTGTTCCTGCAGCATGCGGGACAGCTGGCTGCCGAAGGTGCAATAGACGCGATACGTCGTCTTGAACAGCGTGCCCTTGCGGTAACGGCCGACGTAGTGCGCACGCCCCGCCTGGCGGGCCAGGCCCAGCCGCTGCTCCTCCTCACTGCATTGGGCGAGCCCGGTGTCGTTGCCCCAGCCGGAATCGCTGCAGCAGTTCGAGTAGCCGAGCGACTCCTTGGAGCACTTCAGGTCCTCACCAGCGAAGAACGTGAAGCTGCCGTTATCCAGACCGTTGTCGTCGGCGGTCTCCTGCGCCGCATGCAGCCAGGTCGACGCGGTCGTCATCTCGGTGGTGTTCGAGGTCGCGGGCGCGGCGGTATCCGACGCGAGGCCCGAATATTGGTTCGCGAGCTGCTGCGCGGCGGCGGACTGTGCGTTCGCGCTGCGCTGCCGGATCGGATCGTCCGGCCCGATGGCGTACGCCGGTGTCTGGACGGCCTGCGTGGTTGCGATCTGCGCGGAATCCGAGGTCGATGCGGCCGCACGTGCCTCGTCTTCGATCTGCGCGCCCGACCCGTAGTGCTGCTGTTGCGGTACGTTGGCGCCCGCGTAACCGGGATAGTCGTAGGGACTGGTTTGCGTCGCCCCACCGGCGCGCTGGTTGCCCAGAGCCCCGAGCTGCTTGGCAGCGGTCACAGGATCGTCGGACGACAGCGCCGGGCAGGCGGTCAGCAAGATCGCAAGCGTGACCAGCATGCGCTTCATGGCCGCTGCTCCAGCTGTGCCGACAATGCGGCCGCGGCACGACGCGCGCGCGTGTTTCGGGCACGCCGCTCGATCCAATGCAGCACGTAGTCCAGACCGGCTTCACCCGACACGCGAACGTATGCCGGCGTCGGGCAGGTGTCGGCATTGCAGGCCTGCAGCGCTTCGAGCGGCAGCACGTAGCTCGGTATCGCAGAAACCTCGAAACGGCGGAACAGGGTGGGGTCGATGGCAAACGCGGCACCCGGAATATCGGAGTAGCGGGCCAGTGCCCGCTGCGTGGCCGGAAACGAATCCCTGACCAAGCCACGCAGCACCAGTGGCGCACCGATGCGTGCGGCTTGTCGCGCGAGCGTGCGCAGGCTGGACTCCGGCATCGACAGGGACACCAGCACGAGGAGCGGCGGTGTATCCGATGAGCGTGCAGACGGCGAGGGTGTGAAACGGTCGAGCCAGTCGTCGGGCATCGGCGCTTGTGTGCCGAGTCGAAGCGCCGGGGCGGGTCGCGGCGCCAGCGCATCGAGCGCCTCGCGCTCTTGTCGCAGCCGGTCGAGAAAGCCTTGCTGGCGCACTAGGGCTTCCGTCTGGCTCAGCACCTCGCGCGCCTCCGCGGCGGCATCCTCGGTCGATGCGGTATCCGGCACGCGATGCTGCGCCAGCGCAACAGCAACGGCACCACCGAGCACGATGGAAGCAAACAGCCCACTCAAAATGCGCAACACAGCCGCTTCCTCCAGACCAGATACGTGAAGTCTTCGCCCTCGTAGGGGTACTCGTGGCCGGCCACCCAGCTCGCGGTCAGCCGGCCGAGCGGCACGGCGGTGTCGGCCTTGGGCACCGGATACATCGGGTTGAGCTTGTACTGGCCCTTGCGCAGGATCGGCTGGGCCTGGCCGCCGCACATCGCACCTTCCGTCGAGGTGTCCTGTGCAACCAGCTGGCGGTGCAGCTTGAACAGCATGCGGTGCGTCGCCAGCATGCTCGAATCGATGCCGCCGACGTGGTGTGCGATCGTGCCGCCGATCGGATAGACGCTGCCCTGCGAGCCCGAGCACCAGAACAGCGAATCGATGCCGAAGCCGGTGGCGGCGGCGACGCTGTCGGCGATGCAGGCGGCCTGCGCCGGCAGGCTGTCGAACAGCACCGCCTCCGGATTGATCAGTGCCGTCAGCGCATCGTCGCTCCACAGCGGATCAAGCTCGGTCATGTAGACCAGATCGAAACTGTCGTCGTTGCTGCAGACCGCCGAGGTGAACGCCGCCGAGATCCACGACAGCACCGGAAACGTGAACCAGTGCACCTGATAGAACGCGCTCTTCATCGTGCCGGATTTCTTGGTGTTGGTGCCGGCCGGCGCGAACTCGTCGGCGAGCACCGTACCGCCGAGCGTCGGCGAGCAGTACGGCGTGCGCACGACCTCGGAGATGCGCGCCGGCTCCCAGTAGCCGATGCCGACGCCGTAGCGCTCGAACACCGGCGGCGGGGCCGGACAGGTACAGACCAGCGGTGGACTCGGTCCGTCGTCCTCCTGGTCGAGCGTGATCGTTGCCGGACCGATCGAGATCGGAAACACGCAGTTCCAGCAGACGTCGGTCATCAGGTCGGGGAAGTGCCCGTGACAGGGACCTTGAGGGGCGTCGGATTCCGTCTCCTGCGCAATCGCAGTCATTGCGCAGCCGAGCATCGCCACGACACCCAGCAGCCGAGCGGGTCGAATCAAACGTCTAGTCATCGGAGGACTCCTTCGGGTCGTGCTCCTGCACGAGCAGGCGTTGGTGCGGCGCCCGCGGATCGGCCTGCACGCTGGCCGGTACCGCCTCGATCCCGAACCGGTGCACCAGCAAGGCGTCCTGATCGAAGTAGACCGGTCGCTGCAAGGACTTCGACAGCACACCCGGCGAACCGCCGGTCAGGATCACTTTCAGCTGAGCATCGTCGTCAGTCAGCTGGGCATCGAGCCAGGTGCGCTGATCCGGATCGTCGCCATCGATAAACAACAAGGTTTGATCGAGCGGGTAGCGTTCGAGCGGATTGACCGTCGTTCCGGTGCGATAGAGCCGATGTCCGTGGGCATCACGGATGTCATACGGCACGACAATGCTCGGGTCGATGTGCGCCATGCGCGACTGCTTCGCGCGGGGCAGATGCAGAGACGGCGGCGTTGCCGCATAGGTCAGCGCCTGCCGGCGCAGGCGTGTGGCGAGTGGATCGACCGCGCCGCTGTCCTGCTTGTCCCGCAGCTTCGCGTGGATCGCCTCGAGCAGATCGCGTTCCTTAATCGGCCAGGTCGGACCGATGACGCCGAGATTGTCGGTGGTCGCCGAGGCGTTTCCGGTCGGCGTCTGCGTCGCAGCGGCGAGCGACAGCAACATCACACCCGCGGCGGTCGCGATTACACCCAGCATGGCCGGTCCGATGCGCATCAGAACAGTGGCCTCGCCACGCCGACGACGCTCGACTGTGGGATCCAGCCGATGTCGGCGTAGCGCGAATCGAAGGAATCCGTGTCCGGCGTCCACACGAAGTAGCGGCCGGGCGGCAGCACACCCGTCGGGCCGGGCGCCAGCGGCAGACCGCCGAGCGATGCGCGTTTGGCGGTGCCGACGAATTGGCCGTCGACCAGGAAGTCGCGGCCCTCGCGCGTCACGCGATCGCCCGGGATGCCGCGCGCGATCTTCAGGAAGCCGCCGTGCGCGCTCCGATAGAAGCGGTTTTCAGGGATGCGAAACGCGATGTAGTCGCCGCGCTGCGGTTGCTGGCCGACGTCGATCAGCCAGAGGCGCGCCGGCAGGCTGGTCGTCAGCGACACGGCCAGCCGCTGCTCCGGTGCGATCCACACGAACGCCGCATACAGCCCAGCGATTGCGCCGAGCATCGCGGCGCAGACCTGGAGTGCGCGACGACGTCCGCGCCGTCTTTGCATTCGCCGTTCGGGTGTCATGCTCATCGATCGGTTCCGGCGGCGAGCCGGCGCTCGATCTCCGCCTGCAGCGCCGGGGTCAGGTCGGGTGCACCGCGCACGACGGCCGGTGCGCTCAGCAGGACGCGCTGGTTGTCTTGCGCGATCTCGTCGAGCGAGCGTTCGAGTGCCTGCGCGTAACGCGCGGCGTTTCGGTCCGGGTTCGGGGCGTCGGCGTCGACGGTCGACAGCTGCCGCGCCAGCACCGCTTGCAGATCGACCGTCGCAAAGCTCGGCACCGGAGGCGTCGTCGATCGAGCCCACAACACGACGACCAGGCCCCCGAGCATGCCGGCGCACAGCGAGAACAGGAGACTCTGGACCGTGCTCATTGATTTCACCGGTTCCGCGACTGCCGCACGAGCCGCTCCACGGCCTCGTCGATCGTCGCCCCCGCGGCCATCTGGTCGCGCACGAACTGGAACTCCGGCCCCGTCGTCGAATACAGCTTCTCGGTGAACGGATCGACGATCAGCCGGCCGATCGACAAGCCGTCGGGCCCGCGGATCGCGATTTCCGAATACTTGCCCTGCACGGTGTCGACCGACATCAAGAGGTCCCGCGCCGCGTCGTCGACGAACAGGCGCTGGTTGTCGCGGGCGGCAGCGAGCGACTCCGGTTTTTGTCTGAGAAGCAGTACCCAGTCCGAGCAGGCCAGGGCCGCGCGCGAGCCGGACGTCAGGTAGTAGTCGTCGATGCCCTGGGTCAGCGAGGCGAAGGCGCCGCCGTACTTGCGTGCGGTGCGGTAGCCGGCCTCGACGAACTGGTCGTCGTTGCCGTCGCCCAGAAAACGTTTGGCTTCGTCGATCAGGCACAGCCAGGGCTGGCTGCGATCCTTCAGATACATCGTCTGCGTGATTTTCAACATCAGGATCATCACGACGACGCTCTGCAGATCGGGGCGCGAGTCCAGCGCCGACAGCTCCAACACCACGAAGGGACTGTCGAGGTCGATGTTGCTGGGGCCGGCGAAGTAGCGGCCGTAGCTGCCGTTGCGCGTCCACGGGTACAGCATCACGGCGAGATTCTTCTGCTCGCGTGAGCCGGCCTGCTCCAGCACCGCGGCGACGTCGCCGATCTCGGTGTCGGCGCCCTTGCGCTGCCAGGCCAGCTTGATCGCCTGCTCCAGGTAGGCGACGTGCAGGCTGTCGAGCGGCAACTTCGGCGAGCACATCTTGGCGAGGATCTGCCTGATGATCGGCAGCTCGTCCTCCTCGAAGCTGACCGGATTGATGCGCGAGAACGGGTTCAGCACGAAGTCCGCCTTGATGTAGGCGCCGCCATACAGCGTGCAGATGTTGAGGTAGCTCTCGCCGGAGTCGATCACGAACACGCGCCCGCCGATGCCCAGCAGCGCCGAGATCAGCTCCTGGGCGATGAAGCTCTTGCCGGCGCCGCTGGTCGCGGCGCAGGCCATGTTGAAGTTGCCCTTCTGGTTGTCATAGGGATTGAAGAACTGGATCTGGCCTTTGCGCCCGACCAGCATCAGCAGCGGGCGACCCGTGCCTTTCCATTCGCCGACCAGCGGTGCGGTATTGATCGCCGACCAGGTCAAGCTCCGGCGCAGGTAGCCGAGCCGCTTCAGTTCGCCGACGAGCTTGGGTCCGCCGCCCATCGGCAGCGCCGCGCGCAGTGCGATCAGCGTCGAGAAGCGGTCCTTCTGCAAGGCCCAGCCGCGCGCGTCATAGATCGCCTTGAGCTTCTGCTCGCAGTATTCCTCCTGGCCGCCCGGTGCGAACGCCAGAACCTGGTAGTGCGACGCTAAAAGCTTGTGGCCCTCGCCGATCTTGCGCACGACGAAGTCCCAATCGCCGCGGCGCTCCTTCCAGGCCGGCACAAAGCGCCCGACCGGCGAATCGGTCATCTGTGTCGCGCGTGCGGCGCGCAGCTTGGCCTCGTTGCCGGCCTGGGCCGGGTCCCCGGCGTGCACGGTCTGCGTGACCAGTACCGGGCAGGGCAGGCGCAGCACGTTGTTCAGCAGCGCCCCGAACAGCTCGCCGTTGTGCCAGCCGGCCCAGACGCGTGGATATTGGCGTACGGAAAACGGCAGCGGCGTCGTTGCCCAGTCCTCGTGGATCAGCCCCAAGGCATCACGGCCGACCAGCAGCAGGGCATCACGATCCGAGATCTGGTCGCGCAGGCGCAGCGACGGGTCGTAGCGCATCTCGCCGCGCGGATGCGGCGTCGGATGGACGATGCCGTCGACGAGCCGGATCAATGCTTCCGGGGCGACTTCCTCGGCGGGTAGCCCGGCGCTCTGCAAGGTGCTGCGATAGGCCTCGCGCGTGCGCAGCAGGTATTCGATCTCGGACGTGTCGACCGGCCGGCGGCCCGGTGCCCTGGGCCGTAGGAACGAGATGAACACGCGCCAATCGCGCAGCAGCAGCGGCTGGTCCGAGAACAGCGAGTGCCAGGCCGCCGGCCGCAGGTAGTCCACGCGGCGGCGCGCCAAGCCTTCGAGGGCGCGCGCGTAGCGTCCGCCGCCGCGCACGCGCGCCTGCAGCCAGGCCTGCAACAACGGATCGATGTCGGGATCCCCCCACATCGAGATCTGGATCGTGGTCTGGTTGCGGACGCCCTGCGTGATCAGGCCGGTCAGGATGTTGAGGCGGTTTTCGTCGAGGCCGACGGCGGGCGAGGCCTCCAGCACGAAGCCGACTGCGTCCACGTTGTGATAGAGCCGCGTCTCGGGATCGAAGGACTCGTAGGGCAGAAAGCGCGAGATGCGCGCGCCGTTGAGCAGGCGGCGCTGCGCTGCCAAAGTCGGCGGCAGCTCACCGTCCATGTACGCTTCGACGGGCGAGCGCTCGCGGAACCATTCGGCCAGGCTGCGCGCCACGCCGCTGCGCGCGCGCTCGAACCATCCTGCGTTCACTGCGGGAGCGTCCATCGTCCTGCATCCAGTCGAAGATAGAGATGCTGGCCCGCGTGCACGTCGCCATCGGTGTCTGGCCAGGGGGTGATCAGCACGCGCAACACGCGCGGCGTCGTCAGCAGCGCGGTGCCGGGGCCGGGCGTTTCCAATGCGGGTGTTCCGGACGGCATGAACAGCGGCGCACGTGCATCGTCGGAATCGGATGTTTCTCCGGCCGAAGCAGCACTCGGCGTCGGGTTGCCGGACAGCGCCTGCGCCTCGCGATAGACCTGCGCAAGGCTGCGACAGCCGCCGCTGCCGTCGGGGATCGGACAGGCGTAGCGCGGGCCGGCACAGGCCGAAAGCAGGATGGCGAGCGTCATAGGTACCAGTCGTCGATATCCGTTCATCGCTGCACCTCCTCGCCATCCCATGCCGCCGCGAACGCCGGTCCCAGGTGCACGAGCTGGTTGAACACCACGTCGCCGCGCCGGAACGAGTCGATCTCGACGACCGGGTACAGTTCGTTGGCGCGTGCGATGTAGAAGTCGGCGATCTTTTCCAGCGCCGTGCCGACGCCCGTGGCGACGCCGACCTTGGCGATGTCGTCGGGATCGACGGTCCGTACGCTGCCGAGCGCACTGGTCGAGATCGAGGCGTAGGACTGCGCGATCGAATTGCCGAGTCCGCTGGCGATCCCCGCGAACAGGGCGCGTGCGATCATCTGCCCCTGCTTGCTGACGACCGGTCCGCGCAGCCCGTTCTTGCCGTCTTCGCCGGCGATGTAGCCTTCGACCTGCGCATCGAGGATGCGACCGTCATGCATCACACAGGACAGGCGCTCCAGGCGGATGTAGGCGCGCTCGGCCGCGGCGTCGCCGTAGCCGGCACCGCTGACGAAGCAGTCGCGCACGCGCGAACGAAACCGGTTGGGCAAGGAACCGTCGTTCAACAGCAGCATCAGCACCGGAATCGGGTTGGTTTTCGCCAAGCCCCCGGTGGGCGCGTCGAGGCCGGTCAGCAGGACGGCCGATGCGAAGCTGCCGACGGGCAGGCTGTTGTGGACGGTGGCGGTTGGTTCGGCATCGGCGTCAGGTGTATTTGAAGCAGCGCTGCCGAGCAGACTGACGTCCATGATGGGCGCACTCAGTGCAACCTGTGGGCTGGCAGCGATCCGGGTGGCGCTCGGGGGCGGCGGCAGTGGTGTTTGCGGATACGTGGCGGGTGCCGGCGGCTCGGGTCGTGATGCGGATTCACGTTGCGGAGGGGGCAGGACTGGACCTTCGTCCTGCTGCCTGACTTGGTCCTGCAGGCGCTCCAGGCGCCGACCAAGCTCATCACTGCGCTGCTGCAGCTCGCGCAGGCGCGCCTCGCTACGGGCCATCCACACGTCGGCAGGATCGATGTCCTGGCGCGGCGTGCGGTAGTCCTTCAGCACCTCTTCGGCGGATCGGCGATGCCGCAGCGTGTCCGGCTCACCGCGTCGTGGATCGCTGACATAAAGGCCGAGAATGATGACCAGCATCACGCCGCCGAGCACGGCGACCGTCGCCAGCACCTGGCGCTGCTTGATCGACAGCCGGCGCTTGAGATCAGGCGGGCTCATGGCTGGGGTCCGCGGACGATGAAGACGCGCGTCGTCGTGCCGGGTGGCAGCGCCAGACGCTCGATCGCGACCGCGCGCGTGTCCGCGTACAGCCCGGTGAACTGCGTCTCGTCGAGCCGCAACGTGTCGGCCGTCGTGTTGCGGAAAGTCCAGGTCTCACCCTTCAAGTCGGCGCTGGTGGTCCAGGTCTCGTCGAGCACGGACGCGGTCTGGCGCCAGACAGGGATGCGCTTGCCGACGGCCGTGTGTCCGAATTTGCGCTCGGGATCGCCGAGTGCCATCGCGCGGACCAGCGCCTTGATGCGACGCACGGTCGGTTCGGCGGCGTCGCTCGACGCCTCGCGCAGCGATACCGGATCGCCCGGCTTCAGCAGCACCGTGTGGGACGGCCGGTCCTCGACCGTGGCGACCAGCGTGTAGGTCGCGCCGTGCTCGTCGCGGACGAAGAAGCTGAAAGCCCGATCCGGTGTCGGGTCGACCGGTCGCACGAAGGCGTCACCGGTATCCTCCCCATCGGCGCCAGTGCCGGGCCGCACTTCGAGCTGCCCGTCGGGTGCCAGAATGCGCGCGAGCTTCACCCCACTCGTCATTGCGATGCGCGTCAACTCGTGCGCGGACAGCGTGATCCGCGCCGTGGCGCCGTCGCGCACGGCGACCTCCTCGGCCGAGACTGCCTCAGCCGCGATCGCCAGCAGCAGGATCGCGATCGCCGAACGGATCGGATTCATCCTGAATCTCCTGGAAGGTGGAGACGTAGAGCTGTCCGCCGCGCTGGACGAAGCGCAGCCGATAGCTCGCACGCCGCGGCTTGAGCACCTCCTGGCCGACGAAGACGGCGAGGTCGCCGCTCAGCACGACGTCGAGGTGATCGGCGCGCACGCGCGTCTGCGCGACATAGAACACCTGTGACAGACGGCTGCGATGGATGCGCTCGCCGTCCTCGGCGAGCTGGGCGTCGAGCGCGCCGTGCGCGCTCGGATCGGCATGGCGCAGCACGATGTCCTTCTGCGCGGCGAAGCTCGCCGGCGAGTAGGTCAGCATCAGCCCCGCGAAATACTGTGCCATCGCTTCGAGGTAGGACGGAGAGATCTGGTCTCCACGCACCCAGAATTCCCCGAACGGCACCGGCGGCACGATGATGGTCTTCTCGTGCGTGTCGAGCGTGACCAGGCGCAGGCTCAGCAGCAGATCGATCGCCAGCAGTGCGACCGCGACACGGCGCCAGCGGCGCAGCCGCACGCTCGTGTCGTCAAGGGCAGAGTCGTAGAGCGCGCGGTCCATGGTCAGCCGCCGACGTACTCGCGCACCGACGACGGCGTCACGCTCGCAAACCACCAGTCCGACGGCGTGTACCAGTACAGCGCGCGGGCCAGCAGGCCGCGTCCGCCCTCGACCTTCAGTTTTGCGTACTGCTGCGCGCAGACGACGCCGACCAGCACGCCCGGAATGAACAGCATCCCGGCCATCAGGCCCCCGAGCAGGGCGCACAGCACGACGATCGCCGCCTCGTCGAAGTTCCACAGAAAGAACAGCGGCGGGTCGTCGAGGGTGCGCGGCAGGGCGAAGCGCTCGTCCATCGATCACCGCCGCTTCAGACGATCGCGGTGTTGAAGATCGCGTCGGCGATGATCGGCCCCAGGGCGCCGAAGATCGCCAGCACGATGCCGATCGCAGCGACCAGCGGCCGGCCGAGCGCCGCACCGGTACCCAGGCCGATGACCCCGCCGGTGATCGCGATGCCGCGACCGAGATAACCGGTCGCCGCGTCGTAGATGAAGTTGTAGAACGGCTCGAACACGGCACCGGTGGTCGAGGCGCAGACCGAGGTCGCCAGCAGCGCCAGGCTGATCGCGAGAGCGGCCGAGCGGAGATCCATCGCAGGATGCGTGGCCGGAGTCGCGCGCGTTGCGCGAGAAGGGAGGGGCGGTTGATTCATGGACGGTGCTCCGCAATGGATGGGCGTTGGCTGATCTGGTGGTCCAGTAACAGGCGCGTGGTGATGACCACTTCCTGGCTGTCGTGGTCGTCGACGGTGATGAGGTCGACCCGGGCGTTCGGGGCCAGTTGACGGATCAGGGTGGCGACCGCCGCGATGCGTGCATGGCTCCGTGTACGTGCGGCCGGATCGGACATCTCGGTGTGAGCAATGGCGGCGTAGGCCTTGTCCGGGCCCCGCGACAACCAGCCGCGGAGCCGGGTTTCGCTCTCCGGATCCAGCGACAGCGTGGTCACCGCTGACGGAAAATCGATTCGCAGGCCGCCGATGTCGGCAACGGATGCCGTGCCGCCGGGGGAGGTCAGTGAGATGATCGCCGGGGTTGTGGTCTGTGCATGCACCGAATCCAGCGTCGATGGCTCGGTGCAATCACCCATCCGGCAATACACATAGAGCGGCTCAGCGCCGGATGTCGGGATGATCTGTGTTGTTCGCAGCAGGCGGGTTGCCGGCAGTGACAAGAGTGATGTCGTCGGCGCTGTCGTGCAGGCGCTGCTTAGAAGGCAAGAGATGCAGATGATCGAAGACGCGATGCGCGTAGCGCATGCGCCGGCGTACCGTCCCGGCGTCGCGGCCATGACCGGCGTTATACGCACCGACCGCCTCCCAGCCGTAGCCGTGCCGAGCGATGGACTGTGCCAGTATCCAGGCGCCGACCCAGATCGACGTGCAGGGTTCGTACAGCGACTGCGGGTTGATCCCGGCTTCGCGCAGCGCGGGTAACCATCGCGAGTTGACCTGCATCAGCCCCATGTCGCTGCTGCCGTTGGCGTTGATGTGGACGGCGGACGGGTCGAGGGCGCTTTCCGCCGACGCGATCGCGATGAGGATGTCCGGTGCGATGCGATAGCGGGCAGCAGCCTGGGTGAAGCAGTCGTGCCATCCGACGTTGTCGCCGGCGCGTGTGGCCGGCGACAACGTCGCTGTTAGAGCAAGGCAGATCGACACCAGACGTTTCCACAATTCCGGACCTCCGTATCGCACCGATGCTCGGTGCTGTTGGGTGCGGAGAGTCTGGGAGTGAGCGCTATATGGGGTAAGGCGAAAAGCTTCGCGTGATCGGCAGGTTTCGGTCAGATACCCGCTGGACCGGTGTCAGTGCGACGGCGCTTTCGCGTTGCCGAGTGCGCAAAGTGTGCATAGAGTGTCCAGCAGTCGGACGTTTGAGAGGTGCCATGAGCGAAGCGGCCATGCAGGCGGAACCTACATCCGCATCGTTCGATGTTCTGTTGAGACATTTGAAGGACGACGTCAGGCCGGCGAGCATCTCGCCGACGAAGTTCGCCGAGGCGCTCGACTATGCAGTGCAGGACATCGCGGAGCTTGCGCACGTGCACCGCAACACGGTCCGCAACAACCCGTACTCGCCGGACCTCCAGCGCTATATGCGTGACGTGATCCGGGTGCTGCAGGCGGCGGCGGATCTGCGCGGGAACGTGGACGAGGCGCTGTTCTGGTTTCGCAATCACCCGATCCGCGACTTCGATCGCAAGACCGCCGATCGCCTGGTCGCGGAAGGCAAGACCGATGCGGTGCTCGGCTACCTGAAGACGCTGGAAGCCAGCGCCACCGGATGAACAATTGCCCACAGGACCTGTCGGCAACCCTGTGGAAAACCGGTGTGTGGGCGCTTCTGCAATGCGGTCGGTTCGAAGATTGCAGCGACATGGCAGAAAAATGACCGGGCTACCGGTCTCAGGCACTCGCTGTCGGATGCCGCCGCCGTGAAATCTTGTCGCCAGTTCCGGGGTTATCAGAACATTGGCAGCACGCCGCGCAGTGTCGCGACGATCTCCGTCAGCTCCGGAGCGGCAAGTTTGTTTTTCACCAGGAACGCCCGCCACTGCGTCTGCTTCGTGGCGTCGGCGGCGAAGTCGTCAGTGAGCCCAAACGGTGTCAAAGCCGGCAGACTGGTTCCACGTCGTTCGAAGGTGTTCCGGATCGCTTCGCCGAGTGTCTCCGAATCAACGTCGCCATCCCGCAGCAGCACCCACAGATCGAAGTAATCCTTCATGCGACTGTTCGCGATGCCCAGCTTGACCAGGGCTTCGTATTTCTCGGCAATGGACGTTTCGCGGGGATAGACGCGCAGCCGCGGGGCAGGCAGATTCTCCAGCAGAACCGGGAAGTCGGATTCCAGCGGTGCAGGCGTCACCGCATCGCCGAAGCCAATGTCGAACTGGGTCGGGCATCGGGCTTTGTCGAGTGAGCCGAGCAGTGTCACGCGGACGCCCATGTAGCCGGCATCCTTGCGGATCTCCTGTGAGCGCACGCTGTGAGCATCGAACTCGATGCCGTCTTCGACGGAAATCGACGCGATGCCGCGAAACACCTCGGCCAGTTCATCAAGATCCGATGTACCGAAGCCGAGGAAATCGGCATCGCGCGTGGGCCGATGCGGCATGTCAAACCACAGGTCGAACAGCAAAGCGCCCTTGAGCACGAAGCGATCAGCGTGCGGTGAGATGCTCAAGCGATACAGAAACCGCTCCAGTGCGAAGCGCGTCAGAACCTGCTGGAACTCATCGCCCCGCTGCTTCGCCAGATTCAGCAGCCGCGCACGCACCGATGCCGGCAGGTTCGCTTTCGCGATCACTCCAGGGACTCCAGGTAGGGGCGCATGACATTGGCCACCCGACAGACCCGGGCATAGTGCCAAAGCGCGTCCATCGTGACGCGTTTTCCGCGCCAGCTCTGGCGCAGGGCCTCGAGTGCAACGTCCAGCCCGATCTTGTTTCGGAACTTGAAGCAGTCCGCTACCGTCTTGGCAACGCTGTAGATGCGTACCTGAATGCCGTCGATCACGTGAGTCTCGACGCCTTCGGTCAGCGCGGTCCCTGAGAAACGGACTATGCGGACGGGGGGATAGTCGACGCGTGGCGCCCGCGCCTTGTTGGGGATCGCAAGCCAGAGTTCAAACGGCGACTGCGTGCCGACGTCGTGGAAGTGAAGGGCGGTCAGCAGACAGAACACGCCGCGCGGTGCGCGTCCGGCGATTTCGGCGAGCTGGTGCTTTTCGGATAGCACACGTCCCGGCAGCGCGTAGAGACCCCGGCCGATACGGTGTAGCTGGCCACTTCGTACCAGGCGAGTCAGTGCGACCCTGGGGACTCCGTGCGCGACGACTGCGCGGGCAGTCAGTACTTCGTTGTTACGAGCAAGATGCAGGATGGCTTCGGTGTGAGTGTGGTTCAGGGTCATATACCATGTTCTGTATCGTCGGTATGTAGAATTATATACCGTCTATATAGAACATGCAGGGGAATCGAATAATGCGTAGGACGTCAGCAAAAAACACCTAAGTTGTCAGTGGATGCAAATGCAGCTATTGTAGCTGCATGAATGCGACGACTTCACTTGGCTTGCGGCTTCCTCGAGCTCTGCGGGACAAACTGAATGCCTCAGCGGGTCGTGAGGGTCGGTCTCTCAACTCCGAAATTATTCGGCGCCTCGAGGCTTCGCTCGACCAAGGCCAGCGGTTTGGTGCTGCACTGGCCTCTGTTGAGCTTGAGCAAAGAGTATGGCGGATGCGCTGCGGCACAACCTACGATGATCTCGCGCGCGTGCGATTACTGTTGAGTACATTGCCAGTCGAGGGCCTGTTGCTGGCAGCAAAAGCGAACCAGCTGAACAATGCGGTTTTGGTTGCATTGATCGAAACCCCGATCGTTACTGTCCTTATCGATCGCACGTCGATGAATATGGCTAGATTCCCCAGGATGCAGGAGATCGGGGCTCTGATGGCGGACCTCGATATCGATGGAATAACTCCGGTAACCCGCTACGTTAATACCCTTGTGCCGGATACGTCTGGGCTACCTGCAGAGGATGCGGTTTCGGTGCTGACGCGTTTGGTGTCGATGCCTCTGGACAGCGTTGCAGACTACCTACGCGTTCTGGCCCAACATGAGCACATCGACCATGCACTGAGTTGGATTGAGCGCTATAGCGGTGAATCTCCGCACGGCGCCACAAATTGACGCGCAATGATAGAAGCCCCTTCAAGAAGCGCGCTCTTCATTAGTCATGCAACACCAGAGGACAACGCTTTCACGCGATGGCTAGGTGCGAAGCTTACGGCGCTGGGATTTGAAGTATGGGCAGATGTGTTGCAACTACATGGAGGAGCGGATTGGTCCAGAGAGCTTGAAGCAGCGCTACGGCAACGCGCCGTCAAGATGCTGCTTGTTGCGACGGCACATGGTCTCGACAAGCAAGGCATCAGGAACGAGATTCAGATTGCATCTGATCTTGCAAAGGACCTGCAGGATCCGAATTTCATCATTCCACTGCGTCTTGCACCTTATCAGGCACCTTTCCTAATTGCGCAAACTCAATACATCGATTTCGCCACGAGCTGGGCCGCGGGTCTGGCTGAGCTCATCGAGACGCTGACGACGACTTATGAATCGCCCCGGGTATGAAGGAGGCGGATTGGTTTAAGTTCATGCTGCCTTGGGCAGAGTTTCTGCCTGGAGGCTGCGCCAGTAGTTTGCCTCAGCTTCTGCTGGCGGGATATTTCCGATCGGC
>JAQVDP010000008.1 GCA_028698335.1 Nevskiales bacterium | reverse complement strand
CTTGATCAGCGGGTGGTCCCGCAGCTGCTGTTCGGCCCCAGCCAGAAAGAAGCTCGTGCTCAAGATCCGCTCCCGTCAATGTGATGCCTCATTGTCCGAAATCAGAAGGGGTTATGCAGCGGTCTCGGGTCATGGTCGGATCCGGGCGGTCGGGATTGACAGTGACCGTAGTGCGAATGTTTATTCGCATTCAATTCGCAAGCCGTCCCGCATCAGGATCGATCATCGCCATGCGCAAGAAACCGATACAGCAGCGGGCCCGGGTGCTGGTCTCCAGCCTCGTCGACGCCGCCGGGGACATCGTGGTCGAAGACGGGCTGGATGCGTTGACGACCGTCCGCGTGGCCGAGCGTGCCGGCGTCAGCGTCGGTTCGCTGTACCAGTACTTCCAGAACAAGGACGAGCTGATCGCGGCGCTGATCGAGCAGGTCGACAGCGATCTGATCGCCACCGTCGACCGGGTGGCAATGGACGCGTTGGCGGCGGACCCGCAGACCTTTGCGCGGGCCCTGCTCAACGCTGCCTTCGACGCGTTCGAGGCGCGCAACGGTCTGGCCTACGAGCTGCTCAAGCACTGGCACCGCCTCGATATCGGGCGCGGGCTCTACCGCTTCGAGCAGCGCATGCTCGAGGTCCTGCGGGCGTACGCACTCGCCCACATCCGGGATCATCAGGTGGATCCGTCGCCGGCACGGGCCTTCGTCGTCATCAACAGCGTGGTGTTCACGCTGCTGCGCTATCTGAGCCTCGACGCGCCGCCGCTGTTCCGGCGCGACGAACTGCTGGCGGAGATGGCCGCGATGGCGGCGCGCCTGCTGGTCGCCGGATCGCCTGCGGCGCAGGGGACGGGGCGGCGGAAGGTCCCCGGCAGACGGTCGCCCGGACGTTGAAGGTGCGGCGCCAGGCGGGTATCCGGATCAGCGCAGCTGGCTGTCCTTGCTGCCGCGCCGGTTGTAGCCGCTGAAGGTATCGGTCTTGCCGTCCGCAGCTTCCTGACAGGTCACGCACAGACGGACGCCAGGAATGGCCAGCCGCCGGCGTTCGGGGATCTCGGCATCGCAGTCGGCGCAATGGCTCAGGCTCGGACCCGCGGACAGCCGGCTGCGGGCGCGCTCCACGGCGTCCTTGACCGTCGCATCGATCTGATCCTGTACCGCTCCGTCCTGTGCCCAGCCCGTCGCCATGCCGTCTGTTGTCCATGTGCATCTGTCCGCAGCCGATATTTAGGCGCGGCCGCGGGCGGACTTCAAGGGGGAGCGCGCCGAACGCGGCGCCAACCGTTACCAGCGGAAGATCGGTGCCGGGTTGAGCGGATGGCGCAGCATCCACCTGAGGCTGAGTTTGTAGACGTGGTTCGGGTAGAACGCCGTCAGCGGGAACTCCGCGCGTACCTCGCGAACGAAGCTCCGGGGCAGGCCGAAGCGCATCAGGGCGAACGACACGTCGCACCAGTCGGCGCGCCGAACCGGTTCGACCCATTCGCGGAAGGCGCCCCGGTAGGCGGTGATCTTGTGGTGCATCTCGATCATCAGCCGCATTTCCGGCTTCCAGTCGCCGCGCCCGATCCCGTCGAGATAGCGTTCGGCCTGGTCCGCGGACGGACTCAGGTAGTCGAGGTTGCCGTCGGGCCAGGCCGCGATGTCGTGGAACACGGCGGCGATCGCGATCTTCTCCTCGCGTTCCGGACTCGGCTCGATCCATTGCCGGGCGAAGTTGAGGATGTGATACGCATGGCTGCGATAGCCCTGGAACACCGCTTCGGCCTCGGTGCCGCCGAAGACGCCGCGGCGGGCGTCGAGCAGCTCGTCGATGAGCGGATAGCTGCGGATGATCTCCCGCACCGGACGCTCCGCCGGGCCCGCCGCAGCGTCCCGCCCGGATGTTTCGTGCGCGTCGTCGCGTTCCCGCAGCATCGTTACCGGCGCATGCGCATGCAGAGCACAGGCATGTCCGTGTGCATGGGGCGCGGCCTCAGCCGGCATCAGTGTGTCGTCCATCGTCGTCATCGGTGCTGTCACCCGGATATTCGGGGCTGACGTTACACCGTTGCCGGTCTTTCGCGGATTGGCGAAACTGCAAAGCCATATTGCAGAACTGCATACCCTTGCATGGCCGCTCGCCTTCCGAAATTCGACTGGAACGACATCCCGATGCTCGTGGCGCTGGCGCACAGCGGCAGCATGCGGGCGGCGGGACGTCGGCTCGGCGTGGATACCTCCACCGTGAGCCGACGTCTGGCCACGGCCGAACGCGCGCTGCAGACGCGGCTGTTCATCCGCGACCCGCAAGGCTACAGGCCGACCGATGCGGGACGGATCTTTCTGGCGACGGCCGAACAGATCGAGGGGCGGGTACAGGCGCTGGTGACGGCGACCACCGAGGAGGCGGAAAGCGTCAGCGGTCCGGTCCGGATCACCTCGGTCGATGCGGTGCTCAGTGACTGGCTGGTGCCACGCCTGCCGGGCCTGCTGGCGCGGTATCCCGACGTCGAGATCAAGGCGATTCCCGACAACAACGTGCTGTCATTCACGCGCAGCGAGGCGGATCTCGCGATCCGGGTGGCGCAGCCGCAGGAGGACGCCGCCCTGAAGATGCGTCGCATCGGCAGCGTCGGCATGGCGGTCTACGGCGTCGCCGCGCTCAAGGTCGCGTCGCGAAAGCGGTGGGGGCAACTGCCGTGGCTGGCGTTCAACGAAGACCTTGCCGACACGGCGGAAATGAGCTGGATGGCCCGGACCGTGCCATCGGCGCGGACGCCATTGCGCTGCAGCTCGATGGATACGCTGATCCGGGCCTGCGAGGCGGGCATCGGGCTGGCCCTGCTGCCGTGTTTCGTCGCGGAGCAACGGGCGCTGGTCCGGTTCAGCGCCGGTCCCGAGTTGCATCGGGATCTGTGGCTGCTCAGCCATCGCGACGCCGGCAATATCCGGCGCTTCCGGGTCGTCGCCGACTGGATCGCGGCCACGGCCCGGGAGGACGCGCCGCGCCTGTCGCCGGGGCGCTGATCCGGCGGGGTATCTGCCGCTTCCGGGTCGGATCGGGTCAGGCCTTGTGGACCCGGCGATACTCGCCCGGCGACTGGTCGAACCAGCGCCGGAACGCCCGGGTGAAACTGGCGGTGTCGCCGTAGCCGAGCTGCAGCGCCAGTTCGTCGAGCTTCATGTCGCTGCCCTGCAGCAGCTGTGCGGCCAGCTGCTTGCGTTCGGTATCGACGATGGCCCGGAAAGTGGTGCCTTCCTCTTCGAGCTTGCGCCGCAGGCTGCGTGGAGACATCGCCAGTTTCTCCGCGGCGTCCTCGAGCGACGCGACCAGGCCGAGCGGTCCCAGAACCAGCTGTCGGACCTGCCCGGTGACCCCGGTCACCTGGCGTCGCTGCAACTGCGCGCGGCACTGGTCCTCCAGCAGGCGCACGAGGTGGGCGTCGTACATCGGCAGCGGGATCTCGGCGTCCTCGCTGCGCACGATGATGGCGTTGCGGGTGCTGCCGTAGTGCGGTGCCATGCCGCACAGTGCGGTGATGCGGTCGGCGTATTCCGGTTCGGGGCCCTGGTATTCGAGGCGCTGGATGTTGATGCCGGCGAGGCTCAGTTCACGCAGCAGATTGAGCGCCGTTGCCGAGTCGCGTTCCAGCAGGAACTGGCGCAGATGATGCGGGATCCCGCTCGGATCCAGGCTGACCCCGAACACCCCCGGATCGGGCACCAGCTCGAAGCGGCAGTACGCCGTGCTCAGCGGCAGGAAGCGCAGGGCGTGATGCACCGCCTCCCGCAGATTGCGGCTGATGCGCAGCGCGAAGCCGAGGATGCCGAAGGTGGCGACGTTGTATTGCAGCCCCAGTTCGAAGCCCAGCGCCGGCACTTCCGGCAGCGCCAGGATCAGATTCTCGACCAGACGCATTTCCTGGGCGCGCTCAATCAGCGCGTCCGGGTCGCGCAGCTGCGCCTCGGAGATATCGGTGCCGAGCAGGCAGGTTTCGGCGTCGACGCCGTAGCGCGCCGCGAAATTCACCATGACCTGTCCGATCGCGACCGGATGCAGCACCGCTGTCTGCGACTGCGTTCCCAACTCTTGTGGTCTCCTCTTGAATCGGCGGCGTCCGGGCAGCTGGCCGGAAATGCATGGCGTCAGGCCGCCGCTGCCCTGTCGTGCGCGGCGCCGGATCCGTAGATTCTAGGCTGATGCCAAGAATTCGGAGGAGTCCAATGCAGCAGGATCTGAGCGCGCTCAACAAGCAGGCGATCGCGACGTCCAAGGAGTATACGGGTGAGCTGGCGTGGCCGACGGTGCTGCTGGTTGCGGTCGTGCTCGTGGGTGTGGTGGCCAATTTCTGGGCCTTTGCCGTCGGCGCGATGCCGTGGTGGGCGGCGACGCTGATCTATGCGGCGCTGACGTACATGTCCTACACGCCGCTGCACGAGGCCGCACACGGCAACATTCACGGCAAGTACGATTCGCTGAAGTGGCTCAACGATCTGTGCGGCTACCTGGTCGCGCCCTTCATCATGGTGCCGTACTCGACCCACAAGGTGGAGCACTTCACCCATCATCGCTATACCAATCAACCGGAAAAGGATCCCGATTTCGTCGTCAGCGGCATGCGCAATGGCGTCATCGGCTTCGTCATCACCGGTTTCAAGTTCCTGTGGACGCAGAACACCTTCCTGTTTCGCGAATACTGGGCAACGGCGTCGCTGCGTGAACGCGTGACCTATTACGCCGAAGTGCTCTTCGCGATCGGCTGGCGCGTGGCATTCGTGGTGCTGGTATCGCGCGAGTACACGCTGCCGATGCTGCTGCTCGGCTACTTCGCCGGGGCTTTCTTCACCGCCTACTGGTTCGCGTATCGCCCGCACCACCCGTACACGGAGGAGGCGCGCTATCGCAACACCAGCAGCCTGATCATGCCGACCTGGATGAAGCCGCTGGAGTGGTTCTGGCTTGGCCAGAACCTGCATTCGGTGCACCACCTGTTCCCGCGCGTGCCGTTCTACCGCTATCACGCGCTGCACCGCCGGATCGAGCCGGTCCTGCGGGCCCATGGCACGCCGGTGCTCGGCATCTTCAGCCGGCAGGAGATCGCTCCGGACGCCGCGGAGGCGAATTCCCGCGTGGTCGCCTGACGCGAGCCGGCCGCCGACAGGGCCCGGACGGTGTGGTGGCCGTCCGGGTCCAGTATTGCCAACCGTTGCCGATGGTTGCCGGTGGTCCGGACCGGCTTCAGGCCGCCTTGCGCGCGGCTTCGAGGTTGGTCTGAACCTTCAGGCGGATGATGCGACGGGCGTTGTGGTGGCCGTAGTCGTACTCGATCTCGCCGTCGCCTCCGGCCAGTTCGGCGTCCGGAAAACGGCGGATGAACTCCTGCAGCGTGATCGTCGCCTGGGTGCGGGCCAGGTAGGTGCCGATGCAGAAGTGCGCGCCCGCGCCGAAGACCAGATGCCCGTCGAGATTGCGGCCGATGTCGACCTCGTTGGGGCGCTCCCACTTGGCCGGATCGTGCCAGGCGGCGGTCAGGTTGACGAGAATCGCCTCGCCCTTGCGGATCCGCTGGCCGGCGAACTCGATGTCGCCGCTGGCGAAGCGGAAGAACGGCAGCTTGCCGAACGCGCTCCAGCGCAGCATCTCGATGATCGCGTTCTCGGTCAGCTCCGGATGCTGCTTGAGCCGGGCGTACTGGTCGGGATGGCTCAGCAGGGCGTAGACCAGATACGAGTACAGGTCGATCGCGGTGTCGGAGCCGGCGGTGATCAGCGCCGAGATCACCGCGATGATGTCCCAGTCCGACAGCGAGTCGTCGCCTTCGCGCGCGCTGATCAGGCTGCCGAGGAAGTCGTCGCCCGGATGCGGCAGCGCGCGGCGGCGCGCGATCTCGCGCTTGAAGTAGTCGAAGCCCTCGAGGCTGTCCTGGATCGCCTGTTCGCGCTCCTTCGGCGGCAGGTTGATGCGCGTGGCCTTGACGCAGCTGTTCGAGAACTTGTGGAACAGCTTCTCGTGCTCGATCGGGACGCCGACCATGCGCGCGATCGAGCGCACCGGCAGCTTGGTGGACAGCTCCGCATAGACGTCGAAGGCGTCGGGCGTACCGATCTGGTCGAAGGCATCGACGATCAGGCTGCGGATCGTCGCGTCGATCTTGCTCATCACCGGCCGCGAGAATGCCGGCAGCGTCAGGCGGCGCAGGCGCAGGTGTTCCTGCGGAGTGACCATGAACAGCGAGTGGTCGGTCATCCGGTCGAAATCGTTCTTCTCCGCTTCCGGCGTCGGCGGTGGCGCGTGCTCCCACATCCGGTAGTTGGGCGTGAAACGGTTGTCCTTGAGCATGGCCTCGCACAGCGCGTGGGTGTTGACGACCCACATCTGCAGATCCTTGTGCCACGCGATCGGGTAGTCCTTGAGCAGGACCTGCCAGACCGGATCGGGATTGCGGATGAAGTCGTGCGAGAAGGGATTGAAGATCCGGCCGTCGATTTCGATGCGGCCTTCGGTCGTGGATGCATTCATCGTGGGGCTCCGGTGGGGGCGGTCCTACTTCAGGCCGAAGACGCGCAGTCCGTTCTCGGACGTGATCTTGCGGCGGTCGGCGTCGGGAATGCCGGCTTCGGCGAACTGGCTGATGACCTGCTCGCGCGAGTTCGGCCAGCAGGTGGCCGGATGCGGGAAGTCGGTGGACCAGAACAGGCAGTCGGCGCCGAAGTAGTCGTAGGCGGCCTTGAGGCCGAGCGGCTCGTACATGAACGTGGCGCCGCACTGCGCCTTGAAGGTCTCGCTCGGCGGCCGGTTCACGCCGGGGAACTCGTAGTGCTGGTGCATGCGCGGGTCGAGCAGGGTCTCGAAGAACCACGGCAGCCAGCCGAGGCCGGGCTCGACGAACAGCACGCGCATCTTCGGATACTTCTCCAGCGTGCCGGTGAGGATCCACATGCAGATGGTCTCCGCCAGCGGTGCCCACGGCAGCGCGGTGAAGATGCCCTTCTGCGGGGTCGGATCGCGGCGGAACACGTCCCACAGCGAGGCGCGCAGATCCAGGTGGTTGAGGATGGTCAGGCCGGTCTCCTCGATCGTCTTCCACAGCGGGACGTAGCGCTCGTGGTAGAAATCGGGCAGGCCGTAGTCGTCCGGGAACGGCGTGAGCTGCACGCAGCGCGCCTTCTTGTCGCGGGCCAGGCGCTCGACTTCCTTGACCGCGAAGTCGATGTCGTAGAGCGGCAGCTGGTAGGCCGTCATCAGGCGTACCGGATCGTAGGACGCGAAATCGGCCATCGCGTTGTTGTAGCTCTGGAACACCTCTTTCCAGTCGTCGCCCATCAGGTTCGGATTGACGATCTTGGCGCCGGCAAGCTCGGGAAAGATCACCTCGGCGTAGACGCCATCCAGGTCCATCGCCTTGAGCTTGCCTTCCGGATTGAAGTGGCCGGGGTCCTTCGACGCCTCGGGGTCGACGAAGTCCTCGAGCTCGAGGTTCTTCTGGCCGCCGCGCAGGACGCGGGCCGCGTATTCCTCGGCTTTCCTGTTGGCGTCGTCCCAGACGGCGTGCAGCTCCTTGCGCAGGCGTTCCTTGATCCACGCATCGGTGAAGTGCACATGCGAGTCGACGGAAACCAGGCGGTCGGGAGCGGTGGTGGGGCTGTTCATGCGGATACCTCGGGTGGTGGAGTGATGCGGGGGGGGCGAATCAGACGGCGAAGGCGTGGCGCAGTTCGGGGTGCCGGTCGAGACCGAGGTCGATCTCGACGACGCGGCGCTCGGACAGCTGCGGCGGGACCTCGGCGGCGTCGGCGTAGAACTGGGCGTACCAGTCGCGGAGCTGGTTGATCGGACCGTCGCCGGCGCACAGCAGCGGGTTGTCGATGCGGATCTTGTTGTGCCAGATCGCGACGTCCTCGGTGAACGCCTGGATCGTCAGGTCGGTGTACTGCTTGACCATCGCCGCGTTCTGCTCGTCGTTCAGCGCGGGGATGCGCTTGACCATCACACCGAAGCCGAGCTGGAAGTGCTGCTGGTCGATCGGCAGGTTGGTCACCAGCAGGATCGATTCGACCGGCAGGCCCTCGGCCTCGCCGGTCATGCGGCAGAACAGACAGGCCGGGCCGTAATAGGTGGCGATCGTGGTCAGGTGGTTGCGGGTGCCGCCGAGGCGTTCGTTGATGCCGACCATTACCTGCGTGGCGCGGTAGCCCTCGAAGATGTTGGCGAAGTACTTCACGTTCGACGAGCCGTGTACCGGACCGAAGTGGGCGAGGTCGGCGAGGTTGTCGACCAGCTCGCGGCAGTTGTTGTCGATGACCCACTGCGACAGCGACCAGTCCGACCATTCCGGCGAGCCGATCGATTCGAGTTCCGGAATCGCGACGTCGTCCGTCGGCGCGCCGCCTTCGGCGTCGTGCCAGACGAACAGCAGGCGGTTGCGCTCCAGCAGCGGCCAGCTGCGCACGCGCGCCTTCGGCGGAATCGTCTTGCTGTACGGGATGTTCTTGCAGGCGCCATCCCCGTCGAAGCCCCAGCCATGGAAGCGACAGACGACACGGTTGCCCTCGATGCGGCCGATCGACAGATCCGCGCCCATGTGCGGGCACCAGGCGTTGATGGCGCGCAGCGTGCCGTCCTCGCCCTCGAACACGACGATACGGGTGCCGAAGGCGCTGACGCCATGCGGCTCGCCGTCGCGGAAGCTGTCGGCCAGCCCCAGGCAGTGCCAGCCGCGGGCATAGCGGTCGGGGAGGGGGGCGGCTTCGATGTCGTGCATCGGCGGCGGGGGCATCGCGGTGGATGGCGTTGCCGGGGAGGTGCGGATCGGGGTGGCCATGTTCGACTCCGGTGGTGGCGTGGGTCGGACTGTCGATCCGTGCGGTGCGGCGCAGCCTCCTCCGTTCGAGTGAATTGGCCCTTCTGGAGATTGACCCAGGTCAATGACGCGGACAGTCGACTTTCCGTAAACGCGCGCGGACCCCGCGCCGGGTCGCGAAAGCCGTTGTAAATGCTGGGTTTCGGAACAGCCGGCGGCCGACGCGGCGAAAAATCCGCTTTGCCGGCGATACTCACTTCGGACGAGTCCCCGGGACGTGGTGCACGGCGATAACAGCGTCGCCCCCTTGACGGAGACGCGTCGTGAATCAAGCAACCCTAGGCAGCACCATCGGCAACACCGCAGTCCGGGCGTCGGCGCCCGCGGCCTTCGAGACCGAGACCGGGATTCCCGGCGCGGAGACGCTGATCCGGCGCGCGCAGGCCCTGGTGCCGGCCTTGCGTGAGCGCGCCGCGCAGGCCGCGCAGCAGCGCCGCGTGCCCGCGGAGACGGTGCGCCAGATGCAGGACGCCGGCCTGTTCCGCGTGCTGCAGGCGCGGCGCTACGGCGGCTACGAGCTGTCGCCGGAAGTGTTCTACGAGATCCAGATGACGCTGGCGCAGGCCTGCATGTCGACGGCCTGGATCTACGGCGTCATCGCCGTGCACAACTGGCAGATGGCGCTACTCGACGATCGTGCCAGTCAGGATGTCTGGGCCGACGACAGCTCGGTGCTGATCGCATCGAGCTACATGCCCAAGGGCCAGGTACAGCGCGTCGACGGCGGCTTCCGCTTCAGCGGCCGCTGGGGCTATTCGAGTGGCGTCGATCACTGCCAGTGGGTGCTGCTCGGCGGTCTGGTGCCGGCTGAGACCGAGGGCGAGCCGCCCGAGTACCGGACCTTCCTGGTGCCGCGCGGCGATTTCGAGGTGCTCGACACCTGGGACACGATGGGCCTGCGCGGCACCGGCAGCCACGACGTCGTGGTCAGCGATGTGTTCGTGCCCGAATACCGCACGCACAAGTCCGCCGACGGCTTCGCCGGGACCAGCCCCGGCCTGGCGATCAACACCGCGCCGCTGTACCGCCTGCCGTTCGGGCAGATTTTCGTGCGCGCGGTGTCGTCATCGGCGATCGGCGCGCTGCAGGGGGCGTTGCAGGAGTTCCGTGCCTTCGCCGGCAACCGCGTCGGCGACATGGGCACGCGCAGCGCCGAGCAGGCGCCGGTGCAGCTCGCGGTCGCCGAGACCGCGGTGGCGATCGACGAGATGAAGCTGATCCTGCGGCGCAACTTCGGCGAGCTGATGCACGCGGCCGAGGCCGGCACGATGCTCGACATCGAAACCCGCCTGCACTACCGCTACCAGGCCGCGGCCGTGGTCGAACGCTGCGCGCAGCTGATCTACCGCCTGTTCGTCACCTCGGGTGCGCGTGGCCTGTTCAACGACAACCCCGTGGTACGCCACTTCCTCGACATCCACGCCGGGCGGACCCATTACGCCAACAATCCCGACCAGTTCGCGCGCAACTACGGTGGCGTGCTGCTCGGTCGCGACAACAGCGACTTCTTCATCTAGGCCGGAGGCGCGCGATGATCCGCATCGAACAACTGGCCTATATCGTCGCCGAATGCCAGCAGCCCGAACGCTGGCGCCGGTTCGGTGAGGACGTCGTCGGCATGGCTGCGGCCGACGCGCCGGACGGCGGCGTGTATCTGAAGATGGACGATCGCGACTACCGCTTCCTGGTTGAACGCGGCGCCGAGGACCGCTACGCCGCCTCCGGCTGGCAGCTCGCCGACGAAGCCGCATTCGCCGCCGCGGCCGAAGCGCTGACGCGCAGCGGCGTCGCCTGCGAGCACGGCTCGGCAGAGCTGTGCGCATCGCGGCGCGTGCAGGCGTTGCTGTTGCTGCGCGATCCCTCCGGCAACCGCCACGAACTGTTCTGGGGGCCGCAGTCGGACTGCGCGCGCTTCGTGTCGCCGGCCGGCGTGCCGCAGTTCGTCACCGGCGAACTCGGCATGGGGCACACCGTGCTGCCGGCGCCGGGCTTCGATCCGACCTGGGCGTTCTTCCGCGACGTGCTCGGTTTCGGACTCGCCGACCTGTATCGCCACCGCTACACCGACGACCCGGCCGAACCGCTCAAGCGCATCTATTTCACCCATTGCGGCAACGGCCGCCATCACAGCCTCGCGCTGTACGAGGGCGAGGTGCCCAGCGGTTGCGTGCACGCGATGGTCGAGGTGCCGTCGATGGACGAGGTCGGCCGCGCCTACGATCGCATGTTGCGCCACGACGTGAAGCTGATGGCGACGCTGGGGCGCCACGTCAACGACCAGATGATCTCGTTCTACATGCTGACGCCATCCAACTTCGCGCTGGAATTCGGCTGTGGTGGCGCCGTGATCGACTGGAGCCGGCATCAGGTCTACGAGGCCACCGCGGTGAGTCAGTGGGGACACGACTTCTCGGTCGGCTTCGGCTGATCGCGAGCCCGAGCCCCGGGTCGCGCCGGCTCGGACAGGCCCGGGTTCACGATACCTTGACTAAATGAGAATAATTATCGTTTCATATCGTCGTGGCTGGACGAGAGGTGAAACGATGAGTTGGCGAATCCATGCATGGCTCGAGGACGGCAGGCCGCGCCTGCGCATCGACGATTCGGAGTCGCGCCTGCCGTCGCTGTACTGGGCGTATCAGGGCGAGGGCACCGGGGCGACCGGGACCGGAGACCCCGGCTGCGACAGTCACGGCGCGGAGCGGCCCAGCGACCGCCACGAACTGCAGCGCCTGTTCCGGGAACTGATCCTGCTCAGCGTCCACCAGGACGCTGCCAACGTGCGCGTGTTCCGGATGACGCCGGCACGTGGCTGAGGCCGTCGCGGATCCGTTCTGATCCCCGAAGGAGACCCCGCGGGTTTGTGGCACAGTCACGGCCGCGGGCGCAGCATGGCGCCGCCGAGGAGGACGCAGATGGCCATCCGCATCGTTCGGTTGGGGGCGCCGAGGCATCCGGGGGAAGGCTTGAGGGTCGGCACGGTGCGGCGGCCGCCGCGCGGGGTGCCGAAGGCGCAGATCGCGCAGCGGGACTATTACGACGTGTGGCTGCCGAACCTGGCGCCAAGCGCCGAACTGGTGAAGCAGGCGCAGGCCGCGACCAGCGATGCGGACTGGGGCCGTTTCATGCGGCAGTACCGCAAGGAGATGGCGGCGCCGGATGCGGCGAAGGTGCTCGATCTGCTGGCGGCGCTGTCGAAGACCACGGCGCTGTCGGTCGGCTGCTACTGCGAGGACGAACGACGCTGCCATCGCAGCGTGTTGCGCGAGCTGTTGGCGGAGAAGGGCGCGGAACTGGTCTGAGCGTCGGGCGGCGTCAGAACATCGGATCGATGCGGACGCCTTCCATGCGGTTGAGGGCAACCTCGGTCTTGCGGGCGACGCGGCCGGGGCGCAGCTTGGCCGGGCCGGACGGCTCGATCAGTACGTAGGTCCGGCCTTCGTGCTCGATGAAGGCCTCGTCCGCGCGCGGCGTACGCGCCACGCCCAGCAGGTAGTGCCCGGGAATGTGGACACCGATGATGCGCAGCGACGGGTCGATGTTCTTCAGGATCGCGGCCAGCAACGCGGACTTGGTGTCGCAGTCGCCGTAGCCGCGTTCGAGCGCGACCGGCGGCGGGTAGAAGCCCAGGATCTTGCGGCCGTCCTCCCACATCGACGGCTTGCGGTAGTCCAGACCGGTCTGCACCAGCGCCAGCGCCGCGTCAGCGGCCCATTGCCGGTCCCGGCCATGGCGCGCCGCGAGTGCGCGCAGGGCGTGCGCGACCGGCTGGACGCGCAGCTGGTTGCGTTGCACGACCTGAGGGACGTCGACGTAGAGGCGCGGCGCCTGGTTGGCGCCGGTGTAGCGTAGGCCCATGGCGTGCGAGCGGTAGTAATGCGTCAGATGGACATCGAAGCGGCTCTGATCGCAGTCACCGGCCGCGATGCAGCTCTGCGCCAGGGCTTCGAGTTCGTCGGGGGAGACGCCGAACTCGCGGATCGAGGCGGCGCTGTCGTCGGTATCGAGCGAAAAGTCGATCTGCAGCGGTTCGCCGGCGAAGGTGCTGAACGCCGCCGACACCCGGATCTGATCGCGGTCGCCGCGCGCCATCCGGTACAAGGTCGCTTGGGGCGTACGAGAGCGGGTGGCGGCGATCAGGCTGTCGTCCTGGTCGGCGTTCTGCCCGGATCCGTTCGCCGTGGCCGCCGCCGGCAGCAGGCTGCCGAGGGCCAGTGCGACCGACGCCGCGTATCTGGCGGCACGCAGTCCCCGGCGCTGCGATCGGGGGGTGTACGGGGTGGCGGTTGAGGTATTCATGGCAGGGTTCATCCTGCCGGAAATTGCGTACGATAAAACGCACGCAATGTAGGTGAAATCCTTACTTTGAATTATCTACAAGGTGCGTAAAAACGGCCGCCGGAAGCGGCCCGGAAGCCGTCCGAGTCACGGTGCCTCAGGCTGTCGTTTCCGAATAAAACATATCAATAACAATATATTGTGAATCATATCCAAAGCGCCGTCGGGATCCGGCGCAGGTGAGCCTGGGGAGCACCTTATCCACAACCCCGGACCGTCAGGCGTCCGGCTTAGCGTAGGCAAATTGCCGACAAGAGGACGCCCCCCGGGGCGGCTCCGGCCGGGCCCGCGAGCCGGCGGATCACGATGGCCGACGAGCGGAGGACCGCCGCCGCATGCCGCCGGGATTTTCCGACCCGAACGGCCTTCCGACGATCCCGGGAAATGCCCTGTGGGGGACGGTGTCTCGGGATTGATCTAGGGCAATGTCGCCTCACTAGGCGGGTGCGAGACTGGCCACGGTGAGATGCGTATGCGGGGCGGTTCGCAGGGTTCCCGGTCGGGAATGGAGGAGCGGGTCCACGCCGCATGAAAAGGGGGCATCCGTGATGTGAGGCTGCGGGTGCCGGCACCGTTTCCAGGGTGTGGAGGTACCGTGAGCCTGCGAGATCGTTTTCCGCCTGTCTTGGCAGGCGTCGTCATTGGGCTGTCGATGCTGGCCGCGTTCGTCGTGGCCGGTCGCGGCATCGGCGTCAGCGGCATGATGACGCGACTGGTCGCAACCGTGCAGCACGCGCTGCTGCCCGAGCTGACCGAAAAGAGCGCCTACTTCGGGCGCTACTTTGCGGGGGGCGCCAATCCCCTCGACGACTACCTGAGCTATCTGATGGTCGGCCTGCTGGCCGGCGCCTTCGTCGGCTCCGTGACCGCCGGCGATTTCCGTCTGGAAGTGCAGCGGGGTCCGCGCATCTCCACCGGCGGACGCCTGGTGCTGGCACTGATCGGAGGTGTCATCACCGGATTCGCCGCGCGCCTCGCGCGGGGCTGCACCAGCGGCCAGGGTCTGGTCGGTGGCGCGGAACTGTCGGTCGGTGCCTGGGCCTTCCTGCTGTGCATCTTCGCCGGCGGCTTTGCCACCGCCTGGTTCGTGAGAAAGCAATGGATATGATCGCGCCGCTCGCCAAGACCGGGCTGATCTCGGAGGCGATGAATCTGTGGCTGGCCGTGCCGATCGGATTCGTCTTCGGCCTGGGCCTCTACTACGCCGGCTTCACCGACAGCCGCCGCATCGCACGCGCGTTCTACCTCAAGGATGTCGGCGTGCCGGTGGTGATGTTCTCGGCCATCGTGACCGGCATGCTCGGGTTGTGGGCGCTGAGCCTGATCGGTTTCATCGATACATCGAAGATGTTCTACCTGCCGACCTTCCTCGTGCCGATGGCGGTGGGCGGCTTCCTGTTCGGGATCGGCATGGCGGTGGGCGGCTTCTGTCCCGGCACTGCGGCGGCATCGGTCGCGACCGGCCGCATCGACGCGATGATCTTCGTCGTCGGCTTTCTCATCGGCTCGATCCTGTTCGGCGATCTGTTCCCGATCTGGGGTGACTTCTACAACAGCGACTACCGCGGGGTGTTCAGGCTCGACGAACTGCTGGGGCTCGACATCGGCGTGGTGGTGCTGATCCTGACCGTGGCCGCGATCGGCGGCAGCCTGCTGATGCGCGCGGGACAGCACTATTTCTGGCCGCAGCCGGACGCCGACGTCGACGCACTCCGGGCCCGGCTCAAGGTGCAGATTCCGCTGGTCGCCGTGGCGCTGGTCGTCGCGGCGGTGATGGCGCTGTTCCCGACCGAAAGCTTCATCAAGCCCGCACCGGCGGGCTGGTTCGTGATCCAGAAGCACGCGGCGGCACCGGAGACGCCCGAAGCCGTCACCGCACCGTCGGGCGATGCGCCGGCCGAGGCCGCACCGGCGCCCGCACCGGCGCCCGCGCCGGCGCGTCATCCACGTGGGGGGAGCGAAGGATGCTGAACCAGAACCGCGGGCCGGACGGCGTGAGCATGAACCGGCGCGACTTCATCAAGATCTCCGGACTGTTCGGGCTCGGCGCCGCCGCCCCGGCGATGCTCGCCGGGTGCGCGGCGCGGCCGCTGCCCGGACAGGGCGAGGTCGTCCGCACGCCGACCTTCTGCGACATGTGCTTCTGGAAGTGCGCGGCCTATGCGCATATCGAGAACGGCCAGCCGTGGAAGATCATCGGCAACGACGACGACCTGCACAGCAAGGGCCGTCTGTGCACCCGCGGCACCGCCGGCATGGGCGCCTACGAGGATCCGGACCGCCTGCGCCGCCCGCTGATCCGGGTGACCGGCGCCGACGGGTTGCAGACCTTCCGCGAGGCGTCGTGGGACGAGGCGCTGGACTACATCGCCGAGCGCCTGAAGAAGGTCGAGCAACGCCATGGCGCCGATCGCCTCGCGCTGCTCAATCACGGTTACGGTGCCCATCACTTCCAGCATCTGGTGCGGGCCTTCGGTTCGGCCAGCATCGCCGAGCCGGCGTTCGCGCAATGCCGCGGTCCGCGCGATGTCGGCTTCGAGCTGACCTATGGCGAGGTCATCGGTTCGCCCGAGCGGACCGACATGGAGCATTCGCGCTGCATCGTGCTGATCGGATCGCACATCGGCGAGAACCTGCACAACGCCCAGGTCCAGACCCTGGCTGACGCGATGCGCAACGACGTGACCCTGATCACGGTCGATCCGCGCTTCTCGGTGCCGGCCAGCAAATCCAAGTACTGGCTGCCGATCAAGCCGGGCACCGACATCGCGCTGCTGCTGGCGTGGATGCACGTGCTGATCGACGAGGGTCTGTACGACCGCGACTACATCGAGCGCTATGCGACCGGCTTCGAGCAGCTCAAGCGGCACGTCGCGCGCTACTCGCCGGAATGGGTCTATCTCGAAACCGGCATCGAGCCGGAGACGATCCGCCGCACCGCGCGCGAGATGGCGGCGGCCGCGCCGGCCACGCTGATCCATCCGGGCCGCCACACGACCTGGTACGGCGACGATACCCAGCGCTCGCGCGCGATCGCGATCCTCAATGCCCTGCTCGGCAGCTGGGGTCGCAAGGGCGGGCTCTACAACAAGGAGAGCGTGTCGCTGCCGCACTATCCGGTACCGGAGTATCCGGAGGCCAGGAGCGATTTCCGCGCCGCGCACGCCGGCCGTTTTCCGTTCGCCAACAGTGGCGTCACCACGGCGGTGATCGAGGCGTCGGTCGGTGCGGACGCGCATTACAAGGCCTGGATCGTCTACGGCACCAATCTGCCGATGACGATCCCCGGCATCCGTCCGACGCTGCAGGCCGCGATCGATTCGCTGGATCTGGTCGTCGTCGTCGACACGATGCCGTCCGAGGTCACCGGCTATGCCGACGTGGTGTTGCCGGAATGCACCTACCTCGAACGCTACGACGATCTGCGCAACAGCGGCGAACGCGTGCCGTCGCTGGCGCTGCGCATGCCGGTGTTCGAGCCGCGCTACGACAGCAAGCCGGGCTGGTGGATCGCCAAGCAGCTGGGCCATCGCCTGGGGCTGGAGAAGTATTTCCCATGGGACGACTACGCCGAGGTGATCGACTGGCAGCTCAAGCAGCTCGGTTCGTCGCTGGAGGAGATGAAACGGATCGGCGTGAAGAACTTTCCGCGCAAGCGGCCGCTGTATTTCGCGCCCGGGCAGGACGTGCGCTTCTTCACGCCCAGCGGCAAGATCGAGCTGTATTCGCAACAGCTGGCCGACAAGGGTTTCGATCCGATCCCGGAATACACGCGGCCGGAGTCGCCGCCGGCCGGCTACTACCATCTCAACTACGGGCGGATGCCGGCGCATACCTTCGGCAAGACCACCAACAATCACCTGCTGTTCCAGCTCGCGCCGGAAAACACACTGTGGGTGAATCCGCTGGTGGCCAGCGAACGCGGACTGGTCAACGGGGAGTACGTGCGTCTCGCCAATCCCGACGGCGTGGTCAGCAACCAGATCCGGGTGCGGGTCACCGAACGCATCCGTCCGGACTCGGTGTTCATGGCCCACGGCTTCGGCCACCGCTCGCGCAAGCTGCGCCTGACCCATGACGTCGGCGCCGACGATTCCGAGCTGATGACGCGCCTCAAGATCGATCCGCTGATGGGCGGCACCGGCATGCGCGGCAACTTCGTCACCATCATCAAGGAGGCGGTCTGACATGGCGCGCTATGCGATGGTCATCGACACCAAGCTGTGCATCGGTTGCGCCGATTGCGTGGTGGCCTGCAAGACCGAGAACAAGGTGCCGGAGGGGCTGAACCGCGACTGGGTCGTCGAGGCGACGCAGGGCACCTACCCGAAGCTCGAAACCGAATTCCGCTCCGAGCGCTGCAATCACTGTTCCAACGCGACCTGCGTGACGATGTGTCCGACCGGCGCCAGCCACCACTGGAACGGGACCAACATCGTCCTGGTCGACCCGAACAAGTGCACCGGCTGCAAGGCCTGCATCTCGGCGTGCCCCTACGACGCGCGCCTGATCATGCATCCCGAGGGCTATATCGATAAGTGCACGTTCTGCCATCACCGCGTCGAGAAGGGCATGGACCCGGCGTGTGTGTCGGCATGTCCGACCAAGTGCATGCACTTCGGCCTGCTCGACGATCCGAACAGCGAGGTCAGCCAGTTGCTGCGCACCCGCAAGCACAAGGTGTTGGCGCCGGAAACCGGCAACGACCCCAACGTCTACTACCTGATCTGAGGCTGCCGCCATGCTCGAAGAGATTCTGATCACCGCGCGCAGCAATCCGCATATCGATCCGGTGCTGGAGGTCTGGAACTGGCAGATCTCGGTCTATCTTTTCCTCGGCGGCCTGACCGCCGGCATCATGTTCTTCTCCGCATTGATGCAGGTGCTCAACAAGGACGAGGAGGCGCCGTTCGCGGCCAACGGCCTGGCGTTGCTGGGGCCGATCGCCCTGTCGCTGGGGATGACCACGCTGTTCCTGGATCTGTCGCACAAGCTGTTCGTGTGGCGTTTCTACACGACCTTCCAGCCGACCTCGCCGATGTCCTATGGCGCCTGGATCCTGGTGCTGTTCTATCCGGTCAGTGTGCTGCAGATCCTGTCGACGCTGCGCAAGGGCTATCCGGTCGCGGTGCCGTACATCGGCCGCGTGCCGTTGCTGCCCGAGCTGCTCGACTGGCTCGAGGTCCGGCGCCGCGCGATCGCGTGGATGGCGCTGCCGATCGCGGTCGGGCTCGGCATCTACACCGGCATCCTGCTCAGCGCGTTCAGCGCGCGGCCGTTCTGGAACACCGGTCTGCTCGGTCCGCTGTTCCTGGTCTCCGGCCTGTCCACCGGTGCGGCACTGACCGCGCTGATCGCGCGCAACCATGGCGAACGCAGCCTGTTCACGCGCATCGACATCGGTCTGATCGTCGCCGAGATGCTGATCGTCGCGCTGTTGCTGGTCAATCTCAGCACGGGCGCGCGGCCGCAGCTCGAAGCGGCCGCCAAGCTGCTGGGCGGCAGCTACAGCGCGATGTTCTGGGGCGCCTTCGTCGCGGTGGGGCTGCTCGTTCCGCTGCTGCTCGAATCCTTCGAGCTGCGCGGGCTGATGCGCCGGGTCGCGGTGATCGCACCGGTGCTGGTGCTGGTCGGCGGGTACATGCTGCGCGTGATCGCGGTCGATCTGGGGCAGGAAACCACCTGGATCAATTACGAGTCTGAATTCAATCCGCAGCTGCTCGAGCGGCTGCGCTGAAGTGGAGGAGCATCCCATGTCCACAATCCTGAACAAGGCGCTGCCGCTGGGGGCATTGATCGCCCTGGGGCTCGGCGGTTGCGGCGGTACCGGCGTTCCGGCGCCGTCGGGCCAGCAGCTCGCGCAGGTCGCCCAGTCCGTGGCGCGCAAGGACGACCGCGTCAGCGCCGACGATCTGGCGCGCCGCATCATCGCCGGCGCCAAGGACTTCGTTCTGATCGACGTCCGCCCGCCCGAGGCATTCGCGAAGGGGCACATCGAAGGCGCGCGCAACCTGAGCGTGAGCGAGCTGCTGATGCCCGAGAACCTCGACGCCCTGCCACGGGATCGCGAGGTGATCCTGTACTCGCAGGGGTCGGAGCTTGCCGCGCAGGCCGCGGTGTTGCTGCGGCTGGCGGGCGGTCACGACGCGCGTCTGCTGCTGGGCGGGTACAACCACTGGGCGCAGAAGATCCTGAATCCGGCCATCGAGGCGGTGGCGGCGGACGGTGAGTTTCCGCGGGTGCCGGAGCAGCAGGCCGTCGCCTGCTACTTCGTCGGCGGCGACCAGGTCGCGCAGGCCAGTCCGGTCCCGGCCGCGGAGCCGGCGGCGGCACCGGCCTATGTGCCACCGGTCGCAACGCCCGAGCCGCAGCGCAAGCCGCGCAAGTACGAGGGCTGCTGAGCCCGCGCCGGGTCAGTCCGGCGTACGCGGCGATTCGTTTTCCAGCGGCGCATCGAGAATGCGCCGGAGTTCGGCGGCGCTGAACGGCCGCACCGGTGCATCCGCCCGCGGATCGGCGGACCGCCCGAGCGCGGTCCAGGCGTCGGCCGGCAGGCCGTCGTCGAGCATCGGATGCGTCGGCCGGAAGGCCCATTGTCCGTTCACCTTCTCCAGCCGCCCCTGGCCGAGCCCGAGCGCCGTCGAATCGCGATGGCAGGCGGCGCAGGCGCGTGCCGGCCCGGTCGTATGCGCTTCCAGGGGCGCGAAGCGGCGGACGAAGCGCGGGGCGGACCAGTCCGGATGCGTGGCCGTCATGATCATGCCGGGCACGACGGGGACCACGCGACCGTCGCGGTCGACGCCCAGCGGCGGCGGAGCGTTGCGGATGTCGCTGCTGCGTTCGCGCCAGCGCCCGGGGGTCTCGCGCCCCTCCATGTGATCGTACTGTCCGGCGTCCGGGTCGAAGCTGACGTGGCAGCCGTAGCACTGCGGCGCCCACTGCGTATGGCAGGCCGAGCAGTCGAGCCGCGCGTGCTCGGTGGCCAGCGGGTGATCACTGGCACGGTAGGCGGGAATCGCGCGCGCGCCGCGGCCATCCTTGCGGTGCAGCGTTGCGCGGATGCCGTCGCCGGCGTTCGCGCCATGCAGCTCCACGTTCCACAGCGGTGTGCCGTGCGCGGTCACCGGGAAGCGGGTCTCCGCGTCGATCGCGAACGGCACACGCTTGCGCAGCGGTGCGTACAGCGCGGGCCACTGCGCGGCAGTGATGGTGCTGCCGATCCGGTGGCAGTCATCGCAGGCGATGTCGACTCCGCGGGCCGCCGGTGGGGTTCCGGAATCCAGCGCCATGCCCATCACATCGCGGGCGGTGTGGCAGTCGACACAGGCCATGCCCGCGGCGTGATGGCGATCGGCGGGCCGGAATGCGACGGCGCGGCCATCCTCGAGCTGGCCGCCGTCGACGCCGTCCGCAAGCGTCGCAACCTCGGCCAGACCGGCATAGCTCAGCGCGATGCGGCCGGAGCGCGAATGGCAGCCGAAGCAGCGCGCATCGCTGACGGTGGCGCTCAATGCCGGGTGCTGCGGCGCGTTCTGCTGGTTGATGTGGCAGGCCAGGCAGCCGCCGCCGCGGTCGAAACTCGCATCCAGCGCGTGCGCGGTCTTGTTCTGGCCCAGATGGCAGCTCGCGCACAGCTTGCGCAGCAGCGTGTCGGCGGGGCTGTGGGTGAGCTGCGCCAGCGTCTGGTGGCCGGGGCGGTCGACCGACTCGCCGAAGACGTGCCGGGTGGTCGCGACCATGCGCGCGCCGGTGTGCATCACCCCGTGTCCGACCGCCTCGACCTGCGCCGCGTGGCAGCTCCCGCAGGTCCGTGCGGCGTTGTCGAGATTGCCGGGAAAGGCGATCAGACCCGCATGCGCGCCGGCCTTGCGCGTCGCCTCGCGGTCGCCCGCGTGGCAGGCGGTGCAGTTGTCGGCAATGGCGGCGTGCGCGTGGCCGATGCCGGCGCGCGAGTCGGCATGACAGCCGAGGCAGCCGTTGTCCCGGGCGGCGCCCGCGGTGATCGCGGCCAGCCACAGGGCAAGCGCGATGGCGCAGCGGACGAGGACCGGGGCGTTCATGCTGTGCCGAGCCTACGGGGTCGTGTCGACGCGCGCGAGCGGTTCATTCGAACTCCGTACTCAGCGCGATCTCGAGCGTCTCCGGCGTCGCCGGATTGGCGGCGCGGCGGATCGCCGAAGGCGTCTTGCCGAACCAGCGACGGCACGAGCGCGTCATCGCCGACTGCTCCGAGAATCCGAGCAGCCCGGCGAGCTGGCTCATCGGCACACGCGTCTCGCGCAGGTAGCGCAGCGCGGTGTCCTGCAGCACCTGTTCGCGGATCGCCTCGTAGCTGCTGCCTTCCTGCTTGAGGTGGCGCTGCAGCGTGCGCGGATGCACGCCGAGCAGCGCGGCGATCGCGGTCTTGCTGTTCTGCGGCGTGCCCAGGGTGCGGCGCAGCGCCTGATGCACGCGGGCCGACAGAGTCTGCGCCGGCGAGCCGAACTGCTGGGTCAGGTAGTCCATCGCCAGGCGGCGCAGCGAGTGGTTGACCGCGCGCAGGTCGGCGTCGAGGGTGCTGCGCTCGAAATGCAGGCCGCCGTGGAGCTGATCGGTCAGCACCGGCACGCCGAAGAAGCGCCGGTACACGCCGACCGGTGCCAGCGGCGTGTGCGGCAGCGTGACCGTGCGCAGGGCGTAGTGCTCGCCGCCGAGCAACTGGATCATGTGATGGATGTCGCCGATGCACAGGTCGAAGGTCTGGCGCTGCGCCGGCTGACCGCTGAGCCCGAGTTCGAAGCGCAGCTCCGCGCAATCCGGGCCGGCGACCGTGCTCTGTTCGTGCAGGGAGACGACCAGCCCGGGGCTGTGCACGAACATGTAGCGCGAGGCGTCGTTCATCGCCGCGCGCACCGTCGGCGCGTTCTGCATCACGATCGCCAGCGGGCCGAGCACGCTGATGTCCTGCCGGTGCGACATGCGCAGGCCGAAGTCGTCGCAACCGGTGGCCGCCGCGCTGGCCTCCAGCAGGTGCACGACCGCGCGCAGCGGCAGCAGCGCGTCCTCATCTGCCAATGCCGATTCGTCGATGCGATAGCGCTCCAGCAGGCGCGCGGGATCAGCCCCGAGCTGCCGCATCAGGGCGCCGTACCCCCGCAATCCGCTGGCCCGCACCATCGCCGTCATGTCTCGAAATGTTCAAACTCTGTCTCAAAATGTCAAGTACAACGGTCGCGGCAGCCGCCATACTGCGGCGACGGTTTATTCATATGAGAGGAGATCAGGCGTGCAGACTCATTACGACGTCCTCATCGTCGGTGCCGGTCTGTCGGGCATCGGCATGGCCTGCCATCTGGCGATCGACTGCCCGGAGAAGCGGGTCGGGATCCTGGAGCGGCGCAAGTCCATCGGCGGCACCTGGGATCTGTTCCGGTATCCCGGCATCCGCTCGGACTCGGACATGTTCAGCTTCGGCTACAAGTTCAGGCCCTGGAACGCGCTCAAGGTGCTGGCGGACGGCGAGTCGATCCGCAACTACGTCAAGGACACGGCGCGCGAGTACGGCGTCGACAAGAAGATCCAGTACGGACTCAAGATCACCAGTGCCGACTGGTCGAGCGAACGCCATCGCTGGACGCTGACCGCGCTCGAGGAAGAGACCGGCGAGACGCGCACCTACACCTGCAATTACCTGGTCAGCTGCACCGGCTATTACAACTACGATCAGGGCTACCTGCCCAAGTTCCCGGGTGTCGAGCGTTTCAAGGGTACCTGCATCCATCCGCAGCACTGGCCGGAGAACTTCGACTACAGCGGCAAGCGCGTCGTGGTGATCGGCAGCGGCGCAACGGCGGTGACGCTGGTGCCGGCGATGGCCGACGATGCCGCGCACGTGACGATGCTGCAGCGTTCGCCGAGCTATGTGTTCTCGGTGCCGGGCTACGACAAGGTCTCCGAGACGTTGAGCCGCTTCCTGCCGGAGCGCTGGGTCTACGCCTTCGCGCGCCAGCGCAACATCTTCCTGCAGCGCACGATCTACAAGGCCGCCAAGCGCTGGCCCGGCAAGGTGCGCGCGTGGCTGCTCTCCGGCGTGCGCAAGCAGCTGGGCGAAGGCTTCGACATGCGCCACTTCACGCCCAGCTACAACCCCTGGGACGAGCGCCTGTGCGCGGTGCCCGACGCCGATCTGTTCAAGGTGATCAAGAGCGGCAAGGCGTCGGTCGTGACCGATCACATCGAGACCTTCACCGAGAAAGGCATCCTGCTCAAGTCCGGCAAGGAGCTGGAGGCGGACATCATCATCACCGCCACCGGATTGCAGATCCAGGTGTTCGGCGGCGTCGACCTGCGCGTCGACGGCCAGGTGCAGAACACCGGCGAGTTGATGACCTACAAGGGCACGCTGCTGCAGAACGTGCCGAACATGGCGTGGATCATCGGCTACACCAATGCGCCGTGGACGCTGAAGGCGGATATCGCGTCGGAATACATCTGCCGCCTGCTCAAGTTCATGGACAAGAACGGCTACGAGGTCGCCACCGCCCGGGCGCCGGCCGGCGAGGTGCAGGACGAATCGATCCTCGGCTCGCTCAGCTCCGGTTACGTCCAGCGCGGCGCGGCCGTGCTGCCGCGCCAGGGCCGCGACCTGCCGTGGCGGGTGCTGCACAACTACGAGCGTGATCGTCCGATGCTGCTCGAGCAGCCGGTCGACGACGGCAATCTCGAGTTCGAGCCCAGGCTGGCGTCGATGAGCGACCAGCCGGCCGCGCAGGCCGCCTGACGCACCCGTAGCTCCGGCCCCGCCGGCGGCGTGTTCCGCTGCCGGCGGGGTCGATTCAATACAAGCGAGGAGAACACAGCATGACAATGAAGCAGGCGCTCGACAGCGTGTTGCAGCGGGCGGTTGGGCCCAACGGCGTGCCCGGCGTGGTGGCGATGGTGACCGACCGCAACGGCACCCTGTACGAAGGCGCATTCGGTGAGCGGGCCGTCGGATCGGGCGCGGCGATGAATACGGACACGGTCGGCCTGATCGCGTCGATGACCAAGGCGCTGACGTCCACGGCGGCGATGCAGCTCGTCGAGCAGGGCAAGCTGGATCTGCACAGTCCGGCTTCGAAGTGGTTGCCGGAACTTGCCGATGCCAGGGTGCTGGACGGTTTCGATGCCGACGGCCAGCCGCAGCTGCGTGCGCCCCGCCAGCCCGTCACCCTGCATCATCTGCTGACCCATACCGCGGGTTACAGCTACGAGTTCCTCAGCGAAGAGGTGCAGCGCTTCCAGACCGCCACCGGCGCGCCGGGCTTCATCTCCTGCGCGCTCGACAGCATCCGTCTGCCGCTGCTGTTCGACCCCGGCGAGCAGTGGTCCTACGGTGTCAGCACCGACTGGGTCGGTCGTCTGGTCGAGGCCGCGAGCGGCCAGAAGCTCGGCGAGTATCTGAGCGCGAACGTGCTCGGCCCGCTCGGCATGAGCGACACCGCGTTCAAGCTGCGTGACGACATGCGCGCGCGCCTCGCCACCATCCATGCGCGCCTGCCGGAAGGCGGCCTCGCGCCGATGGATCTGGAGGTGCCGCAGGAACCCGAGTTCGAGATGGGCGGCGGCGGTCTCTACGGTACCGTCGGCGACTACCTCAAGTTCGTGCGCATGCTGCTCAATGGCGGCTCGCTCGACGGCCGGCAGATCCTCAGGCCGGAGACCGTCGAGCAGATGGCGAGCAACCAGATCGGCGACATGGACGTGCCCTCGATCAAGAGCGCCAATCCCATGTTCACCAACGACATGCCCCTGCCGCCCGAGATTCCGCACAAGTGGGGTCTCGGCTTCCTCATCAACACCAGGCCGCTGCCGACCGGCCGCTCCGCCGGCAGCCTGATGTGGGCGGGCCTCGCCAACTCCTACTACTGGATCGATCCGAGCCAGGGGATCGGCGGTGTGCTGCTGACCCAGATCCTGCCGTTCGCCGACGTCAAGGCGCTGCCGCTGTTCCTCGAGTTCGAAGCCACGACCTATCAGCAGACCCGCTGATGTAAGCGCAACGGGCCGGGCGATGTGTGCGCACGTCGCCCGGCGCTCTTGCGTTGCGGGTCAGATGGGTTGAGCCGCGTGTGCGGTGGGCGCCGCGCGACAGGTCGTTACCAGCCTGCAAGGGACGGATATCCACGTTAGTCGGGGATGGAGTCGTCGCATTCTGAAGCGGGCCAGGAGAGGCTCGCCTGTCGGCGCAGCGGATCGTCAGTCCGAAAAAGCGAGAGACCTGCTACAGTTCGGTCCGCTATACGTTGTGCCCCCGGCCCGTTGAGGAGCGGCCGGGACTGGGAGCTTGGGTGTTACAGGGAACGGGCAGGCGCATCCGCAGCAAAACGTGTCGGCAAGGCGATAGAACAACAAGAGCCAGAGCCGCGCTGCGATGTGAGAACTGCCGATAGACCGGTTGTTCGCAGTTGCGCTGCGGGCTCCGCCGTTCCATCTCTATCAGCTGTTAGGAGACTGATATGCCCGCTTCCGAAACTGGCGTTAATGCAATGATCGCGAGCGCTCGCGGTCACCGGCTCGGTGACCTGCTGCGGCGCAGCGCGGCGCGCGATCCTGGAAAGACCGCCCTGGTCTACGGGAATCTGCGCCAGACCTTCGCCGAGCTCGACGAGACGGTGAACCGGACGGCCAACGCACTGGCGGAGCGCGGCGTGACGAAGGGCGACCACGTGGCGCTGTTGTCCCACAACAATCACGCTTTCGTCGTCATCCGCTTCGCGCTGGCCCGCCTCGGTGCGGTGGTGGTTCCGATCAACTTCATGCTCAACGCCGGCGAGATCGCCTACATCCTCGAAAACGCCGAGGCCGTGGGCATGGTCGTCGAGGATGCGCTCGCGGGTACCGCCGATGCCGCGATCGGGCAGGCCGGCGTGGCGCTCAAGGTACGCGGCGCCATTCGCGAAAAGCTGGAGGGTGTGCCCGAGGGCTGGGAGTGCGTGCAGGACTGGATGACGCATGCGGACGCGACCGAGCCGGATGTCGACGTCGAAGACGATGCGCCGGTGCAGATGCTGTACACGAGCGGAACGGAGTCGCGTCCGAAGGGCGCGCTCCTGTCGGCCCGCAGCCTGTACGCGCACTACACCAGCTGCATCGCCGATGGCGAAATGAGTGCGGCGGACGTGGAGATCCATTCGCTGCCGCTGTTCCACTGCGCCCAGCTCGATTGTTTCCTGACGCCGGATCTGTATCTGGGCGCGACGAGCATCGTGCTGCCGGCGCCCGACGCCGCGACCCTGCTCAAGACCATCGCCGAGGAAAAGGTCACGAAGCTGTTCTGCCCGCCCACGGTCTGGATCGCGCTGTTGCGCCATCCGGATTTTGACAAGACGGATCTTTCGACGCTCAGGCGGGGTTACTACGGCGCCTCGATCATGCCGGTCGAAATCATCAAGGAGCTGCACGCCCGCATTCCCGGCATCCGCCTGTTCAACTTCTACGGCCAGACCGAGATGTCACCGGTGGCGACCGTGCTCAAGCCCGAGGACCAGATGCGGAAGCTCGGCTCGGCAGGGCGCCCGGCGATCAACGTGGAAACCCGGGTGGTCGACGACGACGACAGGCCCGTGCCGCCGGGCACCGTCGGCGAGATCGTGCATCGCAGCCCCCATATCACCCTCGGCTACTGGAAGAATCCGGAGAAGACCGCGGAAGCGTTCCGCAACGGCTGGTTTCACAGCGGGGATCTGGGCGTGATGGACGAGGAGGGATACCTCACCGTCGTCGACCGCAAGAAGGACATGATCAAGACCGGCGGCGAGAACGTGGCCAGCCGCGAGGTCGAGGAGATCATCTTCACGCATCCCGCCGTGTCGGAAGTCGCGGTGTTTGGCGTCGCGCATCCCAAGTGGATCGAGGCCGTGATGGCCGTCATCGTTCCGCGGCCGGGGCTGTCGATCGCGGAAGCCGAGATCCTGCAGTACTGCCGCGAACGCATGGCGGGATACAAGGCGCCGAAGCTGGTGAAAGTGGTCGACAGCCTGCCCAAGAATGCCAGCGGCAAGATTCTCAAGCGCGACCTGCGCAATGCCTACGCCGACCTCGGCTCCGGTCTCGGAGGATAGCTTCAGCCGGAGTGTTACGCCGCCGGGAGCGGCGACGTGGCGGGCGTATTCGAAGGCGCGCTGCCCTTCCGCCATTGAGCTGCTCATTTCCGTAGTCTGACGCCATTGTGGCTGGAGCGGAGACTCAGCTGGTTCTGCGCGAAATCCGATCGGCACGAGCCAGTATCTGGCGCGTGTCGGGATTTCCCCTGCCGGGTGCAGAGATGCGCCGTGCATGCCAAGCCGGGTACGGCCTACGCATTCATGCGCGTATCGCGGCCTCGACTTCAATGGCCTGTCATCCCGGCTTCATATCCTTGAAAGTTCCTCCTCCCTTTCCGGATATGTGCCCGTGGCTCCCAAAGATTCGAAAAAACCCGTCGACCCGATTCGCCGCAAGTTGCTGGCCGGCATTGCCGCGTCGGCCGGTGCCGCGGGGCTGGCGGCCTGCGACGGTTCCAGCTCCGACGAAGGCGCGAAGGCGTCGGTGCTGCCGAATCCGGAGGATTCCGGCATCGATCACATCGTCGTGCTGATGATGGAGAACCGTTCGTTCGACCACTACTTCAGCTGGGTGCCCGGCGCCGACGTGATGCGTCCGGACCTGACCTTGCTCGACAGCGACGGCAATCCGCAGAGTGCCTACGATCTGGCGCCGGACTTCCAGGGCTGTGCGAACGCCGATCCGTCGCACAGCTACAACGGTGGGCGGACGCATCTGAACGACGGCAAGATGGACGGCTTCCTGCTGACCCAGCCGGTCGGCGACCGTTTTCCGATCGGCTACTACACCGCCGACAGCCTGCCGTTCTTCAAGGGCGTGGTCGAAAACTGGACCCTGTGCGACCGCTACTTCAGCGGCATCCTCGGTCCGACCCAGCCGAACCGCTACTACATGCACGCCGGCCAGACCGACAAGATCAACAACGACATCACCTTCTTCTCGCAGGCCACCGTCTGGGACGCGCTCAAGAGCGTGGGGCGCACGGGGCGTTACTACTACGGTGATCTCGCCGGCTGGGCGCTGGTGAGCCTGGAGTTCGGCGGGCACAACCCCGGCGTCGAGAACATCCTGCCGTTCGACCGTTTTCTCGACGACGCCAAGAACGGCAACCTCGCCGACGTCAGCTACATCGACCCGGCGATGCTCGGGGAAGGCGCGGGCACGTCCAATGACGACCACCCGATGGCGGACATCCGCAAGGGGCAGGTGCTGATGAACACTGTCTACGACGCGCTGCGCACCGGGCCGCAGTGGGAGCGGACGCTGTTCATCATCAACTACGACGAATGGGGCGGTTTCTACGATCACGTGGTGCCGCCGCTGGCGCCGGTGACCTACGAGGAATTCAAGGCCACCGGCAACGACGGCCGGCTCGGCTTCCGCGTGCCCTGCGTCGCGCTCGGGCCGCGGGTGCGACGCGGCTACATCGAAAAGCGCCAGCTCGATCCGAACTCGATCCTCAACATGATCGCGTGGCGCTTCGGCTTTGCGCCGCTGGGCGCACGCGGGACCACGTCGATGAATTTCACCGAGGTGCTGGACTTCAGCGTGCCGCCTAACACGGACGCACCGGCTTTCGACGTGCCGGACGACGCCTCCTACGGCCTGGCCTGCTCGGCCCAGCTCGCGGCGGCACAGACCAGCTTCCCGGCGGAACGCTATGCCGAGGTGCAGAAGCGCCACGCCGAGCATGTCGAGGAATGGCAGCAGCTCGTGCAGGCCGCGCTCGACGCCGGGTACACGCCGCCGGAGTGATCCGGCCGGCGTTTGTGCATGCGCAGGGGCGGGCCGCTCTGTACGAGTGCTGCTGGCCGCGCTTACAGGCGGCTCACGTCGAGTTCGATGACTTTTCCGGCTTCCACGGTCAGCGTGCGAAGCGGCTTTTGTCCTTTGTATAGCGTGTATCGACCGGGTTTGAGCCAAAGCATCCGGTCATCATGAAGCGTGGCGCTGTCTCCGGCTTCGTCGTCCGCGCTGATCGAGACCAGACCGTAGCGGTTGTCGAGGTTCCGAATCCTGATCCGGGCAAGGTATGTTCCGAGATCAAGGGTGGTTTCGGCATTGGCGCGAACTTCAATGGTTGCGATATCGGTTCCGCCTTTGAGAGGGGAGTGTTCGTATCTCACCGAATAGCGCCCGGGCGGTGCGATGAGCGTCCGCTCTTCGTCCGGCTGAAGGTAGAGATGGCGAGCGTCCGATTCGTCTTCTTGATGTGGGGTGAACACAAGGCGCCCCGTCATGTCGATATCACCGACCCTCGGGCCGGTGACTCGAATGCTACCCAGAAGGGGGGCGATCGGGAGCGGGGTTACCGACCCCCGGCGTACTTCGAAGTCATCTACCCGCTGTCCTTCGACGATGAGGCCGTAGGTTCCCGGCTTGAGCGTGCAGCAATGGACGCCTTTGCCATTTGAGTCGGCAATGCTCCAGCCGACGTCCGGGGCTTCTACGTCGACAAAGCCAAAGTGCTGGTCAACGTCGATGGCTTTGTTGTCGCCGGCATTGAGCTTAACGATGAGATCCGGGCGATCCTTCCAGTTGTTGTGTCCGACGCGAATCTCGTACTTGCCCGGGGGGAGTTGCATGATGGGGAAGTTCGGGAACAGCTCATGCGTCCAGGATCCCGTGATCAGGTTCCTGATGTAGACAGGCTGGCGGCTGTTCCTGACGTGGAGTGTTGCCAGATATCGCCGTGCATCGACGATGCTGATCTTTCCGGTTTCGATGGTGACTTTCCCGATCGCTGCTCCCGTCACCCACAGCCGGTATTGGCCGGGTTCCAGGGCCAGTTTTGGAAGTGGTTGGGGCGTACCGTAGCCAAACCCGCCGACATTGATGTCGTCGGAGTTGCGGATCCAGACTGGCGACAGAAAGCCTTCGAGCTGCAGCTCGCCGCTTGCCTCGCCGGTCCCCTCGTCCTTGATGAAGTCTTCGCTGTACGCGGTTTCGGTCAGGCTCTCCCTGCATGCGGTCAGCGTCATCATGCACACGAGGAGTGCCGGTATCCGGAAAGGCAGTCTTTTCATCGCGGCTAGTTCCACGAAATGCCACCGAAACGACTGTTGCGAACGCCGACTTTGATTTCGTCCTCCCGAATGCGGATCTCCGTCACCAGGGTGATCCTGCCGTTGCCGAATCCGGCCGATCGTCCGGCGAGTTGGCCTGCAGCAGACGCGCGCATCGCCTTGAGGTTGAGCCGTTTGCGATAGACCTTTCCCGGAATGGGCGTGAAGACACATCCTTGGTAAAGCGGCTTTTCGTCACAATGACTGACGTCGGCGAGCTGCCAGATCAGGGTCGCTTCGTCCGGAAATAGGTGCGCGTCGTTGGAGAAGACATCGCTGCTACCGAAGATGCGTCGATGGGGCTTGGCAGGGGGTAAGCGAACCACATCAGGCCGCTTGCCGTTATCGCGAAAATCGGCAGCGGGAATATCCAGCAGGATGATGCCGCCCGGGCCGTCATTGACGACGACCAGCTCATGCCGGTACCTGAAGTAGCGACCAAACGCGAGGATCAGTATCGCCGCAACGGCCGCAAACGTTGCGGTCAGCACCATGCGACGGGTTGGACGACGTGCTCTTCGATTCATCTCACCATCCGCTGGAACGAGATGCCAGGAAACGGTTGCGACTGCGGATGCCGAGTACGCCCCCATCCGTAGCGGTCTGTCCGTTCGGATTTAACGCCTCGTCGGCGTCCGGGGCAAACCGCCCCCTGATCGGCGCGCCGGCCTCAGTCCTCGCCGAAGGCCTCGACGCCGTAGCGGAGGTATGTGGCGCTGGCGTCGTAGGGGTCGGGCAGTCCGGCCTTGCGGCGCAGGTGCCGCAGGAAATCGGCGGGCTCCGGAAGCTGTTCCCAGACCTGGGGCAGAAAGGTGCTGCTGTGGTGGCCCTGCCGCAGCAGCACGCCATCGACGCCGGGCTGCAGCGTCGCCAGCAGTTCCGGCTCGCTGTCGGCGCCAATGGCGACGGGCGGCGAGAGCACCGAGACGTGAATGTCGAGGGTCTCGAATTCGTCTTCGCGCAGCGCCGGGAAACGCGGATCGCGGAAGGCCGCGGCCCAGGCGTTGTGGGCGACGCTTTCGATCAGCGGCCGGCGGGCTTCGAGTTCGCCGATGCAGCCACGCAGCCGCGATGCACGATGCAGGGTCACGAAGCTTGCCCGCGGCAGCCGCAGCATCGGGTCGGTCGCGGTGGGGAAGTCCCGGAGCGGGGCGCCGTGATCGAGACCGTGGCGGATGCTGGCGCGGGCCACGTCCAGCAGCGCCCGGCGTTGGGCCGGCGTGTGTTCCGACAGCTGTACGGGGGTGGGGTTCTGCACGCGTTCAGACCACGGCGAAGCTGCCATAACCGACCACCCGGCTGTCGTCGCCGCTGGTGTCCCCGGAGTTGCGCACGTCCAGCCGCGCCACGCGCCAGTGGCGGCGGGCGGCATAGCGCAGGAAGCCGTTGAGGGCCATCGCGCCGCAGGCCTCGTCGCCGGCGAGATCGGTCGCCAGTGCCTCGATGCGCCCGACGGTGCGGGCGTCGATCCGCCGCGCCGTCGCCGCGTCGTGGAAATGCGACAGATCGGTACTGACGACGACCAGGGTGTCGGTCTCCACGGCCGCGTCGAGGAAGGCCTCGACCGCCTGCGGGGAGGCCGCGCCGATCACCGCGGGGACCAGCCGGAAGTCCGCCAGCAGTACCTGCAGGAACGGAAGCTGGACCTCCAGGCAATGCTCGAGCGCATGGGCGTCGTCGCGCCGGACGACCTCAGGCAATGCGACCAGACGATCGATCAGATCCGTATCCAGCGTCACGCTGCCGAGCGGCGTATCGAAGCGACTGGCGCCAGGCAGCGCGATGCCGCGAAACGCCACGCGATGCGCCGGGCCGATCAGTACGACGCGGCGGTAGCGGTGGCCGCGCAGCAGCGCATAGGCACTGGCGGCGACGGTGGCCGAATAGCGGTAGCCGGCATGCGGCACGATCAGCGCGTGCGGCGCCTCGCCCGGCGGTGGCGCCGCGGCCGTGGCCAGGTAGCCGTCCACCTCCCGCCGCAGCGCCTCGGCGGCGGCAGGGTAGAACAGTCCGGCGACTGCGGGCGTGCGGGTCTCCATGACCCGGAAAATGGGGTGCGCTTCCTTGAAATGCAAGGATTCGGCCCCATCAATGGCACATGGACGTCAATACGGTACCCGGCCGCTACTGGCGGCTGTTGCCCGACGGCCGCCTGCAGTGTGACCTTTGCCCGCGCGAATGCCGGCTGCACGAAGGCCAGCGCGGGCTGTGCTTCGTGCGCGGCCGCGAGCAGGATCAGATGTGGCTCTACTCATACGGCCGCTCCAGCGGTTTCTGCGTCGATCCGATCGAGAAGAAGCCGCTGAATCACTTCCTCCCCGGATCCAGCGTGCTGTCCTTCGGCACCGCCGGCTGCAATCTCGCCTGCAAGTTCTGCCAGAACTGGGACATCTCCAAGGCGCGCGAGACCGATCTGCTGTCCGGCCATGCCGCGCCCGAGCAACTCGCGCAGACCGCCCAGCGGCTTGGCTGCCGCAGCATCGCCTTCACCTACAACGATCCGGTGATCTTTCTCGAGTACGCGGTGGACTGCGCCGACGCCGCGCGCGAGCTCGGCATCCGTCCGGTCGCCGTCACCGCCGGTTACGTCAGCCCGGACGCGCGTCGCGAGTTCTACGCGCACATGGACGCCGCGAACGTCGACCTCAAGGCCTTCAACGAACGTTTCTACAAGCACGTCTGCGGTGCCGAACTCGGCGCCGTGCTCGACACCCTGCTGTACCTCCGGCACGACACCGACGTCTGGCTCGAGATCACCACCCTGCTGATCCCGGGGCAGAACGACAGCGACGCCGAGCTTGAAAGCCAGTGCCGCTGGATCGCCGACCAGCTCGGGCCCGACGTGCCGCTGTACTTCACCGCCTTCCATCCCGACTACAAGATGCGCGATGCGGCGCCGACTCCGGGATCGACGCTTGCCCGTGCCCGCAAGATTGCGCTTGATCACGGGCTCAACTACGTCTACACCGGCAACGTGCACGACCGCGAAGGCGGCAGCACCTATTGCCCGCACTGCCAGGCGCGGGTGATCGAGCGCGACGCCTACAGCATCGGCGAATACGGCCTCACCGACGACGGCAGCTGCACGCACTGCGGCCACCGTATCCCCGGCGTGTTCGACGGCCCCGCCGGCACCTGGGGCCCGCGGCGGATGCCGGTCCGGATCCAGTAAGCGCCGGCGCGCCGGCGCTCAGCGATTCGAGCGGGCTGCACCATCGATCCGCGCGATCACTTCGCGATCCGACAGCTCCGGCCCGACATGCACGACGCAAGTGGCGGCGCCGACACTGGCCGCAAGCTCGACCAGCACGCGCGTCTCGATTGCACTGAGTCCGCCGTCGATCCGTTCCAGCGGATGCAGCAGCATCGCCGGCCGCAGCAGGGAACGCCTGTGGGTCCTGCGCAATGCGGTGCGCAGCGTCTCGACGGCAGGTTGAAACGAGGCGACCAGCAGGCGCTGAGTCGTGAAAGGCGTCGAGGCCGGCTGCCGATGTTCCAGCCCCGCCGTGACATTGCGGCACACGATCAGGTCAGGTGAGATCCGGACGTAATACACGTCCCGGGAAAAGAGAGTCATGTCGCTCCTTGCGCGATGCACTGCGTCGCGATCGCTGGGAATTCGTCTGCTGTCGCGGTGTATGCTGCCAGCTCGGGGTACGGGTCGGACCGCTGCTCGGTAAACGGGGAAATTCGCAATGATCGAAGACCTGAAAGGCGACGAATCCTGGCGGATGTTCCGCATCATCAGCGAGTTCATCGAAGGTTTCGACAAACTTTCCCAGCTGGGATTTTCGGTCTCCATATTCGGTTCCGCCCGGCTGGAGGAGAACAGTCCCTACTATCGGCAGGCGGAAACCATCGCGCAGCTGCTGGCCCGCAATGGCTTTACCATCATCACCGGCGGCGGTCCGGGGCTCATGGAAGCCGCCAACAAAGGGGCCTACGACGTACACGGCCGGTCGGTCGGGCTGAACATCTCCCTGCCGGTGGAACAGCACCCCAATCCGTTTCAGGATCTGGCGCTGCAGTTCCACTACTTCTTCGCCCGCAAGGTGATGTTCGTCAAGTACTCGATGGGCTACGTCTGTATGCCGGGCGGCTTCGGCACGCTGGACGAGTTCTTTGAAGCCCTGACGCTCATGCAGACGCACAAGATCTATTCGATGCCCCTCGTCCTGTTCGGCAGCGACTACTAAGGCGGATTGGTGGACTGGGTCAGAGGCACCATGCTCAAGCAGGGGACGGTCGCCGGGGAGGATCTCTCCATCATCCGGCTGACCGACGATCCTGAAGAGGTGCTGACCATCATGCGCGAACACCGCGACTGGAAGCGCCAGCAGATGCTTGCCGCGGCAGAAAAACTGCGCGAGTCGCCGCCGATCAGTCGCGGCGCCGACGTGGACTTGCCCCGGCCGGGCAAGGCGGATTAGCGCAGCGGAGCCGTCGGCCGAACCTGAGCCCCTCAGGGTGGATCGGCGATCCGCCCTGCAACGGCCGGGTCATGCGCAACGGGAATTTCTAGCCGCCGCCGGCCGGCCGCGCCCCGGGTGCCGGCACCGCCCAGAACGCCCTGGCCTCCGGTGGCAGTCGGTCCAGGACGCGCTCCAGGGTCGCTGCGTCCACGCACTGATGCAAGGCGGTGGCGACGGCCTCGATGGCATGGTCCGGCGAGAAATTGTGTTCGGCGCGCAACGACTGCGCTTCCCGCGTCTGATCCTCGCGGGAGCCGAACGGCGCCGGTGGCTCGTCGGGGTTCCAGTCGTCCAGGAACAGGGCGCGGAGCAGCGGCGGCAGCACATTGGCGAACGCGATGGCGTCGCGCACCGACAATCGCCGTCTGAATGTCAGCAGCACGCCCTGCGTCATGGTCCAGGCCATGTTCGTCGTCGCCAGTCCCGACGCGTCGCGGGCGGCGAGCATGAAGCGTTCGAAGTCCTGTGCGGCGCGTTGGTATTCGAGTGGCCAGGTCATTGGGACGGAATCCGTGTCGGGTGGATGAGGGTCGTGTCGGTTGTGCTGGTCAAGGCGGCATTCCGCGCGACCGGCGCTATCGGCTCAGGCGGCGGGCTCGCGGTTCCTGCACATGACGAACGCGGCGATGCCGCCGAGCACGGCGACGGCGGCAACGAGCAGTCGTGAGGTGACGGGTTCGCCCAGCAGGACGAAGCCGCCGGACACCGCGATCACCGGCACGCTGAGCTGGACGGTGGCGGCGGTGGTGGCCTTGAGCGCCGGCAGCACCGAATACCAGAGCGCGTATCCCATGCCGGATGCGAGCGCGCCCGACGCCACGGCATAGGCGATGCCGATGCCGCTGCTGCGTTCCGCCTGGCCGAACAGCAGGTATGCGAGCACGGCCATCGGCACCGCGCGGATGAAATTGCCCGCAGTCGCCACCGTCGGCTGCCGGCCCCCGCGGCCCAGCAGCGAATAGACCCCCCAAGCACCTCCCGCGCCGAGCATCAGCGCGGCATCTCCCACGGGTGGCGCGGTCACGCCCGGCAGCAGCAGCCAGACCAGTCCGGCCCCCGCGGCCAGCGCCCCCGCCAGCTGCGGTGCGTTGATGCGCTCGCCCGACCACAGGCCCCAGACGATCATCGTGGTCTGAACGGCGCCGAACAGCAGCAATGCCCCGGTGCCGGCGCTGAGATGGGTGTAGGCAAACGAAAACGCCGCCGCGTATGCGAACAGCGCCGCCGCTGCACGCCAGCCGCCGCCCACGCGGAAGGATCGGGTCCGATGCGCCGCGAGCAGCCCGAGCACCGCGGCGCCGGATGCGATGCGCAGCAGCGTGAAGCTGGCCGGGCCGATGCTGCCCGAGGCCAGCGCCTCCCGACACAGCAGCGAATTCGCCGCGAACGCCAGCATGGTCGCGGCGGTGAGCATGACCAGACGCGTGGCGGAGATATGGGATGGTGCGGGCATGGAGGCGCACAGCATACCGGGCGCCGGCACCGCGATGCCGCTGCGCCGAACCTCGGTGCATCAGCGGAGGGGGATGTGCACGGCGTTGTCCGCGGTTGCGGTCATGCCCGATGGCCCGGTGATTTCAGTCGGCTGCTCATGCGCGAGGGGATCGGGGTGTGGGTTCGGTGTGCCATCAGGATCACGCTTGCGGCAGGCGGATCCGTGGATCAACAATCTTCCCTGCAAGGTGTTTAGCGCAGAAGTGTCTTGCATTGAGCTCGGCAGTTAGCGTCCAGACACTCCACCAAATCTTTAACGAAGACCTTCCAGTCCTTGACGTGGTGCTTTCTTAGGGTCGATGGAACAGTGCCGGTGTGAACGATTTCGCCGCGTAGTTCGACGAGCTTATTCACGGCTTCTGTGATGTTGGAAACGGCCAAGTGGGCTGGGATGATGTCATTGGATATGTTCTCAAATGGATCAGTTGCGCCGGCATTTATTAGAAGATTCTTCACTTGCCCAGCGCGAGCGGTGTTCATGCCAAACGACTCTCCGTCGTCGCCGATGGCCATGCGCTTTACGTTCTCGACCCAAAGCGACTTCCATCCGGGATGAACCGCCAGTTCCCAAGTGCCCTTCTTTTCGAGCTGCTTTCTAATAATCTCAGGAACCTTGTCGGGGCTGAGCTGCCCAGATACTTTCGTTACTAGCTCTATCGCAAGCTGCTCGACGTAGTTTTCCCAAAGTCCATAAAGAAATACTACAGCAGCGGCGAACAGCGCCCTCTCACCCTTTGATGGCTTTCCCTGGCCATCTTTGACGAAGCTCAAGATGCTTTCGACTGTGCGCAGAGATGCCTCCACGTTCGCAAGGGCCGAGGTTTGCGCTGATGTCCAATGGCTCATGAAATCCCTCCCAATCGATCTGACGTCTCCGCTTGGCGATTTGTTCAGCGGGTTCCCAGATGTCAGCCGTAGCAGACACTAGATTGTTTCCTGTAATGACCACGGGTTTTCAATACTGCTTATATAAATACTCATTCCATGAAGCACGACACGAATTCAGCGGTGATGAATGGCCCGTGAAATACGGCTTGCGTGTACCGGACGAGTGTGTACACGGTCCCACTCGGAGCCTACCTGCAATCGAACGGATGTGCGGCATCTCTGCCATAAAGCCTCCCCGCACCTGTCGTTCCTGAACAGTGCTTCACGGGTTTGAGATCGAAGCCGGGCGTCAGCGCTTTGTGGCATTACACGCCGGATGTCCGCGGTGAGCAAGCGTGCGGGATGAACGGTGTCTTCAGGGCGCGGATGGCGCCGGTAGCGGGGCGTAGAACGTCCGGCCGTCGTCGCGGGTCGTCGGCCTGGCCAGGTAGGTCTTGCTGAGGTCGCCGGCGCCGGGGCCGGTGGGTTTTTCGAACAGGTAGAAGCGCAGCGAGATGTCGGTCGCCGTGCGGTCGGCGTAGTAGGTCAGCGGCAGCACGCAGTCGACGATGCCGGGCTCGGGGATCTGGAGCTGGGCGTCGAGTTCGCCGGCGAAGACCTGCACGTCGTCCGGTTCGCCGCTGCGGCCTTCGGCATGGGCGGCGAAGCGACCGGGCTGGCGCAGGCGGACCCGGGCGTGAATCGCCTGCGGGCGCCCGGCATCCGGGATGTGCCACCAGCGCAGCAGTTCGATCCGGTCATGGAGGGCGGCGCGCTGTTCCATGCGTGCGGCGTGGCTGCGCGCGGAGCGCAGGCGGTCGATCCAGCCATAGGCGAGGGTGCCGGCGATCAGCAGCGCGGCGGCGGCGAGGCCGCAGCCCAGATGGGCGGCGAAGAGCCGTTCCGGCTGCATGCGGGCGACCCACAGGCTGCTGAGCGCGATGTGCAGCGCCAGCCAGATGCCGTAGGCGCCGATCAGCACGCCGCTGAAGTCCACCGGGAAGAAGCCGCCCTTGTGAGCGAGCAGGTGCCGGTCCGCCAGCCACACCAGCGGGACGAGCAGGATCAGGATGCCGAGGACGATCAGGTGGCGCTGGGTCACTGGCGGGACTTCCGGTTGCGATCCGGCGCAGCCTAACCGGTCGCGGCGGTGCCGGCCGTGACGCAAGGCACCTTGCGCGGGGCGTCGTCGCGTGCCGCCGGGGTGGTCCCGTCAGCGTGGCTTCGGAACGGCGGGCGGCGACAAACGGCCGGGCGGTTTTCTGGTCCGCCCGGCCGTGGTGCGGACTGCGCCGGCGCCGGTCTAGGTGTCCGCCACCAGGCGCCGACTTGGGACCAGGCCGTTGAGCGCGCCGCTGCCGACGATCACGCCGGCGAAGACCAGCATCATGCCGAACACCTGGGCGCTGTCGGGCGCGTGGCCGAAGGCCAGCCCGATGATCAGCGTGAACACGGGCACCAGATTGAAGACCAGCGCGATCCGGCCGGGTCCGATGACCTGGACCGCGTTGAGGAACATGACGTATGCGAGGATCGATCCGAAAACCGCCATGTAGACCAGCAGCAGGTGGTGGTCCAGCGGCAGCTGCCGCAGTTCGGCGAGCGGGTCGCTGGTGAACGCGGCGACGATCCAGAGGCACAGTACCCCGGCGCCCAGTGTCCAGCGGGTGAGCTGAATCGGGTGGACATGACCGGCGAATTTCTTGACGAGCACCGAGTACAGGCTCCAGCACAGGCAGGCCAGCATCATGTCGAGATCGCCCGGGGCGACGTGCAGGTCGTGCAGGTGTCCGCCGGTGACCACGAGCGAGACGCCGGCCAGGCTGACGACGATGCCGACGCCCTGGAGCCGGCGTATCGGGGTCTGCAGCAGCCAGCCGGTCAGCAGGGCGGTCACCAGCGGACTGGTGGCCATGATCAGCGCGCCGTTGAGCGGGGAGGTCTGCCGCATGCCCTCGAAGAACGCGAAGTTGAATCCGAACACGCCGATCAGGCCCAGGGCCGACAGGACGAGGATGTCCGTGCCGGTCAGCCGCGTTTCGGGGCGTCCCCGCAGCAGGCGCCACAGCAACATGAGCCCGATCGCCACGGTGAAGCGTTCGGCGGCCGCGGACAGCGGTGACAGGTGCCCGACGAGGACGGCCGCGGCGTTGAAGTTGCTGCCCCAGAAAAACACGCTGAGCACCGCCATCAGCCATACGGCAAGGGTGTTGGATTGCACGGGACACCTCGGGTGGGTCGGGTGAAGGCCGGCATCCTATATATTCTGTTTTTGCAAAAATACTGGCGAAATTGGCAAATTAGATCCCATAAATGGGAGATGGATCCGATGGATCAAGGATACTCGCTGGACGACCTGCGCCTGTTCGTCCTGACCGCGCGGCACAGCAGCCTGACGCAGGCGTCGAAGGAGCTGGACGTACCGATGGCGACGCTGAGCCGGCGGCTCAAGCGCCTGGAGACGCAGCTCGGCTGCCGGCTGTTCGAGCGCAACGCGCATCTTTTCGGTCTGACCAGCGCCGGACAGATGTATCTGGAGCAGTGCGGGCCTCTGGTGGCGGATCTGAGCCAGGCCAGCGAGCGGCTGGACCGTCACTACCACAGCCTGTGCGGCGTGCTGAGGATCGCCGCGCCGACCAACTCGGCGCAGAACTGGCTCGGGCGCTGCACCGGCGCGTTCATGCAGATGTACCCGAAGATCCGGCTGGACCTGCACCTGTCCAACCACAACGCCGATCTGGCCGAGGACCGCTTCGATCTGGCGTTCCGGGCCGGCGAGCCGATGCAGGCCGACTGGGTGGCGCGGCCGGTCTGGCGGAGCCGGTTGCGCCTGTGCGCGGCGTCCCGGTATCTGCGGCAGGCGGGTGTGCCGGCGCACCCGGCGGAGCTGGTGCGGCACCGGCTGATCGTGAGCAACCCCATCCGGCGCTGGTCGCTGACGCACCGGTCCAGCGGGGAGGTCGCGGGCGTCCTGCCGGAACCCGCGATCACGGTCGACGACAATCTGGTGGCGCTGGAATTCGCCCGTCACGGGCAGGGCATCGCGCTGTTGCCGGACTACAACTTCACCGGGGACGTCGCGATCGACGGTGTCGAGAGCGTGCTGCCAGACTGGGAGGGCCCGCCAAGGGTGATCAACATGCTGTATCGCGACCGCGATCTGATCCCGACCCGGCTCCGGACCTTCGTGGACTTCGTGCTGCAGTGGAGTGCCCGGGAGGATTCGGTCGGGTCGCAGGCCCGCGCCTGAGCACGCGTCCGTCCTGCGCCTGCCTTTTGGGGCGGCACGGGACGGCCGGGGCCGCTATCGGCCGCTGCGCGCGGGGCTGGTCGTCCGCACCATCTGGGCGGCGAGCCGGATCATGTTGCTGACCGGCGAGGTCGGGTCCGGGTCTTCGCGGTGGATGAGGCTCATGCGCGCCCTGGGGCGCGGCCCGCTGATGCGACGGTAGGCGACGCCGTCGGTGTGGACCTGCTGCATCGAGGCCGGCACCAGTGAGACGCCGAGCCCGGCGGCGACGAGGTTGACGATGGACGTGACCTGCAGGGTCTCCTGGACGATGCGCGGACTGAACCCGACCTTGCGGCAGGTGGCGATGATTTCGTCGTAGAGGCCGGAGCCGACCGAGCGCGGGAACAGCACGAAGGGCTCCAGCGACAGCGCCAGCAGCGGCAGGCTGCGCCGGCGCGCCAGCGCGTGGCCGCTGGGCAGGGCGATGACGACCTCCTCGTCGAACAGGTGCCGGGTCAGCAGGCCGCCGCTGTCGCCGATCAGCGGGCGCACGAAGGCGATGTCGACCTGGTCGTTCTGTAGCGCGTCGGCGAGCAGCGGCGTGCTGTTCTCCTGCAGGGTCAGCGCGACGCCGGGATAGCGGCGACGGAACTCGCGGATGACGTTGGGGATGAACGGGTGGAACGGCGCCGAGTTGATCATGCCGACGCGGATGCGGCCGAGCTCGCCGCGGGCGACGCGCTGCACGCGGTCGGTGGCGCGCTGCACGTCCTTGAGGATGGCGCGGGCGTCGTCGAGAAAAATGCGACCGGCGTCGGTCAGCGCGACGCCGCGCGGCAGGCGCCTGAACAGTTCGGTTCCGAGTTCCCGCTCCAGCGCCTGGATCTGCTGCGACAGCGGCGGCTGGCCGATGCCGAGGCGTTCGGCCGCGCGGGTGAAGTGCAGTTCCTCGGCCACGGCGAGGAAATAGCGCAGGTGCCGCAGCTCCATGTCACATATCTAGTAAATATGGATAACGTACTTTCCATATATTGGACATATATATGGGGCACGTCTACATTGGTCCGAAACCGATCGCGCCTCGTGCGCGCCGCCGGTGCGAGGAGACCGCATGCAACACCTGAACACCCCGGATACCGATCCGACCGAAACCGCCGAATGGCTCGACGCGCTCAAGGCGGTGCTCGAGCGCGAAGGCCCCGAGCGCGCGCATTACCTGCTGGAGGCGCTGACCGAGTCGGCGCGGCGCAGCGGCACCTTCATTCCGCATTCGGCCAACACCGCATACATCAACACGATTCCGCCGCATCTGGAGGAGCGCTCGCCGGGCGATCACGCGATCGAATGGCGCATCCGCTCGATGGTGCGCTGGAACGCGATGGCGACGGTGGTCGCCGCCAACCGCGAGCACGCCGGCATCGGCGGGCACATCGCCAGCTTCGCGTCGTCGGCGACGCTGTACGACGTCGGCTTCAATCACTTCTGGAAGGGCGTGGACCACCCGCAGGGGCAGGATCTGGTCTACATCCAGGGTCACGTCACGCCGGGCATCTACGCCCGCGCGTTCCTGGAAGGCCGCCTGACCGAGGCGCAGATGATGCGCTTCCGCATGGAGGCGCTGCAGCCGGGCCTGCCGAGCTATCCGCATCCGTGGCTGCTGCCGGATTTCTGGCAGTTCGCGACGGTGTCGATGGGGCTGGGTCCGATCCAGGCGATCTACCAGGCGCGCCTGATGAAGTACCTGGAGAACCGCGGTCTGGCCAAGACCGCCGGGCGCAAGGTCTGGTGCTTCTGCGGCGACGGCGAGATGGACGAGCCGGAATCGCTCGGCGCGATCGACATCGCCTCGCGCGAGAAGCTCGACAACCTGATCTTCGTGGTCAACTGCAACCTGCAGCGGCTCGACGGGCCGGTGCGCGGCAACGGCAAGATCATCCAGGAACTCGAAGGCACCTTCCGCGGTGCCGGCTGGAACGTGATCAAGCTGATCTGGGGGTCGCTGTGGGACCCGCTGATCGCGCAGGACACGTCCGGCAAGCTGATCCAGGCGTTCAACGAGACGGTGGACGGCGAGTACCAGAACTACAAGGCCAAGGGCGGCAAGTACACGCGCGAGCATTTCTTCGGCAAGTATCCGGAACTGGAGCGCCTGGTCAGCACGATGTCCGACGAGGACATCGCGCGGCTGAACCGGGGCGGGCACGATCCGCACAAGATCTACGCGGCCTACGCGGCGGCGACCAAGCACAGCGGCTCGCCGACGGTGATCCTGGCCAAGACGGTCAAGGGCTACGGCATGGGCGAGGCCGGCGAAGGCCAGAACATCACCCATCAGCAGAAGAAGATGGGCGAGGACGCGCTCAAGGCCTTCCGCGACCGTTTCGAGATTCCGATCTCGGACGAGGAGATCGCCGACACCCCGTTCTACCGGCCGCCGGAGGACTCGCCCGAGATCCAGTACCTCAAGGACCGCCGCAAGGCGCTGGGCGGGCCGCTGCCGGCGCGGCGCCCGGTCGCCGAGGCGCTGGAGATTCCGCCGCTGTCGGCGTTCGAGAAGCTGCTGAGCGGCACCGGCGAACGCGAGATCAGCACGACGATGGCGTTCGTGCAGATGCTGCAGTCGCTGTGTCGCGACAAGGCCATCGGCAAGCGCGTGGTGCCGATCGTGCCCGACGAGGCGCGCACCTTCGGCATGGAGGCGATGTTCCGCTCGCTCGGCATCTACTCGGTGGTGGGCCAGAAGTACAAGCCGGAGGATGCCGACCAGCTCGCGTTCTACAAGGAAGACATCAAGGGCCAGATCCTCGAGGAGGGCATCACCGAGGCCGGCGCGATGTCGAGCTGGATCGCCGCGGCGACGGCCTACGCCAACCATGGTGTGAGCCTGATCCCGTTCTACATCTTCTATTCGATGTTCGGCTTCCAGCGCGTCGGCGACCTGTGCTGGGCGGCGGGCGACATGCGCTCGCGTGGCTTCCTGCTCGGCGCCACCGCCGGCCGCACCACGCTCAACGGCGAGGGCCTGCAGCACGAGGACGGACACAGCCACCTGATCAGCAGCACCATCCCGAACTGCCGCAGCTACGATCCGGCCTTCGCCTATGAACTGGCGGTGATCATCCAGCACGGCATGAAGGAGATGTACGTCGACCACAAGGACGTCTACTACTACCTGTCGGTCTACAACGAGAACTACGCGCACCCGGAAATGCCGGCGGGTATCGAGAACGGCATCGTCAAGGGCATGTACCTGCTGCGCTCCGAGGAGCAACCGGTCAAGGCGCACGTGCAGCTGATCGGCTCCGGCGCGATCCTGCAGGAGGTCATCGCCGCGGCCGACCTGCTCAAGGCCGAATGGGACGTGACCTCCGACATCTGGAGCGTGCCGAGCTTCACCGAGCTGGCGCGTGACGGACAGGAGACCGCGCGCTGGAACCTGCTGCATCCGACCGAGACACCGCGCCGGAACTATGTGGCCGAATGCCTCGGCGGCATGACCGGCCCGGTCATCGCCAGCAGCGACTGGGTCCGCGCCTATGCCGAGCAGATCCGGCCCTATGTGCCCTTGCCGTACTACGTGCTCGGCACCGACGGCTTCGGCCGTTCCGACAACCGGCCGGCATTGCGCGACTTCTTCGGCATCGATCGCCGCTGGATCGTGGTGCAGGCGCTGGCGGCGCTGGCCGAGCAGAAGCTGTGCTCGCCGGAACTCGTCTCGCAGGCGATCAAGATCTACGGCATCAAGCCGGATCGCGCCGCCCCATGGAAGTGCTGACGTGTCCCGTCACGCGAACATCGTCGCGAGGCCGACGGGCTTTTTTGCGCCCGCCAGCGTTGCGCCTCCCCGCCATGGTCCCGCCATGGCTCGTCGGCGCGCCTTGACGGACACCAAAAGTCCTCGGCGGCTTCATCAACATATTCACGGAACAGGACACTCATGACCAACACGATCGAGGTGAAGGTTCCGGACATCGGCAACTACGAAGGGGTGCCGGTGATCGAGGTGCTGGTGGCCGACGGCGAGACCGTCGAGGCCGAACAGCCGCTGCTGGTGCTGGAGTCCGACAAGGCGACGATGGAAGTACCGTCGCCGGCCGCCGGCGTGGTCCGCGGATTCAAGGTCAAGGTCGGCGACAAGCTGTCCGAAGGGGACCTGATCTGCGCGCTGGAGGCCGCTGCCGCAGACGAGGCGGCGCCGGCCGCGACTGCCGCGTCGTCTCCCGCCGCGCCCGCTGCGGAGCCGCCGGCCCAGGCCGCGGCCGAACCGGCACCCGCGCCGGCGCCAGCCCGTCCCGCCGCCGGTGGCGGGGCGCAGACGGTGAAGGTTCCGGACATCGGCAACTATGAAGGGGTGCCGGTGATCGAGGTGCTGGTGGCCGACGGCGAAACCGTCGAGGCCGAACAGCCGCTGATCGTGCTGGAGTCCGACAAGGCGACGATGGAAGTGCCGTCGCCCGGCGCCGGCATCGTCCGCGATCTGAAGCTCAAGGTCGGCGACAAGGTCTCCGAAGGCGATGCGATCTGCACGCTGGAGGGCGCCGACGCGGGCGACGCGGCCGATGCCCCGAGCGCAGCGCCCGCGGCGGCGCCGCCGCAGGCCGCGGCCGACGCCAGCGCCGAGGCCGGCGCATCCTGGCCCAAGCCGGGAACGCCGCCGCTGGTGGACACTGAACCGGTGCCACCGCCGCGGGCCCCGTCGTCGCCGGAACAGGTGCCCTACGCGGGGCCCGCGACCCGCAAGTTCGCGCGCGAGCTCGGCGTGGATCTGTCGCAGGTCAAGGGGACCGGCGCGCGCGGTCGCATCGTCATCGAGGATGTGCAGGGCTTCGTCAAGCAGCGCATGACGCAGCCCGCCGCCACTGCCGTGGCGCCCGCGGGCGGCTCCGGCATTCCGCCGATCCCGCCGGTGGACTTCTCCAGGTTCGGGCCGGTCGAGACCAGGCCGCTGGCGCGCATCCGCAAGCTCTCCGCGCAGTTCCTGCATCGCTCATGGGTCAACGTGCCGCATGTGACCCAGACCGACGACGCCGACATCACCGAGCTCGAGTCCTTCCGCAAGTCGATGTCGCAGGAGCTCGTCGCGGGCGGCGGTCCGAAGCTGACGCTGCTGCCGTTCCTGGTCAAGGCCGTGGCCACGGCGATGAAGACCTATCCGGAATTCAACGCCTCGCTGGCGCCGGACGGCGAGGGCCTGATCATGAAGGGCTACTGCAACATCGGTTTCGCCGCCGACACGCCCAACGGCCTGGTGGTGCCGGTGATCAGGGACGTCTGGAACAAGGGCATCGCACAGCTCGCGGAGGAATCGGCGGCGCTGGCGAAGAAGGCGCGCGACGGCAAGCTCAAGCCCGACGAGATGCAGGGCGGATGCTTCTCGATCTCCAGTCTCGGCGGCATCGGCGGATCGCATTTCACGCCGATCGTCAACGCGCCGGAGGTCGGCATCCTCGGTGTGTCCAAGGCGCGGATGCAGCCGGTGTGGGACGGCCAGGCCTTCCAGCCGCGGTTGATGTGTCCGCTGTCGCTGTCCTACGACCATCGCGTGATCGACGGCGCCTACGCCGCGCGCTTCATCGTCCACCTGTGCCAGCTCATCGGCGACATCCGGCGGTTGAGCCTGTAGAGCCGGGATGTTGGCGCCTTAATTGCTTGCCGCGGGGCACACATGCGAACTCCAGGAACGGGAATGGACCTGCCCAGGCATCAACTGACGATGACCGTGCTGATGACGCCGGACATGGTGAATTTCTCCGGCAACATCCACGGCGGGCATATTCTCAAGCTGCTCGACCAGGTGGCCTATGCCTGCGCCAGCCGCTACGCTAACAGCTATGTGGTCACGCTGTCGGTGGACCGGGTGATGTTCCGCCAGCCGGTGCACGTCGGCGAGCTGGTGACGTTCCTGGCGTCGGTGAACTACACCGGGCGCACGTCGATGGAAGTCGGGATCAAGGTCATCGCCGAGGACATCCGCAAGGGTGTCGTCCGCCACGCCAACAGCTGTTTCTTCACGATGGTCGCGGTCAGCGAGGACGGCGAGCCGCAGCCGGTGCCGCCGCTGCAGCCGCAGACCCCGGACGAGCGCCGCCGCTTCGAGCAGGGCGCGGTGCGCCGCGAGAGCCGCGTCGACGGCTGATCGCGCCACGGCGGCGTCCTTGCGCGGCACCGCACGTAGTATCCGTAGTTCCGGCACGCGCGCCGACACGTTAGCCTAAGGGCAAATGAGATCCGGATCGGCCGTCCCCGACGGGCAAGGCCGACGGCAAGTGCGCTCAGGCGGGGGGCAGCATGCAGTCAGCAGAGCCGATGGCGGGAGGCAGGCGAGCCGTGTCGCGGTTGCGCCGCAGCCGTCTGCCGGCCCGGCTCGATGTGACGCAGACCCTCAGCGGGGTCGCGCTGGCCCTGTTCATCTGGGGGCACACCCTGTTCGTCTCGTCGATCCTGATCAGCAAGGATGCGATGTGGACGGTCACGCGCATGTTCGAGGGCTACTTCATCCTGGGCCGGCCGTTGCCGGTGCTGGTGTCGATCGCCGTGGCCGTGGTGTGGGCGCTGCTGCTGGTGCACGCGCTGCTGGCGCTGCGCAAGTTCCCGGCCAGCTACCGGCAGTACCGTGCGTTCCGCGAGCATCGCCAGGCGATGCGGCACGCCGACACGCATCTGTGGTGGTGGCAGGTGGTGACCGGATTCGCGATGTTCTTCCTGGCGTCGCCGCATCTCTACAAGATGCTGACGCAGCCCGCCGCGATCGGACCCTATGCCTCGGGCGACGATGTCTGGAGTGGCGCGTGGTGGCCGTTGTATCTGCTGCTGGCGTTCAGCGTACAGCTGCACGCCGGCATCGGCGTGTACCGCGCCGCGCTGAAATGGGGCTTGCCTGGCGGGGGTGACGGTGCGCGGACACGGCGCCGGCTGCGCGTGCTGTTCGGCGGGATCACCGCCGTGATGCTGGCGCTCGGATTGCTGTCGCTGGCGACCTATCTGCGCATCGGCTACGAACACCGTGACCGGGTCGGCGAGCGCTACGTGCCGGCATCGGTCGCCGCGCCGGAGCAGCCGTGAGGATCGTCCACACCGATGTGCTCGTGATCGGCGGCGGCCTGGCCGGGCTGCGGGTCGGCATCGCCGCACGCCGGCGGGGCCACGAGGTCACGATCCTGTCGCTGGTCCCGCCGAAGCGCTCGCATTCGGCCGCGGCGCAGGGCGGCATGCAGGCCAGTCTCGCCAACGTGATCCAGGGACACGGTGACAACGAGGACGTCCACTTCGGCGACACCGTGCGCGGCAGCGACTGGGGCGCGGACCAGGATGTCGTGCGCATGTTCACCCATACCGCGCCCAAGGCGGTGCGCGAGCTCGCCGCGTGGGGGGTGCCGTGGAGCCGGGTACGGCGGGGTGACCGAGAGGCGGTGATCAATGGCGAGCACGTCACCCTGACCGAGCGCGACGAAGCCCACGGCCTGATCGCGCAGCGCAACTTCGGCGGCACCAAGAAATGGCGCACCTGCTACGTCTCGGACGGCACCGGCCACGCGATGCTGTACGCGGTCAGCGACCAGGTCATCGCCAGCCGCATTCCGGTACACGAGCGCACCGAGGCGCTGTCGCTGATCCACGACGGCGGCCGCTGCCACGGCGCGATCGCGCGTGACCTGATCACCGGCGAGCTGGTCGCATACGTGGCCAAGGCGACGGTCGTCGCCAGCGGTGGCGCCGGGCGGTTGTACCGGGTCACCACCAATGCGGTGATCAACGAGGGCATCGGTCACGCCATCGCGCTGGAAACCGGCGTCGCCGCGCTCGGCAACATGGAGGCGGTGCAGTTCCATCCGACCGGCATCTTCCCCGCCGGCATCCTGGTGACCGAGGGTTGCCGCGGCGACGGCGGCCTGCTGCGTGACGGCGACGGGCATCGCTTCATGCCGGACTACGAGCCGGAGAAGAAGGAGCTGGCCTCGCGCGACGTGGTCTCACGGCGCATGGAGGAACACATCCTCGCCGGCAAGGGCGCGCGGTCGCGCTTCGGCGAGCATCTGTGGCTGGACATCACCCTGCTCGGCCAGCATCACATCGAGCACAACCTGCGCGAGGTCAAGGAGATCTGCCAGTACTTCCTCGGCATCGACCCGGTGAAGGACTGGATTCCGGTGCGCCCGGCGCAGCACTACAGCATGGGCGGCATCCGCACCTGGCCCAGCGGCGAGAGCCGCAGTCTTTCGGGACTGTTCGCGGCCGGCGAAGCCGCGTGCTGGGACCTGCATGGGTTCAACCGCCTCGGCGGCAATTCGGTGGCGGAGACGGTGGTCGCCGGCATGATCGTCGGCGAGAGCGTCGCCGACTACTGCGACCGCCACGAGCTGGACGTGTCCACCGGGCTGGTCCGCGACTTCTGGCAGCGGGAGCAGGCGCGGCTGCGCCAGCTGATCGACGGTGGCGGCAGCGAGGACGCGCAGGCGCTGAAGCTGCGGATGCAGGCGATCATGACCGAGAAGGTCGGCATCTTCCGCGACGCCGCGCCGCTGGCGGCGGCGGTCGAGGAGCTGCAGGGGCTGATCCGGCGCAGCCGCAACATCGGCCTGCGCAGTTCGGCGCCGGGCGCCAATCCGGAGCTGGTGGTCGCGTACCGCGTGCAGCGCATGCTCAAGCTGGCGCAGTGCGTGGCCTACGGCGCGCTGATGCGGACCGAGAGCCGCGGCGCGCATTTCCGGGCGGATTACCCGCGTCGCGACGATGCGCAGTGGCTCAAGCGCACGCTGGCGAGCTGGCGCAACGATGACGACACACTGCCGACACTGAGCTACGAGGACCTCGACGTGCTGCGCATGGAACTGCCGCCGGGCTGGCGCGGCTACGGGGCCCGCAACCAGATCGAGCATCCCGACACGGCGGTCCGGCAGCGCCAGGTCGACGCGCTGCGCGCCGCCTGCGGCGAGGGCGGCCGTGCCGCGCTGCAGGACGCGCTGCTGCCGTTCCGGCAGCAACTGCCGCCGCGCTACCGCGGCCCCAACGAACGGATCGACGAGCCGCTGCCATGAACGACGCCGCTGCGGACATGCCCGCCGAGACGCAGCCGCCCCGACGCCTGCGCATCAGCGTGCTGCGCTACAACCCGGCCGAGCCGGAGCGGGCGCCGCGCCTGCAGACCTACGAGCTCGAGGAGGCCGACGGCATGACCCTGTTCATCGCCCTCAACGAGATCCGCGAGATCCAGGACCCGTCGCTGCAGTTCGACTTCGTCTGCCGCGCCGGCATCTGCGGCAGTTGCGCGATGGTCATCAACGGCCGCCCGGGTCTGGCCTGCCGGACGCTGACGACCCAGCTGCCGACGAAGATCGCGCTGGCGCCGCTGCCGGTGTTCGAGCTGATCGGCGACCTGTCGGTGAACACCGGCAAGTGGATGCGCGCGATGTCCGAACGCGTCGAGACCTGGGTGCACGCGCAGGAGACGGCACAGGGCGCCGACCTCGATCGCGCCGAGGCGCGGATGGAGCCCGAGCAGGCCGAGGCGATCTACGAACTCGACCGCTGCATCGAATGCGGCTGCTGCGTCGCCGCCTGCGGTACCGCGCGCATGCGCGAGGATTTCGTCGGCGCGGTGGCGATCAACAAGCTGGCGCGTTTCCGCCTGGACCCGCGCGATCTGCGCGACGACGGCGATTTCTACGAGCTTATCGGCGACGACGACGGTGTGTTCGGCTGCATGACCCTGCTCGGCTGCGACGACGTCTGCCCCAAGGACCTGCCGCTGATGACCCAGCTGGCCTATATGCGCCGGAAGATGGCGGCGGCCGGCTGGCGCGGCGCGGATGGCGCCGCCGCGACGCCGGACTGAGCGGCCGCGCCGGGGCGGCTGGCACGGATCGCGCTTCAGATAGTCGCGTTTGCACGATCCGGCGGAGAGCCGAGCGTGGTCATGGAGTTGGCGGTCGCAGGCGCCAGTGGCGCCCTCAATACAGTTGCCCCCCTGCGGCGCGATGCATCGATCGCGCCTGCGCGGATGCCCGCGCATGCGCCACGCCGTTCCGGAATGCACCGTTGGGTGGCGTGGCGGGCGGCCGCGCAGTCGATCGTGGTGCACCTGCTGCTGTTGCTGCTGATGGGCGTGGCCTTCAATGCCGTACGGGAGGCCTCGGACGCCACGTCGCAGACGATCATGATCGTCAATCTGCAGGGGCAGGATCTGACCCAGTCCCCCGCGTCGGCCGAAGCGCCGTCCGACCATCCCCCACAGCAGGCACCGATGACGGCGGCGATGGCGCCGGCGCCCAGCGCGCCGACCGAGGCGCAGCTCCAGGCCGGCGAGCAGACGCCCGAACCGAGGCAGGAGGCCGACGCCCGCACGGCCGCGACGTCGGCGTCGCGGACCCGGGCCGTGGAAACCCCGGATGCGCCGGCCGCGGTGGACAAGCCCGCGGCCGACGCCGAGCCCCGGCGCGAGGCCCGGCCGGAGGCGGAGACCAGCGTCGCCCGTACCGGCGCCGAGAACGCCCGGGACGAGACGGACCTGCGCGAGGCGCCGGCCGCCGATGCCAGCCAGGCGGCGGCGTCACAGGGCGATCCGGACGCGCTCGAGGCCGCCGGCGAGACGGCGTCGCAGCAGACCGCCACCCAGGGCCAGGTCGACGAACTGCCCTGGGCCTACCTGTGGCAGGTCAAGCGCCTGCTGGCCGAGCATCGCCGCTATCCGCGCAAGGCCTATGGCGCGGGGCAGCAGGGCACCGCGACCGTGCGGATCCATCTGTCCCGGGACGGCGAGCTGCTGGGGGCCGAACTCCTGCGCGGCACCGGCTTCCCGATGCTCGACGAGGAAGCCCGGGCGGTGGTCGAACGGGTCGGCCGGTTCCCGCCGCTGCCGGCCAAGTATCTGGTCGGGCGCGGGCGCTTCGCGATCGACCAGCCGATCGGCTTCAAGATCCGGTAGCCGGTTCGGCAACAGCCCCCGTAACCGGCATGGCCCCGCCGACGGGCGGTTGTGGCGGCGTCTTTCAGTGATCTGGATCAGTGCCCCGCCGGGTGCGGATCGGCTTTCATTAGCAATGTCGGATGTTGCGTTGCAGCAGCCGGGCGCGGGACGCGAGCTTGCAGGCGTCCGCGGCGGCTGCGGCAGGCGCATCGAAGTCCCGGAGTTCGCTATGACCATGAATGAACCGATTCAGTTGCTGACCCTGTCCATCACCGTCTTCCTGGTGATCGCGCTGTTGCTGACCATGGGGGTCGATGTCATTCCCCTGGCGTCGCGCGAGCTGCACCAGCACGTGCGCAAGCACCGCATCTTCCAGGAAATGATGACCCTGCCGCTGGGGCGCATGCTGGGCTTCCGCCACGTGCCGGTGGCGCAGGTGCGCGCAACGCTGTCCTGGGAAGAGATGCAGGGGCTGGTGACGCGCTGCCGCGCCTGCCCGAACAAGGCGCATTGCGAAGAAGTGCTGTGCGGGCGCGAGAAGGCCGGCGAATACGAGTTCTGCTTCAACCGCGATCAGATCGCGCGCGTCAAGGCGATGTGAGGCTGCCGCGGCACGGCGGATCGCGCCGCCGATCCGCACCGATGCGATGACGCAAGACGGGCCGCTGTGAAGGCGGCCCGTCCAACACCGGGACGCCAGGCCCGGACCGTTTCAATCCATTCTTTCCGGAGTACCCCAGGATGTCCGCCGCTGAAATCCGCCTCTTGGTCACCGACCTGATCGTGCTTGCGATGATGATGGGCCTGTTGCAGGTCGTGTTCATGTACGCGGTACCGGTGCATCGGGCACTGTGGCGCTTCGCCGACATCCGCCGCGCGATCCGCGAGATCACGCCGATGCCGCTGCGGCGGATGCTGGAGACGCGCGGTCTGAGCCTGCGTGCCTATGTGTCGAACCTCGGCTTCATGGAACGTCACGTCGCCACCACCGCCTGCCGTAACTGCGACAGCAAGGCGCGCTGTGAGGCCGTGCTGCAGGGGTATGCGCGTGCCGACGACTACGGCTTCTGCGCCAACAACAAGTCGATCCAGCGCCTGAGCGAAGCCACCGCCGGCTGAACCGGCCGGCAGCACGCGGGCGCCCACCCGGCGCCCGCGCGTCGCACGCAAAATCCGCGGCGGCTCAGCTGCGTTCGATCACCAGCAGCAGGTCGTGGGCGTTGACGGTCTCGCCGCGGCGCGCCAGCACCTGCTGAATGGTCGCGTCGGCCTCGGCGCGGATCTGCGTCTCCATCTTCATCGCCTCGATCGACAGCAGCGGATCGCCCTTCTTGACCTTCTGCCCGGGCTTGACCGCGACCGCGGAGATCGCGCCCGGCATCGGCGCGCCGACGTGGCTGGGGTTGCCGTCCTCTGCCTTGGCCTTCTCGGCCTTGGCGGTGGCGCCGGCCTTGGGGACGCGCACCATGCGCGGCTGGCCGTTGAGTTCGAAGAACAGCTTGATCTCGCCGTCCTCGGGGACTTCGGCCTGGCCCTGCAGCGTGATCAGCAGGGTCTTGCCCGGCTCGAGGTCGACCGCGACCTCCTGGTCCTTCTGCATGCCATAGAAGAACACCGGCGTCGGTAGCGCGGACACGTCACCGAAATGGCTGCGGTGCTCGGCGTAGTCGCGGAACACCTTGGGATACATCAGGCTGGATGCGAGGTCGCTGCTGCCCAGCTTGCGCCCGATCGCCTTTTCGACGTCCTCCCGCGTCTTGTCTAGGTCGGTCGGCGGCAGTGAGGCACCCGGCCGGCCCTGCAGCGGCGTCGCGCCCTTGAGTACCTTGGCCTGGAGCGCGGCGGGGAAGCCGTCCGGCGGGTAGCCGAGCTCGCCCTTGAACAGCGAGATTACCGATTCCGGGAACGCGATTTCGCGCTCGGGGTCGATCACGTCCTCGGCATCGAGATCGTTGGCGACCATGAACAGTGCCATGTCGCCGACGACCTTGGAGGTCGGCGTGACCTTGACGATGTCGCCGAACAGCTGGTTGACCGCCGCGTAGGCCTTGGACACCTCGGGCCAGCGCGATTCGAGGCCCAGCGCGCGCGCCTGTTCGCGCAGGTTGGTGTACTGGCCGCCGGGCATCTCGTGGCGGTAGACGTCCGAGGTCCCGGAGCGGATGTCCGCCTCGAACGGCTGGTAGTAGCGGCGCACGCCTTCCCAGTAATGCGAGATCGCCTGCAGGTTGTCGAAGGACACGCCCGGATCGCGCTGGCCGCCGGCCAGTGCGCTGGCGATCGCGCCCAGGTTCGGCTGCGAGGTCAGGCCGGACATCGAGTCGAGCGCGCCGTCGACCGCATCGACGCCGGCGTCGATCGCGGCCAGCACGCTGGCGGCGGCGATGCCGCTGGTGTCATGGGTGTGGAAGTGGATCGGCAGGCCGACCTCCTGTTTCAGCGCGGTGACCAGCGCATGCGCCGCGCGCGGACGGCAGACACCGGCCATGTCCTTGATGCCGATGACGTGGGCGCCGGCCTTTTCGAGGGCCTTGGCCATGTCGACGTAGTACTTGAGGCTGTACTTCGGGCGGGCGTCGTCGAACAGATCGCCGGTGTAGCAGATCGCGGCCTCGCACAGCGCGCCGGATTCGCGCACCGCGTCGATGGCGACGCGCATGTTCTCGACCCAGTTCAGCGAGTCGAACACGCGGAACACGTCGACGCCGCCGGCCGCGGCCTGCTGCACGAAGTAGCGCACGACGTTGTCGGGATAGTTGGTGTAGCCGACGGCGTTGGATGCGCGCAGCAGCATCTGGAACAGGATGTTCGGCACCGCCTCGCGCAGCTGCGCGAGACGTTCCCAGGGGTCCTCCTTGAGGAAGCGCATCGCCACGTCGAAGGTCGCGCCGCCCCAGCATTCCAGCGAGAACAGCTGCGGCATCATGCGCGCGTAATAGGGCGCGATCTCCAGCATGTCGCGCGTGCGCATGCGGGTCGCGAACAGCGACTGGTGCGCGTCGCGCATCGTGGTGTCGGTCAGCAGCACCTGCGGTTGCTTGAGCATCCACGCCGCGAAGCCCTCCGGCCCGAGCTCGCGCAGCTTGTCGCGGGTCCCGTCTGGAATCGGTGCGCTGAGATCGGCCGACGGCAGGACCGGATCCGGCAGCGGCAGCGCCGGCGGGGTGCGGCCCTTCATCTCCGGATTGCCGTTGACGACGACCTCGCCGATGAAGCGCAACAGCCGCGTCGCGCGGTCGCGGCGCTTGGCGAACTTGAACAGCTCCGGCGTCGAATCGATGAAGCGGGTGATGCATTCGCCCGAGCGGAACACCGGATGGTTGATGACGTTTTCGAGGAACTGCAGGTTGCTCGACAGTCCGCGGATGCGGAACTCGCGCAGGGCGCGGTCCATGCGCTGGATCGCATCGGTGTTGGTCGCGCCCCAGGTGGTGACCTTGACCAGCAGCGAGTCGTAGTAGGGTGTGATCACCGCGCCCGAGTACGCGGTGCCGGCGTCGAGTCGCACGCCGAAGCCGGCGGCGCTGCGGTAGACGCTGAGCCTGCCGTAATCCGGCGTGAAGTTGTTCTCGGGGTCCTCGGTGGTCACCCGGCATTGCAGGGCGTAGCCGTTGAGGCGGATGTCCGCCTGCTCCGGCACGCCGCACTCCGGCGTACCGATGCGGGCGCCCTCGGTGACCCGGATCTGGCCCTTGACGATGTCGACGCCGGTGACCTGCTCGGTCACGGTGTGTTCGACCTGGATGCGCGGGTTGACCTCGATGAAGTAGAACGCCCCGGTGTCGGCGTCCATCAGGAACTCGACCGTGCCGGCGTGGGTGTAGTCGACCGCGCGGGCCAGCTTCAAACCGGCCTCGCACAGCGCGCTCCGGCCTTCGGCGTCGAGATACGGCGCCGGCGCGCGCTCGACCACCTTCTGGTTGCGGCGCTGCACCGAGCAGTCGCGCTCGAACAGATGGACCAGATTGCCGTGGGTGTCGCCGAAGATCTGCACCTCGACATGGCGGGCGTGGCGCACCAGCTTCTCGAGATAGACCTCGTCGTTGCCGAACGCGGACGCCGCCTCGCGCCGCGCCACCTCGACCTGGCTGCCCAGATCGTCCTCGGACTCGATCACGCGCATGCCGCGACCGCCGCCGCCCCAGCTGGCCTTGAGCATCAGCGGATAGCCGACACCGGCAGCGAGCTGCTTGATCTGCTCCAGATCACGGGGCAGCGGGCCGGTGGCCGGCATCACCGGCACCCCGGCGCGGATCGCGACCTCGCGGGCCGAAACCTTGTTGCCGAGCGTGCGCATGACCTTGGGTTTCGGGCCGATGAAGGCGATGCCGGCGCGTTCGCAGGCTTCGGCGAAGTCCGGGTTCTCGGACAGGAAGCCGTAACCGGGATGGATCGCGTCGACACCGGCCTCGCGGGCGATGCGCAGGATGTCGTCGATGTCGAGATAGGCGGCGATCGGCTGCTTGCCGTCGCCGACGCGGTAGCTTTCGTCGGCCTTGAACCGGTGCAGGGCAAAACGGTCCTCGTTGGCGTAGATCGCGACGGTCCGGATTCCGAGCTCGGCGGCCGCGCGCATCACGCGAATCGCGATCTCGGAGCGGTTGGCAACCAGAAGCTTGCGAATCTTGCGCATGGCGGTCAGGTCTCCAGCATTCCGTGTTTAGGCACAGCAATGACTGTGCCGAGGGTGGATGACGGGCCGGCGTCAAACGTCCCTGGCGAACGCCTGGGCCAGCCTGTCTGTTCGGTGAGCGACCGGGGCCGATGTTGTGATGCTGCGGTGCGATGCGCCGGTCCCGGCGCAACGATTCGGACCTCGGGTCGAGTGTAGCGTAATCGCCGCATCGTGCCCGGGCCCCAGCCTTTGGGCTGGGAATGCCCCGTGTGCCAATCCCCGGCGCCGCGTTGTCGATGGCGGCGCCAATGTCGGAAAACTACCCGTAAGTGTGGTGTGGGTGGTTGCGGGGCGCTCCTAGACTGCGGCCAACGTCATACACCGATGAAGACGTGCGAATGGCGAGGTCCGCCTCGCCCATAACTACAGGGAACTTCGACATAGAAGGTTCCCGTGCGACGAGAGGAGCTGCATGTGAGTCATACGACCGCTGCGCTGCATGTGGATATGCCGATTGCGGCAGCCGCACGCCCCGAGCACGCCCCCGTGGCGGTGCCGAATCACGCATGGACCTCCGCGCCGCGATCGGATCTCCGCGATCGGCGGACGCACGCCGGCTGACATTCCTTTCAATACACTTCCGCAGGCCATCCTAAGATGCATTCCGTCCGTTTCCGTATCGCAAGCTGGGTACTGGGCCACCGGCGGATCACCGCCGGTGTGATGATCGCGCTGACCGTGCTGTTCGCGTTGGGGATTCCCAACGTCAAACTGCAGACCATCTTTTCGGATCTGCTGCCGGAGGGGCACCCCTTCGCCGAGACCTTCAGGGACCACCCGAACTTCGGCAATCCGCTGACGATGACGGTGATGATCCAGCGCAAGGACGGTGACATCTACAACACCGACACCCTGCAGAAAGTCTGGAAATTCACCCGTGACATCGATCTGGCTCCGGGGGTCGACCACGACCAGGTGCTGTCGATCGCGACCGAGAAGGCGCGCTACGCGGAGGCCACTCCATTCGGTATCGACATCAAGCCGCTGATGGAGGACCACGTTCCGCAGAGCCAGGAAGAGTTGGATGTTTTCCGGGAAAGAGTCGAAAGCTCCCCGGCGGTCCGCAACTTTCTGGTTTCCGGTGACGGTTCGGCGACGCTGATCAACGCGACCTTCATCGAATCGCGTCTCGACTACGGCGAAGCCTTCAATTACGTGCAGGACCTGGTCGAGGCGGCGCGCGACGAGCACCACGACGTCTACCTCGCCGGGCAGCCGGCGCTGACCGGCTGGGTGTACCAGTATGAGGCGCAGATGATCGGCATCTTCGCGGTCACGCTGACCGCGCTGATCCTCGCGCTGGTGGTCTACATGCAGAACATCGCCGGCGTCCTGACGCCGCTGATCGCCAGCGCGGTCTGCGCGATCTGGGGCTTCGGCTTCGCCGGCTGGATCCGCTCGCCGATCGAGCCGCTGCTGATGATCGTGCCGCTGCTGCTGGTCGCGCGATCCTTCAGTCACTGCGTGCAGTTCGCCGAACGCTACTACGAGGTCTATGCCCACGTCGGCGACCGGGTCAAGGCCGCGCAGATCACCACCAGCGTGATGATGGCGCCGAGCATTCTCGGCATCGTCACCGACGCCGCCGGCATCTTCCTGATCGCGATGGCGCCGATCCCGGCGATGGAGCGCTTCGCGCTGTTCTGCGGCTTCTGGGCGATGATGCTGATCCCGACCGGCGTGATCCTGGCGCCGCTGCTGCTGTCGGTGCTGCCGCCGCCGAAGAACATCGACCGCATCATCGGCAAGACCGGCGAAGGCGGCGTGCACGTGGCGATCAAGCGCGTGCTGGCCGGGCTGGCGCGCCTGACCTACGGCGGGCCGGCGCGGGTGACGACGGTGGTGATCGTCATCGTCGGCGCGCTGGCGGCCTACAGCTCGTCGCAGATCAAGATCGGCAATCCGGTCGAAGGCAGCAACCTGCTGTGGGAGGACTCCGAGTTCAATACCGCGGTGGCCGCCATCAACCGCAACTTCCCCGGTGTCAATACGCTGGAGATCGTGCTCGAGGCCAAGGATCCGAAGAACCCGAGTCGCGTCGCGCGGCAGGCCGACACGATCTTCACGATGCAGGCGCTGCAGGCCGATATCGAGGAGGGCGAGGCGCCGCCACGGGCGACGCTGTCGTTCGCGGACTACCTGATGGAGGGCAACCGCCTCTACGCCGGCGGCAACCCGAAGTGGCTGCCGATCGACACGACCCAGGAAATGGTCAGCGCCGCCGCCACCGCGATCATGCTCGGCAGCAGCGCCAAGGCGTTCTCGCATGTCGTCGATTTCGAACAGCAGAACTCCACGGTTTCGCTCTGGTACAAGGACAACAAGCAGGAGACCGTCGACGCGGCGCTGGCCAGCGCGCGCAAGGCCGTCGATGGCGTCGGTCTCGATCACGACGCCTTCAGGGTGCGCCTGGGCACCGGCACGATCGCGCTGCAGCAGGCCATGAACGACACCGTCGCGGCCTACGAGTGGCGCATCCTGGCGTTCCTCAACATCGTGATCCTGATCGTCTGCTCGTTCGCGTACCGTTCGGTGGTCGCGGGGCTGGTCCTGCTGGTTCCGGTCAACCTCGCCAACGTGATCCTGGTCGCGACGATGTACACGATGGGTGTCGGTCTGGACATCAACTCACTGATGGTCGCGGCGATCGGTGTGGGGGTCGGCATCGACTACGGCATCTACCTGCTCAGTCGCGTCTGCGAGGAATTCGACGCGGAGAAACCGGATTTCGGCTACGCGATCACCGCCGCGCTGACCACCACCGGCAAGGCGATCCTGTTCACCGCGACGATCATGCTGCTCGGCATCGCGCCCTGGTACTTCCTGTCGGATCTCAAATTCCTGGCGGACATGGGCCTGCTGCTGGTGCTGACGATGCTCATCAACATGGTGACGGCGCTCGTCGTCGTACCGCTGCTGGTGTGGCTGTTCAAGCCCAAGTTCGTCGGCCGCACCGATCTGCTCGTCGGCGAGAACGTCGATCTGTCCAAGTTCACGGACACCGCGCACGGCGCGCCGGAGCCTGCATCCAAAGCAACGTCTTATCCGTCGGCAGCGGACGCCGGTCCGACGCCGGCGACCGGCTGAGGGCCTGTTGGCAATCACGTCGCCTGTGGGCTCGCGCAGGCGCTGTTAGGGACATCGAATACCCGGAGGAGCTACACATGCATATCAGGAAGTACGACTTCAACTACTCGCGCCGCATGTTCATGGAGAAGACGCTCAAGGGCGTCGCGGCCGCGGGCGTCCTGACGCCGCTGTGGCCGCTGGTCGCGGAGGGCGCGGACATCAGCAAGGCCTATCCGGACGAACTGATGTCGATCGAGATGTACACCAAGGGCAAGATCAAGCCGGGTGACATCCTGACTGCCGACAACGTCGACATCGTCAAGGATCTGCTCGATCCGATCTCGTACATGCAGGTCAAGGAGATGGGCCGTCGCATCGAGATCGTCGACACCGTCACCGACATGGAGACGCTGTTCCCGCCCAAGTTCCTCGAGGCGACCCTGCGCAACAAGGGCAAGGCGAAGATCGGCCCCGACGGCAACATCTACGCCGACAACGGCGGTCCGTGGATCGGTGGCCTGCCGTTCACCGATCCGAAGTCGGGCGAGGAGACCATCGCCAACATCACGCTGTCGTGGGGGCGCCACGACTACTGCCAGTACGCGATCCGGCAGTGGGACATCGCGCCGGACGGCAGCGAGGCCTACCAGTACGATTTCGTCTGGGCCGAACTGCAGGCCACCGGCCGCCTCGACGGCACCGTGTTCCAGGACAAGAAGGATCTGCTGCGCTATCAGTCGGTGTGGTTCACCGCGCCGAACGATATCTCCGGCTCGTCGTTCCTGAGCATCTGGAAGTACGACCAGCGCGAGTTCCCCGAGCTGTACGGCTATCTGCCGGCGTTCAAGCGCGTGCGCCAGTTCCCGACCAACCAGCGCTTCGAGCCGCTGGTGCCGGGCGTCACCTGGTTCCTGTCCGACGCCTGGGCCGCGGGCGATCCGATGCTGACCTGGGGCAACTACAAGATCGTCGAGCGCAAGCCGATGCTCGGCGCGGTCAGCGACACCTTCCACGGGTCGAAGAAGAACTGGGAGCCGGGTACGCACGGCGGACCGAAGGGCAAGACCTTCTGGGACACCAAGATGTCGCTGGTGCCGGAAGTCATCGTGCTGGAGGCCGAGCCGACCGGATATCCGCGTTCGCCGGTGGGCAAGAAGCGGGTGTGGATCGACGTCCGCAACCAGATGTTCATCGCCTACAACACCTTCGATCGTCGCGGCGACGTGTGGAAGTCGTTCGAGGCCGGCTGGTCGCGTTACAAGGACGGCAACGTCGTGGTCAAGGACGCCAATGGCAATCCGGACTGGTCGTGGACCTACATCCACAGCCATGACGTGCAGTCCAACCGCATGAGCCGCATCCATCAGACCGAGAGCTGCGCGGGTGGCTACAAGAGCCTGCTGACCGCCGGCGACACCGACGTCTACAACAAGTACCTGACGACGACCGCGATCCAGCGTCTGGGTACCTGAGTCCGTTCCACCGGCATGCCCGCCGTCGGCGCCGCAGGCATCGGCGGCGGGCGCAGCGAGAAGAAGATGAGTGCACTGTCATCAAGTGGAGTTGCAAAACGTCTGTTCGGCGTCGGGCTCGGCGCGGCGCTATGCGTCGCCGCGGCCACGGCCGGCGCGGCGCAGATGCAGCGTCTGCACATCGGCACGGCGCATCGCGCCCTGTTCGACGTGACCTTCGACGGCGAGGCCGCCTACGCGGTCGGCGCCGGCGGCCGGGTCATGCGCAGCGCCGACGCCGGGGCCACCTGGGCGTTCGAGCCGACCGACACGAAGCTGGCGCTGCTGGCGATCGCGGTCCGCGACGGCCAGGGCGTTGCCGTCGGCCAGATGGGCATCACCGCCCGTCGCGATGCCGACGGGCAGTGGGTCTCCGCGCCGAGCGGATCCGAGCAGCGCCTGATGGGCGTCGACCTGGATGCCGCATCGGTCGCCGTCGCGGTCGGGTCCTTTGGCGCGATCGTCCGCTCCGAGGATGCCGGCAAGAGCTGGCAGCCGGTCAAGGTCGACTGGAGCACGCTCGTCGACGGCGGCTTCGAGCCACACCTGTATGCGGTGCAGGCGCTCGGCGGCGGACGCTTCCTGGCGGTCGGCGAATCCGGCCTGATCCTGCGCTCCGACGACGAGGGCGCGAGCTGGAGCCGTGTGCGCCAGGGCGAGGCGTCGCTGTTCGCGCTCGATGTACGCGGCGACGGACTCGGCTTCGCCGTCGGCCAGAGCGGCACCGTGCTGCGTACCGCGGACGGGGGCGCGAGCTGGGACAAGCTGGACGTGCCGACGGACGCCAACCTGCTGGGCGTGTCGGTGACCGCGGACGGCCTGGTGGTCGTCCCGGGGATGCGCGAGATGCTGGTCAGCGAGGACAACGGGGGCAACTGGGAACAGGTCCGGGCCGGCGACGTGGCGAGAGTCTGGTATCTCGCCGCGGGCCGGGCGCCCGGAGACGGGGGGGTGATCGTCGTCGGGCAGGCCGAGCGCATTGCCCGCATCGGGAGCAACCGCTAGGAGCGCGCCACGACGCTCGGCGGTCATCAAATACAGCGAGGAGACAGAGCGATATGAATCAGCGGAACAGGATCGGGGCAGTCGCGGCATTCGCGGCCTCGATGGCGGTGTCAGGGGGCGCGTCCGCAGACGGCATTTTCGACAGCCTCAACGTCAGCGGCTACCTGCGCTACGAGGCGGCCTACAAGCTCGGCGGTGAAGAAAACCCATACAACCAGGGCGGCAACCTGTTCAACGGTGTCGCCGTCGAACGCAGCGGCGGCATCCCGCCGTCCGAGGCCGGTCTGTTCAACGATGTCGAGACGCGCCAGATCGCCGAGACCGACAACGACTTCAACATGATGTACCTGCGTGGCCGCCTCGACATCGGCTACAAGTTCGGCGACAACTTCAACTTCGTCGGCAGTGTCCGCGCGATCTACGACCCGGTCATCTACGACGAGTTCAACCCGACGCAGGCCGACAGCCAGGCCTGCTGCGACTACTACCAGCAGCCGAACTACTTCGACTACGCGATCGAGGGCGGCGGCAAGGCCAATCCGCTGGAGTGGACCGGGCGCGACTACATGGTCGACCTGCCGGCGCTGTACCTGGACTACCAGAACGGTCCTTTGCTGGTGCGCATCGGCAACCAGCAGATCGCCTGGGGCCAGGCGCTGTTCTTCCGCGTGCTCGACGTGCCCAACGGTCTGGACCTCCGCCGGCATTCGATCCTGGACTTCGCGAGCGAGGAATACTCCGACAAGCGCGTGCCGGCGCTGGGCGTGCGCATCGCCTACCAGCTCAACGAGAACTGGGAGCTGGACACCTTCGCGCAGAAGTTCCAGTCCACCGTGTACGGCAATCCGAACACGTCGTACAACGTCATCGCCTCGCAGTTCACCGTGCGTGACTTCTACGACGATTACAGCGACGAGCTGAACTACGGTGCCCGCATCCGCGGCAGCATCGGCGACTTCGGCGTGCAGGCGATCTACAGCTATCGCTACAACCCCGACGGCGTGTTCCGCTGGACCAAATCCGGCGTCAACCGCGGCCTGCCGGGGACCCTGCCGAACGTGATTCCCGGGCTGACCGACAATCTCGGCAACCTGCTGCAGGCGGTCGTCGATCTGCTGCCGGGCGGCGGGATTCCGGTGACCGGTTCGATCCTCGCCGAGACCGCGTTCGAGGTCGATCCGACCGGCGTCCATTCCGCCGATGAGTGGTTCACCTATGCCGCGATGGCGCGGCTCGACGCGCTGGAGGGTCTCAACGCGTCGATCGAGGAGTTCCCGCAGTCGCGACTGCTGCTGGCGGCGCCGGTCGAATCGGACGAGGCGGCGCGGCGCGAGCTGGACCTGTTCTTCCAGCTCTCCGGCGGCATGCGTGGCCATATCGCCCGCGAGTATTTCCGTGAGCGCGTGTTCGGGCTCGGCACCAGCTACGTCGTGCTGGGTGAGCCGGGGTCGTTCCTCGACCAGCTGATCATCAACCTCGAGGCGACCTACGTTCCCAACCGCAAGTTCACCAACACCTCGCTGAGCCGCAACTACATCGACCAGGACGAGTGGACCAGCGCGCTGGTGATGGAGAAATACCATCGCTTCACCCGCGCGTTCCCGGCGACCTACTTCGTGTTCCAGTACATGCACAAGTCGCAGAGCGATCTGTTCGGGCGCCATCTGAGCGGCTTCGGCGCGACGCCGGAGGAGTCGGTGTCGACCACCGGCGGCATCGACGGCGGCTCCAACTATCTGGTGTTCGCGTTCCAGCAGCCGTTCCCGAGCCTGGTCTGGCGCGCCGATTTCGCCGCGCTGTACGACGCCGAGGGCGGCTTGCTGCTGCAGCCGGCGGTGCGCTGGAAGCCCAACGGCAAATTCACGGTGGAGGCGTTCTACAACTACATCGACACCGTCAGCGGCAATCCCAACAGCAATGCGCTGTCGACGGCCGAATGGGCCGACGAGTTCTCCATGCGCATCAGCTACCAGTTCTAACCGGCTCTCCCCCCTTGTGCCGGCGGCGTTCGCGCCGCCGGACACCCTTCTGCGAAACAGGGGGCGGCTGGGACCGGCGGATTCAATACCGAGGTTCGGCATGCACGTCAGACGTTTCGACTCCGGCTACAGCCGGCGGCACTTCCTTGAGCAGATGCTCAGGGGTGTGCTGGCGACCGGAGTCCTGATGCCGCTGCATCGCGCGCTGGCGGACAGCGGCGACATCACCAAGGCCTATCCGGACGAGCTGCTGTCGATCGAGGGCTATACCAAGGGACGGATCAAGAGCGGGGACCTGATCACCGCCGACAATGTCGAGGCGGTGGCCGAGCTGATGGAGCCGGCGAAGCTGCATCAGGTCCGCCATCTCGGGCGCCACCTGAAGGTGGTACCGACGACCACCGACGTGATGCGGCTGAGTCCCTGGGAGTACATGGAGGCGACGTTCCGCAACAAGGGCCGTGCACGCTTCGACGCAAGCGGCAACGTCGTCGACCGCGACGGCGGCCCCTGGATCGGCGGCGCGCCGTTCCCGGATCCGGGTTCGGCGATCGAGGTCTTCGCCGGGCAGACGATGAGCTGGGGTCGCCACGATGCGTCGCTGTACGCGTTCAAGGAGTACGACCTCGATCCCGACGGGGCGCTGGCCTACACCTACGAGGGCGCCTGGGCCGAGTTGTCGCCGGTGGCGCGGGTGAGCATGGACCCGAAGCCGTACTGGCCGGGCCACGAGGACAAGCTGCGCTACCAGAGCATCGTGTTCACCGCGCCGAACGATTTTCTCGGCACCTCGTATCTCAACATCTGGGACTACGACCAGAACGTCTTTCCGGAGCTGTACGGCTACATCCCGGCGTTCAAGCGCATCCGCCAGTTTCCGACCGACCAGCGCTTCGAGCCGTTGGTGCCCGGCGGTTCGCTGTATCTGTCGGACGCCTGGGCTGCGGGGGATCCACTGCATACCTGGGGCAACTACAGGATCGTCGGTCGCGGCCCGTTGCTGGCGGGCATCTCGGGCGGCTGGAATCCGGATCACCCGAACTGGGAACACAGCACCCACGGCGGCAAGAACGGGCAGCTGTTCTGGGATACCGAGGTCGAACTGGTTCCGGAGACGATCATCGTCGAGGCCGAGCCGGTGAAGTTCCCGCGCGCGCCGGTGAGCAAGAAGCGCGTGTGGTTCGACGCCCGCACGCTGCTGCCGGTGGCGATGGTGTCGTATGACCGCCGCGGCGACGTGTTCCGCTCCTTCGACGGCGCGTACGCGCTGTACGAGGCCGGCGATCAGCGGGTGATGGACGGCGCCCATCCGTACTGGTCGTGGGGACACGTCCATGCCTTCGACGTGCAGACCGGGCGCATGACCCGGCTCGAGCAGGTCAAGTCGGTTGGCGGCGGGCATCGCACGCTGGTCAACGATCCCGAAATCTACGAACGCTATCTGACCAAGAACGCGCTGATCCGCCTGGCGCGGAGCTGAGCGCATCCGCCAAGCGCCGCCTCGTTTTCGCCTCATGTCCGGCGCGCAGGCGGCCGATCACGCAAAGGACCGGCCGCCTGCGCGGGGGGCTCAGCGGTCCTCGAGACCGTAGAGGGTGACGACGCAGGCGCTGCCGGAGCCGATGTTGTGCTGCAGCGCGTGGCGGGCGCCCTGGACCTGCCGCAGGCCGGCACGGCCGCGCAGCTGCTCGACCAGCTCGGTGCACTGCGCCAGACCGGTGGCGCCGAGCGGATGGCCCTTCGACAGCAGACCGCCGGACGGATTGGTGACCACCTTGCCGCCGTAGGTGTTGTCGCCGTCGCTGATGAAGCGCTCGGCGCCGCCTTCCGGCGCGAAGCCGAGGGCTTCGTAGGTGATCAGTTCGTTGGCGGTGAAGCAGTCGTGCAGCTCGCAGACGTCGATGTCGGACGGGCCGACGCCGGCGGTCTCGTAGACCTGCTGCGCGGCGCTGCGGGACAGGTCGAATCCGACCGCGCGGATCATCGAATCCGAATCGAAGGTCGAGGGGTCGTCGGTGGTCAGCGCCTGGCCGAGAATGCGTACGCGCGCGTCGACGCCGTGGCGCCGGGCGAAGGCCTCGCTGACCAGCAGCGCCGCGGCGGCGCCGCAGGTCGGCGGGCAGCACTGCAGGCGCGTGGTCATCTTGTAGATCACCGGCGATTCGAGGACTTCCTCCACGCTGACCGGGCTGCGGAAGATGGCCTTGTCGTTGTGCTCGGCGTGGCGTCGCGCCTTGACCGCGATCCTGGCGAAGGTCTCGGGCTTCGTGCCGTATTTCTGCGCGTGCTCGTAACCGGCGCCGCCGAACAGGTGCGGGGCCATGAACGCGTCCGGGTCCGGCTGCAGGCGTTGGGCGATGTCGATGAACGGGCCCAGCGGGTTGGGGCGGTCGGTGAACACGCTGGCGAGGGCGCCGGGCACCATCTGCTCGAAGCCCACGGCCAGCGCGCAGTCGACCGCGCCGGATTCGACCGCCTGGCGCGCGAGGAACAGCGCGCTGGAGCCGGACGAGCAGTTGTTGTTGACGTTGACGATGGGGATGCCGGTCAGCCCGACGTGATACAGCGCGCGCTGGCCGCAGGTGCTGTCGCCGTAGACATACGACGCATAGGCCTGCTTGACGTGCTCGTAGCCGACGCCGGCGTCCTGCAGTGCGAGCTGCGCGGCATGGGCGCCCATGACGTCGTACGGGTCGCTGCGCCCCGGCTTGGTGAACGGAATCATGCCGACGCCGGCAACAACCACCTTGTTACTCATCAGTGTTCTCCTCAAACGCGTGCGGGATTGCATCGGCGGATGCCCCCATGGCTCCGTTTCATCCGCGTGCGGGGACGGTAGGGGAGCCGGGAGGTGCGCGCACCGCCCATAGGGGTAGGGCCTGGTCCGCTCCCGCCACCGACACTGCCCCGCGAGCGCGGCGCCCGACCGGGGTGCCCGCCATCCGATACCGATACGAAGAGGAGACATGTCATGGCTTTCGATTTTTCCGGCAGGATCGTCCTGGTCACCGGTGCGGCGTCCGGCATCGGCCTGGCGATCGCGCGGCGCTTTCTGGACGCCGGTGCGACCGTGGTCGCGACCGACATCGACGAGGCGGCTCTGCAGGCGGTCCAGGTGGAGGCATCCGCGGCCGAACGCTGGGTCGCGCGCCGGCTCGATGCCGGCTCCGGCGCGGACATCGCCGAGGGCATGGCCTGGGTCGAGTCGCGCTTCGGCACGCTCGACGCGCTGATCAACAACGCCGGTCTGGCGCGCCTCGAATCGATCGCCGAACTCAGCGAGGACGCGATCGACCTGCAGTTCAACGTGCTGCTGAAGGGCCCGATGCTGGCCGCCCGGGCGGCGATGCCGATGCTGGAACGCAGCGGCGGCGCCATCGTCAACATCGCGTCGATCGCGGCGGTGATCCAGGCCGCCGGCCATGCGTGTTACAGCGCCTGCAAGGCGGGCCTGGTGAAGTTCACCCACGATCTGGTCAAGGAGCACCCGAAGGTACGCTCCAACGTGATCCTGCCCGGTTTCATCGACACCCCGATCCTGCGGGCCTACGGCGAGGGCGAGGCCCTGGAGCAGATCAAGCGCGATCTGGCCGGGCACATTCCGCTGCGCCGTCTCGGCCGCGCCGACGACATCGCCGGGGCGACGCTGTACCTGTGTTCCGAGCACGCGGCCTACGTCTCGGGCGCCGAGCTGGTGGTCGACGGCGGCGTGATCAGCACCACGCTCGAGAATATGTAGGGCCGCCGGGTCCGGCCTTCGCGGGCGGCCCTATCCTTTGGGGTGGGGCCGCCGGGGCGGCGATGGTCCGACACTGGCCGGTACTAGAACAGTTTCGACCGATCACGAGGAGAATTCGATGTCGAAGAGCGCGCGCCATTGGTACTTCAATCAGCGTCCCAAGGGCGATATCGACGATCAGACACTGGTGCTGCGCGAGGAACCGGTTCCGGAACTCAAGGACGGCGAGTTCCTGGTGCGCTCGGTCTATATGTCGCTGGACGCGACCAACCGTGTCTGGCTCAGCGACTGGGACATCTACATGGACCCGGTCCGCATCGGTGACCGCATGCGCGGCTTCGTCATCGGCGAGATCGTCCAGTCGCGCCATCCGGATTTCCGCGAGGGCGACCTCGCAGCCGGCCTGAGCAGCTGGTCCGACTATATCGTCGACAACGGCACGGCGTTCCAGAAGATGCCGCCGATTCCGGGGCTGAAGCTCGCCGATGCCTTCGGCATTCTGACCGTCGCCGGTCCGACCGCGCTGGTGGGGCTGATGGACGTGGGCCAGGCCAAGGCCGGCGACACCGTGGTCGTGACCGCCGCGGCCGGCGCGGTCGGCATGCTCGTCGGCCAGATCGCCAAGATCCACGGCTGCCGCACGATCGGGATCGCCGGCGGCGCCGAGAAATGCGGCTGGCTGAAGTCCGATCTCGGCTACGACGAGGTCGTCGACTACAAGAACGAGAACGTCGTCGAGCGCCTGCGCCAGCTGGCGCCGGACGGTGTCGACGTGCACTTCGAGAATGTCGGCGGTGAGGTCCTCGATGCCGGGCTGACGGTGATGAAGGACTTCGGCCGCGTCGTCATCTGCGGCCTGATCTCGACCTACAACGCGTCGGGTCCGGTGCCGGGACCGTACATGTTCCGCAACGTGATCATGCGGCGCCTGACGATCCAGGGCTTCGTCATCCTCGACTACATGGAGCGCTACCCCGAGCTGCAGCTCAAGCTCGCCGGCTGGATGCAGGAAGGCCGCCTGAAGTACCGGCTGCACGTGGTCGACGGCCTCGAGAACGCTGTCGGAGCGCTCAAGCTCCTGTACAGCGGCGGCAACCAGGGCAAGCTGATGGTCAAGATCGGCGCGGAGCCCGGCTGAGCGGGCCGGCGGAGCGCAGACCGTGGAGGCCGCAAGCGAATCGGCCCTGCCCGCCCCGGGCGGTTTGTCCGGTGCCGGGACCGGCGCTACCATGCGGCGGACGATACAAGAGGAGAACGGGGCGGCGACTTCGACCGCCCGCGTCACGGCCGATACGGTGAGAGGACAGACCGCACCCGCGGCGGTCCGCAAGACAGTCGGCACAGCCGGGGAGGAGCGCGTCGGGCAGCCCGATACGTCGCGTTCCTTCGTGCTGCGCCGCGATGCGCTGGACCGCCTGAAGACCCACGCTGCCGCGCCGCTGGCGCTGGTACAGGGGCCTGCGGGCTTCGGCAAGACCACGCTGCTGCGCCAGTACAGCGAGTTCCGCGCGGCCCAGGGCGACCAGATCGCATGGATCCGCATGGACGCGCACTCGGCCGATCCGGCGCAGTTCCTGCGCCTGCTCTGCGACGCCGCCGACGGCTTCGACGAGCGCGTGCGCCAGCGCAAGGCGCGGCTCGATCCGCGCCCGCCGACCGTCCAGGATTTCAAGCGCGCGCTCGGTCGCCTTCGCGGCGGCGGACTCATCGTCGTCGACAACTTCGAGCAGGCGTTCACCGCCGATCTCGAGGGCGTATTCATGCAGGTCGTCCGCCTGCTGCCGGCCGGGGTGCAGCTGTGCATCGGCTCGCGGGTGCTGCCGTCCGACCGACTGGTCAGCCTGCGCATGCGCGAGCAGATGGTCGTGATCGACGAGAACGACCTGCGCTTCGGCCCGGTCGAATGCTCGGAGTTCTTCCGGGAATTTCCCGGCCTGACCCCGGCCGATGTCGACGACATCCAGCGTCTGACCGACGGCTGGCCGGCGGCCCGGCAGTGTTTCCGCCTGTGCCTGCGGCGCGGGCGCGAGCACCGCAGCCTTGCCTACGCCGGCAAGGGGATGACCAGCGATCTGATCGGGTTTCTGGCCACCGACGTGTTCGACAACCTCTCGCCCGAGCTGCAGGCCAATCTGTTCGACCTCTGCGTGCCGGAGAAGCTCAGCAGCGAGCTGGTGAGCTTCGTCACCGGTGCGCCCGACGGGCAGGCGATCATCGACGAGATCGAACGCGTCGGCCTGTTTCTGAGTCACCTCGATCTGGAGGGAAGCTGGTACCGCTTCCACAACCTGTTCCGGCACTTCCTGCTGACGCGCATGCGCAAGGAGACGGAGCCGGACGAGCTGCGCCGGCGCCAGCGCCGCATCGCCGACTGGTTCGCGGAACACGGCTACCGCGAGGAGGCGATCCAGCATTGCATCGAGGCCGGCGACCTCGAACGCGCGGCGGGCCTGCTCGACGCGGTGATCGACCGGCTGGTGGCGCAGGAGCGTCTCGGCCTGATCGAGCGCTATGTCGACCAGCTGCCGATCGAGCTGATGCTGCCCTACGAGAATCTCGCCAATGCCGCGATCATCGCGTACGGTTTCCGCCGCGCCTTCGACAAGGCCAATCGCCTGATCGACGCCCGTGCCGAAGTCCTCCGGCACTCCGACGATCCGCATGCGCACGGCGTGCACAACTGCGCCAAGCTGTTCGTGATGGTGGCGCAGGACCGGATCGACGAACTCGGCCCGGCGGCGGAGTCGGCGAGCAACCAGCTCAGCGAACAGGACGGGTTCCGTTATGCGGTGACCTTCAATGCGCAGGCCGCCGCGCTGGTGGGCCACAGCCAGTTCGAGGAGGCGCGCAGCCTGCTGATCAAGGCCCGGCCGCTGCACGACCGCGACGGCTCGCTGTTCGGGCAGGCGTATCAGGAGGCGGTCTACAGCACCACGCTCAGCGCCGAGGGGCGCGTCACCGATGCCGCGCGTGGCCTGGCATCGGCGCTGCGGCGCACCGAGGAGGAGGCATCGGGCAGCGTCACCGCCGGCTCGGTCCTGGCGGTCTACCTGGCCGATGCCTACTACGAGCAGAACCGGATCGCCGACGCGCAGACGCTGCTCAACGATTACGGCCAGCTCGCCGAACAGCAGGCGATCGTCGATCCACTCGGCGCGATGTTCCTGACGCGGGCGCGCATCGCATTTCTGCGCGGCGACCGCGCCGAGGCCGAGGCCGTGCTCGATCGCGCGCTGTACATCGGCTACCAGTACAACTTCGAGCGCCTGCTGCGCTACGCCAAGTCCGAGCGGGTCCGTCAGGCGACGCTGTCGGGCGACCTCGACCTGGCCGAGCGGCGCCTGCGCGAACTCGCGCCGCCGTCCGACGACGACGAGGAGCTGATGTTCCACGCCGGCGAGACCGAGGCGCATACGATCACCTGGGCGCGCTACATGATTCACGTCGGCCGCGCCGCCGAGGCCAGGGCCGGGCTGCAGGCGCAGATCCGGCTCGCCAAGCAGCAGCGCCGCCGCCGGCGTGAACTCAAGCTGACGCTGATGCTGGCGATGGCGCAACAGGCCGAGGGCCGCGTCAACTGTGCCCGCCGCTCACTGCTCGAGGCGCTGGAGCTGGGTGCGCCGCGCGAATTCGTGCGCGCCGTGCTCGACGAGGGGCCGATGCTGATGCAGCTGCTCAAGGACGTGCGTCGCTCGTTCGAGCAACTGCCGCGGATGGCGCACCAGGACACGCTGCGCGACTATCTCGACCACCTGCTCGCGGAGGCCGGCGAGACCGCCGGGGAGGTCCCCGAGGCGCTGGCGCAGGGCGGCGACGACGCCGTGTCGCTACAACTGCTCGAAAGCCTGACCGAGAAGGAACGCAATCTGCTGCGCTACGTCTCCCTGGGGCTGTCGAACAAGGATCTGGCGGAACGCCTGTCGGTCTCGACCAATACGGTCAAGTGGCACCTGCGCAACATCTTCGAGAAGCTGCAGATCAGCAACCGCGTGCAGGCCATCGCCGTGGCCCGCCACCTCGGCCTGATCGAGTAGCTCCGGACGCCCGCAGGCCGCATTGCAGCGGCCTTTGCGGCGCGCGCCGCCCCCTTATTCGGAAGGGGAATCAAGTCAATCCTTTAGGGTGGGGACACCCCCCCTGCGATCCCCGACGCTAAGCACACACCAACCATGATTCGTCGCGCCACGAACGCGACTCAAGTGCTTACGGAGGATCGCTGTGAGGCTACTCGTCAGTATTGATAATGGCGGCACCCTGACGGATGTGTGCGCCACCGACGGAACCCGCACCGTACACGCCAAGACGCTGACCACACCGCACGATCTGACGGAATGTTTCGTCAAGGGACTCGACGCGTTGTCGGACCAGCTCTACGGCGAATCGGATCTGCCGCGCCTGGTTTCTTCGATCGACTACATCCGCTATTCGACGACGCAGGGCACCAATGCGATCGTGCAGCGCAAGGGACCGCGCCTGGGCTGGATCGTCAACGACGCGGCGGCGACCGACGCGGTGCGCGAACACGCCCCCGAGCTGTTCGACGCACTGGTCGGCGATCGTATCCAGGTGGTCGCTGCGGATGCCGACGCGCTGAGCCTGACCCACGCGATGTCGCGTCTGGTCTCGGACGGCGCCAACCGCGTCGTGGTCGGTTTCGTCGGCGCCGATGCCGATGCGGCGGAAAAGGCGGTCAAGCGTCTGCTCTACCGCAAGTTCCCGCGTCATCTTCTCGGGGCGGTGCCGATGCTGTTCGCGTCGGAGCTGTCGCAGATCGGCGGCGACCAGCGCCGTCTGTGGGGCGCGTTCGTCAATTCGTTCCTGCATCCGGCGATGGAGCAGTTCCTCTACAACGCCGAGAACAAGCTGCGCGCGCACCGCGCGCGCAAGCCGCTGCTGATCTTCCGCAACGACGGCAACTCCACCCGCGTCGCCAAGACGGTCGCGATCAAGACCTACTCGTCCGGGCCGCAGGGCGGTGTGGTCGGCGCCGAAGTGCTGCTCGATCACTACGGGCTGAAGTCGGCGGTGTCGATCGACATCGGCGGCACCACCACCGACATCGCGGTGTTCAACGACGGTCGCGCCAAGGTCCGTGACTTCGGTGACATCGAGGGTGCGCCGGTGCCGGTCGCGCTCGCCGACGTCGCCAGCATCGGCGCGGGCGGCGGTTCGGTGATCCGCGCCGAGGACGGCGAGGTCAAGGTCGGGCCGGAGAGCGTCGGCTCGGCGCCGGGGCCGGCGTGCTTCGGCCGCGGCGGCACCAAGGCGACGATCACCGACGCGCTGCTGCTCGAGGGCATCCTCGATCCGGACTCGTTCTTCGGCGGCAAGCTGCATCTGGACGCCGACCGCGCCGAGCGCGCGGTCACCAAGCACGTGGCCGAGCCGCTCGGCGTGGATCTGCAGACGGCGGTCGAGGCGATGCAGACCGCCTACCACCGCAAGATCGCAGACGCCCTGCCGCGCGCCGCGGACGGCAAGGTTCCGCAGCTGCTGATGGCGTTCGGTGGCGCCGGTCCGATGTCGGCCTGCGGCGTGGCCGAGCAGGCCGACATCAGGCAGATCCTGATTCCCCGTTACGCGGCGGTGTTCTGTGCCTACGGCATCGGCTTCTCCGATATCCAGCACACCTACCTCGAACCGCTCGCCGGTGCCGGGGCCGAGGCCGTCGAGCAGGCACGGAAGAACCTGATGGAGCAGGCCCGTCGCGGCATGCTCGCCGAGGGTTTCGAGCTCGACGGCTGCGCGCTGGACTTCGACGTGCTCGCCGGCAGCGGCGACAGCTACCAGCGCAAGGCGCTCAATGGCGCCACGCCGGATCTCGGGGGCGCGTTCGGGGACGCGCTGAAGGCGGGGGCGTGGATGGAGCTGCGCGCCACCCGGGCCATCGAGAAGCAGGCGCTCGGCGGCGCCGGGATCGAGGAACGCCAGGCGGCGACGCCCAAGGGCGTGCGCCCCGGCCGCGCCGAGCTGCCGGTCTACGCGCTCGAAGCCCTCAAGGCCGGCGACTGGGGCGACGGTCCCTGCCTCGTCGAGGAAGCCTACTTCACCACCCATATCCGGTCGGGATGGCGCTTCGTCATCACCGAGGCCGGCGACATCCTCGTGCGCCGCTGAATTCGAACCGGAGGAGAACATCATGAAAGTCTTCGTCACCGCCGCATTGGCAATCGATCTCGACAGCGAGAAGTGGGAGTGCACGCGTTGCAAGGGCGTGCTCGGTCCGGCGCGCGCCAACTACAAGGAAGGTCTGGTCGTGCGCGAGCGCGATCCGGCCGAGGTGCACGCGCCGATCCTGGATCCGGACCGTTACGAGTTCACCTTCGCGCCCGATCCGGAATGGTGCCGCCTGGTCGAGTACTTCTGCCCGCACTGCGGACGCCAGGTCGAGGTCGAGTATCTGCCGCCGGGGCATCCGCCGACCCACGACATCGAGCTGGACATCGATGCGCTGAAGGCGCAGTGGGCCAACCGCGAGCCGCTGAGCGAGCCGGTGCTCGGCCCGGATTTCGTGGCGCCGCAGTGCCATCACCATCACTGATCGCAGCCGGCTCGGGCGCCCGGGGCTGATCGCCCGCCGGGCCGGGCCTGTCGAAGACTCAATTCGGAGAACAACATCATGCGCCGAGTTTCGGTGGATATTGGCGGGACGTTCACGGACTGCTCGCTGGTCTGGGACGGCAAGTACGTGGAGGCCAAGGCGCTGACCACGCATCAGAACCTCGCCCTCGGGTTCAACCAGTCACTGCAGAACGCCTACGAGCAGATCGGACTGCAATTGCAGGACGTGATGGAAGGCGTGGATTCGGTGCGCTACGCCACGACGCTGGGCACCAATGCGCTGATCGAGCGCAAGGGGCCGCGGGTCGGTCTGATCACCACGGCCGGCTTCGAGAGCATCGTGCCGCTGTCGCGCGGCCGCGGCTACGGCGAAGGTCTGCCGGACCGGATGCAGCGCGACCTGCCGATGGCCGAGCGCCCCGATCCGCTGGTGCCGATCCAGATGATCGTCGGCATCCGCGAGCGCATCGGCGAGGCCGGTTCGGTCTTGCTGCCGATCGACGCCGAGGACGTGCGCGCCCAGGTGCGCAAGCTCGTCGACAACGGCGTGCAGGCCTTCGTGGTCTCGCTGATGAACGCGGTGGTCAATCCGGAACACGAGCTGTTCGTCGAGGACATCATCCGCGAGGAATTCCCGGAGCACATGCTCGGATCGGCGCCGATCCTGCTGTCGCACCTCGTCGGTGGTCGCAAGGGCGAGTACGCGCGGACCTCGTCGAGCATCATCGACGCGTTCCTGCACAGCGTGATGTACCACGGTCTGTCCACGCTGGAGCTGAACCTGCGCGACAACGGCTATCGCAAGCCGATGCTGGTCATCCACAACTCGGGCGGCATGGCGCAGCTGAACTCGACCGACGCGCTGCAGACGATCCACTCCGGTCCGGTCGCCGGCATCTACGCGTCGGAGCATCTCGCCGCGCAGAACGATCTGGGCAACGTGGTCTGCACCGACATGGGCGGCACCTCGTTCGACATCGGGCTCGTGGTCAAGGGCGGCGTGAAGTTCTACGACTTCAACCCGGTGATCGAGCGCTGGATGGTCAACATCCCGATGGTGCATCTGGTCACGCTGGGCGCCGGCGGCGGTTCGATCGCCCGCTACGACCGCCTGCGCGAGACCGTCGCAGTCGGGCCGGAAAGCGCCGGCTCCGATCCGGGGCCGGCCTGCTACAACTTCGGCGGCCGCAACGCGACCGTGACCGATTCCGATCTGGTGCTCGGTTACCTGCTGCCGGACCGTTACGCCGGCGGTCATATCCAGCTCTCGGAGAAGCGCGCGCAGCGCGCGATCGCCAAGGACGTGGCCGAGCCGATGGGCATGGAGCTGGTCGACGCGGCGCTGGCGATCCGCGAAAAGGTCGACAACGACATGGCCAACGGCATCGCCCAGGAGCTGCGCGCGCGTGGCTACGAGCCGCGCCACTTCACGATCCTGGCCTATGGCGGCAACGGCCCGCTGCACGCCTGCGGCATCGCCCGCGTGCTCGGCGTGCAGCGCATCGTGGTGCCGCCGTTCTCGTCGATCTTCTCCGCGGTCGGCGCCGGCAACATGGATCAGATGCACATCCACGAGAAGTCGGTGTACCTGTCGCTGTACGACTCCAACACCCGCGCGCTGCTGTCCGACTTCGACGGCTTCAACGCGATCGTCGAGGAACTCGAGGCGCGCGGACGCGAGGACCTGCTGCGTCAGGGCGTCGCGCCGGAGCGCATCAAGCACCGGCTCGAACTCGACATGCGCTACGGCAACCAGCTGGCACAGACCGCGGTGGTCGCCGAGTCCAATCGCATCAACAGCGAAGACGAGATGCTGGACCTGATCGAGGCGTTCTCGCGCGACTACGGCCGCCGCTACGGCGAGGGCAGCCAGGCGCCGGAGGCCGGCATCCGTATCAATACCGTGCGTGTCGCCAGCTACTCGGAGATGTCGACGCTGGAGCTGCGGGACGTCTTGCCGAAGGCCGGCGACAGCGCCGCCGCGCCGGAGCCGTTCCTGACCAAGCCCTGCCACTTCGTCGACGTCGACGGCGCGCAGGACACCCGCTTCTACGAACTGGCCGCGCTGCCGTTCGGCTGCAGCGTTCAGGGCCCGGCGGTGGTGTTGTCGGAGGCGACCAGCTTCCTGGTCGAGCCGGGCTGGACCCTGAGGATCGGCCGCTATGGCAGCGGCCTGTTCGAGCGCGCCGCCTGAGCCGCGCCGCTGACCACAAGACAAACTGGAGGAATCGCAATGGCTGATGATGTGAAGGGCGGCCGCTCCGTCGAACAGTTCCTGAAGGACGCCAGCCTGTTCCTGGCGCCGGACCCCGAGATCATGGAGAACCACGGCCTGGAGCCGCGGACCGAACTCGAGGAGGCCTGCCTGGCGAAGGAGAACGATCCGCACCGGCTCGGACTGGTGCGCGAGCGCCTGCAGGCCGGCGTCAACGAAAGCTTCGAGATGCTGGAGAACATGGGGGCGGCGCCGGGTGCCAAGTGGGGCGACTGCGTCTCGGCGATGTACACCGCCAGCGGTGATCTGAGCATCGCCAGCTCCGGCGGCGTCGTGATCTTCTGCAACCTGGTGCAGTACCCGATCAAGTTCTGCAACAAGTACTGGGCCAAGGAGCGCACCGTCGGCATCAGGGAAGGCGATGCCTTCATCGTCAACGACTCCCGCTACGGCCAGGCGCACAGCACCGACCAGTCGCTGTTCATGCCGGTGTTCCACGAGGGCAAGATCGTGGCCTGGGCCGGTGCCACGGTGCACGAGGGCGAGAACGGCGCGATCGAGCCGGGCGGCATGCCCGGCACCGCCGAACAGATCTGGGACGAAGGTCTGCGCATGTCGCCGTTCAAGGTGGTCGAGAACTACGAGCTGCGCCGGGATCTGGTGACCTTCCTGCAGAACTCGGTGCGCGAGCCGAAGCTGCAGTACGCGGACATGAAGGTGAAGCTCTACGTGTGCCGCCGGGTCGAGCAGCGCATCAAGGAGGCGATCGCCGAATACGGCGTCGAGGCGGTCGTCGCCTGCCTGCGCAACAACCTCGAGGCCACCGACCAGGAAGTGCGCCGGCGCCTGCGCGAATGGCCGGACGGCACCGCGCGCCACTGCTGGTTCACCGACAACACCCTGCGCGAATCGGTGCAGATCAAGATCAATCTGGAGCTGACCAAGAAGGACGACGAGCTGACCTTCGACTTCCGCGGCTCGTCGCCGGAATTCACCAATCGCGCGATCAACAGCCTCGACATCACCAACAAGGGCATGCTCGCGCAGCTGTTCCTGACCTTCATCTGGCCGGACCTGCCGCGCAACCAGGGCGTACTGTCGCCGGTGAACTTCATCTTCGATCCGGCCTCAGTGCTCAAGCCGTCGCCGTTGACGCCGAGTTCGCAGACGATGATGACGCTGTTCACCGCCTGGAGCTGCGGCCAGGTCTGCGCGATGAAGCTGCTCTACAGCGTGCCGGAGAAATACACCCGCGTGGTCGCGCCGTGGTTCAACATGATCAACACGTTCATGTTCGGCGGGATCACCCAGCACGGTGAGATGGTCGGCAACGTCTGCGCCGACATCAACGGCATGGGCGGCGGCGCGCTGGCCGACGCCGACGGCCAGCACTCGCTGGCGCCGATCTTCGCGACCATGGCAGACCTTGCCGAGCAGGAATTCATGGAGGAGGAGATGCCGTTCGTGCAGATCGTCTCCAAGAAGCTGATGCGCGACAACCAGGGCTTCGGCCGTCAGCGCGGCGGCATGGGCTACCAGATGATCCTGGCGATGGTCGACAGCCCGATGTGGGGCTTCATGCTGACCGCGATCGGCGCCAAGTTCCCGAACGTTCCGGGTCTGTTCGGCGGCTACGGCTGCCCGACCTATCCGCTGGCGCGGATCCAGGGCGTCGATGTGTTCGAGAAATTCCGCACCGATCCGGGTTCGTTCCGCTTCAGCATCGAGGAGATGATGAACGAGCGGCCGTACCCGGAGGCCACCTACTCGACGCACCCGATGTCGCTGCCGTTCCATGCTTCCAAGAGCGGCGAGCTGTACATGATCTCGCAGGGCAGCGGCGGCGGTTTCGGCGATCCGCTGGAACGCGATCCGGCCGATGTGGCGCGTGATCTCGATGAGGATCTGATCTCGCACGATGTCGCCTGGCGGGTCTATCGCGTGGTCTACGACAGGGAGACCCTGATCGTCGACCTCGCGGCGACCGAGAAGGCCCGTGACGAAGCGCGCCAGGAACGCCTCGCCGGGTCGCGGCCGTACAAGGACTTCTGCGCGAGCTGGTCGAAGGACAAGCCCTCCGGCAAGGTGCCGTACTTCGGCTGCTGGACCGACAAGACCCGCGTGCATGCCGGCTCTCCGGATGTGACCTATCCGGCCAGCCAGGTCAATCCGCCGGTGATGATGGCGCATCCGATGCAGGTCCGGATCGACGCGCTGGAGGCCGAGCTGGCCGCGTTGCGCAAGGCCGGCGGGCAGTCCTGACCATGGCGGGCGATACCACGCTGCCGGCGCGCTGGATCAACGCCCACCGTTTCGGGGCGCGCGTGCTGCGCGCGGGCGAGGATCCGTGGTCGGTTCCGGAGCAGCTGGGGCTGTACCACAAGGAGCTGCAGCGCTGGCTGTCGCTGGCGCTGGTGGACGTCGATGCCGAAGCCGCCATCGTCGATTTCGCCGCGCGCGGACAGATCGCCTGCGACGGTGCCGATGACGTCGTCGACCTGCTCGACAACGGCGGCCTCGAGGACCTGTTGAGAGAGGGCCTTGCGTCGGTCACCGGGGGCAACCCCGGTGTGCCGGTCGCGCTGTCGCTGCCGGGCAGCGGCCGGCTGGTCCGCCTGCTGACCGGGTCCGACGCCGAGGACGAGGACGCGCTGGACGATGTCGCGGTCGCCCTGACGGGGCTGACCCGCCAGATCTACACCGACGCACTGGCCGGCGTGCTGGTGCACGAAGACGATGCGCGCGCGCTCGAGTACTACACGCCGCTGCAGAACGTCGCGCGGCATTACCAGGCGCCGCTGTGGCTGGCGCTGGATGCCGACGCCGACAACGGGATCGGCGACTTCGCAGGCGCCTACGATCATCGCGGTGATGCCGGCGGGCGCTACCTGAGGGCGGCGGACTGGTCCGAGGCATCCGCTGCCGCCGACCCCGCGATCTACACCCACGTGCCCGAGTCGCTGAGCCCCGATGCGGTGCTGGCGTGGCTCGGCGCGCTGCCCACCCGGTAATCCGATCATGATCCAGGAAGGACAGCTGTTGTGGACGCCACGTCCCGAGTTCGCCGAGACCAGCAACGTCGCGCGCTTCCAGCGCTGGCTGCGTGAGCACCGCGGACTGCAGTTCGACGACTACCAGGCGCTGTGGCGCTGGTCGGTCACGGAGATCGAGGCGTTCTGGGGGGCGCTCTGGGACTATTTCGAGGTCGACTCGAAGACGCCGTACAAGGCCGTGCTCGACCGCCGCGTCATGCGCGGCGCGAAGTGGTTCGAGGGTTCGCGCGTCAACTATGCGCAGCACCTGCTGCGACACGAGGCCGAGGCCGGCGATCGCACGGCGCTGCACCATCTGTCGGAGCTGCGGCCGCTGGCGCGGATGAGCGTGGCCGAACTCGGCGCGCAGGTGCGGGTGCTGGCGACGCAGCTGCGGGCGATGGGCGTGGAGCCCGGCGACCGTGTCGTATCCTACATGCCCAACGTCGCCGAGACCGCGGTCGCGATGATGGCGACGATCGCCATCGGCGCGGTGTGGTCATCGGCGGCGCCGGAGTTCGGCACCAAGACCGTGGTCGACCGTTTCTCGCAGATCGAGCCCAAGGTGCTGTTCGCGGCCGACGGCTATCGCTTCGGCGGCAAGGACTTCGAGCGGACGGAGGAAGTCCGCGGGATTGCGGCGGCGCTGCCGTCGCTGCAGCGGGTGGTGTGGCTGCCGTATCTGAAGCCGGATGCGCCGCCGCCGGAGCTGGCCGGGCCGGTCGCGCCGGAAGTCATTCCCTGGCAGACGGTGATGGACCATCCGCCGGTCGCGCGCGAGGCGTTCGAGTACGCGTACGTCCCCTACGATCATCCGCTGTGGGTTCTGTTCTCGTCCGGGACCACCGGACTGCCCAAGGCCATCGTCCACAGCCACGTCGGCGCGCTGATCGAGCATCTGAAGCTGACGCATTTCCACTTCGGCCTGTCCGATCACTCGGCGATGTTCTTCTACAGCACCACCGGCTGGGTGATGTGGAACCTGGTGCTGTCCGCGTTGCTGACCGGCGCCGCCGCGGTGCTCTACGACGGCAGTCCGGTGCATCCGCAGCCGGATCTGCTGTGGAAACTCGCCGCCGACACCGGCACGACGTTCTTCGGCGCGAGCCCGACCTTCGTGCAGATGATGGAGAAGGCGGGCCTGAAGCCGGCCGAGCAGTACGACCTGTCGAAACTCGAGGCGATCATGGTCGGCGGTTCGCCGTCGACTCCGGAAACCTTCGCGTGGCTCTACGACAGCGTGAAGTCGGACCTGTGGGTGACCTCGCAGTCCGGCGGCACCGAGATCGCGAGCGGCTTCGTCGGCGCGTCGCCGACGCTGCCGGTCCACGCCGGGGAGATCCAGGCGCGGATGCTCGGCATGGATGTCCACGCCTGGAGCGACGACGGACAGGAGCTCGTCGACGAGGTCGGGGAGCTGGTGGTGCTGCAGCCGTTTCCATCGATGCCGCTGTATTTCTGGAACGACGCCGAAGGCCGGCGCTATCACGAGTCCTACTTCGACGTCTTCCCCGGCGTCTGGCGCCACGGCGATTTCATCAAGATCAATGAGCGCGGCGGCTGCTACATCTATGGCCGCTCCGACTCGACGCTCAATCGCTACGGCGTGCGCATCGGCACCGCGGAGATCTACCGCGCGGTCGAGCAGGTCGAGGGCGTGGCCGACAGTCTCGCCGTGTGCTGCGAACTGCCGGGCGGCAAGTTCTTCATGCCGCTGTTCGTCAAACTCAAGGACGGCTATACGCTCGACGACGCGATGGTCGGCGCGATCAACCGCAAGCTGCGCGAGGACTGCAGCCCGCGGCATGTGCCCGACAGGACCTACGCGGTCGAGCAGATCCCGTACACGCTCACCGGCAAGAAGATGGAGGTTCCGGTGCGCAAGCTGCTGATGGGATGGCCGCTGGAGAAGGCGGCGAGTCGGGACGCGATGATGAACCCCCAGTCGATCGACTACTACGTCGAATTCGCCCTGGCCTGCCCGGACTACGAGCGCGGCCGCAGCCACGCCGCCTGACGGGAGCGGATCGGGGCCGCGGGCCGTGGCCTGATCGATCAACTCGGTGGCCGGCGGAAGCATGACATCGCCGCCGCCGAGGGCGCACTATGGTCGCCATCAAACAGATGACCTGATGCACGGGGCCCGGCTCCGTGACGCGGGCGAACAAACGTGCGATGGCGGGGGTGGCAACAAGTGCGCTCGAGGGGTGCGTGGCTTGGCGCGTTGCTGTTGCCGGTAACGGCGCTGGCGCTGGACGTCGGCGACACCGTTCCGGATCTGGCGGCGCAGGACCAAAGCGGACACATACAACGGCTGCAGGACGGTCGGAGTCGGGTGCTGTACGTCGACTTCTGGGCGTCGTGGTGCGCGCCGTGCATGCAGGCGCTGCCGGCGCTGCAGCAGCTGCATGCGCGATGGCGGGCAGCGCCGTCCGCGACGCCATTCGAAGTGCTCACCGTGAATGTCGACACGCGCCGGCAGGATGCCCGGCGCGTCATCGACCGCCTCGGACTCGAGCTGCCGGTGATCTTCGATCCGGACGGCCTGTGGGCTGAACGTTTCGCACTGCCGGCGATGCCCTCGGGGTATCTGATCGGCCCGGACGGCCGTGTCCGGCACGTACAGGTCGGCTATCAGGCCGACGCATTCCCCGAACTCGAACGCGCGATCGCGTCCCTACTGGAGGAAGACTCATGAAGCGAGTGGCGGCCGTTATGGCCGGTGCGGCGTTGTGCCTGTTGGTCGGGTGCAGTGCCCAGCCGGTGCAGCCCTGGCAGCGCGGCGATCTGGCGCGTCCCGAAATGGCGTTCGAGCCCGATCCGCTGGTCGCGAGCTATCGCCGCCACGTCCAGTTCAGCAAGGAAGCCGCCAGCGGCGGCACCACCCTGGGAGGCGGCGGTTGTGGATGCAATTAAAGCCCCGAACAGCGTGGAGGGGCCCCATGCGCAGCATGGGGATCTTAGCGTCGTGAGGGGCGCCGCCCCGCGAGCGAACCATGTGGTGGAGGGGCCCCATGCGCAGCATGGGGATCTTAGCGTCGTGAGAGGCGCCGCCCCGCGAGCGAACCATGTGGTGGAGGGGCCCCATGCGCAGCATGGGGATCCTGGTGTCGTGAGGGGCGCCGCTCCCCGCGCGCGGATGTCGGCGTCGCTGCAGGCGCTGACGTCCGCCGCGCTCGCGATTCCGGGCATGGCGCAGGCGGCCGATATCGAGACCGACTACCTCTACTCGCGCTACGAGGAGGGGGATCTGCCGGCGGCCGACAGTGCCAGCGGGCGTGCGTCCGAGCGCTACAGCATCGATTCGCATCTGTTCCGCGTCGCCGGTGTCGTGGGTGCCGGCAATGTCGCGGCGGATCTGACCGTCGAGAGCATGAGCGGTGCCAGCCCCTGGTGGGTGCAGCCGGGTGCCGACGGCAGGCCGGTGCAGGTCATGAGCGGTGCCAGCATCGAGGAGGAGCGGGTCGATCTGCAGCTGAGCTACGCGCAACCGGTGGGGGTGATCGACGCGGTCGCCAAGCTCGGCTATTCCGACGAGGACGACTATCAGGCGGCCAATGTCGGTTTCGAGGCGCAATACACGCCGCCGGGGGCGCCGTACACGCTCAGTGCCGGGATCGGCTATTCCGACGACCGGATCGAACCGACCGAAGGGGGCAGTGCCCAGTATCCGGACCGGATCCGCAGCGCCGACAAGAACACCTGGACGAGCTATGCCGGCGCGTCGTGGATTCTCGGGCCGCAGACCGTCGTCCAGGGCGTGTTCGGCTATACCCGGCACGACGGCTATCTGACCGATCCGTACAAGCGCGCGTACTTCGTCGCCAGCGCCGGCACGGTGCCGGAGAGCCGGCCCGACGGCCGCCAGATCTGGACGCTGAGCGGGCGGTTGCGGCATTACCTGCCGGCGCTGTCCGCCGCACTGCATCTGGACTACCGCTTCTTCCGCGACGACTGGAAGATCGAGTCGCACACGCTGGAGCTGGCCTGGCAGCAACGCATCGGCGAGGCGTGGCTGCTGAGTCCGTCGGTGCGCTGGTACAGCCAGTCGCAGGCGTTTTTCTACGCGCCGTACTACGCGGATTTCCGCGACGACGGATTTGCGTCCAGCGACTACCGCCTGTCGCCGTTCGGCGCCGTCTCCGCGCGTCTGGATCTGAAGCGTTCGATCGCCCGGCACTGGACCGTCGGTGCCGGCATCGAGGTCTACGAGGCCTCGGGTGACTACGCGATCCGTTCGGTCGACGTGGAGAACCCGGGGTTGGTCGACTACACGAGCCTGCAGCTGCGGGTCGGCTACCGGTTCGAGTGAAGGTTCAAGCCCGGTCCGATCGAGGCCGGGGACGAGTGACGGGCGCCGGGACATCGGCGCGCCGGAGGAGAGAACGAGATGATGATCGTCAAACACGGCAAGTGGATCGCGGCAGCGACGGCGCTGCTGCTCGGGGCCTGCAGCGGAGACTACAGCGGGGGCACCGCGACCGACGGCAGTGGAACACCCCCGGTGACGGGGGGTGACGGCACGGTCGACGGGTTCTTCGCCAAGCGCGTGCAGCCGCGCCTAGACTTCTGCCGCACCTGTCACGTTCCTGGCGGGGTCGCCGACGTCGAGGACGGTCGCGACATGATGCTGTCGACCAACAGTGGCCAGGATCTGGTCAATCTGCGCGATTCGTGGGAAACCCTGGGGGGCAACAACCCGACCTCGCGCATCCTGCTGATGGCGTCGGGGGCGGAAACCCCGCACAGCGGCGGTCAGCCGTGGCCGCAGGGCAGCGACGCCTATACCGACGTGCAGACCCTGCTGAAATGTTTCGAGAACCCGACCGGATGTCTCGATGGTGTCGGCGACGGTCCCGTGGTCAGCGAGGCGCCGCTGCTGGGCAGCAAACGTGGCGGGCACCTGTGGGCCAGCTACTGCGAGGACAAGCCCGATACGGCCCTGCTGCCGCCGGATCCGCGGACGCTGATCCAGCCCGGCGCCAATGCCGGCAAGGCGGTGTTCTTCAACGCCTACTGGGAGAACTGTCACGTCAACCTGCCGGAAGCCGAGCAGCAGGCGAAGACCTGCGGCGAGTACCGCGCGCGGCGGGATCGCGGGCGCGAGTTCCTGATCGACGAGCTGCCGGCCGCGGCGATGTCGGCGGAGGAATACAACAACACCTGGCAGCAATGGGGGTTGAGCGAGCGCCCGGCCAACTTCGATGAGCTCTACACGCTGCGCTACGGATTGAATCGCGCCCCGTTCGACAACCCGTATCCGCTGCCGGGCGAGGATCCGGTTGCCACCAACGGCGGATCGGGGCAGCTGCCGCTGGGACTGCGTCAGCTCAAGGATGAGCAGGGCAACTGGACCGGCGAGATCGGCACCGCCGCATGCTTCCAGTGCCACGGCGGACAGATCGGCAAGACCAATGATGGCGAGGCGATCACGATGGAGAACATCGGCCTCGGCAACAACAACTTCGACGTGCCGATGAACGCGCGCGACGGTTCGATCTTCGCCGGCACGCCGTTCTCGTCGCTGCTGCCGTCGACGGACATCAACAGCCTGTTCAACATCGGCATCAAGCAGCGCGGACAGAACAACGCCGTCGGCGCGTTCGAGTTCCTGATCACCGTGCTCGATCTGGATTCGCTGGGGCTGAATCCCGATCCGTTGAAGACCGTGGTCGGGCCGAGCGGGCTGGTCGACGTCGCGCATCCGCTCGCGCACACGCAGGACACCCCGCCGTGGTGGAACATGGGCTCGCGTCCGCGCAAGTTCTTCGACGCCGGAGTCTCCAACGACAGCACGCGCATCATCATGGCCGCCGGTCCCGGCGAGTTCCAGGAGCTGGTGTCGGCGGACGGCAAGTTCTACCGCGACCGCATCGAACAGTACGACCAGGATCTCGAAGCCTTCTTCCTGTCGCTGCACTCACCGGAGTATCCGGCGCCGATCGATACCGTGCTGGCCGAGCAGGGCGCGGTGCTGTTCCACACCAAGGATCTGTGGGCCGAGCCGGGCAACGCCGACGCCCCGCGGCCGCTCGGCGGCAACGGCTCCTGCGCCAGCTGCCATGGCGTGTATTCGCCGCGCTACGTCGAGGATCCGGCGTACCTGGAGGATCCGGTGCTCGAAGGCATCGCCGCGCACATCTCCCCGCTGGAGGTGATCGATACCGATCACGCCCGCTCGGACATGCTGACGCCGACGCTGCGCGAGCGCTGGGATACCACCTACTGGGGCTATACCGACAATGTCGAAGGCTGGGTCGATCCGGACGACAAGGATCCGGTGAGCGAGGCGCTCGACGACCTGCTGCCGGTCGAGCTGCGCCCGCTCGGAGTCTGCGGCTGGGAGAAGGACGTGATCGGCTACCAGGCCCCGCCACTGTACGGAATCTGGGCCACCGCGCCGTATTTCCACAACGGTTCGGTGCCGACCGTCGAGGCGGTGCTCGATTCGTCCAAGCGCGTGCCGATCTGGCAGCGCAAGCTGCAGGTCGAAGGCGACATCAAGGGCTTCGACCAGCGCATGGACACGGCCTACGACTACGACGCGATGGGCTGGAAGTCGGACGCGCTGAGTTGCACCGACATGCCGGGCACGGCGCTCTACAACTGCAACCCGGTCAACGACGAGGGCGCATCCCTGGTGCAGCTGGTGCAGAACTTCCTCAACGAGACCCTGTACCTCAGCGGACTGGTCACGATCCCGGATCCGGCGCCGGATTCGATCGACAAGCGTCTGGTCTACGACACCCGCATCCTCGGCAACGGCAACGGCGGGCACCGTTTCAGTGACGTGCTCACCGATCAGGAGCGCCGCGCGATCATCGAATATCTGAAGACGCTGTAGCGCGCCCGGGGTCGCAGGCGGTCTGAGGAGGACAAAGCAGATGGATGCATCGACGCGGGCCCGCGGCGTGGCGGGTCTGTTCCTGACATCGCTGCTGCTGACGGCGTGCTCGGGCGACTACAGCGGCGGTACCGCGACCGGCACGGGCGGCGGAGGCAGTGCGCAGGCGCGCTCGCTGGAAGAGCACTTCGCCGGCAACGTGCAGCCGCGGCTGGATTTCTGCCGCAGCTGTCATGTGCCCGGCGGCGTTGCCGACGTCGAGAACGGCCGCGACATGATGCTGTCGGCCGACCGCGATGCCGACCTGGAGAACCTGCGCGCATCGTGGCAGCGCCTGGGTGAGAACAATCCGACCTCGCGCGTTCTGCTGATGGCCTCCGGACAGGAGACGCCGCATTCCGGTGGCGCGCCGTGGCCGCAGGGCAGCGATGCCTATCAGGCCATGGATCTCCTGTTGCAGTGCTTCGCCGACCCCGCCGGTTGCGCGGCGGTGCTGGCCGGCTACGGCGGGGCGGTCATCGACGATCGGCCCCTGCTCGGCAGCAGCTACGGTGGGCATGCCTGGTTCGACTACTGCGACGGCAAGACCGACGACGCCGTGCTGCCGACCGATCCGCGCGCGCTGGTGGTGCCCGGCGCCAATGCCGGCAAGGCGGTGTACTTCAACGCCTACTGGAAGGACTGCCATCGCGATCCGGCGGCGGTCGGCGAGGAGCCACCGGCCCGGACCTGCGGCGAACTGCGGGCAATGACGGCGCAGGGCCGCGCGCTGATCGAGGGCAACGGCGCGATCGGTGCCGGCTGGTACTTCGGCGGCAGCGCCAGCGATACCGGCAATCTCACGGCCGAGGAATACAACACGCTGTGGCAGACCTGGGGGCTGGACGCGCGGCCGGACAACTTCGACCGGCTGGTGGCAGAACGCTACGGCATGGGGCTGGGGACGGACCGCAATCCGTATCCGTTGCCGGGCGAGGATCCGAACCAGACCAACGGCGGCAGCGGCCAGCTGCCGACCGGCCTGACGCAGCTGCGAGAGGCGGACGGGCGCTGGACCGGAAAGCTCGGGACGACCTGCCATGTCTGCCACAGCGGCCAGATCTCCGGTGTCGACGGCGTCGGTTCGATCTACGGCAACGCCAACAGTCTCAGCGAATTCGGGCAGATGGATCTCGACCTCGGGCATGGCTACGCCGGCCTGCCGCCGGTGGTGCCGATCATCGTCGGCAAGACCCGCGGCACCAACAACGCGCTGGCCCTGCAGATCATCACGCTGTTGCTGGCGCAGGACATCCGCCCGCTGGATCCGAACTTCATCGCCTTCGCGCTGCTGACGCCCAACGGCGGCTCGCTGGACACGCCGGCATGGTGGAACGTCGGACACCGCCCGGTGAAATTCCAGGACGGCTTCCTGGCGATGGACGCGCTGCGCTCCGATCTGGGCTTCTACCTGCCGGGCCCGGGGCCGGCCGGCTTCGACTGGCTCAAGCAGCACGCGCGCGCCGGGGACACCTATCTGATGTCGCTGAAGGCGCCGCCGTATCCCGGTGCGATCGATACCGCGCTGGCCGAGCAGGGCGCGATTCTGTTCCATTCCAAGGATCTGTGGGCCGACGGCCTGAATCAGGCCGCGCCGCGGCCGGCGGGCGGCAACGGTTCCTGCGCGAGTTGTCACGGCGCCTACTCGCCGCGCTACGTCAACGACCCGGCGTATCTGGAGACGCCGGCGCTCGAAGGCGTCGCCAGTTACATCGTGCCACGCGACCTGATCGGCACCGACCCGAAGCGCGTCGACAGCGACAGCGAGGCGGCCGAGCAGTACGGCAAGGAGAACTTCTTCGCCTATCCGGAAACGCTCAACGACGATCCGAATCTGGACTGCAGTACGCAGAACCGCGCCGAGATCCGCCAGGGTCGCGAGCCGGGTTATCTGGCGCCACCGTTGTACGGCGTCTGGGCCACCGCCCCGTATTTCCACAACGGCTCGGTGCCGAATGTCTGGGAGGTGCTCGACCCGAGCGCGCGGCAGACCATCTGGCGCCGCGTGTCGACGCCGACGCGCGTTGACCAGCTGGGCCTGGTGATGGGGTTCGATACCGATTTCGGCCGCGCCTACGACACCGACAGGCTCGGCTGGAAGTACGACACGCTGGCTTGCGGTGACGACGGCACCACGCCGTATCTGGACTGCAGTCCCAACGACACCGATCCGGTGTTCCAGGACCTGTTGAACATTCTCAATTCCAGCAATCCGTACCTGTGGTATCTCGGCGCCGGGCCGAGCATCGACGAACAGCTGGAGACCCGCAAGATCTACAACACGCGCATGTACGGCCAGGGCAACCAGGGACATGCGTTCACCGCCGTGCTGAGCGATCAGGAGCGCCGCGCGGTCATCGAGTATCTGAAGACGCTGTAGTCGCGATGCCGCCGGTGCATCGCGCGCCGGCGGTCAGCGCGGCAGGCGGTTGCGGTAGGCGCCGGGGGACATGCCGGTCCAGCGCTGGAAGGCATGGATGAAGCTGGCCGACTCGGCGTAGCCGAGACGCTCCGCGATTTCGTCGAGCTTGAGCTTGGCGGTCTTGAGCAGTTCTTCGGCCAGGGTCTGGCGGACTTCCTCTGTCAGCGCCCGGTACGAGGTGCCTTCTTCCTGCAGCTTGCGCCGCAGGCTGCGCGGCGCCATGTGCAGCTCGGACGCCAGTTCGTCGATTCCCGGCATGCGGTTGGGCGCCTGCAGCAGGCGGTCGCGGACCCGCGCCGACAGGCCGATGCGGCGGTGTTTGCGCGCCATCAGCCGGCGGCAGTAGTCCTCGCAGGCGCGGGACACCAGTTCGTTGCCCTGCGGCAGCGGGGTGTCCAGGTATTCCGGGTCCATCTCGACGATGTTGGCCGGGCGGCCGAAGCGGGGGCGGATGCCGCACAGCTCCTGGAACTGGGTCGCGTACGCCGGTTCAGGACACTTCAGTTCGATGCTGCGAAACGGCAGCTTGCCCGGCATGACTTCGGTCAGCGCGTTGACCATGGCCGCGAGGTCGCGCTCGAGCAGGAACTGGCGCACCTCCGCCGGAACGCTGTCGTCATCCATGTGCACCGACGGCACGCCGTTCTCGATCTCGACCGAAAAGCGGATGAACGCGAAGCTCAGGTCCAGGTAGCGCATCGCGATGTCGGCCAGCGCGCGCGGGGTAGGGCTGGTGGCCAGCGCGAAGCCCCAGACGCCGTAGACCGACAGGTGATAGCGCGCGCCGGCGGCCAGCCCCAGCGCGGGCAGGTGGCCGATGCGGCCGACGATGTTGCGCACCACCTGCAGCTCCTGGCTCGGCAGGATCTCGGCGTGGGTGTCGGCCAGCGTCTCCGGACTGATGCGGCTGTCCGTCAGGCAGTCCCCGATCGCCATGCCCTGCTCCGTGGCAAGCCGCGTGAGCAGCTGCACACTGACGATGCTGCGGGGGACCTCGGTGTGCGCCATGAACGGGTCGTGCTCGGATGAAAGGATGATCGAAACGGACAGCCTTGGCCGTAAGTATCAATGAATTGTCCCGGGGCGTCATCCAAGCGCCGGTCGGACGCATCGGACAATAATGGCCAATCAGAATTGAACCGGAGCGGTCATGGACGGAGGCATCCAGTCCGGCCCGCTTGAGGTCGCGATCATCGGTTCCGGGTTTGGTGGCCTGGGCATGGCGCATTACCTCAAGCAGGCGGGCATCGAGGCGTTCGCGGTGTTCGAGAAGGCCGCCGATCTCGGCGGCGTCTGGCGCGAGAACACCTATCCCGGCGCAGCCTGTGATGTGCCCTCGCACCTGTATTCGTTCTCGTTCGAGCCGCATTACCCGTGGAAGTACCGTTACGCCAAGCAGGCAGAGATTCTCGAGTACGAGCGCCACTGTGCCGGGAAGTTCGACCTGATGCGCCACATCCGCTTCGGTCACGCGGTGACGGCCGCGCGCTTCGATCAGGGTCGCGGGCTGTGGGTGCTGAGCCTGGACGATGGCTCCAGCGTCGAGGCGGTCACCGTGGTCAGTGCGGTCGGCCAGCTGCATCGACCGTCGATTCCCGACATTCCGGGGCTGGAATCCTTCGAGGGGCGTTGTTTCCATTCGGCGCACTGGGACCACGACTACGATCTGCGCGACAAGACGGTCGCGGTCATCGGCACCGGTGCCAGTGCGGTGCAGTTCGTCCCCGAGATCGCCCCGAAGCTGCGGCAACTGCACCTGTTCCAGCGCTCGCCGGGCTGGGTCGCGCCGAAGTTCGACAAGGCCTTCTCGCCCTTCGAGCAGGGGCTGCTCAGGCGCTTCCCGTGGCTTTACGACCTGGACCGCCAGCGCATCTACTGGATCACCGAGGCGCTGGCCTATGCCTACGACGGGCACAAGTGGGCCGAACGTCTGGTGACGTGGCTGTCCAGGGCCCAGCTGCGGATCCAGGTGCGCGACCCGGCGCTGCGGCGCAAGCTGACGCCGGACTATCCGATCGGCTGCAAGCGCATCCTGCTGACCACCGAATGGCTGCGGGCGCTGGTGCGCCCGAACGTCGAGGTTGTGACCGATGCGGTGTCCGGGATCACGGCCCGCGGCGTGCGCAGCGCCGACGGTCGCGAGCGCGCGGTCGATGCGATCATCTTCGGTACCGGCTTTGCGGCGACCGAGTTCCTGACGCCGATGCGGGTGACCGGCGTCGACGGCCGCGACCTCCACCAGACCTGGCGGGACGGCGCCGAGGCCTATCTGGGCATGGCGGTGTCGGGCTTCCCGAACTTCTTCATGCTGTACGGGCCGAATACCAACGTCGGCTCCGGGTCGATCATCTACATGCTTGAATGCCAGCAGCAGTACCTGGTCAAGCTGCTGCAGGCGCGCCGGCAGCACGGTTGGGCGACGATCGACGTGCGCGCCGAGGCGCAGCGCGCGTTCGCAGACGAGATGCGGGCGCGCAGCGAGGAGACCACGTTCTCCGGCAACTGCCAGAGCTGGTACAAGACCCGCGACGGCCGCAATACCAACAACTGGGTCGGTCTGATGCGGGAGTACAGGCGCCGTACCATGCGGCCTTGCCTGTCTGACTACGTTGACGCTTGTGCGCCCGTGGTGCGCGATCTGAACGCCTGAGCCGAGGAAGGTGGCCGGGCGCGCCTTGAGCGCCGCCGATCAGGGTTCGTGCGTGCGTCGGTATTCGCAGCTCTGATCACCCGTCGTCCCGGTCGCGGCACGGCTGCGGCCTAGCGGCATTCGGTTGCCCCAGCCGTTCGATAACGGGGACTGGTCCGTCCAGCCTCGATTCTCCAGGCGATGATCCCGTGTATGGAACGGGCGGGTGTTCTTGAAAAGATCAGCGGTCGGACATGCGGCGGTGTCCGCTGCGAATCCGGCCGTTTGGTAGGGGGAGCATCCTGTATTTCTGTGGAAGACTGGACTCCGCGACCGTGTTTCTTCGCCATTGACACGCGGGACGCTGTGACCGGTCACCAGGCCGGCGCGTTCTGAGTCATCCTGATTCGGACTCTGGGGCACGGGCCTGGGACTGGCGAAGCACGGCACATACAAGTGCAGCGTTCCGACTGCACGAGACGAGGAGATCCAGATGAGCGCCCAGGCAATAGGCCGTACCGACGTTCCACTGCTGGAGCAGACCATTGGCGACAACTTCGAAGCCACCGTCGCGAGGTTTCCCGATCGCGAGGCACTGGTCATGCCACACCAGAATATTCGCTGGACCTATCGGCAGTTCAATGAGGAAGTCGATCGCGTCGCACGTGGCTTGATGGCTCGCGGCTACCGCAAAGGTGATCGCATCGGTATGTGGGCTCCCAATGTCGTTGAGTGGGTGCTGGTGCAGTACGCGACTGCCAAGCTTGGCGTCATCCAGGTCAATATCAATCCAGCCTATCGCGCCAACGAACTGGCCTATGCATTGCGGCAATCCGGCTGCAAGGGGGTGGTGTCGGAGCGCGAGTTCAAGACCAGCAACTACGTCAGCATGCTGTCCGATGTGCGTGGTGAATGTCCTGATCTCAAGGAAGTGATCTTCGTCGACCGGCCGGGCCAGCCCGGTGACTGGGCGCAGTTGCTGGCCGATGGCGAAAGCGTACCCGCTGAGGCGGTGGCTGAGTGCATGCGGACGCTCGCGCCGAACGATCCCATCAACATTCAGTACACCAGCGGCACCACCGGTTCGCCCAAGGGTGCCACGCTGTCGCATCGCAACATCCTCAACAACGCCTATTTCGACGGCCTGTGCATGCGCATGTCGGAAAGTGACCGCTTCTGTGTGCCGGTGCCCTTCTACCACTGCGCGGGAATGGTTTGCGGAAACCTGATGTGTACCACGCGCGGGGCGACCATCGTGGTGCCGGCGGCAAGCTTCGACCCGGAGCGGACGCTCAAGGCGATCGCGGCCGAGCGCTGTACCGGCCTGATGTGTGTGCCGACGATGTTCATTGCCATGATGTCGCATCCGGACTTCGAGACGACCGACAAGTCCTCTCTGCGCACCGGCACCATTGGCGGATCACCGTGCCCGATTGAAGTGATGAAGCGCCTCGTCACCGATTTTCACATGCCGGAGGTCGAGATCATCTATGGCATGACCGAGACCTCGCCCGTGGCGACCCAGACTGGCCCGGATGATCCGTTGGACAAACGCGTCGGTAGCGTTGGGCGCGTGCATCCGCATGTGGAGATCCGGATTGTCGGCCCTGAATCCGGCGAGATCTGTGCTTATGGCGAGGTGGGTGAATTCCAGACCCGGGGCTACTCGGTGATGCTGGGCTACTGGAACGATGAGAAGCGCACCGGAGAGGCGATCACGCCCGAAGGCTGGATGCGCACCGGCGATCTGGCGACGATGGACGAGCAGGGCTATATCAACATCGTCGGCCGCATCAAGGACATGATCATCCGCGGCGGCGAGAACATCTATCCGCGCGAAATCGAGGAGTTTCTGTACACCCATCCTGACATTCAGGACGTTCAGATCATCGGAGTGCCGGACGAGAAATACGGTGAGGAGGTGCTGGCCAGCGTCATCATGAAAGATGGGCGGCCGCCGTTGACGCTGGAGGCGCTCAAGACCTTCTGCAAGGACAGGCTCGCGCACTACAAGGTGCCGCGCTATCTGGAGGTCGTCGCCGAGTATCCGATGACGGTGACCGGCAAGGTGCGCAAGATCGAGATGCGCGCGCGAGCATCGAAGGCGCTGGGGCTGGAAAAGGTCGCTGACATGCCGACAGCCTGACGGCGACCGTGTTCGTCCGCGGCGCCGGACCGTCTGCGGTTGCCTCCGGGTGGAGCGCTTGAGGCGGGTGCTCCGAGCTGCGTCCGGACAGACGGGGCACAATAAAGGCCGTCACCGCTGTAACGGTGACGGCCTTTTTCAGACCGCCCGGGATCAGCTCTCCCAGATCACCTTCTCGCGGGTCCGGAACCAGCGATCGATGTGCGGTTCGTAGCGTTCCTCGATGACGTTGCGGCGAATCTTCATCGTCGGCGTCAGTGCGCCGTTGTCGATCGTCCACGGCTCCTTGACGATCACCGCGAACTCGAGCTGTTCGTGCGGGTCGAGCGAGGCGTTGATCTCCTTCATCATCGACTGCAGCTCGGTCGCGATGCCGTCGCGGATGTTCTGGTCGTTGATGATCGCGCGGGTCTCCTCGGACAGCAGCAGCAGCGCGAAGGTCGCCGGCTGGTTGGCGCCGCCGACGCAGACCGCCTCGACCTTGGGATGCGCGCCGAGCCGGTTCTCGATCGGCACCGGCGCCACGTACTTGCCCTTGCTGGTCTTGAACAGTTCCTTGACCCGGCCGGTGATGCGCAGGCGGCCCTGCTCGTCGATCTGTCCCATGTCGCCGGTCTTGAAGAAACCGTCCGGCGTCATGCATTCGGCGGTTTTCTCGGGCTCCTTGAAGTAGCCCATCATCTGCGCCGGGCTCTTGACCAGGATCTCGCCGTTGTCGCCGATGCGGCACTCGACCTGCGGATTGGCGTGGCCGACGTAGCCGGTGCGCTGGGCGCCGGGGCGGGTGAAGTGCGAGTACGCCATGTTCTCGCTCATGCCGTAGGCCTCGAGCAGTTCGAGCCCGAGGCTGCGATACCAGTCGACGCTGGCCGGGGGCAGCGGCGCGGCGCCGGTCACGGCGATGCGCACGTGCTCGAGGCCGAGCTGTTCGAGAATCTTGCGCTTGACCTTCTTGCCGAGGATCGGGATCCGGAACAGGACATCCTGTTTCTTCTTCGGCAGCTTGGCCATGACGCCGAGCTGGAACTTGGTCCACAGGCGCGGCACCGAGAAGAAGATCGTCGGGCGGGCGCGGCGCAGGTCGGAAACGAAGGTCTCCAGCGACTCGGCGAAATACACGCGAAAGCCGTGGTAGGTGGAGTTGTTCTCCACCGCCAGGCGTTCGGCGACGTGCGCCAGCGGCAGATAGGACAGCATCCGGTCGTTCTCGTTGGCCGGGAACACCTGGTCCATCAGCGTGCCGCAGACCGCCATCGCGCGGAAGCTCTGCATCACGCCCTTGGGCTGACCGGTGCTGCCGGAGGTGTAGACGATGGTCGCCAGCTCGTCGAGTTCGCGGTCCGGGTTGTCCTGCATCGGCTCGGTACGCGCGACGATGTCATCCCAGCGCTGGCCCTCGGTTTCGGGCGCCAGCGGCAGCGTGATCACCGGCATGTCCGCCGGCACGCCGGGCTTCATCATCTCCCAGTCGTCGAGCTTGCCGACGAACAGGACGCGCGACCCGGAGTGGTCGAGGATGTAGCGCACCGTTTCGGCGTTGAGCGTCGGATACAGCGGCACGGTGACGTGTCCGGCGAGCCAGATCGCCCAGTCGGCGATGATCCAGTGCGCCGAGTTCTTGCCCAGCAGCGCGATCTGGCTGTGTTCGGGCAGGTTCAGCGAACGCAGGTACGCGGCCATGCGCCGGGCCTGGTCCATCGCCTGCTTCCAGGTGTAGTCGACGACCTGGCCGTTACCGGTTGGCTGGGTGAAGTGGATCGTGTCCGGGCGTGTCTTTTCCCAGTGGTACAGGCACGCCAGGGGCGTGCGCAAAGCCTTTTCTTGTGTCACGGCGCTCTCCTCGCCTCGTCATTTGCCGCTGAATCCAGCGTTGTTCCCCGGGCCTGCGTGCTCCCGCCACACGGACGGGAGCACGGGCGTCGGACCGCTGTGCGGTCCGGGGCGGTCGCCTACTCTACCTGCAGACCGCCGATTTTGCCGAGTCGGCTGCGGCGTTACTTCGGAGCCATGCGGATCGCGCCGTCGAGGCGGATCGTTTCGCCGTTGAGCATCGGGTTCTCGACGATCGACTGGACCAGCTGGGCGAATTCGGCCGGCTGACCGAGGCGCGACGGGAACGGCACCTGCATGCCGAGCGAATCCTGCGCTTCCTGCGGCAGCCCCTGCATCATCGGGGTCAGGAACAGGCCCGGTGCGATGGTGACGACGCGGATGCCCGAGCGCGCGAACTCCCGCGCCAGCGGCAGGGTCATGCCGACGACGCCGGCCTTCGACGCGGCGTAGGCCGGCTGGCCGATCTGGCCGTCGAACGCGGCGACCGACGCGGTATTGATGATGACACCGCGCTCGCCGCCGGCGTCCGGCGCCTGCTTCTGCATCGCCGCGGCCGCGAGCCGGATCATGTTGAAGGTGCCGGTCAGGTTGACGCGGATGACCTTCTCGAAGGCCTCCAGCGGCAGCGGACCGTCCTTGCCGACGGCCTTGGCCGGGGTGCCGATGCCGGCGCAGTTGACCAGCACGTCGATCCGGCCGAAGGCCTCGAGTGCGGTGTTGACGGCGGCCTGGGCGTCGCTGTCGGACGCAACGTCGCCGCCGGCGAAGCGCGCGGCGGCGCCGAGTTCCCCGGCCAGGGCCTGACCGCGTTCGACGTTGAAGTCGGCAATGACGGCCTTGCCGCCGGCGGCGACGAAGCGCCGTACCGTGGCCTCGCCGAGACCGGACGCGCCGCCGGTGACCAGAATGACGTGATCTGCTGTCTGCACCTCTATCCTCCGTGATTCGCTGGATGACGCTTGAATTGACTGTTGTGGACGCCGCGCGGTCCGGTCGGATTCCGATCCGGCGCCTGGCCGCGGCAGTCGTGCGGCTGCGGGCGGATGGGATCCCCGCAGCGGGTGCATCATCGCGCAGCGCGGGTCCGTTTGCCCCCAACTCAAAGTAGGGCAAATGCCTGTTGCAGGCGGATGGCCCGGGATTATAGGCACGCCACCCGCGCGGACGGTGCGGGCAGGCGGTGCGAGGGCCGCGCCGATCAAGCGACTGGCCGGATCCATCAGTCCGAGGTGGCCGGATCGATCAACGCCTTGACCGCGACGCGCATGTGAGGGGGCGTCCCGGATCGGGCAGCATGCGGGTTTGCGAGCCAGAGGAGAGCCGCGATCGCGCCTGTTGCGGGTGCGGTCCGGCGCGTATGTTCACGTCATGAATCCAGATCCGATGCAATCTTCCGACGGCGCGACCGAACCGTTGCTGCGGGCGCCGGCGCCCTGGCGGCTGCACGGTCGCGGCTACATCTGCATGTTGCGCCACGATCCCACGTGCCGCGCCCGCGATGCCTTCGATGCGCCGACGCTGGCCGGCCGGCGGCTGCATTCGCCGTATGCATGGATGATGTTCGTCGACTACCAGCAGTCCGATGTCGGCCCCTACCACGAGCTGCTGTTCATCCCCGGGCGGTATCCGTTCGAGAACGGCCGCAGGCATCTGTCGATCAGCCGTATCTTCGTCTCGACGATGGACAGCGTGGTCAACGGGCGGCGCAACTGGGGGATTCCCAAGGATCAGGCGCAGTTCGACGTGCGCTACCGCGACGGCGCCCTGGAATCGGTGACCGTCTCCAGCGCCGACGGCCACATCGCCGATCTGCAGTTCCGCAGCCTGCCGCTGTGGCTGCCGTTCTCGACCGCGCTGGTGCCGCGCTCGCTGCGGACCCTCGGCCAGCACCACGACGGCAAGACCTTCATCTATACGCCCAGCGCGCAGGGCTGGGTGAAGCCCGCGCGGCTGCTGCGGGCGCAGGTCAATCCCGCGATGTTTCCCGACCTGAGCCGGGCGCGCCCGGTGCTTGCGGTCGAAGTGCCGCGTTTTCGCATGACGTTTCCCGTTTCCCAGGTCATCGAGACCCCACCAGGACAAGCAGACGATGCAGCGCAAGCCGTTTGAACCCGAGATGGAGCTGTTCCGCGACTCGGCGCAGAAGTTCTTCCAGACCGAGATCCGCCCGCACGGCGAACGCTGGCGCGAGAGCGGGGTGATCGACCGCGAAGCCTTCCTGAAGGCGGGGGAGGCCGGCTATCTGTGCATGTGGGCCGATGAGGCCTATGGCGGTCTCGGCCTCAAGGATTTCCGTTACGAGCAGATTCTGATCGAGGAAAATGCCTTCCACGGTGACAGCGGGTACTTCATCACCCTGCACAGCCGCCTGGTCGGGCCGTATATCCAGCACTTCGGCACCGAGGAGCAGAAACAGCGCTTCCTGCCCGGGATGATCAGCGGCGAGAAGATCCTCGCGATCGCGATGACCGAGCCGGACGCCGGCTCCGACCTCGCCGGCATGAAGACGCGGGCGGTCGAGGATGGCGATCACTGGGTGCTCAACGGCGCCAAGACCTACATCTCCAACGGCATCAACGCCGACGTCGTCATCGTCGCGGCGCGGACGCATCCGGACAATCCGCATGGGGTGACGCTGTTTCTGGTCGAGCGCGGCATGGAAGGCTTCGAGCGTGGGCGCCTGCTCAAGAAGATGGGACTCAAGTCGCAGGACACCGCGGAGCTGTTCTTCCGCGACGTGCGCATCCCGAAGGAGAACGTGCTCGGTCAGCCGCACAAGGGCTTCTACCAGCTGATGCAGGGCCTGGCCGAGGAACGCCTGATCGCCGCCTGCGGCAACATCGCCGCGGCGCGCCGGGCGATGCAGATCACCCGCGAGTTCGTGATGCAGCGCAAGGCTTTCGGCAAGCCCTTGTCGAAATTCCAGAACACCCGCTTCGTGCTGGCGGCGCTGGACACCGAAATCGAGATCGCGCAGGCCTTCGTCGATCGCTGCGTCGAGGTGCATAACGAGGGCAAGCTCAGCGCCGAGGACGCCGCCCGCGCCAAGCTCTACACCAGCGAGGTCAACGGCCGCATGGTCGACGCCGGTGTGCAGCTGCATGGCGGTGCCGGTTACATGGATGAATACGAGATCTGCCGGCTGTATCAGGACGAGCGTGTGCACCGGATTCTGGCCGGCACGTCCGAAATCATGAAGGAGATCATCGCCCGCTCCATTCTGGACTGACGAGACCCATGGACTACAAGACGATTCTGTACGGCGTTGAAGACCGCGTGGCCTGCATTCGGCTGAACCGGCCGAAGGCGCTCAACGCCCTGACCCCCGAGCTGCTGAACGAGGTCCGCGACGCGCTGGCCCGTGCGGCGGCCGATGCCCAGATCGGCGCGATCGTGCTGACCGGGGAGGGGCGCGGTTTCTCGTCGGGCGCCGATCTGGTCGCCAACATGAGCAACCCGCCGATGGATGCCGACGGCAAGCTCGATCTGGGCCTGGCGCTGGAGACGACCTACAACCCGCTGATCGAGGAGATGCGCGCGCTGCCGAAGCCGATCGTCTGCGCGGTCAACGGCATCGCCGCCGGCGCGGCGGCCAACATCGCGTTGCTGGCCGATCTGACGATCGCGGCGCGCAGCGCGTATTTCCTCCAGGCCTTCGTCAATATCGGCCTGATTCCCGACGCGGGCGGAACCTGGGTGCTGCCGCGCCTGGTCGGGCCGCAGCGGGCCATGGGCATGGCGCTGCTGGGCGAGCGCCTTCCGGCCGAGACCGCGCATCAGTGGGGCATGATCTGGGACGTGGTCGACGACGAGCAGTTGATGCCGGCCGCGATGCAACTGGCCACCCGGCTCGCGTACGGTCCGGCGATGGCGATCGAACGCATCAAGCGCTCGATCCATCAGGCGGCCGACAGCAATCTGACCGGGCAGCTCGCGCTCGAGCGTGAACTGCAGCGGGAGTGCGGACGATCGGGCGACTTCGCCGAGGGCGTATCGGCCTTCATCCAGAAGCGGCCGGCGAAGTTCAAGGGTTGCTGACGGCGGTGCGCCGCGTCGGCGGCCGAACGGGTGAACACACAAAAAGAGCGGCGCCCACTCAGGGCGCCGCTCCGGGCCTGCGGTCAGGTTCAGAACGAGAAGTTGACCTCGAGCTCGATCTGATCCATTTCCAGCTCGATCGTCTGCGCCGGGTCCAGCGGATTGCGGCCCTTGACCGACTTGGCCGGCGCGTACATGAACGCCATGCTCAGCTCGTGGCAACCGATCTTGTCGGCGAAGCCCAGCGTGAAGTGCTGCTCGATCACGCCCGGGGCGAGGATGTTGAACAGGACCTCGCTGTCTGGAATCGGCTGTTCGCCGTAGCTGTATCCCGCCATCCAGGTGAAGCCGTCCTTCATCTGCCAGCGTGCGCCGAGCTTGTAGATCGTCATGTCGTCCCAGCCGAAGCCGGCGCCGTTGTCGTCGCCGAGGCGGGCGGTCGCGAGGCCCGGCAGCATCGGGTTGCCGACCGAGTCGACTTCGCTATAGGCGATGTACTGGATGTCAAAGGCGACCGTCATCGCCGGCGTGGCGGTGTAGGCCAGACCGATCGACGCGCTCGACGGAATGTCCATGTCGCCCTGTTCGGCGAACAGGCCCGCGTAGTCGCTGAACTCCGACATGAAGATGCGGCTCTGGTACGACGCGCCGAGCCGCAGCTTGTCGGAGACCGCGCCCTGCACGCCGATGCGGATGCCGCCGCCGTAGGACTGGTCATGGCCGTTGTCGGTCAGATGCTGCGGGTCGCTGGAGAACGGTGCGAAGTTGCCGAGACCGCGCGCCTCGAACTGCTGGTAGGCGATGATCGCGGTGACGCCCCAGGCGGCGTCCTCGCGGAAGCGTCGCGCGTAGGTCGGCGCGAAGAACACCTGCGTCAGGTCGACGCCGGTGGTGCCGGCGCCGAAGGTGCCGGCGCCCGTGATCTTGCCGCCCTGCGGCGTGATGAAGGTTGCGCTGCCGCCCTCGTAGCGGGTGTTCATTCCGCCGTTGCCGTAGACGGCGATGCCGATCGCCGATTCGTCGTCGAGCGCGCGGGTCATGCCGAAGTGCGGGATCGGGAACAGACGCGCGGTGCTGTCGATCTGCTGCGGTCCGACGCCGAAGGTGCACTGACCCTGGAAGCAGCCGCCGGTGGGTTGGCCACTGGCCTTGTAGTTGCGATCGGGGGCGAACATCGCGACGCCGACATCGGTGCGTTCGCCGACGAAGGCGACGCCGGCCGGATTGGTCGCCGGTGCCAGCGAGTCCAGCGACAGCGCCACGCCGGCGCCGGCCATCGCCTTGTTCTGCGTGCCGTAGCCGTGGGAGAAATAGCCGTTCGTGGCGTGTGCCGGCATGACCGCCGCCAATGCCAGGCCGGACAGCAGCCAGCTACCCTTGATCTTGCTCATCTGAATCCTCCAGCGGTGGTGCCGGTACCGTCGTTCGGATCCGGCGTATTTAAGTTCCACTACCTCAACGCACGTCTACATCTTTATCGGGATACTTGTCGGGGTATAGTCAGCCGGCATCTGCACAGCGTCAAGCGTCTCCGGCTCAGTCCGGATGCCGCCGATTGCGGTTTGACAGCCTTCCGAAGCGCCCCGCACTATCCGTTCTATTACTCCGTACTCCATGAAGTGGGGCGTCGCCGCCTTCCGCTCGGGGGCGGACACCAGTTCATTCACCATTGGTACCTGACCCATGTCACTTCCAAATGTCCTCAAGGGGCGCCTCAGCGTGCCCGTCGTCGGCTCGCCGCTGTTCATCATCTCGAATCCGGATCTGGTCATCGCGCAGTGCAAGGCCGGGGTCGTCGGTTCGTTTCCGGCGCTGAACGCGCGGCCGGGGCCGGTGCTCGAGGAGTGGCTGCAGCGCATCACCTCCGAGCTCGATGCCTATAACCAGGCCCATCCGGACAAGCCGGCGGCGCCGTTCGCGGTGAACCAGATCGTGCACAAGTCCAACGACCGTCTGCAGCACGATCTCGAACTGTGCGTGAAGTACAAGGTGCCGATCGTCATCACCTCGCTCGGTGCGCGCACCGACGTCAACGACGCGGTGCACAGCTACGGCGGCATCGTGCTGCACGACATCATCAACAACACCTTTGCGCGCAAGGCGATCGATAAGGGCGCGGATGGCCTGATCGCGGTCGCTGCCGGTGCCGGCGGTCATGCCGGACGCCTGTCGCCGTTCGCGCTGATCCAGGAGATCCGCGAGTGGTTCGACGGCCCGCTGCTGCTGTCCGGCAGCATCGCTTCCGGCGGCGCGGTGCTTGCGGCGCAGGCGATGGGGGCGGATCTGGCGTACATCGGATCGGCGTTCATCGCGACCGAGGAGGCCAATGCGGTGCCGGAGTACAAGCAGATGATCGTCGACTGTGGCGCCGACGACATCGTCTACTCCAACCTGTTCACGGGTGTGCACGGCAACTATCTGCGGCCGTCGATCGAGGCGGCGGGGATGGATCCGGACAACCTGCCCGAAGGCGATGTCAGCACGATGAACTTCGGGTCCGGCGGCGGTTCCGACAAGAAGGCGTGGAAGGACATCTGGGGCTGCGGGCAGGGTATCGGCGCAGTCAAGGCGGTGCAGCCGGCAGCAGATGTGGTCGCACGGCTCAGGGCCGAATACGAGGCGGCGCGCCAGCGCCTGCTTGAGCAATAAGACCGCTGCCGACGCAGTGACGAGCGCCCCGCCGGCGGATGTCGGCGGGGCGTTTTCCGTTGGAGGCCGCGAGGTCCGCATCCACGGAGCGGTGCCGGTACACTCGGCGCCCCACCCCTGAACACAGAAGAAGAACGATGACGGAATCGACCTGGAAATTCGAAACCCGCGCCATCCATGCGGGCTACAAGCCCGATCCGGTCACGCGCGCCGTCGCGGTGCCGATCTATCAGACCGTGGCCTACGCCTTCGACAACACCCAGCACGGCGCGGACCTGTTCGACCTCAAGGTGCCCGGCAACATCTATTCGCGGATCATGAATCCGACCAACGACGTGCTCGAACAGCGTCTGGCCGCGCTCGAGGGCGGCATCGGCGCGCTGGCGCTGGCGTCGGGGCAGGCCGCGGTGACCTACGCGCTGCAGACCATCGCCGGCGCCGGTGACAACGTCGTCTCCGCGAGCACCCTCTACGGCGGCACCTACAACCTGTTCGCGCACACGCTGCCGCAGTTCGGCATTGAGGTGCGCTTTGCCGATCCGGCGAAACCGGACAGCTTCGCCGGCTTGATCGACGCGCGCACCAAGGCCGTTTACGCGGAGTCGATCGGCAATCCGCTGGGCAACATCACCGACATCGCGGCGCTGGCCGAGATCGCGCACGCCGCCGGCGTGCCGCTGATCATCGACAACACCGTGGCCACGCCGTACCTGCTGCGGCCGTTCGAGCATGGCGCCGACATTGTCGTGCATTCGCTGACCAAATACCTCGGCGGTCACGGCACCAGCCTCGGCGGCGCGATCATCGATTCCGGGCGCTTCCCCTGGGCCGAGCACAAGCAGCGCTTCCCGCGCCTCAACGAGCCCGATCCGAGCTATCACGGCGTGGTCTACACCGAGGCGCTCGGTGCGGCCGCATACATCGGCCGTGCGCGCGTCGTGCCGCTGCGCAACATGGGCGCGGCGCTGTCGCCGTTCATTGCGTTCCAGATCCTGCAGGGCATCGAGACGCTGGCGCTGCGCATGGACCGCATCGTCGACAACACGGTGAGGATCGCGCAGCACCTGAAGGCGCACGACAAGGTCAAATGGGTCAACTACGCCGGACTCGAAGGGCATCCCGAACACGCGCTGGCGCAGCGCTACTGCGGTGGCCGTGCGTCCGGGCTGCTGACCTTCGGGCTCAGCGGTGGCCGTGAAGCCGGCGCGCGCTTCCAGGATGCGCTGCAGCTGTTCACCCGTCTGGTCAACATCGGCGACGCCAAGTCGCTGGCGACGCATCCGGCGTCGACCACGCATCGCCAGCTGTCGCCCGAGGAACTCGCCAAGGCCGGCGTCACCGAAGACACCGTGCGGCTGTCGATCGGCATCGAGCACATCGACGATCTGCTCGCCGATCTCGACCAGGCGCTGGCGCAGGCCTGAGCCGGCCATCGTCCGTCAGGCGCGGGGCACGTGGCGCAAACCGCAAACATGTAGCGGTTTGCGCCGCGCCGCATCCGGCGCCAGAGTTACAAGTATTTGAATAGATGAGGATTGCCGGCTGGCACGCATGCTGCGGTACAGCCATGTCTCTGATCCATTCACTCGACCAAGGAAACACCGATCATGAAACAGACCCTGCGACTGCTGTGCGTGCTGGCTGCGGCCACGATGGCGACCGGCTGCGTCATTCACGTGGGCGCCGATGACGACGACCGCTCGTACATCCATGACGACGGCATCAAGGCCAAGGAAGCGCGCAACCGCGACATCATCAGCGGACTGGCGCTGGGCATCTCGGCGGAAGCGGTCAGGGACCGTCTCGGCGAGCCGGACTTCTCCGAGGCCTGGATGGAAGACGGCCACGAGGTCCGGGTGCTGCGCTACCGGACCCACCGCACCCACTCCGACGGCGACACCACCCGCGACGAAACCACCCCGCTGGTATTCCGCGACGGCAAGCTCGAAGGCATCGGCGAGCGCGCCGAGCAGGGCGCGCGGGGGCAGTAGTTGTCCCATCCGGTGATGCCGGGGCGCGGTCAGCCGCTCCGGCATCACCGCCGGATGGATCACGCGAATATCGGGGAAGAAACGGTTCGGTCAGCAGGAAGCGTCGAATGGTGGCCAGAGACGGAATCGAACCGCCGACACGGGGATTTTCAATCCCCTGCTCTACCAACTGAGCTATCTGGCCATTGCTGCGAACCGCGGGTCCGGTGCGGACGACCGGGCCGGAGAGCGCGGTATTAAAGCCGCGAGGCTCGGGCAAGTCAAGCAGGTGGTCGGGATTTGACCGATGTGCGGTCGAGGTGCCGCGAATGCTTTGACCTGCTTCGGAACGCCGGGCTAACCTGCCAGCCGAATTCCTGCGGGGCCGATGATGCACCACGCACAGGAGTATCCCGGCGCAGCCGTTTCCGGCGCGCTGTTGACGCATTTCCACGATGTCCGCCAGCGCTCGCTGAACCTGATCAGGGATCTGAGTGCGGAGGACTGCCAGGTCCAGAGCATGCCGGACGCCAGTCCGGCGAAATGGCATCTCGCGCACACCACTTGGTTCTTCGAGACCTTCGTGCTCGCGGCCTGCGGCGTCGACTACGAGCCGTTTCATCCGCGCTACGGCTTCCTGTTCAACTCGTACTACAACAGTGTCGGCCGCATGCATCCGCGTCCGTTGCGGGGCCTGCTGACGCGGCCCGGGCTCAGCGAGATCCTCGCGTATCGGGCGCATGTCGACGCACAGGTCGAGCGGCATTTCGACGCGATCCGCGACCGGCAGCTGCTGCCCCGGGTCGAACTCGGCCTGCAGCACGAGCAGCAGCATCAGGAGCTGATCCTGACCGACATCCTGCATGCGCTCTCCTGCAATCCGTTGGCGCCGGCCTACCGTGACGGCAGCCCCCCGGCCTCACAGGAGCGGCCGCTGAGCTGGCAGCGCTTCGAGGCCGGCCTGCGCATGATCGGCGCGGAGGGCGAGGGGTTCTCGTTCGACAATGAATCCCCGCGCCATCGTGTCTGGCTCGACGCCTTCGAGCTCGCCAGCCGCCCGGTGACGAATGCCGAATACGCCGCGTTCATTCGCGACGGCGGTTATGAGCAACCGCTGTGGTGGCTGTCAGATGGCTGGGCCGAGCGCGAGGCGCAGGGCTGGCGCGCGCCGATGTACTGGAGCGAGGACGCTCGCGACGTCTTCACGCCCTACGGCATGCGGCCGCTCGATCCGCATGCGCCGGTCTGCCACCTGTCCTACTACGAGGCGGACGCCTACGCGCGCTGGTACGGCGCGCGGTTACCGACCGAGGCCGAGTGGGAAGTGGCGATGGCGGATAGATGGGCGCCGCCGCCGGGCGAGGCGCAGGCGCTGGTGCCGGTGCTCACCGATGCCGGGACCGCCGAGGGCGCGGGGCAGGTCTGGGAGTGGACCGCAAGCGCCTATGACGCCTACCCGGGATTCGCGCCGTCCGCCGGTGCGATCGGCGAGTACAACGGCAAGTTCATGTGCAACCAGTTCGTGCTGCGCGGCGGTTCCTGTGCATCGCCGCCCGGGCATGCGCGGCTGAGCTATCGGAATTTCTTCGCGCCGGCCTGCCGCTGGCAGTTCAGCGGCCTGCGCCTGGCGCGCAACGCCGAGCGGGCCGGAGATCCGGCGTGAGCGGCAGCTTCGGCGACAGCGCGGTGCCGGCCGTCGCGACGGGGCTGGATGCGTTTCGCAGTGACGTGCTCGCGGGGCTCGCGGCGCCGCAGAAGACGGTCCCGCCGAAGTACTTCTACGACGCCCGCGGATCGGAGTTGTTCGACCGGATCTGCGAACAGCCCGAGTACTACCCGACCCGGACCGAGCGGGCGATTCTCGACCGCTTCGCCGGCGACATGGCGCGACACATCGGCAGGGATGCGCTGGTGATCGAGCCGGGCGCCGGCAGCGGCGAGAAGACCCGGGTGCTGCTCGGGGCGCTGCAGGCCCCGCGCGCCTACATTCCGGTCGACATCTCCGGCGAATACCTGCTCGGCAGCGCCGCGACGATGCGCGAGCATTTTCCAGGGCTCGACGTGCAGCCGGTTGCAGCCGATTTCACCGCGCCTTTCGCATTGCCGCAATCGGTCGGCGGCCTCGCGGCGGAGCGCGCGACACGCCGGCTGATGTTCTTTCCGGGATCGACCCTGGGCAACTTCGAACCGGACGCGGCGCGGCGCCTGCTACAGACGTTCCGCGGCATGGCCGGACGCGAGGGGCTGCTGCTGCTCGGGGTCGATCTGCAGAAGGACGTCGGCGTGCTGGAGCGTGCCTACAACGATGCGGCCGGGATGACCGCGGCGTTCAATCTCAACCTGCTGCAGCGGATCAATCGCGAGCTCGGCGGCGGGTTCGATCCGGCGCGTTTCCGGCATCGCGCGCATTACTCTGTTGAGCAACAACGTATCGAGATGCACCTGATCAGCCGCTGCGAGCAGACGGTTGCGGTGGCCGGCCGTTCGTTCCGCTTCGCCGAGGGCGAGACGCTGCACACCGAGAACTCGTACAAGCACACGCCGGACTCGGTGGCGCGGCTTGCCGAACAGGCCGGCTGGTCGCTGTGTGCGCGCTGGTCGGACCCGCGCGACTGGTTCGCGCTGTTTCTGTTCGAGGCGGTCTGACGCGCCGGTTGGGGCGTCCGGCCGTGCGGCTTGCCTACTCGGCCGGGGGCACGTAACCGGTCTGGGTGACCTCGCCGTCACCGAAGAAGAAGCGCTCCATCTCCTCTGTCAGAAACTTGCGGGCCTTGGCGTCGGCGAGCACCAGGCGGTACTCGTTGATCAGGCGGGTCTGGTGGTTCAGCCAGTCCTGCCAGGCCTGCTTGGAGACCTGGTCGAAGATGCGCTGTCCCAGCGGGCCCGGCAGCGGCGGGCGGTCCAGTCCTTCGGCGTCGGTGCCGAGCTTGATGCAGTGTACGGTGCGGCTCATGGTGCGTTCGGGGCCTGATGTCGGGAAAGGATTTTGCGCACCGGGCTCGGCAGGCCCAGGGCGTCCAGTTCGGATAGGGTAACCCAGCGCAGCGCCGGATCCTCGGCGACGCCGGCGTCGAGTTCGATGCGCCCGGTGACGGGCTGCAGCTCCAGGTCGAAATGGGTGAATGCGTGCCGCACGCTCGGCAGCGCCGTGGCCGGGTCGGCTTCGAAGCGCATCGCCTCCGACCAGCGGGGGGTTTCGAGACGGGCATCGTCGAGCAGCGGGGGGCACCACAGGCTTCCCCAGATCCCGGCCGGCGGTCTGCGCTCGAGCAGCAGGCGGCCATCGGCGTCGTAAGCCAGCAGCAGGCGTGCGCAGCGCTGCGGTCGCTCCCGGCGTGGCCGCGGCTGCGGATAGCGATCGACCACGCCGGCGAGATGCGCCTGACAGTCCGCAGCTACCGGGCAGTCCGCGCAAGCCGGGTTGCGGGCGGTGCACAGCGTCGCCCCGAGGTCCATCAGCGCCTGCGTGTAGTCGGCCATGCGGTTTTCAGGCAGCAACGCCTCGGCCAGCGGCCACATGCGCTGCTGCACCGCCGGCGCTCCGGGCCAGCCGTCTACGCGATAGTAACGGGCCAGTACGCGGCGGACGTTGCCGTCGAGGATCGCCGCGCGTTCGCCGAAGGCCTGCGCGGCGATCGCCGCGGCGGTGGAACGGCCGATGCCGGGCAGTTCGGCCAGCGCCTCGGCGGTGCGGGGAAACCGCCCGCCGTGCTCGGCAGCGATCACCCGGGCGCAGCGGTGCAGGTTGCGGGCGCGGGCGTAGTAGCCGAGCCCGGCCCAGTGCGCGAGGACGTCGTCGGCCGAGGCCGCAGCCAGCGCGTCGATGTCGGCGAAGCGCTCGACGAAGCGGTTGAAATACGGGATGACGGTCGCGACCTGGGTCTGCTGGAGCATGATCTCGGACAGCCACACGCGGTAGGCCTCGCGCGGGTGCTGCCATGGCAGGTCGTGGCGCCCGTGGCTGTCGAACCATCGCAGCAGGCGGTCGGCAAACGTCGTCACGGCAGATCACCACCGGCGAGGCGCTCGATGCCGCGCGCGGTCTGCAGCGCTTCCCGCTGCATGGTGCGGCGGATCAGCCACGGGCCGATCAGGGGCGGAACCCAGAAGTCGGGTTCGAGTTCGGACTCGAAATGCAGACAGGTCCGCTCGCCGTCGCAGGCGCGCAGCGTCCATTCGGCCTGTCCGAAGCGCAGATTGCTGAACTCGGGCAGCACCTGAGCGATGACGCGGTGCGCGGCGCCGGACTGCGATGTCTTCATGTCCTGTACCTGATCCAGATGCTTGCAGAACGACAGGGCGCAGATCCGGATGCGCGTGTACAGACGCTGCGCTCCGGGCGCGGCGCCGTCGCGCAGTTCGACGCGTTCGACGGCGTCATTGATGCGCGGCAGATTGCGGTAGTCGCGAAAGACCGCGAAGCTCATGTCCGCCGGACTGTCGAGCCGTGCCGACAGCGCCATCCGGTAGCGCTCGCCCACGCGTTCGATGTCGAGGCGGTCGACCGTCGCCGCGTGGGCGGCCGGCATGCCCAGCAACACGGCGACCAGCGCCAGGGCGCCGCGCAGCCCAAGGGTCGTCACCGTTCAAGGCACCGGCCGCTGCCTCAGGTGCCGGCGGGGGCATCCTGGGGAGCGGCGGTGGGGCTCGGCGCCGGCGTCGGGGTCGGGTTCTTTTTCGGCTTGCCGAACAGGAAGTCGCCCAGCTTTTCGTTGAGCTTGTCCTTGAGCTGTTCGCGCGTGTCGCCGTCCTGTTCGAGGTTCAGCTCGTCGCGGAGCTTGTCCTCGATCTTGCCCTTGGCCTTTTCCTTGAGCGCCTTTTCGATGTCCAGCTTGTAGCTCGGCGAGAACAGGCTGCCGCTGAGCTTGATCGGAATCGTCAGGCCCTTGAGCTTGTCCAGGCCCTTGCCGCCCTGACCTTCCTTGGTCTCGACGACGGTTGGTTTGGCGACGTAGTTGATGGTTTCCTTGACCAGATCGATCTGGCCGCTGCCGGTCAGACGGAACGCGGGGCTCGCGGCATTGAGGTCATCGCTCTTGAGGATGCCGTCGACGATGCGCGCGCTGCCCGACAGTGTCGCGAAATCGGTTTCGCGCGGTTCGTTCTCGGCCGGCGCGGCGCGGCCTTCGAGCAGGGCCTCGCCCTTGCGCAGGATCTGCCCCAGGTTGAAGCCCTTGACCGCGCCGTTCTCGACCTTGAACGCAACCTCGCCGTTGAGCGCACGGCGCAGGTCACCCACGGTGGTGCCGCGGCTGTTCAGGTCGAGACTGACGTTTCCCAGGCCGCTCACATAATCCTCGCCGAGCAGGTCCTTCAGAAACGGCGCGGCGTTGAGCGCGTTGAGCTGCGTCTTCAGCGCGTAGGAGGGGGCCTGCTGCCCCGGTACGAAACGGTTGTTGAGGTTGACGCTGCCGCCGTAGAGCTTGGCGCTGAGGTTCTGCACGCGGGCATTGCTGCCACTGCCGCTGACCTGCAGCCGGATGTCGGTCATGCTGATGCCGTTGATCTTGAGCTTGCCGATGTCAACCGTGCCGTCGGCGTTGAGTTTCTCCAGGGCTTCGGTCGGCAGTTCGATCGCGTTGATGTCATCGTCGCCCTTGGCCGGTTCCTTGGTTGTCGTCTCGCCCTCGGTTTTCGGCGGCAGGTAGCGGTCCGCGTCGATCTGGTCGACCTTGAGCGCGAACTGCAGTGCCTGGGTCGCGAAGTCGCTGATCGCGATCCGGCCGTCGACGTGGGTCTGGTCGAGCGTGATGTTCAGCTTGTCGAGGTTGGCGCTGCTGAAGCTGCCGCTGTAATCGGCATCGAGGCTGGCGTTGGCGAGCGCCGTGTCGTCCGCGGTCTCGAGTTCGATGCCGAGCTGCTTGAGGGTCTTGCGCGGCGAGAACGGCTCGACATGAATCGGCCCGGAAAGCCGCGGCTTGTCGCCGTTGAGTCCGGTGCCGCTGATCTGCGTGGTGGCGACGACCCCGGCGGCTTCGATGCGGCCGTGGTCGAGGGTCAGCGTGCCCTTGCCCTGGTCGAAGCGGACCTGGCCGTTGAGCGTCGCGGTCTGCGAGCCGCCGGGAATGCCTCCACCGGTTGCGGTCAGCGCGGCCTCGAGGTCGTTGAGGCTGAACTGCTGGTTGTTGAGGTCGGCGACGATCTGAGCGGCCAGCTTCACGTCGGCGTCGATCTTCGAGTCCTCGAGCTTGGACTTGATCCGGGCGCTGAGCTGATCGAGCGTGAAGACCTTGTTGTCGAGGTCCGGGGTGACGCGCGACGTCAGTTCGAGTGTGACTTGCGCCTTCGGCGCGTCGGAGAACGTGGTCACGTCGAGGCTGACATCGAAGGCTTCGCCGGGCTTCAAGGTGCCGGTTTCGAGGTTCAGCGGCTCGATGCGGTAAGCGGTCTTGGCCTGGTCGTCCCGATAACGGATCACCGCGTCGTGGATGGTCAGCCCGCCGATGTCGGCGATATTCAGATCGGTGCCGGCTTCGACCTCAACCTGGCTGTCCTTGTCCTCCGGGGTCCCGGCTTCGGCCTGGATCAGGTCTTCCCAGTTGCCGGTGCCCTGTGCGTTCCTGGCCGCATTGAGGCGCAAGCCGTCGAGCGTCAGTCCGCTGACCTTGACTTCGCGCCGGGTCAGCAGCGGCATCAGGGCGACGCCGACGTCGAGCTGCTTGATCGCGGCAAAAGGTTCGTCGCCGAAGCCCTCGGCGTTGCCGAGGCGTACGTCCTCGACGCCGACCCGCAGCCACGGGAAGACGTGCAGCTCGATGTTGCCGACCTCGAAGTCGCGTCCGGTCTTGTCCTTGACCGTGCTCGAGATCTGATCGCGGAAGTTGTTGGGATCGAACAGCAGCGGCAGCGCGATCGCTGCGGCGATGAGCAGCCCGATCAGCACTGCGGCGACGATCAGAACGATCTTGAATGGTTTGGCCATGGTGCGTCCTGCAGCGGCGTTGAGTCAGTCGGAGGGCAAGTGTACCGGGTTCAATCCTAGCCCCCGAAACTGGCGCTGCGATGAATGTCGCTCAGGATCGAGCCGAATTGACCCTGACTTCGACGCCGCACAGCCGTAGTTCGGCGCGCACGCCGCCGCTGCCGCGATTGCTCAGCTCCAATGACCAGCCATGCCGGTGGGCCAGCAGGCGCGAGAGGTACAGGCCGATGCCGCTGCCGCCGGCCCGCCCGTGGATGCCCGGCTCGAACGCGTGTTCGAGCAGGTCGGGGTCGATGCCGTCGCCGTCGTCATCGACGCGTAGCCGGTCGCCCTGCAGCGAGATATGGACGTGGCCTTCCGGGGCGGCGGCGAGGGCGTTGCGCAGCAGATTGGTGAAGATGACGGACAAGGCAGTGACCGGCACGCACATCGTGACCGGCTCGACCGCCCAGCTTACCCGGGTGCCGGCTCCGATCAGATAGGGTTCGGCCCATGCCGGGAGCTGTTCGCCCATGTTGCACCACTGCGCCGCGGTCTCGGTGTCGTGCCGTGCGGTGGCCATCAGCGTGTCGAGGGTGTTGCTGGCGGTGCGCACGGCACGCTCGATGCGGCCGAGCCGTTCGCGCTCGGCGGGATACGCCGCGAGCAGGGACTCGGCGGTGATCCGGATCGAAGTCAGCGGCGTGCGCAGCTCGTGGCCGGCGGCCGCCGCAAACGAGCGCTCCCGGGCGACGCGGTGCTGGACCTCGCCGATCAGCCGGTTGAGTGCGTCGATGATCATGCCGAGTTCGCCGTCGGTGGGTTTGCGCTGCAGGGCCTGCAGGTGATCGTCATCGAGCGTGCCGATGCGGGCGACCACCGACGACACCGGGGACAGCAGCCGCGCCGACAGCCGCCGCCCGGCCACCCAGGACACCAGCGCCGCGGCCAGCAGCGTGGCCACCATGATCAGGCCCAGCCAGGCCTCACGGTGGGCGAATTCGCTGACGTCGTAGGCGATGTAGTAGCGCTGGCCGCTCTCCTGCTGGCCGACCAGGACGTGAAATTCGCGGCCGTCCATCTGCACGTCGCGATGCGATCCGGGCTGCAGCGCGAGCAGGGGTGGGGGCAGCGGCGGCTGCATCCCGGGGACTGCGCGGTACAGGGTGATGCCCTGGGCGGAGCTTGGTGCCGGGCCGCCGCGCTGCGGCAGCGCCATCAGCGTCTGGGCCTCGCGGCGCATGATCGCGTCCAGCACGGAGTTTTCCAGCCAGACGTGTCCGGACCAGAGGACACCGCCGACCAGCGCGCTGAGCAGCAGCGCGAAACCGAACAACGCCGCGCCGAGCCGGCGATGCAGCTCAGGCGTCATCCGCGGACAGGCGGTAGCCCACGCCGTGGACGGTATGCAGCAGTTTGCGGTCGAAGGGGCGATCGATCGAGTTGCGCAAGGCGTGCATGTGGATGCGCAGCACGTCGTCGCCGGGAACCTGTTCGCCCCAGAGCAGCGTCTGCAGTTCGCTGCGCGGTACCACCCGCGGCGACGCCCGCATCAGGTATTCGAGCAGGCGTCGCGTCGTCGGATTCAGGGTCAGCGCCTGGTCGTCGCGCATGGCCTGTAGCGCCAGGGTGTCGTAGCTCAGGTCGCCGACCGTGAGCAGGTGGGTGGTGGCGACGTCGGCGGGCGTGTGCCGCCGATGCAATGCCTGCAGGCGCACTTCGAGCTCGGCCAGCGCGAAGGGCTTGGCGAGGTAGTCGTCGGCGCCGGCGCCGAACCCGGTGAGCTTGTCGTCCAGGGCGTCGAGCGCGGTGAGCATCAGCACCGGGGTGTGGATGTGGCGCCGGCGCAGTCTGCGGCACAGTTCGACGCCGTCGAGGCCGGGCAGCATGCGGTCGAGCACGATCGTGTCGAAAGCGCCGCCGGCGGCGCGGTCGAGGCCGCGGCGCCCGTCGTGGACCAGCTCGACCTGATGGCCGTGCGTCCCGAGAAACTCGCCGATGCCGGCGGCGATGTCGCGGTCGTCTTCGATGACCAGGATCTGCATGATGAAAGTCGGGAATGCGTGTCACTGAGCATGCCAGAGCGGGCGGCCGAGCCCAAGCCGCGGGTATGGGTGCCGAGTGTCTGGTGAAAATCACGGATATACAAAGCATTAACATTTCGCCAGAGTGGCGGAGACAATCAGATATCCGGATCGATTCGGGGAGTTGGGGAAAAATGAAAGTGTGGGGCTGGCTGGGCGGTGTCTCGGCCTTGTGGGGTGCGCACGCCGCGCTGGCAGCGGATGCGCAGAACGTCCCGGTGGAGCTGGAAACCATGCAGGTGACCGCGGAGCGCGGTGAGGCCGATGCCTATTCGGTCCCGCGCGCGGTGACCGTCGTCGGTCGCGCCCAGATCGAGCGCGAGTCGCCGCAGACCTGGACCGAACTCCTGCGCGGACAGGCCGGGGCCTTCCTGCAGTCGTCCGGTCCCGGACAGAGCATCATCATCGTGCGCGGCCTCAAGGGCTCCGAGGTGCTGCATCTGGTCGATGGCATGCGGCTGAACAACGCCTTCTTCCGCAATTCTCCGAGTCAGTACATTGCGCTGGTCGACCCCTACAACATCGACCGGGTCGAGCTGCAGCGTGGACCCGGGGCGACGCTGTACGGTTCCGACGCAATGGGCGGCGTGGTGCAGGTGCTCACGCCCGAATACCGTTTTCACGAGGAGCAGTGGCAGGCCGCCGGCAAGCTGCGGCTGCAGTACGGGACCGCCGAGCTGTCGAAGGTCTCACGCGCCGAAGCGGCGGTCGGCAACCGCGACGTGTCGCTGTCGGCCGGGATGACGGTGATGTCCTACGGCGAGCGGGATCTCGGTGACGGGGGGCGCGAGCCGCTGACCGACTACCTGGCCCGCGGTTACGACGGCAAGCTGCTATGGACGCCGGGCGTCGCGCACGAGCTGATGCTCAGCGGGCATTTCTTCGAGTATCCGAAGCTGGCCCGCTATTTCGATGTCGTCGGCGGGCCCGGCGGTGAGGGCGGCAGCGTCCAGTCCTATTTCGAGCCCAACGACCGGCAGTTCCTGCACGCGCGCTATCGCTATCTGCTGCCGCTGGGGCCGGTGCAGGGCATCGAGGTTCACGTCGGTCAGCAGGTCATCCGCGATCACCGGCTGCGCCAGCCGAACGATTCGCGCATCGACACCGAACAGAACCGGAGCACGCTCAGCGGCGTGACCGCCCAGGCGTTCAGCAATCTCGGCGACGCGCTGAGCCTGCGCTACGGTGCCGAGTTCTACCGCGACCGGATCGACAGTGCCAAGCAGCGCACGCCCTTCGACACCGGCGTCACTGCGGCGACGATCAGCACCTTCCCCGACGGCGCGCTGCAGGACAGCCTCGGAATCTATCTCGACGCGCAGTGGTGGGCGACGGCGCGCTGGCAGATTGATGCCGGCACGCGTTTCAGCCGTGTGCATACCGATCTGCCGTCGACGCCGGTGAGTGCGGCGACCGAGTTCACCGATGACGACGTCACCTGGCAGCTTGGTGCGCTGTATGCGATCACGCCGTCGCTGGGGTGGGCGACGACCGCGGCGCGGGGCTTTCGCGCGCCGAACATCTTCGACCTGGGCACCCTCGGGCCGCGCCCGAGCGGTGACAGCGAGCTGGTCAATGTCCCCAACACCGAACTCGAGCCGGAGACGGTGACGACGTTCGACACCGGCCTGCGCTGGCAGGCCGACCGGTGGCGCGCCGATCTGACCGCTTACTACACCGACTACGACAACCGGATCGAGGCGCGCGAGCCGACCGGCAATACCGTCGCCGAGGGGCAGTTCGGCTGCTCCGATCCGGACGGCTGCATCGAGGTGCAGAGCCGCAACATCGCCGAGGCCCGGTACTGGGGCGCCGAGGGATCGGCGCGCTGGACCGGATCCCGTGCATCGGTCTACGCGGTGCTGAACTGGACCTATGGCCAGGAGCTGCGATCCGGCGAGCCGACCCGTCCCGCCAACCGCATTCCGCCGCTCAACGGCCAGCTCGGCGCGGCGTTCGTGCTGCCGGCGTCAATCCGGATCGAGCCGTACCTGCTGTTCGCGGCGCGTCAGGACCGCCTCGACGACGACGATTTGCGGGACAGCCGGATCAATCCCGCCGGGACCGGCGGCTGGGCGACGGTCAATCTGCGCGCCGGCTGGCAGGCGTTGCCGTGGCTGAAGTTGCAGGCCGACGGCCGCAACCTGCTCGACAAGGCCTATCGCGAGCATGGCTCGGGCGTCGATGCCGCGGGGGCGGGGGTGGTGCTCAGCGCGACCGCGCGGTTCTGAGTCCCGGCCGCGGGAGCGGATGAATGGGTCGGTCCGCTCCCGGGCCCGGCCTGGCGGTCGGTCGTTCGTCGACGCAGAAAAGTGTCCCGCTCGATGGGGTGGGGTGTTCTCCGCTCTCCGGCCCGGCCTGACGGCCGGTCGTTCGCCAGCGCAACAAATGTCCAGCTCGATGGGGCGGGGTGCTTTCCGCTCTCCGGCCCGGCCTGGCGGCCGGTCGTTCGCCAGCGCAACAAATGTCCCGCTCGATGGGGTGGGGTGCTTTCCGCTCTCCGGCCCGGCCTCACGGCCGGTCGTTCGTCAACGCAGAAAATTGTCCAGCTCGATGGGGCGGGGTGTTCTCCGCTCTCCGGCCCGGCCTGACGGCCGGTCGTTCGCCAGCGCAACAAATGTCCACTGGACATTTGTAAGGCGGCGCTGGCTCACCCCCCGCCGATGGCGTGGACGATGAGCAGATCGTCGCCGTCGTGCAGGTCGGTCTGGTCGTGGCGGGAGCGGGGGACGATGTCGCCGTTGAGCTCCACCGCGACGCGGCGTTGTCCGAGCTGCAGGTCTTCGAGCAGGTCCCGCAGCCGGATCGGCGCTTCGAATGAACGGGTTTCGCCGTTGACGGTGATCTGCATGTTGATTCTTCGGGCGTGGCTTGGACTACAATGCGCATCCGCCGGGCGGGCGTAGTTTAATGGTAGAACAGGAGCTTCCCAAGCTTCTAGCGTGGGTTCGATTCCCATCGCCCGCTCCACTTGATCCGTCCTGACCCAGCGGCCGGCGGCCGCGCAGCCCACGGACCTCACGGATACACGGAGACGCCGTGCAAGACAGTCTGATCATCGCCGACCGCGCGTATCAGTCGCGCCTGCTGGTCGGGACCGGCAAGTACGTCGACCTGGAGCAGACCCGCGAGGCGATCGAGGCCAGTGGCGCGCAGATCGTGACCGTGGCGATCCGCAGGACCAACATCGGGCAGAACCCGGACGAGCCCAATCTGCTGGACGTGATTCCGCCGTCCAAGTACACGATCCTGCCCAACACCGCCGGCTGCTATACCGCCGAGGACGCGGTGCGGACCTGCCGCCTGGCGCGTGAGCTGCTCGACGGCCATGATCTGGTCAAGCTCGAGGTACTGGGCGACGCCAAGACCCTGTATCCGGACGTGCCGGCGACGCTGGAGGCGGCGCAGACGCTGATCAAGGACGGCTTCAAGGTCATGGTCTACACCAGTGACGATCCGATCATCTGCAAGCGCCTGGAGGACATGGGCTGCGTCGCGGTGATGCCGCTGGCCGCGCCGATCGGGTCGGGTCTGGGGATCCAGAACAAGTACAACATCCTGACGATCGTCGAGAACGCGGGCGTGCCGATCCTCGTCGACGCCGGAGTCGGGACCGCGTCGGATGCGGCGATCGCGATGGAGCTCGGCTGCGACGGCGTGCTGATGAATACCGCGATCGCCGAGGCCAGGCAGCCCGTGCTGATGGCCAGCGCGATGCGCAAGGCGATCGAGGCCGGGCGCGAAGCCTACCGTGCGGGCCGCATGCCGCGGCGCCGCTACGCCAGCGCCTCGTCGCCCGCCGAAGGCCTGCCCTTCTAAGCTGCGACCCGGCTGCGCGCCTTCGGAATGCTGTACACGCCGGCCCATTTCTCGGCCCCGGCGGCGGCCGACGCCGTCGCCCTGGTGCGGGCGTATCCGTTCGCGACGCTGTTGAGCGTCGACGGCGGGCAGACGCAGCTGACGCATCTGCCGCTGCTGTGGCGTGGTGGGCGGGACGGCGGACCCGACACGCTCGAAGGGCACATGGCGCGGGCCAACCCGCACTGGCAGGCGTTCGCGGACGGCCGCACGACGGCCATCTTCCAGGGGCCGCACGCCTACGTTTCGCCGGCCGGATACGCCGATCCCGCGCGCGAGGTCCCGACCTGGAATTACGCGGTCGCGCACATCCACGGACGGCCCGCGCTGGTCGACGATCCCGAGCGCAAGCTGGCGCTGATCGATCGCGCCATCGCGGCGTTCGAGGCGGTGCGTCCGGAACCGTGGACGCGAGCGCTGCAAGGCGCGCGGCTCGACGCGCTGCTGCGCAATATCGTCGCGTTCGAAATCCGCGTCGAGCGGATCGAGGCCAAGTTCAAGATGAGTCAGAACCGTACCGCCGCCGATCGCGCCGGCGTGATCCGCCAGCTCGAAGCCGGTGCGGATCCGCAGGCGCACGCGGTGGCACGATGGATGCGCGAACATGAATGAAACCGAATCCCCGAGGCGCCGTATCCGCTCCTTCGTGCGCCGCGAGGGGCGCATGACCGAGGGCCAGCGCCGCGCATTGGAAGACCTGTGGCCGCGCTACGGCCTGGAACGGCCGCCGCAGGCGCTGGACCTGCCGGCGGTGTTCGGACGGACGGCGCCGGTCACGTTCGAAATCGGTTTCGGCATGGGCGACTACCTGCATGCGCGGGTGCTGGCCGAGCCCGAGCGCGACTTCATCGGGGTGGAAGTGCATCGTCCCGGCGTCGGGCGTCTGCTCAATCGGGTCGCCGAGGCGGGGCGGGGGAATCTTCGCGTCGCCTCCGAGGACGCCGTCGAGGTGCTGCGCGACTGGATCGCGCCGGCGAGCCTCGACGAGATCGTGATCCAGTTTCCCGACCCGTGGCACAAGAAGCGGCACCACAAGCGCCGCCTGATCCAGCCCGAATTCGCGCGCCTGGTGGTGTCGCGGCTGCGGCCCGGGGGTGTGCTGCAGCTGGCCACCGACTGGGCCGAGTACGCCGAACACATGCTCGCCGTGCTCAATGCCGACCCGGATCTGGTCAACGAGGCGGCCGACGGGCGTTTCGTGCCGCGTCCGCCGGCGCGGCTGAAGACCAAGTTCGAGCAGCGCGGCGAGCGTCTGGGGCACGCGGTATTCGATCTGGCGTACCGGCGGCGCTGAGCCGGTGGCCGGAGGCCGCCGGACCCGGACGATTCCCACGCCGTCCGGAGTCCGGTAACCTCGGCCGGCCCGGTGTCGCCTCTGTCTGTCGCGCGCCCACTCTCGGAGTCCCACGCCCAGGCGTTTGAGCATGTCCATCCAGCATCCGATCGTCGGTATTACGGGGTCCAGCGGTGCCGGCACCAGTACGGCGGTGCGGGCGTTCGCGCGGATCTTCGAGCAACTCAAGCTGCAATCGGCCCTGGTCGAGGGCGATGCCTTTCACGCGTACGACCGCGAGCAGTTGCGGCGCGTGCTCGAGCGTGCCCGCATCCGCGGCGAGAACTTCTCGCTGTTCGGGCCGTCGGCGAACCTGCTCGAGCGCCTCGAGCAGCTGTTGCGCGAGTATGGCGAGGCCGGCACCGGCACCGTCCGCCACTACCTGCACTCCGACGACGAGGCGCGCGAATGGGCGCAGCCGGTCGGCACTTTCACGCCCTGGGAATGGCTGCCCGAAGGCACCGACCTGTTGTTCTACGAGGGGCTGCACGGCGGGTACATCGGCGAGGACGTCAATATCGCCCGCCACATGGACCTGCTGATCGGCGTCGTGCCGGTGATCAACCTGGAATGGATCCAGAAGATCCGCCGCGACACCAACGAGCGCGGCTATCAGCCGGAAGAGGTCCGGCGCACGATTCTGCGGCGCATGCCGGACTACGTGAATCACATCGTGCCGCAGTATTCGCGCACCGATATCAACTTCCAGCGGGTGCCGCTGGTCGATACGTCAAACCCCTTCGATTCGCGGGAGATCCCGCTGCCGGAGGAAAGTCTGGTCGTGATCCACTTCAACGAACGCACCCGCTTCAAGTGGGATTTCGACATGCTGCTCAACGAGCTGCCCGGGGCGTTCCAGTCGCATGCGCAGACGCTGGTGGTGCCGGGATTGCAGCAGCAGCGGGCCCTGGAGTTGATGCTCAAGCCGGCGATCGCCGAGTTGATCGCCCGCCGCGACGCGGCGCGCGCCGAGCGCGGTGCCGACGATTCTTCCGAACCCGACCAACGGAGCAACTGATGGAACAGCGCCCGCTGGGCCGTACCGGCCTCGATGTGAGTCTTATCTGCCTGGGCACGATGACCTGGGGCGAGCAGAACACCGAAGCCGAGGCGCACGCGCAGATGGATCTGGCGATCGAAGCTGGCGTCAACTTCTTCGACACCGCCGAGATGTATCCGGTGCCGCCGAAAGGCGAGACGCAGGGGCGCACCGAGTCGTACATCGGGACCTGGTTCAACAGGACCGGCCGCCGCAAGGACGTGATCCTGGCCAGCAAGGTGATCGGTCCCGGCATGTTCCCGTACCTGCGTGGCGGGCCGCGGCTCGACCGCAAGCAGGTCCTCGAAGCCTGCGAGGCCAGCCTCAAGCGGTTGCAGACCGACTATATCGATCTTTACCAGGTGCACTGGCCGCAGCGGAAGACCAACTACTTCGGCCAGCTCGGGTACGAGCCGTATGACGAGGACCCGGTGGTGCCGATCGAGGAGACGCTGACCGCGCTCGACGATCTGGTGCGTCAGGGCAAGGTGCGCCACGTGGGGATTTCCAACGAAACGCCGTGGGGCTTGTCGGAATATCTGCGGCTGCACCGCGAGAAGGGTCTGCCGCGGATCGAGTCGATCCAGAACCCGTACAGCCTGCTCAACCGCAGCTTCGAGATCGGACTGTCCGAGTTCTCGCATCGCGAACAGGTCGGGCTGCTGGCGTATTCCCCGCTCGCGTTCGGCGTGCTGTCGGGCAAGTACCTCGACGGCGCGGAGCCGGCCGGCGCGCGGCTGACCCTGTTCAAGCGCTTCTCGCGCTACAACGGCGAGCACCCCGCCGCGGCCACCGCGCAGTACGTGGCGCTGGCGCGCGAGCACGGCCTGGATCCGGCGCAGATGGCCCTGGCCTACGTCAACAGCAGGCCGTTCGTGACCTCCAACATCATCGGCGCGACGTCGCTGGAGCAGCTGCGCAGCAATCTGGCGAGCGCCGAGCTGAGTCTGTCGCCCGAGGTGTACAAGGCCATCGAACAGATCCACCAGCGCTACACGATTCCCTGCCCCTGACCCGGCGGGCGGGTCGCTGCCGCGATTTCCAGCGGGTTCAGGTGGTTGCGGCCGCCCTGACGGGCGGCGCTTGATGAGCCGCGCTCACCGGCGTAGAAGAGAAAGTGCAGTAGGGGGACGCATGCAGCGATCCTCTCCGGGATCGGCGGTGCGCCCCATGAGATTGCGCAGGAGGTGCTCCAATGGCGGAATGGCTGAGCGACTTGGCCGTCGGTGCGTGGTACAAGGCCGATGGCGAGCCCTTCGAGATCGTCGGGATCGATGCCGATGCCGAGATCGTTCTGGTCCAGTTCTTCGACGGTACGCTCGAGGAATACGACTTCGACACCTGGGCCCAGCTTGCCGCCCGACCGTGCGCCGCGCCGGAGGACTATTCCGGCGCGCTGGACATCGAACGCGAGGACTACGATCTCGAACGCGACGAGGTCTCGGTGCGTTCAGGACGCTTCGACAGTCCGCTCGACTGGATCGACAACAACAACTACTGAGGCCCGGTCGCCGGCCGCGGATTCGCCGGGCCGGCGACGGCGCGGCTCAGGTAGCGGATGATCAGCAGCGCCGGCAGCCCCAGGCACGAGGTGTAGACGAAAAAGCCCGGATACCCGAGCGCCTCGACCACGTAGCCCGACAGCCCTGCCACCAGCTTGCCCGGCAGTGTGAACAGCGACGAGAACAGCGCGTACTGGGTTGCGGTGTAGGCGGTGTTGGTCAGCCCCGACAGGTAGGCGATGAAGGCCGAGCCGGCGACGCCGGCGGACAGATTGTCCGCGCTGATCACCAGCGCCAGTCCGACGACGCTGGGGCGGTCGAGAAAGGCCAGCGTCGCGAAGCTCAGGTTGCTGAGGATCACCAGGACGCCGCCGATGACCAGGGAGCGTGACGCGCCGTAGCGGACGACCGCAAGGCCGCCGAGGAAGGCGCCGAGGATCGACATCACCACGCCATAGCCCTTGGCCACCGCCGCGACCTGCTTGAGCGAGTAGCCGACGTGCAGATAGAACGGATTGGCCATCACCCCCATGGTGATGTCGGTCAACCGGAACAGGCCGACGAAGCACAGGATCAGGATCGCCAGGCGCACGCCGTTGCGCTCGAAGAAGTCCGCGAACGGGCAGACCACCGCGCCGGTAAACCACGCGCCGACATGCTGCAGCGTGCGTGGCAGATGGGCATTGCGCTGGAGCCAGTGTTCGACCCGTTGTTCCAGGGCCGCGGGGCGCGTCGTTGCGTCTGCCGCGGGTTCCGGGATCAGCAGCGTCGTCAGCAGGCCGATGCCGACCAGCGCGGCCATGATCTGGTAGGCGTCGCCCCAGCCGAACTCCGCCGCGAAGTACAGGCAGCCGGCGCCGGCGACGATCAGCGCGATGCGATAGCCGAGCTGGTAGGCGGCCGACATCGTTCCCTGTTCGGACTGCGGCGCTGCTTCGATGCGCCAGGCGTCGATGACGATGTCCTGGGTCGCCGACGAGAACGCGACCAGCAGCGCGAACCAGACCATCGTCTCGAGTTCGGCGGAGGGATCGTGCAGTGACAGGCCGAACAGTCCGGCGGCCAGTCCGCATTGCGCGGTTAGCATCCAGCCGCGCCGCCGGCCGAGCAAGCGCGTCAGCAGCGGCAGCCGCAGGCGGTCGATCACCGGCGCCCAGAAGAACTTGATCGAATAGGTCAGCCCGACCCAGCTGAGCATGCCGATGGTGCGGGCCTCGATGCCGGCCTGCGCCAGCCACGCCGAGAGCGTCGAGAACACCAGCAGAAACGGCAGCCCGGCCGAAAAGCCCAGGAACAGCATGGAGACGACGCGCGGCCGGCCGTAGGTCGCCAGCGCCTCCCGCCAGCTGCGTGTCGTGGTGGCGGCCGGACTCGGCTCAGCGGGCATAGTCGATGATCAGCGGGGCGTGGTCCGAGAAGCGTTGTTCCTTGTAGACGCTGCCGCGTTCCAGGGCTTCGCGCAGGTTGGGCGTGACGATCTGGTAGTCGATGCGCCAGCCGACGTTCTTGGCCCAGGCCTGGCCGCGGTTCGACCACCAGGTGTAGGCGTCGCCCCCGGCATCCGGGTAGAGCGTGCGGTAGGCGTCGACCCATCCGATGTCGTCGAACACGGTGTCGAGCCAGGCGCGCTCATGCGGCAGGAAACCGGAGTTCTTCTGGTTCGACTTCCAGTTCTTCAGGTCGATGTTGCGATGCGCGATGTTCCAGTCGCCGCAGATGACGTATTCGCGGCCGCTGGCGCGCCACTCCCGCAACAGCGGCAGAAAGAACTCGAGAAAGCGGTCCTTGCTGGCCTGCCGCTCCGGCCCCGACGATCCGGACGGCAGGTACAGCGACACCACCGAAAGCGAGCCGAAACGGTATTCGAGGTAGCGGCCCTCGTTGTCGAACTCGTCGTTGCCGAGCACGTCGAGCACCTGATCCGGCGCGCGTCGCGAATAGATCGCGACGCCGGAGTAGCCTTTCTTCTGCGCATCGCGGAACCGGATGTGCCAGCCCTCGGGAAAGAACTGCGGGTCGTGCTGCACGTCGGGATGCTGGGCCTTGGTCTCCTGCATGCACACGATGTCGGCGTCTTGACCCGGTAGCCATTCAAACAGGCCCTTACGGGCCGCCGCGCGAATGCCGTTGCAGTTCAGGGAAATGATGCGCATGTGTCGGTCAGGGTGGGGCGATGGGCCGAGGACGGCATAAAATGGCCGCATTATCCCCCGATTCCGCATTTTCTTTCCGACGACTCTTCGAACAGATCACGCGCCCATGCATGCCTACCAGTCCGCATTCCTCGACCTCGCGCTCCAGCACGAGGTGCTCAAGTTCGGTTCGTTCACCCTCAAGTCCGGGCGCGTCAGCCCCTATTTCTTCAATCTGGGCCGTATCTCCAGCGGCGCCGCGATGCAGACCCTGGGCCGTGCCTATGCGCAGGCCCTCGGCGATGCCGGCGTCGGCTACGACATGCTGTTCGGGCCGGCATACAAGGGCATCCCGCTGGTGACCGCGGTGGCGATCGCGCTCAGCGAGCAGGGCCGCGACGTGCCGTACGCGTATAACCGCAAGGAGGCCAAGGACCACGGCGAAGGGGGGACCCTTGTCGGCGCCGAGCCGCGTGGCCGGGTGGTGATCGTCGATGACGTCCTGACTGCCGGTACTGCGCTGCGCCAGGCGGTGGCGATGCTGCGGGAGGCGGGCGCGGAGCCGGTTGCGGCGGTGATCGCGCTCGATCGCCAGGAGAAAGGGCCGAGAGGGCGATCCGCGGTCCAGGAGATGGAGGCCGACACCGGGATCCGGGTGATCCCGCTGGTGACCGTGCAGACGCTGCTCGACTATCTGGGGGGCGGCGGCGCCGTCGACGGTGGGGTGATCGATGCGATCCGTGCCTATCAGCAGGCGTACGGCGTCGTCTGAGCGTGGGCCGCGGGGCGGTTTCCGGATGGGCGGTGGCGCGAACGGCCTTGAGTGGTCGTGCTTCCGGCCCAAGCGTGACGGCGGTCAAGCACGCGACGGCGTCGCCTTGGGCATAATTCAATCATGAGAGTCCTGACCCCAGTCCTGATGGCCAAGAGCTGCGCGGTCGTTGCGCTGTGCGCAGCGGTCTGTGCGCCGGCGTCGGCCGGAATCCAGTGCTGGACCGACGAGAACGGCCACCGCGCTTGCGGCGACCACGTGCCTCCGCAGTACGCGAAGAAGGAAACCCGCGTCTATGACGAGGGCGGACGGGTGATCGAAGTGCGGGAGCGGCAGCGTACGGAGGCCGAACTTGCGGCGGAGCGGCGTCGGGCCGAGGAGGCCGAGGCCGAGCGCAAGCGCGCGCAGGAACAGGCCGCATACGACCAGTTCCTGTTGACGACGTTCAACAACGTCGGCGAACTCGAGGCCACCCGCGACGAGCGTGTCGCGACGCTGGATGGACGTCTGGCGCTGGCGGAGAAATCGCTGGCCGACAACGTCACCGGCATCCGGCAACTGCGCGAGCAGATTGCGGAATCCGAGAAAACCGGCCAACCGGCTCCCGAGCGCCTGCGCAAGAAGCTGGCGAACTTCGAGGCGCGGCTGGCGCAGAATCAGAACGCGGTCGACAAGCTCAAGCAGGAGCGCGTCGGCATCATCTCCCGTTTCGAGCGGGACATCGAACGTTACCGGTCTCTGACCGGCGCGACGCCCTGAGCCGACGCCGCGGTCCGCAGGCGGCGGGTCCTACGAGCCCTTGATCAGGGTGCCGATGCCTTCGTCGGTGAACAGTTCCAGCAGCACCGAGTGGGTCACGCGGCCGTCGATGATGTGAGCCGACTTGACGCCGCTGTTGACGGCGTCGAGTGCGCAGCGGATTTTCGGCAGCATGCCGCCGTGGATCGTGCCGTCGTCGATCAGCGCCTCCACCTGCTGGACCGACAGGCCGGTCATCACGCCGCCCGCCTTGTCCAGCACGCCCTGGGTGTTGGTCAACAGGATCAGCTTCTCGGCCTGCAGGACCGTCGCGAGCTTGCCGGCGGCGACGTCGGCATTGATGTTGTACGCCTCGCCGTGCTCGCCGACGCCGACCGGCGCGATCACCGGGATGAAGCCGCCGGCCTCGAGATGGTTGATCACCCGCGGGTCGATGGCCTCGACTTCGCCGACCTGACCGAGGTCATGTCCCTTGAGGTTCATCTTGCGGGCGCGAATCATCGTGCCGTCCTTGCCGGTCAGGCCGACCGCCCGCCCGCCCTGCTGGTTGAGTGCGCTGACCACGGCCTTGTTGACCAGGCCGCCGAGCATCATCTCCACGACGTCCATGGTCTCCTCGTCGGTGACGCGCATGCCTTCGATGAACTCGCTCTTCTTGCCGAGGCGTTCGAGGTGCGATCCGATCTGCGGTCCGGCGCCGTGCACCACCACCGGATTCATGCCGACCAGTTTCATCAGCGCGACGTCGCGTGCGAACGACGTGATCATGGCGTCGTCCTTCATTGCGTTGCCGCCGTACTTGACGACGATGGTCTTGCCGGCAAACCGGCGGATGTACGGCAGCGCCTCGGTGAGGACGCGGGCGATATTCTGGGCGTTTGAAAGGTCGATCGGCATCGTGAGGCCCCGGTCTGGGCGGTGAGTCTGGGTGCGACGGCTGCGGCCGCCTCGGGTTGCGGCCGCGTGCATGGCGGTCGGATTATCGCCGACTCGCGCCGGTGGGTGGAGCGGAGCGGAGGCTAGTGTCGCCCGGTGTGGCCGAATCCACCTTCGCCGCGCTGGCTTTGCTCGAACTGCTCGACCTGCTCGAATTCGGCCTGCACGACCGGTACCAGCACCAGCTGGGCGATGCGTTCGCCGGGCTGGATCGTGAATGCCGACTGCCCGCGATTCCAGCACGACACCATCAGCTCGCCCTGGTAGTCCGAGTCGATCAGGCCGACCAGATTGCCGAGCACGATGCCGTGCTTGTGGCCGAGCCCCGAGCGCGGCAGGATCACGGCCGCGAGGTCCGGATCGTCGATGTGGATCGCCAGACCGGTGCGCAGCAGCTCCGAAGCGCCTGGCGCCAGTTCCAGAGGGGCATCGAGCACGGCGCGCAGGTCGAGGCCGGCCGCCCCGGCGGTCGCGTATGCGGGCAGGGGGATGTCCGTGCCGATGCGCGGGTCGAGAATCTTGAGTTGGACTTTCTTTTTCATGTCTGCAGGGCTGGGGCCGCAGGCGCGCGGCCGCGGCGGGGGTGACGGCGGGCCGGATCAGGCGTCGGCGCGCCGGGTATACCGTTGCGCGATCAGGTCGGCCAACTGGCGTCCGAGTTCGGTCTTGGAGGCGCTCGGCAGCTCGCGCTCGCCGCCGTTCCAGAAAACGTGGAGCGCGTTGTGATCCTGGTCGAAGGCGCGGCCGTCGCCCACCCAGTTGGCCGCGATCATGTCGAGGCGCTTGCGGGTGAGTTTTTCGAGGGCGTGCTCGGCCAGCTTCTCCGTCTCCGCGGCGAAGCCGACGACGAATGCGTCCGGAAATGCCTTGCGCACTTCGGACAGGATGTCGGGGTTCTTGACCAGGGTCAGGTCCAGGCCGTCGCTCTTCTTCTTGATCTTGTGCTCCGCCGGCGCGGCGACGCGATAGTCAGCCACCGCGGCCGTGCCGATGACGATCTGGCTGTGCCCCGCGCTGTGCAGGGTGGCGTCGAGCATCTGCTCCGCGGTTTCGACGTCGACGCGGCGGACGCCCGCCGGTACCGCCAGCGCGGTCGGCCCGCTGATCAGCGTGACCTCGGCGCCGAGCTGGTGCAGCGCCTGCGCAAGGGCATAGCCCATCTTGCCGGAGGAGCGGTTGGTGATGAAGCGGACCGGGTCGATCGGCTCGCGCGTCGGGCCGGCGGTGATGGCCACGCGCACGCCGTTCAGCGGGCCGTCGCCGAAAAGGGCGGCAACGGCATCGCGGATCTGCAGCGGCTCCCACATGCGTCCGGCGCCGGTCTCGCCACAGGCCTGTTCGCCGCTGCCCGGTCCGAGCAGCTGCGCGCCGCGCGCGATCAGCGTCGCGACGTTGGCCTGGGTGGCCGGGTGCGCCCACATCAGGCGATTCATCGCCGGCGCCAGCGCGATCGGCCGGTCGCTGGCCAGACACAGGGTGCTGAGCAGGTCGTCCGCGTGGCCGTGCGCGAGGCGCGCGATCGTATTGGCCGTCGCCGGCGCGATCAGGATCAGGTCCGGCCAGCGTGCCAGCTCGATGTGGCCCATCGCTGCTTCGGCCGCCTCGTCCCACAGCGAGTCGCGGACCGGGCGGCCCGACACAGCCTGAAAGGTCTGGGCTCCGACGAAACGCTGGGCCTCGGCGGTCATCACCACCTGAACCTCGCAGCCGCTCTCGCGCAGCCGGCGGACCAGGTCGGCGGACTTGTACGCAGCGATCCCGCCGCAGACCCCGAGCAGAACCCGGCGGCCGGACAGGATGGACAGGCTTGCGGATGGCTTTTGCATGCTTGCATTCTAGCGGCCTGAGAGCTCGCGAGCCGAATCGGCTCGCCCACGATAAGGCTCCGAGGGAGGGTTTGATGGCCATTACCGACTGGCCCGAATGCGAGCGGCCGCGTGAGCGGTTGCTGGCGCAGGGCGCGGCCGCACTCAGCGATGCCGAGCTGCTGGCGATTTTTCTGCGGACCGGAGTACGCGGGATGACCGCGGTCGATCTGGCGCGCGACCTGATCCGTCGATTCGGAGGGTTGCGCCAGTTGATGGGTGCCGGCCGCGAGGCGTTCTGTTCGCACAAGGGGCTCGGCGAGGCCAAGTACGTGCAGCTGCAGGCCGTGCTGGAAATGGCGCGGCGCCACCTCGACGAGCAGATGGCGCGTGGCGAGGCCTGCACCAGCCCGGCGGTGGTCGCGCAGTATCTGAACGTGCGCCTGCGCGGCCGTCCGCACGAGGTCTTCGCGGTGCTCCTGCTCGACAACCAGCATCGGCTGCTGGCCTACGAGGAGCTTGCGCGCGGAACCATCGACGGCGCGGCGGTCTATCCGCGCGAGGTGGTCCGGGCGGCGATGCAGCACAACGCCGCCGCCGTGATCCTGGCTCACAACCATCCCAGTGGCGTCGCGGAACCCAGCGCGGCGGACCGGGCGCTGACCGAGCGGTTGCGCCAGGCGCTGGCGCTGGTCGATATCCGGGTGCTCGATCACCTCGTGGTCGGTGACGGCGACCCGGTCAGTTTTGCGGAACGCGGTCTGCTCTGAGCCGGCGTCGCCGTCCGGGCGCCGACTGCGGGGTCAGGGCGGCGTCGGTGCGTGCTGCAGGAAGTGCCACATCGCCTCACGCGTTCGCGGCAACGGCTGCCCGGTCTGGTGCTCCAGGCGTGAGGTGGCGTCGACGACGACGGTGAACAGACGCGCGCCGTCACGGGGGTGGCGCCATCCCATCGCCAGCAGTTCGGCGCCGACGATGACGCGGAAGATGCGGCGCGCGCGTTCGGCGTGATCGATGAACCTTGCGCGCTGGCGCAGCGGCAGCAGCCAGTCCAGCAGCGCGCGCTCGTCCAGGCATGCGCTGAGGTACGTCTCGGTCGCCAGTTGCAGGCGGGTCATCCCGGCCGGCAGCCCCGAAGTGGCGGCGATGATGCGGTTGCGGGCGCGTTCGAAGAACGCATCGAGCACCGCGCCGAGATAACGGTCGAGATGGCCGAACTCCCGGGCGAACGTCGCTGTGTCGATGTTCGCCTCGGTGCAGACGGCGTCGACGCTGAGGGCGTCAACCTGCAGGCGCTGCGCCAGTTTCGTCGCGGCTTCGAGCGCTGCGGCGCGCGAGCGGTCTGCGTTCATGGCCCGCTCCGGAAATAGCCGAACAGGACTTCGCGCAGCCCGAGCTGGCGCCTGCGTGCTTCCGCCTCCGCTGCAGCGATGTCGAGCACTACCTGGGTGAACAACTGTGCCGTCTCGCTCGGGTGGGGCCAGCCGATTGCGCAGAGCTCCAGCTCCATCATCAGGGTGAAGCCGGCGATCCGGGCGCGCAGCACGGCTTCGCCGGAGCGGGAATTTCGGTGGCGGCGCGCCATTGCGCTGATCGCCGGTTGCATCAGGCTCGACTCGAGATAGGTTTCGATCGAGAGCTTCAGGCGCGGGATGCCCGGTGCCATGTTGGTCGTGACGCGGGCGACGGTATCGCGGACGTCATCCAGCAGCGCGCCGAGCAGTGCGCACTCGAACCGGGCATAGTCGCCGAACGCCGCGTCGACCGTTTCCGGGGGCAGGCCTGCCTCGTCGCAGATATCCGTTCTGTCGAAATGCGCGGCCCCGCTGCGACCGGCCAAGCGACGCCCGGCCTGCAGCAGGCGGGCGCTGGCGGCGGTGATCTCCGGATCGTGGCTCATGATGCCAAGAGTAGGCGCAGGGAGCTGTGGCGAACAGGACCTAGATCAACGTCCGCGGCGATGGGCGATTTTGGGTCGGGTTTCAGGGCGTGGATGGCGGGGCTTGCCCTTGTCCCGGCCCGGTGGCACAATTGCGCCCCTTTTTTGGGTGGACTTGCTTGGCTGCAACCGCCCACCACCACTGTTTCTGGGGTTTGCTGTCATGTCCAAAGTCTGTCAGGTCACCGGCAAGCGGCCGATGGTCGGCAACACGGTTTCGCACGCGAATAACAAGCGTCGTCGCCGTTTCGAGCCGAATCTGCACAAGCATCGCTTCTGGCTGGAATCCGAGAAGCGCTTCGTCAGCCTGCGCGTGTCCGCCAAGGGTATGCGCGTGATCGATAAGAAGGGCGTCGAAGCTGTTGTCAGCGAGCTGCGTGCGCGCGGCGAGAAGGTGTAAGCCATGGCTAGCAAGAAGAAAGACGTCGAGAAAATCCGTCTGGTGTCGACCGCCGGTACCGGCTATTTCTACACCACGACGAAGAACCGCAAGAACACGCCGGACAAGTTCGAGATGAACAAGTACGATCCGGTCGTGCGCAAGCACGTCGCTTTCAAGGAAGCGAAGATCAAGTAAGTCGCCCGCGCGGCCCTGCCGCGCAGGCAAGCGGGATTCGACGAGGCGCTGCCGACAGGTGGCGCCTCGTTTTGTCGTGGGTGCGGATCATCGGCCTGGGGCACGGCGCCGATGGGCACGGCCGCGTAAGATGGGCGGGTCTTCCCGGATCGCCGCCATGACCGAAGCGACTGCGACGCCACACCACCGCCATCTCGAACAGGCCAGGGCACAGGTCATCGAGCTGCTGTCGCGGCAGGCGATCGAACGGGAGCTGCTGCAACGTTCCGAAAACCGCAAGCAGCGGGTCGTCGCCCAACTCGTCGAACGCCAGCATCAGGCCGCGCTGGAGCAGCGCCTGGCGAATTTCCACCCGTCCGATATCGCCTTCGTGCTCGAATCGCTGGCGCCGGACGCCCGGACGCTGGCGTGGTCGCTGGTCAAGCCCGATCGTCGTGGTGCGGTGCTGCTCGAGGCGTCGGACACCGTGCGCCGCTCGGTCGTCACCGCGATGACGCCGGACGACATCTCGGTGGTGGTGCGCACGCTGGATTCCGACGACATCGCCGATCTGGTCGGCAGCCTGCCCGAGGCTCTGCGGCAGGCGGTGCTCGAACGGCTCGATCGCGACGACCAGGCCGAGGTGCGCTCGGTGTTGTCGTTTCCGGACGGCACCGTCGGGGCGATGATGGACCTGGACTTCACCGCGGTGCGCCAGGACACCTCGCTGGAGGCGGTGCTGCGTCTGCTGCGGCGCAAGGGCACGTTGCCGGATCACACCAACCAGCTGTTCGTGGTCGATCGCAACAACATGCTCAAGGGCGTGCTCAAGCTTGAACGTCTGCTGCTCGAGGAGCCGGACCGCGAGCTGGCGGACGTCATGGCGCCGCAGCCCCACTATTTCTATACCGACGATCTGGCCCGCGACGCGATCAGCGCGTTCGAGAAGTACGACCTGATCTCAGCTCCGGTCGTGAACCTGCAGCAGCAGGTGGTCGGTCGCCTGACCGTGGACGCGGTGCTCGACGAGCTCAACGAGCGCTCGCAGGTCGAGTCGCTGCGGCAGGTCGGTCTGTCGGAAGAGGACGAGGACCTGTTCGCGCCGGTGCTGCACAGCGCGCGACGGCGCTGGCCGTGGCTGGCGATCAACCTGCTGACGGCCTTTGTCGCCTCCCGGGTCATCGGTGCGTTCGAGGACGTGATCGCGGCGCTGGTGGCGCTGGCGACGCTGATGCCGATCGTCGCCAGCATCGGCGGCAACACCGGCAACCAGTCGGTGGCACTGGTGATCCGCGGTCTGGCCCTGAATCAGCTTGGGCCGACGCAGTTGCGCCAGGTGCTGACGCGCGAGTGTCTGATCAATGCGGTCAACGGGGCCGCCTGGGGCCTGGTTCTCGGCGGTGTCACGCTGGGGCTGTACGGTAATCCGCGACTGGCGGTGGTGATTGGGGTTGCCCTGATGCTGAACATGGTCAGTGCCGCGCTGATCGGCGTACTGGCGCCGGTGGCGCTGCATCGGTTCGGGCGCGACCCGGCGATGGGGTCCAGCATCGTCCTGACCGCGACGACCGACAGCCTGGGCTTTTTCATTTTCCTCGGTCTGGCGGCGACCTTCCTGGCCTGAGCCGCCGCGCGGACGGCCGATTGAGCGGCTGCGACGTTTGGCCTACAGTGCCGCCCTGTTCCGATGCATCGATCATGGATACCACACAGACCGAACTAGCCGAGGCCCTGATCGCCGCCGGGCACCTGTTCCACCAACGGGGCTGGGTGCCGGCGACCGGCGGTAATTTCTCGGCCCGACTCGATGAGTCGTCGATGCTGATCACGGCATCGGGATGCCACAAGGGCGAACTCGGCGAGCACGATTTCCTGGTGGCCGACTTCGAAGGCGTTCCGATCGGCTCTGCCCGCAAGGCTTCCTATGAAACGCTGCTGCACTGCCAGCTGTACCGCTTCGGAGGCGGGGTCGGGTCGGTGCTGCACACCCATTCGATCGCCAACACGGTGCTGTCGCGGCGCTTCGACCGGATCCGTCTCGAAGGTTACGAACTGCTGAAGCTGATGCCCGGCATCTCCACGCACGAAGCGGTGGTCGAGATCCCGGTGTTCGAGAACGATCAGGACATCGCACGCCTGGCGCGGGTCGTCGACGATCATCTGTCCGCCCATCCGCAGACGCCGGCGTATCTGATCGCCGGTCACGGGCTGTACGCCTGGGGCGACCATGTCGCGCAGGCGCGGTGGCGGGTCGAGGCGTTGGAGTTCATGTTCGAGTGCGAACTGCACAGTCTGCAAAAAGGGGTAAACCGATGACCACACTGACCGTCTATTCCGATCAGGACGCCGGCACCGTGCTGGCGCGATACGACGATGCCGGGCAGATCCGCGAGCAGCTCGCCGCGCTCGGCATCGAGTTCGAGCGCTGGGAGGCTTCGCAGCCGCTGGCGCCGGACGCCAGCCCGGACGACGTCATGGCGGCATACGCCGAGCAGATCGAGGCGCTCAAGGCGCGTTACGACTTCGTCACGGTCGACGTCGTCAGCATGCATCCGGAGCATCCGGCCGCCGCCGAGGCGCGGGGCAAGTTTCTCGCCGAGCACACCCATGACGACTTCGAGACCCGCTTCTTCGTCGACGGAGAAGGCGCGTTCTACGTTCACAAGGACGGCAAGGTGTTCATGCTGGTGTGCACGCGCGGCGACCTGATCAACCTGCCGGCGAACACCACGCACTGGTTCGACATGGGGCCGCGACCGACCTTCAAGGCGATCCGCTTCTTCCGCATCGCCGAGGGCTGGGTCGGTCATTTCACCGGCGATCCGATTGCCGAGCGCTTTCCCAAGTTCGAGGCGGCCGCCTGAACCCGCAACGCCCTCGTCACGTCATGATCAAAGCCATCCTGACCGATATCGAGGGGTGAGCCGGGCCAGGGCGAATGTCCAGTGAACATTCGCCCCGGCGAACGCCCGGCGCGTGGGTCGCGCCGGGCCGGAGCACTGTTCCAGAACAAGACCATCACGCCATGATCAAAGCCATCCTGACCGATATCGAGGGCACAACCTCCTCCATCGATTTCGTTCACCAGACGCTGTTTCCCTACGCCAAGGCCCGCATGCGCGGCTTCCTGCGCGAGAACGCCGGAAACGACGAGGTGCAGCGCCTGCTGGCCGACGTCGAACAGATCGAGAAGCAGGAGCTGTCGCTGGACGAGGCGGCCGACGTCCTGGAACGCTGGATCGCCGAGGATCGCAAGCTGACGCCGCTCAAGGCGCTGCAGGGGCTGATCTGGCAGGGTGGTTACGACAGCGGCGAGCTCAAGGGGCACATGTACCCGGAAGTGCCCGCGCAGTTGCGCGCGTGGCATGAGCAGGGGCTCGCGCTCTACGTGTATTCGTCCGGATCGGAGGCCGCGCAGAAACTGATCTTCGGCCATACCGATGCCGGTGATCTGACACCGCTGTTCAGCGGTTTCTTCGACACACGCGTCGGCGGCAAGCGCGAGGCACAGTCCTACCGCAACATCCTCGACCGGATCGGGCGGCGCGGTGACGAAGTCCTGTTCCTGTCCGATGTCGGTGAAGAACTCGACGCGGCGCGCGTTGCCGGCCTGCGTACCTGCCAGCTGTTGCGGGACGACAAGGCCGTTGCCGCTGCGGGGCACCCGCAGGCGGAAACGTTCGGGCAGATCGCGCTGGACGCCTAGCGGCGGCGTCCGCGGTAGTACCAGTGCCAGGGCTCGTAGAGGTAGCCCTGGCGATTGTCGCGCGGATACGACAACCGGAACCCGAAGTGACCCGCCTCGCGCCGCAGCCAGGCAAAGGCAGGAGTGTGTTCGAAGGCCTCGTCGAGCGGGGCGCAGCCGGGCGTGCCGATATCCAGCGCGCGTCCGCTGTGATGCTCGCTGTAGCCCGGCGGTGCGTTGATGCGCAGCACCTCGTCGAGCGGCAGTCCACGGTCGAGCTTGATCCGGATCAGGCGCGCCTGGAACGCGTAGCTGCGGAATCCCGAAACCAGCTGCAGCGCGATGCCGTCGCGCCCGGCGCCGTCGCGCAGGGCCTGCCACGCCGACGCGGCGGCCGGTGTCAGCATCTTGTCGCGACCGTCGGGGCCGAGGTCCGCTGCCACGAGTCGGCGGGCTTCGCCGATCGCTGGCAGCTGCCGTTCGGCGATGCTCTCCGGCGCGATGCCGAGCGCCGCCAGCAGCGACCCGACGCGTGCGCGGTCCGTGGGATTCACCCGGCGCTGCGCAGGCGTTCCGGCCAGCCGTAGGCGATATCGCCGATCACGACGAAACCGGGGTTGAGCACCGAGTCCTTGGTGTTGTAGCGCAACGGTTCGAGCTCGGGCAGGCGCAACACGGCGCCGCCGGCACATTCGACCACGCACTGGCCGGCAGCGGTGTCCCACTCGGAGGTCGGGCCGGTGCGCGGATACAGGTCGGCCTCGCCGCTGGCGACCAGGCAGAACTTCAGCGAGCTGCCCCTGCTGACCGCGTCGTGTGCGGGCAGGCCGGCGAGCAGTTGCTGCAGCGAAGCGTCCTGATGCGAGCGGCTGACGACGAAAGCCGGGCGGTCTGCGCAGGCGCGTGTGTGCATCGGCTCCCGCGTCTGCCCGAGCAGGCGCAGGGCGCCGAGACCGCGGGCTGCGGCGTAGGTGACATTGAGCACCGGCGCGTAGACCACGCCGAGTACGGCTTCGTGATGGTCGATCAGCGCGATGTTGACGGTGAATTCGCCGTTGCGTTTGACGAATTCCTTGGTGCCGTCGAGCGGGTCGACCAGCCAGTAACGCGTCCATGTGGCGCGGGTGGCGTAGGGCGTGTCGGCGCCTTCCTCGGACAGGATCGGGATGTCCGGCGTCAGTTGGGCGAGGCCCTCGGCGATGGTCCGGTGCGATGCCAGATCGGCCTGCGTCAGCGGCGAGTCGTCGTCCTTGCGGGTCACGGTGAAGTCCGATTCGTAGACGTCGAGGATGCGGTCCCCGGCCGAACGGGCCAGGGCGATGACGGCGTCGAGCAGGGCGGAAGACAGTTGGACGCTCACGGGGTTCCTGATGCGCGGGTCGATGCCCGTATCATACGCAGGCTATGGACGCGACCGTGAACTGGGACGCCGTCGAATGGGTCATCCTCGACATGGATGGCACCATCCTCGATCTGGCCTTCGACAACTATTTCTGGGGCGAGCTGGTGCCGCTGCGCTACGCCGAGAAGAACGGCCTGAGCCTGAAGCACGCTCGCGAGGTGCTGGCGCCGCTGTTCGAATCGGTGCGGCACACCCTGCCGTGGTATTGCACCGACCACTGGAGCGAAGTCACCGGGCTGAACATGGCGCAGCTCAAGCAGGACGTGCGCCACCGCATCGGACCGATCGAAGGCGCCGAGGATTTTCTCAAGGCGGTGCTCGCGTCAGGTCGTCGCCTGTGGCTGGCGACCAATGCGCACTGGGACAGCTGGCGGCTCAAGCTCGAGTACACCGGATTCGGGCGCTACTTCGAGCGCGTGATCTGCTCGCACGAATTCGGTTACCCCAAGGAGGATCTGCGCTTCTGGGAGGCCGCGCGGGCGGCGCATCCGTTCGAGCCCGCTCGGGCGCTGTTCGCCGACGATTCGCTGCCGGTGCTGTCGTCGGCGCAGGCCTTCGGGATCGCGCAGGTCGTCGGCATCCGCAAGCCGGACAGCCATCTGCCGGAGCGTCCGATCGACGCGGTGCCGTCGGTGCGCGCGCTGGCGCAGCTGACGCCGTCGTTGCTGGCGCATCCGTCCGCGCCGGATTCTCCGCCGCGACGCCGCGAAGTCTGATCAGCGTCCGCCGCGGCGCCGCCCCCCGCCGCCACCACCACCGCCCCGGCGGGGTGCGCCGCTACGCCCGCCACGGCTGCGCGAGCGTGGTTCGCGTGGGGGCGCGACGTAGTCTTCGGCGATCAGCTCGTGTCCGCCGGCCAGCGGCGGGATGCGCATGCCGATATAGGATTCGATTTCGGGCAGCGAATAGACCCAGGACTCGCAGCACAGCGAGATCGCGTCGCCGGTGGCGCCGGCGCGCGCGGTGCGGCCGATGCGGTGTACGTAGTCCTCGGGGTCCTGCGGCAGGTCGAAGTTGATGACCAGATCGACGCCCGGGATGTGCAGGCCGCGCGCGGCGACGTCAGTGGCGACGAGGACCGGCAGCTTGCCGCTCTTGAACTCCTCGAGCAGGCGCAGGCGTGTGCCCTGGGAGACGTCGCCGGACAGCACGCTGGCCTCGAAGCCGTTGGCCCGCAGGCCGCGTTCGACGTTCTCGGCCTCGCGCTTGGTGTTGATGAACACCAGCGTGCGCTGGGCGCCACGGCTGCGCAGCAGGCCCACCAGCATCGGCATCTTCTCGTCGTTGGCGACGTGGATCATCGCCTGACGGACCTTGTCCGCGGTGACCTGCTCCGGCTCGATCTCGATCTTCTGCGGGCTGTTCATGTGCTCGTAGGCGAGCTCCAGCACGCGATGCGACAGCGTTGCCGAGAACAGGTAGTTCTTGCGCCTTGCCGCCGCCGGCATCTTGCGGATGAGATAACGGATGTCGGCGATGAACCCGAGGTCGAACATGCGGTCGGCCTCGTCGAGCACCAGCACCTCGATCTGCTTGAGCGTATAGGTGTGCTGCTTGTAATAGTCGATCAGCCGGCCCGGCGTGCCGATGAGGATGTCGACGCCGGCCTCGATGCTGGCGCGCTGCTGTTCGTAGCCGGCGCCGCCGTAGCAGACCGTGAGTCGCAGGCCGGTGTCGGCGCCCAGCGACGTTGCGTCCTTGTGGATCTGCACCGCGAGTTCGCGCGTCGGCGCCAGGATGATGGCGCGCGGCTGATTCGGATCGTCATCGGCTGCGCGCGGGTGCGTCAGCAGATGGTTCATCGTCGCGAGCAGGAAGGCTGCCGACTTGCCGGTGCCGGTCTGCGCCTGGCCCGCCAGGTCCTCGCCGTTCAGGGCGCGCGGCAGTGCCGCGGCCTGGATCGGTGTGCAGTGCGTGTAGCCCAGCTTGTCGAGGCTCGAGAGCAGGGTCGGATGCAGGCCGAGATCGGCGAAGCGTAGTTCGGATAGGTGGTCAGGTTGCATGAATGGTGCTGTTTGGAAGGGGCAATGGTCGCTGAGCTCTTGCAAGGAGCGGACGGATAGGCTCAAATACGACTATCCACGGCTGCACGGCGAATCTCTACTGACGCCGCTGTCCCAGCCCGCAGTCATTCCCCGACCCCACGATCATAACGTTCTGACGTTTTTTTTGCGCGACACAAGCGCAATCTGGACCGGGCCATCTCCGGTCCGGCGGGTTATCCGACCCGCTCTCCACGTAAACCCCGAGGTATCCAATGAGCGAACACATCTCTGCTGTCACCGACGCCAGCTTTGATCAGGACGTCATGCAGGCAAGCCAGACTCAGCCCGTGCTGGTCGATTTCTGGGCCGAATGGTGCGGGCCCTGCCGCATGATTGCGCCGATCCTCGAGCAGGTGGCGGCCGAGAACGCCGGCAAGCTCAAGGTCGTCAAGATCAACGTCGACGAGAATCCGCAGTCGCCGGCAACCTACGGCGTGCGCGGCATCCCGACGCTGATCCTGTTCAAGGACGGCCAGCTGGCCGCAACGCAGGTCGGCGCCGTTCACAAGGCGCAGCTGGCGGCCTTCGTTGCGCCTCACATCAACGCAGCGTGATCAACAAAAACATGAAACATCGTCGGCGCTTTCACCCGGGCAAGAACCGCGGCAATTCCGGAGGTAACGGAGGCAACGGGGGGGGCGCCGCGAGCGGTTTCCCGGACGAGCAGCAGCTCGAGGCCGAAATGGCCGAGGCCGAGGCCGAGGCTCTGGCGATCGAGGCCGCCGCGCGCGGCGAGCCGCTGCCGCAACCGAAGCGCCGTCCGCGCCGGGCGGCTGCCGCCGCCGCGACGGAAGGCGCCGATGGCGAGGTGGTCGTCGTCGTCGAAGGTGCGGAGCCGGTCGAGGAGGACGTGCCGCGTGAACCGCCGCCGCCGCCGAAGATCGTTCGGGTTCCCGACCTGAAGAAGCGCACCGCCGCGGAACTGCTGGCGCTGGCCGAGGAACAGGGTCTGGAGAACATCGCCCGGACCAAGAAGCAGGATCTGGTGTTTCAGCTGTTGCGGGCCGCCGCCCGGCGTGGGGATCACATCCACACCGAAGGCGTCCTGGAAATCATGTCGGACGGCTACGGCTTCCTGCGTGGCGCCGACAGCTCGTACTCGGCCGGTCCCGACGACGTCTACATCTCGCCGTCGCAGATCCGCCGTTTCAGCCTGCGCACCGGCGACACCATCGCCGGCCGTGTGCGTTCGCCGAAGGACAATGAGCGCTACTTCGCACTGCTCAAGGTCGACACGATCAACTTCGAGCCGCCGGAAGTGTCCAAGCGCAAGGTCAGCTTCGAGAACCTGACGCCGCTGTTCGCCGACGAGCAGTTCAAGATGGAGCGCGGCAACGGCTCCACCGAGGACATCACCGCGCGCATCATCGATATCGTCGCGCCGTTCGGCAAGGGGCAGCGCGGCCTGATCGTCTCGCCGCCGAAGGCCGGCAAGACGATCATGCTGCAGAACATCGCGCAGTCGCTGGCGGCGAACTATCCGGACGCCTATCTGATCGTGCTGCTGATCGACGAGCGTCCCGAGGAAGTCACCGACATGGCGCGCACCGTGCGCGGAGAGGTTGTCGCGTCGACCTTCGACGAGCCGGCCGCACGTCACGTGCAGGTTGCCGAGATGGTGATCGAGAAGGCCAAGCGTCTGGTCGAGCACAAGCGCGACGTCGTCATCCTGCTCGACTCGATCACGCGTCTGGCGCGTGCCTACAACACCGTGGCGCCGTCGTCGGGCAAGGTGCTCACCGGTGGTGTCGACGCCAACGCACTGCAGAAGCCGAAGCGTTTCTTCGGTGCCGCGCGCAACATCGAGGAAGGCGGCTCCCTGACGATCATCGCCACGGCGCTGGTCGAGACCGGTTCGAAGATGGACGAGGTCATCTACGAGGAGTTCAAGGGCACCGGCAACATGGAACTGCATCTCGAGCGTCGCATCGCCGAGAAGCGCGTGTTCCCGGCGATCAACATCAATCGCTCCGGTACCCGCAAGGAAGAGCTGATGCTGGAAGCCGGCGATCTGCAGAAGATCTGGATCCTGCGCAAGGCCCTGCATGACATGGACGAGATCGCCGCGATGGAACTGCTGTTCGACCGGATGAAGCAGACCAAGACCAATGCGTCGTTCTTCGATTCGATGAAGCGGAACTGATCGGCCGCAAGGCCGTCCGACATCCGCCGGATGTTCCGATGTCCCGGGTTCGCAAGACCCGGGACATTTTTGTTTTCGTTCACCGCGGTCCTGGGAGTATCCGACGAAAAGACGGCCCGGGTTCAGCCGCGTCCGCTCTGGATCGGCTGTGCCAGGATCCAGAGCCCGGCTGCGGTGAACGCCACCATCAGCAGCAGCATCGGGACCTGGCTCAGCAGTGCGCGTCGCGGCGTCGGAAACAGCCGCAGCGCTTCGACGTGTGCCAGATAGACGCTGACGATATGCCCGAACAGGATCAGGCCGACCTGGGTGTGCCAGACGGTGCCCGGATCGGGCAGGATCGGTGCTCGCAGCAGGCCCGCGGTGCCGAACAGATTCCAGCCGTATCCGAACGGGTCCGACATCAGGCTGACGATCTTCGGGCCCTGGTTCAGCAGCAGGGTGTAGTAGTGCGTGACGTGATACACCAGCGCGATCGGGATCAGCGAGTAGCCGAAGCGCAGCGCGACCTCGCGCAGCCCCGCCGTGCCGCCGCCGAGCCAGCGGCTCACCGCGACGAACAGCAGATAGACCGACAGGTACAGGAATGGTGACGCCAGCAGCCAGATGCTCTCGTACGCCAGGTAGTAGGGACGCAGCCAGGGATAGGCATAGATCGGCTTCTGCCCGATCCAGCCCTCGATCAGTCCGGTCGCGTCGCCCCAGAACAGCTGGAACCAGGGCACCGTCGCGCGCAGGCCGTCGAAGGCCGTGGACGACAGCATGAACAGCACGAACAGCAGCAGGCTCCAGTCCGCGGCGTGGCCCTGCAGTGCGCCCGTGAACGGTGCGCGCAGGCGCAGGCGGTGTCCCGGTACGTAGTCGATCGGCGCCATCTTCGCGATGAGGCGCAGAAACACGCCGAAGAACTCACCGTGTCGCAGCCACGCACCTGCGCCGTACAGCCAGACACCGCTCAGCGTGATCAGGCTGTACAACCCCAGCAGGACTGCGAGTTTGAACGGGCGCACGAAGGCGAACAGCTCGATCCAGATGAACGCCATGTACAGCACCAGCGCCGGCCAGTATCCGAGTCGTTCGGGGTACCGCAGGCGGCCGCGCGCGAAGCCGTGCCAGCGGGTGCCGATCAGGTGGGCCAACGCCCGCCACGGATTGATGGCGGCGTAGAGATCGCCGATGAGGGCCGTCAGGTAGGCGAAGCCGAGCACGAACACGACCCAGAAGAAGGTCATGTTGAAGTTGCGATAGGGATCGCGGCTGCCCCACAGTCCGGTCGCGATGCACAGCAGCAACAGGCCCAGCGCCAGCCATCCGAGGATGCGCGTGAAGCGCAGGCGGCGCAGCGCGCCCACCCAGCGCCGATGGCGCAGGTCGACCGACCGCGCCGGCGCCTGCGCGCGCGGTGCGGTCATGAAGTAGCCGAGGATCAGGAACGACAGCAGCAGGGCCGCACTGGCGCCATACACGTACAGCCAGAACGGTACCGGCAGGTTGTAGATGCGGCCGAAGGAATGCGCCGCGGCGCTGCCGTGCCAGAGCGTCAGCGCAGCCGATGCGGCGCGCGCGGTGGTCGTTCGCAGGCTAGCGTGGCCGGATTTCGAGCGCGCCGAGTTCGGTGTGGCGGTCATGCAGTTCCAGCTCGAAGCGGCCCGCATGGCGGGCGACGAAGCGCAGCCGGGCCGGCGTCCCGCCGTGCAGGCGCAGTGACAGGTCGTAGCCGTGCAGGTGCAGTTCGTCGTCGCCCGGGCTGACGACCGTCAGCTCGATCGTGTCGCCCTGCGTGGCGAGCAGGGTCTGCGGTTCTGCGGTGGTGTCCAGCGTGAACTGCCGCAGATCAGTGGTGGTCGCCGTGGCGGCCGAGTCGGGGCTCAGCCGCCACCACAGCCCTGCGAGAACCGCCAGCGCCAGTCCGCCGAACAGGATCGCGACGGCGCGACGCTTCATCGGTTGACCGTCTGTTCCCACATCTGCAGGTAGGCTTCGGCCGAGTTGTACAGTGCGTCGAGCGCTTCGCGGCCGCCTTCCAGGCGGATTTCCTCGACGTAGTCGGCGACCAGGCCGTAGTGCGCGGTGCCCACCTCGTCGACGTTCCAGGTCTTGCCGCTTTCCGGAACCGTCTGCAACTCGAAGGTCACCGGCGCGATGCCATTGAACTGCGGACCCCAGTCCTGCCCTTCGAACAGGGTGAACGGATACTGCACCGGTTCACTGCCGGCGCCGCGCGGTCCGGCGCGATCGGCGATGCCGTTGGCGTCCATGCCGTAGCCGACAGCCATCGGTTCACCCGGGCGGGCCTCATCCCAGAGCGGCTTGAGTTTCTGCATGAACTCGACGTGACCCTTGCCGTTGGGCTTGAACGGATAGATCAGGCCGCCGAGTTCGAGAATCTCCCGGGCCTGCGCATTCGAGATGCCGCCATGACCGCCGTGCGCGGAGATCAGCGGGTAGGGCGGATTCTGCGCCTTGGCCATGTCGATCATGTTCTGCTTGATCGACAGCTCGGCGTGGTCGATGTCGATGATGAACTTCTTCTCCATCAGCTTCTGCACGACGTACTGGCCCAGTTCGGTCATGCCGCGCGCGTTGCACTGGCGCCGGTCCGGCGGATAGACCGGCAGGACGCCGTTGGTCAGGCTCAGCACCGTCTGGGTCAGCGGATCGTTGCCGGTGCCGGGGAGCGCCGTGGTCATGTAGGCGCCGGCATTGTAGAAGTAGCTGTCCCCTTCGCCACCGTCGGGGCAGTCGTAGGTCTCCCAGAACGAGCCTGTGCCGACGAAGCCGACGAGGTTGAGCGCGAGGCCGTCGAAGATGCCGGTGCCGCCCAGTGCGCTGTTGACGTCGTGGTACGGGAACAGCTCGCGCACGCCGAGGTTCCAGACTTCCTCGATCTCGCGGTCGATGTCCTCGCGGGTACATCCGGAAATCTCGCCGGTGACGCCGGCGACGGATTTGGTCGTGCAGTGGAACAGGTTGGAGAACTCCAGGCCCGGCACCACGGCCAGCTTGCCGTCGTTGATCACCTGCCGTGCTTCGACCGGATCCTGGACGATGCGGAACCAGCCCTTGCCGGGGCCGCCTTCCTGGGCGTCGACGTAGTCCTGAAGCTGGTACAGGTACTTGACCTGCGCGATGCCCAGTTCCATGTCTCGGCATTCATAGCCCAGCGCGTCGAGCGGCCGGACCGTCGCCATGTAGGTCTTGGCGACGTCGCACAGCGCCTCGATGTTCGTGCCCTCGGACACCAGGATGCGCAGGCCCGCCTTCCACGCGCGCTCGACCCATTTGTAGTACATCGCCTGATGGAGCTGGGACTTGGCGGCCGGCCAGTCAACGAAGCTCGGCCAGCCCTGGGTGTCGTGCAGCGTCAGCGGCGTCATGTCCAGGATCAGCGCCTCCGGATCGCGGCTGCCCTGCGGACCGTGGTAGGCCTCGCAGTTCTCCAGGGCATGGGTGACGCCGAAGCGGTTGAACATCTGGCCGTAGAGCACGCCGCCGGCGCTCGGCCCCACCGGATCGCGGCCGTCCGACATCTCGTGGCCCATGGCCATGTGCGTGTGGACCTCGGCGAAACCGACGACGGGCTTGTTGACGCCGCGGCCCTTGTAAGTGCTCCCGATGACGTCGTCGGACAGTTCCGGGTAGGGCGTGCAGCCACTGGCGGGGACGAAGTCGAACGTCGCGCCGGTGGCGGTGGCGACCAGAACGTTCTGGTCGTCGACGGCCAGTGCGTCGCCGCTCGACTCGAGGACCGCGGTGAATGCGCCCGGCCGCGCCGTGTCGACGATCCAGTTGGCGTCGGCGGATGCCGTCTCCAGCGCGACCAGGGCATCGCCGTCACTGCCGAGGAGCTTGCCGTCCCGGTCGTTGAACAGGTATTCGCCGAGCGCCGTGGGCTTCATGTAGAAGCGTTCGGCATCGGTCTCCTCCGCGGTGGCGGCATAGCCCGACGCGGTCTTGGCGACGAATGCGTCCGCGCCGGTCGGGCGCAGGACGTAGCAGTGATTGGCCAGATCGTAGCGACCGAGCGGTGCCGCACTGCGGCCGGCCGTGTCGGGTGTGGACGGGGCTTCGGAGCTGCCGCAGCCGGCCAGCAGCAGACAGGCCAACGCGACGTGCGATGCGCGCGGGGACATCGGGTACCGCTTCATGACTCTCTCCAGTTCACGGTCGGCATGCGTGGCCGGGCCGCTTTCATTTGACTCGCGGACTTCCCGGAACCGGACGAACTGCGTTCGGCCTTGCCGGGAAAGATCAAAATTGTCACACAGATGTCATCGGCCTCCGGACGCAGGGAGCTGGGAAAATTGACCCAAGCACCGGTGCCGGTTTCCACGGATCGGCCTCAATAGCGGAAAGCCGGCGACTGCCAGCCGTCGCGCGAATGGGCGGGCACCGGCGGCAACGGTTCGCCGCCGACGATGACCTCGCCCTGCGCGTCGCGGTACTTCAGCCAGGTCACCGTCGGCTGCAGATTGACCGGAGGTTTGCTGTAGTCGCAGACGCCGTCCGCGAACAGGGCCTCGAGCTGCTGCCACTGGTCCTCGGTGAAGGGGATCAGGCCGTAGTCGTCGTCGCGGCTGAACGGCTTGAGCTGGCATTCGAGGCTGTAACCGTAGATGTCGTCGCCAGCGACGGTGCGCGGCGTGCCGTACGCGTACAGCGGCTGCACCAGATCCACGCAGACGTCGTCGAGAATCTTCTGGCCGAGGCCGTCGCTGCACTGATCGTGAATATCGGCCGGCTTGTTGGCGACGATCTTCTCGGCGATCGGCCGGTCAGTGACGTCCTGCTCGATTGCGGACAGCCAGCGATCCATCGCGGTGATGCCCTGGTAGACATAGTTCAAGTCGCCGACCAGCGGGATCGGTCCGGCCCACATGACGTGGTTGTCATGCTGGCCGTGCTCGCGGTCGAGGCGCCAGCGCACCCACCAGGCGTGCAGCGAGTCGTGGGCGATGCCCGGATCGGGGCCGACGAAATTGATGATCGGAACGGTGTCGAGATTGTTGCCGACGTCGATGAAGCCGCTGCGATAGCTGTTGGCGATCGCGCGATGGTCCGCGTGCGTCCGTTCGGCCTGCGGCTGGATGTCGATGTCCAGGCCGCCGATGTTCACGTTGAGATCGACGAACTGCGCGGGCGTGATGCGCCCCTGCTGCAGCGTGGTCAAACCGTACTGCACGCCGCGGTTGCCGAGCGGCAGCGCCGCGAACCCGTGGCCGGCCGCCTGCTCCATCGGCGACCATACGTCCGGCGTACGCAGGCCGAAGATATGCGCCATCGCGTCGAGGATGCTGCAGCGGATCCCGCCGGGATTGTTCTGCGGGTCGTAGCTCTGTTCGCCATAGCAGTCACCGGCCGGATTGGTCGCGCCCTTGAACAGGCCCTCGTCCGCGGTCACGGCGTTGAGGTGGGTCAGATGACCCTCGACATCGCCCCACTGCGTCGGCAGCCAGACGATGCCCTGCCCCCATTTCGACGGGTCTTCGAAGTACAGGCGCATCAGGTGCAGATCGGCGAACTGCAGGCCGGCACTGAGCGTGTCCGGATACGCGCACATGGTCAGCAGGCCCTGATAGATGCCGGGGTAGGCGTTGGCGATCGTGGCCTGCGCGATGGAGCCGCCGGAACAGCCGGTGCCGATCGTGTAGCGCAGCTCGCCGTACTGCTCGACCAGCCGTTCCTTGGCCATCATCAGTGCTTCGGCGGCGGACGGAACGTCGCAGTTGTGTCCGGTGTTGGCCATGGCCGCGGACATCACCGCATAGCCACGGCCGAGGGCGGTCACGTAGCTCTGTTCGAACAGCGGGTTCTCGGGAATCGTGCCGGAGTAGTCGTTCAGCGGCGCCGAGGCGGGATGGTAGTCATAGCCACAACTGCCGCCGTGGGTGATCAGCAATTTATGGTTCCACTGATCCTGCGGTGCCCACGGCTGCCAGTCCTCGCCGGGGCGGAACAGGGTGAGAATCCGGTATTCGTCGCGATTCTGATAACCCCGTTCCTGGCGCACGACGAAGGGCAGCGTCACGCCGTCGTCGGTGGTGGTGGTCGCGACGTCGGTGGGCGGGTTGTCGGGATCGTAGGGCAGCAGTCCGGACTGCGCCGGGTTACTGGACTTGTAGAGATAGCTGTACTCGGCGGGCTGGTTGCACTGCGCATCGACCGCGCTGTCCTGGCAGCGGTAGCGCGGCACCTGCGGTGCCGAGAAGATCGGTCCGCCGTTGGGATGGTTGACGACCGTGACGCTGCCCGACGCGCCGCCGGCGGCCTCGACGCTCAACAGGTTGGCGCCGAGTTGCATGCCTTCGACCCGGCCCATGTAGCGTCCGTTCGAGCGCTGTGCGAATGCGGTGGTGATGTCGATGCCGTTGAGCGTGACCCGTGCCGACGCCGGATCGGCGGTTTCGGCAAAGACCACCTCGACGAGGGCATCGTCGCCGCTGATCATGTCGGAACGGTTCGACAGCACCTTGATCTGCGCGCCACCGGCGTCCGGCGTCGTGGCGGGCGCGTCGTCGCTCAGGGGATCGGAGCCGGAGCATGCGCACAGTCCCAGGACCAGCAGCAGTACGGGCAAGCGGGAATGGGGGGCGGGGATCATCGGGTTCGGCCTCGGTCTTAGTGAGTGGTCGAGCGGCCGCAGCTGCCCATGGGCGGGGGCACCAACGCGTCCAGCGGCACCGCGTCGGCCATTGCCATGAAGCCGACGCTGTTCGGATGCAGCAGATCCGGGGCGAACAACAGAGGGTTCGGCCGGGTCGGCTCCAGCGGGCTGGCCAGCACCGCCTCGAAGTCGACGATCGCGTCGATGCCGCCGGTGTTCCGGATCAGCGCGTTGAGGGCCTGGCGCTGGGGTTCGTGCGCGGCGCGCGACCAGCCGCAGCAGGCGTCGTCCCGCGGCGGAATCGTCGCCAGGACCACGCACAGGTCCGCAGCGCGTGCACGTCCGACCAGCGTCAGCAGATCGGCGTAGACGGCGTTGGCGTCGACCCCGGCGGAGAGGTCGTTGGTGCCTTCGAAGATCAACACCGAGCGCACCCCGGGGCGCTGCAGCACATCGCGTTCGAAGCGCTGGACCAGCGGCGGGCCCTCGGCGGCGGTGTCGCCGACCGTGGTCACTGTGTTGCTGTTGATGCCCTCGTTGAGGACCCCCATCTCGATGCCGGCCCCGGCGAGGCGCCGCGCCAGGAAGTCCGGCCAGCGGGTGTTCGACTCGGGAATCTCGTAGGCCCCGTCGGTGATCGAATCGCCGATGGCCACGATCGTGCCGGCGGCGTCCGGGGCGAGCACGTCGATTCCGCTGAGAAAGAACCAGCCCACCGACGGTTGTTCGACGAAGCTCAGCCCGGTCGTATCGCCGCTGACGTCGCCGGCCATCGGCAGGCCGACGTAGTTGAGGCCGAACGATACCGCGTGCCAGGTCATCGGGCCGCTCTCGCCGACCACGTGATAGGAGACGGCGAGGTCGTCGCCGAACGCGAATGTGAAGTCGGCGGCGTCGCTGACGATCTCGGCGCCGGGGGGGATGCTGATCTCGGTCGCTCCGCCGAAGCGCAGCGGCGTGTCGGTTTGCGGCGTCACCGCAGGACCGAGCAGGCGTCTGGCGATGCGTACGGAGCGGAGCCTGAGCGGGCGGTCGCCCATCAGATTGGAGAGGCGCACGCGCACGCGGGTGCCGCCGATCGTCGGGTGCACGATCATGCGGAAGCTCTGGTCCACGGCCTGTTGATTGACGAACAGGCTCAGCGCCGTCATCCCGAGCGGATCGAGCGGCAGGCCCAGTGCGGTCAGCGGTCCGGCCGGGAACGGCCCGTAGGGTGCGGCGCCCCAGGCGCCGATCCAGCCGCCACTGCGGGCTTCGGCGCCTTCCGGGGGTGTGCCGTCGCTGTTCGAGCAAGCGCCGATGCCCAGTGCGACAGTCAGCATGAGCATCGCAAGCAGGCCGCGGGCGCAGGCGTCATCGTCGCCCCGGTGGCGGGACGCGGCGGGATCACTCGAGCGGGGGGCGCCCTGCCGCGGAATACGGCGCAGCGCGCCGTTGGGCAGCAGGCGCACGTTTCTCTCTCCTCCATTTTTCGGTTTTCGTCCGCGGACGGACGACGCCCTGCATCTCTGGCCGGGCGATTGGCGCAACGGTAGGGCGCCGTGGTGCGGCGCGTCTTGACAAAACCCGCCGCAGATTACGAAATCACGACACCATGCCTGCCCCGTCGCACCATCACCGGCATGCCGTCGTGACGGCGGCCTATGCGTCCAGCCTCGTCGACTACCTGTTGATCCAGGGCATCGATCCGGCGCCGTTGTATGCCCGTGCAGGTCTGCCGTCCTTCGAACTGATCGCCCAGCGCGGCCAGATCACGATCGGCGAATGGATGCAGATGTTCGATCTGGCGGCCGACGCGCTCGGAGATCCCGATCTGGCGCTGCAGGCCGGTGCGCATCTCAACATCCGCCACATGGGGGTGCTCGGGCAGGTGCTGATGAACTGCCCGACGCTGGCCGAGGCGGCCACGCAACTGGCGCGCTACATCCGCCTGCTCGGGGAGTTCGGACAACCGCGTGTCGAGTCCCGCGATGGGCGTGCGCATTTGCTCTGGACCTGGCCGTACGCGTCGGAACCCCCGCAGGCCCTGATCCAGTTCATGCAGGCGGCGCGTGCCAGCATGACGCGCTGGCTGACCGGCAGGCCGGACATGCAGGCCGAAGCGCACTTCTCCTTCGCCGCACCGGACGACTGTTCAGTGTACCGACGGATTTTCGGCGGCCCGCTGCGCTTCGGGCAGCCGGTCAACCAGCTGATCGTGCCGGATACGTACCTGCGGGCGCCCATCGTGCTGGCCGATGCGGACCGGCGCAGCCGCGCGGAACTCGACGCCAGCGCACTGCTTGAGGCCCTGTCCGGCGATGCCGAATTCACGCAGCGCCTGCGTGCGGCGGTCCTGGACCGGCTCGAGCGCGGCCAGGCCACGCTGGACGCGGTCGCCGGCGAGTTGGTGTTGACGCCGAGAACCCTGCAGCGGCGGCTGGATCGGGAGGGACGTTCGTTTCGCGAAGTGCTCCATGAGGTGCGTCTGGCGCGCGCGCAGCAGTGTCTGTCCGATCCGGCGCTGCGCCTTGCCGAAGTTGCATTCCTGCTCGGATACGCCGAGCAAAGCGCTTTTCAGTATGCGTTCAAGCGCTGGACCGGCCTGACCCCAGGGCAGTATCGGCGCCGGCAGCTCGGGGCGGCGTAGTCGGCCGGCTCAGGTCAGCGGGCTGGTCGGAGGATCGTCCGGCGTGTCGCCGGCCCTGCCGGCGATTTCCGGCGTCCAGGTCACGCTGCAGTTGCGGCCGCCTTTCTTGGCCGCGTACATCGCCATGTCGGCATGGCGGATCGATTCCTCGACGCTGTCCTCGGTGTTCAGCGCGCAGAGGCCGAACGAGGCGGTCACGGTAATCGAATCGCTGCCCTGATGGGTCAGCGGGGTATTGGCGAGGTGCATGCGGATACGTTCGATGACGTCTCTGGCCACGCCGATTTCAGTGTTCGGCATCAGGATCAGGAATTCCTCGCCGCCGTAGCGGAACACCTTGTCGTAGGGGCGCAGCAGATCGCGCACCCGGGTCACGGCAGCGGCGAGCACGCGATCGCCGGCCTGATGTCCGAAACGGTCGTTGACGCGCTTGAAGTGATCCAGATCCATGATCGCGATGCTGCAGTCGAGCACCTTGCGTTCGGCCATCGAGTGCAGGTCGCGCAGGGCCGGCAGCATCTGCGTGCGGGTTTCGGCGCCGGTCAGCGGGTCGCGGTTGTACAGCATCTCCTCGATCTGCGCCTTGAGGGTCTGCAACTGCAGCAGCAGGCGGTCGCGCGCGTTGGCGAATTCGTCGTAGTCGCTGGTCCGGACCGGTTCGTCCGACGCGACCGCGCGCAGCAGGCGCGCGGCGACATCGTGCAGGTGCCGGTGTTCGGTTTCCATTGCCTCGAAGCCTTCGAGACGCCGTAGCTCGCGAGGCGCGGTTTCGTAATACCACTGGCCGAACCGGCATTGACGGGCGGCATCGCCGGCGAGGTCGCGCTGGTCGATCGGCAGGCGGCAGACGATGGTCCGCAGCAAGTCCTTGTGCCACAGGTCGTGGCTGTAGATCGCCTGCTCGAGGGCGCGCAATGACGGCTGCAGATGGTCCGGCACCATGCTGTTCATCACTCCAGCCTCCTTTGTTGAGACCCTTGTCGTCGTTCTGCCGACGTGTCCGCACCGGCGCGACCGCAATGATGGTTGGCGAGGCGCTCCGGCAGGCCGGTGAAAGACATTATTCTCCAATTCTCGGTGAACGTCTCGGTCGATGCGGCGCCCGTCGGATCAGTGGTTTGCCCGGGCCGCGTGGATGGTGATGCCTCCGCGATCGGCGCAAGATGACGGACGCGTCCGCACCGGAGAATTGTCATGCGCCTGCGTTTTCTCATCGGATGGCTGCTGGTCGGCGGTGGCCTGCCGGTACTGACCCATGCGGCGGACCCCGCCGATCCCCCGCCATGCTCGATACCGGAGTCCCGGCAGTTCGATTTCTGGGCCGGTGACTGGGACGTCACCTCCGCCGACGGCAAGCGCAAGGCGGGGCACAACCGGATCGAGCCCGTGCTCGGCGGCTGCGCGCTGCACGAGTCATGGACCGGTGCCAGCGGGTTCCGGGGCAACAGCTACAGCAGCTACGACCGCAGCCGCGGCGTCTGGCACCAGACCTGGGTCGACGTCGGCGGCACCGTGCTGCTGCTCGAAGGCGGGCTGCGCGACGGCGCGATGGTGCTCGAGGGGGATCAGCCTGATGCCGATGGCCCCGTGCGCAACCGCATCACCTGGACGCCGAACGCCGACGGCACGGTGCGCCAGCACTGGCAGGTCTCGAAGGACGACGGCGGACACTGGAAGTCGGTGTTCGACGGGATCTATCACCGCAGCGAAGCCGGGACGCACTCCGCCGGAGCGGAGTGAGCCGGTTCGTGGCCGTGCCCGGATCAGGCGGCCGCGCGCATCGCCGCCGGGGAGCCCTCGAGATAGTCCAGCGCCTGCCGGGTGTCGGCTTCCCGGAACGGGTCGTACCAGGGGCTGAAGAACGGCAGTTCGCGCCGAGCCAGCCACAGCGGCGACGGCAGGTAGCCGGTGCGTGAAACGCGGTACCACTCCCGCCAGATCCAGGGGCGCAGCGCGCTTGGCTTGCGGTCGGCGAAACGCGGATCCTGACGCATGATGTGGGCCGCGCCCTCGACCCAGAATCCGAACACCAGCGGCATCGCCACGGATGCCAGGTAGTAGCGCGACGGATAGCGGCCGCCGAGATGCCGGTACAGGTCGAACGCCACGCAGCGGTGCTCGACCTCCTCCGCCCCGTGCCAGCGCACCAGATCGAGCAGGACCGGGTCGGCGCCGGCGTCGTCCCACTGGCGATTCTCCAGCGCGTACTTGCCGAGCACGCAGGTCATGTGTTCGATCGCGGCGATGATGCCCAGCCGGAACAGCAGCCATTGACGCTCGGCCCAGCGCGGCAGCTTGCGTCCGAACGGCTGGTCGCACAGCAGGCGCTCGAAGATCCAGTCCTCGCGGCGCGTGTTCGACTCGGTCTCGATGCCGTGTGCGTTGAGGTATTCGGCGGTGGCCCCGGCGTGGGCGCGCGCATGCATCGCCTCCTGGCGGATGAAGCCCTGGACGTCGGCGCGCAACTTGTCGTCGGTGATCAGCGGCAAGGCCTGGTTGTAGACCTTGCAGAACCAGAACTCGCCCGCGGGCAGCAGCAGGTTGATCTCGTTGATGAAGTGGCTGGCGAAGGGCTGGCCGGGAATCCATTCCAGCGGCGTCTTCGACCAGTCGAAACGCACCTTGCGGACATTCAGGGCGTGGTCGCTGCGGGACGCCGGCCTGGCGCGCCGGGATTGCTTGGGCATGTGGAGGCTCCGGATGGGGATGGGGATCAGGCCAGGTCGAGACGTGCGAGTCGCTGCAACGCGCGTGGCGCGACGCGGCTGAGCAGGCGGGCGGTCTTGGCTTCCGCGCCGACGGTGACGGTCTCGCGCGGATTTTCGACCGCGTCGACAATCGCACGGGCGACCGCCTGCGGCTTCAGGTTGCGGCGCTGGTACAGCGCCTTGGCGCGTTCGCGACGCCGCTGCTGCTCGGCTTCATCGGTGCCGACGAAGCGCACCGCATCGGTGATGCCGGTGTCGACGATGCCGGGGCAGACACTGACCACGCGCACACCGGTGTCGGCCAGTTCGGCGCGGAGGCAGTCGGACAGCATCAGTACCGCTGCCTTGCTGGTCGCGTAGGCGGGCAGCGAACGGGTCGGCGTATAGGCCAGCCCGGACGCGACGTTGACGATCACGCCGTGACCGCGTTCGCGCATCGGCGCGGCAAACAGGCGACTGCCGTGGATCACGCCCCAGAGATTGACGTGCAGCAGCTTTTCCCAGTCCTCGACGGTGGTGTCCAGGAAGGCGCCGGCCATGCCGATGCCGGCGTTGTTGACGACGACGTCGGCGCCGCCGAAATCCTCCTCGATGCGGCGTGCCAGGGTTTCCATCGCGGCGGCGTCGCCGACGTCGACCGCGAACGCGAATGCGGTGGCGTCGAGCAGACGGGCCAGTTCCGCACTGCGCTCGGCGGCCTCGCCGTTGATGTCGACGGCCACCACCGTCGCGCCCTGTTCGGCGAAGTTCAGCAGCGTCTCGCGTCCGATGCCCGAGCCGGCTCCGGTGACCACGACCAGCTTGCCGCCGTGGCGCCGCCGCGGTCCGTGGACGCGCGCGCGTTCGAAGCGCGTCGCGGCGATGCCCTGGTCGATGTAGTCGACGAAGGCTTCGATGCGCGTCGCCACCCATTCTGGATGGCTCAGCGGTGCCCAGTGTCCGGCGTCGAGGTCGAAGCGCCACAGCCGGTCGACCCATGCGGCCGGGACGTCGAGCAGCATCGGCGTGACGAACGGATCCTGCGTCGGCACCAGCATCTGCACCGGGGTGCCGACCCGGCGCGGCTGCGGCCGGCTGAGGTGCCTAAAGACGTTGGCCCGATACAGCTCGATGCCGTTGACGCCGTCGCGGCGCTGGCTCGCCGAGACCGGAACGGCGCCGCCCTCCAGTCGCTCGAGGATCTGCGGCCACAGGCGGTCCAGGCCGAGCCGCCACAGACCCGGCGCCGCGCCGGGCAGCTGGAACATGCCCATGTACCACGAGCGTTGCAGTTGCCGCGCCGTCTGCATCAGTTTCGACGGCTGCATCGAGCGCAGGTTCTGGCGCAGCCGGTCGCCGACGTGGTCGAGGCTCAGGCCCGAGATCGAGGTGTACGATGCGATGCGGCCGTCGAGCCGCGGGTCGCTGACCGCGTCCCAGGACTGGATCGAGCCCCAGTCGTGTCCCACCAGATGCACCGGCCGGTCGGGACTGACGTGGTCGATCACCGCGGCCAGATCGGCGACCAGATGTCCAAGTGCGTAGCCGTCGCGGTGTTCCGGCGCGCCGGACTCGCCGCAGCCGCGCACGTCGTAGGCGACGACATGAAAGCGCCGGGCCAGTGACGTCGCCACCGCGTCCCAGACGTGACGGCTGTCGGGGTAGCCGTGGACCAGCACGATCGTCGTCGCGTGCTCACAGCCCCACTGCTGCACCGCCAGTTCGACGCCGTCACCGCGTACGGCGAACGCGTCGCCGCTGGCGGTCGGGACGATCGCCGGATCGGTCGGGGCGTTCATGCCGCCACTCCGGCGATCGCGGAAGGGGTGTCCGCCGCCGCCCACAGCCCGCGCTGCCGCCAGCGCCGCACATGCGGGACGTCGTCATCGAGCCAGTAGGCGTCGTCGTCGGTCACCACCAGCAGCTCCTCGAACTTGGCGCCGACGTGGCGGAAGCCCAGATGCGGCTCGACCGCCCACAGCCCCGGGGTCGGCGCATGTTCCGAGCGCGAGCCGCTGTTCCAGATCGGCGACCAGCCCTGTTCGCGGCTGTTGCGCGCGGCGCGGATCAGCTCGCCAAGGTTGCGCAGGCCGAAGCGGGCCACGCTCAGGTGCTCCGCCTTGTGGTCGTCCTCGAGCACCTCGACCCGATGCGCCAGGGTCTCGAACGGATAGGCCTTGTGGCGCGGTTCGTAACCCTGGCGCGCGCACAGGCGGTCGACGTCGCGGCTGATCTGCGCCAGCGGTTTGCGCGCGCGGACGCCGGCCAGGATCAGCTCGCGGTACTCGAGCAGGTCGTCCATCAGCCGGTCGAGCAGGGCGTTCTCGCCGATCACGCCGCAGTAGCCGATGTCCGCGGTATAGCCGCGCACGCTCGGCGCGCAGTCGAGAATGAACGGCATGCCGCGCTGCAGCCGGCGCAGGCCGGGATAGAACGCGGGATTGAAGCCGCCGAGCTGCCGCACGCCGATCAGGCCGCGGAAGGCGGTGCGGTCGCCGAACCAGGCGAAAGGACGATGAAAGCAGTCGTCCACACCCTCGGCATCGAAAAACGCCTGCATCCGCGCGGCGGCCTCGCGTTCGGTGACGCCGGGCTCGAGTTCGGCCGCGACGGTTTCGGCGCAGCGATAGGCCAGGCGCTGAACCTCGCGGAAGCGATCCAGTTCAGCCGGGCTGGGGACGTGCGACACGGGCGGACCTCCATTGCAATGACATTGGTCAATGTAAAGATATCATCATCGATCTCAATGCCGCCTGCGCCACCCGCCACTGGCGCCGGGGTCATGCGGCGCGGGCGCTGGCCCGGTGCGTTGCCCGGCGGCTTTGCAGCAACGGACGCGGCGGCGTATCGTGCGCGCCCCGTTCCGATCGCATCGAATTCCATGCAGCAGCCGCATCTTCGTCGCCATGTCCTCGCCGCAAGCCGGTGCGGGCGGGCGTGCGCGTACGCGGCCGATGCCAACGGGGCCTTGAGCCTAGCCGTGGCCAGCAAATCCAAGAAGCGGGTATCCGTCTGACGGACAGCCGCGCTGACGTCGGACGTGATCCGACGGAGGCGCTGCCGCTTCATCGCACTGCAGTCTCCAGAGGGTCCGCCGATCGTCGCAAGGCACCGGACCGTCGACCTGAATGGCCCGCCATTCATTTTCAGTCGAAAAGGAGTACTGCGGTGACAACATTCGAAGGTATTTGGGTTCCCCTGGTGACGCCGTTTGGTGGCGGCGGGGCGCGGGTCGATTTCACGCACCTGCAGGCGCTGACCGACCGTCTGGTCCGCGAGGGCATCGACGGATTGGTCGTCTGCGGGACCACCGGCGAGCCGGCGACACTGACCGCGCAGGAACAGGATCGGGTGCTGGATGCCGTGCTCGAGGCGGCCGGCGCCTGTCCCGTCGTCTTCGGGGTCGCCGGCAACGATACCGCCGCCGTCGCCGCATCGGTGCGCCGACGCCGCGGTGACGGTGTTACCGGCTTCCTGTTGAGTGCGCCGTACTACACGCGCCCATCGCAGGCGGGCATCGTCCGCCACTTCGAGGTCGTTGCCGCGGCGGCGGAGCAACCGATCGTGATCTACAACATCCCCTATCGCAGCGGGGTGAACATCGAGTTCGAGACGCTGCAGACGCTGGCGCGCAATCCGCAGTTCGTGGCGATCAAGCAGAGCGCCGGCCATGACGCCGATCAGCTGGCCGAGCTGATCCGGCACACACCGCTGAAGGTGCTCAGCGGCGAGGATGCGATGATCTTCGTGAACGCCTGCCTGGGCGGGCACGGCGCCATTGCCGCAGCGGCGCATATCCGGCCGGATCTGTACCGGCGCATGCTCGACCAGGTGCGGGGCGGCGATCTGGTCGCGGCGCGGGGGATTGCCGATGCGTTGCGGCCGTGGATCCGCGCACTGTTTGCGGAGCCGAATCCGGCACCGCTGAAGGCCGCGCTCGCGGCGCTGGGGCTGATCGAGGACGGCCTGCGCCTGCCGCTGCTGCCGGCGACCGCCGAGTGCCGTGCGCGCGTGGAGCGGATGCTGCCGGCGATCATGGCGCTGTAGCCGGCGTGCGCATGGCGGCAATGTGCGCAAGAACCGGAATGCCGGTCCGGCCGCCGGGCACCAGACTGCTCGTCTAGACTTGAACGGTGACGGCCATGAACGACGATCTTTGCTGGCAGGCGGTGCAGGACCGGGATGCGACGCAGGACGGCCGCTTCTACTATGGCGTACTGACGACCGGCGTCTACTGCCGCCCTTCGTGCACCTCGCGGCGGCCGTTGCGGCGCAACGTGCGTTTCTACGTGACGCCGGCCGCGGCGCAGGCCGACGGATTGCGGCCGTGCAAGCGCTGCCGGCCGCTGCAGCAGCGGGCCGACAGCCGTACCGTCGAACGCATGCTCGAGGTCTGCCGTTATCTGGAAGCGCATACGCAGGAAGCGCCCGACCTCGACGCCCTGGCGGCGCTGGCGCACATGAGCCCGTTTCACCTGCAGCGCCGCTTCAAGGCGGTGATCGGCATCAGTCCGAAGCAGTATCAGGACGCCCTGCGTCTACGCGGTCTGCGCCAGGAGCTGCGGGCGGGTGCGCCGGTGACGCGGGCGATCCAGGATGCCGGTTACGGTTCGGCCAGCCGGGCCTACGCCAAGCTGGCGACCCATCTGGGGATGACCCCCAGGCAGTACCGCGCCGGCGGCGACGGTATTGCGATTTCGTATGCCAGCGCCACGACCGCGCTGGGGCGGATGATGATCGGCGCGACCGACCGCGGTCTGTGTTTCGTGCAGTTCGACGTCGACGACGCGCGCCTGCTGCAGCGCTTGCGTGCCGAATATCCGGGTGCCCGCCTGAGTCCGATGGACGCGGCGGCCGGCGCAGCCTTCGCCGCGTGGATGGATGCGCTCGACGCACATCTGTCGCGGGGGCAGCCGTTGCCCGAGCTGCCGCTCGACCTGCGCGGCACCGCGTTCCAGATGAAGGTCTGGAACTTCCTGTGCACGATTCCGAGCGGCGAAGTGCGCTCGTACACCGAGGTTGCCGCGGCGATCGGCCGCCCGCGGGCGGTGCGCGCCGTTGCCAGCGCCTGTGCCGCCAACCGCGTCGGCGTGCTGGTGCCCTGCCATCGCGTGATCCGCGGCGACGGCGGGCTCGGCGGCTACAAATGGGGGCTCGAACGCAAGCGGGCGCTGCTCGATCACGAGCGCGCCCAGGTGGCGGGATCGCGGCCCGGAGCATGACCGGCGCCGGCGGGGCCGCTCCGGCGGCGTGCGAGCTGGCGCTGCGCCGCGCGCTGCCGTGGCGGGTCTGGCTCGACTATCTGCGGCCGCGCCTGATCGCAGGGCCGGAGGCAGTCGATGGCGACGTCTACCTGCGCCGGGTGGGGGCATCGACGATCCGCGTCGCGGCCGACGGGCCGCGGGTCGCGCGGCGGCTGCGGCTCGTCGGTGTCGCCGATCCGGGGGACGCGGCCGCGTCGCGGGTGGCGCGCCTGTTCGCGGCGGACGAGGATCCGCGTCCGGCGGCGCAGGCGCTGGCGCGCTGTCCCGATCTGCGGCCACGGATCGGGCGCGTGCCGGGGCTGCGCCCGCTGGGCTGCTGGGACGGGTTCGAGCTGTGCGTGCGGACGGTGATCGGGCAGCAGGTCAGCGTCGCCGCCGCCGCGACGCTCACACAGCGGCTGGTGCAGCGCTGCGGCGGAAGCCTGACGCCGTCGGGCGTGCTCGACGCCGACCTGGCGCGGATCGGGATGCCGGGGCGGCGGGTCGCCACGCTGCGCGGCCTGGCGCGGGCGGTCGTCGACGGTCATCTGCGGCTGGAGAGCGCCGGCTGGAACGAAGTCGATCGCGTGTTGCAGGACCTTCCGGGCTTCGGCCCATGGACGCGCGCCTATCTGGCGATCCGCCTGGGGCGCGATCCGGATGCGTTCCCGCATGGCGACGTCGGGCTGATCCGGGCGGCGGGATGCCACTCGCCGGCCGGGCTGCTGCGGCGCGCCGAGGCCTGGCGGCCGTACCGGGCGCTGGCGGCGACCTATCTGTGGACGGTGTGACCGCCGCTTGCCGGTGGGAATGTCCTGCGCTAGCGTCGGCCGCAGGACAGGACATCCGGTGGCGATCCGCAAGCGGACGACCGCCGGCACGAGGGATCGGCATGTGGATTCGAAGCGGTGTCGCGATGCTTGCGTGGGTCGGGACCGGGCTGGTGTCGCCGGCTGTGGCGGCCACGCCCGACGAGGTGCGCGAAGCGATTGCGCGGGCGATGGCGCCGCATGTCGTCACCGAATTCCACGAGCAGTGCCAGGGGGACGGCCGGGTCCGCCCGACGCTGATCTACAGCGACCGTCCGTGGCGATCCCTCGCGACCGCGGTGGCTGCGGTGGGCGCGGCATCCGCGCTGGATGTCTCGACCGTCAGCTCCGATCGCTGCGATCCGGCGGCGTATCCGGTCGATCGGGCGTATTCGCTGATGAGCGACCGCAGCATCGTCGAAACCAGCCCGATTCCGCTGCGCTAGGGCCTGTTCGCGCCACGGCGCTCGCGTCGGGCATGCGGATGACGACCGGTACCCGGCCCCGGCCGCGTGTCATCACAACATCATCCATCGATGTCAGAATAAAGGGTCAATCATTCGATTTTGTGGATCCCATGCGTTTTTCCCGTCTGTCTGTAATTGCCGCCGTCCTGCTCGCCGCCTGCGGGCAGAGTGATGTCACCGACGGTACCGGTTCGACCACGTCCGATGGCAAGCGTGTCGTGCGCTTCGTCGCCTTCGGCGACGCCGGACGAGCCAACGACAACCAGTACGCCGTCGCCAACGCGATGGCGCAGGTCTGCGCGATCAAGGGCTGCGACTTCGCGCTGGAGCTGGGTGACAACATCTACGACAGCGGCGTCACCTCGGTGGACGACGAGCAGTTCCAGACCAAGTTCGAGGAACCCTATTCGGTTCTCGACTTCCCGATCTACCTGACGCTCGGCAACCACGACAACTCGGCGAGCAGCCTGGGCTTGGGTGACAACAACAACAAGGGTGAGTATCAGGTCGAGTACAGCGCCGCCGAACAGAATTCCGGCCGCTGGCGGATGCCCGCGCGCTATTACGCGTTCACCGCGCCACTGGATCTGAAGGCCGGCGAAACGCCGATCGCCGAGTTCTTCTCGCTCGACGCCAACCCGCTGGCGGCGTCGCTGCAGAATCCGCTGCAGACCGAGTACTACTACACGACCTACGGGGCCGCGCAGCTGCAGTGGTTCCAGGCCGCGCTGAGTGCCAGCACCGCCAAGTGGACCTTCGCGTTCTCGCACCATCCGTACGTGTCCAACGGCCAGCACGGCAACGCCGGCAGCTTCGACGGCTTCAACGGCACGGTCTTCCCCGGGACCACGAGCGGCACGCCGTGGAAGGAATTCCTCGACGCCAGCGCCTGCAATCCCGACTACAACGGCGGCGTCGACATGATGCTCTACGGCCACGATCACGACATGCAGTGGCTCAAGCCCGTCGAGAGCTGCAACGGCAAGACCGAGTTCGTGCTCTCAGGCGGCGGTTCGGATACCCGCGAGTTCGGCGATCCGGAATCCAACCAAGCCTACTGGCAGCAGGATCTGACCCCGGGCTTCTTCTGGTTCGAGGTCACCGACGGCACGCTGACCGGCGAAGCCTACCTGCTCGACAACCTGGAGCTGCCGGTCGACGGCAAGGGCAAGCCGGTGCCGGCGTACACGCGCAGCTTCAGCAAGTAAGTTCCGGGTCATGCGCCCGCGGTGGCTTCCAGGCCTGTTCGCCGGTCTGCTGCTGAGTCTGCCGACGGCAGCGCCAGCGGCCGCGCCGGAGACGGTGTCCGGCGACGGCTGGCGCCTGCAGGTGCCCGCGGAGTGGACCCTGCAGCGCGGCTTGCTGGGTGCCGACCTGATCGCGCGCCCGCCGCGCGCCGACACGCAGGGCTGGGCGCAGGACCAGCTGGTCCTGACCCGCGAGGCCTACGATCCGCGGCGCAGCTGCCTGGACGGCTTCACCATGCGCAAGCTGCGCGACATGTCGCATCTGGCGACGCAGTTCCAGGTCGTCGAGGAGCAGCCGCTGGAACTCGGCGGCGCGGTCGCGACCCTGCTGGAGCTGCGCTACCAGGAGGGCCCGCGCGAACTGCAGGCCTACCTGATGATCATGGCGACCGAAACCCACATGGTGGTGCTGAGCCTGGCCAGTTCGCCGGCGCGCTTCGAGTTCCAGCGCAGCCTGTTCCGCGGGATCGCCGAGAGCCTGCGGCCGGGCGCCGCGCCGCAACCCTGAACGGGGATTGCGCCGCTTCGCGCCAGGGATGATCGGGGCCATCGATCCGCGCATGCTGGGCCGGGCCGGTGTCTGGACGCTGGCGGCGTGGATGCTGGTCGCCTGCCAGCGCGAGACGCCGGCGCCGCCGCAGCCGCTTGCCGCGCCGCCCGCCGATGCGCCGGGCCGCGATCTCGCCGCCTTCGTCAATCCCGAGCCCACGGTCCTGCCGCAGTGCTACACCAGGACCGACGGGGTCGCCAATTCGTGCTGGGCCTGTCACACCACCCGCAATGGCCGCAACGAAAAGGGCGACTGGACGCTGCAGGAGACGTACGCGTTCTCGCCGGCGGCGATGGACAACCACTGGCGCAACGTCTTCGTCGACCGCAGTGCGGCGATCGCCGCGATCAGCGATGCCGAGATCCAGGCCTACATCGATCAGGACAACTACCGGCCGCTGTACAGCGCGGCCCGCCAGCAGCGCGACGCGACGGCCTACACGCCGGATCTCGACTACGCACAGGGCTTCGACGCGCAGGGCTACGCGCGCGACGGTTCCGGCTGGCGCGCGTTCCGCTACAAGCCGTTGCCCGGCGGTGGCTTCTGGCCCACCAACGGCGCCAGCGACGATCTGCTGATCCGCCTGCCGGCCCCGTTCCGGCAGGACGCGGCGGGCCGGCCTTCACGCGCGATCTACAGCGCCAATCTGGCGATCCTCGAAGCGGCGATGACGGTGGCCGATACCGTGCCCGACGATCGCATCCGGCGCCGCGTCGAGCCGCTGGACGAGGCGGCGGCGGGCGTCGATCTCGACGGTGACGGCAGGCTGGCCGTAGCCGACCACATCCGCGGCCTGCCGTCACACTACGTCGGCGCGGCCGCCGCGCAGCCGGTCCATCGCTGGCGCTATCCCCTCGGCACCGAATTCCTGCACAGCGTGCGCTACGTCGATGTCGACCGGCCGGGCATGCTGTCGGCGCGGCTCAAGGAGCTGCGCTACAGCGTCAAGCGCATCGACGCCGACGACGTCGAAGTCAGGGGGGCTTACCGCTCCGAACGCGACGAAAAGGCGTCGGGCCTGGTGCCGCGGTTCCGGGGCGACGCGCGCACCGGGCTGCGCAACGCGTTCGGCTGGGTCTATCAGGGCTGGATCGAGGACGCCGACGGCGCGCTGAGGCCCCAGACGCTCGAAGAACACTACAACTGCATGGGCTGCCACGGCGGGATCGGGATCACCGCGGACTCGTCCTTCGGTTTCCCGCGCAAGCAGCCCGGCGCCGAGGGCTGGGGCTGGCAGCGGCTGGCCGGCATGCCGGACGTGCCGATGGCCGGGCATCGCGAGCCAGAGATCCTGACCTGGCTGCGGCGCGCGCGCGGCGGCGACGCCTATCGCAGCAACGACGAGATCCTCCAGCGCTTCTTTCCGGAGGGCGTCTACGACGAAGCCGCCGTGCGCCGCGCCGCGCCGGGTGGCGACAGGGATCTGCGCTGGCTGATCGCGCCCAGCCGTGCGCGGGCCACAGCGCTGAACAAGGCCTATCTCGCCCTGGTGCGCGCACAGGATTTCGCCTACGGCCGCGATGTGTTCCTGCGCCCGCCGGAGAACGTGCATCGCCATATCGACAACGGCGACACCGGCCTGCGCGCGCAGAACAGGGTCTACTCCGACGGCCGCATCTGGCTCGACTGGGACCCGGACTGAAGGCGCGGCGCATGGGCGCGCCGCAGGGGAGACCGGTGGACTCAGGTTGTCGCGGCCAGCACGCTGACGCGATCCGCGCCGGCGGTCGTGGCCAGCGCCCGTGTCTGCGGGATGTCGCGGGTGCGGTGGACGCGTGCGGTGTCGAATCCGCAGCGCTGCATGCGCGCCACGGCCTGGTCGGCATCGCGGAAGTGCACGTGCATGCGGCCGCGCACGAAGACCTGCAGCATGCCGCCGAACGCCAGCATCGCCGTGCTGCGATGCTGATCCCTGAAGTAGACGTCGGCCAGGTACAGGCCATGGGTGAAACCGCGCAAGGTCGTCGCGATCCGCCGCCACACCGCGTCGGCCTGCGCCGGCGCCAGGTAGTTCATCAGGCCCTCGGTGATGATCGCCGTGCCCTGCGCCGGATCCAGCTTGCCGGCAATGGCGGCCAGCGACGCCGGTCCGGTGTCGGCGAGGGCGTCGAGCTCCAGCACCTGATGCTGCGGTCCGAGGCAGCCGGCGCGCTGCAGCATCTCCCGCTTGGTCCGCGCCATCGCCGGCAGGTCGGTTTCGATGTAGTGGAGCCGGTCGCCGAAACGCTGGCGCATGCGCCAGCCCCGTGCGGAGAGGCCGGCGGCGATCTCGATCACCTGACTCACCGAGCCGTCCTCGATGGCGTTGGCCAGAATCGCGTCGATGCCCTTGTGCCGCGCCAGCATCAGCGCGTCGAGCGAGATCCCGCTGAGCATGCGCGTCCCGGCGATGAATACGCGGAACGCACGATCCAGCCGGCGCCCCTGCTCGGTGACCAGCGCCGCGTCGGACAGACCATGGCGATACCACAGATAGCCGGTGGCATAGGCGGTGGGGCTGACGCGTTCGGATCCTGCGCTCATGGCGGCTGTCCTCAGTCCGGCACGCCGGGGGCGCCGGGAAAACCCACGTAATACTGGCCGCAGAGCATGCCGCCGTCGACGGCGATCTCGGCGCCGCACAGGTAGCTCGACTCGTCGCTGGCCAGGAACAGCGTGGTGCGGGCCACCTCCTCCGGTTCGCCGACGCGCTGCATCGGCACCATCGAGTAGCGCTGGTTCACCTCGGCCTTGCCCTGCTGGTAGGGATTGCCCATGGCCGTGTCGATGCCGCCCGGATGCACCGAGTTCACGCGCACGCCGCGATGGCCGAATTCCATTGCCGCGACCTTGGTGAATCCGCGCACGCCCCACTTGCTCGCGCAGTAGGCGCCGAGGCTGTTGGCCGCCTTCATGCCGTCGACCGAGGAGATGTTGACGATCGAGCCGCGGCCGTTGGCGAGCATGTGGGTGCCGACGATACGCGTGCCGAGGAAGCAGCCGACCAGGTTGATGCCGATCACCCGTTCGAATTCGGATTTTTCGGTCGCGGTGATGGTCTTGAACAGCAGCACGCCGGCGTTGTTGACCAGCACGTCGACCGGGCCGATGTCGGCGGTGGTCAGCTGCAGCAGGCCGGCCCAGCTCGCTTCGTCGGTGACGTCGTGATGGACGAACCGCGCCGCGCCGCCGAGTTCGTCGGCGAGGGCGGCGCCTTCGGTATCGAGGACATCGGCGATGACGACGCGTGCGCCGTTCTCGACGAACAGCCGCGCCGTTGCCGCACCCATGCCGCGGGCGCCGCCGGTGATGATCGCCACCTTGTCCTTGAGTCGTTGCACGGGCCGGTCTCCGATGGAGGGAAGTGGGGTTTGGAAATCAGGACTGGAAACAGGGTCAGTCGATATCGACCAGGGTCAGCGCGTTGCCGATGACGGTGCTGCCGTCGAGTGCGAGCAGGGGCTGTTGCAGCAGGTGCAGCAGCTCACGGCTGCCGGTCCGCAGTCCGGTCAGCGATGCGCGGCAGAGCTGGGCGACGGCTTCCGCCATCATCTCGGTCGGCTCGACCCACTCCGGCCGCTGTTCGGCCATCTGCCGCGCGACCGCCGCCGCGCTTTCGGTCATCGCGATCTTGGTCGGCGCCAGCGTGTTGACGCAGACGCCGCTGCCGTGCAGCTCCGCCGCGAGACCTTCGGAATACCGTTCCAGCGCCGCCTTGGCCGCGCCGTACAGCGCCAGCGCGTGCACCATCTTCGCCGGGCCCGGATACGGAATCCCGGGTTGCTGCGCCATCTCGCTGCTGATGTTGACGACGCGGCCCCAGCGCCGGTCGCGCATCGCCGGCAGCGCCTGCTGGATCAGGTCGACCGGGGCGTGGAAATTGAGTTCGAACAGCGCGCGGCGGTCGGCGCGCGGCATCGTGCTCGGCGGCGCGTAGCGCGGGATGCCGGCGGCGTTGTTGACGAGAATGTCGATCGGTCCGAACGCGCCGCTGGCGCGCATCATCAGGCGGTCGCGCTGCTCCGGGTCGCTGAGGTCCGCCACCACCGTATGCGCCTGGCCGCCGGAGTGCTCGATCAGGCTGCGGGCCTCGTCGAGCCCCCGCGCCGAGCGTTCGCTGGCGGTGACGACGACCTTGACCCCATGGGCCGCGAGACGCCGGGCGACGGCGCGGCCGATGCCGCGGCTGGCGCCGGTGACCAGCGCGACCTTGCCGCTCAGGGCGCTGAAGTCGGCGTGGCCGGGCATCAGCGGCGGTGCGGCCGCTGCCGCGTCGTCGGGAAAGGAGCCAGTGTCGGCGGGCGTGTGTCCATGGTGCGCCGATCCTTGCACCCGCGCGCAGCCGCAACATCGTCCGAATGAGCGAACCGCCATTCCCGTAATCACCCTTCCGGACGAGGCCAGCGCCGCCGCGGCGGCGTATCGATAGCGGCGGCGAACGGCGGCCCATCCAGGGGCGCCGCTCGTCGCTGCCGCGGAGCAGGGGAGCCGGGCGCAGATCGCCGCCGGCGGCACCGTGGCCCACCGATAACGAATCCACAGGAGTCATCACGTGCCAACGGAGAAGAGAGGGTCATGGCGGCCTTGGGCCGCCTTGTTGCCGATGCTGGTCAGCCTCGGTGTTCATGCACAGACGGCCGACACCGACGCCGAGGCGCCCGACGCGGAGCCCGCATCCGACGCCGTCACGCTGGAGAACATCGAGGTCACCGCGCAGCGCCGCGTGCAGCGCCTGCAGGACGTGCCCGGTGCGGTTTCGGCGCTGTCACGCGATCAGATCGAAATGCGCGGCGTCGACGGCATCGACAATCTGAACGCCGTGGTGCCGGGCCTGCAGATCAGCAAGACGCCGTCGAATTCGACGATCTCGCAGGTCTCGATCCGCGGGGTCACCCAGATCAATCCAGCGATCTACTGGGATCCGGCGGTCGGGATCTATGTCGACGGCGTCTACATCGGCAAGGCGCAGGGCTCGATCTTCGATATCGTCGACCTGAGTCGCATTGAGGTGCTGCGCGGGCCACAGGGCACGCTCTACGGGCGCAACACGCTCGCCGGTGCGATCAACCTGGTCACGCGTTCCCCGAGCGGCGTGTTCGGCGGCACTGCCAGTCTCGAGATCGGCGACTACAACGCCTTCGTGCAGCGCGCCAATGTCGATCTGCCGCGCATGGGCATCGTCAGCGTCTCGCTCGGCGCGCGCAGTGAGCGCCGCGACGGCTGGGTCGACACCACCCGCACCAGTTCGCGCAACGAACTCAACGACCGGCATAACGACGGGTTCCGTCTGGCGGCCGACTTCGATTTTGGCGCCGGCGTGCTCGGCGAGTACCGCTTCGATCATTCCAACGTCAACCAGTCGAACAACTACACCCAGCTTTATCGGATCAGCGCCGAGGGTGCGTTTGCGCCGGATGCGCCGTTCGGCGCCCTGCCGTCCTTCGCCTCGCAGGACCGCGAGACCACGGCCAACGTCGACGCACCGTCGTTCGAGCGCTCCGAGGTCCAGGGCCATTCGTTCACCCTGAGCTGGGACCTCGACGGCAACCACACGCTCAAGTCGATCAGCGGCTATCGCCGTCTGGACTGGAACGACTCGCTGGACCTCGACGGTTCGCCGCTGCCGGTGGCATTCACGCAGCGCCATACCGACTACGACCAGTGGTCCGAGGATCTGCAGCTGATCGGACAGACCGGGGCATGGAACTACGTCGGCGGTCTCTACTACTTCGGCGATGACGGCCAGACCAACAACCCGCAGCTGTTCTTCGGCGGCGGTGCCGACTTCGACTCGCGCTACGCGACCAAGACCAGCGCCTGGGCGGCCTACGGGCAGGTCGACTTCGCCGCGACCGATGCGCTGACGCTCAGCGCCGGCCTGCGCTACACGCGCGAGAAGAAGGAGCTGGATCGCGCGTTCGGCGTGCGTCAGAGCCCGACCGATCCGTACTTCTATCTGATCCCGGAAGGCACCCACGCCGAGGACACGTTCAGCGACACCACGCCGACGGTGTCGATCGCATACCGCCTCAATGCGGACGTCAATCTCTATGCGCGCTACGCCGAAGGCTTCAAGAGCGGCGGCTTCAACGGCGAGTTCAGCGACCCCAACGCCACGCCGGAGGCCAACATCGCCGAGACCCGGACGCCGTTCAAGCCCGAGCGCCAGCGCTCCTTCGAGATCGGCGCCAAGACCCGGTTCGGCGGTGGTCGCGGACAGTTCAACGTCGCCGTGTTCCAGAACGACCTGAAGGATCTGCAGGCGTCGATCTTCCTGGGCTCGGGCGCCGCGGCCACGGTGATCCGCAACGCCGGCGAGGCCACCGTGCGCGGCGTCGAGCTGGAGCTGGCGCTGATCGTCGTCGAGGGCACGCAGCTGCGCGCCAACTACGCCTATCTCGATCCGGAGTACGACAAGTTCATCGACGCCGGGGTCAATCAGGCCGACAACCGCGCCTTCGTGCACGCGCCGGAGAACACCTTCAACCTGGTCCTCGACAGCGAGCTGATGCGCCGCGACTGGGGTGCGCTGCGGGCCATGGTCGACTACGCCTACACCGATGCGTTCTTCACCTATCCGTACCAGCTGGCCAGCAGCGGGCCGGACTACAACCCGAACGCCCAGATCGCGGCCAACTCCGAGGTCGACGCGCACGGCATTCTCAACCTGCGTCTGGCGGTGGCCGATGTCCCGCTCGGCGAGCGCGGCACCGGCGAGCTGGCGCTGTGGTGCCGCAACGCGCTCGACGACGACACCGCGACCAACTTCATCGATTTCGGCCCCGGGTTCTCCAACCTGACGGTCGCCAATTTCGAGGATCCGCGGACCTTCGGCATCACCGGCATCGTCCGCTGGTAGTGGCGTTGCGGTGACGACTTGCAGCGGGGCGCCATCGGCGCCCCGCCTGCTTTGCGGATTTCCCGAACTCGTCAGAACGCGCCGGACCTGTTTGAATGCGTCGATCACGCGTCTGGACATGGAGCCCCCGCCGATGACGGCATCAGCGCCCCGCAACACCCGAGAAGTCGTCGAAGCCTGGATCCGCGCGTTTCAGGTGCGCTCGCCGGAGCGGCTGGCCGCGCTTTACGCGCCCAACGCGACCAACTGGCAGGTCGCCGACGAGCCGGTGCAGGGGCGCGAGGCGATCCAGGCGATGTTCACCGCCTTCTTCCAGGCCTTTCCGGACAGCTACACCGATCCGGTCAACCTGATGGTCGAAGGCAACTGGGCGGCCTGCGAATGGAGCGGCGGCGGCACCTTCAGTGGCGATCTCGGCCCGCTGCGCGCCACAGGGCGCAGTTACCGTCTGCGCGGCTGCGGCATCTTCATGATCCGCGACGGGCAGATCATCGAGCAGCGCGGTTACTGGGACAAACGCACCTGGGCGTCCCAGCTCGGCGTCGATCTGGACGCGTCGCTGCGCTAGCGCCTGTTAGCACGATGGCAATCGTTGCGGCGGAAATCGCGCCATGCGGCGCTGCGAACCTTGGCTTTTGAGCTACCAAGGCCGGCAGCCCGCGCCTCGCCTGGCGCAAATTCCGGCAGCAACGCAGCGATCGTCCATAGCGTTAACAGGCCCTAGCCTGCCCGCTCACCGGACCTGACGGGTAGACCCGGCACGTTTTCCGGCGGAAACGGGATGCGGCGTTACTCGCCTCCACATGGGCATAATGCCGCAGGAGCGGGTCGCGCCCCCGGTGCAGCGATGCCCACCGCTCCAGCTATGGCTTCGTCATCTTGGTGTTGGGCCCAGGTCATCGCCTCTGCGTCGACGGGCCACGGCACCCCGGGGTATACGAGTACGGCCGAGACTTTATGCATCTGACGTCCCATACCGATTACGCGCTGCGCTTGCTGATGTTGCTGGCGCTGGAGCCGGAGCGTTTGCATACGATCGAGGAGATTGCGCGGCGTAATCAGGTGTCCAGGAACCATATGATGAAAGTCGCGCAGCGGTTGACGCAGTCCGGATTCGTCAGCAGCGTTCGAGGTCGTTCCGGTGGATTGCGCCTGTCGCGGCCGGCAGCCGAAATCTGCCTGGGTGATGTGGTCCGTGCGACCGAAGAAGCGTTCTGCATCGTCGAATGTTTCGACCCGGCCTCGGATACCTGCGTGGTGTCCAGGGCCTGTCGCCTGCGGGCGGTGCTGAACGAGGCGACGCAGGCATTTCTGGGGGTGCTGGACGGGTACTCGCTGGCCGATCTGGTGGCGGCGCCGCGGGTTGCCGCCAACATGAGGAAGCTTCTGTCGGCCCCGCTGCCGCTCGCCGCCAGGCGGGGTCGCAGCTGAGAGCGGGGACGTAGATTTCGTCCCAGGCGCCGGCGGATCGCGTGCTGCCGCCACGCAAGAAACGGCGTGGACGGGGGGCATGACGGATCCGGCCTCCGCCGAAACGCTGGATGCGGCAGAACGCGTCACCGTCCCTGAGCCGTCACTGACCCATGTCAATGCCGATTCGAATTGCGGCTGAAAAGATGCATATCAAATACATCTTTTAACGCGGGTGTGGATGCGCCCGCAAAGCGGGAGTTCGACGATGACGATGCAGGAGCAACACGCGGGCAGCGGTACGGGGCAATACAGCACGATGGCACTTGGCGAGATCGCCGCACAATTGCCCGGGTCGACGGCGGTGCTGCGCAGCTACAAGCTGGATTTCTGCTGCGGCGGCGGCAAGACACTCGCCGAGGCGGCCGCCGAGAGGACGTTGCCGCTGGCGCGGATCGAGGCCGAACTGGACGCACTCGACGCCGGTGCGGCGACGGACTACCCGGACCAGCCGTTGCGACTGATCGATCACATCCTCCAGCGCTATCACGAGGTTCATCGCCGCGAGCTGCCGGAACTGATCCGGCTGGCCACGCGGGTCGAGGCGAGACACAAGGATCATCCGCAGGTGCCGCTCGGACTTGCCGCGCTGCTGCGTGAGATGGCCGACGAGCTCGAATCGCACATGCAGAAGGAGGAGCAGGTGCTGTTCCCGCTGATGCGTGCGGGCGGTGCGCCGATGATTGGTCATCCGATTGCACAGATGCGCCACGAGCATGACGAGCACGGCGAACGTCTACGCGCGATTGAAGCCCTGACCGGAACACTCACCGCACCGGCAGACGCCTGCCCGACCTGGCTCGCGTTGACGGCGGGCCTGCGCAAGCTGGTCGACGATCTGATGACGCACATCCATCTGGAAAACAACGTGCTGTTTCCGCAATACGCAGCCGCTGCGGCCATTGAAAGCTAGGGAGCCGATCATGAACCCGACAAAACGTCTATGGATCACCCTGGCGGTCATTCTGGCCGTGTCATTCGGTGTGCTGGGCTGGATGGGGCACGAGATTCATGTTGCTGCGCCGCCGATTCCGCAGTCCGTGCAGAGCCAGAGCGGTGACGTGCTGTACACCCGCGCGGATTTCGATACCGGCCGCGAGGTGTGGCAGAGCATCGGCGGACATCAGTTGGGTTCGGTCTGGGGGCACGGCAGCTATGTGGCGCCGGACTGGTCGGCGGACTGGCTGCATCGCGAGGCGACCGGCCTGCTCGATGACTGGGCACAAGCCCGGTACCACCGCGATTTCACGCAGCTGGATCGCCCCCATCAGGCGGCGTTCGAGGCCCGCCTGCGCGAAGAGATCCGCGCCAACACCTATGACCCCGCAACCGGCGTTCTGACGGTTGCGGACGATCGTGCGGCGGTGATCCGCAAGGTGGCACAGCACTATGAGCAACTGTTCAGCGACGATCCGGCGCTGCACGCGCTGCGCGACGACTATGCGATTGCCGAAAACGCGATTCCCGATCCGCAGCGCCGGCATGCGATGACCGCGTTCTTCTTCTGGTCAGCCTGGGCCGCAGTCACCAACCGCCCCGGCGACACCAAGAGCTATACCAGCAACTGGCCGTCCGACGCGCTGGTCGGCAATACCCCGACCTCATCGACCTTCCTGTGGACGGTCGCCAGCATCATCTTCCTGCTGGCCGGCGTCGGCGCGCTGGTCTGGTATCACGCCGCCAACAGTCACGACGAAAGCCCGGAGCGTACCCCGCAGACCGACCCGCTGGCGGTGCTCAAGGCGACGCCGTCGATGCGCGCGACGATCAAGTATTTCTGGCTGGTCGTCGCGCTGTTCGGCGTGCAGGTGTTGCTGGGCGCGATCACCGCGCACTACGCAGTCGAGGGGCAGGCGTTCTATGGCTTCCAGCTTGCCGATATCCTGCCGTACTCGCTGACGCGGACCTGGCATACCCAGCTGTCGGTGCTGTGGATCGCTACCGCCTGGCTCGCCACCGGCCTGTACATCGCCCCGGCATTGTCGGGACATGAGCCGCGCTTTCAGCGACTGGGTGTCAATGTCCTGTTCGGGGCGCTGCTCGTCGTCGTGGTCGGCGCCTTCACCGGGCAGTGGTTCGCGGTGATGCAGCGCATGGGGCTGAATCTGAACTTCTGGTTCGGGCACCAGGGCTGGGAGTACGTCGACCTCGGCCGCTTCTGGCAGATCGGTCTGTTCATCGGCCTGATGCTGTGGCTGACGCTGGTGGGGCGTGCGCTGATGCCGGCGCTCAAGGCGCGCAGCGAAACCCGGACGCTGACCTGGATGCTGTTCCTGTCGACGGTCGCGATCGGCCTGTTCTATGCCGCGGGCCTGATGTGGGGCCGGCACACGCATCTGGCGATGGTCGAGTACTGGCGCTGGTGGGTCGTGCACCTGTGGGTCGAAGGTTTCTTCGAGGTGTTCGCCACCGCAGTCATCGCCCTGCTGTTCGCCCGCATGGGCCTGGTGCGCACCGGCAACGCCACCACTGCGGTGCTGTTCTCGACCGTGATCTTTCTCACCGGCGGTGTACTCGGCACTTTCCATCACCTGTACTGGACCGGCACGCCGACGGGCGTCCTGGCGCTGGGCGCTTCGTTCTCGGCGCTGGAAGTGGTGCCGCTGGTGCTGATCGGCTTCGAGGCCTATCAGACCTATCGCCACAGCACGGCGACGCCCTGGGTGGCGACCTATCGCTGGCCGATCCTGTTCTTCGTCGCAGTGGCGTTCTGGAATCTGGTGGGCGCCGGGCTGTTTGGATTCCTGATCAATCCGCCGCTGTCGCTGTATTACATGCAGGGGCTGAATACCACGCCGCTGCACGGTCACACCTCGCTGTTCGGCGTCTACGGCATGCTCGGCATCGGCCTGATGCTGTTCTGCCTGCGCGGTCTGGCTCCGCGCGCCGCTTGGAACGACGGCCTGCTGAAGGTCTCGTTCTGGGCGCTGAACATCGGACTGGCGGCTATGGCCCTGCTGTCGCTGCTGCCGTATGGTGTGCTGCAGGTGAAGGCCAGTGTCGAGCACGGCTTCTGGTATGCGCGCTCCGCCGAGTTCGTGCATCAGCCGCTGATGGAACTGCTGGTGTGGATGCGGGTTCCGGGCGACGTCATCTTCAGCATCGGCGTGCTCGCGCTGGCGTGGTTCGTGGTCCGGCTGTGGTTCGGGCCGACGCAGCGGGTCGTGGAAGACCGGCGCGAGCGGCTGGCTGCAGCGAAATAAGACAACACGAGGAGAGTGTCATGTCGAACGATCGCGCACATCGAATCCTGCCCACGCTGCTCGTCGCGATGCTGCTGGTCTCTTGCGACGGCGCCCGGGAGTCCTCCGGTCAGCCGCCGCAGGCCGCCCCGCCGTCGACCCCGGCGAGTGAAGTCACCGGCACGACACGAGGAGATTTCGGCCCGCCGCAGGGTGAGCCGGTCCGTGCGGTGCTGACCAGCCCGCCAAACGTGCCGCCGCCAACCGGACGCGATCATCCGGCCAAGGTCATCGTCGAGCTGGAGGTCATCGAGCAGGAGATGGAAATCTCGGAAGGCGTCAAGTACACCTTCTGGACTTTCGGTGGCACTGTGCCCGGCAGCTTCATCCGCGTGCGCCAGGGCGATACGGTGGAGTTTCATCTGAAGAACAATCCGTCGTCGAAGATGCCGCACAACATCGATCTGCACGGCGTCACCGGACCGGGCGGCGGCGCGGCGTCGAGTTTCACGGCGCCAGGCCACGAATCGCAGTTCACGTTCAAGGCGCTGAACCAGGGATTGTTCATCTACCACTGTGCAACGGCGCCGGTGGGCATGCACATCGCCAACGGCATGTACGGCCTGATTCTGGTGGAGCCGCCGGAGGGCATGAAGCCGGTCGACAAGGAGTACTACGTCGTCCAGGGCGATTTCTACACCGTTGGCAAATATCGTGAGAAAGGGCTGCAGCCCTTCGACATGCAGAAGGCGATCGACGAAAACCCGACCTATGTGCTGTTCAACGGCTCCGAAGGCGCATTGGTCGGCGATCACGCGATCAAGGCCAATGTCGGCGAATCCGTGCGGCTGTACGTGGGCAACGGCGGGCCGAATCTGGTGTCGAGCTTCCACGTCATCGGCGAGATTTTCGACCGGGTGCGCTATGAGGGAGGAACCTACTACCAGGAAAACGTACAGACCACGCTGATCCCGGCCGGAGGTGCAGCGATCACCGAGTTCCACGTCGATGTGCCCGGCAGCTACGTGCTGGTGGATCACTCCATCTTCCGTGCATTCAACAAGGGCGCGCTGGCGATCCTCAAGGTCGACGGTCCCGAGGACAAGACGATCTACTCCGGCAAGGAAGTGGACTCGGTCTATCTGGGCGACAAGGCGGCCGATCTGGCCGCGGTGACGGTGGCGGCCGAAGCCGCGGCCAGTGGCGAGATGACCCTTGATCAGCAGATCAAGGCCGGTGCCGCGCTGTACAACGGCACCTGCTCGGTCTGCCATCAGGACAACGGTGCGGGGTTGCCCGATGTGTTTCCGCCGCTGGCCGGATCGGATTTCCTGATGGCGGATCCGAAGCGTGCCATTGGCATCGTGCTGAACGGCCTCACCGGTCCGGTCACCGTCAACGGCGCCAGCTTCAATTCGGTGATGCCGCCAATGAGTCAGCTCAACGACGACGAAGTGGCCAATATCCTCACCTTCGTGATGAACAGCTGGGGCAACAAGGGGCCCGCCGTCAGTGCCGACGATGTCGCCCGGGTGCGCGTCAACACGCAGCGCACCGAGGGTGCGGCGCACTGACCCGATGCGGGGGGTGTCCATCGTGTTGGCTGCGGGGCTGCTGGCGCTCGGCGTCGGCAGCCCCGCGGCGACGGACGGATACGTCGCCATCGGTGGCGGTACGTTCCGATCCGTGCTGCCGGCCGGCCCGGGTATCGAGCAGGTGGAGATCGCCCGCTACCGGCTGGCCACGACCCCGGTGACCAATGCCCAGTTTCTGGCGTTCGTACGGCAGCATCCGCAGTGGCGGCGCGACCGCGTCGCCCGGCTGTTCGCTGACGAGAGCTACCTGAAAGCCTGGGCCGGTCCGGTGAGTCCCGGGCCCGCGGCACCGGCCGACGCCCCGGTGGTGCAGGTGAGCTGGTTCGCCGCGAGTGCCTACTGCGAATCGATCGATGCACGGCTGCCGACCTGGTACGAATGGGAGTACGCCGCGGCGGCCGATGAGACGCGCGCCGATGCCCGCAGCGATCCGGCTTTTCGCGCACGCATGCTGAGCTGGTATGCGCGGACCGCCGATACGCCCGCCGAGGTCGGCCAGGGTCCCGCGAATGCCTACGGCGTTCATGACCTGCACGCGCTGGTCTGGGAGTGGGTGAGCGATTTCAATGCCCTGATGGTCAGCACCGACAGTCGCGATCAGGGCGAGGATCCGGATCTGCTGAAGTTCTGCGGGGCCGGGGCGATCACGATGCAAGACAAGGAGAACTACGCAGTGCTGATGCGCATCGCGATGCTCAGCAGTCTGCAGGGCGCGTATACGACGGCCAATCTCGGCTTTCGCTGCGCCCGTGACGGAGAGGAACCATGAGGTCGATCAGACGCCTGCTGCGCGGCATTGCCACCATCTGCGTGGCGGTCACATTCAGCGTGGCCGCACAGGATCTTCCGGATGATTCGGTCTACCAGCTGCAGATGTCGCTGCAGACACAGGCGGATACCGCGTCGACGCTCGACCGCTGGCGCGGGCATCCGGTGCTGGTCAGCATGTTCTACGCCAGCTGCGGGTACGTCTGCCCGCTGCTGATTCGCAGCACGCAGCAACTCGATCGGGGTCTCGAAGCGTCGGTGCGCCGGAATCTGCGCGTCATCCTGGTCAGCTTCGATCCCGACAACGACACGCCGGAGGTGCTGGCCGCACTATCCTCCAAGCACGGCATCGACGATGCGCGCTGGATGCTCGCGCGGGCCGACGCCGGCGATGTGCGCAAGCTGGCCGCAGTGCTGGGGATCCAGTACCGCAAGCTGCCGGACGGCGGCTTCAATCACGCCACGATCATCAGCCTGCTGGGGCCGGACGGTCGTGTGCTGGCGACGACCAGCAATCCCTCCCATCCGGAGCCCGAATTCGTTGCCGCACTGAAGAAGATTGCCGTCACCCGCGAGAACGTTTCCACGCCGTGATCGCGTACTACCCCTATATCAAGCTGTTTCATGTCGGCTGCGTGATCCTCAGCGTGTCACTGTTCACGTTCCGGGGCGCGCTGATGCTGGCGGACGCGCCGTGGCGACAGCACATCGTGCTGCGCACCACGCCGCATCTGGTGGATACGCTGCTGCTCAGCAGCGCGCTGCTGCTGTCGTTTCTGCTGCAGCAGTATCCGTTCGTTCACGGCTGGCTGACGGCCAAGGTGCTGGCGCTGATCGTCTACATCGTGCTCGGCAGCATCGCACTCAAGCGCGGCAGAACGCCGCTGATCCGCGGCACGGCGTTCGTGGCGGCGCTGCTGACGGTGGTCTACATCGTCAGTGTCGCGCTAACGCACGATCCGCGGGGGGCGCTTACCTGGCGCTGAAGCGGCGCCGGGGCGGTGATGCGAAACGTCGCGAGCTCAGTGGCCGAGCAGGGCCATCAGGATCTCAATGACGATCAGGATCACGATTGCCAGTTCCAGCAGCTCGCCGCGCGTGGTCGCCGCTTCGTCGTACAGCGCTGCGTAGGTGTCGCGGATGATCTCCAGCTTGCGGTCGACCGCGGCCGCGCGCTTGGGGACGCGCATGACGTCCAGCGCCGCGCTGTAGACCCGCGCCAGATAGACGTCCTCGGTTACTTTCAGCGCGTTGTCGGCCTTCTCGGTCAGCTCGGTGACCTCGGCGACCAGTGCGTACAGGCTGCGCGCCAGCCCGGCGAAGCGGCGCGGCGCGAGGAAGTAGGCCTTGCGCCGCGCCTCGTCGACCAGATCGTTCATCAGCGGCAGCTCGTCGTCGAGCAGTTCGTCGTAGTAGCGCAGTTCGAGCAGGCGCGCGTTGGCCACCTCAAGCACGTCGGCGACGTCGGAATCGCCGCGCGGTTCGTAGATGAACGCACGGTCCCAGGTCAGGATCACCAGATCGTCCGCGTAGTACGAATAGCGGTGTCGCAGCAGTTCGCTGCGGGCACCGTCGGACAGCGGACGTTGTTCGCCGGACAGCAGCGGAACGACGTCGATGCGTTCCAGCAGCGAGGGCGCGTCCAGCGACGCCTCGCTCCAGCGGCGGACCGTGCCGAGCAGATAGTCCTCCTGCAGGCCCGGCTTGCTGGGGCGCACCCAGGCCGGTGTCAGGGCCTCGCGCAGACGTTGCAGCAGCGCGTCCCAGACCGGCGCGTCGGTGCCCGCACCGATGGCTGCGTCGACCGCGTTGAGGTGGGTGCAGTACGCCGTCCAGCCGAGTCCGCCGGCGGCGAAGCGCAGGGCCAGACTGATTGCGCCGAAATCGTAGATCCTGGCCACCGCCTCGGCCGGCGTGGCGGTCCCGGCCACGTTTACCGTCACCGGGCCGAGGGTCAGGACCACCGGGGGGACATCGAATGCCAGTGCTTTCGGCGGCGCCTGGGTGATCTGCCGGCGGCTGCCGGCGGCGCCGGTGTGCTCGGCCCAGAGCGTCTCGACGCGTGCGAGGTCGATCTCGTAGGCCACGTCGAAAATGCGCAGGGCGACGATGCTGCCGTCGTGGACTTCGAGTTCGTTCATCGTGGCTCGCGGTTGGGGGCGGCGTCCTCATGGTGGCCGCGCCGCAGGGCCGCGGCAAGCGGACTCAACCCGCGCCGGGATCGTCCTCGTCGGTGCCGAGCAGCTTTGCGGCGTCGCCGCTGGTCAGTTCCTGGACGGCCTTGAGCCGGCGATCGATCGCGCGCCGGCGCACGCCGGTCTGGTCGAGCTGATTGGTCGCCTCGTCGAGCTTCTTGCGCACCTTGTCGAGCACATCGCCGAACTTGCCGAACTCGGTCTTGACCGCGCCGAGGATCTGCCAGACCTCGCTGGAGCGCTTTTCGATCGTCAGCGTGCGGAAGCCCATCTGCAGGCTGTTGAGGAAGGCCAGCAGATTGGTCGGTCCGGCGACGGTGACGCGATGCTTGCGCTGCAGATCCTCGAACAGGCCGGGCCGCCGCAGGATTTCGGCGTACAGGCCCTCGGTGGGCAGGAACAGGATGCCGAAGTCGGTGGTGTGGGGCGGCGACAGGTACTTGTCGGCGATCGTCTGCGCTTCCTGGCGGATGCGCTTTTCCAGCGCGGTTGCCGCGGTTTCGGCGGCGGCGGGGTCGGCGCGCTCCTGGGCGTCGATCAGGCGCTCGTAGTCCTCGCGTGGGAACTTGGCGTCGATCGGCAACCACAGCGGGGTATCGCCGTCGCCACGCCCCGGCAGCTTGATCGCGAACTCGACGCGTTCGTTCGAGCCGGGTTTGGTCGCGACGTTGGCGGCGTACTGTTCGATGGTCAGGACCTGTTCGAGCAGCGCGCCGAGCTGCACCTCGCCGAAGATGCCGCGGCTCTTGACGTTGGTCAGCACGCGTTTCAGATCGCCGACGCCCGAGGCCAGGTTCTGCATCTCGCCGAGGCCCTTGTGCACCTGCTCGAGCCGGTCGCTGACCAGCTTGAAGGATTCGCCGAGGCGCTTTTCGAGGGTGTCGTGCAGTTTCTCGTCGACGGTGCGCCGCATCTGCTCGAGCTTGTCGGCGTTCTCCTGGCGCAGGGTCTTGAGACCGTCCTCGACGCTGCCACGCAGTGCGCCGGCCTGCTGCGCCTGCGTCTCGCTGAATTTGGTCAGCGCCTCGTGCAACTCGCGCCGGCCGGCGCGCGACTCGTCGAGAAACGCCCGCTGGGTCTCGGCCAGGCGCTGGTTCTGCACACGCAACTCGTTGTTGAACGCGTCCAGGCGGTCCGCCAGCGCCTGGCGCAGCACGTCCTGCTGCGCGCCGATCTGGTGGGCGAAGTTCTGCAGGTTCTCGGCCAGCTCCGCCCGCTGTGCCCGTGCCGACTCGGCATTTTCCCGGCGGGACTGCGCCTGCTCGTCGCGCAGCAGCTGTTCGAGGCGGTCGAAGCGCTCCAGCAGCGTGCGGGCGTGCTCGGCGTCTTCGTCGCGGCGCCCGAGCAGGCGCAGGCCCAGGAGTGTCCCCAGCAATGCACCCAGCAGCGCCACGAGCAGGGCGGCGGAAACGGCCGAAATCGGCAGGGTCAGGAATTCAGGCATGGTGCATTTTATCGGCTTCGACGCGGTGGCGAGCCGGTGCTGGCGCGATGACGGTTGCGTACGCGACCGGCTTTTGCCTCGTGCCGGCAGGCGGCGTAGGCTTTCTTAAACGACAACAAAGCAGTAGGAGGGTCAGGTGGCCGTCGATCTGCTCCGGGATCTGACGCACAACGCGGCGCCGCTGCTGGCGCTGGTGATCCTCTACGGCGCATTCATCGGGCGACTGCAGGCGCGGCCCTGGCCCTGGCGCATCTGTTGCGGTGCGGCGTTCGGTCTGACCGCGATCGCGCAGATGCTGTTTCCGTTCCATCTGAGTCCGGGCCTGATCTTCGACGGGCGCTCGGTGGTCCTGGCACTGGCCGGCTTCTTCGGCGGTCCGGTGACGGCGGCGATCGCCGCGGTGCTGGCGTCCGGGTACCGGGTCTGGATCGGGGGCGTCGGCACGGCCATGGGCGTCGGCGTGATCGTGACCGCGGGAGCCATCGGCCTTGCGGTCCGGGCGGCGGTGGAGCGCGGCCGCTGGCCGGCGGGCCCGCTGGGTTTCGCCGGGCTCGGGATCGGTGTCCATCTGGCGTCGTTGGCGTGGATGGCGGCGTTGCCGGCCGAAGCGCGGGTGGTGGTTTTCGAGCAGGTGGCTCTGCCCTTTCTGACCGTGCTGACCGTTTCGACCTGGGTCTTCGCGCAGCTGTTCGACCTGACCGAGCGCCAGGACCGCACCCGCCGGGCGCTGGCCCAAAGCGAAAATCTGCTCAGCGACGCGCAGCGGGCGGCGCGAATCGGCAGCTACGATCTCAACGTCGCCAGCGGTCGGTGGACCTGGACCGGGCAGACCCAGCGGATCCTCGGGATCGATGATGAGTATCCGAGGACCTATCAGGGCTGGGTCGATCTGATTCCGGAAGTGGATCGCGACGAGATGAGGCGGTTTGCCCGGGATGTGCTCAAACGCGAGGTGGAATTCGATCGCGAGTACCGGCTGCAGCGCCACAACGACGGGCAGTTGCGCTGGGTCCGGGTCACTGCCCGCGTCGAGCGCAGCGCCGCGGGGCGGGCGCTGCGCGTCGTCGGTGTGATGCAGGACATCACCGACCGCAAGGAGGCGGAGCTGACCGCGCGCGCGTCCGAGGGGCGTTTCCGGGCATTGGTCGATGCGATTCCCGATCTGGTCTGGTTCAAGGACGCCGACGGCGTGTACCTGACCTGCAATCCCGAGTTCAGCCGCTTTTTCGGCGCCCCCGAGGCCGATATCGTCGGCAAGACCGATTTCGACTTCGTCAGTGCGGAACAGGCCGAGTTCTTCCGGCAGAAGGACCGTGAGGCGATGCAGGCTGGCGGTCCGTCGGTCAACGAGGAGTGGGTGACCTTCGCCGACGACGGTCACCGTGCGCTGCTCGAGACCATCAAGGCGCCGGTATACGACACCGATGGCATGTTGATTGGTGTGCTCGGCGTGGCGCGCGACATTACCGCGCGCAAGCAGGCGGAGGATGCGCTGCGGCGCAGCGAGCGTCTGCACAGCGAGGCCCAGCGCGTGGCGCAGATCGGTCATTGGGAACTCGACCACGACGCGGGTCGGCTGAGCTGGTCCGATGAGGTCTACCGGATCTTCGGGCGCGACCGTGACGCGTTCGAGCTGAGCTACGATGCCTTCATCGGCATCCTGCACCCGGACGACCGTGCCCGGGTGCAGGATGCGTTCCGCGAGTCGGTCCAGGGCCACAGCGGCTACCGCATCGCCCACCGCATCTGCGTCCCCGACGGCCGGATCAAGTACGTCGAGGAGCGCGGGGAGACCGAGTACGACGCCGAAGGACGACCGCAGCGGTCGGTCGGAACGGTGCAGGACGTGACCGAGCGGACCCGGATCGAGCAGGAGCTGGCGCGGGAGGTCGACAATACGCGGCTGATGCTCGACACGATGACCGACGGATTCATCCGCGGCGACGCCGCGGGACGGATTCTGGACGTCAACATCGCCTATTGCCGGATGCTCGGCTTCGACAAGCGCGAGGTGCTCGGCAGAGCGATCCAGGAGTTCAAGACCCCGGGGACCGAATGGCAGGTGCTGGACCGGGTCGGGCGGATCTTTGCGGAGGGCCGGTTGCAGTTCGAGACCGAGCATGTCGCCCGCGACGGGCGCCGCCTGTTCTTCGGTGTCAGCGTGTCCGCGATCGAGGGCGCGGATCCGCCCCAGTTTGCGGCGTTCTTCCGGGACATCACGCAGGAGCGCCGGGTCGCGGCGAATTACAGGGAGCTGGTCACCCGGATTCCGGCAGGGGTGTTCCGCTATCGTTCCATGCACGACGATGGGGGGGCGTTCGAGTATGTCAGCCCGGCGTTCTGTGCGCTGTTCGGTCTGGACGAGGCCGCGGTCAAGGCCAGCGCGGAAGCGGTCTTCGCGAGCGTGCACCCCGAGGACAAGCCGTTGCTGCCGGCACTGCGGGCCGCGGCGCGCAGCCAGGGGCGCGCGCTGAGCTGGGACGGACGGATCGTTGCCGGACAGGCGGTGCGCTGGGTGCGGGTCGACGCGGGGGCGAGCCAGGAGTCCAACGGCGACCTGATCTGGCACGGCATCGTGTCCGACACCACCGAGCGTCAGGGTGCCTATGAGCAATTGCGGCTCGACTCCGCCGCGATCGCCAGTACCGCCGAGTCGATCATCATCACCGACGTCGACGCCAACATCGTTTCGGTCAATCGCGCGTTCACCGAGATCACTGGCTACACGCCCGACGAGGTGACCGGGCGCAACGCACGCTGCCTGCAGTCGGGGCGGCACGACATCAGCTTCTATCAGGCGATGTGGAGGGCACTGCACGAAACCGGCCACTGGCAGGGGCAGATCTGGAACCGGCGCAAGAGCGGCGAGGTCTATCCGGAGTGGCTGAACATCAGCGCGGTGCGCGATCCGGTCGGGCGGTTGACCCACTACGTCGGGGTCTCCAGCGACATCAGCCAGCTCAAGCGGAGCGAGGAGCAGCTCGAATATCTGGCGCACCACGACGCTCTGACCGGCCTGCCGAACCGGCTGCTGACGACCTCCCGCCTGACCCACGCGATCGAGCAGGCGCGGCGGGAGCGCACCGGTGTCGCGGTGCTGTTCCTCGATCTGGACCGGTTCAAGACGGTCAACGACAGCCTCGGGCATCAGGTTGGCGACCAGCTGCTGGTTGAGGTCGCGCGGCGCATTCAGGGTGCGTTGCGGGAAGAGGACACGCTGGGCCGACTCGGCGGTGACGAGTTCCTGGTGCTGATCGAACGGACCGGCAATTCGATGGCCGCCGCCAAGGTGGCGCAGCATCTGATCAGGGCGCTGTCGCAACCGTTCAAGCTCGACAGCGGGCATGAGCTCTACGTCCAGGCCAGTATCGGCATCGCGCTGTACCCGGACGACGGCGCCGATGCCGAACTGCTCGTCCGCAACGCAGATACCGCGATGTTTCGGGCCAAGGATCAGGGGCGCAATACCTATCGCTTCTATACCGAGGCGCTGACCCGGCAGGCCAGCCGCCGGCTCGAGATCGAGATGCAGATGCGGCGCGGCCTCGAAAAAGGCGAGTTCGTCGTGCACTACCAGCCGATCTACAGCAGCGCGGCGGGCCGTGTCGTCGGTGCCGAGGCCTTGATCCGCTGGCTGCGCGAGGACGGCCAGGTCGTTCCCCCGGAGACGTTCATTCCGATCGCCGAGGACAGCGGCATCATCACCGAAATCGGCGATCTGGTCCTGCGCCGGACCTGCGCGGACATCCGCGTCTGGCTCGATGCCGGACTGCCGATCGAGACCGTCGCGGTCAACCTCTCGCCGCAGCAGTTCCGCGGGCGGCATCTGGAGAATGCGGTTGCGGCGCAGGTGCATCGCCACGCCCTGCCGCCCAATGTGCTCGAACTGGAGATCACCGAGCGTGGCCTGATGGATCTGGGCGGGGAAACCCTGGGCAAGCTCGAGGCGCTCAAGGCGCTGGGGGTGCGACTGGCCATCGACGACTTCGGGACCGGCTACTCGTCGCTGTCGTACCTGAAGCGGATGCCGGTGGACAAGCTCAAGATCGACCGCAGCTTCGTCACGGGGCTGCCCGAGGATGTCAGCGATGCGGCGATCGTTCGGACCATCGTCGCCATCGCGCGCTCGATGGAGTTGCGGGTGCTGGCCGAGGGCATCGAGACCCAGGCGCAGTTCGATTTCCTCGCCGGCGTCGGCTGCAGCGAATTCCAGGGTTTCCTGTTCGGGGCGGCGATGCCGGCCGATGCCTTCGCGCAACGGTTCAGGGACGATGGCGGGGCCGCCGGCGAGGACCCGAGCGAGTCCCCGGCGCCATGAAAAAGCCGGCGTCCGAGACCGGACGCCGGCGGGTTCGCAGCGCGACGCGGCTCAGGGATTGGCGCGACGCTCCGCGCGGTTCTCCTGACGGTCCGCACGATTCTCCTGGCGCTGTTCCTGACGCTCCGCACGGTTTTCCTGGCGCAGCTCCTGACGCTGGCCGCTGTTCTCGCGCACGGTGTCGCGCGCGGCATCGGCGTTGCCCTGGCGTACGGCCTGACGGTCCGCGCGGTTCTCCTGGCGCAGTTCCTGGCGCTGGGCGCTGTTGTCGCGGGCCATGCCGCGGACTTCGCCGCGGTTCTCCTGGCGCTCGGCACGACGCTCGGCGGCGCGCTCGGCCAGGGTCTTGCCGTCTTCGGCGAAGGCCGGTGCGACGGCGGCGATGCTCAGCGCGGCGACGGCGGCTGCGGTCAGTACTTTCTTCATCTTGTTCGATCTCCGGACGCAAATGGGGGGCGCGATGCGCGCGGGGACCGGCCCTGTGGCCGGGCCTTCGCACGGCACCGGGCCGTCATCCTAGTGCGCGGGGAATGATCTGCGTGCGTCGGAGGCCGGGCGCGCGTCAACACGGGCGGATTTCTTACGCACGAGACGCCGGTTTCTGACGTGCGTCGGGCGCGCCCCGGCGCAATCGGGGTGGCCCAGGCTACTCGACGACGGCCGGATGCGCCTGCGTCGGCGCGCCGAGCATCGGCCGGTGCGACGGCGGCTGCTTGCCGTCGAGGTCGCCGATGCCGTAGTCCTGCGCCAGCTCGGCGCCGATCAGCACCTGCCCGGACTTGTCCTGCCGCGCGGGGTCGTTGTACAGCGCCGCGATCAGCTTGCCGGTGAACTCGGGCGTCTCCGCGATCTCCCAGAAGCCGGCGTACTTCTCCGGCTCGCTGTCCATGACCCGGCGGGTGCGGTCGGTGCGCAGCATGCCCATCCAGATCGAGACCGCGGCCACGTCGTGCGGACGCAGGTCCACGGCCATGTCCTTGGCGAACTTGTCGACGCCGACCTTCTGCGCGCCGTAGGCCGGGCCATGCATGTAGCAGCTCGCGCCGAAGCTGGAGGTGAACGCGATCAGGCCGTTGCGCTGCCGGGCCATCAGCGGTGCCGCGTACCAGCTGGCGACATAGGCCGAGCGCAGGCCGACGTCGAGGATGTCGACCAGCTCCAGCGGCTTCTCCCAGAACGGGCCCTTGTCGATCAGGCGGTCGTGCAGGAACGTCGCGTTGTTGACGAGGATGTCGAGGCGGCCCTGCTCGCGTTCGACCTGTTCGAACAGCGCCTTGACGTCGTCGTCGCGCGCGTGGTCGCAGATCACCGCGATGCCCTTGCCGCCGGCCTGGGTCACCGCCTCGGCCGTTGCCGAGATCGTCCCCGGCAGCGGCGCGTCGCCTTCGTTGCGCGAGCGTCCGGTGACGTAGACCGTCGCGCCTTCCATGCCCAGTGCGATGGCGATGCCCTTGCCCGCGCCACGCGAGGCGCCGGTGACGACTGCGACCTTGCCGGCCAGTGATCCGCTCATGCTCTGTTCTCCTGCTCGGTGGGCTGCGCCCGGTCGGCTCAGGCCGACCTGCGCAATTCGAATTTGAGGACCTTGCCGGAGGCGTTCATCGGCAGGGTGTCGACGACCGCGACGCTGCGCGGGACCTTGTAGTTGGCCATCTTGTCGCGGCACCAGGCGATGAAGTCGCCGCTGTCGATCGTCTGGCCGGGGCGGGGGACGACGAAAGCCTTGCCGACCTCGCCCATGCGCGCGTCCGGCACGCCGACCACCGCGACCTGCGCGACCGCCGGATGCGCCGAGATCATGCGTTCGATCTCGGCCGGATAGCAGTTGAAGCCGCCGGTGATGTACATGTCCTTGAGGCGGTCGGTGATCTTCAGGTAGCCGTTGTCGTCGAGCAGCCCGATGTCGCCGGTATGCAGCCAGCCGTCGGCGTCGATCGCCTTGGCGGTCTCCTCCGGATCGTCCAGATAGCCCTGCATCACGTTGTACCCGCGGACGACGACTTCACCGGCCTGTCCCGGCGGCAGGCTGTGGTTGTCGGCGTCGACGCAGCGCAGTTCGATGCCGGGAATCGGCTTGCCGCAGGTCGAGACGATGATCTCGGCGCTGTCGTCCGGGTCGCACAGGGACACGATGCCGCAGGTCTCGGTCAGGCCGTATCCGGTCAGCACGACGCGGAAGCCCAGGTCCGAGCGGATCCGCTCGACCAGGGCCGGCGCGACCGCGGCGGCGCCGGTGATCGTCGCGCGCAGCGACGACAGGTCGGTGTGTGCGCGCTGCGGGTCGTCGAGCAGGCTGATGAACAGGGTCGGCGGTCCCGGCAGCACCGAGATCCGCTCGGCCTCGATGCGCTTCATCACCGCGGCGGCGTCGAACACCGCATGCGGCAACACCGCGCAGCCGGCGATCAGGCCGGCCAGCCAGCCGACCTTGTAGCCGAAGGCATGGAAGAACGGATTGACGACCAGATAGCGGTCCAGTTCCGACAGCGCCATCCGCTGCGACCATTCGCGGATCACGCGCAGGTTCTGCCCGTGCAGGGTGATCACGCCCTTGGGCTGGCCGGTGGTGCCGGACGTGAACATGATGTCCATGCGGTCGTCCGGGGTCACCGCGTCGGCGCGCGCCTGCGCGGTGGCCGCATCGACCTTGGCGGCGTGGGCGAGGAACGCGTCCCAGTCGAGGTCGTCGCCACGCGCCGCGTCGAGCACGACGACGGTCTCCAGCGACGCCGGGCGGTGCGGCGCGAGCAGCGAAGGGTAGTGCTGCCCCAGGAATTCGCCGATGCAGAACAGCACGCGGGCGCCGCTGCGCTGCAGGATGTAGGCGGCTTCCTCGCCGCGCATGCGGGTGTTGATCGGCACCAGCGCGGCGCCGACACAGTGCGCGGCAAGGCCGGCGACGACCCAGCGGGCGCTGTTCGGCGCCCAGACCGCGACGCGGTCGCCGGCCTGCACGCCGAGCGCGATCAGTGCCTGCGCCGCGCGCAGGCGCAGCGCGTCGAGTTCGGCATAGCTCAGCGCGGTGCCGTCCTCGCCGATCAGCGCCGGGCGTCCGGCGTACTGTTCGACCGCGGCGGCGAATGCCTTCGGAACGGTGTTGCTCATCGGTGTGCCTAAGCCGGCGGCGCTCAGTCCGCCCACATCAGGTAGCCGTTGTCGATCCGCAGTTCGGCGCCGTTGATGAAGCTGGACTCGTCCGACGCCAGGAACAGCACCAGGTTGGCGATGTCGCGCGGTTGGGCGAAGCGGGCCTGCAGCTGTCGCGGATCCTTCTCGCGGACATAGGACGTATTCTGGCCCTGCTCCTTGTGCAGGTTGAACACCATCGGCGTGGCGATTCCGTCCGGATGGATCGAGTTGCAGCGGACCTTGTACAGCTGCGCCCGGCAATGGGCGGCCACGGTGCGGGTCAGGCCGGCGACCGCCGCCTTCGACGCGCTGTACGCGCAGAACGACGAGACGCCGCCGATGCCCGCCATCGACGACATGTTGATGATCGATCCCTTGGGCCGCTTCTTCATCGCCTCCAGGCCGTACTTGCAGCCGAGGAAGTAGCCGTCCGAGTTCACGCGCTGGATCTTCTGCCACAGCTCCAGCGTGGTGTCCTCGATCGTCGCCTGCGCCAGGATCGCGGCGTTGTTGACCAGCACGTCGACGCCGCCGAAGCGTTCCTCGGTGGCCTTGACGACGTCGATCCAGCCCTGCTCGGACGCGATGTCGTGCTTGACGAACATCGCCTGGTCGCCGATCTCACGGGCGACGGCCTCACCGGCTTCCTCGTTGACGTCGGTCAGCACCACGTTGGCGCCTTCCCGGGCCAGCAGCAGTGCATCTTCCTTGCCGACGCCGCTGGCGGCTCCGGTCACGATCGCCACCTTGCCCTGGACTCGTCCCATCGTTGTGCTCCTCGAAGACTCGACTTCTGTTCGTAAGTGGATGGGCGCCGGCAGGTCTGCCGCCGGCGCCGGTGTTCAGTTGGCCGCGGCCGCCTGCGCCGATCGGGCCAGTGCCGCGCAATGGCTTCCGGCGCGACGGCCGGACCAGAGGCAGTCGGCGATCGACAGGCCGCTGACGTAGCCGTTGGACGCGATGCCGACGGCGGTACGCCCCGCCGCGTACAGCCCCGCGATCGGTCGACCGTCGCGATCGATCACCTGGCCGTTGTCCTCGTCGATGCGCAGGCCGCCGAGCGTGATCGACGGGCACGGAAACGAGCTGCTGCCGGCGGAGATGTCCAACGCGAAATAGGGCGCCTCGCGCAGCTCGGCGCGAAAGTCGGGCGCCTTGCCGGTTTCGTCCGCGCACTCGCCGGCGGCCGCGCGGTTGTACGCGTCGAGCGACGCGCGCAGCCCGGCGGGATCGACGCCGATCCGTGCCGCGAGCTGCTCCGGCGTGCGGGCGCGGGGCGCGAACAGCATCAGGAAGAAAGCCGGAACGCTCTGGAAGAACCACAGGCCGCCGAACAGGGCCTCGCGCAGCGCCTTGCGGCGCAGGCGCCGGTCCAGGATCAGCCAGGCGCGGCCGTCGTGGTCCTCGCACATCTCGACGCCGAGCTTGGCGCCGTAGACCTGTTCGTTGCAGAAGCGCCGGCCCGCGCGGTTGACGACGATGCCGGTCGGCCACGCGGTCGGCGGATTGATGAAGCGCCACGCCGAGACCTTTTCCATGCGCGCGGCGACGCCGCCGGCGCTCTGTCCGAGGCGGATGCCGCTGCCGTCGCAGCCGGTCGTGCCCAGGCGCATGGTCTGCTGGAAGCGGGGGGCGTACTGCGTGACCATCTCGCGGTTGAAGATGAAGCCGCCGGTCGACAGGATCACGCCATGCCGCGCGCGTAGTTTCAGCGGGCGCGCCGCCGTCAGCTCCAGTGCGCGGGCGCGGGCGCGCAGGCGATCGGCCCAGCCCGGCGCGACGTTGTGCAGCGACTCGGCGCGGCGGATCAGCTTGCGATGCTGGCGGGCCGCCGCCGATCCCGGCGGCAGCTGATGAACCTCGAGGCCGAGAACCTGCCCCGCCGGATCGACGATCAGGCGGCGCGCGGCGGTCTGCGGCCGGACCTCGATGCCGAGGTCCTGCACGCGCCGGCTCAGGAATTCGAACAGCGCCTTGCCCGACAGCCAGCTGCCGCGGGTGCGGTGTCCGCGCGGCGCCGGCCTGGCGTGTTCCGCGTAGGCCGGCACGGCCTCGTTGCCGGAGTAATAGAGATAGATGCCGTCCTTGGGATAGGACGTCTTCGGCGGCGGTTCGGTCGAGCGGAAGTCGGCGCCGATCGATTCGAGCCATTCGATCAGGCCGGTGCTGTCCTCGCAGAAGCGGCGCAGGGTCTCCGGGGTGACCGCGTCCCCGGTCTCCTGGCGCAGGTAATTGAACATCTGCTCCGGCGTGTCGTCGTAGCCGGCCGCCTTCTGCTGCGCGGTGCCGCCGCCGGCGTAGACCACGCCGCCGCTCTTGGCGGTCGCGCCGCCGCCGTCGAAGCGGTCGATGACCAGGACCTCGGCGCCCTGCTCGCGGGCGCTGATCGCGGCCGCGGCCCCGGCGGCGCCGAAGCCCGCGACCAGCACATCGCATTGAGCGTCCCAGGCGGTGCTGGACGCATCGGTCACGGTCAACGGCGGATCGATCGGGGCAACGCCGTCGGCGGCGTGCGCACTGCGATCCTGGAGAGTTTCTGCAGCGGTGACGGACATGCTGGAGGTCGGCATCGGCGATGTTCCGAATTATTGGCATCCCCCCCCAAACATCTTCGTCCGTTGGGGTGAGGGGGTCATGCTTCGCGAGCACTGCTCGCGATGACCCCCGGAGCACCGCTCGCAACAGACACGGCCGGGGGCTTCGGAGGCAGGGGATCATGCGTCGCGGGCACTGCTCGCGATGACCTCCGTGCGTCGGTCGCATCCAGCCCGACGGCGTGGCGCATGCGGCGTTGCTGATCGGATGGGAACGCGGCGGGGATCGGCGATGTCTTTTGAGTGTGACGCCTTGAATGCCTTGATTTTGCTGCATTGCGGCAGGCTGGGGTGGGGTTCGTGACGGTTTCAAGACCGGCCGAACGATAGGGTTGACGAAACATTTCCAGGGGCCTATAAAGTGACAAGTGCGTAGTTCTACTACGTACTTGATAACGCCTGCCGTTTCCATATCCCGGGCAGGCGGATGCGGTTTCACTTGCGGCCGAACCGGCGCCGGCACCTTGCCGGTATTGAGATGCCCGGCGCCGCGCGCGAAAGGAGAACTGGAGATGAGTCAGACTGCTGCGGCCGCCGGCCGCGCCGATGCCTATTCGATTCCGCTGGACAAGATCAACGTCGCCGACCCGACGCTGTTCCGCGACAACACGCTGTGGCCGTACTTCGAGCGCCTGCGCAAGGAAGACCCGGTCCATTACTGCAAGGACAGCCAGTACGGACCGTACTGGTCGGTGACCCGATTCAAGGACATCATGGCGGTGGACACCAATCACAAGGTGTTCTCGTCCGAGTCGCGCTTCGGCGGCATCACCATCATGGACAACAACGCGGCGGCGACGCTGCCGATGTTCATCGCGATGGATCCGCCCAAGCACGACGTGCAGCGCAAGACGGTGACCCCGATCGTCGCGCCGGAGAACCTCGCGAAGCTGGAGGGCCTGATCCGTCAGCGCACCCAGAACGCGCTCGACGCGCTGCCGGTCGGCGAGACCTTCAACTGGGTCGATCGTGTCTCGATCAACCTGACCACGCAGATGCTGGCGACGCTGTTCGGATTCCCGTTCGAGGATCGGGCCAAGCTGACGCGCTGGTCCGACGTCGCGACCTGCGAGCTCGGCACCTGCGGGATCGAGACCGAAGAGCAGCGCATGAAGGAAATCCACGAGTGCGCCGCCTACATGACCAAGCTGTTCAATGAGCGTGCGAATTCCGATCCGCAGCCCGATCTGCTGTCGATGCTGGCGCACTCGGAGAACACCCGCAACATGAGCCCGGAAGAGTTCATGGGCAACATGCTGCTGCTGATCGTCGGCGGCAACGACACCACCCGCAACTCCATGAGTGGCGGCCTGCTCGCGCTCAACGAGAATCCGGACGAGTACCGCAAGCTCTGCGCGAATCCGGAGCTGATTCCGTCGATGGTGTCGGAGATCGTCCGCTGGCAGACGCCGCTGGCGCACATGCGCCGCACCGCGCTGGAAGACTTCGAGCTCGGCGGCAAGCAGATCAAGAAGGGCGACAAGGTCGTGATGTGGTACGTCTCGGGCAATCGCGACAGCGATGAGATCGAGAACGCCGACCAGTTCATCATCGACCGCGCCAAGTCCCGCCATCACCTGTCGTTCGGCTTCGGCATCCATCGCTGCGTCGGCAACCGCCTGGCGGAGATGCAGCTGCGCGTGCTGTGGGAAGAAGCGCTGAAGCGCTGGCCGAATCCGGGTCAGATCGAGGTCGTCGGCGAGCCGCGGCGGGTCTTCTCGAGCTTCGTCAAGGGCTACGAGGAACTGCCGGTCCGGATCAACGCCTGACGGATCGACGCGATGAGTGCGAACGTCGTGATCGTCGGCGGCGGGCACGCCGCCGGGCAGGCGGTGGCCAGCCTGCGGCAGGGCGGCTTTGACGGGGGCATCACCCTCGTCACGGCCGAGCAGAGCCTGCCGTACCAGCGGCCGCCGCTGTCCAAGGCCTATCTCGCCGGCGAGTTGCCGCGCGAGCGCCTGCTGATGCGTCCGCCCGCCTTCTACGAAGGGGCCGGGGTCGATGCGCGTCTGGGCGTCGAGGCGACCGGCCTCGATGCCGGGCGTCGCAGCCTGACGCTGTCGGACGGCGGGCAACTGGCGTACCACCATCTGATCCTGGCCACCGGTGGGCGGCCGCGGCCGCTGCCGTGTCCGGGTGCCGATCATCCGGCCGTGCACTATCTGCGCACGATCGCCGATGTCGACGCGATGCGGCCCCGCTTCGTCCAGGGCGCGCGCATCGTCATCGTCGGCGCCGGGTACATCGGTCTGGAGGTGGCGGCGGTCGCGATCAAGCACGGGCTGCAGCCGGTCGTGCTGGAGATGGCGCCGATGGTGCTGGCGCGCGTCGCCAGCCCGGAGGTCGCCGGCTTCTTCGAACGCGTCCATCGCGGTGCCGGTGTGGATCTGCGCACCGGTGTCGCGGTCAGCGCGATCGAGGACCGGGACGGCAAGGCGGTCGTGGTGTCCACGGCGGGCGACCGGATCGAGGCTGATCTGGTCGTGGCCGGCGTCGGTCTGCTGCCCAACGTCGAGCTGGCCCAGGCGGCCGGGATCGACTGCGACAACGGCATCGTCGTCGACGCGTTCTGCCGGACGTCGGCACCGGGGGTCTATGCGGTCGGAGACTGCAGCAACCATCCGAGCCATCTGTACGGCCGGCGCCTGCGGCTGGAGTCGGTGCACAACGCGCTGGAGCAGGCCAAGACCGCGGCGGCCGACATCTGCGGCAAGCCGCAGGCCTACGACCAGGTGCCGTGGTTCTGGTCCGACCAGTACGAGCTCAAGCTGCAGACCGCCGGTCTGAGCCAGGGCTACGACCAGGTCGTGATCAGGGGCGACATGGCGACGCGCTCGTTTGCGGCGTTCTACCTGAAGGACGGACGGCTGCTGGCGGTGGACGCCGTCAACCGGCCGATCGAGTTCACCCTGGCCAAGCGCTGGATCAAGGACGGCAAGGCGCCGTCGGCGCAGCAGCTGGGTGACGACAGCATCGAAGCAAAGGCCCTGGCGGCCTGAGTTCATTCGCGGCGCGTGGCCGCATTACCTTTTTTCGATTTTCCGCATGGTGCGGATCGACACTGGAGGATTACAACGTGACCAAGATCACTTTCGTCGAGTACAACGGGACCGAGCGCAGCATCGACGCCGAAAACGGCCAGTCGCTGATGCAGACGGCCGTCGACAATCTCGTGCCCGGCATCGACGGCGATTGCGGCGGCTCGTGCGCCTGCGCGACCTGCCACTGCTACATCGAGGGACCGCTGGCGGCGAAGCTGCCGGAACTCGGCGATACCGAGCGCTCGATGCTGGAGATGGCCGAGGGCGTCACCGCCGCGTCGCGGCTGGCCTGTCAGATCACCGTGTCCGGCGATCTCGACGGCCTGGTCGTGCGCACCCCGGAAGGGCAGCACTGACCGGCACCGCCGTTCACGGTTCCCGCCGGTGCGTCACTGTGGCGCGCCGGCGGCGTGGCGCGCGGCGCGGCGCCCCGAGAACACGCAGTCCGCATAGGACAGGCCGCTGACGTAGATATTCGAACACAGGCCGATCGCCGCACGGCCGGCGGCGTACAGCCCCTCGACCGGCGCGCCCGACGCATCCAGCACGCGGCCGCTGGTCTCCTCGACGCGCAGGCCGCCGACGGTCATCGTCGCCATCGGCAGCAGGCGCGAATCGATCGACGCGTCGATCGCGTAGAACGGACCGGTCTCGATCGGGGCCATCTCTTCGGTCCGTTTCTCGAACGGATCGTCCGACTCGCCGCGGGCCGAGCGGTTGTAACGGTCGACACTGTCCCGCAGCACCTCGGCGTCGAAGCCGACCTTTTCGGCCAGCGCGTCGAGCGTCGGCGCGCGGACGGCATTGAACAGCAGGTTGAGAATCGCGACGTCGCGCTGGAACGGCACGATCTTCGGGTCGCGCGCCTGCCTGAACGCATCGGCGCGCAGCCTCGCGTCGAGCAGGATCCAGGCCTTGCCGCCCTGTTTCTCCACGATCGCGTCACCGAGCGAGGCGCCGTACAGCGTCTCGTTGACGAAGCGCTCGCCGCGCTGGTTGATCAGCATGCCCTGCGCCCAGGCCTTGGGCGGATTGATGAAGCGCCACGCGCTGATCCGGTTCATCAGGCCGACGTCGCCGCCCGCCGATGCGCCGAGGACGATGCCGCTGCCGTTGTCGCCGAGCGTGCCGTTGGGCAGGCCGCTGGCATAGCGCGGCGCGAAGTGCTGCACCATCGGCGGATTCATGATGAAACCGCCGGCACTGATGACGACCCCGCGCCGCGCCCCGATCCAGCGCGCCTCGCGGTGGCTGGCCTCCAGTTTCTGCGCCTTGCGCAGATACCAGCGCCCGATCGCGAAGGTCAGCGCCGCCATCGGAAAGCTCGGCGGCAGCGCGGCGAGCCACTTCGCGGCGTTGGCGATGTAGCGGCTGAAGCGCCGGGCCTCGGCGCTGCCTTCCGGAATCTGCAGGATGCGCACGCCGCAGACCCGGCCGCGCGCGTCGACGGCGAGGCGGGTGGCCTCGGCGTGGCGATGGAAGCGCAGGCCGGCGCGCAGCGCCGCGTCACGCAGCGGATCGTAGATCGCGCCGCCGAGCCCCCAGGCCTTCTTGCCGTTGGTGGTGTGACCGCGATGCCCACGCGCCGCCGGCCGGGCGTGCTTGGCGTAGGGCGCGGCCAGCGAGCTGTCGGGGTGGTAGAGGAAGCAGTCCAGCGGCGGATAGGAGGTCTTCTCCTTCCACAGCTTGCTGTTGAAGCGGGCGCCGTGGCCGATCAGCCAGTCGACGGTCTCGACGCTCTGCTCGCAGAACGCGCGCAGCGTCGCGTCGCCGACGACATCGCCGACCTCCAGCTTGAGGTACTTGTACATCTCCTCCGGCGTGTCCTCGACGCCGGCCTCGCGCTGGATCGCGGTTCCGCCGCCGGCGTAGAACACGCCGCCGTTGGCGGCCGACGAACCGCCGCCCTCGTAGCGGTCGACGGCGACGACATCCAGGCCCAGCTCCAGGCCCTGCATCGCCGCGCTGACCCCGGCGCCGCCGAGGCCGACGACCACCAGGTCCGCGGTTTCGGCGGTGGCCAGATCGTCGAGGCTGCCGACGCGTTCCGGCGTCTCGATGTTCAAACCCCAGTGCGCAGCCTGCTCGAGCAGCGTGCTCATGGATTCTCCCCCTGCGTGTGTCCCGCTTCATGGGGCCGCGCGGGGCGCGGCGCGCACAGCTTCGATGCCGGCCGTGGCGGCTGCATCCCCCATGCGGACGAGCACCGCCGAGGTGCATCCGGCACCGCGGTGAAGCAGCGCGCAGGGTGCTGCAAGCGATTCATCTGACTCATCAAAACGGGTGAAGATGCTGACCGGGCCGGTTCCGATAATGCGAGCCATCACCGTAACCGGACCCCAACCATGGCCAAGATCGACGCGCTGTCCTATGTCGTCGCCGAATGCACCGACCTGTCGAAGTGGCAGCACTATGCCGAGCAGGTGATGGGCGCGATGACCGCGCCCGCGCCGGGCGGCGGCCTCTACGTCAAGCTCGACGAGCGCGAGTTCCGCATCCTGGTCCTGCCCGGCGACGCCGACCGTTACGTCGCCTCGGGCTGGGCCTCGGGCAATGCCGCGGACTTCGAGGCCGCCGTCGCCGCGGTCCGCGCCGCCGGCGTCGAGGTCGGCAGTGCCGACGCGGAGACCTGCGCGCAGCGCCGGGTCGAGGCGCTGGTGCGCTTCACCGACCCGTCCGGCAACCTGCACGAGCTGAGCCACGGCTACACCGGTGCCGAAGCGCCGTTCGCGTCCGCGCTGGTGCCGTCCGGGTTCAAGACCGGCCCGTATGGCGTCGGCCACACGGTGCTGCCGTCGCTGCAGTTCGACGCCAGCCTCGCGTTCTTCCGCGACGCGCTCGGCTTCGGGCTGTCCGACGTCTTCAACTTCCAGCCGGGTCCGGACGCGCCGGTCATCCGCATCCATTTCCTGCACGCGGCCAGCGGCCGCCATCACAGCCTCGCGCTGGCGGAGATGCCGTCCCCGTCCGGCTGTGTGCACATGATGGTGGAGGTCAATTCGCTGACCGACGTCGGCCGCGCCTACGACCGCCGTGCCCAGCACGAGGTCAAGCTGATGGCCACGCTCGGCGAGCACGAGAACGATCACATGACCTCGTTCTACATGCTGACGCCGTCGAACTTCGCGATGGAGTACGGCTGGGGCGGGCTGATTGTCGATCCGGCGACGTTCCAGGCGACCGAGACCAAGCAGGTCAGCGTCTGGGGTCACGACTTCTCGGTCGGCTTCCAATAACAGCGCGAGGACCCACCCGTGAGCTTGAACAAGGAGACGACGGCCGCCGGCGTCGTCGCACAACTGCGCGACGGCATGACCATCGGCATCGGCGGCTGGGGCCCGCGCCGCAAGCCGATGAGCCTGGTGCGCGAGATCCTGCGGTCCGACCTGAAGGATCTGACCATCGTCGGCTACGGCGGTGCGGACATGGGCATGCTGTGCGCCGCCGGCAAGGTGAAGAAGCTGATCTACGGCTTCGTGTCGCTGGACTTCATCCCGCTCGAGCCGTTCTTCCGCAAGGCGCGCGAGGCCGGCGGCGTCGAGGCGATGGAACTCGACGAGGGCCTGCTGCACTGGGGCCTGCGCGCCGCGGCGATGCGCCTGCCGTTCCTGCCGACTCGGACCGGACTGGCGACCGATCTGGTCACGGTCAATCCGGATCTGCGCACGGTGCGCTCGCCGTATGACGACGGCGAGACCCTGCTGGCGATGCCGGCGCTGAATCTCGACGTCGCGCTGCTGCACGTGCACCGCGCCGACCGCCTCGGCAATACGCGCCTGTACGCGCCCGATCCGTTCTTCGACGAGTGGTTCGCCCGCGCCGCGGAGCGCAGCTACGTGAGCTGCGAGACGCTGGTCGACCGGCTCGACAGCGACGAGGCCGACGCCAGGTGCAATCCGTTCGAGCGCAGCCTGGTGGCCGGCGTGGTCGAGGCGCGCGGCGGTGCCCATCCGACCTCGAACGTCGCCACCGGCGGCGCGGACGGCAGCGGCTACGGCTGGGACGCCGCCCATCTGAAGCGCTACTGCGCCGCGGCCGAGGAGGACGGCGGCTGGCAGCGCTACGCCGAGGAATTCCTCGGCGCCGACGAAACCGCATACCAGCAGGCCGTCGGCGGACTCGATCACATCGTCTCGCTGCCGCGACAGGTGTTCTAGGCATGGCTACGACCGAATTCAGTCTCGCAGAACTGCTGATCTGCGCCTGCGCCGATGTCTGGCGCGAAGAGGGCGAGGTGCTCGCCACCGGCATCGGCATCATCCCGCGCCTGGCGCAGGGGCTGGCCAAGCTCAGCCACAGCCCGGAGCTGATGATCACCGACGGCGAGGCCTACCTGACCGAGGAACCGGTCACGCTCGGCGCCCGCAACCACGACGGCCGCAGCTACGCCGGATGGATGCCGTACTCGCGCGTGTTCGACGCCCTGTGGCGCGGCCGCCGTCACGCGCTGGTCGGCCCGGTGCAGGTGGATCGCTGGGGCCAGGCCAACATCGCCTGCATAGGCGACTACGCCCGGCCCAAGCGCCAGCTGCTGGGGCTGCGCGGCTTTCCGGGCAACAGCATCAACCACGCCAATTCGTTCTTCGTGCCCAACCACAGCCGCCGCGCCTTCGTCGAAGGCGAGGTCGACGTGGTGTGCTCGGTCGGTTACCGCAAGGACCGCTGGCCGGAGGGTGTGCGCAGCGACCTGATGCGCATCCACCGCATCGTCACCAATCTGTGCGTGATGGATTTCGGCGGCCGCAGCGCCGACAGCGAGCATGCGATCCGCGTGATCAGCCTGCATCCCGGCGTGAGCTTCGACGAGGTCCAGGCGGCGACGGGCTTCGAGCTGCAGCGCGCCGACGACATCGCCGAGACCGCGCACCCGACCGAGGCCCAGCTCGAGATCATCCGCCGGCTCGACCCGAAGGACCTGCGCGCGCGCCAGCTCAAGGACAACCCGCCGGGCATCCGCGTCGCCGGGAGCGCCGCATGAGCGATCTGATCGAGCCACGCAAGGTCGACATCGAATACGAGACCGACGAGCCGGTGCTGTACCGCAGCGCCGACGGCGTGGCGTGGATCACGATGAACCGGCCCAAGTTCCACAACGCGCAGAACTCGCAGATGACCTATGCGCTGGACGCGGCGTTCCGGCGCGCGGTCGACGACGACGCGGTCAGGGTCATCGTGCTCGCCGGCAACGGCAAGCACTTCTCGGCCGGGCACGACATCGGCACTCCGGGGCGCGACGTCCACAAGAGCTTCGAGCGCGCGCAGCTGCTGCCGGACCACACCAACAAGCCCGGTGCGGAACTGCTGTACACGCGCGAGCAGGAGGTCTATCTGGGCATGTGCCGGCGCTGGCGCGACGTGCCCAAGCCGACCATCGCGATGGTGCAGGGCGCCTGCATCGCCGGCGGCCTGATGCTGGCCTGGGTCTGCGACCTGATCGTCGCCAGCGAGGACGCGTTCTTCCAGGACCCGGTGCAGCGCATGGGCATCCCCGGCGTCGAGTATTTCGCGCACGCCTTCGAGCTGCCGCCGCGCGTCGCCAAGGAATTCCTGCTGCTCGGCGAGCGCATGAGCGCGCAGCGCGCCTACGGCTTCGGCATGGTCAACCGCGTCGTGCCGCGCGAGCAGTTGCAGGCCGAGGTCGAAGGCATGGCCGCGAACCTGGCCGCGAAGGGGCGGCTGGGCCTGTGGCTGACCAAGCAGGCGGTCAATCACGTCGAGGACCTGCGCGGCAAGCGCACCGCGATGGACGCCGTCTTCCACATGCATCACTTCGCGCATGCGCAGAGCGACCTGACCCAGGGCAACCCGCTGGGCGGCCAGGACGCGCGCAGCATGGCCGCGGGCAACAAGCAGCAGGGTGACGCGTGAGCGGCCTGCACACCGTCCTCTGCGAGCGGCTCGGCTGCCGCTATCCCATCGTGCAGACCGCGATGGGATGGATCGCCGACAGCAGGCTGGTCGCCGCGACCAGCAATGCCGGCGGCTTCGGATTCCTGGCGGCGGCGACGATGTCGACCGAACTGCTGGCGTCCGAGATCGCCGCGGTGCGCGGCGCGACCGCCGCCAACTTCGGCGTGAACTTCCACATGTTCCAGCCGAACGCGCGCGAGGTCATCGAGCTGGTGCTGAAGAACGCGGACCGGGTTCGCGCGGTCTCCTACGGCCGCGGTCCGGACGCGCAGACGATCAAGCGCTTCAAGGACGCCGGCGTGCTGTGCATGCCGACGGTCGGCGCGCTCAAGCACGCGGTCAAGGCGGTACAGCTCGGCGCGGACATCATCACCGTGCAGGGCGCCGAGGGCGGCGGGCACACCGGGTCGGTGCCGACCACGCTGCTGCTGCCGCAGGTGCTCGACGCGGTGAACGTTCCGGTGGTGGCCGCCGGCGGTTTCCACAACGGTCGGGGTCTGGCCGGCGCGCTGGCCTTCGGCGCGGCGGGCATCGCGATGGGTACGCGCTTCCTGATGACCGCCGAGTCGCCGGTGCCGCGCGAGACGCTGGCGCGCTACGTCGACATCCAGGACCCGTCGCGCATCCGCGCGTCGACCGCGGTCGACGGCCTGCCGCAGCGGATGATCGACAACCCGTTCCTGCTGCGGCTCGAAAGCGGCGGGCGCCTGCACCACCTGATGGTCGCTCTGGCCAGCGCCTGGCGCTGGCGCGCGCATACCGGCATGTCCGTCGGCCACATGGTGCGCACCTTCTTTGCCGCGCTGCGCGAGGGCGACAGCGCGATCCAGACCATGATGGCGGCCAACGCACCGGTGTTGATCCAGCGCGCGATGGTGCAGGGCCGACCGGACGAGGGCGTGCTGCCATCGGGTCAGGTCGCGGCGGTGCTCGACAGCCTGCCGCCGGTCGCCGAACTGATCGAATCCATCGTCGTCCAGGCCGAGCAGCGCCTGGCGGCCCTGTCCGCGCCGCCCGCCTCCGCGCCGGCGGCGCTGGCCTCCTGAGGAATTCCCAGCGATGAATCACGGGTTTCAGACCACCATCACCGACGGCATCGCCGAGCTGGTCCTGGCACGGCCGCCGGTCAACGCTTTCGACGACGCTGGCTGGCACGCGCTCGCCGACGAGATCGAGCGCCTCGGCACCGATCCCGACGCGCGCGTCATCGTCATCCGCGCCGAGGGCCGCGGCTTCTGCGCCGGCGTCGACATCAAGGAGCTGAGCGCGCATCCCGAGAAGATCGTCTCGGTCAACGCCGGCAACTACCGGACCTTCCGCGCGGTGCACCGCAATCCGCTGCCGGTGATCGTCGCGGTGCACGGCTTCGTGCTCGGCGGCGGCATCGGTATCGCCGGCGCCGCGGACATCGTCGTCGCCTCGGACTGCGCGACCTTCGGCGTGCCCGAGGTCGATCGCGGCGCGATGGGCGGCGGCGCCCATCTGCAGCGCCTGTTCCCGCTGCAGAAGGTGCGGATGATGTACTTCACCGGCGAGCCGATCGACGCCGCCGAGGCCTACCGGCTCGGCGCGATCGAACGGGTCGTCGACAGGAGCGGGCTGCGCGACGCGGCGCTGGAGATCGCGGCCAAGATCGCCGCCAAGAGCACCGCGATGATCCGCCTGGCCAAGGAGTCGCTCAACGGCATCGAGGACGGCAACCTCGAGGACAAGTACCGCTGGGAGCAGGGCTTCACCCTGCAGGCCTATACCGAAAAGGATTCGTCGGAGGCGCGCAAGGCCTTCGTCGAGAAGCGTGACGCCCGGTTCGAAGCCGGGGAGCAGGCACGATGAGACTGACCTATACCGAACGACAGAAGGCGTTCCGTTCCGAGATCCGGAGCTGGCTCGCCGACAATGTGCCGAAGACGCCGCTGCAGAGCTTCGACACCGAAGAGGGCTTCGAGCAGCACCGCCAGTGGGAGGCCCGGCTGTTCTCCGGGCGCTGGAGCGCGGTGACCTGGCCCGAGGAGATGGGCGGGCGCGGCTGCGACCTCATCGAATGGCTGATCTTCGAGGAAGAGTACTGGGCCGCCAACGCGCCGCTGCGCGTCAACCAGAACGGCGTGTTCCTGCTGGCGCCGACGCTGATGGAATACGGCACCGACGAGCAGAAGAAGCGCTTCCTGCCGCGCATGGCCGCGGGTGAGGACATCTGGGCGCAGGGCTGGTCCGAGCCGGGCGCCGGTTCGGACATGGCGGCGATCCGCTGCAAGGCGGTGCGCCAGGGCGACCATTACGTCATCAACGGCCAGAAGACCTGGTCGACCCGCGCGGTCTGGGCCGACTGGCTGTTCGGCCTGTTCCGCAGCGATCCGGATTCGACCCGCCACCACGGCCTGTCCTTCGTGCTGGTGCCACTGGACACGCCGGGCATCACGATCCGACCGATCAAGCAGCTCAACGGCCTGCCGGGCTTCGCCGAGATCTTCTTCGACGAGGTCAAGGTGCCGGTGGAGAACCGCCTGGGCGCCGAGGGCAAGGGCTGGAACATTGCGATGGCGACCGCCGGGTTCGAACGCGGCCTGATGCTGCGCTCGCCGGCGCGCTTCCAGCAGAGCGCGCGCCTGCTGGTCGACCTGTACCGCCGCAACCGCGATGTCGCCGACGCCGATCCGTCGATCCGCGACGCCGTGATCAAGGCCTACATGGACGCCGAGGCCTACACGCTGGCGACCTACCGCACCGCGTGCCGTCTGGCCAAGGGCGGGCAGATCGGTGCCGAGGCCAGCACCAACAAGATCTTCTGGTCGGAGCTGGATCTGCTGATCCACGAAACCGCGATGCGCATCCTCGGCCCGCGCGGCGAGCTGGTGCAGCATCCGGTCGAGGCGGCCGCGATCAACGGCGCCACCCACAACTGGCTCGACGGCTTCCTGTTCGCGCAGGCCGGCCCGATCTACGCGGGGACCAACGAAATTCAACGCAACATCATCGCCGAGCGCATGCTCGGCCTGCCGCGCGCCTGAGGACGGATCGATGGACTTCACTTTCGACGACCAGCAGACCGCGTTCCGCGAGGCGATCCGCCGCTTCCTCGTCGTGGAAGCCGCGCCGGAGATGCTGCGCGAGATCTGGGAGACGACCCGGAGCGGACGCTCGGCCGAGCTGCGCGCCAAGCTCGCCGACCAGGGCCTGACCGCGCTGTCGGTGCCCGAGGAATTCGGCGGCATCGGCCAGTCCGATCTGGACTGGGTGCTGGTGCATCAGGAACTCGGCTACCACGGCATTCCCGATTCGCTGACCGACAGCGCGTATCTGGCGGTTCACCTGCTCAACCGTCTGCCGGCCGATCTGGCGCTCAAGCGTGCGTGGCTGCCGCGCGTCGCCGAAGGCAAGGCGCGCGTTGCGGTCGGGCATCCGATCAACCCGCTGGTCGGCGACGTCGAGATGGCCGACCTGCTGCTGCTGTGGCACGACGACGAGATCCACGCGCTGTCGCGCGATCAGGTCGAGGCCACTCCGGTGCCGAGCATCGACGCCTCGCGCCGGCTCTACGAGGTCCGCTGGCAGCCGACCGAGACCACGCTGATCTGCAAGGCCGCGCAGGGCAAGGCTCTGTGGCAGGGGCTGATCGACCGCGCGACGCTGGCATTGGCGGCGCAGCTGCTGGGCCTGGCCAACCGCATGCTCGACCTCGGCGTCGACCACGCCGCGCAGCGCAAGCAGTTCGGCAAGCCGATCGGCTCGTTCCAGGCGGTCAAGCACCACATGGCCGACGTCGCCGTGAAGATCGAGTTCGCCGAGCCGGTGGTCTATCGCGCCGCCGCCGCGGTCACCGAGAACCGCCCGACCGCGTCGGTGCAGGTCTCGCACGCCAAGCTCGCCGCGGGCGAGGCCGCGCTGCTGGCCGCGCGCAAGAGCATCCAGGTGCACGGCGCGATGGGCTACACCTGGGAGGCCGACCTGCAGATGTTCATGAAGCGCGCCTGGGCGCTCGACGCCGCCTGGGGCGACCGCAAGTTCCACAAGACCCGTGTCAGCGATTTCGTGCTCGCCGAGGGCGCCGCGCTGGGACCGGGCTCCACGTTCATCTGATCGGAAGACACATCATGGCCGAAGCCTATATCGTCGACGCCCTGCGCACGCCCACCGGCAAGCGCAAGGGTTCGCTGTCCCACCTGCACGGCGCCGACCTCGGCGCGCACGCGCTCAAGGCCCTGGTGGCGCGCAACGCGATCCCGGCCGAGGATTACGACGACGTCGTGTTCGGCTGCCTCGATGCGATCGGCCCGCTGGCCGGCAACATCGCGCGCACCTGCTGGCTCGCGGCGCAGCTGCCGCTGCACGTGCCCGGCGTGACCATCGACCGCCAGTGCGGTTCGTCGCAGCAGGCCGTGCACTTCGCCGCGCAGGCGGTGATGAGCGGCACGCAGGACGTCATCGTCGCCGGCGGCGTGCAGACGATGACGCAGATCCCGATCACCTCGGCGATGCTCGCGGCCAAGCCGCTGGGCTTCAACGATCCGTTCTCCGGCTCCAAGGGCTGGGTCGAGCGCTTCGGCAATGCGCCGGTGTCGCAGTTCGTCGGCGCGCAGATGATCGCCGACAAGTGGGAAATCTCGCGCCGCGAGATGGAAGAATTCTCGCTGGCGTCGCACCAGCGCGCGCGCAGGGCGCAGGCCGAAGGCCGCTTCGATCGCGAGCTGCTGCCGACCGAGGGTCTGACCCAGGACGAGACCGTGCGCGACACCTCGCTGGAGCAGATGGCGCAGCTCGAGCCGCTGGCCGAGGGCGGCACCATCACCGCCGGCGTGTCGAGCCAGACCGGCGACGCCGCCTCCGCGGTGCTGATCGTCTCGGAGGCCGCGCTGAAGCGCTACAACCTGACGCCGCGGGCGCGCATCCACCACATGAGCGTGCTCGCCGACGATCCGATCTACATGCTCACCGCGCCGATTCCGGCGACGCGTCACGCGATGAAGAAGGCCGGCATGAAACTCGACGACATCGATCTGGTCGAGATCAACGAGGCCTTCGCGCCGGTGGTGCTGGCCTGGTTCAAGGAAACCGGCTACCCGCACGAGAAGACCAACGTCAACGGCGGCGGCATCGCGCTGGCGCATCCGCTGGGCGCGACCGGTACCAAGCTGATGACGACGCTGCTGCACGAGCTGGAGCGCACCGGCGGCCGCTACGGCCTGCAGACGATGTGCGAGGGCGGCGGCGTCGCCAACGTCACCATCATCGAACGGCTCTGACCCCCATCCGTCGCGGCGGCCGCAGCGCGCGCCGCGGCACAAGGAATTCGACATGGCAATCTGTGAAGGACGCAGCATCATCATCACCGGCGCCGGCGGCGGACTCGGCCGCGCCTACGCCCACGCGCTGGCCGCCGAAGGCGCCGGCGTGGTCGTCAACGACATCCGCGCCGAAGCGGCGCAGGCGGTGGTCGACGAGATCGCCGCGGCCGGCGGCAAGGCCGTGGCCAGCAGCGACGACATCACCTCGATGGACGGCGCCGAGCGCATCGTCGCGACCGCGGTCAACGCCTTCGGCGACGTCCACGGCGTGGTCAACAACGCCGGCATCGTGCGCGACCGCATGTTCGCGTCGATGAGCGAGGACGAGTGGGACCTCGTGGTCAAGGTTCACCTCAAGGGCCACTTCTGCATCGCCAACACCCTGGTCAAGCGCTGGCGCGACCAGGTCAAGGCGACCGGCCAGAAGGTCGACTGCCGCATCGTCAACACCAGCTCCGGTGCCGGCCTGCAGGGCAACATCGGGCAGAGCAACTATTCGGCGGCCAAGGGCGGCATCGCCTCGCTGACGCTGGTGCAGGCGGCCGAACTCGGCCGCTACGGCATCACCGCCAACGCGCTGGCGCCGGCCGCGCGCACCAGCATGACCGAAGGCCCGTTCGGCGAAGTCATGAAGAAGCCCGAGGACGGCAGCTTCGACCACTACGCGCCGGAGAACGTCGCGCCGCTGGTGGTGTGGCTGTGCAGCGCGCACTCGGCGGCCGTCAGCGGTCGCGTGTTCGAGGTCGAGGGCGGCAAGCTGTCGGTCGCCGACGGCTGGCGCACCGGCCCGATGCGCGACAAGAAGGCGCGCTGGAACCCCGCCGAGCTGACCGAGGTCGTGGCCGAACTGCTCGAGGAGGCGGTGCCGCCGCAGAAGGTCTACGGCACCTGATCGCGTGACCGCGGGCAGGCGGCGACCGCGGTCGCCGCCTGCTACGCTGCGCCGATGAACGCAGATCCACAGGCTGCCGCGACCCGGCCGCAATCCTATCCGTACTGGATCGACGAACACGTCCGCTTCGCCGATCTGGACATGCAGGGCCACGTCAACAACGTGGCCTTCGCCGTCTATGCCGAGAGCGGCCGCGCCGCGTTCCTGCGCGAGATCGGCCTGTGGGTGCCGCAGGCGCCGCGCTACAGCGTCATCGTCAAGCTCGAGGTCAACTACCGGCGCGAGCTGCTCTATCCCTGCGCGATCCGCGTCGGCGTGCGCGTCCTGCAGATCGGCCGCAGCTCGTTCACGATCGGGGTCGGGCTGTTCGACGGCGAGCACTGCGCCGCGACCATCGACACGGTCCACGTGCGCATGGACGCGGCGACCCGCCGCGCGGTGCCGCTGGCCGACGACGAGCGCGCCCGCCTGCTGGCCTACCTCGGCGCGCTGGACGCCTGAGCGCCCGTACGCGGCGGCGTCGCGCCATCATCCCTATGGGTGATGAGCGCGCCGCACGCGGTCCGAATAATGCGGCCATGTCCATTCCGGCCCTTCCGACCGCTCCCCGCCGCCGATGAATTTCGCACTGACCGAAGATCAGGTCCTGATCCGAGACGCCGCCGAGAGCTTTCTCGCCGACGTCAGCACCTCCGAGGCGGTTCGCGCCGCCGCCGGGCATCCCTACGGGTACGACGTCGAGGTCTGGCAGCGCCTGTCCGCCGAACTCGGCTGGTGCAGCATCGCCGTGCCCGAGGCACTCGGCGGCATGGGCCTCGGCGCCCCCGAGCTGGTGCTGATCCAGGAGCAGGCCGGGCGCCATCTGCTGTGCGCGCCGTTCTTCTCGACGGTGTGCCTGGCCGCCAACCTGATCGACGCCTGCGCGACCGCCGCGGCCCGCGAACGCCTGCTGCCGGCGATCGCCGGCGGCGAGCTGCGCGTGACCGTCGGCCTCGGCAGCAGCGCCGAGGACTGGACCGACGTCGCCGCCGCGGTGCGCGCGCATCGGACCGCCGACGGCTGGGTGCTCGACGGCTGCATCGAGCGGGTGCCGGACGGCGTGTCGGCCGATCGCCTGCTGGTATGGGCGCAGGTCGACGGCGAATCCGAACCGGCGCTGTTCGTCGTCAATCTCGACGCCCCGGGTATCGAGGTCGCGGCGCTGCAGACCTGGGATGCGACGCGGCATCTGTCGCGGATCGCGCTGCGCGGCGTCAGCGCAGTCGTCGGCGCCGACGCGTCGATGCGCATCGACGACCCGCAGCGGGTCGCGACCGGCCGCGTGCGCAGCGCCGCGCTGGCGCGCCTGTATCTGGCCGCCGAGCTGCTCGGCCACGCCCAGCAGTGCCTGGACCTGACCGTCGCCTACACCGCCGAGCGCAAGCAGTTCGGCCGCCCGGTCGGCGGCTTCCAGGCGGTCAAGCACCGCTGTGCCGAGATGATGGTGCGGATCGAATCGCTGCGCTCCGGCGTCTACGGCGCCTCGGCGCGCGCGGCCTCCGGCGCGGACGGCGCGCAGGGAAGCGCCGAGCTGGCGCGCGAGTGCGCGATGATCAAGGCGCTGGCGGCGCAGACCGCGTTCTACTGCGCGCAGGAGGCGATCCAGCTGCACGGCGGCGTCGGCTTCACCTGGGAGTACGACCCGCAGCTCTACTTCAAGCGCGCCCAGGCGGCCCACCACTGGCTCGGCACGCCCGAGATGCTGCGCGCGCGCGTCGCCGACGCGCTGCTCAACTGACCCCACCGGATCCGACCCATGCGTCTCGACGAAACCCCCGAGGATCAGGCTTTCCGCGCCGAAGTGGCGCAGTGGATGCAGGAACATCTGAACGGCCGCTTCGCCGCGCTGAAGCACCGCGGCGGCCCCGGCGACGAGGAGGCCGATCCGGCGCTGCGCAAGGACTGGGAGCGCGAGCTGGCCGCCGGCGGCTGGACCTGCGTCGGCTGGCCGCAGTCCTGCGGCGGCCGCGGGCTGTCGATCGAACGCCAGGTGATCTTTCACGAGGAATACGCGCGCGCCGGCGGACCCGGCCGCATGGGCCACATCGGCGAGGGCCTGATCGGCCCGGCGCTGATCGAGTTCGGCAGCCCGGCGCAGAAGCAGCGCTTCCTGCCGCGCATCGTCGATGGCACCGAGTTCTGGGCGCAGGGCTATTCGGAACCCGGCGCCGGTTCGGATCTGGCCAACGTGCAGACCCGCTGCTGGCAGGAGCCGGACGGTTCGTGGCGGGTGCAGGGCCAGAAGATCTGGACCTCGCTGGCGCACGAGTCGGACTGGATCTTCGTGATCGCCCGCAGCGAACCCGGCAGCAAGGGCAGCAAGGGCCTGTCGTTCCTGCTGCTGAAGCTCGACCAGCCCGGCATCGAGATCCGGCCGATCCGCCAGCTCGGCGGTGGTTCCGAGTTCAACGAGGTGTTCTTCGACGGCGCGGTCGCCGAGGCCGACCACATCGTCGGCGCGCCCGGCGAAGGCTGGAAGGTCGCGATGGGCCTGCTGCAGATCGAGCGCGGCGTCTCCACGCTGGGCCAGCAGATGCACTTCGCCTACGAGCTGGATCTGGTGATCCAGGCCGCGCGCCGCAGCGGCCGCGGCGACGACCCGGCGATCCGCGCGCGCATCGCCGAGGCCTGGGGCGGACTGCAGGTGATGCGCTACAACGCGCTGCGCATGCTGTCGCCGTCGGAAGGCGGCGGGCTGCAGCTCGGCCGCGAGGCGCTGATCTACAAGTACTACTGGTCCAACTGGCACCGCGACCTCGGCAAGCTGGCGATGGACGTGCTCGGACCCGATGCCGACGTGATCTCCGACGATCCGGCGATCCGCCCGCTGCAGCAGCTGTTCTTCTTCTCGCGCGCCGACACCATCTACGCCGGCACCAACGAGATCCAGCTCAACATCATCGCCGAGCGCGGGCTCGGCATGCCGCGCGAGCCGCGTCCGGCCGCCTGAGCCGGCGCCGCGCGGCAAACTCGTCTTTCCGGGCGAGGCTGGGCGCGGCGGCGGCCGTCACACTCGGGGGCATCACATGTCCCCAGGTTGCCTCCGCCGATGTCCGAGTTCGTCCCGCCGCCTCCGCCGCCCTATGTGCCCGCGCACGGCCTGCTCAAGGGCAAGTCCGTCCTGATCACCGCCGCGGCCGGTGGCGGCATCGGCTTCGCCGCCGCGCGGCGCTGCCTCGAGGAAGGCTGCCGCGCGCTGATGCTGTCCGACATCCATCCGCGCCGCACCGACGAGGCCCGGCAGGCGCTGCAGGCCGAGTTCCCGGAGCAGCCGGTGTTCGGATGCGTCGCCAACGTCGCGGTCGAGGACGACGTGCAGGCGCTGATCGACGCGGCCGAGACCCAGCTCGGCGGGGTCGACGTGCTGATCAACAACGCCGGCCTCGGCGGCAGCAAGCGCGTGGTCGAGATGAGCGACGACGAGTGGCACAAGGTGCTCGACGTCACCCTCACCGGCACCTTCCGCATGACCCGCGCGATGCTCAGGAAGATGCAGCCGCGCGGCTGCGGCGCGATCGTCAACAACGCCTCGGTGCTGGGCTGGCGCGCGCAGAAGGAGCAGGCGCACTACGCCGCGGCCAAAGCCGGCGTGATGGCGCTGACGCGCTGCAGCGCGCTGGAGGCCGCCGACCACGGCATCCGCATCAACGCGGTGTCGCCGTCGATCGTGTTCCACGACCACCTGCGCAAGACCGCGCCGGAGTCGCTGCTGCGCGAGCTGGCCGGGCGCGAGGCCTTCGGCCGCGCCGCCGAGGCCTGGGAGATCGCCAACGTCATGGTGTTCCTCGCCTCCGACTACAGCTCCTACCTGGTCGGCGAGGTGCTTTCGGCGTCGAGCCGTCACCCGTAAGGCGCCGTCCGCGCCTTCCGACTTTTCCCATCCGAACAAGAGGTCACGAGATGCCGGTCGTATTCGATTCCGCCGAGGCGGTGCTGTCCGCCGTCGGCCAGACCCTGGGCAGCAGCGAGTGGGTCGAGATCACCCAGGCGCGCGTCAACCTGTTCGCCGACGCCACCGACGATCATCAGTGGATCCATGTCGACCCGGAACGCGCCAAGGACGGTCCGTTCGGCGCCTGCATCGCGCACGGCTACCTGACGCTGTCGCTGGTGTCGCGCTTCCTGCCGCAGATCGTCGACGTGAAGATGAAGATGGGCGTGAACTACGGCTGCGGCAAGGTGCGCTTCCCGGCGCCGGTGAAGGTCGGCAGCCGCATCCGCGGCACCGGCGAGCTGGTCGAGGCCGAGCGCACCAAGGACGGCGCGGTACAGGCGACGATCCGCGTCACCGTCGAGATCGAGGGCGGCACCAAGCCCGCGTGCATCGCCGACACGATCTCGCGCTACTACTTTTGAACGAAGCCGGTGCGGGCGTGCCGACGTAGCGTACGCCCATACCCGTGATAGCTGGAGAGAGACGATGCTGCTTATGTTGACAGTCGCGGCAGGGATGCCGCGTCCCTGTGCAGGATGCACACGATGAGCGAAGCCGTCATCGTTTCCGTCGCCCGCACCGGGATCGGCAAGGCCTACCGGGGCGCCTTCAACGACACCGAGGCGCCGGTCCTCGGCGGACACGTGATCCGCGCCGCGGTCGAACGCGCCGGCATCGATCCGGGCGAGGTCGACGACGTCATCCTCGGCGCCGCCGCGCAGCAGGGCACCCAGGCCTACAACCTCGGCCGCCTGTGCGCGTACACCGGCGGCCTGCCCGACACCGTTCCGGGCATGACCCTGGACCGCCAGTGCTCCTCGGGCCTGATGAGCATCGGCATCGGCGCCAAGAACATCATGGCCGGCGAGCAGAACATCGTCGTCGCCGGCGGTCTCGAGTCGATCTCGCTGGTCCAGAACAAGCACAAGAACACCTACCGCTTCGCGTCCAAGGCGGTGATCGCGGCCGAGCCGACCGCGTACATCCCGATGATCGAGACCGCCGAGCTGGTTGCCGAGCGCTACGGCATCTCGCGCCAGGCGCAGGACGAATACGCCCTGCAGAGCCAGCAGCGCACCGCCGAGGCCCAGGCCGCGGGGCGCTTCGCCGACGAGATCGCGCCGATCACGGTCGAGCAGCAGCTGTTCGACAAGGAAGGCAACCCCACCGACCGCAAGACGGTCACGCTGGACCGCGACGAGGGCAACCGCCCGCAGACCACGCTCGACAGCCTGGCCGGGCTCAAGCCGGTGTGGAAGGACGGGCAGTGGGTCCAGCAGGGCCAGTACATCACCGCCGGCAACGCCTCGCAGCTCTCGGACGGCGCCGCCGCGGTGGTGCTGATGAGCCGGGACGAGGCTGCGCGCCGCGGGCTCAAGCCGCTGGGCGTCTATCGCGGCATCGCCGTGGCCGGCTGCCGTCCGGACGAGATGGGCATCGGCCCGGTGTTCGCGGTACCCAGGTTGCTGCAGCGCCACGGCCTGACGGTGGACGACATCGGCCTGTGGGAGCTCAACGAGGCCTTCGCCTGCCAGGTGCTGTACTGCCGGGACGAGCTGGGCATCCCCAACGACCGGCTCAATGTCGACGGCGGCGCGATCGCGATCGGCCATCCGTTCGGCATGTCCGGCGCGCGGATGGTCATGCACGCCCTGATCGAGGGGCGCCGGCGCGGCGCGCGCTACGTCGTCGCCACCATGTGCATCGGCGGCGGCATGGGCGCCGCGGGCCTGTTCGAGCTGACGGACTGAGGGCGGATTTACCGCTTGCCGCCGTGTCCGCGCCGTCGCAGACTGGCGCAACGCGGCAGCGGGCCGTCCGCCAAACGGACGAAGATCACCCTTTAGACCGCGACGTATAACGCAGGCTTGCTACAACAGGCCGGTCGATGGAGGAGAGACCCATCATGGCAACAACTGCCCAATCGCTGAGTGTCGGCACGCGGCGGGAGAGTCACATGCTGCGCGGCTGGCCGTCGCTGGCGATGACCGTCATCGTGTTCTTCGCGGCGCTGTACTCGTTTTCGCCCCGGCCGATGCCGCCGTTCGCCGCGACCGAGGTCCACCCCGGTGACATCCTCGTCTCCGGACTGGCCCGCAGCGGCCAGCGCCTGATCGCCGCCGGCGAGCAGGGGCACATCCTCTATGCCGACAGCGTCGACGGTCCCTGGGGTGAGGCCCACGTCGAACCGCAGCGCGGCTCGGCCTTCACCCAGGTCCGCTTCATCGGCGACAGGACCGCGATCGCGGTCGGTCACGACGGCTGGATCGTCCGCAGCCAGGACAACGGCCAGACCTGGACCGAGGTCAACTTCGGCGGCGATCCGCCGGACCCGCTGCTCGGCGTCGCCGGCCCGTACCAGGGCAAGCTGTTCGCGTTCGGCGGTTTCGGACGCTACATGGTGTCGACCGATCTGGGCAAGACCTGGACCGAGGAGCGCCACGAGGTGCTCGGCGACCATCATCTCAACGGCATGACGCGGCTCGCCGACGGCAGCCTGATGCTGGTCGGCGAGCGCGGCCTGATCGCGCGCTCGGCGGACAACGGCGAGACCTGGACCACCGACGAGCCGATCTACGCCGGCTCGTTCTTCGGCGTGCTGAACCTGCCGAACAAGGACGTGCTGGTCTACGGCATGCGCGGCCACGCGTTCTACAGCAGCGACTTCGGCCGGACCTGGACCGAATCCAAGGTCCCCGACCAGGACTCGCTGTTCGGCGGTACCGTCGACGACGACGGCAACGTGGTGCTGGTCGGCGCCGCCAACGCGATCATGCGTTCCACCGACAACGGCCGCAGCTTCGAGGTCGTGTCCGAGTCCAGCCGCAACGGCCTGACCGATCTGATCGCGCTCAAGCAGGGCGGCTGGATGACCGCCGGTGAAGGCGGCCTGAGCATCCAGCAGCCGCGCGCGCCGGCCGCGGCGGAGGTGCATTGATGAGCCGCATGGAGCATTTCGTCGAGGGCATGGGCGACTTCCTGATCGGCCGCCGCAAGGTGCTGGCCGTGCTGTTCGCGATGGTCACCGCCTTCTTCGGCTACAACGCCACCCGCATCCAGCTCGACCCCGGCTTCCTCAAGCTGATTCCCATCGAGCATCCGTACATGCGGACGATGATGGAGTACATGAAGGACTTCTCCGGGGCCAACACGATCCTGGTGAACCTGCGCTGGAAGGGCGAGGGCGACATCTACAACAAGGAGTTCATGGAGGCGCTGCAGGGCGCCACCGACGACGTGTTCTTCATCCCCGGCATCAACCGCACGCGGGTGTCGTCGCTGTTCACGCCGGACGTCTACTACATCGAGATCACCGAATGGGGCTTCAAGGGCGAGCCGGTGGTGCCGGCACGCTACTCGGGCACCGAGAAACAGCTCGAGAAGGTGCGCCGCAACGTCGAGCATTCCGGCCAGATCGGCCAGCTCGTCGCCAATGACCTCAAGGGCGCGATGATCCGCGCCGACCTGCACGAGTACGACCCCGACGCCGGCGTCAAGGTGGACTACTGGGACGTGCAGCAGCGCCTGGAGGACATCCGCCACAAGTACGAGTCGGACAACATCGAGGTCAACGTCATCGGCTTCGCGCGTCTGCTCGGTGACGTGATCAAGGGCCTGATCGGCGTGTTCACCTTCTTCGCGATCGCGTTCGCGATCACGCTGGTGCTGCTGTACTGGTACACGCGCTCGCTGCGGATCACCGTCGCCGCCACGGTGGTGGCGATGCTGCCGGTGCTGTGGCTGATCGGCGCGCTGCCGCTGATCGGCTACGGCATCGACCCGATGTCGATCCTGGTTCCGTTCCTGATCTTCTCGATCGGCGTCTCGCACGCGGTGCAGATGACCAGCGCCTGGCGCCAGGAGATCATCCACGGCGCCGACTCGGTGACCGCGGCGCGCAACGCCTTCACCCGCCTGTTCATTCCCGGCGCGGTGGCGCTGCTGACCGAGGCCCTCGGCTTCGGCGTGATCATGTTCATCGAGATCCCGATCGTGCACGAGCTGGGCATCACCGCCTGCCTCGGCGTGCTGCTGATGATCATCACCAACAAGATGATCCTGCCGATCATCCTCGCCAACCTGCGCCTGGAGCAGTCCAGCCTCGAGCACGCGCGCAAGGAGGTCATCGGCGGCGGACGTCCGGCGCTGATCCGCTGGATCGGCGCCTGCGCCGAGCCCCGTGCGGCGTCGATCGTGTTCGCGGTGAGCCTGGCGATGCTGGCTGGCGCGGCGTGGCTGTCGCGCGATCTGGTCATCGGCGACACCGGCACCGGCGTGCCGGAGCTGCGCCCGGACTCGCGCTACAACCAGGACAGCCGCGCCATCGCCGGCTCCTACGACATCGGCGTCGACGTGCTGTCGGTGATCGTCGAGGCCAAGGACTTCGAGGGCGACTCCTGCCTGCACTACGAGGTCATCAACACCATCGACCGCTTCGAGACCTACATGCGCGGCGTCGCCGGGGTGCAGTCGGTGGTCAGTGTCGGCAGCGTCGGCAAGCTGGTCATCGCCGCGTTCAACGAGGGCAATCCGCGCTGGCACGCCCTGCCGCGCACCCAGGTCGGCCTGTCGACCGGCTCCAAGGCCTTCGATCCCAAGCTGGGCCTCAACACCGAGGGCTGCAAGGCGATCCAGGTGGTCGTGTTCATGCAGGACCACGAGGGCTCGACGATTGCCCACGTGGTGTCCGAGATCAAGCGCTTCATCGCCCAGAACCCGGTGGACGGCGTCAACCTGCGCCTGGCCAGCGGCAACGTCGGCGTGATGGCGGCGACCAACGAGGCGGTGTCCGAGGCCGAGGCCAAGATGCTGCTGTCGATCTTCGGCGCCCTGGCGCTGTTCTGCCTGATCACCTTCCGCTCCTGGATCGGCGTGATCTGCGTGATGATCCCGCTGACCATGGTCTCGGTGTTCTGCAACGCGGTGATGGCGGTGATGGACATCGGCCTCAAGGTCGCCACGCTGCCGGTGATCGCGCTCGGCGTCGGCGTCGGCGTCGACTACGGCATCTACCTGTTCGAGCGCATCCAGCACCACATGAACGGGGAGGGCACCGACTTCCGCGAGGCCTTCGAGCGCGCGATGGTCGAGCGCGGCAGCGCCGCGGTGTTCACCGCGATCACGATGTCGGTCGGCGTCGCCACCTGGCTGTTCTCGGCGCTGAAGTTCCAGGCCGACATGGGCGTGATGCTGTCGTTCATGTTCCTGGTCAACATGCTCGGCGCGATCTGCGTGCTGCCGGCCCTGGGCGCCTGGTTCTACCGCGACCGGTCGGTTTCGACTGCTGCGCCGCGGGCGTCGGATCCCCTTGGCGGGTGATGCGCCAGCGCTGACGTCGCCGGGTTCCAGCTCGCATCGGGGCGGCTGGCTCGCCGGAGGGCTGTTACTTCCTACGGTATGCAGCGCGTGACCTTTCCCGGAGCGGAGGCGCGAGTGAAGGGGGTGTCCGGGTAGTGTGGAGAGCTGAGCGGCTGGCTCGCGGGCGGAGCGGTCTGGAGAGTCCGTCAGCCCCCGTTACCGCATGCTACATGCGAGGTCCTGCAGCATGTGTGCACCTCCTGATCGACCGGCTTTGGCGCGCGGGAGGGCAAATGGGCTGATGCAGATCAACGCTTTGGGTCGGGCATGAGGCTAGCGTCTGCCCAGGTGTCCCACGTTCGCCAACGTATGCGAGGGGGGTGTTTCATGAAACATGCGCTCTGGGTCGGTGCGGTTATGTTGCTCGGGATCCCGGTTGTGTCTGGGGGTGCGGAGAAGGCGCTGCAGGTTCATCAGGCTGAGGTCTCTCAGGCGGACGGGGGACTATACGAAACCCATTGCGCCGCCTGTCACCAGAAAGAGGGTAATGGCTTGGCGGGAGCATTTCCTCCGCTGGCCGGAAACACGGAGCTGATGGCCGATCCGGGACGGGCGCTGGAGACCGTGCTGCAAGGAAGAAGCGGGCCGCTGACGGTCAACGGGGCTTCTTACAACGGCGTAATGCCGGCGATGGGGCACCTGTCGGACACTGAAATCGCCGAGATACTGAACTACGTGTTTGGCGCATGGGGCAACCCAGGTGAGGTGCGCTTCACCGCAGCAATGGTCGCGGAAGGTCGCGTGCGGAGTGGCGCAGGTGACCGGGCGTCCGGACAGCCACATCCCGGTGCTACGGCGGCCGAAATGGAGTATCAGTCCGCACCTTCGACGGTTTCCGGCATGGGGCAGTTGCGTTCTCCCGGGGCGCCGGCCATCAGCGAGGCGGAATTCGATCGCTCACAGCAGATCTACTTCGAGCGCTGTGCCGGGTGCCACGGCGTACTGCGCAAAGGCGCGACCGGCAAGCCTCTGACGCCCGATGTCACGCTGGACAAGGGCACCGAATATCTGAAGGCCCTGATCAATTTCGGCTCGCCGGCCGGAATGCCGAACTGGGGGACCTCCGGAGAGCTCAGCGCCAACGACATCGACGCGATGGCGCGCTTTCTCCAGCATGAGCCGCCGGCGCCACCCGAATGGGGCATGGCTGAAATGCGGGAGACTTGGAAGGTGCTGGTCCCTCCCGAAAAGCGGCCGAAGAAGAAACTTAACAAGATCAATACTGACAACATCTTTGCGGTGACGCTACGCGATGCAGGCAAGGTTGCACTGATTGACGGCGATACCAAGAGGCCCGTAGCGATCATTCCGACTGGCTATGCGGTGCATATCTCGCGACTTTCGCATTCGGGGCGATACGTCTACACCATCGGCCGTGACGGTCGCGTCGATCTGACCGATCTGTGGATGGATCCCCCGCAACGTGTTGCCGAGATCAAGATCGGCCTCGAGGCCCGTTCGGTGGAGACCTCCAAATACAGGGGCTATGAGGACAAGATCGCGATTGCCGGGGCGTACTGGCCCCCGCAGTTCGTGCTGATGGATGGCGAAACGCTGGAACCGAAGAAAATCGTCTCGACCCGTGGTACCACGGTCGATACCCAGGCGTACCATCCCGAGCCGCGCGTTGCGGCAATCGTGGCCTCCCTGGAGCATCCCGACTTCATCGTCAACATCAAGGAACTGGGCAAGATCCTGCTGGTGGACTACAGCAACCTGGATGCGTTGACGGTAACGACGCTCGAGGCCGCGCGCTTTCTGCATGACGGAGGCTGGGACTCGACGAAACGCTATTTCCTGACTGCAGCCAATCAATCCGACAAGATCGCCGTGGTCGATTCGCGAGAACGCAAGCTTGCGGCGCTGGTGGATGTTGACCGCATCCCGCATCCGGGTCGCGGAGCCAATCTGGTTGATCCGGAATTCGGGCCGGTCTGGGTTACCAGCGCGCTGGGCAACGACAAGGTCACCTTCATCGGCACGGATCCGGAGAAGCATCCGAAGCAGGCCTGGAAGGTCGTAAGGGTACTCAAGGGGCAGGGCGGGGGCTCTCTGTTCGTCAAGACACACCCGAAGTCCCGCAACCTGTGGGTGGATTCACCGCTGAATCCGGAGGAAAAGATCTCCCAGTCGGTTGCGGTATTCAACATCGACCGTCTCGACGATGGCTATACGGTTCTGCCGATCGCGGAGTGGGCCAATCTGGGACCAGGCCCAAAGCGGGTTGTTCAGCCCGAGTACGATGCCACCGGGACCGAGGTTTGGTTCTCGGTGTGGAGCGGCAAGGAGGAGGAGTCGGCGATCGTCGTCGTCGATGACAGGACCCGCGAGCTCAAGAAGGTGATCAAGGGCACGGATATCGTAACCCCAACCGGCAAGTTCAACGTCTACAATACCGTAAATGACGTTTATTGACCGGGGGCCGAGGCGAACGGTTGCCTACGCGCTCGCAGCGCGGGCGGTAGTGTTGCTGGGCGGGCTGGTTGCGGGCGCGGTCCATGCAGAAAGAGAGGGTGCGCCGGCAGCGCTTGATCCGATCGTCGTCGTCGCCACGCGTCATCCGGGTGCAGTCTGGGACGTGGCGGCATCGGTGTCAGTGCTCAGTGCGGAAACTGCACAGTCCGAGCTGGCGGCGGACCTGCGCGAGATGTTCCGGTACGAGCCGGCGATCCAGGTCGATGGTGGCGGTACTCGCTTCGGAGGCGGCGGGTTCCGTATCCGTGGCTTGGGAGGCAATCGCGTGCTGACCCTCGTAGACGGCATCCCCGTTGCTGAGCAGTTCAGTGTTGGTTCGTATGCGGACAGCGGCCGTGACTACACGGAGCTTGGCCTGGTTCGTGAAGTGGAGGTGCTGCGTGGGCCTGCGTCCAGTCTCTACGGAAGCCGGGCACTAGGTGGTGTCGTGGCAGTCGAGACGCTTGATCCGGAGGACCTGATAGGAGCATCCGGGCGCGGTGGGCGTGTGCTCGGTCTGTACGCAGGTGACCGGGACCAGCTTGGCGCCTCTATGGCGCAGGCATGGGGGTGGTCCGGAGGCGGTGCACTGCTGGCCCTGGCCCGCCGTCAGGGACACGAACTTGATACCGCCGGCGCCGATCCCGTCGACCGGCAGAGCTGGCGCCGTGACTCGGCTCTGTTCAAGTCCAATCTGGTCGCCGGCACTGGCACCCTGCGCCTGCTTGCCGATTACGGTCAGGTCCAGCGCGACACGGAGGTGCAGACACTCCTTGGGCAGGGGCGATTCATCAACACCACTGCCCTGGCTGCCGATGATGCGCAGGACGCCTGGCGCATTGGTGCCGAGTTCGAGCAGTCCGCGCCGGCGGGGCGTCGCCGTGTGCTCTGGCGCGTCTATGCGACACGTGCCTGGGTGACCCAGGAAACGGACGAATATCGGCAACAGGCTGATCCGCCGGTACGCCAGCAGCGGGTCTTCGAATTCAGCCAGCGCGTGACCGGATTTGGGATCGACGTGCGCCAACCACTGAGCAGGAGCGGGTGGACGCAGACGCTGGGTTACGGCATTGAGGGCACGGCCGGGCATCTGCAGGAGGGCCGCGACGCTGTACAGACTGATCTCGAGGATGGCAGCCGGACGACGGTGCTCCTGGGCGAGTCTTTTCCGCGCCGTGATTTTCCGAACACCGACACATTTGATCTGGGGGGCTATGTCACTGCTGAGCTGCGGGCGCCAGGCTCGGCGTTGACCCTTCTCCCGGGTGTGCGCTATGACTACTATCGGCTTGATGCGCATTCCGATCCGCGATTCGAGAGCGGCTCGCCGCATGTGGGCGTTACAGATTTGCGCAACGATGCGTGGACGCCGCGCCTCGGCCTGCTCTACCGGATGACTCCGGACCTGCGTGGATTTGCGCAGTACACGCAAGGTTTCCGCGCTCCACCAGCTTTTGACGTCAATCTGGGCCTTGATCTGCCCACCGTGAACGCCCAGGCGCTGCCAAATCCCGATCTTAGTCCAGAGCACAGTGCGGCAGTCGAACTTGGTCTGCGCTATCGCAGCGCCCGGGCCCAGGCCGAGCTGAGCATGTTCGAGACGCGCTACCGTGACTTCATTCTTAGCAACAGTTTCATCGGCGTCGATCCGGATACGGGCACCCGCCTTTTCCAGTCCCGTAATATCGAACGCGCGTGGATTCGTGGGATCGAGCTGAACTGGCGGCAGGATCTGGAGTTCTTCGTCGCTCCCGGGTGGAGTGCCGAACTTGCTGGAGCCTGGTTGCGCGGTGAGGACCGCGACACCGAACAGCCACTTCCGGGCGTCGAGCCGGCCAAGTTGGTACTCTCGGTAGATCGCTGCACCACGCGCAGTGTTCTGCGCCTGCGCTTGATGGCGGTGGACAGCCGAGACCCCGCCGATGACACCGGCACGCCGCAGTTCAGGGCGCCGGGCCATGCCGTGGTCGACATTACGGGCGAGTATTTTCCGGCTCCGCGCGTGTCGCTGCGTGCCGGTGTGTTCAACGCGTTCGATCGGCGGTACTGGGAGTGGAGTGATGTCTACGGACGTTCTGCAGGCGATCCGCAACTGGCGGCGCTCGCCCATGCTGGGCGTTACGTTAGTTTCGGCGCGCAGTTTACGTTCTGAAGCCGCCCGCCGGCATCGGCGAACCGACCCGGCGGAGGCTGCGTTCTTCGCCGGGTTTTTTGTGCCCCGCGGCATTTGGCGAAGCCTGTTCACAAACTCACCCGTTTGAGGCAGGCGGCCGTTCCGAGGCTACGGGTATGGTCGATCGCAGATGCCCGTAAAAACGGCGTTCCGGCGGGGGTTCAGGCCTTCCGGACCGGAGCGCGACGCCGGGTCAGGCGAGAACGCGACTGGAGGATGTGCAATGACGGAGCTGGCCAAGGAAAAGCTCGTATCGGTGGATTCGCACGTGCATTTCACCGACGAATGGGTCAAGGAGCGCCTGCGCAAGGACCTGCACGGCGTCTGGGACGAGGCCAACAGGAAGGCCGAGGAATACGCGGCCCGCGTGCTGCGCGGCGGCCAGAAGAACCTGGAGCTGGAGGATTTCGTCGATCCGGAAGCGTCCAAGGACCCCGGTCACTTCAACCCGGAAGGCAAGCTCAAGGCGATGGATCTGGACGGCGTCTACGCCGAGGTGATCTTCCCCGAGCTGGCCGGCGCCAAGATCGTCAATCCGCATCTGATGGGCGACAACTGGAAGGAAGTCTTCGAGGGCTACAACAACGCGATGGCGGACTTCGCCGCCTTCGATCCGGTGCGCCTGATGTGCGCCTACCAGTTGCCGCTGTATGACATCGACTTCGCGGTCAAGGAAGTCGAGCGGCTGGCGCGGGATCGCAAGGCGCGCTGCGTGCAGCTCACGCCGTTCCCGTCGGATCTGGGGCTGCCGGACTTCTACGACAAGCGCTACGAGCCGCTGTGGAAGACCATCGAGGAGGCCGGCCTGACCATCCTCAACCACCTGGATCTGCGCGCCTCGCTGTGGGACGTGTTCCGCCGCGATCCGACCCCGCAGAAGGGCATCTTCACCGGCCTGGCCTGGGCGCCGCTGGCGGAGACCATCTGCATGTGGATCCTCACCGGCACGCTCGAGAAGTACCCGAAGATGAAGGTGCTGTTCGTCGAGCCCGGCCTGGGCTGGCTGCCGTGGTTCTTCGAGGCGCTGCTCGACCCGCGCATGCACCAGCACTACGAGTTCCCCGGCGTGAAGCGGCCGCCGAGCGAGACCTTCAAGGCCCAGTGCGGCGCCACGTTCATGTACGAGCCCCGCGGCCTGGCCGACTGCTACCGGTACTTCGGTCCGGACTGCCTGTACTGGTCCACCGACTTCCCGCATCCGGCCACCTGCTGGCCGAACTCGCGCGCGCAGGTGGTCAGCCAGTTCGCCGAGGCCGGTATCCCCGAGGCGGACCGCGTGAAGATCACCTCCGGCAACGCGCTCAAGACCTTCGGGCTGGGCTGAGGCCCGGCCGCACCCACACCGACGCGGCGGATCGCGCGCCAGACGCCGATCCGCCCTACGACACGAGAGAGAAGTGACATGGCTGGTGTTTACAAAGACCTCAAAGTCCTCGACCTGAGCTGGGGCATCGCCGGGCCGATGGCCACGATGCTGCTCGCCGACAACGGCGCCCAGGTCACCAAGATCGAACCGCCGGGGGGCGACCCGTTCCGCGGCCAGCTCGGCTACAAGGTCTGGCAGCGCGGCAAGCGCAGCGCGATCCTCGACCTCAAGACCGAGGACGACAAAAAGGCCTTTCTCGCGCTGGCGAGCCAGGCCGACGTGCTGGTCGAGTCCTACGCGCCGGGCACCACCGCGAGGCTGGGCATCGACTACAAGACCCTGTCCGCGCTCAACCCGCGCCTGATCTACTGCTCGATCACCGGCTACGGCCGCGACAACGCGCTGAGCAAGCGCCCGGCCTACGACGCGCTGGTGCAGGCGCGCACCGGCCTGATGTTCGAACAGCGCGGCTGGGAAGAAGGCGCGCTCAACCACATCAGCGGCCTGCCGGACCCGTTCCCGGATCTGGAGATCCCGCGCGACTGGGTGCAGGGTGCGGACCGCGACGGTCCGCTGTTCGTGGCCTCGTACTGGCCCAGCCTCGGCGCCTTCTTCAACGCCTCGCTCGGCATCAGCGCCGCGCTGCGCGCGCGCGAGATCACCGGCAAGGGCCAGTGGGTCGAGACCTCGCTGCTGCAGGGTGCGATGGCCGGCGCCGCCGGCGTCTGGCAGCGCGCCGAGAAGCCGGACGCGCCGGGCTTCGACACCTGGATCCTCAACTGCAAGTCGCCCAAGGGCCACTTCCAGGCCAAGGACGGCAAGTGGCTGCACAACTGGGTGCCGAACCCGCGCTTCATCCTGCAGGCCTCGCAGGGCGACACCCTCAACGCCTCGCCCGACCTCACCGTGCAGAACGACCCGGACCGCTTCGGCACGGGCCCCGAAGAGATCCTGGTGATGTCGCACTACCAGCCGATCCTCGCCGAGGCCGTCGCCAAGTTCCCGGTCAAGGACTGGGTCGACGCCGCCGCCACCGCGGAGATGACGATGCAGCCGGTGCGCAGCATCGAGGAGTCGCTGGCCGACCCCGCCTTCCTCGAGGACGGCTGCGTCACCGAGACCCAGGACCCCGAACTGGGCACCATCCGCACCGTCGGCAACGCCTTCAACATGAGCGTGACCCAGGGCAAGCCCGGTGCGCCGCCGGTCGCGCCGGGCGCGAACACCGATGAGGTCAAGGCCGAGGCCGCGCAGATCATCGCCGAGGCCAAGGCCGCGACCGCCGCCGCGAAGAAGGGTGATCTCAAGGCACCGCTGGAAGGCATCACCGTGCTGGATCTGGGCCTGGCCATCGCCGGCCCGTTCGGCACGCAGCTGCTCAGCGACCTCGGCGCCACGGTCATCAAGATCAACGGCCTGTATGACCTGTTCTGGCACCGCGTGCACATCGCCTACATGGCCAACCGCGGCAAGAAGAGCATCACGCTGAACCTGAAAGACCCGCGCGCGATGAAGATCCTGCTGGATCTGGTCAAGCAGGCGGACGTGGTCCAGCACAACATGCGCTACGACGCCGCCGAGCGCCTGAAGATCGACTACGAGTCGCTCAAGCAGCTCAAGCCTGACCTGATCTACTGCCACACCCGCGGCTTCGAGCGCGGCGCCCGCGCCAGCCTGCCCGGCAACGACCAGACCGGCGCCTGCCTGTCCGGCATCCAGTTCGAGGACGGCGGCATGGGTCGCGAGGGCAGCAATGGCGAAACCGGCCGTCCGCTGTGGAGCTTCACCAGCTTCGGCGACACCGGCAACGGCTTCCTCTCCGCGGTGGCCATCTGCAACGCCATCTACCACCGCGACCGCACCGGCGAGGGCCAGTTCGTCGACACCTCCATCATCAACGCCGCGCTGCTCAACACCAGCTACGCGGTGGCCACGCCGGACGGCAAGGGCTTCGAGCGCCCGCGCATCGGCGGCGACCAGGTCGGCTACTCGGCCGGTCATCGCATCTACCCGACCCAGGACGGCTGGCTGTGCTTCGTGCTCGCCGACCAGTCGCACTGGGACGAACTGTTCACGGTGCTGGACCTCGCCGGCTGCGTGACCGATCCGCGCTTCGCCAGCCACGACGCGCGCCACCAGAACGACGCCGAACTGACCAAGCTGATCGGGGACCGCCTCAAGACCGACACCGCCGCCAACTGGTTCGCGAAGCTCGACGCAGCCGGCGTGCCGGTGGAAGTGGTCGACGCCGAGTTCTCCCGCAAGCTGCACGACAACCCCGAGTTCCAGAACAAGCAGTGGGTCGTCTCCTATCCGCATCCGGTGGTCGGCAAGCTCGACCAGATCGGCCTGCTGGTGAACCTGTCCGACACCCCGGGCGTGATCCAGGGCCGGCCGCTGCTGGTCGGCGAACACACCAAGGAGATCATGGCGTCCATGGGCTATTCCGAAGACGACATGACCACCATGGAAGAACAGTTCGCCATCGGCTTCCCCGGCATGCCGCGCATGCCCCCGCGCCCGGCGGCGCCGAAGGCGGATGCCCCCAAACAGGGCATGGCCGGCATGCTGGAGCAGGAATCCAAGAAGTGAAGCCCTCAAGCGGCGTGGAGGGCCCCCGGCAAGGCCGGGAGCCCAGCGTCGCGTAGGGCGTGCCCGGCAATGAAACATCCAAGAGAACAAGGCCCCGCAGGAGACTGCGGGGCTATTTCTTTATATGTCAGAGTATTGCAGGCGCTCTATCGCTCAGAAACGCTTCGACTTCCTGTGCGCCCATGTCACGGAGATGTCGCTTGCCGTGAAACAGAATGAAGCGTTTAATCCAGCCCACATAGGATTCTTCCGTACTGAGGCTGTAATGCTTCTTTCGAATCTCGGCTCTGACACGATCCAGAAGGCGTTGCCCTCCTGCAGCGTTACCGTTTCCGGTGCCGTTTGCGTGCATATGCCTACCCTCCCTTTTTATAAATCAGATAGTTGTCATTGCACGTTCCAGATTATGGAACCTATTTCGGAGTTATGGAACCGACTTGGTTCCTTAATAAAGCGTTATGTTTATTAAAAGAAGGTTGGCGCGTGACAGATAAACTCAAAGCTATGATGGATCTAGGTTACTCAGAAAGAGATGCCATTGTTTTTGTTAGAGCAAACGGCAAATGCGAATATTGTGATTCTGACTTGATTCAAGATCGTATTGCTTGGGACTCGGTGCAATTTGATCATGTTATCCCAAAATCAAAAGGCGGTGATGATGAAGAGGGTAATTTGGCGTTGTCATGCAAGGTTTGCAACAACGCCAAGATGACTTTCTACCCACAAGGCAGTAATAGAGAAGAACGCATAGTCTCAGCCAGAGATCATATACGTGAAAGAAGAAAGAATGCAGATCAGTTCTGGGGAAAGGTATGTAATGTCTTCTGTGAAGGACAAAAAACATAACACGTCGCTTCACTCGACCAAAAACCGCTGCGCGGTTTTCGTCGAGTGAGCTTGGCGTTGGGCGTCATGACAAAGACCGGGCGTGTCCCAGATTTTGTGTAAACGGTCATGAGGCAGGAGACTGCCTCGCTCCAAGGAGTAGCGATGACCGTAAAGAAGAAGAATGCGGCTGTGCCGTCTGCGTTGCTGGATAGCCTGCTGGCGGACTGAGACCGCTGCGTAACTGCGGAATATTGGCGCGTGTAGACGCGTTGATTTGATTTTTGATAGTTCTGACGATTTTGGGCGCGCACCTGTGCTGAATTTCGCCGTTACCGGGGGGCGTGTCCCAGATTTTGTGTAAACGGTCATGAGGCAGGAGACTGCCTCGCTCCAAGGAGTAGCGATGACCGTAAAGAAGAAGAATGCGGCTGTGCCGTCTGCGTTGCTGGATAGCCTGCTGGCG